>CAZFCE010000018.1:0-116017 GCA_964517605.1 uncultured Caldilineaceae bacterium | reverse complement strand
CCGTCAACAACTCAAAAATCCATCTATCAAAATGTCTCTTGCGTAAGTCCTAATTTTAAGAAATCCGGGTATGGCCTGGGGTTAGATACGTTGCCGCCATTTTGCAAGCCTACCGGGTACATGTACACTGTAGGCATTAAATTTCAGTGCGGAGCCAAACCAATGACATCCCCTAAAAAATTATTAATCCTGCAAACCAGCGCCGGCGGCGGGCATATTAGCATAACCCGCGCTATTCAGCAGGGGTTAGAAGAAATCAACGCGCCGGTAGAAGTTGACACCGCCGATTTGCTCCCCAAACAGATTGAAGATTTGTATGCCATTGCCCAGCGGCCCCAATTTGTGGATGTTTACCACCTTTTTTACAAACTCACCGATAACCGTTACGGCAGCCAGTTCAGCTCTCAGCTTAACCTGTTGTTTCAGAAAAACTATTTTAAAGATGTGATTCGCCAGCACCAGCCGGATGCCGTTTTGAGCAACACCCAGTTTGGCATTCAGGAAATTCCGCCGGTTTTACGCGCCATCGAACAAGAAACCGGCCAGAGAATTCCGTTTTACGTGTTTATTCCGGACCCCTTTACGCCCCACCAGCTTTGTTTCTCGCGCAAAGCCGACCTCACCTTTGTGCCAACGGTGCGAACGTTACAAATGGCGCTACGGAATCACCTGGAGCCGGCCAAAATTGCGTTAACCGGTCACCCCATCCGGGCCGAATTTTACCAGCGCCCCGCCGATATGGCCGCGCACCAAACCAGTTTGGGCATTAACCCCAACTATTTTACCATTCTGTTTGGCGCTTCGGGCGACGGCGCGGAGCGAACCATGGACATTATCACCCGCCTCAGCAAAAAAACCGACCGGCCTGTTCAGGCTTTGATTGTGACCGGGCGAAATGCCCAACTAAAAAAGCAGCTTGAGGCGCTCAAGTTTCCGGCCAATTTTATCCCCAAAATTTACGGTTACATCAGCGATGCCAGCCAACTGGCGGCGCTGTTCCACGCCAGCCAGCTTATTGCCGCCAAAGCCGGCCCCAACGCGGTGCTCGAAGCGGTGGCGGCGGGCAAGCCGTTTTTGGCCACGCATTACATTAAAGGCCAGGAAAGCGGCAACAGAAACCACATTATTTCTTCGGGTATTGGCTTTTTTGAACCCAAACCCAAACGGATTGTCTTTTTACTGGAGCAAATTATTGCCAACCCGGCCATTCTTGAGCCAATAAAAACCAACATCGAACTGGAACGAGCCAAACACCAACACGCCCGCACCGCCATTGCTCAACAATTGGCCAATCACATAAAAAATCTTGCCTAAAACCCATTTTGGAGTAAAGAAAAATGTCACTCACCGGCACGCGCACCTTTGTTGGATTTGGCTTTGGAGCCATTCAATCCGGCTTGTTTCTATACGAAAGCTACCAGAGCGGGGCCTTTGCCCGGCTGGTGGTAGCCGAAGTGATACCCGATGTGGTCAGTTCAATCCGGCAGGCCGGCTATCAATTTGCGGTGAACATTGCCCACCCCAGCCACATTGAAACGGCCCACGTTGGCCCAATTGAAATTGAAAACCCGGCCATCGAAGCGGACCGGCAGCGGCTTATTGAGGCCGTGGCCCAGGCCCATGAAATTGGCACGGCCATTCCCAGCGTAAATTATTACGCCACCGAGGGGCCGGGCAGCCTGCACCGGGTGATTGCCGCCGGGCTGCAACGCAAAGCCGCCACTAACGGGCCTGTCGCCGTAATCTACACCGCCGAAAACAACAATCATGCCGCCGAAATTTTAGAAGAGCGCGTAATGGCCCAAATTCCCGCCGCCGAACATGCCGCCGTTCGCGCCAAAGTGCAGTTTTTAAACACGGTGGTGGGCAAAATGAGCGGCATCAAAACCGATCCCGCCGAAATAGAGGCGCTGCAACTAACGCCCGTTACGCCCGGCAGCGCCCGCGCCTTTTTGGTTGAGGAATTCAACCGGATTTTAATTACAAAAATTCAGTTTGATGCCGATGATTTTCAGCGCGGCTTGACCGTGTTTGAGGAAAAAGCCGACCTGCTGCCCTTTGAAGAGGCCAAACTCTACGGACACAACGCCACTCACGCGCTGGCTGCCTATATGGGCGCGGTGTGCGGCGTGCAGCACATTGCCGACCTGCGGCAAATCCCCGGCGCAATAAACTTTTTACGCGATGCCTTTATTGAAGAATCGGGCCGGGCGCTGGTTAAAAAATACGCCGGGCTGGACGCGCTGTTTACGCCGGAGGGCTACCAGTGGTACGCCGATGACCTGCTGGCCCGCATGACCAACCCGCTTTTGCGCGACAGCGTGGAACGGGTGGGGCGCGACCCGGAGCGCAAACTCGGCTGGAACGACCGGCTGGTGGGCGTAATCCGGGTGGCGCTGGCGCAGGGCATCCCCCCGGAGCGGTTTGCGGTGGGCGCGGCGGCGGCGCTGACCGGGCTTGACCGCAACCTGCTGGCGCAGGATACGCCGGTGGCCCAGGTGCTGGAGCCGTTGTGGGCGGCTGCCGCGCCCGACGCCACCGAACAGGCGGCGGTGCTGCAACACATTCAGGCCGGCTGCCGGCGGTTGCAGCGCTGGCTTAACCGTGGCACCACCGACTTGAGCCAACTGTAATCCGATTTCCGGCCCCCAAACCAACAAAAAAGGGGGATGCTCTGAATAGAGCATCCCCCTTTGAACAATTGGACAAAGTGCAGTACGTAGCTGGACACCCCATTGTGCCGGGTTGCGCACAATCACCCTGCCGCGCTGTATTATAGCATAAACCCAATAACCTGGCACCAAACCACCACCCCCAAAAAATATTTCTCAATTTTATTTTATAAAAATTCCAGTTAGAATATCAGTAACGCCCGTTACTCCTGCCGGTTGTGATTGCAACCGGCAAGGAATACCCAAAAATCAACTCCCCGGTGAATAGTTTGGCCATAACCACTAACAAATCCGTTGTTTTTGCTTTAGCTCCGCCCTCAGCCGGCCGGGGTGAGGCCGTTATCCAAATAGTTACATTTCAATAAAACTTTTTCTGTGAGTTAAATAGAGAGGTTGCTATGACAAAACAAAAAGACGCTATATTTGAAGATGTTGACTCTATTACAATTCGGTTTGCAGGCGACTCTGGCGATGGAATGCAACTCACCGGCACGCAGTTTAGCGATACGGCGGCCGTATTTGGTAACGATATCAGCACTCTGCCGGATTTTCCTGCCGAAATCAGAGCGCCGGCAGGCACGCTGGCCGGGGTGAGCGGCTTTCAGGTAAACTTTTCCAGCGAAGATGTTTTAACCCCCGGCGACGCGCCCCAGGTGTTGGTGGCCATGAACCCCGCCGCGCTCAAAGCCAACCTGCCGGATTTGATGAAGGGCGGCACCATTATTGCCAACACCGATGCCTTTAACCACGCCAACTTAAAAAAAGCCGGCTACGATGACAACCCGCTGGAAAACAACAGCCTGCGCGATTACGAAGTTCACAAACTGCCCATCACCACGCTCAACCGCCACGCCCTGGAACACATCGAAGGGCTAACCACCAAAGATATTGACCGGTGTAAAAATTTTTTTGCGCTGGGGCTAACCTTCTGGATTTACGACCGCCCGCTCGATACCTCAATGGATTTTATTGAGAAAAAATTTACCAAAAACCCCATCCAGAAAGAGGCCAACAAAACCGCGCTGCAAGCCGGCTACAGCGTGGGCCACAACACCGAAGCCTTTCAAACCCGGTTTAGAATCAAACCGGCCCACCTGAGAACAGGCACCTACCGCAAAATTACCGGCAACGAAGCCATTGCCATCGGGCTGGTAACGGCGGCCCAAAAAGCCAACAAACCGCTGTATTACGGCTCGTACCCCATTACCCCGGCCAGCGATATTTTGCACACGCTGGCTTCGCTGAAGCATTTTGATGTGCGCACCTTTCAGGCCGAAGACGAAATCGCCGCAATGGGGTCAACCATTGGCGCGGCCTTTGGCGGCGCGTTTGCCGTAACCGGCACCAGCGGCCCCGGTGTGGCCCTTAAAAGCGAAGCCATCAACCTGGCCATTATGCTGGAACTGCCCATGGTAATTGTTAACGTGCAGCGCGGCGGCCCCAGCACCGGCCTGCCCACCAAAACCGAACAATCGGATTTGCTGCAAGCCATGTACGGGCGCAACGGCGAAAGCCCCATCCCCATTGTGGCACCCTCTACGCCCAGCAATTGTTTTGATATGGCCATCGAAGCCTTTCGGCTGGCGGTGCGCGCCACCACCCCGGTTTTTATTTTAAGCGATGGCTACCTGGGCAACAGCGCCGAGCCGTGGCTCATCCCCAACCCCGATGACATTGCCCCGATTGCGGTTGAGCACCCCACTGCCTTTAACGGCAACGAAAAGTTTTTGCCCTACCTGCGCAACCCCGAAACAATGGGCCGGCCCTGGGCCATTCCGGGCACGCCCGGCCTTGAACACCGCCTGGGCGGTTTGGCCAAACAGCCAGAAACAGGCAACGTTTCTTACGTGCCCATCGAAAACCAGCGCATGATCAACGAACGCGCCGAAAAGGTGCGCCGGCTCACCGAAATTATCCCGGAGCAGATTGTGCGCGGGCCGGCTGAAGGCGATTTGCTGGTGGTGAGTTGGGGCAGCACCTTTGGCGCGGTGCGGTCGGCGGTGTTGCGGCTGCAAAAACAGGGCAAAACCGTGTCGCACGCGCACGTGCGCTACCTCAACCCCTTCCCCCGCAACCTGGGCGATATTCTCAGCCGCTTTGACCGGATTTTGGTGCCGGAAATGAACATGGGGCAACTCATCATTTTGCTCCGGGGCACCTACGGCACGCACAACTTTATCTCGTTCCCCAAAGTGCAGGGGCGGCCCTTCACCATCAATGAAATTGCAGACAAAATCGAATCGCTGCTGTAAAAACGGAGAGAAACCATGAGCGAAGTTATCCAACTAACCCGCAAAGATTTTGCATCGGACCAAACGGTACGCTGGTGTCCCGGCTGCGGCGATTACGCTATTTTGGCCCAAATGCAAAAAGTATTGCCAGAACTGGGCATCCCCAAAGAAAAAATTGTGTTCATTTCCGGGATTGGCTGTTCCAGCCGCTTTCCCTATTATATGAACACCTACGGCATTCACTCCATTCATGGCCGCGCGCCCACACTGGCCACCGGCCTGAAAATTGCCAACCCCGACCTGAGCGTGTGGGTCATCACCGGCGACGGCGACGGGCTATCCATTGGCGGCAACCATTTGCTGCACGTACTGCGCCGCAACGTAGACATCAACATTATTTTGTTTAACAACCGCATTTACGGCCTGACCAAAGGCCAATACTCGCCCACCTCGGAACAGGGCAAAGTGACCAAATCATCGCCGCTGGGGTCCATAGACCAGCCGCTCAACCCGCTATCGCTGGCCATTGGGGCCGAAGCCACCTTTGTGGCCCGCACCATTGATACCAACGTTAAGCACATGGCCGAAACGCTGCACCGCGCCGCCGCCCACCGGGGTACCTCGTTTGTTGAAATTTACCAGAACTGCGTTATTTTTAACGATGGCGCGTTTGCCTACGCCTCCGATCCGCACGAAAAATCCGAGTATCTTGTAGAACTGGAAGACGGCCAACCGCTGATTTTCGGCAAAAACCAGGACAAAGGCATCCGCCTGAACGGCCTGTCGCCCGAAGTGGTTTCGCTGGCCGAGGTTAACAAAGCCGAGCTGCTGGTTCACCAGGAAGCCGCCGCCTCGCCCACCCTGGCTTACCTGCTCAGCCGGATGCGCCAGCCCAGTTGCCCGGAGCCGATTGGCGTTTTCCGGGCCGTGCAAAAACCGGTATACGAAGCAGAACTGATGACTCAGGTTGAACAAACCATTGCCAAAAGAGGACATGGCGATTTGAGAAAACTGTACCACTCCGGCGAAACCTGGGAAGTAGAGAGCGAGGGCGACGAACAAGTGACCTCGTTCATTGGCAGCGATCCCGACAGCGTATAATATGGCAGTTTAAATTAAAAAGCCCTTCGCCCGGCCTGTCCCCGAAGGGCTTTTTTATGGGGTTTAATCCGATGAACCTGACCGAACGCCTGAAAACAAAAGCCATCGAACTGGGGTTTGACCTGATTGGCGTGGCTCCGGCCAGCCGCGCCCCGCACGCCGAAGCCTACCAGCGCTGGCTTGAGCGCAACTACCACGCCGGCATGCAATGGCTGGCCCGCGAGCCGGAGCGCCGGCAAAACCCGCGCCTGGTGGTGGACGGGGTGCAATCGGTAGTGGTGGTGGGGTTGAGCTATTTTACGCTCAACCCGCCCGCCGAATTGTGGCTTGACCCGGCGCGGGGCCGCATTGCCCGCTACGCCTGGGGCCTGGATTACCACGAGGTAATGCTGCCGCGCCTGCAAGAACTGGGCCGGTTCATTGAGGCGGAGGCCGGGCGCTCGCTCAACCGGCGGGCTTATGTGGATACCGGCCCGGTGCTGGAACGGGATTTTGCCGCCCGGGCCGGGCTGGGGTTTGTGGGCAAAAACACCCTGCTCATCAACCCCGCGCTGGGGTCGTTTTTGTTTTTGGGCGAAATACTGGTTGATATTGACCTGGATTACGATGAGCCGGCCTTAAATGAGGGCGCAACTTGCCGGCAGAATAACTCCGGCCCAACGCCACGGCTGGCCACCTGCGGCCACTGCGCCCGCTGCCTGACCGGCTGCCCCACCGGCGCATTTCCGGCGGCGTATAACTTAGACAGCAACCGGTGTATTTCGTACCTCACCATTGAGCACAAAGGCAGCATCCCCGCCGAGTTGCGCCCGCTGTTAAAAAACTGGATTTTTGGCTGCGATGAGTGCCAGGAAGTTTGCCCGTGGGTGCGCCGGTACGCCCTTAGGCCGGACCGCCGGGCAACTTTTTGGCATTACGATCCCGATTTTGTGACACCCAACCTGCTTGAACTGCTGCAACTCACCGAAGCCGCCTTTAAAGCCCGTTTTGCCGGCACGCCAATTCAGCGCGCCAAACGCCGGGGACTGCTGCGCAACGTGGCGGTGGCGCTGGGCAACTGGGGCCACCCGGCGGCGCTACCGGCGCTGGAACAGGCCCGGCAAGACCCCGACCCGCTGATTAGCGAACACGCGGCCTGGGCCATTACTCAGATTGAGCCAAATAAAAAGAACGGCGCGTAACCGTTCTTTTGGGGTTAAAATTGATGCCGTAACCGGGCCTATTCTTTGGCCGGCTCCGGTTCTGATTTTTTCCACGATAACGCCACTTTAAACTGCCCGGCGTCCCGGCTTTTGGCCACCATCGCCCCTACTTCGCCATTAATTTTTACCGAAAACTCAATGCCCGCCGAAGTTGGCGGGGCGGCCAATTTTTGCAGGGTGTTAACAATCCCGTCTGCCACCCCGTACACCAGTTGCAGGGCGTCATTTAGCGCATTTTCGGTGGACTCGCCCGAAACATTGGTGGGCGAGGTTGCTGCCCGGGGAAAGCCGGGCGATGGCTTGGAGGTATCTTCTACCTCAATCCGAATGAGCGCGCCATCCTGGGTTTTGGTTTCAATGTAGTGGGTCATTTATCTCTCCCTAAAACAAACGTGAAACGCAACCCATTACCGGAGCGTTTCACGTTTTTATTTTGGTTTGGTTTTACCGGCTTAAGCTTCCAAAAGTGCGCTCAAGGCTTCGTACAGGGTTTTGTAGGTTTTGAGTATTTGCACTTCTTTGTGGGCATCGCCGCTTTCAAAATCGGGGTTGCCAAACATTACTTTCCAGCCGGTACTCACGCGGATCAACGTTAATTGGCCGGTGTGGTCAACATCGGCGGCGCGTTCGGCGCGGCGCAACAGCCGGGGCAGTTTGGGAGTGTTTTCTTCGGCTTCGGACAGGTCGCCGGTGTTCCATAGGTCGGGTTCCGGCTCAAGCAAAAACACATTCCGGGCGCTATCATATTTTAGCCCTTGCAGTTTGCCGTTGGGTAACACCAGCCAGCTAGACCGGTCTTCCGGCTCGTGGAGTTGCCACATGCCCGTGTTATCGTTATACGTGGCTTCAACCAACACGTTACCATCTAATAAATAAGCCTGGCCTTCTTTTAGGTTAGATTCTGCCATTGATAAATTCCTCCGCAATTGAATGATTTATTCGCCTGATGAACGTGATGCCGTAATTTTGGCGTAATCGTCAACCGGCACAACGCTGGATGGCCCTTTGGTGTCTTCTTCTTCGGGCGCGATTTTCTGCACAATTTTATCAATGAGCAGGTACACCACGCGCTGCCGGAAGCCGGCAATAAAGCCTAAAATAATCTGAATAGCCACCATCTGCGAGCCGCCCACCACCATTTCGCCGGTTGAAGTATTGGCGCTGGGGTTAAACAGCAAAAAACCGGCGCTGGTGATAAAGAAGATAACCGACCCCAACATAAAGCCCATAATCGGCTGCACCAGGTACTTCATAATATATTGCCGGTCAAACTCTTGCTTAAAGGCCACCCGCCACGACAGGCTGTACAAAATGGCCATAACCCCGCCAATACCGCCCCACAATGAGGTAATCCAGGCCGAGCGCAGAGCCGCCGCGCCGGGAGCCATGCCCACCGTAACCGGTAAATCAACATAGAGCAGGCCATACACAAACGCCGCCAGCCAGAAGATGGCATACCCAAACACCAGCATGCCCCAGGTGTACGACCACTTGCGCAGGTGTTGTTTACGCACCAGCATGGTTCTAACCACCGCCACCCGGTACACGGCGTCATCGTAATCACTGATGTCTTCAATGACGATTTCCTGGGCTTCTTGCAACGTTTTCAGGGCAAAGGCGGCGTCGTCCTTGTTGTCGCTCAATTCATTGGACACGGTTTGGAATAACTGCTCAATTTCGTCGTCCAGCTTCTGGCGGCGTTCCGGGCCAATGTATTTTACAATTTTTTCAACCTGAACCGGGTCTTTAGCCAGTTTATCCCGTTTTTCTACGGCAATAATGGCATCACCCGATTTAACCATTACATCTTCCGGCAGAATATCCTGGGCCGACACCGCCGTTCTATCGGTGACAATGCCGCTCACCGAACCGATGGCGGCTATGCGAGGTGGCGACAAACTGGGCGCGCCGGTTGCGGTGCTGGGCGGCGGAATATTAACCGCCGGGGCCGTGTAGGGCGTTGCGTCTACCGACGGCAGGGTTGCCGGTTGAGTAGCAACCGGAGGAACGTAAACCGGAGCCGGGGCCACGTTGATGGGGGCGGCGGTGGTAGGCGGAGGAGCCGCCGCCGGCAGAACAGTCGCCGCGCCCGTATCAACCCCGGAGCCGGATAAGCCCTCGTCTGCCGCCGTTAACCCGGAGAGATCGTTGGCGGTAGTTGGGGGTGAAACCGGGGCCGGTGCAGTGGCGGCAGCCCCCGACGTGTCTTCTACTACCAACCCAGACAGATCAGTTGCGTTGTCAACGCCGCCCACGCCGGTATCCACCGGCGCTGCCAGCGTTGTATCTTCTACGGTACCAGACAAATCGTTTGCTGAGTTAGCCAAGTTCTCTTCCTCCACTTTAGGTGAATTATCATCATCCAAGATGCCCGTTAAATCGGTGGCATCAGCCGCGCTCGATACATCAAAATGTTGCGGCATGGCAAACGGCGAAGTCGCCAGGTTTACAACCTCGGCTCCGGTAGCGCCGGCGTCGTCTGCCGCCGTATCCGCCGGGGGTGAAGCCAAAACCAAGTCGTCGGGGGGAACTTCGAGCGCCACCGGCAACCCCAACTCATCCACCGCCCGGTCGCCGTAATTGGCCGCGCCAGCCGGAGCGACGGCTACTTCAACCGGGGCGCCGGCGGCGGGGGCGTCAGCCGTGCCACTTGCCGCACCGGATTCTGTTTCAAGAGGGCCACCAAATAGCAAATCAATCCCTTTACCCTTTTTGGGGGTAAATCCCAGGGTTTCGGGGGGTTTATCTTTCAGGCTGGCCCGGCTTCGTTTTGTCATAAACCATTACCTCCGCAAGTATTTTTTCGATGGCACACCGGCGGTTTGGTTGTACAGGAGTCCGGCAGAACCGGAGGCAACAACAAAATCATTGGGAAGAAACATCTCCCCACTCCTCCCGGCTTGCGGCGCTATCTTTTAGGGAGAAAAACAAACAGGTGACAAATTGTTAAAATTTTGTTTTATTATACCACAAATCCTATTTGCCGTCACCAAAGATTATGTTAAATCATTTGATGATTCAGCCATATTTAATGGCGGCAAATTGCTATTTTGGGTATTATGTTAACTTTCTTCATTATACCATAAACAAAATTTGTTGCCACTTTAGATTAAAATTTTGGCCGCAACAATTATCGGGATTCTGGCTACCGGACAATTTTTAACGCGAATGGCACGAATAAAAATAAATAACTCAAGTTACTGCCTATAACGGATTTCACCGCAAAGATGCAAAGTTTGCCAAGGTTTTTATAAAATTCTTTGTGTTCTTTGTGTCTTTGCGGTTTAAATAGAGTTTTTGGCCTAAAGGTGGCAACTTGGGTTAAATAAATAGCCACGGTATTACCGTGGCTATGCTTTAATTTTTAAACAGCAGAATATTGAGTTCGGTTAAGCGGGCCAACTAACCATTATTTCATTCGGCGAGTTTGGCCGCATAATGCTGGATTTCGCGGCGCAGATCAGACACGCCCACGGGTTTTTGCATGTAGCCGTCGCAGCCCGCCGCCAAACAACGCTCTTTATCGCCCTTCATGGCGTTGGCCGTTAGCGCAATTACCGGAATGTCTGACAGCCCCGGATCCTGCTTGAAACGGGCAGTGGTTTCCAGGCCGTCCATCCCCGGAATGTTCACGTCCATCAAAATCAGGTCGGGTTTTCGTTCGGCAGCCAATAACAGGCTGTCCGGGCCGGTTTCGGCTTCCATCATTTCGTGGCCCATCGACTCAATGACGCGACGAACAAACAGTTTGTTTTCAAAATTGTCTTCTACATACAGAATCAGCATTTTAGTTTTGGTCCTCCTGCTGTTTATTAGGCTTTTCAAGCTGAGATTCTATTTGTGCCACCAGCCGGCTGCGGTCAATTTGGCCTTTTCGCCACAGAGAAAACACGCCGTTGGATTGCAGCAGCGTTTCTTCTTCTGCCGACAGGTCTTTGGCGGTTACTACAATTACCGGAATGGCATCGAGCGTGGAATCTTTTCTGAGTTCTTCTAAAATTTGAAACCCGTTTTTATCGGGGATCATCAAATCCAAAATAATAACGCCGGGACGCTCAGCCCGGATAACGGGCACGGCATCAACGCCGGCGCCGACGTGCTTAATGTTAACCGGCAGGTTGGTTTGCAAAATTCGGCTGAGTAACCGGGCATCAACCGGGTTGTCTTCTACCAGCACGATGGTTTTGGCGGCGGCAACCGCATTTTTTACGGTTTGCACAATCGGCGAAGGAGCCGGTTCGCTGCCGGCTAGATCCGCTGAAGACAGCGTATCTACCACGTGCTCAACCAGGGCTTTGGGCGAAAAAGCGCCTTTCAGCCAGATTGACGAGGTTTGCCCGGCCAGTTTTTGCTCGTCTTCGGGCGTTAAATCTTTAGCCGAAACCACAATCACCGGAATATTAGCAGTTTTGGGGTCTTTTTTCAATTCTTCAAGCAGGGCAAACCCATCCATTTCGGGCATGGCCAGGTCGCTCACCACCAAATCGGGCAGCCGCTCGCGCACCAGGGCCAGCCCTTCAACGGCGCTGTTGGCCTCGAACACGCGGTACGGTTTGCGGGCCTGCAACAACCGCCGGATGAGCCGGCTGTCCAGCGGATTATCGTCAATCACCACAATGGTGGTAACTTGCTCATCGAGTTGTTCCAGAGCCGACCCCAGCCCGTCGAGCGGCGCGCCGGGGGCCGCCGCCTGCGACAGCCGGACGTTGAGCACATTTTCTTCGTCCATGATGTGCTTTTCAACCGGAAAGGTGTGGCCGGAGCAGTTAACCACCACCGTTTCGGTGGGTTTGATGATACCCTGATTAATCAGCTTGTCCAGCCCGGCAAAGGCCACGGCGGTGGCCGGTTCTACGGAATAGCCTTCGGTTTTGGCCAGATGGCGCATGGCGGTAAAGGCTTCGTCGTCGGTAACGCTGAGCATGTAGCCACCGTATTTTTGGTTGGCCTGGTAGAGCAGTTCGTAACTGAGGCCCGGCGCGCCGGTTGACAGAATGGTGATGCGGGTTTCGGGCACCACTGGTTTGGCTTTGGGCTGGTTAGCCTGAAAAGCCTGCACCATTGGGGCGCAACCGCTCACCTGCACCACGCCAATTTTGGGTACCCGGTCAATTAACCCCATTTGTAGCAGTTCTTCAAAACCCTTGAGCACACCCAACGGGCCAATTCCGCCGCTCACGGCCTGAATGTACCAATCGGGCGCTTGCCATTTTACGGGGCCATTTTGGCCGTATAATTCCTGAGCCAACTCCTCGGCAATTTCAAACGCCACAGTTTTCATGCTTTCTTTGCCGGGGATGGACTTAGCCCCTTTATCCAAATAAATATTGCGCCGAACCGCAAAGTCATCGGCTACTTTTTTGGCCTGGTCATAAGTGCCGGTCACTTTGATCACTTCCGAGCCGTACAGCGCCGCCTCGCGCATTTTGGCCGCGGGCACCAGGCTGGTTAAAAACACCCACAGCTTGATGCCGGCGCGGGCGCAATAGGCCGAGTAGGCCGCCGCCGCGTTGCCGGTGGAAGCCAGCACGCATTCGGTAATGCCGGCCTGCTTCATGCTGGTTACGGCCAGGGCCGCCTGCCGGTCTTTAAAAGAACTGGTGGGCGATTGGCGTTCATCTTTAATAAAAATTGCGGGATGCCCAAGCTGTTGCTGCAATTTATTGGCCCGCACCAGCGGCGAAAAACCCTCGCCCATTGACACAATTTCGGTGTAACCGCCCACGGGCAATAGTTCGGTGTAGCGCCACAGCGAACTAACCCGCCCGGCCAGCCCATTTTGCCAAATTTGAGCCACGGCGGCGTAATCGTACCGGGCATCAAGCCAGGAGCCGCCGCAAACCGGGCAAGTATCAAGGCCGGGAACATAATCAATTTGGTGTTGGCATTCCAAACACATTACCGTAGTAAGATAAGAAGGATGCAGGTATTGCATTGAATTTATCTCGTTGGTTAAATATTTTTATGCCGCTACCGTGCCGGGCACCAGCGGGATGGTAAAGTAAAATTCTGACCCTTCATCAACATGGCTAATGACGCCGACCTGCCCGCCGTGCAGTTCTACCAGTTTTTTACAAATGGCCAACCCCAGCCCGGTGCCGCCATATTTACGGGTGGTTGAGCTATCGGCCTGGCGGAAGCGGTCAAAAATGGTTTCCTGCTTATCCAGCGGAATCCCGATGCCGGTATCAATCACCGAAACGCGCATTTTATCCGGCTCGGTTTCGGATACGCGGGCTTTAATGGTAATTGAACCGGCGTGAGTAAACTTGGCGGCGTTGCTCACCAGGTTGAGCAAAATCTGGTTAAGGCGTAACTTATCGGCCCACACCGGCGGCAAGCCATCCACCGTGTCGGTCTTAATTTCTATGGACTTATCCTTAACCAGCGAACTTGAAGCCGACAGCACATCGCGCATGGTTTCGGCCAGGTTCACTTCTTCAAGGATTAGCTCCATCCGCTCGGCTTCAATCTTGGACAGGTCCAGCACGTCGTTGATGAGCGCCAGCAAGTGTTGGCCGCTGTTGTAAATCAGCTTGATGTCGTTCATGGCCAGGTCGGGCAGGTCGCCGTCAATGCCTTGCAGCATTACGTCGGCAAAACCAATGATGGAGTTGAGCGGGGTGCGCAACTCGTGGCTCATGCTGGTGAGAAACTCGGATTTAAGGCGGTCAACCTCTTTGAGCTGCTCAATGGTTTTTTCCTGCTCTTTGGATAGCCGCGCGTTTTCCAGCGCGCGGGCCACCTGATCGGCCACGGCTTCGACCGCCGCCACCTCTTCTTCGGCCCACACCGGCACGTTATCGCGTTTTACGCCCAGCACACCAATCACCTCATCGCGCAAAATCAACGGAATGGCCAACTCGGATTGGTTGCCTTCGCCGTTGCCGGCCTGGGTTTGCTTGACCAATTGCCGGGTTTTGGCGGCGTATTTCATGGGCGCTAACCAGGTGTCGGCTTCACGTTCTACGGGGATGGTTTGCCCGTTTTTATAGTAATAGCCGGCGGTTTCAATGGTGTCTTTAAATTCTTCCCACTGCTCCCGCGTTAGCTGGCGGTTGAGGCGCTCAACTTCGTGCAGCGCCCGCTGCGTTTCCGAAACCAGGCGGGCGTTGTCTAACGCGATGGCAATCTGGTCGGCCAGCGATTGCATCAGGTTGATGTCGTCCGAGGTGAACCGATCGGTCTGCTCGCTTTGAATATCCAGCACCCCCAAAACCTGGTTGCCTTTACGCAGCGGCACCGCCAGTTCTGATTGTGTGTTGGGCAACAGCGGGTCGCGGACAAAGTTGGGCGTGTTATCTACGTTGTTACTCACAAATAACTGGTTATTGCGAACCACCGCGCCCACAATGCCCTGCCCAACCATCAACGGGTGTTGATGGTCGGCGCTATTGGCGGCTTCAATTAGCAATTCCTGGGTTCGCTCGTCAACTAAATAAATATGAACGTGGTAGTACCCAAACTGCGTTTGCACCTGGCTCACCACAAATCGCAGCAACTCGTCAATGTTGAGAAAACCGCTAATCTGGCGGCTAACATCCGCCTGGATTTCAAGCGCATGGGTACGGGCGCGCACCCGATCCTCCAGAGTGGCAATCAAATCGCGCAATTGAACCGTCATGCTGTAAAAAGCCCGCGCCAAGTCGCCAATTTCATCCCGGCGGTTTACGGGGATGGTCAATTTCAAATCGCCGGAGGCAATTTGCCGCACCGTGTTGGCCAGGTTTTGCAGGGGCGAGGCGATACTGCGCGTTACCAACAACCCAATGATAATGGCAAACACCACCGCTCCTACCGACACCCCGGCGTTAATTGCCAGTGTGGTGTAGGTTGATTGGAACGCCTCGGTTTGATCCTGCTCGGCCAACAGCGCCACACCCAGCTCCGGCAGCCAGCGGTACACGCCCACCACCGCCACCCCACGATAATCTTCGTACAGTCCGTGGCCATCGGCCTGGTCTTTTAAGGCCTGGGTAGCGCCCACGCTCCGCACGTAGGTTTGGCCGGGAGCGTATCCGGGAAAGTGCGAGCCGGTTAGTAACGCCTGGTTGGAGGCTACCAGGTAAGTTTCACCGGTTTCGCCCAAACCGGCGCGGTCGCGCATAATAGCGCCCAGTTTTTCCAGGCTGGCCCGCCCGGCGAACACGCCCAACACCTGCCCTTTTTGGTCAACCACGGGCCGGGTAAATATTACCGCATTCTGGCGCAACGAAACCAGATAAGTTGGCGGCTGAATGTAGGGCTGCTTCAACCCTTCCTGAAAAAAGGGCTGGTTTTTATAAATTTTTCCCACCTGCACGGTATCCGTTGAGAGCACCACCTGCCCGTTAAGGTCGAGCAGGTACAGTTCTTCAAACGTTTCTCTCAATTCGAGCAATTGTTGAAATTGCGCCAACAGGCCATCATACGCATTTTGAAAAGTTAACGTGCCGGGCTGACCCAACACCACCGGAATGCGACCGATGCCGGTATCCCGGGCCAACTCAACCTGCAAATCGAGTTGCAGGCTTTGCAGCCAGCTATTAACCTGCGCTGTTTTCAGCGTAGCCACCGACTCTAGTTGGGCAATAACTTGCCGCTGCCCGTTTTGAAAACTGAAAACAACCGAAGTTGAGGCAATAACAAAGCCGGTTAACACCACAATTGTGACAAAAGCAATCAGCAGCCGCGTGCGGATGGTGCCAACCTGCAACCCCCGGATAGTTAACCACAAAAGTATCAGCAGTATCCCCGCCACTATCTCAAAAGTGGTGCCGCCCCAAAAATTAATCGTGCCGTTATCGGACCGGGGGAATAACTCTACGTTACTGGCCAACAGGGTTAGCCCGGCGCTCAGCAAGCCGGCGGCCACGCCCAAAATCATTCGGTTGCGGGGCAAGCACACCAAGGCAATCACACTATTGACAAAAATCACCATTACTATAAACACCGGGGTAGCGCCGCTCCACAATAACTCGCACAGCGGAAACAAAACTATGTAACAGCCTATCATCACATAAGCGGCCCGTTCTGGCTGCGCTTTACCCAGCCAACGCACCACCAAAAATATGGCCGAGGTAGCCCAAAGCAAGCCGGCCAACCCAAAACTATGCCAGGTTTCGGTTTGACCAAACATCAACACCAGGCCCATCCCCGCTACGGACATCAACCCCGCAAAAACAAGCGCCAGTTCCCGCATGCTGGCTATTCGGTGTTGGTTATCGGGGTGGGGGGTATCTTCAAAAGATGATGGGATGCTGTTCTTTTCACTTTGACTCATAACTATCTCCAGTCCGAGAGCGCGCCGTCTCATTGACTGCCATACCGGCTTGGTTACTGCGCTTTGTCCACAAACTCGGTAGTATATACGGTTGATACATCAATCGGGTTTTTAATAAATCCCTGTTCTTTGAGAATATCGTACATTTGCTGCCAGTCTGCGGGCTGCATTAAGCCGATGCGCGCATTCCCCCCCGTATCAATCAATGGCGTAGAAGCCTTTAGCCCGTCCAACTGCACATCGTAATTGAGTTTGGGGTCAAAAAGCAGCGTGTCTTTGGTGCCCAGGTCGGGATTTTCCAGGGCTTTTTGCCAGCCCTGGATTGTGGCGCTCACAAACCGCTGCACCACCTCCGGATTCTTGGCGATAAAGTCATCCGTTGTAAAAATCACGTCGCCGTAAAAGGGCACGCCATAATCGCTGGGCCACAACGCCACAAAATCCAGCCCCTCTCGTTGAGCTTTAACCAGCGCGTTGGTAACGTAATCCGGGCAGGCCGCTGCAACTTTCCAGCAATCCTTAATATCCGCAAATGATTGCGACGGGATTTCTTTAATTTTTTTGCGGTCAACGCCCAAATTGGCCATCATGGCCGTGTACAAAATAGTGCCCTGCCCGGGCGAAACCACCACCGTTTTGCCCACAAAATCGCGGGGAGTTTTTATGCCGGATTCGCCGGAGGCCAGGTAAACAAACGGGTTAGCCCGAAAAATCACGGCGACGGCCCGCAGCGGTTTGCCCTCGCTCCGGGCGATAATCAATTCTTCGGGCGCGCCAAGGCCAAAATTATTGTCGCCGGCCAACACGTTTTTGTAGGTTACATCCGTGTTCATATCCACCGGGTCCAGTTGAACTTTCAGGTTTTTCTCGGCATAGTAGCCTTCTTTGTCGGCCACATACATACCGGCAAATTGAGTTTGATGCAGCCATTTGAGCCGCACCGAAACCGGGCTGGTTTCCGGCGTAGTTGTGGCCGTTGCGCACGCCGTTAGCCCAATAGTTGCCATTAATAAAATGATGCCCATCGCCTGATATATTTTTTTGCCAAACATATAGCTTCTCCAAGAGTTTATTTACCGCAACCCGGCTTGTGGGGCCGGGAGAAAATTTATTCCTGCGCCAGTTCGGCGGCGGTGCCCAAGCGGATGACAACCTCCGAGGCCCGCAGTTTGTCGCCTAATTGGGCCACGGCGGCCCGCATTACCTCTTCAATTTCTGCCGATGACCACACCTGCGCCGTTGATTCGCTCACCACGCGGTCGCGCCAGGCCGAGCGTTCGGTATCGCGCGCCAACCGCGCCGCATCCAGCGCCAGCGACACCTGCTCGGTGATGGATTGCACCGCCGTCAGTTCATCTTCGGACCATGGCCGGTTGGTAGAGCGTTCTACGCCAACCACCCCAATTACCTCGCCCCGCAACATCAGCGGGACGGCCATAGTCGCGGTTGGTTCGCTATCACCATTGCCGTTGAGGCCAACAAAATCCTGGGTTAATTGCTTGTATTGAACGGCCTGTTCCATAGTCGGCAGCCATTCGACGGGCGCCGGTTTAACGCCGGTTTGCGAAAACAGGTAGCCGGTTGATTGCACGCGCTGGTCAATATTTTGCCATGCTTCGCGGGTAAGGCGGCGGTTGAGCGCCTCGGCCTCGGCGGTGGCGGTTTGCGTTTGTTTAAACAGGTGAGCGTTGTTCAAGGCTACCGCCACCTGGTTGGCCAAAGAACGCAACACGCTGGCGTCGCCTTCGTCCAGGCCTGCAATTTTATCGGATTGCACATCGAGCACGCCCACCACCTGCCCTTCCCAAATAATCGGCACGGCCATTTCGGAATAAGTTTTGGGCAGCAACGGGTTAGACAGCCAGTTTTTATCTTCGCGCACGTTATCAACCCGCACTATTTCGCGGGCGCGGGCGGCCCGCGCCACCAGACTGGTTTGGGCATCCCGCCGAATCCGGTGGCCCTGCGCCTTCATTATTGCGCCGGCCTCGCCGTAACCGGCGGTCATTACCAGGTAAACCTGTTCGCTATCAAGCAGGTAAACGTGGGTGTGGTAGTAATCAAAGCTTTCTTTTACCCGCGTTACCAACTCAGTTAAAAGCTGATCAATATCCAAAATGGCGCTCAACCGCTCACCCAGGGAGGCCACAATTTCCAGGCGATGGGTACGCGCGGTTACGCGCTGCTCCAGCGAACCGACCAAATCTCGCAACTGGGCGGCCATCCCGTTAAAGGCGATGGCCAATTGCCCCAACTCATCGCGGGATTGCGCCGCCACCGTTCGGTTTAAATCGCCGGCGGCAATGGCTTGCACCCCTTTCATCAACGCCCCCAACGGGCGGTTAACCATATAGCGCATGCTCAAATACACAATTATCCCGGCAAATACAATGGCTGCCAGCGACACAAACGCAATTTGGGTACGCACCGTTTGGGTGAGTAGCTCCAGTTCTGAAATGGGGCTAAACACCACGGCTTCCAGATTGGCGGTGGAGCCATCGGAAAATTTTATAGGTTCCAGGTCGTAGTAGTAATTACTATTGTTCAGGTTGGCGGTTTGGTTGTTTTGCAGGGCAATCGGCTCAATGGCGATATTGGCGGACGAGCTGGTTAAACTGTTGATCAGCAACTTGTCGCCCCGCGCCAGCCCCACATCGAGCTTCAATTGGCCTTTTAACAGGCCAATGGCGGCAACATCGAGCCGTTGTTCAATTAACGCCAGACCCACCGTCACCGTTGCCTGTTCCCAGGTAACGGGGTTGGGTAGCGATACTTTTACCGGATACCAGGTTTGGATAATCGGGATGCCATTTTTGAGCACTATTTCAGAATGCGGCGTGTTGGTTTCTTGCCACTTAAGCGGAAACTTTTGCTCTTCTAATTCTTTACTGACCGGTTTAAACTTGTTTTCAGCGTAGAATTGCTCCGGCGGCGCAGAGTAAGCCGAACTAATATCAAAATAATCCGGCGCGGGCGGCGTAAATTCGTTAACCGGCACCTGGTAGATGATCGAATCGTTCAGGTTGCCTTTGTGGGTAAATTGCATCACGGTGATGGTGTCTTGATCTACCCGCAGCGATAGCGCCGGTTCGGCATTGCGCACCACGTTAAACGGCGACAGCATGTAAAAGCTCACCGAACTCAGATCATTGAGACGCTGCGCCGATTGCAACAACTGAATCAGCTTTAACTGCGATTGAAACACAAACACCTTGTCGGCGTCTTCTATCAGGTTGCCCGGCCCCATAAAATCGGCGGGAAAATACGAGCCGGGATCGGCGTAGTAGGGGCCAAGGTTGGTAATCTGTTTAATTTCAACGGCAATGGGGTCGCTTTCCTCAAAACTTTTGGCGGTAATTACCCCGTTGTGTTCCATGTCGTTAATCTGGCTGGCTAAAATTTGCGACATGCGCTGCAATTCGGATTGTTTTACGGCGGTCAGGTTGTTAAAGCTGGTGGTGCCGATAACCGCCGCCAACCCAAACGCAAATAAAGCGTAGATAACACCCACCATTAACAGAATTTTTTGACCAACTTTTAAATCTCGCATCGGTTACAACTCCTGCCCGCCGCCGGGTAGAAAATTTGGCTGGCTACTGATTCCACTGCTTGATAAGTTCATCGTAATCAATAGTTTGAGGTTTTTGTTCAGGTCGTTCGGGTTTGGGTGAGCCGGGTTGGGCCAACCAATATTCCGGGTCGCGCGGTTCGTTGAGTTTTGGCGAAAATTTAGCCATACGCATTTTGCCCATTGCATCGTCCATCGCTTTGCCAATGGCGTCCATTGCCTGTTGCGGTGTCAACTCGCCGCTGATGGCGCGGGCAATGTTGGGCCACCAAATCGCCGACAGGGTGGGGTAATCCGGCACGTTTGCGCCGGTGCCCGTCCATTTTTTTCGTTCCTGCGAGCGATAAAAATCAATAATGCCCCCGTAATCATCCTTGCGGGCGGTAAGATAATCGGAGAAAACGGTAGATTTGCGCACCGGCGTGCCGCCGATGGTAAATTTTTTCAGTTCGACTGTTTTTGACACGGCAAATTGCGCCCACATCCAGGCCATAGCCCGCCGCTGGCCTTTTACGCTTTTGGGGATGGTCCAACTGCCGGCATCCTGGTAGCCTACCTTCATGCCTTCGTCCCAGTATTTGCCGTGGGGCGTGGGCGCAACCCGCCACAGCGGTTTACCATCGGCGCCCACCACCGGGCTGCCAATTTGGTGAAAACGGTCATCGGATAGCCAGGTGATGTACTGAAAAATACACTGGGCAATATCGCCGCGCGCGGCCTGCGGCCCGGCATCTACCCACTGCCAGTTTTTGGCTTCGGGCGGAGCGTATTTGTCCATCCACTCAATATACTTGGTGAGGGCGTAAACCGCCGCCGGGCCGTTAACCTCGCCGCCGCGCTCCACGGTAGACCCCACCGGCACGCCGTTTTCAACCCGAATGCCCCATTCGTCAACGGGCAGGCCGTTGGGCAGGCCCGTATCGCCCACCCCGGCAATCGAAAGCCACGCATCGGTAAAGCGCCAGCCCAGCGATGGCGACTTTTTGCCGTAATCCAAATGCCCGTAGGTTTTTTTGCCATCAATGATGCGCCCGGTAAAAAACTCGGCAATGTCCTGGTAGGCGGCCCAGTTAACCGGCACGCCCAACTCGTAGCCGTATTTAGCTTTGAACGCGGCCTTCAAATCGGGCCGGGTAAACCAGTCGTACCGAAACCAGTACAGGTCGGCGAATTGCTGGTCTGGAATTTGGAGTTGATTGCCATCGTAATCCTGGCCAAATTCAAGGTTGAGAAAATCATCCAAATCCAAAGTGGGGTTGGTGTAGGGTTTACCTTCACCCTTCATGTATTCGGTAAAGTTGACTACGCCCTGGCTGCGCATGTGCGTGCCCACCAAATCGGCATCGTTTACGTAAATATCATAAATAACCCGCCCGGTGCGTTGCTGCTCAACCATGCGCTGCACCAGCGAGCCTTCGCCGATGATTTCGTGTTTAACGGTTACGCCGGTGATTTCCTGAAAAGCCTGGGCTAAAACTTCGCTTTCCCAGAAGTGGGTTTTAATGTCTTCGGCCACCGAGTACACCGTGCGCCCCCGAAAAGGTTCGGCGGTGCGAGAAAACCAGCGCAATTCGGCCACGCGCTCATCCCGCGACAACACCGATGGCTCAAAAAAGTCGGCCCATTTTTGCACCGCCGCTTCATACGGCTCTTCCACCGGGTCATCGGCCAGCGCCCGGCCGGCAGAATTGGTAGCCAGCAACAGCCCCAACAACGCCACAAACACCAGATTTTTTAGCCAGTTCAGGCGAGAATGTTTTTTCATAATGTGCAACCTACTTTTGTTGAAGCAACTGCTCGGCAGTGCCCAACTGAATCACCACTTTAGACGCATTCAGCGTAATGCCCAGGCGTTCAACGGTGGTTTGCATAACTTTTTCCAGTTCACCCGAAGCCCACACCTGCTGGGTAACATCGGCGATGATTTTTTCACGGCCAGCCCGGCGGCCCGTTTCGTCAAAGAGACGGGCGTTTTCAATGGCCAGGCTCATCTGCTCGCTCACAGACTCGATGAGGGCAATTTCGTCATCGGTCCAGTGGCGGTCGGGGTTGTTATCGCGCAGCCCCAGCACCCCAATAATTTGCCCGCGCAATTTTAGTGGCGTGGCCAGCGTGGTAGCCTCTTTAGAAGATGGCTGCGCCACCGCCGCGCCGTTGGATTTGGCCAGACTCAAATCAATGGTGTGCTGTTTTTCCAGCGCCACATTGACCTCCGGGGTTAAAATTTGCTCCAGCGGCGGCAAACCGGCCTGCCGAACTTCGTAATCGGTGGGTTTCACCTCGGAAAATTGCCGCCAGGCTTCGCCGGTGTACATGCGCTGTAATTTTTGCGCCTGGTACAGCGCGTTTTGCGTATCGGAGAAAATGCGGGCGTTTCGCACGGCAATGGCAATCTGGTTGGCCAACGCTTGCAGCAAAGTGGAGTCATCTGCCCCCAGGCCGCCAACCGTTTCGCTTTGCACGTCGAGCACGCCCACCACTTCTTTATCAAGCAGCACCGGCATGGCCAATTCTGAGTGGGTGTTGGGCAACAGCGGGTTGGGCAGCCAGTGGGGGTCGGTGCGCACGTTTTCTACAATAACCACATGCCCTTCGCGGGCGGATTGCGCCACCAAACTGCGGGGCGCGGCCAAAGGGATGCTGTGGCCCTGCCGCTTCATTTCGCTACCGGCCTGCCCATAGCCTTCGGCCATAATCAGGGTTTCGCGCTGGTCATCCAGCAGGTAGATGTGCACGTGGTAGTAGTTAAAGGTTTCTTTGGTTAGCGTCACTACCTGGCGCATCAGGTCGCTCAGATCGAGAATACTACTCAGGCGCTGGTTTACATCTACCACGGTGGTGAGTTGCTGGGTGCGCTCGGCCACGCGGTCTTCGAGCGAGTCGATGGTAGCGTTGAGTTGATCGGCCATTGAGTTGAAATTGGAGGCCAGCGCGCCTACTTCATCGCCGGATTCAACTTTGGCCCGCGACGCCAGATCGCCGCCGGCCAAACGCTGCGCCACCGCGGTTAGCCGGATAATGGGTTTGGCCACCAAATCCGACATAAAAATGGCAATCCCAATCACCACTCCAGCGATAACCACGGCTAATAAGATAATATTTCGACTTTGCGTTTGAACCGGGGCCAGAGCTTTGTCACTATCCTGAAAAACCAGGTAATTCCAGCCCAGTTCTTGAATAACCGGTTGGCCGGTAATTTCGGTAACTTGAGACATGCTGGCTAATTGAAGCTGGTTGTTATACGTTACCTCGCCAAAGGTTTGGGGCAACGTTTTGTTAAGTTGGGTGAGCAAATCGGGGTCAACGTTGCTCAACCTGCGAGAACCGGTGTCAACCACCTGGCCAGGCGGGAACAACAACGTGGTTTGAACCCCCTGATCCGCATTGGAAGAGGCGGCGACCAGTTGCATTAAGTTGGTAATATCATAAATACTGCGCAACACGCCAACAACCGCGCCGTCGTTATCGTAAACCGGCACGCAAATGACAATCCCGTAGGCGGGGCTATCCTCGTCAATGGTGGGCTGGCTAACATAAATTGCCCCCTTGCCTTCGTTATAGCTTTTTTGCCACCACTCTTCATCGCTATCGTCGTAATCGGGGATATTATGCGTGGTGGCCAACAGCCCGCCATATTTATCAGAAACCATCATTTGGGTATGATCGGGAAACAGCTTTTGGAGCTTGCGTAGTTCGGTGGATATGCCGTTATTGAGCCGGGCTTGCAATAACGGCCCCCGACCGGCGGACAAATCCTCTTGCCATTTTTGCTCATGCTGGGCCAAAATAGCCGCCGCTTCTACCGAGTTGTGGCCGTAGGTGGCGTTGGCCAGCCGCAGCCGGTCAATCAGGTTGATGTCCAGGCTCAACGGCAGCAACACTTCTATTTGCCGGGTTATCAGGTTGCCCACGCTGAGCGCCTGCGAATCGGCCAGGTCTTTCAGATTGCGACCGGTTTCGGCGGTAAGGGCGGCGGTGGTTGAACGGATGGAGAAAAAGGCCACCACCACCACCGACAGCAAGCTCACCAACAAAAACGAGGTGATCAGTTTGGCCCGCAAAGAGTAGTTTACAAACTGGCGCACCGTGTAGAACACAAAAATCAAAACCACCACCATGGTGATTCCGGTTAAAAACGGTTGCAGTTGGGGAACATTCAGCCGGTAATCCGGCGAAGCGGTGGTATCAATGAGCAGCGTAATTGCGGCAGCAATCATCCCCAAAAACACCGCCCAACCGGCCTGAGTTCTGGGCAAAATTTGGGTAGCCAGCACCAGCGTTAATAACCCCAGGCTAAGCCCCAATACCACCCCCAACCCCACCACCAGCACCGATGATACGGGAACAATTACATACAGGCCGCCAATTAAAAGCCACCCGGCCAAGTTAACCCGGCCCCGTTGCGCCAGTAACAGCCCCAGCAACGCCAGCAACCCGTAGGCCAAAAACGTGCCGGTTTGCGCAATCATTTGCCACTGTTTAACCTGAATCAGGCTGAAGTAACCGTAAACCAGGGTAATGATGGTGGCCGTACCCAGCAAAATTTTTGCCGCCCGAATGGCGTGCGTTTGAGGCAAAGTTTCTTCACGCTGCGATAAAGTTTGTTTACTAGACATTGTTACCATCTCCACGGCGCAAAAGGCGCATCTGGATTAGTGGCCGTTTGGCTCAACTTCCGGGGCAAGTTTTACATAAGTGCGCGAAACGCCCAACGCTTTGGCCAGTTCGGCCAACCCCACCTGAATAATGGAGTCAACATCGGAAGAAGCGCGCATTTTATCGGAAATTTCGCGGGTAAGCTGTTCGCGAACGGCCCGCCGCTGGGTATCATCAAATAGCCGCAAGTTTTCAATTGTCAGGGCCAGTTGTTCGGTAACGGTGGTAATTAACGCCTTTTCATCCTCGGCCCAAATCCGGTCGGGCGCTACATCCTGCAAACTGAGCATTCCAATGGCCTGCCCGCGCAAGGCAATTGGCACCTGGAGCACTGTTTGGCTGTCGGTGGCCCGGTTGTTAACCGCCTCAACGGCGTACTCACCCTGGTATTTGTCAGAAAGGTACTGTTCCCACTCGCGGCTTACGTATTGGCGGTAAGCCGCTTCTACTTCGGCCAGCAGGCGTTCGCGTTCCTGTTCGGCCAGCTTGCGCTCGGTGATGTCCTGGTTAGCGCCAACCGTCTTAACCGTTCGGCCCTGCTCATCTTTAATCACCCTGAACCTGACAATAATGTAGCCTTCACTACCATCAGCCCGGATAATCCGGTGCTCAATTTGAGTGGCATAGTTGGGATCAGATGTTTCGATAGCGTTCTGGATTGCAGTGCCTACCAAATAGCTATCGTCCGGGTGCACAAATTTCTGGACATATTGCATCGCCGGCATTTGATAGCCGCCTTCCTGAGCGGCGGTGGTGCGAAGCAAGGCGTACAATTGATCGGTAAAGGTAAATATCTGGGTTTGAATATCAAACTCCCAGTGGCCCAATTGGGCAATGGTAGCCGCTTCGGATAGCTGGGCTTCATTCTGGCGGATGGTTTCTTCGGCCTGTTTCCGCTCGGTAATGTCGCGGCTAATCCCAATAATGCCCAAAGTAACGCCTTCTCTGTTAAAGAAGGGCGCTTTGAGCGTATCCAGCAGGCGGTGGCGGCCATCGGGGTAATCCACCCATTCCTCATTGCGGCGGGCCTGGCTTTCGGCCATCATTTGCAAGTCCATTTCACGGAAAAAGTCGCCAACTTCCACGCCAAACAGTTCAACATCAGTTCGATCCGTCAATTCGTTTTCGGTACGCCCGGCAAATTCCTCAAACGCCTTGTTACACCCCAGGTAAATGCTTTGCGTATCCTTAAAGAAGATGAGGTCCGGGATGGAGTCGATGACCGCCCGCAACAGCGACCGTTCGCGCTGGATGATTTCTTCGGCCTGCTTGCGCTCGGTAATGTCCATTATAGTGCCCACCAAACCACCAAGTTTGCCTTCGGTATCGTAGAAGGGGGCTTTGTTAAAGATAACGTCGCGCAAAATGCCGTCGGCGTATTTTACTCTGGCCTCGTAAATCTGCACCTGCGGGTTGCGGAACACATCCATATCGGCTTCGTGATACTGGGCGGCCAAAATTTGATCGGTGTTTAAATCAAAAACCGTTTTGCCCACCAGTTGTTCTTCGGTAGTGCCAACGTATTCCAGAAAAGCTTTGTTAAAGCCCATATACGCGCCTTGCCGGTTTTTATAAAAGATGGGCAGCGAAATATTATCCATCAGGGTGCGCAGGAATAGCTGCGATTCCTGCACCTCGGACAGCAGGCGCTCGCGTTCTTCCTCGGCCTGTTTCCGCTCGGTAATATCTTCGGAAATGCCCAACAGGTATCTGGCCTGGCCATCGCTGCCCAAAATAGGCACTTTGGTAGTGTGCAGGTAACGCATTCCCCGGTGAGCGGTGCGAATCCGCTCTTCCATAATGTTAACCGGCGCTTTTTGTTGCAGCACCGCCCGATCCTGAACTTCCCATTCAGCTACCGTTTCTTTGGGGAAGAGATCGTAATCGGTTTTGCCTTCCACATCGCTTGCCAGCAACCCGTAAATAGTTTCACCGGCTTTGTTCCAGCGAATGTACCGCAGGTCGGTGGCATCTTTTACAAACAGGCTGCTGGGAATGTTATCCAACACCGAGTTGAGGAAGACGGTGGTATCCTCCAGTTCGGCGGCGCGCTGCTGAATTTGATCCAACAGGCGCTGGTTTTCAATGTAGCCGCTCACCCGGCTGGCAATACCGCCCAACATGGCGCTTTCTTCATCTAAAAAGGACCGTTCCTGGGCGTAGCCAATATGAACCCGGCCCACCAGTTGGCCGGTAATACGCAGGCCGTTCACTATTTTTGATGGCATTTGCAACGCCGCCGGATCGCCGTACAGGTGGTTTTCGTATTCAATCACCGCCGCGCTTAAATCCGGGTATTGCATTGCCGCCGGAGTACGCTGGCACACCCACTCCAAAAAGGCGTCAATGGGCGGGTTTTCGGTAATTTCGCGGCCAATATCGTTCAAGCAGTTTAACTCTTTAACGCGCTCGCTCAATTGAGAGGCGGTGTTGCGCTGTTCGGCCAACGCCTGCTGGGTTTGCTCAAACAGCCGGGCGTTTTCCAGCGCCAGCGCCACCTGTTCGGACACAGCTTTAATCAGGGCCAAATCCTCCGGCGATAGCGGGTTGTCCGGCTCGTTGTACACCCCCAGCAAGCCAATTTCTTCGCTGTGAATGAGAATGGGAACCAACTCCGTTGCGTTATCACCACCAACAACCTGGTTATTTGAGGCCAACTGTAAATCTCCAACAGGTTGAATGGCAATTTGGTCAAACAGATAGCCTTCGTGGAGCGCGCCGGTATCGCGCCAGGCGGCCCAACCTTCACGGCTCATGGCTTGCTGCAAGGCCGTCAGTTCGCGCACCCGGTCGCCCAGTTCGGCTTCGGCTCGTTTTTGTTCAGTGATGTCGGTTACCAGGCTGGCCATGTACAAGGGTTGGCCGTGCCGGTCGTGGATGAGGAATATGTTTTCCAGAATCGGGGTTAACTTGCCAAACTTGCTCCGCAACGCCGATTCACTCAACCATTGGCCGGTCTGCATTACCGCAGGCCAAATTTCCTGCTCAACTCTTTGCCGGTATGCTTCCGGGTAATACTCCCAAACCGGTTTGTCTTGCAACTCATCAACCGCGGTTTCGCCCATAATCTTGAGCATGGTGGGGTTGGCATAAGTGAGATGCCCTTCCAGCGTGGCGATGGCAATCCCTTGCCCGGAAGTTTCGGCAAAAGAGCGGAAAACGGTGGCTTCTTCCAGCAGTTGGGTGGTTTGAATAGCAATGGCAATCTGGCCGCACAAGCCCAACAAAAGCAGTTCGTCCTCGCTGCCCAGGCCGTCAATGGCATTACTTTGCACGTCGAGGATGCCCAGCACCTTGTCGCCCAGCGAAATTGGCACCGCCAACTCGGATTTGGTTTGGGGCAGTAAATCGTTGGGCAGCCAGCCGGGTTCTTGCGACACATCCGGTGCCAGTACTGCCTTACCCGCGCGCGCCGCCCGCGCCGTTAAACTTTTTTCGGCGGCAACGGCAATTTTGTGGCCGCGCTCTTTCATCAGCCGCCCGGCTTCACCCACCCCCTCTTTCATAACCAGGTAATCGCCTTCAAGCATGTAAACGTGCACGTGGTAATAACCAAACCGCTCTTTGATGAGGTCTGTAACCCGCTTGAACAGGTCATCGAGCACGGGCGCAACAGCGATTTGCTGCGCCACTTCGGTGCTGGTTTGCACCTGCCGGGCGCGGCGGGCCAGCGATTCTTGCACCTGCAATTCCAGTTGCTTGCGTTCGGTGTCATCGCGGATGGTTTCAATGGCCCCGGCTATGTTGCCATCGGCATCGTACAGCGGCGAAGCGTTAATGGAGAGGTAACGCTCGCGGCCCTGCAAGGTGACATAAACTGAGCCGGAGGTGGTGCGGCCCTGTTGCTTCAATTCAGAATAGGATTGTGATAATACCGTAGAGGCATTGCGCACCTGGTCAATTAATAGCGGTTTCCGCTCGCCGTAAAAAGGCAGGGCGTATTCGTAATTGCCCCGGCCCAGCATATCTTCGGCAGAAACGCCGGTTAATACTTCCATGGCCCGGTTCCAGGCCAGCACCACCCCGGTTCGGTCAATTACCATCGCGGCATCGGGTAAAAAGTCAATGATGTGGCTGAGTTTCTGCTCGGATTCCTGAAGCGCTTTTTCGGCCTGTTTACGCTTGGCAATGTCCTGGCGTAGCTGCAAAATGTTGTAACCGGCGGTTGAAATTTCGCGGGCAAAGTGCCACAATAAATCCAGAATTTTTTCAAACTTTTCAATGGGCATGCCGGGGATGGTGCGGTACGCCGCCACCATTTCATCAATATCGGCCCCAATTTCACGGGCGTATTGGGCAATGCGGTCGGTGCCGGCTTCCATTACGTTGGTTTGGCCAATCAGCCAGTTAGCAATGTGCTGCCCGCCCACAATGATGGGCGCGCTGGCATCGGCAAACCCGCAGCTCAAGCACTCCTGGTACGTGGGGCGCATCAGCTTTTTAGAGTTTTCGCCCAGCACTTTATCGGAGTTGATGCAATGACTATACCCCATTGAGGTGGCCCGCACCATATCGCACACCCTGGAAAAGTTACTGGCGGCGGTAATGGGCCGCCCGTCCAGATCGGTGATGATGGAGGCAACACCGGTAGCCACGGCAAAGGCGTTTTGGATTTCTTGCAGGTTCTCCACCGAAATCAAGTCCAGCAAAGAAACATTTTCAATGTCTTCCAGCGGGGTTAGCACAAAATCATGCACAATGGCATCGCCGGAGGCCGGCACCTCAACTTTGGCGGCGGGCACAGCACCGCCGGGGAAAACCTCCTGAGTTTGGCGCAGCATTTTCAACGTCTGCGCCGAAACAATCTCGCGGCAGTGGCTAAACATGCGCCACAAAAACATGGCATCTTCTAAAGTATCAACCCCGGCCACAATCACATCTTCCAGAGCGGAGATTGCCGCCGCAAAAGCCTCAACCAGCACGCCCTGTTTTAGCCGTTCCTCCAGTTTGGCCTGAATGTATTGCAAAAACTCCGTTTCGTCGTTGGCGGCCAACGCCACAAATACCAGCGAGACCACCTGCCGCGCCATTTCCAGCCGGTAGGCATTGGGAAATTGAGCGTAAGCCTCAATTTTTAGCAACCGCTGGTTGTATATTTCGGTCAGAGCATCCAGTTTTTCGGTTGGCTTTAGCGCAACTCTATCCATTATTCACCTCATTTAACTGCTCTGGCGATGCTGGCCGGGTTTGGCTATCGCTCATTTTTACAAAAGTTGACCGGTTTAGCACCAGCCCCAACTCGCGGATGGCGGTGCGCAGAATGATGTCGGGGTTGTTGGTGCTGCGCACCCGCGATGTAATTTGGCGCAAAACCTGTTCGTGTTGAGCCCGCGACTGCGCCTGGTCCAGCAGGCGTTGGTTTTGAATACTGGACCCCACCAGCGAAGCCACCTGCCGGAACATATTGGCTTCATCCAAGGTGTAGGCGTTGGCCTGGCTGGTTGCCACCGTTAACGCGCCAATCAACTGCCCCCCAACCACCATGGGCGCATTGATAATTGAGCGCTGCCCAAACTGGTGCATTTTTTCGGCATCTAAAAATTCGCTGTCGGCGGCATCGGGCACAAGCGCCAAATTACCCTGCCGGATGGCCTGCCCGATGGCCGTGTTTTTAAGGGGAAAAACCAGCCCGGTGGTTGCCAGCCCGTCCAGCCCGGAGAGCGTGAATAATTCAAACAGGCTGTCGTCGTCGGGTTTGATAAAGGCCACCCCCACCTGCCGGCTCTCGATTATTTCGGGCACTTTTTGGGCCACCAATTTGAAAATTTCCGTTGCGGTAGCGGCATTGTTCAGCGCCGCCGCAAACTCATTTAAAACAGCCAGTTGCCGGGCTTGCCGTTCGGTTTTGGCCAGCGATTGCTGGGTTTGTTCAAACAGGCGCTGGCTTTGGAACACAATCGCCGATTGGTCGGCAAAGCTGTGAATATGGCGAATTTCGTCCGCCGAGATTGACAACGGCTGGCTGGATTGGCCAGTCATTATTCCAATCCATTCATCGCCGGCCACCAGCGAAAAGGCCACAATGCTCCGCATGCCCAGTTGCGTAACCATCAGCTTGTAAAAACTCTCATCGGTGCGCGGGTCGGTGGTGATGTCGGCAAAAAAGGTAGGCGAATTCCGCTCCAGGTATTTCACTACCGGCAACTGGTAAAGTTGATACACCGTACCGATAGTATCGTATTTGGGCGTGCCGGGTTTTTCCCACACCGCCGCAACCACCATTGATTCCGGCGGCTGGTCAGCCCAGGGGCGGTTAAAGAACAGAACGGTGGCCCGCTCAAGCTGTTGCAGCGAGGTTGTTTCAACAAGCGCCTGCAACACATCGTTCATGGAACGCGCCCGGATGATCAAGTCGCTGCCGCGATACAGGGCTTCGGTTTTAGATAGCGCCGCCTGCATTTGGGCGTGCAACCGGGCATTTTGCAGGGCAACGCCCACCTGCGCCGCCAGCGTAGTTTGAATGTACACATCTTCGGCGGTAAAGAAATCCTCTTTGTCCGCCTGTACGTCCAGCACCCCCAGCAACGAATCGCCCACAATCATGGGCACGGCCATTTCGGCGCGGGTATCGGGCAGCAGCGGGTTGGGCAGCCAATCCGGGGCGCTGCGCACGTTGTTTTCAATGACCCCTTCGTAGGTACGGGCGGCGCGGGCCACCAGCGATTTTTCATTAAATAATGGGATACTCCAGCCTTGCGCCACCATTTTTTGGCCAACTTCGCCGGCCCCGGCAGCCAGGTTGAGCATATCGGTATCCGGGCTAAACAGGTAAATGTGAGCGTGGTACAACCCAAACCGGCTTTTGGTAAGGCTGGTAACTTGTTGCAACAGTTTGTCGGTATCAAGAATGGTAGAGGCGGCGGCGCTTAACTGCGATACGGTTTCCAGTTCTCGCGCGCGGCGGGCCAGCATCAATTCGGCTTCTTTGTGGGCAGTTACGTCTCTAACCACATGCAAGGCCCAATCATCGCCGCTCACCACAAACCGGCCTTCTTCGTGGCGCAGTCCCCGGTCGGTTTCAATGTCAAATTCAAAGAATTGCAGTTCGCCGGTTTGAAAAGCCTGTTCCAAATAGTAGCGCCGTTGTTCAGCCAGGTTTGGAGGCAAAACTTCCATCAAGTTTTTGCCCACCACATCTTTGATAACCTTGTACATTCTTGTGTCGTGTCCGCCGTGAAAATCCAGCAGCGTGCCATCGCGGTGAACGGAAAAAATAAGGTCTGGCATGGCGTTGAGAATGGCCCTGAATTGAAGTTCGCTCAACCGCAGGTCTTCCTCGGCCTTTTTCTGGCTGGTAATTTCGTACATTCCCGTAAATAACGACAATTCGTTTTCAAAATCCATCGCCTGCAACGAAGCCAACACCCAAAAAATTTCACCATTGGCCCGTTTTAGTTTAACCTCGTAATTAAACAGATAACCGTCGCACTGGATGGCTTCGAGTATAAAATTGCGCTGGTCTGGATCAACGTAAAAATTAAAGGAGTGCTGGCCGATCAACTGTTGAGTCGAAAGGCCAACCATGGTGCCGGCGTAATTGTTGGCGTAGGTAATGAGGCCATCGGACATGCGGCTGATGATCATAGGGATGGGCACCACCTCAAAGCTTTCCCTAAACTGATATTCGCCGCGGTTAGCGGGCAAGTTTGGCGCGGCGGTGGTTGAGGTGAGCGCCGCATACCGGGCCTCGACGGTTTTTAGCCGGGCCACTTCCTGACGTAATTGGGTTAACTCTTGCATGACATGCTCTTGGTTATTCATCGGCATTATCCCTGTTAGCGCCCAATTTCAGGCGTTGGTTCTTCTTGGGGTTGAGTTAAACTGGTTGGCGCTACCTGCAATTTTATTTCTGTTTTGGTAATGCCCAGCGCCCGGTTTAGTTCTTGCGCGGCGGTGTTGAGCGCGGCTTCAATGTTGCGGCTGGCGCGAATTTTATCAATAATTTGCCGGGCCAACTGTTCGCGGGTGGCCTGCTGCTGAATTTCTTCAAACAAGCGCAGGGTTTCGGCCTTGGCAGAGAGTTGTTGGGCCACGGCCTGGATTAACGCCCGCTCTTCGGCGGTGAGCGTTTTGTTTTTGGGGATTGTAACCGCCAGTTCGCCAATGGGCTGGTTTTGCACTACCAGCGGAGCCGAAACATCGCCGCCGACAACCTGGGGGTCTTGCGGAACTACAGCGGTGCGGTTGTAGCTGTAGGCCAGCGCCTTTTTGCGCGAAGCCAGGGTTTGCGTCCAGCTATCGCGGGTAAGGCGTTGCACCGCACCCTGCAATTTTTGCTGCGCATCCTGCGCGCGCGTCCACTGCCGGGCGCTGTCAATCGAAATAGCCAGTTGGGTGGCCATCGCCTCAAACACTACCTGATTTTCTTTGGTAAAGGTGCGCGCCCGGTCGGACTTCATATTAAGCACCCCAATGGTTTGATCCTCAATCAAAAGCGGCACGGCCAATTCGGAGCGGGTGGCCGATAACGGCGCACCGGGCGCAAAAACCAGGCTGGGGTTGATATCGGGCACCACCACCGCCTGCCGGGTAACCACCGCCTGCCCCACAATTGATCCCGTGCCGAGCGGCAGGCTATGTTTTTGGGCCAAAAGTTGCTGCCCAACCTCGCCGGTGGCCGCTACTAACAACAAATTCTGGCCAGAGTCATCAACAAAATATATCTGCACGTAGTACAGGTGAAACCTGTCCCGAATGAGTTGGGTAATGGTTGGCAGCAGGTTATCCAGGTTTCTGATGGCAGCGGCTTGTTGCCCCACTTCGATGGACAACGCCAGTTCAACGGTGCGTTCCCGCACCTGGTCTTCCAGCGAGTCAATTAACAGCCGCAGTTGGCGAGTCATACTGTTAAAAGCCTGAGCCAGTTGGCCGGTTTCATCGCCGCTGGTTACCGGCGCTTGCAGGCTTAATTGGCCGGCAGAAATTCGCTGCGCAATGTGGGTAAGCTGAATGACCGGCTGGGTAAACTGCCGCGCCAGAACAACCGCCACCACCGCGCCAACCATAATAACCAGAATGGCCAGCAACATAATATTACGCGATTGCGTTTTGGCCGGAGCCAAAAAGGCTTCTTGGGGTTGAACAAAGGCTACCTGCCAGGGCTGCCGTTGCAGCGATACCACCACCACCTGGTTTAGTTCACTGCTAAAAGCGGACTGGCGCACCGTAAAGAACGGTTGTTTGCCGGCGTTGGCTAATCCTGTGGCAAATTCCGGCAAATTAACCAGGGTGTGCGATCTGCCATCGCCGGCTAAACGTTGGGCCTCCACCAGTTCATCTACCCGCGCCGCCGGAAGTGACGCCGCCAGTAAATATAGCGTATCGGGGGTGTTGCTGTGGCCCAAAATCAGCGTGTTTTCATCAAACAAAATGGCGAAAGAATCCTGCCCGGCAGAGGCGTCGCCTTCGCGGAGCAGAGTTTGCAAAATTCTGGCCCGGTACGTAACCCGCAGCAGCCCCATAAATTGTCCGGCGGCATTTTTAATGGGGGCGCAAAAATAAAGCACCGGCTCGCTGTAATCATTGGTAAACAAAACCGGCGAAACATACGGCTGGCCGGTTTTTTGGGCCTCAACAAAATAATCCTGGCCGGATTCATCCCGGTTAACATTTTTGCCGGAGGTATCCATTAAATTGATGCCGTTGGCATTGAGCAGCGCATACGACAAAATGAAAGTAGGGTCTTTACGGCTTAAAGCAAATAGCGTGAGCGTTTGTTCAAAGGCCGGCTGCGGTTTATTATCCGCCAGAGTAACCACGCTGAGCAGTTCTGGCAGCCGGGCTTCAACATTAACCGTGTTCAGCGTGGTGTTGATAAAGGCATCCACTTTGGTAGAGGTTTGGTTGGCTGCGGTAAGCAGGCGCTGGTTGGCGTTATCAATTAAATTTTCCCGGCCAACCTGGTTGGCAAACAGGGCCACCGCGCCCACCGAAAATATGCTGATGCCAATAAAACCAACCACCAGCTTGGTTTGCAACGAATAATCCCTAAAATGTTGCAGCGAAAGCGCAATGTAGGCCAACACCACTATCAGGCCCAACGTTGTGGCTGCCCAAAATTGCTGGTTAGTAACGGGCATTCGGTAGCTTATGTTAATCTGGTCAACCAAAATGATTAATATGCTAACCAAAATGCCCAGGCTAATAGCAAGCCGTTGTTGAGGCCGGGGCAAAATTCCGCGCGCGGTGAGCAGAACAAACACAATGGTAATAACGGCCAGCAAAAAGCCTAAATCGGCAATCAGCGACCCCAACACGATTATTGATAACAGCGTTGGCGCAATAATTAGCCACCCGCCCCAAACCGGCTGATTTTGTTTGATAAGCAACCAAACACCAACCCCAACCGTCAGGGTTGAGGCCATCATTACCCCCAGCACTCTCCAAATCTGCCAGGCATCAACTTGCCAGGCAAAATATCCCACTATCCCCAGCCCCACCACACTACTTATTAAATTGATGAGGCCAATGTTGAACGAGGTGCCTTCGTGATTGTTTGGATTATCCATAGCAACTTCTTTCTGGCTTAGCTGAGTCACAATCAGTTAACCTCCAGTTTCACCGAGGTTTCGATGGCTTGCAGGCTAACCCCCACCTCTCTGATGGCAATCTGGAGCGCTTCTTCCAGCGATTGGGCCGCCTGGATTTTTTCGCCAATTTCGTTAACCCGTTTTTCGCGGGCGGCCCGCAACTGGGTTTCATCAAGCAGGCGCAGGTTTTCGGCGGCCAGGGCCATTTGTTCGGCCACAGTTTCAACCAGGGCTACATCATCGGCGGACCAATAGCGCGCTTCGGTAATTTGCTGCAAGCCCAACACGCCAATCACCTCATCGCGCACTTTTAACGGCACCACCAGGTTAGATTGAGCCGCGCTGCCGGGCTGGTTGCCGCTAGCCGCCAGCGGTAACGTAAACACCATCGTTTTTTTCTGCGCCACGGCTTCGTCAATGCCCGGCGGTAGGTTGTCTTTGGCCACCGTCAGGCCCTCGCGCACCTGCTGGTAAACGGCAACATCCCGTTTGGCCTGGTAGGATTCCCAGGTTTGCAACGTGTAACGGCGTTGCGTTAGTTCAACCTCTTCCAGAGCCGCGCGAGTTTCTTCCAGCAAATACCGCCGTTCCAGCGCCACGCCCAACTGGTCGGCTACCGATCTGACCAGGGTTAGTTCCCGCTCGGTAAAGTGATGGACTTCCGCCGGAGCATCGGCCCCCAAAGCGCCAATCACTTTGCCGCGCACAACCATCGGCATTAACAACATTGATTTGTACCCCGGCTCTTCGGCAGATGGCCGGGCCACCGCCACCATTGGATCGGTGGCGGCGTTGGCAATAACCACCGCCTCTTTGGTGGTAATCAATCGCTGGTAAACCGGGTAGTTGGCCACCGCAAACCGTTGGCCAGGTTTAGCCAATTGCCCGTTTAACATCAGCGCAACAAACGTGCCGTGGAGCATGTCATTGTCAAAAATAAGCACGCGGCCCTGGGGTAATTTGAGTTGGCGTAAATACTCGGTGAGCAGTTGCTCAAACATTCTTTGCTGATCACCCACCTGGGCCAAACTGCGCGTAACCCGGTACAACATAGCCGTTTCTTGCAGCGACATTTGGGTTTCGGCCAGCAGGCGGCGGTTTTCAATGGCGGCGGCCAACAAAGTGCTGATTTGTTGCAGCAGGCTTTGTTCGCGCAGGCCGTACACCGTTAGCTTTTTGCTGCTAATGCTTATCGCGCCCACCGCTTTACCGCCCGAAACCAGCGGCGCAAACATGCTGGCCAAAAAGCCCTGCGCGTACAACCGGCGCGAGTCCGGATAAAGGGCGCAATCTTCGCCCACCAGCACGGTTAGCTGGCCGGATTGAACCGTCCACTCAATGGCTGTGCCTTTGATGGGCAACCGCACCGTGATTGGTCGCGGGTCTTTGGGGCCATTCAGCGCAAAAATTTCAAACTCGCTGGTAGCCGGTAGTTCAATGGCAATGCTTACCTGATCGCCGCCCACAACCTGCAAGGTTTTTTCGGCCACAATTCTGTACACGTCGCGCAATTCAACGGCCTGGCTCAAAGCCGTACTCATTTCGTTGAGCAGCGTTAACCGCTGCGCCTGTTGTTCGGTGTCCAGCAACAACTGTTCGCGTTCGGTAATGTCTCTTACGTAGCAGAGCAGCGCGTTGTATTCGCCCTCGGCGTTGGCCAGCGGAATTTTGATGCTGCTAATAAACCGGGGTTCGTTTTTAACAAACGTTGGCTCCACATCCACCAGCCGCATTTGGCCGGTGGTTAAAACTTCTTCGTCATCCGGCCAAAAACCTTTAATTTGGTTAGCCGGGTCGCCTTTAACAATTTCAGCCGGAATGCCTATTTCTAGCGCGGTTTTGCCAATTATGGCTTCGGGCGTAAGGTTGCGGGATTCGGCGTAGCTTTTATTAACCAGTTGGTAGCGATGCTCTTTGTCGGTAATAAAAATCCAGTCCGGGGTGGCGTTGATAATATTCCGCAGCAATTCTTCATTCCGCTGAATGGCTTCCTGCGCCCGTTTGCGCTCGGTAATGTCCGAAGCGTTGGTGGCAATCAGTTGAACCTCGCCCCGGTTATCTCTCACCAAAAACAGACTTTGGTCAACCGGGATTTCGCGCCCATCGCGGCTTTGCAGGGCTGTTTCACCCTGCCAACTGCCCTCGGCCAAAAGCTGCGGCAAAATCTGCCGGTCGTACTTTTCCAGTTGGCTTGGGGCAAAAAACTCGCGCATGGGTTTGCCAATCAGTTCGTGCTGGTCGGTGTACCCCAACATTTGCAGCCCTTTGCGGTTTAAAAACACGGCGTGGCCGCTGGGGTCGGCAGCGCTTACCAAAATCTCGGAGCTGTCAATAATGGCCGCCTGGCGCTGCGTTTGCTGGTATTGCCGGGCGTTTTGGATGGCCACCGCCACCTGCGACGCCAGCGCGGTTTGAATATACACATCCTCGTTGGTAAACCGATTGACCGCGCCGGCCTGTACGTCGAGCACCCCCAGCAGTTCGTCGCCGGCCAGCAGCGGCACCGCCAATTCCGAGCGGGTGAGCGGCAGCAGCGGGTTGGGCAAAAAAGTAGCCGCCTGGCGCACATCGTTGGCAATTACCCCCTGCCGGGTTTGAGCCGCCCGCGCCACAATAGAATCGGGTTGGGCCAGGTCAATGTGCCAGCCCTGAGCCACCATTTGCCGCCCCACATCGCCCGCCCCGGCAGCCAAATCCAGCGAATTGCCGGCCTGGTTAAGCAGATAAATGTGGGCGTGGTACAAGCCAAATTTTTCTTTGGCCAGATCTACCACGGTTTGCAGCAATTCCGTTTGGTTGGGCGCGGTCGAGGCCACCGTTGCCAGTTGCGACACCGCTTCGAGTTCTACGGCGCGTTTGTGGGTTTGCTCCAGCAGCCGGGCGCGTTCCATCGCCTCGGCTACCTGCGCCGAAATCGAGCTTAAAAAGGCTTCGTCCTCGGCGGTGAGGGGCTGGTCGGGGTTAGCCACCACGCCCAGCGTAGCCACCACCTCGCCATGAACGGTAACGGGGTTAATAATGGTGTGGTCGTTGGCCGGGGGCAGCGACGCACCGGCAGGCTGTAGCGGCTGCACCGTATCGCTATTAAACACGTAGCCCAGCACCTCATCAGTTTGAGCCGGCTGATAATTTTGCCAGCCTTCGCGGACCATTAACCGCTGGAGCGCGTTCAACTCCTGCACCCGCGCCTCAAGCTCGGCGGCGGTGCGTTTTTGCTCAGAAATATCGGTAACGGCGGTGGCAATGTACAGCGGCGCGCCTTTATCATCGCGGATAATAAACACGTTCTGGATTGTCGGGATAATTTTGCCGGCCAGGGTTTTAAGTTCAACCTCGCCGTGCCACTGTCCCTGCTTCATAGCCGTGGCAAAGACCTCCTCAATTAAAAATTGACGCTGGCCTTCTGTGAAATACTCAATAAAGGATTTGCCCACCACCGCGCTCAAGTTGCGCTCGCCCAGCATTTGCTGCAACGCCACGTTCATGTACACAACCTGCCCTTGCAGCGTGGCCATGCCAAAGCCCTGCCCGGCGGCTTCGGCAAATTGGCGGAAGGAGTTGGCCTCCTGGTACAGTTGCACGTTTTCAATGGTGATGGCAATTTGCTGCGCTAACCGGTACAGCAATTGCAGGTCGGCGGTGATAAGTTGCCCCGGGGTGTTGCTGTGCAGGTTGAGTACGCCCAACACCTGCCGAGAATCGCTACTTACCAGCCGCAACCCCAGCCGGTTGGCTTCGGCCACGGCGGCATTCACCAGCCGGATATAAAAGGGGTTGAGCATGTTCAGCATGCTAATCCCCACCGTCGCCTTACCCAGGTCAAGGCCAGCCAGCGGATCATCGGCCACATCCGGCAAATTCCATTGCTGGAGTTTTAGCATGACCTCATCAATATTGGCGGGGTTAACCGGCAAATATTCAATGAATTGCGCGGTTTCAACGGGCAATCCTTTAATGGCAGCCACCATTGTTCTAACGGCCAGCCGCCCAATTTGTTCGGGCGATTGCGTAACCGTGGCCTGGTAAGCGCCGCCGGTTTTGATAGCCGCCAACGCTTCGGGCACGGCATCTATGCCGCCCACAAAAAATTTGTCGGGCTGGTCTTTGCCGGCGGCTATCACCGCGTAATGAGCGCCCAACGCCCCGCCATCGTTAATGCCCAAAATCATGTTCAGATTGGGATATTCGGCCAGCCAGGTTTGCGCCGCGGCGCGCCCCCGAATGGGATCGCCGGCGGTTTCTTCGATCACCACAAAGTTATCGCCAAAAATTTCTTCGATGCCTTCAAGGATGGCCTGTTCGCGTGAAACCACTTCGGTTGAAATTTGAGAATACGTGAGCATGCCCAACCGAAGCGGCTGCCCCGGCGGAATATGTTTTACCGCCCATTCGCCGGCTTGCCGCCCCAGTAAATACCCCAGTTCACGGTCGCGGGTGGCAATCAGCGTGGTTTGGTTTGCCGGCCCCAGGTCGTTACCCACGGCAATCACATGCCGGTTTTGTTCCCGGGCGCTCCGGGCAATGGCCGTTACGTTGCCGGTATCAATGGCGTGCACAATAAAGCCGTCAAACCCGGCATTGATAAACGTTTGCAGCGCCGTTAACTGCGATTGAGCGTTTTCGGTGCCGAACAACAGCGGAATGGCCAGTTCGGTTTTGGTGTGGGGCAACAGCGGGTGAGACCGCCAGAAGGGATTGGGGGCCGCTTCGGATTGCACCATCATTGCGCCGGTGCCGGCGGCCAACCCCACCAAACCTTCACCAAGTTTTACCTGAAAATCGGTGGCGGCCAGTTTTTGGCCAACTTCGCCGTACCCGGCGGCCAGTTTAAGGCTGCCTTCGGCGGGGTTTAGCCGTAACAGTTGCGTGTAATACAGGCCAAACTGTTCGTTAACTCTGGATACAACGTGCTGGTAAAACTCGTCCAGATTCCCCGAAGCCACCGCATCCTGCGAAACCAGCGTAGATAACCGGGATTGCCATTCGCTACGCGCCAGCGATTCCTGAATTTGGCGCTCTAACTGTTTGCGCTCAGAAATATCGCGGGCCAGCCACACCACGCGCCGGTTTTCCGGTTCGTCATCTTTAATGGGCAGCACGCGGCCTTCGTACCACACGCCTTCTCGTAAAGAATATTCCAGAGTTTGCGGTTTTTGGGTGTCCAGCGCCTGCCGGATAACCGCCAAAAATTGATCGGCGTATTGAGGCGGAATCACCTCGGCAATGTAGCGCCCCTTCAGCGATTTGGCGATGTTGGCGTACCGGGCATTATCCTCGGAAACCAGCACTTCCAGGTAACAGCCGGCGGCGTTGTGGATAAAGGCAACGTCGGGCAGGGCGTTCACAAAGGCCCGCAGGCGGCTTTCGCTTTCGCGCAGCGTGGTTTCCATTTGCATCCGCTCGGTAATATCTTCGTAGGTGCCTAAAATCCCTACTACGGTTCCGGCGGTGTTGTGCAGCGGCATTTTGTTGGTATCAACCCAGGTTTGCTTGCCATCGGCCCGCAGTTGGGTTTCGATGATATGCAGTTCGGGCGCGTTGTTGTCCATTACCCGCCGGTCAACCTGGCGGAAAAACTCCGCTTCGGATGGTTTCCAGGGCAAGTCATAATCGGTTTTACCCACAATTCCGGCGGGACTGCCCACACCGGCGGCATCGGCAAAATGTTGGTTGCAGCCCATATATACCGAGTTGATATCCTTCCAGAAAATTAGCTGGGGAATGGTGTTGGCAATCAACTGCAACATTTCACGCGATTCAACCAGAGCGGCTTCGGTTTGTTTGTACCGGGAAATATTGTGCAGCACCAGGTACAAATAGGGCTGGTCATCCAGCCAAACCGCATCCAGGTTCAGTTCGACAAAAAAGTTGGGGCCGTCAACCGGCTGGCACCACCACTCAAGTTGCTGCGGCTGGCCGGCCAACGCAGCCTCGACGGTGCGCTGCCAGAGTTGGGCCGATGCTTCGCCGTTGGGTTGGAACTCCGGCGAAAAATCGGGCAGGCTTTTGCCCAGCATTTGCCCCGGCAAACCGTTGAACATGGCCGCCGCGCCGGGATTAACCTCAACAAAACCGTTGTTGCGCAGCACCAGCATGGCCGTACCGGTGGTTTGGAATAGTTTCTGGCAGAGCTTTTGGTTCATACTAGGCATCCTTTTCCTGGCCATTGGGTTCTTGCCCCAGATAAACAAATGTTTGGCGGCCCAACACCCGCCCAATTTCCAGCGCGGCGGTGCGCATGACCGAGTTCATATCGGCGGAGCCACGGATTTTGGCCGTAACCTGGCGCAACACCTGTTCGCGGTGGGCAACTTGCTCGCTGGCTTCGTAGCGGCGAGCGCGTTCTAGCGCCAGCGCGGTTTGGCCAATAAGGTTGTGCAGCAGTTTTATTTGATAAGCCTGCACCGTTTCATCAATGTTCCGGTTAAAGCCCACTTCAACCAGGCCAATGTGCTCGTTGTGTAATGTGATGGGGGCAAAAACGCGGGTGCCCCATTGAGCCATTTTTTCGGCGTCAAAGTTGCCGGCGTCAAACCGGGCATCCCACCCCTTAATAATTTCGGTTTTGCCGGTGCGGATGATGTCGGCCATAATGTCGCGGCTATCCAGCGGATGGTTAGCCCGGCTCAGGTGGCCATCGGTAACGTTAACGCCGGCAACGGCTTTTACTCGCCGTTGAGCCGGGTCAACCAGCGAGAAAATGGCAAAATCAAAGTGTAAAAGCTGGGTGCAGGATTTGAAGAAAACGTTGATAACATCTTGCCCCCGCAACGCGCCGGCCAGCGACTCGGTGAGTTGTTGCAAAATTTGCGTTTCGCGCAGCCGGGTTTCGGCCTCGCGCTGAGTTTGCATCAGTTGAAGGTAATAGTTGGCCTCGCTACCCCAGGCGGCCAGGGGTTTGATTTCCCAGGTGCACTGGCTGTGGCCCATGCCCACACAGGCGGTTTCTACGGCCAACAACTCTTGCCCGGTAAACCGGCTGGCGTAACCGGCGGCATATCCGGCTAATATCCAGCACACCGGGTGTTGGCTGGGGCCAAACCGTTTGAGTTGATCTTCGGCTTCGTAAGAGTTGCGCCACACGCCCTGCATGTAAAAGTTACCGGCGGCCCGGTCAAACTCAAGCTGCTCCGGCAGGGCTTGCACAATCCCTTTGAGCATGTGCAACATGGGGCCGGCAGCCAGCCAATCCTCATCCGAAGCCCATTCAAAATTTTGGCCCAGCAGTTCGGCGTCGTGGTAGCCCTGGGTGTAACCAAATTTCATAAAAATGCCGGCGGCCACATCTTCGCCCAGCGTGCTGACAAGGAGTTGGCGCAAGTTGCCCAGCGCATCAACATCAAACAAAATTGCCCGCTGCTGGTTAAAAAACAGTTGGCCATCGCTACTTTGCCGCCGCAACAGGTTGTAAAAATCAAGGTCGCCGGCTTTGATTTTGTCATCAGATGCCGTTTCGGGGGAAAAATTTAACGGAGAGATGTTGGATTTGCTCATAGTTGTTTATCTCCACGGCCATTGGTTGAAACCGGCGGCGGGGCCGGAGTTGCTGCCGGTTCCGGTTCTGGGGAGGTAACGGGGTCGGCGGGTTGCGCCAGTTCCGCTTCAAGGCCCAACCGAACAAAGGCGCGGTCGGTGACTAAAACTTTAGACAACTCGGTTACGCCAACCTGCAACAGCGTTTCCATATCCGGGGCGCGCCGCAGTTTTTCGGTGATTTCACGGAGAGTTTGCTCGCGGCGAACCCGGCGCTGGGTTTCTTCAAACAAGCGGTTGCGCTCAATGGCCGAAGCAAGCTGGTCGGTTATTTGCCACAGCAGGGGCAAGTGCGCCTCGGTGTACGCGCCCGGCTGCGAAGACCCCAGGTAAAGCGCGCCAATCACCGTGGCTCCCAACATAATGGGCAGCACCAACCGGGCCGCCACGCCTTCGGCGGCTAACAAATCATCCTCTAAAAACTGTTTGGCTCCCCGCATGTCGGCTTCTTGCCACACTTCGTTGTGGGCGATAACCCAGCCCACGCAAGTGCCATCAACGGGCAGCCGCGCCTCCTGGCGGGCAAAGTAGCCGGTTCTTAGCTTGATGCCGCTGGAAAACAGGGTGATTTCGGGATCGTGGGGTTGGTGTTCGGCCAGCAGCAGAATATCCACCGGCATCATCCGGCGCAGTTGATTAACCAGCAGCGGCAAGTTATCGGCCAGGCTGCCGGTGGTGTTCAGCGCCGAGGTAACGGTTTGGATCAGGGCGGTTTCGTCCGCCCGGCGACGGGTTTCGGCCAGCATTTGTTCGCGCTCGGTAATATCGCGCACGTAGCCCAGCACGCCCCACACCTGGCCTTTATCATCAAACAAGGGCACTTTTACGGTTCCCAAAAATACCGGCTGGCCATGCACTACCCCCGGTTCAACATTTATAATTTTGGTTTGGCCAGAATCCATCACCTCGGTGTCATCGGCCCAAAAACCGCGAATGCCTTTTTCGGGGTTGCCTTTAACAATATCTTCGGGAAAGCCCACATCAAGATCGGTTTTATCGAGCATATCCTCAACGGTCAGGCTTAGGGTATTGGCGTAACTTTGATTAACCAACTGGTAATGATGGTTACGGTCTTTAATAAAAATCCAGTCCGGGGTGGCATCAACCACGGTGCGCAACAATTGTTGCGATTGCTGCACTTCGGCCAACGCCGCGCGGGTTTGGGCGTATAGCCGGGCGTTGCGCAAAGCTACCGCCACCTGCGACGCCAGCGCCAATTGAACGCGTTCGTCATCCGCGGTAAAATGGCTCACCACGGTTGATTGAACATCGAGCACGCCCAAAAATTCGTCACCGGCGATAATCGGCACCGCCATTTCCGCGCGGGTGTCGGGCAGCAGCGGGTTGGGGAAGTAGCCGGTGCTGTTGAGCACATCGTTAACTACCACCGGCGCAAGCGTGCGGGCGGTGCGGGCAACCAGTGAAAATTCTTTATTTTTGGGGATCTGCCAGCCCTGGCGCAACATCTGGCGGCCAATTTCGCCGGCGCCGGCTACCAGTTCCAGCGTATCACCGATGGGGTTGAGCAAGTAGATGTGGGCGTGGTACAACCCAAAACGTTCTTTGGTAAGGTCTACCACGCTTTGCAGCAGTTCATCCACATCCAGAATGTTAGACACGGCCACGCTTACGCGGGCAACGGTTTCCAGTTCGGCGGCCCGTTTAACCAGCGATTCTTCGGCGCGTTTTTGGTCGGTCACATCGTGGTGAATCGCCAAAAAGCCAATGATTTGGCCTTTTTCATCTACAATTGGGTTATTGTTGCCGGCAACATAAACCAGTTGGCCGGTTTTGGTTTTATTGATAATCTCATTGGCTACAAGTTTGCCGGAAAGCAGCGTGCTCCACAGCTTTTGATAATATTCCTGGGGCTGCACGCCCGATTTTAGAATGCGGGGGGTTTGTCCCAAAGCCTCGGGCGGGCTAAAGCCGTAAAGCTGCTCAAACGCCGGGTTAACGTAGATGATTTTGCCGTTGATGTCGGTTAGAAAAACGGCGTCGTGCGAGCATTCAATGCCAAGTTTAAACCGGGTTAAATCCTGCTGAACTTTTCGCAGTTCGGTGATGTCGCGGTTAACCCCCACCAACCCGGCTACTTTGCCCTGCGTATCGGTGAACAGCACTTTGGTAGAGGTTACCCAGCGGGTGGTACCGGTTTCGTGGTCAAAAATTGGCTGTTCCAGATTGATGATGGATTGGCCGGTTTTAAATAACGCCACCTCGTCGGCCATGTATTGTTCGGCCAGTTCACGCGGCGAGTAGTCAAAATCGGTTTTGCCCACCGCTTCGGCGGGCGAGGCTGCGCCCAAATGCCGGCAGACGGCCTCGTTCACCAGCAAAAAGCGGCTTTGCGCATCTTTAATGTAAATATGGTCGGGAAGGTTATTGATGACGGTATTTAACAGCATACTGTCACCGGCTTCGCCCGGCTGTATTTTTAGCGGAACCATAGGAGCAGCCGGAGCCGAAATCGGTTGAGCCACGCGGACGCGGGCTTCAAACAGCATATCCCATAAAAATTTGCCGGCTTCAAGGTTGGTAACAACCGGGGTAAGCGTTTGGCCCAAACATTCAATCTCAACCAGAGGCCGGTTGGGGGCGGTGCTTTCGGGCCACCGCAACGAGTGGTTTTCAAACAGTTGCAACAACGGAGCAGAAGTTTGTTGCTCACACGCAGCCGATACGGCATTGAGTAGCTTTCGCCCGGCGGCGATGCGGCTGTTTTGGGGCGTAGCCGCGTAATCGGGGCTGCTCTCTGCCAACAACCGGGCGAAAATAATAGCCAGATTTGCCGTGTTCAAGGTGATAAAGTTGGCAAACTCTTTGAGAGCTAACATTCAACAAACTCCTTTAATTTGGAAAGGAACTAAAAAAGCTAATGGGCAGAAACACGGTTTGGCCATCCACCTTGAGTTACGAAAACTCCTTTAGAATATGAAAGGCCAACGTTGGGTCCAGCACCACTTCGCCTTGAGCCACCTGCCGGATGGCGTTGGCAATTTCGGCGTAGTTGGCGGGGCCGTTCTTTTTTACATAACCGCTAGCGCCGGCTTTTACCGCTTCAATGGCGTAACGGTCATCGGGCACATCAGAAATCCCCAAAACCCCAATATGTTCATTTTGGGCCAGAATTAGCTTGATTGTTTTGACGCTATCAAGCACCGGCAAGTGCAGGTCAATCACCACCAGGTCGGGCAAAGTTTCCTGGCACGCAACCACCGCGCCCTGACCATCTCTGGCGGTGTAAACCACCGTCATCCCTTCTTGTTGCTCAAGAAAGGTTTGGAGCTGTTGCAAAAACTCCTGGTTGTTATCTGCAAGCAGTACCCGGATTGGTTTGGCCATAATCCACTTGGTTACGTTGGGTTAAACTTTTGCACCTTTTTTCACGTAACAATTATATGGCACAAGCCACCCACAACACAGTGGCAAAAGTACCAACCCAGGAGTCCTATCTTATTAGCAAAGGTACCGGCTATTTTTGCCCAAAAGTACCTTGTTTTTACCGTTTGGCCACCAGCCCATCCTGCACGGCTCTGATGGCGGCTTCGGTGCGGTTGTTCACCTGCAATTTTTGAAAAATAATAGACAGGTAATTTTTAATGGTTCTTTCTGACAGGCCGAGTTGCGCCGCAATATCTTTGTTACTGGCTCCGTTAGCCACCAGCGTTAAAATGCCGCGCTCCTGTTCGGTGAGGGGCTGCACTTTGGGCGGCGGCTGCGCCTTTTCGGCGGCCAACCGCCGAAACTCGTTGAGCAGCCGGGCGGTCATGTCGGCATCAATCACCGCTTGCCCCTGGTGCACGGCCCGAATGACTTGCAGCAGTTTTTTAGAGCGCGTGTCTTTGAGCAGGTAGGCTTTGGCTCCGGCTTTGAGAGCCTCAAACACGTATTCATCCTGCGGGTACATGGTTAAAATCACTATACCCACCAAACTGTTTTCTTGCAGAATCATCCGGGTGGCCTCTACGCCGTCAAGCACCGGCATGTTAATATCCATTAAAATTACCGATGGGTTGAGTTGCGGGGCCAGTTTGGTAACTTCCAAACCGTCCTCCGCCTCGCCCACAATTTCAATATCATCCTGATCGGCCAGCAGCGAGCGCAGCCCTTCGCGGAACAGGGCATGGTCATCGGCCAGCAAAATTTTGATTTTGCTCATAGTTACATCCTCAAGTCAGGTGAGCCAGCGGCAATTCGGCTAAAACGCGCGTGCCGGCGTTGGGGGCGCTGTCAACGCTAAACCGACCGCCCACGCTTTCGGCGCGCTCGCGCATGGAAACCAGCCCCAGCCCGTGCCCCTTGCCGGCGGCGGGTGGCAGCGCGGCGGGGTTAAAGCCCCGGCCATCGTCTTCTACGCGCAGTTCAAGCCGGCGGGCGGCGGTAAAGGTAAGAGTAACGGCCACCCGGCGGCAGCGAGCGTGCCGCTGCGCGTTAGAGAGCGCCTCTTGCAAAATGCGGTACAGGCTGCTTTCAACTTCGGCGGGGATTTCCGGCGTATCGCCCTGCACCGAGTATGTTACCGGCATATTCCAGCGGCGGCCAAAATCGGTTACAAATTTTTCCAGCGCCTCAAACACCGATTTGCCTTCGAGTTCAATCGGGCGCAAATCAAAAATATTGCGGCGCAGTTCGTCTATGTTTTGCTCCAGCAGCGTGCCGATTGTTTCCAGTTGTTGCTCCAGTTTGCTGCCGGCTTCGACCATATTCAAACAGCGGTCTACCTGAATCAGCAAATAGGCCAGATTTTGGGCCACGCCGTCGTGCATGTCGCGGGCCAGCCGGGTGCGCTCGTCTACCACGGCCATATCTTTGGTTTTACGCAGCAGCCGGGCCGACTCGATGGCGCTGGCTACCTGAAACGCCACCGATTCCAGCGTTTCCAGGTCGTCCTCGTCAAACGCGCCGGTTAAATGGCTCACCACCATAATCACGCCGATGGTTTTGCCGGCGGTAATCAGCGGGGCCAACATCAACGTGTTGGGCGAGTTGGGGTCCGGGGCAAAGGCATCGGTGTAGATGTTTTGCAGGGACACGTGGCGCAAAATAGCGGGCCGCGAGGTGCGAATCACCTCGCCCACCACCGAGGCGTACACCAGTTTGCGGGTTTCGGTGTTAATCCGGCTGCGTTCCGGGCTAAAACCGGCTTCAAAAATAACCTTCACCGCCAGCCGGTCGCCGCTGATAAAACCGGCAGCCACCTGCATGGCCGTATCGCTGCCGGGGGTAAAAATCCGGCTGATTTCGCGGCCCACCACGGTTAACAGTTCGTCAACGCTCACACCCTGGCTAATTACCTGGCTGATTTGCTTAATGGCCTGTAGCCGCTGGGTGCGCGCCAGCACAATTTTTTCCAGCATGGCCGAGTAAGTATCCACGTGATGGTACAACCGCGCGTTTTCAATCACGGTGGCGGTTTGGGTAGCCACGCTGCTCAACGTCCACAAATCCTGGTCTTTAAAACTGTGCGGGGCCAGGCTGTCAATGTTAATCACCACCGCAATCCGGTTATCCACAAAAATGGGAATAATCAAAGCCGATTTGACCGGCATGCCGGGCAGCGCCAGCTCCGGGGTTAGAATTTCGTTGGCCAGCACCGGCTGCCGGGTAGCGATGGCCCGGCCAATCAGCCCGGCGTCGGGCGGGTAGCAAAAGGTGGCGGGGTCAAGCGGCGCAATGGCCGGGTGGCCGCTGGTAAGGTAAGCCCGCAACGCCAACTCCGGGCGCGATTGGCTCATTTCAAAAATGGCCACCCGGTCGTAGCCCAACCGCTGGGCAATGGCCCGCGCCAGCGTGTTGTACAACGCGCCCGTATCCAGAATGGTGGTGATTTCCTGGTTAACCTCGTTGATCAGTTTTAGCCGGGTGGCCTGGTTTTCCCATTCCTGAAAAAGCTGGGCGTTTTCTACGGCAATGGCAATTTGAAAAGCCAGAGTAAATATAAAACGGGCGTCGGCATCAGAAAAGGCGTTGGGCTGGTTTTTATCCAGAGTTAGCACGCCCACCACCCGGTTTTTGTAAATAAGCGGCACGCCCAACCACGATCGCACCAGGCTTAATTCCGGGCGCGGCTCCCAATGGTCGCTGGCAAGGACATCGTTAATGATAAAAGGCAATTTGTTGATGACCACTCGCCAGGCCGAATTTTGCGCGTTTTTGCGGTAAACATTCAACCCGTGCGGAAAACCGTTAAAACCGCGCGCTACCGCCGCCTCCAGAATATCGCCTTTGAGCAGAAAAAGCGTGGCGCTGTCAAAATTTACCGTTTTTTGAACCTGCTGCAAAATTTCGTCGGTGAGGTGTTCCAAATCCAGGCTGGTGCCAATCAACGCGCTGATGGCATTAAGCGAGGCCAGCCGCTGGTTGGCCTGGTTGAGCGCCAAAATCTGGCTTTCAAATTGTTCAACCGTTTTGGCTTCGATGACCGGCGCGGCCAAAGGCGAAGCCGCCGGGGCCGGCAGCAAATAACGCAATTTTTGCTGCAACTCCCGTGGCGACGCCGTTTTTAGCAAATAACCGTCGGCCCCGGCCACCGCCGGCGGCGCGGCCTCGCCCGGCTCGTTAAAAATAAGGATGGGCGTTTGCGGCATAAACATTTTTAACCGCAGCGTTAGCTCGGCCACGTCAATATCGGGCAGGCCGGCATCCAGCAGCACCAGATCGGGCTGGATCATGGCGCAATATTGAATAGCCGCGGAGCCATCGGATACCGTAACCACAATATAGGTTTGGCCCAGCGTCGCCTGAATGGCCGGGTGCGCCGAGGGGTTGGGGTCAATATACAGAACGGTTGTCATTGGGTTTCAACCAGCAGTCACGCATCATTTTTTTAATGATACCCGCCCATGTTAAAACGCACAAGCCTAACTTTGGGGCTATTACAAAAAAAACCAGCCGGTGCGGCTGGCAGAGTTGGTCAATAAAGTTTAATCGAGCGGTGGCGGCGGCGTTGCGGCGGGCACGTTGTTGGCCGCGTTCAGGTAGTTTTGCAAAATAACCGCCGCCGCGGCGGCATCAATGGGGATTTTTTTGCGACCGGCTGCCGCCAAAAACAACTCGGCGTCGGCGGTGGAGTAGCTTTCGTCAAAATATTCTATTGGCACGGAGATTTGCGCCGCCAACGCCTCGGCGTAGCGTTGAACGCGCTGCGCCTGCGGCCCCAACTCGGCGTGGCCACTGATCGAATAAGGCAACCCCACAATCACCCGGTCAATTTTCAGTTCGGTGATTAGCCGTTGCAGCCGGACAAAATCCTCTTTTTTAGATTTGCGATGCAGCACCCCGTGCGGCTGGGCAAACACGCCGCTGTCGCTGGTGGCCAGGCCAATGCGCCGCTCACCAATATCCAGCGCCAGCAACTTTTCAGTCATGGGCCACGGCGGTAACGGCGCTATTGATGGTAACTTTTATTCGCAGCGGCGAAAACGGCAACCGCCCCAGATAACCGGCCAACCAGGCCGGCTGCACCTCAATGCCGGGCACGGTGGCCAAATCATACTGTTGCGATAGCAACTTTTGGGCCTCGCCAACAGGCTGCCAGGCAACGGCATCGGCAATTTTCCGGTCGTTCAGTTGCGGCCCGGCCTGGCCCGACGCCAGAATTTTAAAAGACGCCACGCCGTTTTCCATGCCCAACACTTCGCCGGCTCCAAATTTCAGGCCCTCAACATCCAGTTGATAGCCCGGCGGCACCTGTTCCTGTAACGCCGCCAGCGCCAGCCGGTTGGCGTTGTAGCCGCCCACCACCGTGCAACGCACCACCGCCTGCATTTCGCCGCCAAACTTGTCCACAAAATCGCCAGAAAACTCGCGGTATTTCATATCGAGCACAATCACCTCCACCGATTCCGGCGGGATAAATTCCTGCTCGGCCAGCGAAGCCTGGAGTTGAGCCAGCCCTTTTTGCTGAATTTGCTGACGCAGATAGGCTTCAAGCCGGGGCTTGTCGTCCTCGGTAACTTTTTTGCCGGGAGCCAGCGTGCCGCCACCGGTGGCCTGCTCGTTAACAACGCGCGCCAGCATATTGTTGGCCGGGTCGGTAAAACGGTTAATCTGCCCGGGGCCAACGTTGCCTTTTGGCCCCGGCTTAACAGCCACCACCGGCACCGAGGTAGTGGCGTTTAACCCCGCCGGAATAGCCGCCGTGATGGCGGTAACAAAATCTACCGGCTCGCCCGCCGTGGTAGAAACCGTGGTTGAAATGGGGATTAGTTGTTGGGCTTCGGTGCGGTTAACCAGAGTAATGGCCCCGCTGGCTTTGTCAAAGGGAGCCAGTTCGGTTTTGATGGTGTCAATTTCACCGGACAGGCTCAACTCAACCTGGTCTTTACGGGCGGGAAAAGTAAGCGTGGCAAAGTCAACGGACTTGGCGTTGGGGTCGGCTTTAACGATCAGCTCGGCTTTGATTGGCTGGGCCACCGGCGTAACTGTAACCGTGGCTTCGGGCAGCAACCCGATAAAGCCCACCACCAGAATGCCGGCCAAAATGACAATCAAAACCAACATGCCAACTTGCTGGGCCAGATATTTTAAGCTACCCGCCGCATGGTCGCCTTCGATTACTATAAATTTTTTCTTTTTGGCCCGATTTTGGCCGCGCACGGTCAGCTTTTCGGCGGGAGCGGCGGGCGTAACCGGCGGCAGCGACGCCTCCGGGGCAGCTTCGGGCGCTTGCGCCGTAATCCAGCCGGCGCGTTTGGCCGCGCCGATGCTGCCAAACACCTTTAAGTTGGCCTCGCGGGCATAATCGCGCACGGTGGGGCTGCCACTCACAATGGCCACCGCCACGGCCCGGCTTTGCACCGAATGGGCCAGCATCTTCATATTGACCAAATTATGCAGCGCCTTGTTTTTGCGCGGCACCAGCAGCAGCAGGCGCGGTCGCTCCGGCGCGCCGGTAGCCTGCACCGATTGCCGGGTGAGCGTTGGCAACACAAAATCAATTCTGCTTTTGATCGACGTAATATCGTCGGTATCTTCCAGGTGTAATATTTGTTCCATTGGATTTATAAATCGGGTATTCCTACGGTTAAACTTAACGCCAGGGCCATCAAATTATAGTTCATCGAATCGGTTAAATCTTTGATGGCCACCGGCCCCAACGGTGAAACTTCTGGCACGGCCTCAAACGGGGCCGGGTTGATTTTTAACGCCCGGTCAAAACCGGGCAATTGGCTGGCCCCGCCGGTTAAAAACACCCGGCGCGGCAGTTGGCCGGCGGCGGCAAATTCGGTTAATACGGCTAAAGTTGCCTGCCGCCAGCGGTCAAAGGCCGGTTCCAGGTGGCCGGCCATCCGCTCGGATTGATCGCCCACCAAACTACCGTGGGCGTAAGCGTGTTTTAGCGTGCGAGCCGCTTTGGGGCTTACCCCCAGCGATTGCGCCAACGCCTGAGTAAAAAAGTAGCCGCCAAATGGCGTCCAGTCGGTGGCGGCCAGCGCATCATTTTTAATAAGCAAAATATCCGTGCCGGAAAAACCAATATCAAAGATGATGGCTTCGGGCTGCGGCGCAATCGAGGCCAGCGCGTGCGGCGAGGCCACCACATTGGCAATGGACAGGTTAAGGTTTTCGGCCAGCACTTCAAGCCCGCGCAGGGCGCTGGCCTGCACCGCCACGCCAAACACCGCATGCGCCAACCGCCGCCCGGTCAGGCCAACTTCGCCGCGCACCAGCCGCCCATCGAGCGTGGTGCCGGCATCGGTAACAGCTAACGGCAACCACTGCCCGCCTTCAAAAGCGGCGGCGGTTAACCCGGCGGGCACCAGCTTTTCGGCCCGCCGGCGCAGGTCTTTAATCTCTTTGGCGGTAATCGGCGCAGAGGCTTTGGGCCGGGTTTGCTCCACGCTGAATAATTTGCCAAACACCGCCCGCCCGGCCACGGCAAACACTACGTTATCGGGCACAATTTTTTGGCCAATGTACTTTTCGGCGCTGTCTTCGGCCAGGGTTAGCGCCTCGTTCACCGCGTTGAGCGCGGCTTCGGCTTCGTTGCGACCGCCGGTAATATCGTGGTTGCCGGTTTGGGCCAAACCGTACCCCACCACCTGCGGCTCCTGGTTGCCCGGCAGCACCAACGCCACCGCCGCCTTGACCGTTTCGCGGCCAACATCAACCAGGCTGTAAGCGGTGGGATTTTGCGTTTGCTTGGGCTGAAACCGGTGCAAAAATATCATCGGCTTAAAAATTGTTGTTTACCGGAGCCGTTTTTGTTTTATTTGATGGCCGCCGCTACCAGGGCCTCAACTTTGGCCAGCGCCTCGCCTAACTTTGAGGCGTCACGCCCGCCGGCCTGCGCCATAGTAGGTTTGCCGCCGCCGCCGCCGCCCACCACCTGCGACACTTCTTTAACCAGCTTGCCGGCGTGCAGCCCTTTGCCCAACAGGTCATCGGTGACGGTGGCAATCAGGGCCGGCTTGCCTTCGATGACGGTGCCCAGCACCACCACCGCCGACCCCAGCTTGTCGCGGAACCAGTCGCTCATTTCGCGGAGCATGGTGACATCCTGCACCTCAACCTTAAGCGATACCACGTTAACACCGTTCACCACTTTGGTTTGGGTGAGCATGCTTTCAAATTCAACCCGGGCCAGTTTGCGTTCCAGCGCCTTGATTTTTTTGTCGGTATCTTGCAGGCTGGCTACCAGTAACATGGTGCGCCGGTACACATCTTCCGGCGGAACGCCCAAAAAGGCGGCGGTTTGTTCCAGCGTAACCAGCCGGTTTTGAACAAGTTGTTGGGCTACCTCGCCGGTAACGGCCTCAATGCGGCGCACGCCGGAGGCGGCGCTGCCTTCGCTGATGATGTGCAGGTTGCCAATTTGGGCGGTGCGCTGCACGTGCGTGCCGCCGCACAGTTCGCGGCTGTAGGGCATGTCGTCGCTGCCAATTTGCACCACCCGCACCACGCTGCCGTATTTTTCGCCAAACAGCGCCATAATTTCGCCGGAGGTGATGGCTTCTTTCAGGTCGGTGTACTTCTTTTGGCTATCCGAAACCGGATAATCAGCCAGAATAGCCTGGTTAACAGCGGTTTCAATCTCGTTCAACTCGGTTTGAGAAACCATCTGCGGATGGCTAAAGTCAAACCGCAACCGATCCGGAGCCACCAGCGAGCCGGCTTGCGCCACGTGGCCGCCCAGAGCGCGGCGCAGTTCGCGGTGCAGCAGGTGGGTGGCGGTGTGGTTACGCATAATGTTCCAGCGGCGTTCATACGCCACTGCCGCCCATGCACCATCACCTACATTTATAGTGCCCTGCGTTACAATTCCTTCATGGATGAACAAGCCGTTCACCGGTTTGGCCACGGTTTGCACGTCCATTTCCCAGCCAAACGCCGCGCCGTTGCCGGTGTTAGACACAATCTGGCCGGCATCGCTCACCTGACCGCCGGATTCCACATAGAACGGCGTGGCCGCCAGCACCACCTCAACGTATTCGCCTTCGCCGGCGGTGGATACGGGCTTGCCATCGCGCACAATAGCCACCACGCTGGTGGTCAGTTCGGTGCTGCCGTAGGGCTGGTAGGCCACGCCGGTTTCGGGCAGTTTGCCGCTGCGTTTGAGCGAGTCGAGCAGGTTGGCATAAATTTGCAACGTATCCACGGCGATTTCGCCAATTTTGCTGCCGCCGGAGATTTTAGAGTGGGCTTCGGCGGCCTGTTCAATGCCTTTTTCGTCAATGCTAAAGCCGTATTCCTCGGCGGCAATCAGCCGGGTGAGGTCTTTGGGAAAGCCGTAGGTGGCGTGCAGTTTAAATACTTCGTGGCCGGGAATTTGGGTTTGGCCCTGGGCTTTGAGCTTGTCCACCAGGTCGGCAATGAGTTCCAGGCCGTTGGTAAAGGTGCGCAAAAAGCGCTCTTCTTCCTGGGTAATCACATTGAGGATGAATTGCCGCCGCGCCTTCAGTTCGATGTAATGCTCGCCCATTTCGGTGATGACGGTTTCGGCGATTTTGGCCAGAAACGGGCCGTCAAAGCCGGCAATCCGGCCATAACGCGCCGCCCGCCGCAAAATAAGGCGCAACACCGAGGCCCGCCCTTCGTTGCCGGGCATCACGCCATCGCCAATCATAAAGGTGATGGCGCGCCCGTGGTCAGCAATAACGCGATAGGGCACCAAATATTTTTGCGCCTGCTCGTCGGTGTGGCCCAGCAACTCTTGCACGCGGGCGGTGATGGGCGTGAACAGGTCGGTTTCGTAGTTGGCCTGCTTGTTTTGCACCACCGAGACAATGCGTTCCAGCCCCATGCCGGTATCCACGCCGGGTTTGGGCAACGGGGTGCGGCTGCCATCCTCTTTTTGGTTAAATTGCATAAACACCAGGTTCCAGATTTCCAGCCAGCGACCGCAGCCGTTATCCAGCAAAACCGAGCAATCGGGCTGGCCGCAATTGCAGGCTGCCCGGCCCCAATCATAATGCACCTCGGAGGTGGGGCCACAGGGGCCAACATCGGCCATTTGCCAGAAGTTGGTTTTATCGCCCATGCGGTATACCATAGCCGGGTCAATGCCCATTTCTTTAGTCCACAGGTCGTAGGCTTCGTCGTCGTTGGTGTGCACGGTATAGCGCAGCCGGGCCGGGTCAATACCATACGCGCCGGTCAGGCATTCGTAGGCAAAGCGGATGGCATCGCGCTTAAAATAATCTCCCAAAGAAAAGTTGCCCAACATTTCAAAAAAAGTATGATGCCGGGGAGACGGCCCAACATTTTCCAGGTCGTTATGCTTGCCCGATACGCGCATACATTTTTGCGATGTGGTGGCCCGTTTGTATTCTCGTTGTTCAATGCCCAAAAAAGCATCTTTAAACTGAACCATACCGGCGTTCACAAACAGCAGGGTGGGGTCGCCGGCGGGGACTAATGAAGAACTGGATATAATGGTGTGGCCATTTTTTTGAAAATATTCCAGAAATGCCTGACGGATTTCGGCGCTGGTCATTGTCATTGCAGGATACCTCTTGCTAAAAGATTAACTACGGGATTTTAGTCGAATTGCGGGGTGATGTCAACACCCGGCCAATTCAAACCTGTTTAGTGCCAAAATATGATATAATTTTGGGTATATGAACCAAAAATCCATAAATTACCTAATCCAGATTGTTGTGCTGGCGGGCACCTACGTTGTTACCGATAAATTGGGACAGACGATGGCCTTTACCAGCGGCAAAATAACATTGGTGTGGCCGCCCACCGGCATTGCGTTGGCCGCGTTATTGATTTTTGGGTACCGGTTGTGGCCGGGAATAGCTCTGGGCGCGTTTTTGGCCAATGTTTCTACCGGCGCGCCGCTTGTTTTTACGGTGATTGTTACCATTGGCAACACGCTAACCGCTCTATCCGGCGTGTATTTGTTGCGGCGGTTTTCCGGCTTTCAAAATTCAATTGATCGGGTAAAAAAGCTGCTGGGATTATTGTTTTGGGGCGGGCTGATCAGCACCATGCTCTCGGCCACCATCGGCGTTGGGGGCGTGTGCGCTTCGGGGTTGGCTCCGTGGTCTGTTTATGGCGTGGCCTGGGCCGCGTGGTGGCTTGGCGATGTGATGGGCGTGCTGGTAATTACCCCTATGCTGCTCAGTTGGGCGACTCCGTTGCCCAAAAAGTTCCCTTTTAAACGGCTGCTCGAAATGGTTATTTTGCTGGCGGCGGTAGCCGGCATTGAACAACTTGTGTTTGGCCGGTGGTCAGAGAACAACGCCGCCAATTACCCGTTGGCATACCTGACGTTTCCATTGATTATATGGGCCGCCTTCAGGTTTGGGCAGCGCGGGACCACCGCCACCAGCGGGTTGATTATTGGCATGGCGCTATGGGGAACTCTCAACGGGTACGGCCCATTTGCCCGCCCGTTAACCGCAGAGAGCATGGTTTTATTATGGATTTTTATGGGCGCGATAGCCATTACCGCCACCGTAATGGCCGCCCTAATCACCGAGCAACGGCTAACGGAAAAAGAACTGCAAAAAGAGCGCGATTTTGCCATGCGCGTGATGAACGCGCTGGGCCAGGGGGTGGTTGTCACCAACTCAAACCGAAAGTTTGAATACGTTAACCCGGCCTGCACGCAAATTTTGGGCTACAAGCCAAATGAAATTCTGAGCAAAAGCCCGGAAGATTTTGTTATTCCACCGGATCACGACGCCTTGCAGCAAGCCTTTAATGAACGGCTTTTTGGCAAAACCTCCACGTACCCACTCCGGCTGCGCCACAAAAACGGGCGCATCCTGCATGTTTTGCTTACCGGCACTCCCCGGTACGAGCAGGGGCAGCTAAACGGCTCGATTGTGGTTTTTACCGATTTAACCGAACAGGAACAGTCCAGGCAGGCCCTCCGCGAAAGCGAAGCCCGCAACCGGGCCTTGCTCAACGCCATCCCCGATTTGATATTTTTGCAGGATAAAACCGGCGTTTACACCGATTACCACACCAGCAACCCCAACCTGCTGCTGGCTCCGCCCGGCCAACTGCTTGGCAAAAACATGCGCGATGTTTTACCACCGGAACTGTATCAACTCGCCCAAAAACATTTTGATCAGGCTCTGGAAACCGGCCAATCCCAACTGTTTGAATATCCCCTTTTGTTAAAAGGGCAACACCACTTTTTTGAAGCCCGCCTCCAGCAATATGGCCATAACCGGATTTTATCCATCATCCGTGATGTTACCGACCGCCGCCAGGCCGAAACGCAGTTTAAGCAGCTTCAGGAAAGGTTTACCAAAGCGTTTCAGGCTAATCCCTCGGCCATTTCAATCACCACCTTTGTTGAAGGCATTTTTGTGGATGTTAACCCGCGCTTTTCAGAGGTGTTTGGCTATGACCGGGACGAACTGATTGGCCACAGTATTCTGGATTTGGGGATGTTGTCCGTTTCCACCAGCCGCAGTTTGCTTACCCAAACCCTGTTAAAAAAAGGCAAACTGCACAACGTCGAACTCCAACTCCGCGCCAAAAACGGCCAAATTCGGCATACACTGGCGGCCATGGAACTCATCGAGTTGAACAACCAGCCTCACATTCTGACCATGTTTTACGATATCACCGGGCGCATCACCGCCGAAGCCGCCCTGCGCCAAAGCGAAGAACAATACCGGCTATTGTTTCAAAATTCGCCGGTGGGCATTTTTCACTACAACCGCGACTTGCACATAACCCAACTCAACGACCGTTTTACCAGCATTATCCGGTCGCCCCGGAATGTTTTAATGGGGCTGAACCTGAAAACCCTGCAAGATAGCCGGATTATCCCCGCCCTGGCCGCCGCGCTGGATGGCGAGGAGGGGTTGTATGAAGGTATATACCACACCACCACCAGCCAGGTGGTGATTCACATTTCCATGCGCTCCGCCCCGTTTTACGATGAACACCACCAGGTTAAAGGCGGCGTGGCCATTGTTGAGGATATTACCGAGCGCGTTCAGGCCGAAGCCGCCCTGCGCGACAGCGAAGAGCGGTTCCGGCAGGTAATCGCCTCCATCAGCGATTGCCTTTATATGGCCGAAATCCAGGCCGACGGCGTTTATAAAAATTTGTACCTGTCGCCCAATTTTGCCCATTTAACCGGCTACCCCGTTCAACGGTTTATGGATGATGGCAGCCTATGGCCAACGCTTATTCACCCCGATGACCGGCAGTTGGCCGCCGAACAGGTGCAAAGATTTAGAGCCGGCCACGCCAGCGAAGTGGAATACCGCATTACCACCACCAACGGCCAGCTTATTTGGGTGCGAGACAGTGGCCGGGTTGAAAAAAAATCGCACTCCGTAATTGTTTACAGCGTTATCAGCAACATCACCGAACGCAAACAACTCGAAGCGCAATTGCAACAATCGCAAAAGCTGGAGGCGATTGGCCGGTTGGCCGGCGGCATTGCCCACGATTTTAACAACATTCTCACCGTGATTATTGGCAACGCCGAATTGCTGCTGGATACCCTGCCCGAAGACACCCCCATTCGCTGGGAAATTGACCAGATCAACAAGGTGGGCAACCGGGCCGCGTCGCTTACCCGGCAATTGCTGGCTTTTAGCCGCCAGCAAATCCTCACCCCGGCAATTATCAACCTCAACACCGCCGTGGCCGAGATGGATCAAATGCTGCGCCGGCTGATTGGCGAAGATATTAGTTTTACCACCATTTTTGAGCCGGAACTGGGCAAAATCAAAGCCGATCCCGGCCAGATTGAGCAGGTTATTTTAAACCTGGCCGTTAATGCCCGCGATGCCATGCCCAATGGCGGCAAACTGACCATTACCACCGCTAACACCATCCTCACCAGCGAACACGCTCGTCACCGGCTGGGCGCGCTGCCCGGCCCGCACGTAATGCTGGCCGTTAGCGATACCGGCATTGGCATGGACGACGAAACCAAAGCTCACATTTTTGAGCCGTTCTTTACCACCAAAGAGCAGGGCAAAGGCACCGGGCTGGGGCTGGCTACCATTCACGGGATTGTGGCCCAGAGCGGCGGCCATATTCGGGTGAATAGCCAACCCGGCCAGGGCACCACTTTTAAGGTTTACTTTCCGCAAATTCAGCCCCACCCGGAACCTGACCCCAAACTTCCGGCGGTGGTACTACCCGCCCGCCAACCGGCCACTATTTTACTGGTGGAAGATGAAGACGTGGTGCGCTCCGTAACGGGCCGCACGCTGGCCAAAGAAGGCTACACGGTGCTGGAGGCCAGCCACAGCGCCGCCGCCATTGAAATTGCCCGCGAATACACGTTGCCCATTCACCTGCTGCTCACCGATATTGTGATGCCCGGCGGGATGAACGGTTACGAGTTGGCCAAATTTCTAACCGGCCTCCGACCCCACATAGAAGTTCTCTACATGTCGGGCTACACCGATTACGCCCGGCCCGAATCCGAGGGGCGTTTTTTGCAAAAGCCCTTCCCGCCGCAAACCCTGCTTCAAAAAGTCCGAGATTTGCTCACCCCTAAAACGGAATTACCCCCACCCCATACGACAACCCCCAAAAATTGACGAAATGCAACTTCCGAGGAATTTATATATGAGTTACCAAACTTTTTGTAGAAAGGATAAACTGTGCCGCCGATTATTCAGCTTGAAAATTTAACCAAACGCTACCAAAACAGCAGCACCAATGCCGTTGACGGCATCTCGTTTGCCGTGGAAGCCGGGCAATTATTCACCCTGCTTGGCCCCAACGGAGCCGGAAAAACCACCACCATTTCCATTTTAACCACCACGCTCGCGCCCACCGCCGGCACCGCCCGGATTGCCGGGTTTGATGTGGTTGACCAGGCCAGCCAGGTTCGGCAACATGTGGGGATTATCTTCCAAAAGCCCAGCCTCGACCAAAACCTGTCCGCCGAGGAGAATGTGCGGCTGCACGCCATTTTGTACGGGCTATACCCGTTCCGGCCCACCTTTTCAACCATGCCCGCCGCCTACAAAACCCAAATCGAGCACCTCAGCGCGTTGTTGGGCATCCAGCAGGATATATTCAAACCCATCAAAACTTTTTCCGGGGGGATGAAGCGCAAACTGGAAATCATGCGCAGCCTGATTCACCAGCCCAAAGTGCTGTTTTTAGATGAACCCACCGTGGGACTGGACCCCATCAGCCGGCGCAATTTGTGGGAATATATCCGGCAGGTGCGGCAGCAAAACGGCACCACCGTGTTTTTAACCACCCACTACCTGGACGAAGCCGAGGACTCCGACACCATTTGCATTATCAACCGGGGCAAAGTGGTGGCTTTTGGCTCGCCCGAACAGGTAAAATCCAAATTGATTGAACGTTACCTGGTGATTGATGCATCCAACCGGGCCGAACTGCGGGCCGAACTGACCCGGCTAAACATTTCTTTTGAAGAAACATCTCCATTTAAAATTAATATAAAAAATGATGCCGACGCCCACCAAATTCTCAGAGCCATCGCCACCCCGTTAACGCTGCTCAAAACCCACAACCCCACCGTCGAAGATGCCTACTTAGCCATTGTGGAGGTGCAATGATCCACTTGAACGCTATTACGGCGCTGGCCTACCGGGATTTTATGAAATTTCTGCGCGACCCGGTGCGCATCGCCTCTACGTTTCTTTTTCCGTTGATTTTTATTGCCGTGCTGGGCGGCAGTTTTCAGGCCAGTTTTGGCAACGAGTTGGGGTTTAGTTTTTTGGCCTTTACTTTTACCGGCGTGCTGGCCCAAACTATGTTTCAATCTTCGGCTATGGGGCTGATTTCGCTGATTGAAGACCGGGAAAATGATTTTAGCCAGGAGATTTTTGTGTCGCCAATTTCGCGCTACGCCATTGTGATTGGCAAAATTTTGGGCGAAGCGCTGGTTTCGATGGCGCAGGGCATCGGCATTTTGGCGTTTGCGGTTATTATCGGCATTCCGGTATCGCCGTGGCAGGCGCTGGCGCTGGGGCCAGTCGCGTTGATTGTGTGTTTGTTTGGCGGCGCATTTGGCGTAATTGTGATGGCTAATTTAAACAACCAACGCGCCGCCAACCAGGTTTTTCCGTTTGTTATGCTGCCCCAGCTTTTTTTGGCCGGGGTATTTACGCCCATTCACCACTTGCCGTGGTATCTCAACATTCTGTCCATTTTGTCTCCCATGCGGTACGCCGTGGATTTAACCCGCGGCCTGTACTACCCCGGCAACCCCGATTACGCCCAGGTAGTGTTGCAGCCCCCGCTGGTTAACCTGGCGATAATCGCCGCGCTGTTTGCCGTGTTTTTGGTAGTGGGCACTTTTTTATTTGTGCGTCAGGAAAAAAATCGCTAATAAAAAACGGCTGCGCCTTTGAATGTAAAGGCGCAGCCGCTAACGGTTGCCCAAAAACAGGTTGACTGGTTTAAACGGCCAAATCCAGTTGTTGCACCGCCCCCACCGAACCGTTCTCGTTTACGTAAAGGCTAGAGGACCGAACCTGCCCCTGCAAATCATTCTGGCTGTTTTTTACCGCAAACTCGCTGCTAACCGGCGACAGGTACAGCGCCCCAATGCCTTTATCGGCCAGCGATGAAAGTTGGCCGGCTCCGCTTCCATCCTGCGTCCAGATGCGCAACTGGCTAAAAACGGCGTCGTTTTCATCAATCCACTGGTTGCCATCATCGTCGTAATTGGCTAACTCGGCAAACCCCTGGCCGGTGGTGGGGCCAAACAACTCGCTGCCGTTGTTAATCTGGCCGTCGCCGTTTTTATCGAGCGCCAAATAACCGCTGTTCGATTCCAACTGCGAAATGCTTTCCTTTTGGCCGTCCACATCCAAATCAAACAAAAACTTTGTATCCGAAAGTTGGGCGGCGGTGCCATCAAAATTAACCACCAGCGGATCGGTGGTGGCGGCGTTGCCCAGCCGCATATTAATGCTTTTGTTGGCCATAAACTCGCGGCTCATGCTCAAATCCAGTTGGAACTCAATCTCCTGGCCATCGGTGGTTTTGATGATACCGGCGGCAGAAACGGTGGTGGCTTCGGCTTCGTAGTAGGATTCCTGGTAATCAAACTCCGCGCCCCAATTGGGAGCCGCCTGAGCGCCATCGGGTTGAGCGGCGGCGGATGGCGTTTGGGCAGGCGGCGCTTCGGCATCGGCCTGCGCCTGAGCAATGTCAAACAGGCTAAACTTTTGGCCAAAGATTTTTTCAAACAAAAGCTTAACCATGCGCAACACGGGGTCGCTAATATCGGCAGCGGCTAATTCAGAGTCTTTTTCGGTGCGGGAGGCGGCAGCGGTGGAATTGGATTGGCCGGTTTGGGACGAGGCTGCCCGGCGGCGCGCCTGCGGCGAGATTGACACCTCAACCGCTCCGGTTTGGCCGTTACGATTAGATTCGGCGGGGCGGTTGCCAATCCACACCCGCAAAGATTGTTTTACGCTGACTCTTTTGGCCGCCTGATGCTGGCTGGTCATCAAAATGGCGGATTCTGAAATTTTCATAACCTACCCCCTGCGCCTGAATTTTCACCCCAAATTGCGGTGATGCCTATATTATCGGCGGGGAGCAGGCAAATCTTTAGGCAAAATTTACGGAATAGTGAGCAAATTTTCCAGGTAGTCGTCGCTGACCCGTTTGATTTGCCGGCGGCGTTTGGCCAGCCATTTGGGCAGCCCCAGCAGCCCGGCCAACTGGCCGCGCAGCCGGGCGCGAGCCGCCTGCCCGCGCCACGCCCGGAGCGCATCGGCGGCAATTTTTAACTGCGCGCCGATAATGGCCGGCCAGTGCCGCCCAAAAATAGCGCCGGGCAAATTTTTGGCCAGCACCCAAATGGTGTTGCGTCCGGTGTAGTAACTGGCAAACACCCCGCCGCCGGTGGCGCTGAGTTGGTGGTACACCACCGCCTGCGGCGCGAACACGGCTTTGTATCCGGCCAGTTGCGCCCGCCAGTTTAAATCCACATCTTCCAGGTACATAAACAAATCTTCATCAAACAGGCCAATATCGTTGAGCATGGCGCGCCGGTAAGCCACCGCGCCGCCGCAGCCGCCAAAAATATAGGTATCGGCATCAAACTGGCCGGTATCGGGCTGCCACACGCCCCGGTTAATGGGGATGCCGTTTGTACCAAACCCATCGCCGGCGGAGTGGATTTTGGCGCGTTCTGTAAACAGCAGCATTTTGCTGGCCACAATTCCGGCGTCGGGAAAGGCCGCCAGCCGGTCAACCAGCGCCTGCGCCCAGTGGGGGTCAACTTCGGTATCGTTGTTGAGCGGCACCAGCACCTCGCCCCGCGCCTGCCGGATGCCCCGGTTGATGGCTCCGGTAAGGCCCAGATTTTGCCCCAGTTCGATGATTTGCACCTGCGGAAAGTTTTGCCGGGTAAACGCCACCGAATCATCCGCCGAGCCGTTATCCACCAGAATAATTTCCAGGTGGGGGTAGGTTTGGCGGTTGAGCGCGGCAAAGCAGATGGCCAAGTGCGGCACGCCGTTATAATGGGGGATGATAACGGACAGCAGCGGTTCAGTCATTTTTGGCAAGGTGTGCGGCCAACGCCTGCTGCCAGGGCCGGAATGAAATGCTCAGTTCCGCGCCGCGCGTGTTGGCCAGCGGGGTAAACGGCGGCACCACCGACGGGCGCGGGTAATCGGCCAGGGTAATGGGCTGCACCGGCACGTGTTCGCGCCCGGTGAGGCGCAAAATCTCTTGGGCAAACTCAAACCGCGACACGTGGCCGGAGTTAACAAAATGGTATGTGCCAAATTGATGCGTTTGCACCAGTTGCGCAATAGCCTGCGCCAGATCAACGGTGTAAGTGGGATTGCTCACTTCATCGGTTACAACGCGCAGGCTGCCGTTGTTATCGGCGGCGGCAATAATTTTTTCCGGGAACATGTGGCCGCCGCCGTACAACCAGGCGGTGCGCACAATGTACAGGTTATTTCTAAGATAATGGGCGGCCATCTGCTCACCGGCGCGTTTGGAGCTACCATACGGATTGCCGGGCTGGGGCTGGTCGTCCTCGCGGTAGGGGCGGCTGGCATGGCCGTTGAACACCTCGTTGGTGGAAATGTACACCATTTCGGCGTTGCAGCGCAGGCAGGCGTGAGCCACATTCTGCGTGCCAAACGCATTCACCAAAAAGGCGGCATCGGGGTCTTGGGCGCAAGCGTCAACGTTGGTCATGGCCGCGCAGTGAATCACCAGTTCCGGGGACAAATCCGTGAGCATGGCCACAGTGGAGTGGTCGGAAATGTTAATATCGGGGTAATCCGGGATGTCTATTAAATCGTAGCCCTGTTCGGTTAACACCTTGTACAAAGCCTGGCCAAGCTGGCCGCTGGCTCCGGTAACAATAACGCGCATAGTTGTCCTCTCTAGAAAATTTTACAGGCGCAGCCCCGGCAGCGATTCCGGTTTGGGCTGGGCCTGGGTTTTATTAAGCGAGCGCCGCACCAGCGCCACAAACAAAATAAACAGCATGGTGGGCCACGGCAGCAGCAGGCTCAGGCTGGCGGTGAGCATGGTTTCAAACAGGGCGTTTACCTGCCAAAAGGTAACATCTACCGCCGGCAAATGCCAGGTAAAGGTTACGCCATTTTGCCAAAATGCCCAAAACAGCGGCAACGCAAAAATAAAAGTAACCAGCAGGCCAAACCCGTAGGCCGTTCCCAACAACGTGAGCCAGCGCTGCTCATTGAGCAGCATCAACATAATCAAAATAAGGCCGCCGCCAGCCAGCAAACTCACCGTTATGCGGCGCGCAATAGCAAACGGCCAATCGGTAAAATTGGTAATGACGCTAATGGAATATTCAAGCCCCTGCAACTGGTACAGCACGTGGTACAGACCAATGGTAACAATAGCCGCAAATAAAATCAGGCCCAAATGAACGCCGCGCCGCCGCCACATAACCAGCGCCCACACCAAAAACACCAGCGCCGCCCCGGCCAACCGCGGCCACTGCTCGGCCCGGATTTGCTGCCGGCGCACAGCCGTCATGGCGGTATCGGCGGTGTGTTGGGCCAGCAGCGCCAGTTGAAATGCGCCGTTGGCGTTTTTCTGGCCAAAAGACAGTTCAGCCTGATGCAGATCGTTGGCCAGGTCTTCGGCGGCGGGCTGCCCGGTAATAGCCGCCGTGTAGGCTTGCGCCAGTTCAAACCGCTGACGGGCCAGCGCCAACTGGGCAACGGTCTGATCGGTTTGATCCAGGCGCAACATTTCAAACAAAATTCGGCCCTGAGCCAGCGCGGGCGGCGCAGCGCCCAGTAACGTGGTAACAGTGGGTGCAACATCGTTAGGAGAAATATCGCTATAGTTGCCGGGCACAATGGCATCGCCAATCATCACCAGCGGGCGGCGGGTCACTTCGGGTTCAGCGCCGCCATAACCGCCGGCAACGGTAAACCCGTTATCTCCCAAAATTACCAAAACCCGCCGGCCAAAATCAATGGATTGGTAAAGCTGGCCCAGGTAAACATCAATTTGGCCGGCGGCCTGGGCGTAAGCCGCGCCGGATGTGCCGCCCTGATAGTGGGCGGCATAAGCCAACTGCGTAAAATGGACAAAAAGCAAGTTGATGTCTTTGGCTTGGAGCAACAACTGCGCGTTTTCAAAAATAAGCTGATCGGCCTCCGGGCCGGCGGCATTCACAAAAAAAGTTTCGTCGAGTTGGCCGGGCGGCACCAACTGACGCCAATCGTCACCGCCCACCAGCGCGGTTTTTAATCCGGCGGCGTGAGCGCGCGCAAAAATGGTATCGCTGTTCACCGGCGGGCTTGCCGGCCCCGGCAAATCTACCGGCGGCGCGCCGTTGGTTTCGGGCGGCGCGCCGGTTAGCACACCCCAGCGCGACGTTTGCGAATAGCTGGGCGGCACACCCTGAATAATGGCGCCGGCCCCGGTTTGGCTAATCTGGGCCAGATTGGGCAGGGTCAACAGATCCAGGCTGTCTTCATTTAGCCCGCTCACCAGCACCACCACCACTCCGGTTGGTTTAGAAATTTCTACCGACGGCGCGGGCAGGTTGGCCTCGGCCAGCGGGGATTGATACGCGGTGAGCGACTGATAAAAGGCGCGCGCCCAAAACAACGTGCCCAACACCGCGCCCGCTAATACAACAATACACAAAATCACCGAAAGATACTTCTTCATAAGCGCAAATTATACCGATTTCCCAAATAAATGCGTATACTTGCTAGAAATGGAAATCTCAATAACATTAGCAAGCGTTAAATCAAAAGCCAATTAAGCACTACCCCGCTAATTTAGTCAAATCCGTTGTGGGTTTGAGTCTTTTGCCGGGGTTAATTGGATTTGGGAGATTCTTAAAATCAGTGTAACATATATGTTTGCGCAAGGACGATGGCCGGCTCTGTTAGGGAAGCAGCGCCGGCAGTAATTGATTTTGTTTTAAAAGAGTGAAGGAGACCGTCTTTGGGGGAGCCATCTCCTAAAGCAAGAATGGGAACAAATGATGGAACCAAATATAGCAGAACTGGAACGTCGGTATCAAACTTTATTAAATGATTACCGCACTGGTGTTATTAATGAAGCGACGTTCACAGCCGAGGTTAACAAACTCCAATTTCAGGACAACGGGAGCCGTTACTGGATGATTGGCGCTCAGACCGGTAACTGGCATTATTACGATGGCCAGAACTGGCGACAGGCCGATCCCAATGATGCCGATAAGCTGCCCATTATGGACGCGCAGGGCCGCTACTGGCAGCGCGGCGCGAAAAGCGGCGATTGGTACTACTACCAGCCCGAAACCAACGAATGGGTAAAACCCGGCCTGGGCGATCCCACCAGCCCGTCTTTTGAGCAGCCCCGGCAGCAAACCGGCAGCTATACGCCGCAACCGCAACAAACCGATAGTTATAGTTATGCGCCCGCACCGCAGCCACCGGCAGCCACCGGCCCGGCAAGCCCGGCAGACGCCGAACTGTTTCAGGACGACGAAGGGCGCTACTGGTCGGTTGGGACCAAAACCGGCCAATGGTATTTTTACGACCAGGATGGCTGGCATCCGGCTCAGGAATTTGAAGCCCGCACCGGACGAGTGCAGGCCCAATCCTTTCAGCCAACCTATCCTACCGCCCCGGCTTACTCCTATCCATCAAACCAACCGGCTCCAACCTACTCAAGCCCACCACCGGCGTACCAGCCGCAGCCCGCGCCGGTTTACAACGCGCCTTATCCGGCGCAAAACTACGCCCCGGCACCTCAACAGGTAAGGGAGCAAACTGCGCCGTACACGCCGGCTCCCGCGCCAACACCAACACCGGCGCCAACGCCGGCAGAACAACCCGGCAGCGCCGCGCCGTCGCCCGGCCAACCATCGGGATCGTGGTTTTATTTTGATGGCAAACAGTGGCTCCAATATTCCACCGGCGAGCCGGCAGCGGATACGCCGCCCAATCCCGGCCTGATTGTTGATCAGCCGGCCAAAGAAACCCGGCCCAAACCCAAAGCCGAACCCGCCAGCCAGCCAATTGTGGCGGAGTATATTGAAGAAGAAGACCCACCCATTGAAGTAGTGGATGTTGAAGTTATTACCGTATTTGAAGCCGAACCCAACATTCCGGCTGAACCCAAACCGCAGCCGCAACTTCAACCCCAACCTCAGGCGCAGCCGCAACCCCAGCCTCAACCGACCAAACCCGTGCCGGTTGCCGCGCCGGTACGCCCGCGCCGCGAATCCGTTGAAGTTGAAGAGCCGGTGGTTGCCAAAACCGCCACCTCGCCCGGTTCGCCGCTGCCCGCCGATGAAGTAGTACCCCGGCGCACCAAAACCGCGCCGGAAATTCCGGTGGCCAAGCGGCCGGCTGCGCCTGTTGAATCGCAGCCGGTGCCCCAACGCCGCACCCCCACCGCGCCGGTTGCCCCCGTTGCGCCTGTTTCCGTTCCCACTCCCACCGAACCCAGCCGGCCCGTTTCGCCCAGAAAACGCGCTCAGGATGCACAAGAACCCACCATTATTATTCCCACCGGCTCAACCACGGCTACTACGCCTTCGGCAGCGCGAGTAGCGCCCCGCGCCAGCCGGCCCACCGCGCCAATTCCGGCGCAACAGGCCCGTCGCGCCAGAGAAAACACCCTGCCCATGGAGCCGGTCACTGCGCCGCCGGCAGCCCCCGCCTCCACCACTGATCGCAACCGGCAGATAACGCAGGCCATGCCGGTGGTGCAGGTTCCGCCGCCCGCCGCGCCTGTTCCAACTCCCGCCGCCGAAGCGCCGCAAGTTGAACGCGAACAACGCGCCAAACAAAAAACGCTGGAAAACATTCCGGCGGTGGCTCCCGTAAAACCGGTTGAGCCTAAAAAACCCGAGGAAGAAAAAGAAGGCTACACCTTAGGCGATATTTTGCGCTCGTTCCCCAGCACGTTGTGGACGGGCATAGCCGGGGTAGCCGTGCTGGTAATCTTTGCCGTGGCCATTATTGCGGTGTTTATGTATGGCAGCAACCTGTTGGGCGGCAGCAGCGCCGCCGCGTTGCCCAACTCTACCCCCACCCTGCCCGCCGGCCCGCCCGATTCTACGCCCACCCCCGGCCCAACTCCCACCGGCGATAATACCACCTCGCCGGTAGCCACACCCACCGAAGCCGCGCTGACCACTTTGAGCAGCGCCGCCGTGGGCATTACCGTGGAATACCCGGAAAACTGGAAAACCGGCGAAGTCAACGACTCGGTGGTAATGGCTCCCACCACCGATGGGCTGAAATTAGAGAATATCTCGGAAGCCAAAATGGTAATTGGGCGACCGGCCATCACCGGCACCGCCATTGCCGATATTCTGGCCAATGTTTTAACGCGATTTCCATCCGGCGCCGAAAACCTGAACGAAGGCACCATCAGTATTGGCTCGCAAACCTGGACATCAACCCAAATCCGGTTTGACGACAAAACCAAAAACCGGCAGGGCATTGCCACCCTGGCCGTTACCAGCAAAGATGGTGCCGGCTATTATTTGGTGGCGTCGGCTCCCGCCTCGGATTGGAACTCGGTTCAACCCGTATTTCAAAGCATGATCAACAGCTTCCGGTTTGGCGCGGAAAAAATTGTGGCAAAGGCCGCGGCCTCGCCCACCAGCCAGGCTACCATCACCACCTCAATTACCGTTTCCAGCACCATCACCGGCACAGTTGTGGCCACCACGGCTCAGGTTAGCGCCCAAACCACCGCCACAGCTACCGTGCAACCGGCCCCCAAAGCCACGCCCACGGTGGCTGTAACCGTTACGCCGCTGGTATACAGCATTCAATCCGGCGATACCCTGCTGGCAATTGCCAACAAATTTGGCGTGGATGTTGACCTGCTCACCTCTGAAAACGACATTAAAAACCCCTCCAGTTTACAGTTGGGGCAAGAACTGGTCATTCCCTTTACCGCCGAACAGTTGACGGCGTATAACGCCAGCGGTTCTGCCGCCGCCGTTAAATCAGCCGGTAGCACCGCCGCAACCACTACCGTAACCACCACTACAACCGCTACTGGCACGGCGGTAGCCGCCAAAGCAAACCCGGCTGCCGCTGCCGCGACTCCTGTGGTCACGGCCACGGCGCAAACCGCCGCCGCGCCCATGAAAGGCCGGATTGTTTACCCGGCCTTCAACACCGGCACCGGCTCATACGATGTGTGGATGGCCAACCTGGCCACCAACGAACAAACGCCGATTGCCGGGGCTGCCAGCCAGCCCGCCTTTAACAAAGATGGCTCGCTGCTGGCCTATCGCTCCTGGGATAGAGGCTCGCGCGGTATCTTCTTTAGAGATTTCATCGGCGGTCGCGGTGATATTGTGACCAAGTTTGTGGAAGACGCCCTGCCCGCCTGGTCGCCCGATGGCCTTAGCTTTGCCTTCTCCAGCCGCAAAGAAGGCGACCGCGTGCCCCGAATTTACATTGGCAACCAAAATGGCGAAACTCCCTTCAGCATTGGCTTTCAGGGTGAATACCCCTCGGTTATGCCCGATGGCCGGCTACTGGTCAAAGGATGCACCCCCGCCGGCGATTGTGGTCTGTTTTTAATGGGGCCGCGTGGCGGTGGCGAAAAGAAAATCACCGATATTCCTTCGGATACCTCGCCGTCACCTTCGCCCAACGGCAGCAAAATCGCCTTTATGTCGTTTGACCGCGGCGGAGCCAACAACTGGGAAGTTTGGGTAATGGGGCCTGATGGCGCCAACCCCCAACGCCTCACCCAAAACCCCAGCGCCGACGGCCTGCCGGCCTGGTCGCCCGATGGGCAAAGCATCGCCTTTGTTTCTAACCGCGAAGGCGCGTGGGCCATTTGGGTCATGAACGCCGATGGCAGCAATCAACATAAATTGCTTGATATGAAAGGCCCGCCCGACGGCAAAGTTTTGTACGACGACTTCAACTCGCGCGGCTGGCTCGAAGAACGCATCTCCTGGGCACCGTAAGCCACCGATTTTTTACTAACCACATTAAAAATCATCAACTTTGGGGCGGAATTTATCCGCCCCTTTCTATATTTTTATGAAAACCAAAAACCTGTTAAAATAGGCCTAATTGGCTCATTGACCCACCCATTTAAGCAATGTTATAATGACACCATCTTAGCAAAGGTCAGGCAACTTTATGGCAAATTTAGTTGGCAGAACCCTGGGAAAGTACAGATTAGTAGCCCGGTTGGGGCGCGGCGGTATGGCCGAAGTGTACAAAGCCTACCAGCCCGGTCTGGATCGGTACATCGGCATAAAAGTTCTTCACGCGCACCTGGTAGACGACCAAGATTTTATTGGCCGGTTTGAACGCGAAGCCCTGGCCATTGGCAAACTGCGGCACGCCAATATTGTGCAAGCCGTTGACTTTGACCGCGATGGTGACATCTACTTTATGGTGATGGAGTTCATTGACGGCCCCACCCTCAAAGATGAACTCAAGGCTCGCAAAAACATCAACAAACCTTTTTCGCGGGAGGAAATCGCCCGCATTTTTGGCGCGTTGTGCAGCGCCATTGACTACGCCCACTCGCGGGGCATGGTTCACCGCGACATCAAACCGGCCAACGTAATGATCAGCAGCGAAGGCCAGGTGGTGCTCACCGATTTTGGCATTGCCCGCATTATGGGCGCGACTCAATACACCCAAACCGGCGCGTTATCGGGCACGCCCGCCTATATGTCGCCGGAGCAGGGTCAGGGCGAACGGGGCGACGAACGCAGCGATATTTACTCGCTGGGGGTAATGCTGTACGAAATGATAACAGGCATGGTTCCCTACGATGCCGACACCCCGTTTGCGGTAATCATGAAACACATCAGCGAACCGCTGCCGCTGCCCACCAAAGTAGACCCCACCGTGCCCGAAGCCGTGGAGCGGGTTATCCTCAAAGCCATGAGCAAAGACCCCGCCGACCGGTACCAAACTGCCGGCGACATGGCCCGGGCGCTGCGCGACGCCGTGGGGTTAACGCCCGATGACAACCTGACCAAAAATCCGCTACACACTCTGGCTCCCGCCCCGCAAATTGAACAAATTGAGCACGAAACCGGCCCCATTTCAACCATGAAACGCACCGGCGCTACCGATACGGCCAGCCGGGGAGCCGGCACTACCGTTTCTGCCGATGCCGGCGCGACCAACATTGCGCTGCCTACAACGCCACCCGGCAAACGAATGCCCATGATTGCGCTGCTGGGCGGCGGCGTGGTGATCATTTTAATTTTAATCGGCGTGATTGCTATTCTGGTGGTGCCGTCCATCATCAACTCCGGCAAACCCAACGCTACCGCCACCGCCGTGGCGCTGGTTCAGGCCGGCGCTACCCAAACCGCCGTTGTCCAGCAAACCCAAAGCGCCGTCGAAAACCAGGCCGCCGCAGAAGCCAAAAACGCCACCGCCACCGTTGAACAGCAAAACCTCATCTCCGCCAAACAAACCGAGGCCGCCCGCGATTCTATTTTGGCTACTTTGGCCAGCGAAAACGAAGCCAAAAAGAAAACGCCCGAACTACTGGTAGTAACCGCCACCGCCACCAACACCCCCATTCCCACCGATACGCCCATCGCTACCGAAACTCCCACCCCCGCGCCGGTCACTAACACGCCGGTGCCACCCACCAAATCCGCGCAGCCCACCGACACGCCTGTTCCTGTTGTGGTGCCGGCGTCTCCCACCGATACGCCTGTACCGGCGGTGCCGGCTATTTCGGGCAAACTCGCTTTTCCGGTGGATAACGGTTCGGGCCGGTACGATGTATTTATTGTGGCGCTGCCCAAAGGCAACACTCTGGGCAAAATTGAAGGCGCTCGCCAGCCCAATTTTCGGTACGATGGGCAAAAATTACTGGTTAACGGCGAAGGTGGCAGCTTTGGTGAAAACATCTACGAAGCCACCGGCACCGGCGGGATTGAACGGCAGGTTTCTGGTTCACCGTCGGACCTGTACCCCTCCTACAAACCCGATGGCACAACTTTGGCCTACAGTAACCCACAACTTGCCTACGGGTCGCAGGGGTATCAATCATACCTGTTTGTGCAATGCAGCCTGATCCCGCCCAGCCAAGACAAAGATAAATGTACTGCTATGGCCGATTTTGGCATCATCATTCCTCCCGGCGCGATTGGCGATGTCATCGGCAGCAATCCGGTGTGGACGGCCAGCGACCAGATAGTTTACCGGGGTTGCAATACCTGGGCCGGTGGCGGTTCGTGCGGTATGTTCTCGGTTGGCTCGTGGGCAACCAAACGCACCAGCAATGGCGAACTGCCCCGGAAGTTGGTTGATGGCACCAGCATTACCCCCACCGATGCCAAAAACGGGTTGATTGCCTACATGTCGCGTGAATCGGGTGATTGGGAAGCCTTTGTCGTTAGAGAAGATGGTTCGGGTAAAATTAACGTTTCTAACAGCCCCGGCATTCAAGATGGATTGCCAACTCTTTCGCCCGATGGGCGCTGGGTGGCCTTTGCCTCTAACCGCGATGGCACGTGGGGTATATTTGTTACGCCGGTTGCCGGCGGTGACGTGCAAAAGCTGTTCGATTTTCCCAGCGCCGCTCCCTGGGGAACCGGCGACCGCGACTGGAGCAACGAGCGGATATCGTGGGGGCCATGATCCGGTTTTAGCTTAACTAAAAAGAGCGACTTTTGCTGGCTGCGAAGTCGCTCTTTTTTTGCCTATAAATTTGATGGATTAGCCAAACATGGCCGCAATTTGATCGGCGGCGCGGCGCATGGCCAGCGATACCAGCCCCAGTTTTTCATCAGCCGGCACCGAAACCACCAGCACCGTGCGCCGGCCCGCCACTAATATCACCGTGGTGCGTTGCGTGCCTTCTAACAAAATCCGATTCATGCGCCCTTGGTGCAAACGTTCGCTAAAGGCAACCGCCGTATCAACCAAATCAGAGGCCGTTAGCGCAATATTATCATCCGCACCGGGGCTGGGAATGCCCGAAGCCACATTTAAACCGTCGTCGCTAACCACCAACGCGCTGATAATGTTGGGATTGCGCGTGATCAACTCATCCAGAATTTCTTTGAGTAGTTGAAGGTTATCTTTGAAAGGAGTGGTGTCTGTAATCAATTTCCACCCCCCTCCAGAATACCGCTGATTTTTTGAGCGCTCTGTTGCAACGCATACATTACCAGCCCCATTTTGGCTTCGCGGCCCACCATCACCGCTACCGAAGCCCGCCGGTTAGCCGGAACAACCAACATACCACCATCATTGCCCTCAACCAACAGCCGCATCATTTCGCCCTGCGCCAGCCGCAATAAAGTACGCTCACCCAGCGCAATCAGAGTGGCAGCCATAGCCGCCACCTGGGGGCTACTGGTGGGGCCTTCTTCCTCCAGTTCATTTTCTTTGGGGGTATATGCCGCTACCACAAACCCTTCAATACTGACAATTACAGCCCCTTGAATCCCCTCTAATTTGGCGCACATCTCTCTTAGAGCATCTTCCAGAAGATCAGTTTTGTAAACTTGAGCCATCTTTTAACCTTTATCGGTGGTTTTACGCAATTCTAATTATATCTTACTGGAGAAATGACAACAACAGGAGGGTACGATTACTACAATTTTTTGCGGAAAAACGGGTTATTTAGGACTCCACACAAAAGTGCCGGATTCGCTTCTGGGACTTAACGGTAAATCCAGGCCACCCTGTGCAGGAGCGGTTTTATCCTTTCTCACCGTAACCCACCAGTAAAACCGGTCGCCGCCGGCCTGGCCCACGCCAATATCCGGGTTAACCTGAACTTTGGTGTCTCTGGTTCGCGTGCTGCCAGTATAATTGGGTTGATCGGCAAACAGGTGCATTATGGTTAAATCGTAATACTCATTATCGGCCAATTGAGCCACCGGTTCCCATTCCAAAACCACTGCGGCAAATTGGCCGGCAAAGTGTGTGTCGTTGGGCGGGTTAAGCAGCTTTGGCTGCGGATATTTAATCCGCGCTTTGGGGGCAGGCGTGGCAACCACAACCGTAGACGTAGAAGGCCGGGTTGGCGTTACCGAGCCAACCGCGATTGGAGTAGCTGCTGTAGCTACCTGAGTAGCTTGCAACGGCCCCTGGGCAAACATCAGCAACAATTTGGCCCGGCGCGTGTGGGCCTCACCGGGGTCTGCAACATTCAGGGCCAGCGCGGCTTCGTAATCGCCCAACGCCGCCGCAATCGTTTCTGGTGTGGCCTCGCGTATCTCCGCCCGGCCTAAATAGGCGTTAAAAAGCATTTGCTTGGCCGTTCCGTTGGCAAAATCGGGGTCTGCGGCCACAACCGGCGAGAGGATAGGGATAAGCGCATCGTAATTTTTGACGGGAATATCCAATGCCTTGAGATAAGCCGAGGTTCGGGTGGACTGTTCGGTCAAATCAGTCCGGCGTGGGCATTCGGTTACGCCGGCCTCAAAATCTTTTTGGGCCGCCATGATCGCGGTTTTCTGGTTATCGCCGGGTTTGATCGTTGCCAGCGTTTCCAGGCCGCGCCCCACGTAGGCATCGCAGTATAACGAGACAACCCGGCCCTGCTCGTATTTGGCATCCCCGGCGCGAATCTGGTTGAGCAAATCAATCGCCTGCGTCCACTCCGAAGCCGCCAGGTTGTCTTCGGCGGCGGCAATCCGGCTGGCAAGCGGGTTGGTGGTCGGCTCTGCCGGAACGGTGGGTGGCGTGGATGTGGCAATCAGTTCACGGCGCAAAGCGGCAACATCGGCATAATCTGGGTTTTCGGCCAGGATTTGGTCCAGTTTGACCACCGCTTCTTTGGTGTTGCCAGCCTCAATAGCGGCCTGAGCTTCGGCGTACCAAGTCTTCAGGCGTTCCTGAGCCGCATCGCCGCCAGCAGCGCGATTGTTCAGCATAAAAATGCCAATCACCAATACTAGCGCCACTCCAACAGCCGCCAGTCCCCACCACACCATACCGGGTTGGTTGAGTTGCCGCAACGTTCCCGGCTCGCTGTGTTGTTTGGCCTGAGCCAGTAAATGCTCAACCTGCTCGTAACCGGGTGAAAGGCTTTGAACTTCGGCAAAGGCTTCGGCGGCGCTTTTCCAGCGTTTGGTATCGAGGTGAGCCAACCCTTCCTGGTAGCGAGTGGCCACAAATTGCAGCGTGTTTTCCTGCTTAAAGACCTGGTGGCATTGCTCAATCAACTTTTGCGTATCCAGATAATCGGGCTGCAATTCCACAATAACGTTAAAATGATTGAGCGCCTCTTCCCAGCGGTTATTTTCCATGGCCCGTTTGCCCGATTTGTACAGCGACGACAGCCGGGCTTCGGCTTCGACCATGGTGAGCATAGCGGCCACGTTGGTGTTGTGGGGGTCTAACTTGGCGGCCTGGCTTAACAGGTCAACAGCGCGCATCCATTCTTTGGTGTCAATGGCTTGCAGGGCACGCTCGGCCAGACTTTCTACCATTGAGGTTTTATCGGCAGAAACGGGCATGGTGGTGCCCATATCTTCGGGCACGGGCTGGCCCGCCAGCACCGAGGCAATAGCCCGCCGCAACGCAATGGGCGATTGAAACCGCTCTTCGGGGCGTTTGGACAGCATCCGGTTGAGCAGTTGTTTTACATTTTCGGGGATTTCGCCATCGGCCAGTTGAATGGGCGGCGGCTCGCTGGTGATGTGCTGGCTGATGATTGACCACGGGCTTTTGGCGTCAAACGGAATATTCCCGCTGAGCAGTTCGTACAGCACAATTCCGGCGGAGTAAATATCAGAGCGAATGTCCACTTCTTCGCCCATGGCCTGTTCTGGCGAGGCGTAATACGGGCTGCCAATAAACCCCGATTGGGTGAGCGAGGGCAGCGTGGGAATCCGGGCAATGCCAAAATCCAGCACCTTGAGCAGCCCGTTATCATTGAGCATCATATTTTGCGGTTTAATGTCGCGGTGAACCACGCCGTGGGCATGGGCGTGTTCCAGAGCGGTGGCCAGTTGGTCAACCAGTTCCAGCGCCACCCGCCACTCAAAATGAGACTTTTCCTGCAACAGATCGTGCAGGTCCTGGCCTTCGACATACTCCATGACTAAATAATGCAGGTCTCGGTCTGCGCCATAATCCAGCACCCGCACAATATGCGGGTCGGTCAACGTGCTGGCCAATTTGGCCTCGCGGTTAAAGCGCTGGATAAAAGAGATATCTTCGCCAAATTGGGAATAAAGCAACTTTAGGGCAACCAGCTCATTTCCTTTGATGTCTTCGGCCAGGTACACTTTGGCCATGCCACCAGCGCCGATTTCACGCAAAACTCTATAGCGGTTGCCGAGGATATTACCTATCAAGGCCGGCTCCTCTTTACACGGTTTCAGGTTGCAATGTTAGGATAACATCCTTACATGTAAGTAATAGCAGCTAACTCACGGCCCCCCGTGGCTAGATTATACCTCACCTTGGTTTATTAAGCCAAGAGTAGGAATAAGGTGTATTAGCGCCACCGCAGTTCCGCCTGCGCTGGCAACCGCTGCCGCCGCCAGCGCCACCCCACCGGATAACCCAGCATTTTGGCCACGTCGCCGGTAAACCGGATGACGGGCACCCACAAGGCCGCCTGCGCCTTTTCCGGTGCGGAGAGCGCCTGCCACTGCGCTACCAGCCGGCGGTACGGCGTAAAAAACATGCCCATCGCCCCCAGCGCCGCCCCCGCCAGCCACCACCACGGCGAAGCCACCGCGCCAAAAATCAACAGCACCGGCAGCGCCACCAAATACGTGCCGTACCGAATAGCGTGGCGTTTGCGCCACAAATCGGCTTTGCCATCACCACGGGCGTACTGGTAATACTGTTTAAAAAAGCTCCGCAGGTTGCCGCGCGGCCTAAAATACACCACCGCCTGCGGCGCAAACGCAAACGGGCCGGTGGCATCGCGCAGGTTAAAATCAAAAATCAAATCCTCGCAAAAATCCAGCCACTCCGGGTAGCCGCCCGCCGCCGCCCAAGCCGATTTGAGAAACGCCACCGACCGGCTGCTGGGCAAAAAGGTGGCCGGGTTAATATCGGCCAGTTGCGGCAACACGGTTGCGCCCATCGCCACCTCAAACGCCGATTGCGTATCCGGCACAAAAAAGCCGGCCACCACCGCCGGTTGCGGCTCGGCGGCAAAGGGCTGGGTTAACTCGGCCAGCCAGCGCGGGTGCAGCCGCACGCCGGCATCGGTGCTGGCAATAATCGGGCCGCGCGCCGCCGCAATGGCAATATTCCGGCCCCGGCTAATATTGGCCCCCGGCGATACCACCACTTGCAGCGGCAATTGGGTAAAATTTTTCAAAATTGATACCGTTTCATCGGTTGAGCCGCCATCCACCACAATAACCTCATCCGGCGGGCGAGTTTGCGCCACCAGCGAATTGAGCAGGTTTTTTATAGATTGGCCCTCGTTTAAAACGGTGCAAATCACAGAAACAGTATCGGTCATTTTCAGTTGTTGCTTGACGTAATAATTATTGTGGCTACGCGCATTTGTGTGGTATAATGTATTATGTTGAGTAGCCCTAGTTTGAACAAAAGGTGAATGCGGATGAAAGCTCGATATTGGAGTTTAACCATCGTTCTCATCCTGATTAACTATATTATTTTTGCGGCGCTTTTTACCCGGCTAATGGATGCCGATTTTAGCGGCAAATTAGCCACCCGCACCCCGGTACCCACCTTTACCCCGGCTCCCGCCGAGCCGATTGTGGTGGTGCCCACGCCAGAGCCGGTAACGCCGCCGCCAACTCCCACCGCCACCAGAGTTGTGGCCGATGGCGACACGATGGCCAGCGCCGACCAAACCGCGCCCACCCCGGAGCTGCCTGCCGCGCCGCAACTTGTTGCGCCCGGCTCCGTGAACATTCGCTCCGGGCCGGGGCTAAATTATAATGTGATTGGCACGCTCAACGCGAATACGGCAGTGCCAATTGTGGGCCGCACCGCCGACAAGTTGTGGTGGCAAATTAAAATGCCCAACGACGAGCGCGGCTGGGTGGCCGGCTCGGTGGTGCAGGCCACCAACGCCGATAACGTGCCGGTAGCCGAAGCGCCCGCCGCGCCGCAGCCCGCGCCCGTGGCCGCTCAACCTGCCGCCGAGGTTAGCCCGCCGCCCACTCAGGAACCGGAAAAGCCCAAATATCAGTACGAACCCACCGGCTGGTACGATGACGGCAACGCCGGGCTGACCCGGTTTTTAGGCACCATCAAAGATACCGCCGGCAACCCGGTTAACGGCGTGTTTGTGCAAGCCAGTTGCGGCAGTTACAACACCATCTCTTATCCGTCCGGGCCAACCGGCTGGGGACCCTATAAAACCGGTAATGATTGGCCGCCCGGTTTTTACGACATCACCGTGGCCACCCACCCCATCCCCTGCCTGTGGATGTTGAGCATTGTTGACACCGATGACCGCCAAACCGTCAAAGCGCGCCTATCGGAAACGGTGCCGGTAGAAACCACCGCCGAAAAATCAATTGTAACCGCCAACTGGCGCAAAAACTGGTAGCCGCCCGCGCCGTTACTCCACCGCAAACGGCTCACCGCGCACCGATTGGGTTGCTTCAGACCCCGGCACCGCAAACTCCAGCCGGTATCGCCCCGGTTTAAGCCCGTTCAAAAACAAGGTAAACTGCCCGCGCACAATTTCGCCGGCGCGCCACGCCGAGGGCGGATAATCGGTGGCAGCCAGATTGCCGGTAACTTCAACGCCCGTTGGCCGGCCAACGCCATCAACCACCCGGATTTGCGCCCCGTTGCCGGCAGCCGCCGGCCCGGCTGAGCGCATCCAGTAGACCGCCACCTGCGCCGGGTCGCCGGGATGCAGCGGCGTATCCGGCGCAGACCGATATCTCACTTTGTAAAAATCATACCCTAGCAGCGTTACGCCGGGCAACTCCGCCCGGAGCGGTATTTGCATTTTAAACGCCGCCGCCGGCAACGGCGTTTCCGGCGAAATCACCGCAACCGGCCCCAACTCCACAAAATCCGCGCCAGAGGCAACCGGCAACCGCTGGCCGGTTTGGCTGTGGTACAGGCCCGCAATCAGCCGGTATTGGCCGGGCGGCGTACCCGGCTCAATAAAAATGCCGTGGGCGTCGGCCACCGGCTGGTTTACCGGCCAGGCCGATGCCGGCGTTAACGGCGAGGCGTCGCGTTGCCCCACCAGTTGATTGGCCCCGTCCAGCACCTGCAAAAACACGGTGTAATCCTCGGCCAGCGGCGCGCCGGTTTGCCAGGACAGCGCCACCTGCAAAATATCGCCGGGAGCAACCTGGGCCACGGCCAAACCATACCCGGTTAGCCGGATGCTATCACCCAACCGCGCCTCACGCGGAGTGAGTTTTATATTTTGGCGGGGACTGGCGTAGCTCACCAGCCGCACGTTGCCAAACCACTGGTCGGTGGCTTTAAACAGATGCGCGTCCAGCCAACCGGCGATAATCCCGGCGGGATCGGCTTGCTGCTGCGCCCAGTAAACCGCGTAAACTTTGTTGGCGTGGGCGGCAATGCGTTCCAGTTCGGCCAGCGTGTCGGCCTGGTTTAACGGGCGGCGGCGCGGCAGCGGAAACACCGGCGGCGCGGCAGCCGAGGCCGGGTAATAATAATTGAACACATCCTGCTGGCCTTCGGCATTTAAAATTACGGCGTCTTTGGGGCCGGCTACCGCCCGGATAAATTGCGCCACCCCGCGATAATTGTCGCGGGCAAAAGCCGGGTTGGTGAAATATTGATGCAACGCCGGCAGCGCCGCGCCCGCCGCCACCGCCAGTAACGCGCCGGCCAGCGCCGGCCCAATCCGGCGGCGCGGCCACAGCGCGGCCAATCGCGTAGCGGCCAATGCCAGCAACAATGCCAGCGGCGGTGCGGCCACCACCAAGAACTTTAAAAAAGCGGGGCTAAAAATAGCAGCGGTGAGCAGCGCCGGCAGCCCAAACCACCCATACAGCAACGCCAGCGCCGGCGCGTTACGCCGCTCGCCAATAACGGGCAGCGCCACCGCCAGCAGCGTCAACCCCAACGCCGGCAGGCCGGTGGCATACGGCCAACTCAACCCAAACCAGAGCGCGGTGGGGATCACGGTTAAGATTTCGGTGGCGGTGTGTCCGTGCGTTTCGGCGGGCCAGGTAGTTAGCTGCCGCCAGGCGACAGGCAGCCACGGCGCATACATCAACAGCGGGACAAGTTGCAGCCCCAGCCAAAAAACAAACGACGAGTAACGAGCAGCCAGCGGCGAGCGGCGGAGAAAATGCAACAGCGCGGCCAGATTGATGGCGGCCAGTACCACCGGGTAAGCGTAGTGGGTGTACAAACCGGTGGCCACAACCAGCGCATAACCTGCCGCCAGCCGGCGGCGCGGCGCGGCCCAAAATTCCACGGCCAGCAACACGGTGAGGCCGCTCAAAAAGGTGAGCAACATATACATACGCGCTTCTTGCGAGTAGTACACCAGCAGCGGCGACAGCGCGGCCAAACCGGCGGCCAGCAATGCCACCCCGCCGCCAAACAACCGCCGTCCAATGGCCCAGGTAAGCCACACCACCCCCATGCCCAACGCCGCCGAGAGCGACCGCAGAGCGACTTCACCGGAGCCAAACAGCAGCGCCCAAATTTTGAGCAGCCAGTAATACAACGGCGGGTGAATATCAAACGCGGTGCGGCGGGCAATTTCGGCCAGGCCAAGGCGAGTCAGGGCCACGCTGTTGCCTTCGTCGGACCAGAGGGATTGGCAACCGAGGCAATAGAAACGCGGCAGCGCTGCCAGCAGCAGCACCAGCGCCAACGGTAACAATTGTTTGGCCCGGTTACGGTTCACCCTGAACTCCCTGCACCGTTGGTTCAACCACAAAGCCATCAAGCCAAACCGGCCCGGCCAGCACTTCAATTTTTACCCGGTGTTCGGCCAGCGGCAGGTTGCTAACCACCGGTATTGTTTGCGGCGATGCGTCGGGCGCAACCTCAATGGGGCGGGAGTCATCAATTTGTAACCGCAGTTGGCCGCTGCCGCTCACCGTTACCAGCGCCAGGCTACTGCCGGAAAACGTAAATTCCGCCGCCGCGCCGGGTTGAGCCGCTTGCCGCGCCGCGCCAAACACGGCATCCGGATGCGGCGCGGTTTGCCAGCCGCCCCGGTAGCTCACCGCCCAGTGATTGGCCGGATGCCAGCCACCGTACATTACCGGCGGGCGGGTGGCCTGCGTTTTGAGGGCGTTGTACACCGGCAACGGCGTAAAATCCGGCTCGAACATGCCGAAGTAGTATTGCGGATTAACGCCCTTTTCCTGGTCATCGGCCTGTTTAAAAAACCAGTAAAAGCCAACGCCCAGCCACGGCCATTCTTGCTGCATACGCCGGTAGGCCAGCGCGGTGTAGCGCCCCTGCTGCTCCGGCGTTACCTGCCCGTACACCGGTGGCAGACCACTATCGGGCGGCAGGGCGTTCCAACTGAGTTCGCTCAGCCAGATGGGTTTGCGGGCATCGCCGTTGCGCACCATCACCTCGCGGATGTAGAGCGGACGCGAAAAATTGAGCACGCGCGGCTGCATGCGCCGGTCGGTGGGGCCACTCCACAGGCCATAACCCTGCATAGCCAGCACATCAAAATAGGGCGCTGCGCCGGCGTTGTACATTTGCTGCAAAAACAGCACATCGCTGAGGCCGCCGGGGCTGACAATATTGCCGTCGGGGGCGTAGCGGCGCTGCCGGTCCAGTTCGATGGTGGCTGCCAGCGCGCCCGCCACCACAATCGCGGCGGGGTCGGCGGCTTTTACGCCGGTGTAGCCCACCTGCAACAGTTTAGTGTAATCCTCGGCGCTGATGGGGTATTCGCCCCATTCGGGGTAAATGTTCGGCTCGTTCCAGATTTGGTAGGCCGGAATGCGCCCTTTGTAGCGAGTAACCACCGCCGACACAAAATCGCCGTAATCGGCCAGGTTATCGGGCGGGGCAAACGTGCCCACCGTGGCGGTGAGGGCGCGCGTCCATTCGGGCGGGTTACTGAGCCGGGCCATAATGTTGATGTTGTATTTGGCGGCCAACTCCACAATATTATCATATTTTTCCCAGGCCGATTTGTACGGTTCGTTGCGACGGTCTTCAAAATCACCTTTGCCGTGAATTTCGATATCTTCCCACGGAAATTCCTGCCGAATCCACTTGATACCCGCCGCCGAAATAAGGCGCATGGCCTCTTCGCGTTTGGCCGGCTCTACCTCGTTTTGCAAAAATGTATTCACGCCGTAGGGGTTAACTCCGGCGTACTGCACCGGCACGTCGTCGGCGGTTTGCAGCGGCGGCTGGAGGCGGGTCAATCCGTATTGAATAACGCCGGAGATTTGGGGCAGCGTGGCTTCTTCGCCGGTGAGGTTAAACAGCAGGTTTTGAATTTGGGCGCGGTACAGCCAGCCGCCGCCCGCCAAAACTGCCAGAATAAGTGCGCCGGCCCACAAAATTTTCAGGTTTGGAATTACTATCTTAAAATTATTCATCTTTCTTTTAGCTTGCATTGTACTAAAAGGAAAGATGAGGGGCAAAAGTAAAAAGCTTATATATTTTTAGCCAACGCCAGGGAGGTTTTATGCAAGAGAAACTATATTACTATCGGGCAGTTGTAGAATCGGTGTATGATGGCGACACCTGCACCGCCAACATTGATTTGGGGCTGGGAACGTGGATTCACGGCGAAAAGCTCCGGCTAAACCGGATCAATGCGCCGGAGTTGCGGGGCGCAGAACGGGAGCAAGGGGCCTTATCCAGAGATTTTTTGCGCTCACAAATTGAAGGAAAAGAAATTTTTCTGCAAACCATTAAAGATGAAAAAGAAAAATATGGCCGCTACATTGCCGAAATCTGGCTGAAGCAAGCGGATGGAACCTGGTTGAACATTAATGATTTGCTGGTGCAACGGGGTTTTGCCAGGTATCAGCAGTATTAACCCACCCCAGTCCGCGGGAAAATTGGCGCAAGAATCAACAAAGCCCTTCGGGGGGAGAAGGGCTTTGTATAGATGGGGTCATAATAGCCCCGTCAATCAATCGTTATTTTAACAATACAATTAAAAGAGCGATAGTGACATTTGTCACGATTTGTCAGTGATATTTGTCACATTGGGGCTAATTGCGGCAACCGGCACAAGTCCCCTGAAATTCCAGCAGGTGGTTGTGGATTTCAAAACCGAATTGAGTTTCTAGCTTTTGCGCCAACACATCAACCGTGCAGCTATCAAACTCGATGGTAGCGCCGCATTTGGTGCAAATCAGGTGGTGATGCCCGCCCGCCGCCGAAACAAACCGCTGGGTGGGGTCGTTCAAATAGAGCGGGCGCATTAACTGCAACTCAACCAGCGTGTCCATGGTGCGGTACACGGTGGCCCGGCTGAGTTTGGGGTAAATCTTTTGGCCTTCTTCTAAAATCTGGTTGTGGCACAGGTGATCGTGGTTGTTTTCTAAAACCTGAAGTACGGCCAACCGGGCCGGAGTTAATTTATAGCCTGCTTTTTTTAATTGTTGCGCCAGTCTAGAAAATTCGGTCACGCCAAAATTCTCTCCAAATTGAGATGTGTTCTCAATTGTGAATTAAAGTAGCCGATTTGTCAAATGGCATAAAAAAGGCGCTCGGTTAAGCGCCTTGTGGGGTTAAGCCGATTGTGTTTACCAGTGGCTATCGTCATGCACAAAAATATTCAGCACGCCCGACGTGATGGCAATAATCAGGCTGGCAAAAAACGTGGTCCAAAAGCCATGTACGGTGAGAATACCGGGCAACAGCCAATCGGTGAGCGAGAGCATAAGGGCATTCACCACCAGCGAGAATAAACCCAGAGTGAGAATAATCAACGGGCAAGTTAACAGCATCACCACCGGGCGAATGATGGTATTAACCAGCCCCAACACCGCCGCCACAATCAACAAATTGATCAGCCAATTTACGCCCGAACCGGAAACCATAATCCCCGGCAACAACCAGGCCGTAAAAGCGATGGCTGTGGCCAGAACTCCCCAACGGACAAGCATGTAACGCATAAAAATTTCTCCACTTTAATGTAATGGTGATTATTTTGCGGGGTAACTTCAGGCCCGCCGCGCCAGGCGACAGTAGCCGTAAAAGTTACCCCTCGATTATAATTATTTTTACGGAACCAACCCACAAAAAGTTGCAAGTGTGCGAAATAATGGCAAAAACCAACTTTAATTTTACAGATTTACAGTTGCAGCGGGTGGCGGTGATTGGCGTTAGCTGCTCCGGCAAAACCACACTGGCCCGCCACATAGCCCAGGCTTTGGCCGTGCCCCATATTGAACTCGATGCGCTGCACTGGCTGCCCAATTGGCAAGCGCGCCCCACCCCGGAGTTTCAGGCGCTCACCGCGCAGGCGGTGGCGGGCCAACGCTGGGTGCTGGATGGCAACTACAGCGTGGTGCGGGCAATAGTGTGGGCGCAGGCCACCGCCGTCATCTGGCTTAATTATCCGTTTTACGTGGTGTTGTGGCGGGCGCTGTCTCGCACCGTTACCCGCGCCGCCACCCGGCAAGAGTTATTCTCCGGCAACCGCGAAAGCTTTCGGCAATCATTTTTTAGCCGGGATTCAATTTTGTGGTGGGTTGTTACCACCTATCACCGGCGGCGGCGCGAATATCCACGCCTGTTCAGCCAACCCCAATTTGCCCACCTGACCGTCATCGAGTTCAACTTGCCGGCAGAAACGCAGGCATTTTTGGCCCGGTTACAGCCGACAGCTAAAAATTGATCAAACCACGCCCCGCAGCACGCGCCCCAGCAACCGGCGGGTTGTGCCCGGCGACGGGTTGGCCTCGAAAGCGGCCAACGCCTGCCCAAACCGGTCAAATTCCTTAAAATTGAGCGAAAACGGATCGGGCCACTGCCGGAACGGGCTGGTGATCACCGCCTTTTGCGGGCGATCAAACATCAGCGTGTTGTTAACAACGCCCAGCCCCGATTGCACGTTGTAAATATCCGATCCCGAAAAGCCGCCCCAGGGCGTGACCATCAAATAATACCCGTAGCCGCCGTATTGATTGACCACCACCGTGCCATATTTTAAATTGACCAGCGCCCGGTCAATTGCCGCCCGCATGGCCGGGTTAGCCCATGTGCGGGGATGCACCAGCAACGTGGCGGTGAGCGTGCCCCACAACGTATTGTTGGCAAACGCCACCGCCTCATCCACAAACCCGGCGGGGTTGGCGGCGGGCAGGCCGGTTTCGGCCATTAACCCGCAAAACGCCTCACGCCGAAAGGCAATTTCGGCGTGATTGCGGGCATCAACCCCGGCAATCAACGTCCACGGCAAATGGCCGGAGGAAGCCGCGCCAGGCCGGCGGGCCGCCGGGTGAGCCGCCACAAATGCGGCGTGCCGGTGAGCCGCGCCGGGGTAGTAGGCCGGGCGGGTAGGCAGCCGGGCGAGTGTTTGCTCAATGGCGTTAACCAGCGCCGCCCGCAACGGCCAGCCTTCGTGCTGAATGATTACCCGGGGCGTAAGGCAATTAAACCCGGCGTTAACCACCAGCCAAGCGGCAATTTTAGCGGCCTGAGCCTCAATATCGGCCCGGCTCCACGGGCCGGGAACCACAATAATGGGGGTGACGTTGCCCAGTTCGGCGGTAACGGATTTGGAAATTACCGGCTGGCGGCCCGCCGAGCCAAAAACAATCGCCTCAAACGTTTTGTCGGAGCCGGTAAGGTGGATGGCGTCAACGCCGGGGTGGTGAACCAGATAATCGCCGGCAGCGCCATCGCCATAAATTACCCGCAAAAAGCCGCGCCGGATAAGCGCCCGAAAGCCGGTTTCGATGAGCGGCCCCAAATATTCATTCACCGGATTGGGTTTTAACGCGACCACCTGCCCTTTGACAAACAGCGCGTGCAGCAAATCGCCCACGCCCAGCGACGACACGTTGCCCGCGCCCAACACCAGCGTTACCGCGCCGTTGCCGGGCGGCTGGCGGTAAAACTCGGCCTGCGAGGGCGGAGCGCCAGGCTCCAGCCAAACATCGGCGGTGGTACGCCAAAAAAGCAGCCGGTCGGCCCAGTTTTGCGGAAAAACCCGCGCCACCATCTGGCCATCCGCCCGCTGCCGGAACTGACCCGGAAATTTTGGCCGCCCGGTTTGCTCAATATCCCGCAGCGATTGCCGCAACTGCCGCAACAGGCGGAACACCGCCGCCAAAAACAGCCATTCTTCGCCGCAAGCAAACGCGTTATCAGCCACGCCTTTGGCCGTAACGCACGCCTGCACCCAATCGTTGGCAACGGTTTGCATATCGGCGGTAATTTCTGCCAGCAACTCAAGCCGGTGCGCCAAGCTCAGCCGGCTCCACTCTGATTTGTGGGCATTTAACCCGGCCACGGCTTCATCAAGCGCCGACCGGGTGGCGGGAGTTAACGGTTCAAATTCAGCCGGGGTAGCAAATGCGCCGGCGGTTGCCGGGGGTGGAGCGGATGGAATCATGGTTCAACGCCTCAAGTGGGATGAGCATAATCATAACCACAGGTTCGGTTTTCGTCAACCGGGTTATGGGGATGGTGGCATAAAAAAACCGCCTTTTGCAATGAGCAAAGGCGGTTTTTAAGTAGCGGGGAGGGTGGGATTCGAACCCACGGTCGAGGTTTAGGCCCCGACAACCACTTAGCAGGCGGCCCCATTCGTCCACTCTGGCACCTCCCCTGGTTAATTGTTAATTGCTATGGTCACTGGCGGAGGGAGAGGGATTCGAACCCCCGGAGACCTTGCGGCCTCAATGGTTTTCAAGACCACCGCAATCGACCACTCTGCCATCCCTCCTCGGCAAAGGCAGGATGTATTTTAGCAAAGGAGCGGCGGAAAGTCAATTGAGAAACGGCAAAGCGGAAACTCTTTAATCCGGTACGGATAAAGTTATGGAGTAAGTGCGGGGCAACTTCATTACAAACGGGCACTCCTGCGCGCCAGAACAACTATGGCCGCAACTGCTGGTAGTGGAACAACAACTGGATTGGGCGGGCTGGCTGTCGTCTTTTAGCCGGCCTTTGCGCACCCAAAATTGAATCATGCCGTCCAGAGCGCTACGCTCAATGTTTAGCTTTTGGCTCAACTCGTTGAGATTAACAGCCCCGGGGGCGCTTTCGATTGCCTGTAACACCTGATGTAACACTGTGTTCTCCGGCCTTAAACGGTTTCGACAATGATTTTGGCGGCCATACCGCGCCCCAAAGCCAGCCGCGTATCGCGCACGGCCAACAGCAGCGGGCCGCCCTGATCCTGCATCACTTTGAGTTCGATGCCGGGGGTCAGCCCCAATTCGGTAAGCCGGTGGCTCAGTTGCCGTCCGGCGGCCACTTTGACCAGTTTCACAATTTGCCCAACTCCCACCATAGCCAACGGCAGGTGATTATTTGGATAAGCCATCAGCCTTGCACCTCCATTTGGAATTTTAGAAAACAGTTGTCAGTAACCAGAAAAGCATTTTTAACACCGGCCCCACAACGGTAGCGGTGTTAATTTTTACACAGGGCCATCATAAATGATAAGGCATGCCCAGGCAATAGCTTTAAGTTAACCCAAACCAACCGGATAGTTAAATATTTTTTTAACCGGCGTTAATTTTTTCTGCCTGGAGTCCCATTGTAAGCTGGGCAATTGGTGTGGTAAAATAAAAGGCAACTCTGGCAGAAAGAACAAATTTTTATGAGCCAACTACCCAAAACCTACCAACCATTGCAAACCTACCATCTATCCCACGATTTGCGTGGGCCGCTCAATTCGATGCTGGGTTTTACCGAGCTACTGCTGGAAGGCATCGAAGGGCCGCTCACCGATATTCAACATGAGGATATTACCGCCATTCGGCAGAGCGCCCAAACCCTGCTGCGGCTGATTAATACCGTAGTTGACCTGGGCAAAATTGAGGCCGGGGTGTTTAAATTGAATGTTAACCCCATGTCGCTCAAACACGTAATTGAGGCCAAACTCCGGCAGGTTGCGGGTTTTAGCTCCGGTGAAGTTGCTTTTTCTATCAATCTGCCGGATAACCTGCCCTCGGTTTTGGCCGATCACGATCAGATTGACCAAATCATTGGCTGCCTGCTGGAATATTTGCTTGCCAAAAAAGCCACCACGCTAATTACCATCTCCGCCCAACTGGTCGCTAATCAGGTTGAAGTTAGCCTTACGGCCCCCAACCTTGCCCTCACCCTGGAACAGTTGGAGCAACTGTTCCAGCTTACCGTTGAAACGGATGCCGTAGGCCACAGCAAACTCACCGAAGGCGGCCTGTTTTTGCCGCTGGCCTATCAACTGGCCCGCCAGCACCGGGGCCACCTGAGCGCCGGCAGCAACCAAAACGGCCTTTCGTTTCAACTATTGCTACCCGTGTACCAAACCGAATAACCCGCGCCGCCCATGCACAACAATCCCCTGCCCCGGCTGGATACCGATCCGGCGGTTAGAGCCAGGTTATTGCCCCTGTGCCGGCTGGCTCCCGGCCAAATCTGGGCCGACCCGCTGGGCCGCCACCGCGTAGGTTGCCTGGACGCCGCCAACCCCGGCCACATTGAGCAGCTTCTGGGCGATGCCCGCGCCACGCTGGCCGTGCACGACCCGCCGTACAACCTGGTGGCTTTTCCGCAGCGCCGCATCGAGGAATACATTGAATGGTGCCGCCAGTGGGTGCAACTTACCGCCCGCGCCCTGCAACCCAACGCCAGCCTGTACGTGTGGCTGGGCGCAGACCAGAACGACGGCTTTCAACCCCTACCCGATTTTATGCTGCTTATGCGCCAATTTGATGAATTTTCGGCGCGGTCTTTTATTACCATGCGCAACCAGCGCGGCTACGGCACTCAAAAAAACTGGATGGCTGTGCGCCAGGAGTTGCTGTACTACACCATTGGCCAGCCGGTTTTTAACGTGGTGTACACCGACATCCCCAAAATTCTGCGCGGCTACTACAAAACCGTCAACGGCCAGCGCACCGAAAATTTAGAGCGCGGCAAAGCCGATACCATCCGCCCCGGCAACGTTTGGGTTGATATTCAACAGGTGTTTTACCGCATGGAAGAAAATGTGTCGGGGTGTTACGCCCAAAAGCCGCTCAAAGCCATCGAGCGGATTGTGCAGGCCAGTTCGCAGCCGGGCGATTTGGTGCTGGACTTTTTTGCCCACGCCGGCACCACCCTGCTGGCCGCCGAACGGCTGGACCGCCGCTGCTTTACGCTGGATATTGACCCGCTCTTTTGCGAAATTACCATTCGCCGGCTGGAGCACTATCGCGCCGGCGGCCAAACCGGCTGGCAAAACGGCCACGCCTTTCAATCCGAGCTTAACCTGGCCGCCAGCCCCGCCGTCAACGAGAACAACAGCGCCAAATCAATTAAAAAATAGCTGTTATCCACCAGCCCGTGGCTTAAAAACACGGCCATGCTACCCATTAACCCCAGCGCCAGCGCCGAGCCGGTACGCCGGTAGGCCCGCAACGCCGCCCGCCAAAACGCCGTTTGCAGCCAGATCAACACCGCCACCCCGCCAATGCCCAGCCGCGTGCCAAAATCCAGAATGTAATTATGGGGATGGCTCAACTCCGGCTCGGCCCACGCCGCCGGCAACATATAACGGGTGCGGTACTGGTACAAAAAATTATCCAGGCCAACGCCCACCAGCCAATGGTCGCGCAGCATGTGCAGCGACGCCAGCCACAACTTAAACCGGGTGGCCGCCGTGCCGTTCTCGCTAAAAATTGACTGCACCCGCGCCGTGCGCCACACCGAAACCAGCGCCAGCCCCGCCAGCAGCGCCGCCGCCAACGCCCTCCGCCCGCCAAAATATCGCCGCCGCGCCGCCAACAGCGCGACCATCACCGTTACCGCCACAGGCAACCCCAACAGCAGTGCCCCCCGCGAAAACGTGAAATACAGCGCCGCGCTCACCGGCAGCAGCCCGGCGGCGTACCAAGCCCGCCGCCGCCCCGATTCGCCCGGCAGCGCGGCCACCGCCAGCAAAATGGGCCACACCCGCCCCAAAAACAACGCCAAATGGTTGGGCGAGCTGTACGCCGGCCCCACCGCCCGGTACACGCCTTCGGCGGGAATGGCGTGGTTGGTAAAAAAATAAAGGTACAACGCGATAACAGCCTGCGCCGCCGCGCCCGCCGCCAGCGCATCGGCCAGCGGCCACGCCGCCGCCTGCCGCCGCACCAAGCCATAAAACACCACCGCTGCCAGCACCACCGTGCGAAACTCGTGCATGCTCACGCCAAAGTTTTGGGCAAAAACCGTGGCCAGCAGCGCCAGCAGCAGCAACGCCAGCATGGGCCAGTCCAGCGGGTGAAATTTAAACGCCCGCAGCCTAAAGCCAAACGCCCCGGCGCAAAGCTGCCCCACCGCCGCCGCCAGCAACAGCCATTCCAGCAGCGAGAGGCCGGCCAGCAGCGGTTGAAACACCGGCACAAACGATAATCCAAAGGCAATCAGCGCCAGCCCCAAATCCGGGCGCAGCAACACCGCCGCCAGCAGCAGCGCCAAAAACAACCATTGCCACCCGCCCGCCGTTACATAAACCGCCGCGCCCAACCCCAACACCAGGCCAATTTGACCCCACTCACCCAGCCGGGCCAACTGGCCCCGCGCCGCGTTTACCCCGCGCCCAATATCCGCCGGAGTTTTGCCAACGCGCCACGCCAGCGCCACGCCGCTGCACAGCGCCAGCAACGTTGCGGCAACCAGCGCCGCCGGCAACCCGCCGGTATCCGGCGGAGTGGCCACCGCCCAGCCCAGAATGGCCCACTGGCCCCAGCCGCCAGCGGCGGTAATTTGGGCGGAGTGCGGGCCGGGCGGCAGGTTTTGGGCCAGCGTTACTTCATCCGTTTGGCGCTGCGGATTGTACAACACCGCGTAACTGCGGCCCGCCCCATCCTGAGGCAGCGCGTTGGCCGGTTGGCCATCAATTTTTACCCACAGATAGCCCCGGTACGGGCCGCGCTGCACGGCCAAATCCAGCCGAGTGCCTTCAAACGGAATGGTCAACGTGACCGGCGATTGGCGCGGAATATCGGCGCGGGTGGCGGCCAGCCGCCAACCGGGGCTGTACTGCCCGGTGGGATGATTGGCCGGGTAGCGGCCCACCGTGGCCAACGGCGGCGCAACCGCAACCTGCCGTAGCGCGGCCAGCGCCGGCGGATTTTCACTCAGCGCCAGCCCGCGCGCGGGGTCAGTGGCGGGCAACCCGGCGGCGTCCCACCGGGCGGCCAGCAGCGGGCCAAGCCACGGCCAGTTTTGCCGGGCCAGCGTAACGGCGGCGGCGGTGTATTGGGCCGCCACGTCCGGCGGCACGCTCTCCCACGGCGATTTTTGGCCCGACCAGCCGGCGGGCAGCGCCGCCCAGCCAAAGGCGGTGGCCCACACCGGCGTATCGGCAGCGCCGTGCGCCAGCATAACCTGCCGCACCAACTCCGCCCGCCTAAAATTAAGCGCGGCGGCGCGAGCCGGATCGGTGGGGGGCAGGTCAAACCCGTAGGGCTGCACCGCCACCACCTCAAACCAGCGTTCGGCGCGGGCGCGGTACAACCGCTCTAAAAACTCGGTTTCGGTGAGGTTGAGCGGCGAGGATTCAAGGGTGGGGGCCAGCGCCGCCAGCACTATAACGGCGGCGGGATTGGCGGCGCGAATGTTGAGCGCCCCTTCGCGCAGCAGGTTGGCGTAGGCTTCCGGCTCCACAAAGCGGCGGCCCCAACCGGAGCTTATATTGGGTTCGTCCCAAATCTGGTAAAACTCAATTTTATCGCCGTAGCGGGCGGCCAATACGCCGGCAAAGCGGCCAAAATCGCTTAAATTTTGCGGTGGCGCGGTATCAAATGAACCGGCAGCCCGCGCCCAACCCGGCGCATCGCGCAGCACGGCAATCAGCTTAAATGGAGGGCCGGGTTGATGGGCCACCGCCGCCAGCACCCGGTCGAGGGTGCGCCAATCAAATTGACCGGGCTGCGGTTCAAGTTCGGCCCAGCGCACCGGCTGGCGCAGCCAGGTGAGGCCGTTGGCCTGCAATTGGGTTAGCGTGGCGGGCAAATCGGCGGCGGGGTAACGGGTTAAGTCAATATTAACGCCGTAGCCTTTGTGGGCGGCCAAAAAGTTGGCGGGCCGGGCCAGCGGGTTGGGGTGCAGGCGGGCGGCAAGCAGCAAGGCCGCGCCCGCGCTGGCCAAAAAGAGCGCCAGCGCAACCTGTAACCTGTACCGCGCCGAAAAGGGGTTAAACTTCATCTTTGGTGCTTAAACTTCATCTTTGGTGCTTAAACTTCATGTTTTGGTGTAAAACTTCAAGTTTTAGCCGTGAACTTGAAGTTTTGGCCGTGAACTTCAAGTTTTAGCCGCAAACTTCAAGTTTTGGCCGTGAACTTCAAGTTTTGGCCGTGAACTTCAAGTTTTGGCCGTGAACTTGAAGTTTTGGCGGCGAACTTGAAGTTTTGGCCATGAACTTGAAGTTTTGACGGCGAACTTCATTCGGGTTGGGCTAACGATTGCACCAAACCGGCGTTTAAAAAGAAGGCCAGGGCCAGGTCAACCAAAAAATAAGAGTTGTCTACCAGCCCGTGCGCCACAAACACCACCATGCTGCCCATTAACCCCAGCAGCAACGGCGAGGCCGTTTGCCGGTACAGCCGCCAGGCCGTTTGCCAGTAGGCCAGTTGTAGCCAGCCCAACACCAGCAGCCCGCCCGCGCCCAGCCGCACGCCAAAATCCAGCAGCACGTTGTGGGGATGGTTAAGGTCCGGTTCCTGCCACGCCTCGGGCAAAATGTAACGGGTGCGGTACTGGTACAAAAAATTATCGGGGCCAACGCCCAACGGCCAGTGATCGCGCAGCATTTGCAGCGATGCCTGCCACAGTTTAAGCCGGAAAAAGGCGGTGCTGCCGGATTCAAAATCAAAAACCGCCCGAAAACGCTCGGTGCGGGCCAGCGGGATGAGCGCCAGCCCCAGCGCCGCCAGCGCCCCGGCCAACACCGCGCCCAGTTTGGGCCAGTTGGGGCGTTTTTGCCGGAACGCCGCCAGCAGCGCCAGCGCCAGCAATCCGGCGGGCAGCCCCAGCAGCAGCGCCCCTTTGGAAAAGGTAAGGTACAGCGCCGCGCCGGTTACGGCCAAACCGATGGCGTACAGCGTTCGCCGCCACGCCGGAGCGCCGGGCAGCGCCGCCACCGCCAGCAACATGGGCCAGGCCCGCCCCAGCGCCAGCGCCAGATTATTGGGCGAGCCGTAACCGGCCCCCAACGCCCGGTGCACGCCTTCGGCATCAATGGAGCGGTCGGTAAAAAAGTACAGGTATAGCGCGATGGTCGCTTGCAACACCGCGCCGGCCACAAGGGCATCCATTAAAGCGGCGGGCGAAAGCCGGGGCGACGCGCCAGCCACATAGTAGCGGATGAGAAAATAAAAAATAACCGGCTCCAGTATGACGGTGCGCCATTCGCGCAGGGCGGGGGCGGACTGTTGGGCGGCGAGGGCGGAAACCAAACCGAGGGCGGCCAGCGCCAACGCGGCCCAATCGGCGGGGCGGAACGACGGCTGGCGGAAGGGGCGGCGAAAATTTAAAAGCAGGCGCGGCAGCGTACCGGACAAAGTGAGCGCCAGGGCCAGTTCCACCGGCGAAACGGTGGCCACTCGCAGGCGTAGCGGCACCAGGTAAAAACAGGCGGCTCCCGCCGTGAGCGCCAGCCCCAGCTCTGGCCGCAGCAAAATCGAGGCGGCCAGCAGCGGCAGCAACAGCAGCGCCGGCAGGCCCGGCAGCAAAAACATCAATCCGGCCAACCCAAACGTAATGGCAACGTGCGCCGGGTGGCCCAGCCGGTGGTACGCCCAGCGCAGCGTGGAAGTCACGTTAAAAGCGCGACCCGCAAGCCACGGCAGGTTGCGCCGCCACAGCGCCAGTGTGGCGATTCCGCTCGCCACGGCCAGCAATCCGGCCAGAATTAGCCCCGTTTGCGCGGCGCGGGTATCCGGCTCGGTGGAAACGGACCAACCGGCAACGGCCCACTGCTCCCAACCGCCATCGGCCTCGATGATGGCGGTGTGGCGGCCCGGCGACAAATACCGGGCCAGCGTAATGGCGGTATCTTCGCGCAGCGGATCGTACAGCACCACGTAACTGCGGCCCTGTTCATCCAGCGGCAGGGCGTTGGCCGGTTGGTCATCAATTTTTACCCACAAATAGCCGCGAAACAGGCCACGCGACACCTGCAAATCCAGCCGGGTGCCTTCAAAAAAAAGGGTGAGGGCGCGGGGTTCGACGCGGGGAATATCGGCGCGATTGGCGGCCAGCCGCCAGCCGGGGCTGTAGTAGCCGGTGGAATGGTTGGCGGGGTAACTGCCCGGCGTAACGGTGGTTTGGTGGTCGGCGGCCTGCCGGAACACGCGCAGCAACGGCGGCGTTTGGTTTAGGGCAAAACCACGGGCGGGGTCGGTGGCGGCAAGGCCGGCGGCATCCCAGCGCACGGCCAGCATGGGGCCAAGCCACGGCCAGTTGGCGCGGGCGTGTTCAATGGCCAGCGCCACGCGGTTGGTTTGCACCGAAGGCAGATCGTAGCTCCACGGCGAAGGCTGGCCGCGCCAGTTGGCGGGCAGCGCCACCCAGCCAAAGGCCGTGGCCCACACCGGCGTGGCGGCATCGCCGTGAGCCAGCATCACTTGCCGCACCAGTTCAACCCGGCGAAAGTTGGGCTGGTCGGGCGCGGGCGAATCGAGCGGTTTAGTCCACAGGCCCAACGGCTGCACCGCCACCACGTCAAACCATTCGGCGGCGTTGGCCTGGTAAAGCTGGTCGAGGTAAGTGATTTCGCTGAGGTTGAGCGGGCCGGGTTGGGTGGTGGCAGCCAGCGCGGCGGTGAGAATGGTAGCGGTGGGATCGGCGGCGCGAATATTGAGCGCGGCCTCGCGCAGTAAATCGGCGTAGGCGGCGGCGCTAACGTAGGCGTTGCCCCAATTGGCGCTGAGGTTTGGCTCGTGCCAAATCTGGTAAAAATCAATTTTGTCGCCGTAACGGGCGGCCAACTCGCGGGCAAAGCGGCCAAAATCGCTTAAATTGGAGGGCGGCGTGGTGGGCGGCGTACCGGCGGGCCGCGCCCAGGCCGGCGAGGTTTGCAGCACGGCAATCAGTTTGAACGGCGGCTGGGCGGCAGCAAAGGCGCGGTCGAGGTTGGCCCAGTCAAAGCGGCCCGGCTCCGGCTCGATGGCGGCCCAATCCACGGGCTGGCGCAGCCAGGTGAGGCCGGCCTGCTGCATTTGGGGCAACGTTTGCGCCAGCGCGGCGGTATCGTATTGAGTTAAATCAATGGTGACGCCGTAGCCTTTATCGGCGGCCAAAAAGTTGGCGGGCAGCGGGGCCGGCGGCTGGCGGAGTTGCCAGGCAAAAAAGAGCGCGGCCAACAGCGACACCACGCCCGGCAACGGCATCAATTTGGCCCAGCGAGAAACAGGTTGCAGCATAAACCTCATCCAAATTACAAGGTGGGTTCAGTATAACCCTTGCGCCCGGATTGACAAAAACACAAAAAGACCGCGCCGGTTAGCGCGGTCTGGAGCGGTGGGTTAGCGGGTTTCGGTGACTTTGCGCAGGCCGCGCGGGTGGTCGGGGTCGTAATCGCGCACGGCGGCCAGGTGCATGGCCAAAAGCTGGCCCGGCACAATGGCGGCAATGGGCGATAGCCACTCTGGCACGGGCCGGGGCAATTGGAGCGGGATGCGGGCCAGAGCCAGCGTGTCGGCGTCATCGCTGATGACAATCACCTCGGCTTCGCGCTGTTTGAGGGTGCGGATAAAAGACTGGGTTTCGGGCAGCATGACCCCGGTGGGCGCAACCACAATGGCCGGAAACCCGTGTTCAATGAGCGCCAGCGGGCCGTGCATAAAATCGGCGCTGCTGTACGGCTCGGCAATGGTGTAGGTGAGTTCCTTCATTTTTAGCGCCAGTTCAAAGGCGGTGGCGTAGTTGTAGCCCCGGCCAATCACCACGCAATCGCGCATGTAGCGGTAGCGTTGGGCAATTTGTTCGATGGGCTGATTCATGGCCAGCGTATCGGCCACCACGGCGGGCATTTGCGCCAGCGCCGCTTCCATAGCGGGGTCGGCGGCCAACAACGCGCTCAACAAGGCGATGGCGGCCAGTTGGCTGGTGTAGGTTTTGGTGGCGGCCACGGCTTTTTCATCACCGGCCTGCTGGTTGATGACAAAATCGGCTTGCTGGCCCAAATCGCTGTGCGGAAAGTTGGTAATGGCGGCGGTTAACGCGCCCTGTTTTTTGGCTTCGGCCAGCACGGCCACAATATCGGGGCTTTTGCCGCTCTGGCTGATACCCAGCACCAGCGCGTTGCCAAAACGGGGCGGCTGCCGGTAAATGGAAAACAGGCTGGGCGCAGCCAGCCCCACCGGCAACCCGTTAACCGCGCCCAGCAAATACTGGGCGTAACGCCCGGCGTTATCGCTGGTGCCGCGCGCGGCAATGACCACGTGCACAATGTTGCGCCGTTTGATTTCGGCGGCCAGTTGGCTGATAACGGCGTGTTCGCAGGCCAGCAGTTGGCGCAACACATCGGGCTGCTGGTGAATTTCGGTGAAAAGACAGGTTTGTTCGAGCATTTTTTACGGTGTTCCTGAAATTAAAATTTGATTGTTAGCTACCCGACATTTTAAACATGAACCTATAAATTCTTAACGCGAATAACCCGAATTGGACGAATATCACGAATTTTTCAAGGGGTTTTCATTCACAATATTCGCGCTATTCGTTTTATTCGCGCCATTCGGGTTAAAAACTACCGGGTAGCCAGTTTGGTTGTTACAAATTAACCGCGCCGGCTAAAGAATCAGGTTGAGGCAAGCCAGCCAAAAATCGGCGTATTGCTCCCAAAAAACAAAGTTGCAGCCCCAATGCGGCGCGGGATCGGACATGTAGGCCAGCACTTTGCCCCGGCCAAACTGGCCCACCGCCACCAGCGGATCGCCGGTTTGGGCCACGGTGAGCAGCACCGGGCAGCCGGGGCGCGGCGCAACCTGGTTGTAGCCCAAAATGGGCGGGAACGTATCAAAATTGAGGCCGGCAAAGGCCGGTTCGGTGGCGGCGGTGCGACAGGCGGTAAAGCCTTCGGTGCTTTCTACCAAATCCTCGGTGGGGCTGCACTGCACCGGCAGCACTTCGCGCAGGCGAGTGCGCTGCCAGCCGCCCTTGCCCATTTCGCCGGTGAACGACAGCCAGCCGCCCAGAAACATGGCCGCCGTGCCGGATTGAATGGCCTCGACGGTGAGCCGCACCCGGTCGGGAAAAGTTAGCACCGCCGTGCCAAACTTGCGGCGATCAAAAAAGTTGGGGTCAAGCTGAAAATTCTTGGCCTCGACATCACTAAAAATAAGCACGTCGTATTCGGCCAGAACTTTTTCGTACTCGCCGGGCGGCAGCTTGTAAAAATCCCAGGTGGGCACAGAGGTAACGGCGTGCCGGCCGCTGCTTTCGAGCGCGGTTTTAAGCCAGGTGCCATAGTTAAACAACTCCAGCCCTTTGTAGGCGTAGTTAAACGGCGTTTCGGCAAAAACCGGGCCGCACATTACCGCCCAATCGCCAACGTAGTAGATTTTGGCCATAAGCTCTAGCCCTGCGCCAGCGGCAATTTAACCGGGCGGCCCGTGGCGGCGGATTGATACGCCGCCAGCGCCACTTCGACGGCGCGGTAGCCGTCTTCGCCGGTAACGGCGGGCGGGCGCTGCTGGCGGATGGCGGCCACAAACTCGGCCAGCATGGCCTGGTTGGCGTCGCTGCCCCAGTAGGCCCAGTAATGCGCCGGGCGGCTCTGGTTGTAAACATTGAGGTTTTGGCTAAAGGCATCCACCACGGTGAGGCCGCGCTCGCTGATGAGTTCCATTGTTAAACCGCCCCAGGTGGGATAGTTGAGCGGCTTGCTCCAACTGCAATCCAGGCTGACAAACGCGCCATTGGCCAGGGTGAGCATCAACAGGCCGCCGGTTTCCACGGCCACGGTATCGCGGTGCAAAATGTGGTTGTGCACGGCGTACACCTCGGTGATTTCGGTGTTGAGCAGCCAGCGCAACGCATCGGCCAGGTGAACGGTGTGGTCCATTACCGCGCCGCCGCCGGCCAACTCTTTATCCACAAACCAGGCGCGGTGAGCGCCGGGCATTTGGCCCTGGTTGGTGGTGTTAAAACAGTACACCTGCCCCAACCGCCCGGCATCGAGCGTGGCTTTTACCTCCAGCAGCGGGGCGCTGAAGCGCATGGGAAAGGCGGTCATCAGCGTAACCCCGGCGGCGGCGCAGGCATCAATCATGGCGCGGGCGTTGGGCAGGGTGGTGGCCAACGGCTTTTCGCTGAGCACGTGTACCCCGGCCTGCGCGGCCAGTTCAGCCAGCGGGCGGTGGCGGTTGTTCTCGGAGCAGAGAATCACGCCGTCGGGTTGTTCGGCCAGCAGCGCCTCATACGATGGCAGCAGCCGGGCATTGAACAACCCGGCAAAATGCTGGCCGCGGGCGGCGTCATCATCACAAAAACCAACAAACTCAACGCCGGGCATGGCCTGGAGCAACGGCAGGTAGGCTTCGGCGTGCAGGTGAGCAAAGCTGACAATACCAATTCTAATGGTCATTGGGCTACCTCCGGCAAAGTTTGCAGCGTAACCGGCTGGCCGGTTTGGGCCGATTCGAGGGCGGCCAGCGCAATTTGCAGCGCGGCCAGCCCATCAACCGCGGTGATGGGCACCGCCGCGCCGTGGGCCAACGCGGCGTAAAATGCTTTCATTTCGGTGGTGTACGGGCTTTCGTTGAGCGGGCTGCCGGGCAGCGGCACATCGGGCGCGGCGGTGGTTTGCTGGTGCAGGTGCAGGCCAATGGCGGCGTTTTTATCGGAGCTGTATTCCAGCCAGCCATCGGAGCCGGCCACCTCCAGCCGGGTGCGGAACAGCGGCGGTGGGTAGGCCCACGAGCCTTCGATGTGCGAAATGGCCCCGTTGCGGTGCTTGAGAATGGCCAGCCCGTGGTCAACCGGAACGGCGGGGCGGGCGCTGGTAATATTTTTGGCAAACACGGTTTCAACTTCGCCGGCCAGCCAGCGGGCGTAATCAAAATCGTGAATCATCAGATCAAGCAGCATGCCGCCGGATTTTTCAAAATCGGTGAACCAGTTATCCACCGGTTTTTTAGGCCGAAACGTGCCACGGGTTAGCCGGATAACCGCCGGCTGGCCAATCTCGCCGCGAGCAACGGCGGCCTGGGCCTGGGCGTATTCCGGGAAAAAGCGCACCACGTGGGCCACAAACAGTTTTACCCCGGCCCGGTTGCAGGCGGCAATCATTTCCTGAGCGGCGGCCACGGTGCGGGCCAGCGGTTTTTCACAGATGATGTGCTTGCCGGCAGCGGTGGCTTGCAACACCTGCGGGTGATGCAGGTGGGTGGGTGTGCACAAATCAACCACATCCACATCGGCCAGCAGCGCCTCAAAACTGGGGTAAACCTGGGTGTGGTACTGGCCGGCCAAACGCTGGGCGCTTTCCGGCAGGGTATCCGTTACCCCGACGAGGGTGGCGGGAGTGGCGGCCCAACCGGCGGCGTGGGTTTGGCCCATAAAGCCGGTTCCGACAATACCAATTTTCATAGGAGCCTCCTTTGCTAGTGACGAGTGACGAACGACGAGTGACGAGCTACGAGTTACGAGTTACGAAGTCCGTCACTTGTAGTTCGTAGTTCGTAGTTCGTAGTTTATTTGACTGCGCCGGCGGTAATGCCCCGGATAAGCTGGCGGGAGAAGATAATATACAGGATGAGGATGGGAATCATGGCCAGACTGAGCGAAGCCAGCACGGCGTTCCAATCGCTGACAAATTGGCCCAAAAATTGCTGCGCCCCGTAGGTAACGGTTTTGGTGCGCTCACCGGGGGCCAAAATCAGTGGAAACCATAAATCATTCCAGATGGGAATCATCACAAAAACGGCCACGGTGGCGACCGCCGGACGCACCAGCGGCAAAATCATGCCAAAAATACGGTATTCGCTGGCCCCATCAATACGGGCCGCCTCTTTGAGTTCGCGGGGAACCTGCCGCATAAATTGCTGTAACACAAAAATGGTAAGCGGCAAGCCTTGCGCGGTGTACACCAAAATGAGCGCGGTTAAGGTATCAATTAAATTCATAGCCACCACCAGCCGCAAAATACTCACCGTGCCCAGCCGGATGGGGATCATAATGCCAATGGACAGGTACAACCCCAGCAACGTGTTGCCCGGAAACTGGTATTCCGACAGAGCGTAGGCGGCCATTGCGCCGGTTAATAAAATTAACAGCAGCGAAACCAGCGTGATAATCAGGCTATTTAAAAAGTAATATTGAAAGCTGGAACGCTCAAAAACGGTGTAGTAACCTTCTAAACTAAAGGTGCTGGGCAGCGGCGGCAGCAACGGCGCTTTGAAGATGGCCTTGCGGGTTTTCAGTGAGTTCATAATTACCAGCACAATGGGAAACAGGGCCACCAGGGTGTAGCCAAACAGGATTACCTGTGGAATTAACGCTTCATTGAACGGCCAAAACCCAAATTTTTTCTGCATAGCGCCCTCTAAATTTCGTAAGTGGTAATGCGGCGCTGCCAGCCGTACAGGTAGGCCAGCACCCCCAGCAAAATAATCAAAAACATCATGGCGGCGATGGTCGCGCCCATGGTGGGGTTGCCCAGTTGCAACTGAAACCCAAAAAAGGTGCGGTAAAAGAAGGTGCCCAGAATATCGGTGGAGAAGTTGGGGCCGGCCAGCGCGTTTTGAGTGGTATAAATCAGATCAAAGGCGTTAAAGTTGCCCACGTAAGTAAGGATGGTCACAATGCCAACGGTGGGCAAAATCAGCGGGAATTTTATCTTCCAAAAGACCGTCCAGTTGTTAGCACCATCAACAAAGGCGGCCTCAATCAGTTCATCGGGGATACCCAGCATGGCGGCGTAAAACAGCATCATCGGGATGCCGATAAATTGCCACACCGAAATCAGCGACAGGGTAATCAACGCCGAGCTTTCCAGCCCCAGCCAGGGTTTGAACAAATCAGCCTGGCCCACCAGCCGCAGCATGCCTTCGGTTACGCCCCACAACGGGCTGAGGATAAGCTGCCAGATAAACCCAATAATCACCACCGACAGCATGGTGGGCATAAACAACAGGGTGCGATACGTGGCGCTGCCCGGCACTTGCCGCCGGCTGAGCAAAGCCGCCAGTAACAGCCCCACCGGGTTTTGCACACACATGTGGACTAAAAAGAAAATCGCATTGTTGCGCAACGCGCCCCAAAACCGCACCGACCAGAGTTCGTTGGTGAGCAGGGTAACGTAATTTTGAAACCCCACAAACACCTCGGTATTTTGCTGGTTGGGCGCAAACATGCTCAACCGGAGCGAATCGAGCAGCGGGTAAATCATGAACAGGGTATAAATGAGCGTGGCCGGCACCATAAATACCACAATATGGGTAGGAAACGCCTTGCGTTTTTTGGTTGGTGTGTGCATAACCCCTCACTACCGGCCCGCCGTTCCCGGTTAACGGGAACGGCGGGCCAAAATACGGTTTATTCTAAATTACTTTTGTTTGGGTTTGTACCATTTTTCGAGGCCGGTTTGGATTTCTTTGGCCGCATCAGCCGGTTTGAGCGCGCCGTTGATAACCTGGGCGCTCACCCGCCACAATTCGTTCTCCAGGTTCGGTTCGCCCCGCGATAGAATCTGGTAGCTGTTGCGAATGGTCGATTCGCATTCTTTTCGCCAATCCACAAATTGCTGCGCCACCGGGTCGGATAACTTCACCTCGCTCTTCGACAACGGGAAGAAACCGGGCAACGCATTCGCGTACAACGCCGCAAACTCCGGCGTCGTCATCCATTCCAGGAATTTTTTGGCGGCGTCCGGGTTTTTGGTTTTGGCATTCATGCCCAGAGCGATGTCGGTGTGGTCGCTGATGTAGCACTTGTCCGCACCTTCCGGTAGCGGCGGCTTGAACGCCCCCAACTCAAACTCCGCCTGTTGCTTGAACAACGCAATGTCCCAACTCCCCGCCGGGTAAATGGCCGCCCGCCCCAACGAGAACAGGTTTTGGCTGTCCGGATAGGTCTGCGCTTCGTAACCTTTGGCCAAATATGGCCCCCACTTCGCCAGCGCATCCCACACCCCCACATACTGCGGGTCGGTGAACTTCTCGGTGCCGGCAATCAACCCCAACCGACCCTTTTCACCCTTCCAGTAGTTCGGCCCAATGTTCTGGAACCCCATCGTTGCCGCTTCCCACTGGTCTGCCGTCCCCATATCCAGCGGCGTGTACTTGCCATCCGCTTTGATCTTGTCCAGCAGCGCGTAGAACTCGGTTTCCGTCTTCGGTTCGGTCAACCCCAGTTCTTTGAAGATGGCTTTGTTGTACAAAAAGCCGTGGATAACCGATGCCATCGGCACGCAGAACACGTTCTTGCCGTCATCCGTAATCCACGCACTCTTGGCCACGTCGCCAAAATTCTCCATCCCCGGCAGGTCATTCAACGCCGCCAGGTAGCCTTTGTCAAACAGCGCCAGCGAGGCATCAAACGGCCGGCAGGTAATCAGGTCGCCCGCCGTGCCGCCTTCCAGCTTGGCATTCAACGCCGCGTTGTATTCTGCCGGCGCACTCGGTGAGAATGTTACTTCTACATTGGGATAGTGCTTATTGAACGCCGGAATGATGGTGTCTTGCCAGATTTTCAGGTCGTCATTCCGCCAGCTTTCAATGGTGAGTTTGGCGGAGATATCGGTTTTGGGTTCTTCGGCTTTTGGTTGTTCAGCTTTGGCTTCTTCTTTGGGCTTTTCAGTAGCCGGTTGAGCCGCAGCCTGGCCGGGTTTGTACCATTTTTCGAGGCCGGTTTGGATTTCTTTGGCCGCATCAGCCGGTTTGAGCGCGCCGTTGATAACCTGGGCGCTCACCCGCCACAATTCGTTCTCCAGGTTCGGTTCGCCCCGCGATAGAATCTGGTAGCTGTTGCGAATGGTCGATTCGCATTCTTTTCGCCAATCCACAAATTGCTGCGCCACCGGGTCGGATAACTTCACCTCGCTCTTCGACAACGGGAAGAAACCGGGCAACGCATTCGCGTACAACGCCGCAAACTCCGGCGTCGTCATCCATTCCAGGAATTTTTTGGCGGCGTCCGGGTTTTTGGTTTTGGCATTCATGCCCAGAGCGATGTCGGTGTGGTCGCTGATGTAGCACTTGTCCGCACCTTCCGGTAGCGGCGGCTTGAACGCCCCCAACTCAAACTCCGCCTGTTGCTTGAACAACGCAATGTCCCAACTCCCCGCCGGGTAAATGGCCGCCCGCCCCAACGAGAACAGGTTTTGGCTGTCCGGATAGGTCTGCGCTTCGTAACCTTTGGCCAAATATGGCCCCCACTTCGCCAGCGCATCCCACACCCCCACATACTGCGGGTCGGTGAACTTCTCGGTGCCGGCAATCAACCCCAACCGACCCTTTTCACCCTTCCAGTAGTTCGGCCCAATGTTCTGGAACCCCATCGTTGCCGCTTCCCACTGGTCTGCCGTCCCCATATCCAGCGGCGTGTACTTGCCATCCGCTTTGATCTTGTCCAGCAGCGCGTAGAACTCGGTTTCCGTCTTCGGTTCGGTCAACCCCAGTTCTTTGAAGATGGCTTTGTTGTACAAAAAGCCGTGGATAACCGATGCCATCGGCACGCAGAACACGTTCTTGCCGTCATCCGTAATCCACGCACTCTTGGCCACGTCGCCAAAATTCTCCATCCCCGGCAGGTCATTCAACGCCGCCAGGTAGCCTTTGTCAAACAGCGCCAGCGAGGCATCAAACGGCCGGCAGGTAATCAGGTCGCCCGCCGTGCCGCCTTCCAGCTTGGCATTCAACGCCGCGTTGTATTCCGCCGGCGCACTCGGTGAGAACACCACTTTGATGTCCGGGTAATGTTTGTTAAACGCTGGAATGATGGTGTCTTCCCAGATTTTCAGGTCGTCATTCCGCCAGCTTTCAATGGTGAGCGTTACTTGCTCGCCCGAAGCCGCCGGTTGTTCGGTTTTGGCCTCTTCTTTGGCCGCTTCTTTAGTCGGTTCTTCGGCCTTGGCTTCTTCTTTGGCCGCTTCGGTGGGCTTGGCTTCTTCGGCTTTAGGAGCTTCTTTGGGAGCTTCGGTCGCTTTGGCCGCCGCCTCTTTGGGTTTTTCAGCCGGTTTTTCCGGCGCGCAGGCCGTTACCACCAGAGCCAGAATTACAACAAATAAAATGGACAGTTTCTTCAACATCAGATGTCTTCCTCCTTGAATTAAACAACCATTGTTTTTATCGGTGATGCGCCTTCAGCTTAGTTCATGCACCCTCCTTAATTTTTATAAAGTGAAAAGTTGGGGGTAAGCAATCAGGGTGATTTTTCTCCGGGATTAGCGCAGCCGGCCAAACCGATCGCGCACATCCTGGGTAAACCGCTCAATAAAGCCTTGAATGTATTCAAGCGGGTCGAGGGCGGTGTTTTGCACCAGCGGCGTAAGGTCCACACCAAAATTAAGGCCGGTGGTCACATCGGTGTGGTGCGAGGCGTGGTAGGTGGCGTGCGCCCGCCGCCGCCCCATAGTAGCCAGGTCGTAGCGTTTGCCGCCGGTCACTTGCGAATCAAACACGCCCACCAGCGCCATTTGCAGGCTTTCTAGGCCAGAGCAATCAAAGGCTACTTTGTCGGTATCCACCAGCCAGTCCAAATCGCGCCACACTTCACAGCCGTACAGCGTTTGCGGGCGCTCGGCGGCGGGCAAACTGCGAATGGCCTCAATCACTTTAAGGGCCACGCCCACGTGGGTATCGTGCTTGTCGGCCAGGTTGTGGGTGTACACCACGGCGGGCCGGGTGGCCTGCAAAATCCGGGCCAGGTCGGCCACCGGGTTTTTATCAGCGCCATCTTTCACGGCGCGGCTGGGGTAATCGAGCAGGATTTGGGCGGCAAATTCGCCCACCACGGCGGCTTTTTTCTGCTCTTTATTGCGCACGGCCCACATCTGGTCGTCGGTGTAGTTGGCGTACAAACCGCTGCGGGGCGAGCCGCGCCCGTCGGTAACAACCACGCCGGTAAACCACCGGTCGGCCTGCTGAAAACAGGTTAAAATTCCGGCGGCGGCCATAATTTCCAAATCATCCTGATGAGCGCCAATGGCCAAATGGGTAGTGCGAGCCAGCGCCTCGGCGGTGGGCAGGCCATCGGGAATAAATATTTGGGCAGTAGCCAGGTTAAATTGCATCATCATCCTCTATCAATGATCGGTTTTCAGGCTACCTGACAGTTTTTAACACGAATATCACGAATGGACGCGAATGACGCGAATATTGCGTAAAAATTTCTAAAAAATTCGTCATATTCGCCAATTCGGGTCATTCGTGTTAAAAATTTGCAGTTTCTTATTAAAGTGTCAGGTAGCTAAATCGGTTTTTAATGATTGCCGATTGCCGGCAGGCTGGCGGCGGCAATAGATTGCCCCACCCGGCGGCTTTTTTCATCCGGCAGTTGAATTTTTACGCCCGCCGCCACGTCCGGAAACTCGGCGGACAGCACTTGCTGCGCGCCTTCTAAAATCAGCGGGCCGCCCGCGCCCGATGTAACCCGGCCCAAAATGAGCACGTGCCGCAAATTGTAAAACTCGGCGTAGTGGGCAATGGCATAACCCAGGTACACGCCCATGGTTTGCCAGATTTTTACCGCGCCGGGCTGGCCGGCTTCTAAAAATTGCTGCACATATTTCAGCCGGTCGGCGTCGGGGGCGTTGGCCGGCAATTCCAGGCCAACTTTGGGGGCCAACCGGAACACGCACTGCTGCGAAAAATAGAGCGCGCCCACGCCCCGGTCGCCGCTCCACTCATCGGCGGGGGCGTGGGGTTGATAATCCACCGGGGCAAAGGCCAGTTCGTTGAGCCAGCCGGTAATGTGGCCGGCCTCGTCCACGTAACCCGCCGCCTGGCTGGAGCCAAGCGCCACGCCCAACACCCGGTTATCCTCCAGCGACATCGAACCGGCCAACGCGGTCACATCGCCATCGTTCACCACCTCCAGCGGCACGCCAAATTCGGCGCGGAGGCGCAGAAACATATTTTTTATCTGGTCAAACTTTTCGGCGGGGATGCCCCGGAACAACGACGCCACCATCGGGCGGTTGTTCACAAAAATGCCGGCGCTGCTGCCGCCAATGGCATCCAGCCGGGGCATTTTGGATTGCGCCGTGCGCAGCGCCGCCAAAATTTCGCGGTAGTGGTAATCGGGGTCGGTTTGCTGGCGCGGCTGCCACACCACTTCCTCGCTGAAAATGGCCTCGCCATCCACCACCGCCGATACCTTGCGGTCCGACGCGCCCAAATCAAAGCCAATGCGGCAGCCCGCCAGGTGCCGCCCCAACGGCTGGCCCACCTCGTTGGCGGGCGGCACGTCGTCAAGCACGCAATCAACCACGGTGAAAGGCTGCTCGTACACCTGGCCCATAAATTGATGGTCAAAGGCGCGCGCGCCGGTGGGCGCGTACACCTGTTTAATGTGGTCGGCTACCGGCGTTGAACCGCCAATGTACACCTTCCAACCGCCACGCTGCCACAGTAAAAACTTGATAATCCGCTCCACGTAGGGCAGGTTATCGGCAGCCAGGGGGTGATGATCGGCGTAAATAACCGTGCCGTACCGCGACACCACGCCATCGGCCCGTTCCAGGGCGATAATCAGCGGCGTGCCCGCGCCGGATTGAGCCACCTGCTGTTGAAAATGGCGATTAGCCAGCACCGCCGGCCTGAAGTCGTCATCGAGGGGCGGCGTAATATTGGGTTTGATGAGTTGAAAGGTCATAATTTAAAAGCTCCTCTAAAAGCAGGGATCAGGAGTTGGGAGTTGGGAGTTTGCGTCCTCTCCAATTCCTAATCCCTGACTCCCGATTATTAAACCAACGCCAACTCACTGGTGAGCAGCAACGCCGCCGCGCCAAAAATCACAATATCGGTGTCCAGGTGGGTGGCTTCAACCAGCGTTTCGCTGGCCTGGGTGGGCTGCACCCGCAGGCGCATCTCCTGGCGGATGGCCTCAAGCAGCGTGTCGCCAAACCGGGCCAAACTCCCGCCAATCACAATATTTTTGATGTTTAAAATACCCACCAGATTGGCCACGGCAATGCCCAAATACCGGCCCATCTCGGCAATGACCTGCCGCAATTCCGCATCGCCGGCGTTAAACGCCTGCAAAATCACGTCGGTAGTCACCTCGGCGGGGCCGGCGGCAAAGCGGTGCAGCAGCGATTGCGGGTTTTGTTGCATAATCGCTTTGGCCCGGTTGATGAGGATGCGGCTGCTGACCACTGTTTCCAGGCAACCGGTGTTGCCGCAGCGGCATAACTCGCCGTTGCTCACCACGCCCACATGGCCAATTTCGCCCGCGCCAAACTCATCGCCAAAATGCAGTTGCCCGCCAATCACAATCCCCGACCCTACGCCGCGGCCAACTTTTATCACCACCAGGTTTTGTAATTTTTGCCGGTGGCCAAAAATAAATTCACCCAGCGCCGCCACCTGGCTATCGTTGGCAATGTACACCGGCAACTGATACCGCTCGGCCAGCAAATCGCGCAGGGGCAGGTTTTGCCAATCCAGGTTAACGGCCTGGCGCACCACCCCCAAATCGGGGTTCATCAAGCCGGGCGTGCCGAGGCCAATACCGGCCAAAGGCCGAACCGCCGCCGCAATCAGGTTGTCAATCAGTTCATACACCAGTTCCAACGCCGATTGGCCTTTGCGGTCGTTCACCGGCAGGCTAAGGCGATACACAATGTTACCGCGCAGGTTGATAATTGCCCCGCGAAATTCGCTGTTGGCCAAATCAATGCCAATCAGGTGGCGGGCGTCATCCACCACGCTGAGCAAAATGGGCGGCTTGCCCCCTTCGGACGGTCCCTGGCCCACTTCGGCTACCAGCCCTTCGTCCATCAATCCGGCCACGGTGCTGGAAACGGTGGGGCGCGTTAACCGGGTAAACCGGGCCACATCGGCGCGGCTGATTTGCCCGTGACTATAAATAGTTTTGAGAATGAGGGTTTTATTATGATTTTTGGTTTGGGCGAGGGTGGCTTTTTTGACGACAATCATTGTCTCATCCGTACTTAGTAAGTTAATTTAACTTACTAAGCGGAGTTTACACTACATTTTGCACCTTGTCAAGAGGTTAAAATCGGAGCAATTACGCGGATTTGAAATTGCAAAAACCGGCAGATACAATGGCTTTTGGCGTTCATCACCGGTCAATTTTAAGCGAGGGGAGGCTATCGCCGTGACTACCAGAGATTCTGTTTCGGGCAAGGTTATCTATTTGTTGATTTTGGTGGTGCTAAACCAGTTTATCTACCCTATTACCCAGGCCGGCGGCCTTTACTTGCTGCTGTATCAATTTTTGTACGCCTCTATGTTTGTAGCCGGCATTTACGTTGCCAGCGATACCCGCCGACACCTGATTATCACCGCCTCAACCGCTGCCATCTATCTGGTATTTGGGGTGTGGTACGCGCTGGACCCCACCGACCAGTGGAAAATTTTAACCGCCTACCTGGCCTTGATCCCGTTTTTGGCAACCGTAATCTGGGTGCTGTTGCGTTACATTTTTTCAACCCGGCGGGTTAACCGCGATGTTCTCTACGCGGCGGTGGCGGTTTACCTGCTGCTGGGAGCGATTTTTGTGCCAATGTACGGTCTTTTACAAACGGTGCGGCCCGGCTCGTTTGTTGATAACACCTATCCGGCGGGGTTGGTGCAATGGCAGCAGTTGCTTTATTACAGTTATGTTACGTTAACTACCGTGGGGTATGGCGATGTGCTGCCGGTGAGCTGGTGGGCGCGGTCGCTGGCAACGGCGGAGGCTATTATCGGGGTGTTGTATCTGGCCATTTTAATGGCCCGGCTGGTGGGGTTGTACGCGCAAGAGAAATAACAAAAACGGGCGGCGAGATGACCGCACCCCGCCGCCCGCCACAACTATTCGGGCAACCATTCAATAAGAGTTGATGCCCCCATGCCCACGCCGATGCACAGCGTGGCCAGGCCGTAGTAGGGGTGTTTTTCCTGCGGAGCGCGCCGCTTCATTTCGTGCAGCAGCGTTACCAGAATGCGCGCGCCGGAACAGCCGGTGGGATGCCCCAGCGCAATCGCGCCGCCGTTAACGTTGGTAATTTCGGGGCGCAGCCCCAGTTTTTTCATTACCCCCAACGATTGGGCGGCAAACGCCTCGTTCAGTTCAACCAAACCAATCTCCGCCAGCGATAACCCCAGCCGGGCCAGCAACTTTTGGGTGGCCGGCACCGGGCCGTAGCCCATCACGCCGGGGTCAACCCCCGCCACCGCCGACCCCACCCAGCGCGCCAGCGGTTTAAGGCCGAGTTCATCGGCTTTGGCGCGGCTCATCAATAGCAACGCCGCCGCGCCATCGTTAATGCCGCTGGAGTTACCGGCGGTGACGGTGCCGTTTTTGCGAAAGGCCGGGCGCAGTTTGGCCAGTTGCTCCAGCGAGGTATCCAGCACGCACTGGCCGTTTTCCAGCCGGTACCGGGGATGCTCGTCGGTGTCAAACAGGCGCGGTTCGCCTTTGCGCTGCGGCACCGGCACCGGCGCAATTTCATCCTTAAACCGACCGGCGTTAATGGCGGCAATCGCCCGCCGGTGGCTTTCCAGGGCCAGAGCATCCTGCTCTTCACGGCTGATGCCCATTTCGGTGGCAATATTTTCGGCGGTTTCACCCAAGCTGATGATGGGGTACATGGCATCCATTTTGGGGTTGAGGTAACGCCAGCCCACGGTGGTGTCCCACACCTGTGGCGCGGTGAAGGTGGGCACCTGCTCCGGTTTGGGCATGCTCCACGGGGCGCGGCTCATGCTTTCGACGCCGCTGCCAATGTAGACATCACCTTCACCGGCGAGGATGGCTTTGGCGGCCTGGTTAACCGCCTCAAGCGCCGAGGCGCAGTTGCGGTTAACGGTCACGCCCGGCACGCTCACCGGAAAACCGGCCAGCAGCGCGGCCATGCGAGCCACGTCGCGGTTATCCTCGCCGGCCTGGTTGCCGCAACCGGCGTACACATCATCAATCAGCGCCGGGTCAAGGCCGGTGCGCTTGATGAGGGCCTGGTAGGTGTGGGCCAGCAGGTCATCGGGGCGCACCCCGGCCAACCCGCCGCCATATTTGCCAATCGGGGTGCGAATCCCGTCAATAATTACAACTTCGCGCATAAGAATGATCTCCTATTTCTCCAGCAAGCCGATAAATTCTTTGAACTTGTCGGCGGCAAGCAGCAGGTTGGGGCAGGTTTCCTGCAAAAACTGCTCCAGCGGCAATTGCCGGGCAAAGGTAGCCAGCATGGCCTCGCCGTCGGCATCGGTTAAAGCGTACAGGTAGCTGGTTGACAGGCGCAGGGTCAGGTCGAGCGGGTCGGCCCCAAAATCATCGCCGGGCAGGGTGGCAATGTGGTATTCATTGAGCAGGAATTGCGCCAACTCCTGGCTGGTGCGCACGTTGAACTTTTGGGCCAGCGCCTCGCGCCACGGGGCAAAGGTGGGGTACACGTAAAACCCGCCGCCGGGGTTAGAACTGGGCACGCCCAGCGCGTGCAGCGCCTTGTACAAATAGGTAGTAACATAACCGTGAATGGTGGTGCAGGTGGCGGCGTAGGCATCAATCTCCGGGTCGTTGGCGTAGGCGGTAACGGCGGCGTACTGCACCGGCGCGGAGGCGGTCGTCCACACGGCCCCGGCCAGCGCCGTCATAAATTGATACAACTGCCGGCCAAATTCGCCGGTGGGCATAACCGCCACGCCCAACCGCCAGCCGCCCAGCGACAGATGCTTGCTTAAGCCGCCGGTAACAATGGTGCCTTCCGGGTAATAATAGGCGGCGGAGACAAAAGGAACATCGCCAAAGGTGGTTAGCGCGTAAATTTCATCGCTGATGACCACCAGGCCCTCGCGCCGGGCAATATCGGTGAGCGCCTGGAGCAGTTGCGGCGGGTACACCGAGCCGGTGGGATTGCCGGGGCTGGTGAGCACCAAAATCCCCGGAGCCTGGCCGGCAGCGCGAGCGGTTTTTAACCCGGCCTCCAGTTCGTCGGGGGTGAGGCAGTAGTTGTTTTCCAGCTTGGTGGTCATCCAGGTAACGGCCTTGCCCGAAAGCTCGGCCTGGGTATCGTAGCTTACCCAGGTAGGCGCGGGCAACAGCACATCGCCTTCGAGGGTGTGCATGGCGGCGTAGAGCATGGTTTTACTGCCGCTGCCCACAATAATCCGGCTGGCATCGGCTTCCAGCTTAAAGTGGCGGCGGTAAAAATCGGCCACATTCTGACGCAGTTCCGGCAGGCCGGCAATGGGCAGGTACGAGCGAGCCGCGGCGTGTTCGTGAAAGGCTGCCAACACTTTAGGCTGAACCGGGAATTTGGACTCGCCAAAACCCATGTGATACACCTGGTGGCCCTGCGCCCGCAGTTCGCTGACGCGGGTGTTCAGAGCCAATGTAGCCGACATCTTTAGAGGGGGTTTTAATATTGTGCGCATGGTCAGTTCCTGTTTTTGATTGTGATTACCTGAAATAATTAAGGCTTTAGCCGGTTTATGCGTGCTAAAGCCTTAATCCAAATTCTATCCCTTAATTAAATTTTGACAACCCCATCACGCCGGCATAAAGCCGAAACCGCCGCCCACGCGGGCCGGTTTTGCGTTACAGCGACTCAATCACCTGTTTAATGCGTTCCATGGCCTTTTTAATGTTTTCCACCGAGTTGGCGTAGCTAAAGCGAATATAGCCATCACCGTAGATGCCAAAGCCGCTGCCGCTCAGCGCGGCCACGCCGGCTTTATCCAGCAGCAGCCCTTCCATTTCTTTGGAGGGGATGCCGGTAGCGGCGATATTGGGGAACACGTAGAACGCGCCCGCCGGGTTGGCGCATCTAAAGCCGGGAATCTGGTTTAGACCGGCCACAATCACGTCGCGGCGCTCGCGGAAGGCGGCTACCATCTTGCGCACGTCATCCTTGGGGCCGGTGAGCGCGGCCATGCCGGCCATTTGCGTGGCGGCGTTGGTGCAGGAGTTGGAGTTAACCATAAGCCGGGCCACCTGTTCGGCCAGCGGCGTGGGCATTACGCCGTACCCTAACCGCCAGCCGGTCATGGCGTAGGTTTTAGAAAAGCCGTCCAGCAGAATGGTGTGCGGCAGCATATCCGGCAGCGACATCAGGCTAAAGTGTTCGCCTTCGTACAAAATCTGCTCGTACACTTCATCACTGAGCACCATAATGTTGCGCTCGCGGGCCACCTGCGCCACCACCTCCAGATCGGCGCGGGTGAGCACGCCGCCGGTGGGGTTGTGCGGGGTGTTGATGATAATCAGTTTGGTGCGGTCCGTAACCAGGCTGCGAAACTCGTCCTGGTCAAACCGAAAGTCCTTTTCTTCGCGCAGGGGCAACGGCACGGCTTTGGCCCCCACAAAGTTAATCATGGAGCGGTAAATGGGAAAGCCGGGATCGGGGTAAATGGCTTCGTCGCCGGCTTGCAGCAGCGCCAGAATAACGTAAAACATAATGGGTTTGGCCCCCGGCGTAACCACCACGTGTTCCGGGCCAACGGAAACGCCCCGGGTGCGGCTAACATGCTCGGCGATGGTTTGACGCACCGGCAAGATACCGGCAGCGGGGGTGTAATGGGTGTACCCGGAGCGCAAAGCCTGCACCGCCGCTTCAATGATGTGTTGCGGGGTATCAAAGTCCGGCTCGCCAATTTCCAGGTGAACAATTTCGCGCCCCTGAGCTTCAAGGGCCTTGGCCCGGGCCAGCACCTCAAAAGCCGATTCCGTGCCTAAACGTTGCATTCTTTCTGCGAGTTGCATCAATTAATCTCCTTCGATTAAGTAAAAAAGTACAAAAGTAGATAGAGATGGTGTGACCGGTGGCCCCGGCCACGGAGTGTGGTTATTCTATTGTGTTGCCACGGCAAGGTTGGCGGCAAACAGGCCGGCATCCGTGGCTGCCACCAATTGCCGGTAGCGGGTTAAATCAAGGAGGATATTATACACAGTTTGGTTGGCTAGTCCACCAAACCGCCACAAATTGCCGCCATCAGTGCTAAACCATAACCCGCCCCCTTCGAGGCCGGCCCACAACCAGCGCGGCGATGCCAGCGCCAGCGGTTGGCCCTTGCCCGGCGCAAAGGGGATGATATCCGGGGGCGGTAGTTCCAGCGCGCCCAACCGCACCACCGCCGCTGTTGGCACGCCCTTAACCTGCTCCCAGCTTACGCCAAAATTGGGGCTTTGCCACAGGCCGGCGGCGCTACCGGCCAGAATAAGGCCGGATTCGGTTTGGAGCAGGCTATGCACGGTTTGTTGCGCCAGCGGGCCGGGCAACTTAAACCAGCTTTGCCCGCCGGTATCGGTACGGTACAAGCCTTCTACGGTAGCCAGCGTTACCTGCCCCGGCGTAGCGTGCCAGATGAGATCAAGCCCGGTGAGCGTTTCTAGCCCGTGGTGAATGGGCGCAACGGTTGCGCCGCCATCATCGCTGGCGGCAATGTTGTTGCCCCAGGTGCCGCTCCACACCTGCGCCGGATGGCCGGGGTTAGGCTTTATCCGCAGAAAAAAGACCTTGCGCAGCGCATTGGCCGATTGCCAGTCAACTCCGCGTGATACGTCATTGGTAAAGGCCAGGCCGTTACTGCGGCCTACCAGCAACCGCCCCGCCGGGCCAAAGGCCATATCCCACACCGTCCAGGGCGGGCTGATGGGCTGCCACGATTTACCGGCGTTGGGGCTAAGGTACACCCCGGCGGGCGTGCCGGCTAGCCACTGCGATGGCGCGGCGGGGTTAGCCAGCAGGCTGCTGACCACCGGCGGCAACCCGGCGGCGGCCTGCCAGTTGCGCCCGCCATCGGTAGAGGCCAACAGCCCCACTTCACCGGCGGCAAACAGGGTTGCCCCCATTGACTGCACTTCGGTGGCGTCGGTTACATCAAACGCGCCGGCGTCAATCCGGCTCCACGCGCCCGATTGAGCCAGTTGCCACAGCCCGGCCTTGTTAGTGCCAACCACCGCGCCCGCGCCGCAACAATTGGCCACGCTATAGAGCTTGCCATACATATCCGGCGGGCCAAAAGGTTGCCAGGCCAGGTTAGCCGTTAACGGCGTGGTGGCGGTAATGGTTGTTACCCATAACCGATCCTGGTTACGCAGCGCCAGCGCCCCGGTGTTGCCCACCCACAGGCGCGGGCGGAGCTTATCGCCCCAGGCTTCGCCGGCATCATCCAGTTGGGCGGCGGTTAAGCCCGGCAGCGGCAGCGCCACCCACGGCCCGGTAAGGCGGCGCGTGGCAAAAAGCTGATCGGGCGTAACGGCGTACACGGTGTTAGCGGGCGCGGGCACAATATCGAGCACGGTTGCGGCGGTAAGCGTGGCGCGCTGCCACGGCCCGGCCAGAGCGGGGGCCGACCACAGCCCCTCGGCTTCAAAGCCGGCCCAATAATTTGGCCCGGACTGCGCCACCGCATAGGCGTGGGCTGCCGGCGCGGCGGCGGTTTGCCACGGCGCAGTAACGGCGGTGCGCCACACCAGGCCGCCATCAGTGGCGGCCAACTGCGCCCCCGCCGGGGTAGTCAGCACATCGTTGAACACCGCCTGCGGGGAGTTGCCGCTGTGGTTGGTAAGCGTAAAAGGCGGCGTGGCCGCTACCTGCCACAGTTGGCCGGGCCGGTTGCCGGTGAGCCATAACCCGCCGGTAGCCGCCGGGCGCAGGCGATTGGTTTCGGCCCAGCCGCCGGGTGACGGGCGCGGCTGCCACGGCCCCAATTGCGGGGCGGGCAGGGTAGCGGCGGGTTCCAGCCGTATATGCCTAAACTGGGTATTCTCCCAGCGGGCGGTGTTGTACTGGCGCGCCGGGTTGCGCGGCCCCACGGTGAGCGTTAGCCGGTTGGGGCCGGGGGTAAGCAGGTTAGGCGGAATACGGAACTTTTGCGTTACCCACGTGCTGGTAATATCGGGGCGGGCGCGGGGCGCTAACGCGCCCAGCCGGTGGCCGTTCAGCCACAGGGTATCGGTGGGCTGCGTTACCTGCATGGTTTCCAGCAACATATCAAACGGGCGGGCCGCATCAGCCATAGAGAGATAAAACTCGCCGCTCCAGCTCAGGCTGCCGCCGTGATACAAATGCACCCAATGCGGGTACAGGGTATCGCGGTCGCCCAGCCGAATAGCGGTATCCGCCGCCAAAAGTTCGGCCTGGGTAGGGGCGGAGGCATAATCAACCCGGCAGCGGTTACTGCGGGCGGCGCAGGTAGCCACTAGATAACATTCACAATAAGTAAAAGCGGTGTAAAATAGATAAATGATC
>CAZFCE010000017.1:0-119732 GCA_964517605.1 uncultured Caldilineaceae bacterium | reverse complement strand
GATTGCCCAACTCAAACATCCGTCTATTCCTATGACTCTTGCGTAAGTCCTAACAATATTTGGCTATTATGCAACGGCTTGAATTTTTGCCAATCTGACAAAGCCGGGGATACAGCGCAGGTTGTTATCCATTACTTGCCCGTAACCGCCGGGGCAGCTTGAATTTTTTGCCTGTGGGGTTGCCGCCAATTTTCTACTTGATTGCAGGGTATGCTATAATCCCCGCCGAGATTAAAAACGAACAAAAAGGATATGCAACACATGAAGATTGCTCTGGACGCAATGGGCGGCGACCATGCCCCGGCAGCTATTGTTCACGGGGCGGTGTGGGCGGCCCGCGATTTTGGCGTAACGGTTCAACTGGTTGGCCAGCCCGACATCATCAAAGCCGAGTTGGCCCGCCACGATACGCGCGGCCTGAATCTGCCCATCATCCCGGCCAGCCAGGTTATCGAAATGGGTGAATCGCCGGTGGCGGCGGTTAAAGCCAAACCCGACGCCTCGATGGTGGTGGCGGTTAATCTGGTAAAAAAAGGTGAAAGCGATGCCTTTGTGACCGCCGGTAACTCCGGCGGGGCGCTGGCTGCCGGGTTGTTTGGCCTGGGCCGGATTAAAGGCGTAAAACGCCCGGCGTTGGGCACTATTTTCCCCACCGATTCTAAGCACGGGTTTTGCTTTGTGCTGGATGTCGGCGCCAACACCGATGTGCGCCACGAACACCTGCACCAGTTTGCGTTGATGGGCCATCACTACGCCCGCCACGTGCTCAACATCTCCGCGCCGCGCGTGGGGCTGCTGTCCATTGGCGAGGAGGAAGAAAAAGGCAGCCTGCTCACCCAGCGGGTGTCGCCGCTGCTGCGCGATAGCGCCATCATCAACTTTATTGGCAACGTTGAAGGCAAGGATATTCCCACCGGTATTGCCGATGTGGTTGTAACCGACGGTTTTACCGGCAACGTGTACATTAAAGGGGCCGAAGGCGTGGCCTGGATTATCCAGAAATATCTGGAACGTGAAATCAAGGCCCGGCCTCTGGCTTTGGTGGGGGCGTTGCTGGCCCGGAGCGCCATTAAAGCCTTTCGCGCCCGGCTGGATTACCGCGAGTTTGGCGGCGGCCCGCTGCTGGGGGTTAATGGCGTGGTGATTGTGGCCCACGGGCGCTCGGACCCCTACGCCTTGCGGCACGCCATCCGCGTGGCCAAACAGGCCGCCGAAAATAATCTGGTTAACGCCATTGCCAGCGGATTGGGGGAAAGCCTCGGCGATAATGGCAAGTAATGTGCCGGCGCAGCGGGTGGTTATTACCGGCCTGGGCGCTATTACTCCGGTGGGCCATTCGGTGGCCGAAACCTGGCAGCAGTTGGTGGCGGGCGTTACCGGCGTTGGCCGGATTACCCAGTTTGATGCCGGCCACCTGCCGGTGCAAATTGCCGCCGAAGTTAAAGAATTTAACCCGCACCAGTACGTTTCGCCCCGCGAAGCCCGGCGCATGTCGCGGGTTTCTCATTTGGCGCTGGCGGCGGCTATCCAGGCGGTAGCTCACGCCGGGCTGGCCTTTCCTTTTAAAGCCGATGCCGCCGAGTGCAGCGGTGTGCTGCTCGGCACGGCCATGGGCGGTTTTGACCGGATTGAGCAGGGCTTGCGCGAGTACCACCGCGGTCTGAGCCGGGTTAATCCCTTTTCGCTGCCGGCGGCTTCGCCCAATTTACCCGCGTTCCATGTGTGCGTTACCCTCAACGCGCAGGGCTACGCCAACACCATCAACACCGCCTGTTCGGCGGGGTCAATGGCCATCGGCGAGGCCGCCGAGGTGATCCGGCGCGGCCATTGCAATGTGATGGTTGCCGGCGGGGCCGAAGCGCATATCACCGAAATCACCGTGGCCGGTTTTTTGGCCTCGCGGTCGCTGGCAACTTCCTTTAACCACCAGCCGGGCCGCGCCTCCCGCCCGTTTGAGGCCCACCGCGAAGGCTTTGTGCTGGGCGAAGGCGCGGTAATGTTTGTGCTGGAACGGCTGGAGCACGCTCTGGCGCGGGGCGCAACCATTCACGCCGAGGTGCTGGGCATGGCCAGTTCCTCGGATACGCACCACATTTTGGCCCCGGACCCTACCGCGGCGGGCGCAATCCGGGCCATGCGCTGGGCGTTGCACCATGCCGGAATTACGCCGGCGCAGGTGGATTACATTAACGCGCACGGCCCCGGCACGCCACTGGGTGATGTCGCCGAAACGCAGGCCATTAAGGCGCTGTTTGGCGGGCGCGCCTGCCGGATTCCGGTGAACTCAACCAAAAGCATGGTGGGCCACCTGTTTGGCGCTGCCGGAGCCATTGAGGCGCTGGCCTGCGTAAAATCCATTGAAACGGGCGTGCTGCACCCCACCATCAACTATGATACCCCCGACCCCGCCTGCGATCTGGATTACGTGCCCAACCAGGCTCGTCACCATCCGGTTAACATTGCCATTTCCAATTCGTTTGGGTTGGGCGGGCATAATTCTTGCCTGGTGCTGGGCAAATATCAACAAGAAGGATGTATTTGAGATGAAAATAACCACCAATACCAAACTGATTGAACAACGCGCCAAATGGGCCAAACGCTTTGCTCCTGTGACCATGCTGCTGTTGATGGCCGGCCTGGGCACCAATTTTATGAGCATGAGCCAGCCTCAATACCTTCAACCCACCATTGTTTTGCTGGCGCTGGGCTTTATTTCGGCGATGTTCAGCAGCCACATGGTCAATACCTGGGTGCGCGAACCCCGCGCCGACCAGGTGTTGGAAAGCGTGCTCAAAAAAATGGGCAGCGATTATCACCTGTTTAACTACACCACGCCCGTGGCGCACGTGCTGCTGGCCCCCGATGGCCTGTACACGTTTGTGGTTAAATCTCACGGCGGCGAAATTTCGGTGAACGGCAGCAAGTTCTCGCGCAAATTTAGCTGGTGGCGGGTGCTGCGGCTTTTTGCCGATGAAGGGCTGGGCGCGCCTATCGCCGAGGTGGAAAGCCGGGCCAATAAACTGAACAAGTTTTTGGCGCAAAAGCTGGGCGCCGAAGCCGCGCCGGTCATCAAGCCGGTGGTGCTGTTCTCCAACAAAGAAGCGCAGCTTACCGTTGATAACGCCCCGCTGCCGGTGCTGCTCACCAACCAACTTAAAGACCTTTTGCGCGAAGAGGGCAAAAGCCGCGCCATCTCCTCGGAACAGCGCCGGCAATTAACCCAAATTCTCGCCGGATAAACCAGGAGCCGCTTATGGCCGCCGCCCTGTCTTCCCAGCCATCATTCACCGCCGAGGGCCGTCCGTGACGGCCCTGTTGCTGTTGTTGCTGGCGGGCGGCTGGGCCGGTGTGTACGGAGCGGCCCGGCACATTGCCCGCCGCCGCCGGGGCCACTGGCCGTTTGTGGCCGAAGCCATTGCTGCCGGCGGCGCGCTGGCGCTGGCTACCGCCGGTTTTTTCTGGCAAATTTTGTTTACGGCCAACACCTGGATGCCCGCCGGCGGCGGTGATCTGGCCCCGTTTTTGTTCCCCAACTACCGCTTTGCCGCCGAAAGCCTGCGCCAGGGCCACCTGCCGCTGTGGAATCCGCACCTGTACAGCGGCGCGCCCTTTGCCGCCGATATTCAATCCGGCCTGTTTTACCCGGTTAACCTGCTGGTTTTTGGGTTAGTCCCCGATTTTACCTACACCTGGCTGGAATTGCTGGCCGTGTTCCACTTTTGGCTGGCCGGCGTAATCATGTACCTGTGCCTGCGGCTGCTGGCTCCCGCCCAGGCCGATCAGCCGCCGCTATCGCCGGGGGCGGCTTTGGCCGGGGCGCTGGCCTTTGAGTTTTCGGATTTATTTATTGTTCACTTTGGCAATTTAAATATGATTGCCGTGGCCGCCTGGCTGCCGCTGGTGTTTTTGCTGTTTCAACGCAGCCTGCACCGGCGCAGTTGGGGACTGGCCGCCGCCGCCGGCGCGGTGCTGGCCGTGGCCACGCTGGCCGGGCATATTCAGATTACGCTGTTCATTTTGCTTACGCTGGGCTTGTACGCCCTGTGGCATTGCGGCGGCACTATATACGATGCGCGCCCGCGTGAGCCGCGCCAACTGCTCACCGCCAATGTAATGTTTTCGCTGCTGGCGTTGGCGCTGGCGGTGGTCATCACTGTGGGTTTGGCGGCGCTGCTGCTGTTGCCCGCCTACGAAATGAGCCGGTACACGCCTCGCGCCGAGCTGCCTTACCCCGAAGCCGCCGCCTATTCGCTGCATCCGGCGCAACTGGTGGGGCTGTTGGCTCCCAACTACTTTGGCCGCGACCCGGCCCTGCACTGGGGGCCGTGGCAGCGGGTAGAAACCGGCTATATTGGCGTGGCCACGTTACTGCTGGCGGTGATTGGGGCGCTGGTTTATCCGGGCCGGCTAAAGGGGTTTTGGGTAACGCTGGGGCTGCTGGCGCTGGCGCTGGCGCTGGGTGGTTACAGCGTGCTGCACGGCTGGCTGTACGCCGCCGCCCCCGGTTTTGACCAGCTTCGCGCGCCGGCCCGCTTTATTTTACTAATGGATTTTGCGCTGGCGGCGCTGGCTGCCGGCGGAGTCAATCAGCTTATCAACCAGCCGCTTGATGCCGTTACGGCCCGGCGGCTGCCTGCCGCGCTGCGCCTGTTTACCTGGGGATTGGGCGGGCTGCTGGCCGTGGCCCTGCCGCTCAGTTATTACGCCATGCTGGTTACGCAAGATCGCAACCCGGCTATTTTTAACCGGGCCGTGGGCGCGGCCTCGGCGGTGGCTACGCTGGCGCTGTTTGCCCTGGCCGCGCTGGCGGTGCTGCACCTGATTAACCGCCGCCGGCTGCACTCAACCGGAGCCGCGCTGGCGCTGGTGGCCGTTATCGGGCTGGATTTGTTTACCCTGGGGGCCAACGTAGATGTGGGCCACACCGACCCCACCGCCGGGTTTAACCACCCCGCCGCGCTTGCTTTTCTTAAAAATGATGCCAACCGGTTTCGCACCGAAGTGACCACCGATGTGTGGGCCGCCTGGCAGCCCAACACCGCCCTGCTGCACGGCCTGGACGATGCCTGGGGGCTGTACAACCCGCTTACCCTGGCCGATACCACCCTGTACTGGAGCGGCGCACCGCCCCGCTCAACCGGACGCTACAATTTTTTGGGCATTAAGTACATTATTGCCGGCAAAGGCGGCGCGCCCGCCGATGGCAACATTACGCCCATTTTTGATGCCGACCCGCAGATTAACGTCTATTTAAACCAGTCGGCGTTGGCGCGGGTGCTGTTTGTGGGCCGCAGCCAGGTAGTTGGCAGCCACGCCGCCGCCTGGGAGGCCATCCGCGCCGCCGATTTTGACCCCGCCCGCACCGTGGTTTTAGAAGGCGGGCAGGCGCTCAACAGCCAGCCGGTTAGCTCGCTGGCGATTGTGGGTTACGCCCCCGAAACGGTAACGGTGGCCGTTACCACCGACCAGCCCGGCTACCTGGTGCTGGCCGATGCCTACTACCCCGGCTGGCAGGCCACCGTTGATGGCCAACCCGCCCCCATTGAGCGGGCCAACTATGCCTTTAGGGCGGTAGCCGTGCCGGCGGGAAGCCACACGGTGCAGTTCAGGTTTGATCCGCCCGTCTGGAAAGTTGGGCTAACGGTGAGCGCCGTTACACTGCTGGCGCTGCTGGGGTGGGCCGGCAGGGCGCTATGGCTGCGGCGGCGCTCCGGGTGAGGCCGCGTTCCCCTTTACTCATTCTCACTGTATAAAAACGGATATTGCGCTCCGGGGTGATTGCCGGGCAAACGGCGTGCCGGCCCCGGCCTGACCCTTGAGACAACCGGAGGTATGTTATGAAGATTTTAGCCCTTGAGCGCGAGTTGCCCGCCGCCACCCCCGCCGATTTTCTGCGGTTGGGCCGGGCCGAAGCCTGCCGGGCCTGGGAGTTGCACCAGGCCGGGTTAATCCGCGAACTGTATTTTAGGCAGGATAGCCCCGCCGCCGTGCTGGTGCTGGAGTGCGACAGCCCGGCGCAGGCCCAACAGGTGTTGGGCACGTTGCCGCTGGTGCAGGCCGGGCTGATTGAGTTTGAGTTAATTCCGTTAAAGGCGTACCCCGGCTTTGCCCGGTTGTTTGGCCCGCCCCTGCCGCCGGCTCAGGCGGATTAGGGCCTGCCCCCTTAACCCCCGGCTCCCGGCTCACTGCCGGTTTAAAGGTAGGCCGGGAGTGGCAATAGCGGTTTATTACCCCTCCCCCCGGCCCCTTCCCCAAAACTTTGGAAAGGGGCGATAGGGATTGGGTATTGTTTTTGCCGCTTTCAGCGGCAAAAACAATACCCATACACCTTATGTTCGCCTGGGGCCGGGGGCCTATTGCGCCGCCGGTTCTTCGGCCAGTTCCATTGTGATGGTTTGGTCGGCCCCGGCGTGGTTAACGGTAACATCCACTTTATCCCCCACGCGATGTTTGGTTTCCAGCAATACTTGCAGCTCGTCCAGGCCGGCAATGGCCTGGCCGTTTACCGCGGTGAGGATATCGCCGCCAATGTAGATGCGCTGATTACCCAGAATGGCTTCTTTTTGCGCCCCCTGAACGTTATGCTGCGCCAGTGGGCTATCTGGCCTGATTTCTACCAGCAACAGGCCGTGTTTAACCGGCAGTTTCAGCAGGTCGGCCAGGCCGGGCGTAACCCGGTAGGCGTAATCTACCCCTAACCAGGGGTGGCGATAATGCCCTAACGCCAGCAGGTCGGGCAGCACCCGCTTTAGGGTGTTTACCGGGATGGAAAAGCCCACCCCGGCGCTGGTGCCGCTGGGGCTAAAAATAGCCGAGTTGATGCCAATAACCCGCCCGGCGCTATCCAGCAGGGGGCCGCCGGAGTTGCCGCTGTTAATGGCGGCATCGGTTTGGATGATGTTGCTAATCTGACGGTTATCCTGCCCTTTGATGCTGCGGTTTAGGGCGCTGATGACCCCGGCGGTGAGCGTGCCGCCAAATTGCCCAAAGGGATTGCCAATGACTATGGTGCGCTGCCCCACCAGCAGCGTGGCCGAATCGCCCAGGTTTACCGGCGTAAGGGCGGCGGCGGGGGCCTCAACCTTAAGCACGGCAATATCGTTGCCGGGGTCGCTGCCTACCACGGTAGCCGGGTAAGAGCTTTCGTCCAGAAAGGTAACTTCTACCTGCTGGGCATCGCGGATGACGTGATAATTGGTAATGATGTGCCCTTCTTTGTCCAGCACAAAGCCGGAGCCGGCTCCGGCGGAGGGGATGGCTTCAAAAAAGAAGTTGCGCTGGATAATCTGGGTGGTAACGTTAACCACGCTGGGCGATACCCGCTGGTATACGTCTATCACCCGCTTTTCGGCAAGGTCGCGCCCCAGGTCATCCACAAACGCGGCGGTGTTGGTTAGCAGGCCGCACTGTTCCAGCTCGGCCAACACCTGGTTAACCACCTCGGCGGGGGCGGCAGCAGCTACGGCCTCGCCCGGAGTTGATGCGGTGGGGGCCACTGCGGCGGACGCGCCGGCCTGGGCGGTGGAGGGAACGGCCTCCGCCGGCGCGCCGGTGGCATCGGGGGATGGGGTAAGCGAGGCCCGGATGTTACAGGCCAGTAGCAACAGCCCGGCCAATACGGGCCAGAGCAGCAGTTTTAGGCGAGGGCTTGGGTTGGGCATAGATCACCTGTTAGTGGCTGGCCGGCAGCCAGGGCGGAAGCAGGGAGTACGCCGCAGGGAGTAGGGAGTACGGAGTAGGGAATAGGGACATGCTGCCGGGTATGTTTCTTTTTGGCATAGATACGCTTGCTTTATTCTTATATTTACTTTATCATAAAATCAGTTCTACGGCAAAGTAGATTCAGGCCAAACACGGTTGTTGCCCAATAGAATAGCCAGCCGCCCCGCCGGTTAATTTTAAGCGATGGCGGGTTAGTTATAACCGTTAACCAGATAACCGGCAGGGTAATTTAAGGCGAACATACAACCGGCAACCGGCTTAATTGGGGGTAAGCATATAGGATGATTAAAGGATGATCGAAGGATGATCGAAGGATGATTAAAGGATGACCCTGAGAACCCCCGGCCCGGGCATTACCGGCAGCGGGTTTGGCCGGGGGTTAAGTTTGGGCGTTACGGGTTAAAAAGTTACCGGCACTTTGGGTTGGCAAAATCAGGGCCGGATCAGGTTAAGCGCCGGTAACTTATAAAAAATTTATAGTTTACAGGGAGGTTTTTTGAGGTATGGCCAGAGTAAAACGCAATATTGTTTTAGAGGGCTTAAGCGGCATATTGGGCGACCAGTTGGTGTTTAAGCGCGATAAGGCCGGGCGCACCATTGTGAGCGTAAGGCCCCAGTTTGATGAAAACCGGGAGTTTTCCAGCTCGCAGCGGGCGCAGCAGGAGCGCTTTTTAGAGGCGGCGGCTTATGCCCGCACCGCCGCCCAAACCACGCCCATTTATGCCGAAAAGGCGCAGGGCACGGCTAAATCGGCTTATAATGTGGCAATGGCGGACTGGTTTCACTCGCCGGAGGTGGGCGATATTGACCTGAACGGGTATTCCGGCGGGCCGGGGCAGGTAATCCGGGCCAAGGTGGTGGATGACACGCAGGTGAAGCAGGTAACAATTATGATTACCACCAGCGCCGGAACGTTGGTGGAGCGGGGCGAGATGCAGCCGGAGCAGGGGGTATGGTATACTTATACCACTACCGCCGATTGCCCGGCGGGCGAGGCGCGGGTGATTATTACCGGGCTGGATTTGCCGGGGAACGCCGCCGTGGGTGAGGCCGCGGTGAATGCGGAGTGACGAGTTATGAGTTATGAGTTATGAGTTATGAGTGACGAGTTATGAGTTGCGAGTTATGAGTGACGAGTGACGAATTAGGAGTAGGGAATAGGGAGTAGGGAATAGGGAGTAGGGGCGGGGCTGGCCCCGGCCTTACTCCCCGGCCCGCACCGGGCGGATGTGGAAAAAGAACCTTTCTGGAAGCTAATTTTGTAAAACCAGCTTCCAGGAAGGTAAATGGCTTTAAGGGTGGGCGGGCGCAAGGCCCGCCCCTACGCCCCGGCCTGGCGGTGTTGGGCAACCGCGTAGGGGCCGAGCTTGCCCCGGCCTTATTGTGAGCGGGCGCAACGAAAGCCGATGACGTCGTTCTTGAAGTAGGGCGCGGACCCGAAACGGCCGGCAGCGCGCACGCGGCTCGGATTACCGACCAAACCGCCCCCGCGCCGAACGCGACTATCACCATTAGTTGGGCCGAGAGGATTGGTGGCCGGTGAGCCGCCATAATAGCCGCTGCCATACCAATCATTCACCCACTCCCACACATTCCCCGCCAGATCATACACCCCATACGGGCTGACCCCGCCGGGGTAACTGCCCACCGGGGCGGTGTCGGCGTAACCGTCGTCGTAATTTTTATTGGCCCACTCTAAAGTGCAGTTCTTGTCGCAAAAATTAACCCGGCTGCCGTCAAATTCATTCCCCCAGGGGTAAGTGCGCCCGTCCGTGCCCCGCGCCGCTTTTTCCCACTCCGCTTCCGTGGGCAGCCGCCCGCCCCGCCACTCACAGTAGGCTTTGGCCTGGTTCCAATCCACGGTTATCACCGGGTAGTCGTTGTATTGCGGGTTGCCGTAGTAATTAGCGCGGGTATAGGATTTAGTTTCACCCGGCGCGGCGCACTTTTGGGCCTGCACGCATTCGGCGTAACGGGCGTTGGTCACTTCGTACTGGTCCAGGTAATAGGCGTCCAGCGTTACGGTGTGGGCGGGTTCTTCGTCGGTATAGCTATCGCGCTTACACTCGTTCGGTTTATACCAGTATTTTCTACACTCAGCCAGGCCCACGTCGGCGCTGTCGCCCATTGTAAACGGCCCGGCGGGAATGTAAACCATCGGCACGCCCCGGCCATCCAGTCGCACTTCGCCGGCTTGGGGGCCGGCGGGAGTAGGGGTGTAGGTGGGCGGTTTGGGTGTTCTGGTTGGGGTGGGCGTATTGATGGGTGGGGCAGGTGTATTGGTGGGTGTGGGAGTCTGGGAAGCCTGGTAAAGAAAACCAATTACCACTACCATTCCCACCAACCCCAACAACGCCCACCACCAATACACCTGCCCGGTATTGCCTCCGCCCAGGGGCAAACCAACCTGTTTCTCTTCCGGATATTCTTCTTGTTTCTGCTCGGCATCCTGACGCGGCAGTGATACCGGCGCAGGAACCTTACTATCGGTATCACTGCTGCTTGGGGATTGTGGTTCCTCCAGTTTCGCCAGTTCCGCCTCCAATTCCCTCAGTTTCGCCTCAATATCTTCTATTTCAAGCAGTATTTCGGGGGGAGTTGACGTTCCTTGTAAAGCCTGCTGTACTCGTAGTTTCTGTAGCCGGCGCTGGTGTTCTGTAATCAGTTTCTGAATATCTTCGATGGATGACATAACACTTTCCCTATTTTCATCAGTGGTCAGGCGCGGTTGGCCATTAGCGCCTGAACCGCCAAACTTTACTGCCGGCTTGAGCCGAAAGCGATAACAATTTGCCTGTGGGGGCAGAAAAGCCGCCGGCTGTAGCGCTTAGCGCCCACGCTTAACCAAATCACATTGGGGCAAAAGATGTATTGGTTTGTAGCAATAGCAGGTTGATGTGCCCAGTATAACACAGGCCGTTTACCCTGACAACCAAACCTTTTACATACAAGCCGGCGGCGCTGAGTAGTCACCTCCGGGGCTTTGTTGTTAAGCCGCCGGGTGTTACAATTGGGTGAAATAGAAGCAGCCCTGCTACAACCGGGGGCGAAGCGCCTAACCAACGGCTATTTATAGCTCAACGCGCCGCCGGGATTAGCCCGGTGGCGTTTTTGTTCCGGCTCGATGTCGCCGTACCGTCTGGGCGGGCGCAAGACCGGGCGACCGCAAGGGTCGCCTACGTTGGGTGACAGGCGCTATTCGCTCATTCGCCATTGGGCGGGCGCAAGGGTGGGCGGGGACAAGCCCCGCCGCTACGCCGGGTGACAGGCGCTATTCGCCATTCGCTCATTCGCTATTTTGAAAGGAGTTTAACCTATGGACCCGATTACCACCGCATTAGCCGGCGGCTTAACCGATACCGGCAAAAAGCTGATTATTGACGCCTACGACGCGCTTAAGGCCGCCCTGCGGCAAAAATACGGCCTTACCAGCGACCTGGCCAACGCCGTGGCCCAACTGGAGCAAAAGCCGGATTCCGGCAGCCGCCGGGGGGTAGTGCAGGAGGAGGTAGCCGCCGCCGGCGCGGACAAAGACGCCGACCTGCTGGCCCTGGCCCAGGCCCTGCTGGACAGGCTCAAGGAGCAGCCGGGCGGCCAAACCGTGGCGCAGCAAACCGCCATTGGGCGCAACATTGCCCAGGCCGCCGGGGGCGGCACGGCCACGGTCAATGTGGGGAAGGAGTAGGGGAGTTGAGGAGTTAGGTGTTATTTGTGGGGGGTATTCCGGGCAGCCCCTCACCGGGCGGGCGCAAGGGTGGGCGACCGCAAGGGTGGGCGACCACGAGGGTCGCCCCTACAGTCCCGGCCTGACGGTGTTGGGCAATCGGGTAGGGGCCGGGCTTGCCCCGGCCCGATGAGACCCTCGCATTGGGCGGGCGCAAGGCCCGCCCCTACAGTCGCCATTTGGTGGGGGGAGGCACCGGGCGACCGCAAGGGTCGCCCCTACGTGGGGTGACAGGCGCTATTCGTTTATTCGCTCATTCGCCATTCGTTCACTCGGCGGGCGCAAGGGTGGGCGGGGGCAAGCCCCGCCCCTACGTTGGGTGACAGGCGCTATTCGGCGGGGGCAAGCCCCGCCGCTACTCCGTACCCCTATGGTAGTACCGGCATTAGTTGCAGGTGGTAATTATTTGACTCCATCGAACTATTTTACTAAACTATGGCCGGTATTCACCTGGGGGTAGCACAGTGACAGACCGCGAACAAACCATCGAGCGAATTATGGAAGCCTACGGCGGGGTAGCCCAGGCGCTAACGGCGCTGACCACGCCCAGTTGGCTGGAGCTTGACCTGACGATGGCCCAGCTTAAAACGCTGCTGGTGCTGGCCGGCAACAGCCCCATTACCGTGGGCAGGCTGGGCCAAATGCTGCGCATTCAACTGCCGGCAGCCAGCCACGCCGCCGATAACCTGGTGAAGCTGGAACTGGCCCAACGCTACGAGGACCCCGACGACCGCCGCCGCACATTTGTGCGGTTAACGCCGCAGGGACAAGCTCTGGCGGCGCAATTGCGGCAGGGCCGGCGCGAGTTGTTTTACGCCTGGCTGGCGGCGCTGGCCGATGACGACCTGGCGGCGCTGCTGCAAGGTTTGCGGGCGGTTACGGCGGTAATCCCGGCCTCTCCCGAAGCATCACCCCACCCAAAAGCATAATCCTATTTACCCAAGAGAAGATTTTTGTATGGCAGAAGAACAAAACCAACCCAATGATGCCCCATCCACCCCGGCCCCGGCCGCTTCTAACGGCAGCGCCCGCTCCCGGCCCATCCGCAATATATTGATACTGCTGGTGTTGCTGGCGCTGGCGCTGAGCGGCGGTTATTATGGCTACCGTTACTGGCTGGAGCAATCGCTGTATGTGTATACCGATAACGCGGTGATTACCGGCTCGTTGATTCAGGTGGGTAGCCTGAACGCCGGGCGAGTGGCCAACGTGGCCGCCGACGTGGGCGACCGGGTAACCCGCAACCAGCAAATAGCCACCATAGTAATGCCAATGGCGCTGTATGTAACCAAAAACGGCTCTAAAAATATGGGCTACAACGCCACCGACGACCAATCCATCCCGGTTAACTCGCCGATGGACGGCGTGGTGGTGGCCCGCAACGCCAACCCCGGCGATACCGTCGCCGCCGGGCAATCCATTTTAACCGTGGTTGACCCCACCGGCTTTTGGGTGCAGGCCCAGGTTGAAGAAACTAATATCGGGCGGGTGCACCCCGGCCAGTTGGTTGAGGTTACGGTGGACACGCTGGGGCAAACGTACCCCGGTCGGGTGGCGGCCATTAACCGCGCCACCGCCGCTACCTTCTCGCTCATTCCGCAAAGCAACACGTCGGGCAATTACACCAAGGTTACGCAGCTTGTGCCGGTAAAGATTGCCATTCGCTACGGCGCTACGCCGCTGGTGCTCGGCTCGTCGGTTGAAGTGAAAATCCGGGTAGAATAACAGGCGGCTTTATGGCATCGCTCAATTTAACCTTGCCTCGCCCGCACCATCGCCTGCACGGCCTGGCCTACGAGTGGCAGGCGCTCATTGTGGTTATCATTGGCACCTTTATGGTGATGCTGGACTCGACGGTGATGAACATTGCCCTGCCCCGGATTATCACCGTATTCAACGCCACGGTTGATACTGCCCAGTTTGTAACCACCGGCTATATGATTGCGCTGGCTGTGATTATGCCGGCCACCGGCTACCTGAGCGACACCTTTGGCACCAAGCGCGTTTACCTTGTTTCGATGTTCCTGTTCACGGTCAGTTCGCTGTTGTGCGGCCTTTCCTGGAGCGTGGAAAGCCTGGTAATCTTCAGGGTGTTGCAGGGGTTGGGCGGCGGCATGCTCTCACCGCTGGGGATGACCATTCTGTTTAAGGCAGTAGCCCCGGAGCGGCGCGGCTCCATTCTCAGCGTGTTTGGGCTGCCGCTGGTGGTGGCTCCGGTGATTGGCCCAACGCTGGGCGGCTATATTGTGGAATATATTGACTGGCGCTTTATCTTTACCATGAATTTGCCGGTGGGGGTAGTTGGCTTTTTTCTGGGCGGGCTGCTGCTGCGCGAAACCGAGTGCATTAAAGGCATGCGCTTTGACTGGCGCGGCTTTCTGCTGTCGGCGTCGGGGTTTGGCGCGGTGTTCTACGGCCTGGAACGCGGCTCAACCTGGGGCTGGGATGATATCCGCAGCGTTTCGTTGTTGGGCGGCGGCAGCGTTTTGCTGTTCTTTTGGGTGGTGGTAGAACTGCTTGAGCCGCAACCGTTGCTGGAACTGCGGGTGTTTAAAAACTGGACTTACGCGCTGGCTACCAGCATCAATTTTATTGTGACCATGGGCATGTTCTCCTCGATGCTGCTGCTGCCGCTGTTTTTGCAGAACTTTCGGGGGTTGGGCGCAATGGAAACAGGCATTTTAATGTTTCCCCAGGCGCTTACCGCCGGCGTGTTGATGACCGTCTCCGGGCGGCTGTACGATAAAATTGGCCCGCGCCCGCTGATTGTCTCCGGGCTGCTGCTGCTGGCTTACGGCACCTGGCGGCTTAACGTGCTCGACCTGAACACCTCGGACTCTACGTTGCGGCTGATTTTGATTATGCGCGGCGCGGCGATGGGCCTGGTGATGATGCCGGCCATGACCGTGGCCATGAGCACGCTGCCCGGCCCGCTGATTGCCCGTGGCTCATCGCTAACCAACGTGCTGCGCCAGCTTTTTGCGGCCTTTGGCACCGCCATTTTTGTAACGCTGCTGCAAAACCGCAAAACCTACCACCAGGCTATGCTGGCCCAAACCATTACCCCGGACTTGCCCACCGTGCGCCTGGCGCTCAACGCAATTCAGCAATACCTGGCGCACCACGGCCTAACGCTGGTTCAGGCCAAAGTGGTGGGGATATTACTGCTTTATAAACAGGTGGTAATGACGGCCTCGGTGCTGAGTTTTGAGGATTGCTTTGTTGTGGGCGGGCTGATTTGCCTGTTCGGGGTTGCGCCGGCGCTGTTGCTGAGCACGCCCACCGTGGCCCGGCAGCAGCCGGGTCGCCCGGCGGATGAAGAAGTGGTGATGCTGGAGTAGGGTCTCTTTCATTAAATAAAGGGATAATGGCCTTTGGTAATGGTAGGGTTGTGAGTGACGAGGATTCCCGTGATGTCATTTCGAGGGACGACAGGAGCGAGAAATCCCCTCAAAATCGCGCAATCATACATTTGGGAGATTTCTCGGCGCTACGCTCCTCGAAATGACCTGTCATCACTTACGATTTAACCATCACCTGGTTTTTTTGGCATAAAATGGCGCTTCAAATAATCGGTTGAGATTTGGTACTATCCCCGGAACTGCGGTATCATAGCCACCATCAATTCATCACACACTGAGAATAAATATGCCGCTTTTTCTTGGTCAACTTGTTAACAACCGTTACCGGATTGACGCCCTGCACAGCCAGGGCGATGCCGGCGCGCTCTACCGCGCCTGGGATATGAACTTAAACTCGCCGGTGGCGTTTTTGGAAAACCTGGATACCTCCGCGCCGGCCCGTAGCCGGTTTAGCCAGGAAGCCGAACTGCTCACCCACCTGTCGCACTCTAACCTGCCCCGCATTCTGGACCATTTTAATTTACCCGGCCAGGGCCAGTTTTTGGTGATGGATTACGTAGAAGGCGATGATTTGCAGGGCCGGCTGGATAAACAGGGCGTGCTTTCGCAAACCGATGTGATTGGCTGGCTGGCGCAGGCCGCCGAAGCGTTATCGTACCTGCGCCACCACGATGGCATGGCCCTGCTGCCCACTCTGGAACCGGCGGATATTGTGGTGCGCTCCAACAACCGGATTGTGCTGTTTGGGTTTGACCTGCTCAAACGCCACCTGCCCGGCAAAAAAGTAACCCACCACGAGCGCGGCATTGTGCCCGGGTTGGGCGCGCCGGAACTGTACGGCAACAACCCCGCCGACGAGCGCAGCGATGTGTACACGCTGGGCGCGCTGCTGTACTACCTGCTCACCAACCAGCTTCCGCCCGAAAGTATTCAGTTGGCCACCGGCAGCGCCCGGCTGATTGACCCCGGCCAGCTCAACCCCGATATTTCGCCGGGCGTGCACCAGTGCATGCAAAAAGCCATGTCGCCCGATGCCACCCGCCGCTATCAATCCCTGGAAGAGTTTCAGCACCAGTTGCAATCGCTAAAATTTGAGCCGGCGGCGCTGGCCGAGCCGGTTCCGGCGGTGCTGGCCACTCCGGCCCTGGCGGCAGCGCCCGCTTTTAAGGCCATGCCCATCCTGTTGGGCGGGCTGGGCTTTTTACTGGGCGCGGTGCTGGTTTCGGTGATTTATTTTGCCTTTGTGGGCGGCGGTGGCAATCCCGCTGCGTCTACCCGCGAGGCGGCGGCTTTGCCCGCGCTCACCCGCCGGGCCGAAACGCCGCCCCCGGCAAATGGCAACACCGGGGCGGCCACCTCAACTTTAATTGATTTTCCCACGCCCACCGCCGAGCCGCTGGCTATTGAAGCGGCCAAAGATTCGGCGCAGGGAATGGCTCCCGGTGAAGTGGCGGCCAATCTTCCTTTAAAAGTAATCAAGGATTCGGTCACTAACGCGCCGATGGTGCTGGTGCCGGCGGGCGTGTTTTCAATGGGCGGCACGGGCGGCGGCGATGACGGCCAGCCGGCGCACAAGGTTTCGCTGCCGGAGTTTTACATTGACCAGTACGAAGTGACCAACGCCCAGTACCGGGCCTGTGTTGAGGCCGGAGCCTGCCAGCCGCCGGCCAACCCCGCCTCGTATACCCATGAGAAATATTTTGATAACCCGGAGTTTGCCGACTTTCCGGTGGTGCAGGTGAGTTGGGATCAGGCGTTTACGTTTTGCGCCTGGCGCGACGCCCGGCTGCCCACCGAGGCCGAATGGGAAAAAGCGGCCCGTGGCACCGATGAGCGCACCTTCCCGTGGGGCGAAGGACTGGACTGTTCGCTGGCCAACTGGGCCACCTCCAGCGGCACCTGCAAGGGCGATACCGTGGCGGTGGGATCGTATCCCACCGGGGCCAGCCCGTATGGCGTTATGGATATGGCCGGCAACGTGTGGGAGTGGGTGGCCGATTGGTACGCCGCCGACTACTACCAGAACTCACCCAAAGACAACCCGCGCGGCCCAGAAGCCGGTCAATTAAAAGTGTTGCGGGGCGGCTCGTGGGTGAGTAATGAGCCAAACCTGCGCACGGCCTTTAGAAACAACCTGGAACCCGCCAGCGCCAGCAGCAATATTGGCTTTCGCTGCGCCGTAACAATTGAACCTTAAAATCCTGCATCGGCTCGTAACTTGAAGTTGCCTGGGGTAGACTTATTAATTAACCATAAAGGCGATACTTCAAGCGACTTAAATTATGATTAATAATTGTCAATGTCCGATTTGCCAATCGGCTGAAGATCACCCCGATAAAGTTTTACATTACCAGATGAATCTCTTTTTGAGCCGGTTGAATGAACAGCAGCGTCGGTGGTATGTGGCGCTTGAGTCTAAAAAAATGGGCCGGGGCGGCGATAGTTTTATGTCGCTGGTCACGGGCATGCATGTGGCCACCATCCGGCGGGGCCGCCGCGAACTGGACGCCTCGCTGGCCGATTGCCCCGCCGACCGGATTCGGCACCCCAAAAGCATGCCCATCGGCCACCGCCTGCCGCGTAGTTAGCTTAAACTACTACTCGCGAACAGCTAAGATAAATTTCCGTAAAGACGCAAAGAATACAGGGTGGTTACAAAATCCTGATAAATTTTGCGTCTTTGTTGTTTAAATAGGGGCGGGTCGGCTCACATTAGGCAACCACGCGGGCCGTCCCTGTTTTTGGGGAGATATTTTTTGTTCAGATAGTTAACCCCCCTACGTTAAAAGTGTGAAGTTATTTTGTGTTAACAGCGTTATAAAAAATTGGGTTTGCACTATATACAGTAGGTTTGTTTGGCTTGCTACTGTATATAGTGGTATTTTTGTTTAAAAACCACAATTTACTCTCCAAATCCCCACGGCTAAAGTCTTGACAAATTAAGGTACCTGTCCTAGAATGCAATCAGTATGTAAGGGATATTACTCAGGTACCCTTATTATGCGTTTTTAACTGCAAAGCAATGGTTGGGTTATTGTTTTGCAGGTTGTTGACCCTCTTGCCACAACATCATAAAAGTTCGTGCTGTTACCCGCCACTGCGTTTACGGAATTTGTTCCGGCGACACCTTGGCAGGTGGAAATGTTCCTTCTGGACTTGTTTGTGAGTTCGATATCGCGTCATTAGGCCGTTTTAGGCAAGTAAGCTCGTAAAATTTAACTTAATAAAGTTTTGGCCGCAGGGGGCTTATTTTGTCTTTTTACAATAGTTTTTTGAAGTTCAAACCGAAGTTCGTAATTATTGCGTTGTCTCTATTTTAAAAAGAGGGAGAAGTGAACTAGATGACACAAAAGCAGAGCACTTCCGTATTGTCCACCGGCAAAAAGCTGCTGCGATTGGGTGTAGTGATCGGCCTGGCCTTTGCGCTGGCGCTAACCCTGTTGCTGTTTCCAGTTTTAGCCGGAACCACCCTGACTGTGCCCGGGGTGGGTTTTGGGTTTAGCTTGCCCTTGGGGACGGAGTTGGTGCAGGCCAGCAACGGCCTGACCATCACCAAAACGGCCCCGGTGACGGTAACGCAGGGCGGGTTGATTACCTACACTATCCGGTTAACCAACCAGACCGGGTCGGATTTTGTTTATCCGCCCAGGTTGGTGGTGACGGATATTGTGCCGGCTAAGACCACGTGTGTGTGGGTGGGGAGTTTTCCATTCAATTTCACGGGGTATGACGCGGGGCAGTGCGCGGCTAATGGCGTTGCCCACCTTGAGTTGAAAAACGTAGCTGGCACCACGTTTTATAACAATACAACGGCGGTGTTTTCGTTTGCGGTGCGAACAGATTCGCCGCTGCCCGATGGTTATGTGATTACCAACAGTCAGTATTCCGTCCTGTCTGACCTGGGGAATTCTGACACTGGTACGTCCGTTCCTACCATTGTGTACGCCCCCAAATTTGCCATCTCTAAAGTGGCCTCACCTTCGCCCACGGTAAATTACGGCGATCCCGTTACTTACACCATTACCGTGACCAACATTGGTCGCGCTGATGCCACCGGGATTGTGGTGACGGATACCGTGCCGACCAACACCAACCTGTCCGATGCCGGCGGCGGCACGGCCAGTGGCGGCATCATCACCTGGAATATTGCCGGCCCGCTGGCGCCCAATGCCACGCAGGTGATTACCTTTGCGGTTACGGCCAATGGCGCCGGTTTGAGCATTGGCGACAAGGTTGTTAACTCCAAGTACGGCGTTAGGGCTACCAATGTTCACACCGATGACTGGGCGATGGGTTCCCCGGTTACGGTAACGGTGGACGGTACCGTGGTGTTAACTGCCACCAAACTTGACGTGCCCGACCCGGTTGAACTGGTTAAGGGCGGTTCGCTGTTAACCTACACCATTGCGGTAACTAACGGCGCGATCGCCGGGGTATCGGATGTGACCCTTGTGGATACCCTGCCCGCCGAAGTGAAACTGGTGAGCGTGTCCGGCCTCTCGGTTGTGACCGGCACTAACCTGGCCGGCCAAACGGTGCTTACCTTTACCCCGGCGGTGATCAACGCCGGCGCTACGGTGCAGGCCACCGTGGTGGTTTCGGTAACGGCCCCGCAGAAAAATGGCACCATCATTACCAACACCCTGGCGGTGGCTTCGCCTTCGGCGGATACCATTACCATTAACGGTGTTACCACCACCTCCGCCCCGGTGACAACCCTCATCTACTCGCAACCGGCCATTACCCTGACTAAATCCGTGCAGCCAACGGAAGCTACCTTTGGCAGCCTGCTCACCTACACGGTGATCATTACCAATAACGGCGCGGATGACCGCCTGGTTGATGTGACCGACGATTTAACCGACTACCTTGGTTCAGGCTTTTGGCCCATTAATACGATTGGCGGCGCTCCTGCCGGCGATCTTGACCGCTGGGATATTCCGGTGTCGGCCGGTAAAACGGTTTCGTTCACCTTCCACGCCCTGGTTGGCTCGTTTACCCAAACGGCGCTGATTAACGCCGATTTTAATGCGGCCGCCACGTTTGGTGATGTCGGTTTTGGCGAAGCGGGAGTTGGGACATCTGTGGGTAACTGGTTTACCAGTGCCAGTAATCCGGCCCAGATTACCGCCCCGTCAGTCAACCGGCGGTTGTCGTCCATTAATCAGGTTGATGCTACGAATTGTTCGTTGCTGTACCTGTTTACCGTTATGGATTATACTCCTCCTGCCGACCCCAATGCTCGCCAGGGTGAAATCCAGATTAGCAATGACGGCGCTACCTGGCAAACCATTGAAACCCTTCGAGAGAGTACTAGCGGCGTCGGTCTTAGCCTTATTGATGTTAAACAGTACGCCACCAGTAACTTCCGAATTGGGTATTTGTACTCCGGTTCCGGTTCGGCCGTAACCGGTGGCTGGGATATCCAGGGGGCGACGTTAATTTGTGTTAACCCGGCGGATAAAGATACCGCCGTGTATGACCGCAGCGTGTACTACAACACGGCCGTGGCGGCGTCGTATCTGTTCACCACCACCGACACCACCGATGTGATATCCGACACCGCGCCCGTAACCGTATACGCCTCAACCATTACCATGACCAAGTCGGTTAACCCCGGCATAGTGGATTTGAGCAGCGGCAACCAGGTTGTGACCTACACCTACGAGGTGTTCAACACCGGTAACGTGCCGGTCTACTGGACTGATCTGGTTGACGACAAGGTAAACACCAGCGGCGCCAGCTATCCGGTTACCTGGATTGCGCCGGGTGATTCCGATATAGTTAATATCCCGGTTACTATTACCGGCTCTTACATTACCGGGGCGCTGCCGGTTACGTTAACCAACACCGCCACCGCTACAGTTGAGTCGGTGAGTGGAACCACCGGGCCGTTTGGCGTGCTCACCGCCACCAACACCGCCACCACCTCGCTGGTGATTACCTACACGCCCAACATCAACATCTCCAAATCCGCCGAGGCCAGCAACGGCTTCCCGGTGGTTAAGGGCGACACCATCACCTACACCATTACCATTACCAACCCCGGCGTGCGGGCGGTTACGGTGAGCGGTCTGGATGATAAAGACTCGCTGGGCAATAATTTGGACCTGCTTGCACTCGGCTACCTGACCAGCACCACCATTGCCGCCGGCGAAGTGCGCGTGGTTACCCGCACGCTAACGCTTGACCAGGCCGATATTACTAACGCCATAGCTGATGGCTACCTGATTACCAACGTTGTTTTCATCGTCGTTGACGACAGCGTGATTGGCGTTTCGGCCACCGATGTTGACACCGTAACGGTTCCGGTTGACGCCTCGATTGACGTGACGTTGAGCAAGACGGTTTCGCCTGCCGGCCCGGTTACCATTGGCGATGTGGTCACGTACACCTTTGAGGTGGTCAACAGCGGCAGCGCGCCGTTAGATAACGTTGACCTGGACGATACCGTACTGGGGTATGCGGACACCATCCCCGGCGGCTCGTTGCCGCTGGCGCCGGATGATTCGTACACGTTTGTCCGGCCGGTGGTTATTGATGAAGCGTTGTTCAACCTGGCGGCGGCCAACGGCTTTACGCTAACCAACACCGCCGTGGCTACCGGCACCAATACCACCGACCCGCTCTTTACCGGGGAGGAGGCTACGGATAGCTCCAGCGTTGACCTGCCCATTACCCACACCGCGGCGATTTCGGTGGTGAAGATTGCCACCTACTCGCCCAGCCCGGTGGGGATAGATCAGCCGATCACCTACACCTACCGCATTATCAACACCGGCAACCTCACCTTTACCGATGTGGTGCAGGCGCAGGACGTGTTCAACATTTCCTTTATCATGCTGCCGGGTGGTGATACCATTGACCTGTCCGCGGCGGTGCAAGCGCAACTGCCGCTGGCTCCGGGCGGGGTGATTACCGTTACTTCTTCCGTTGCCCCCACCGAAGATGATATTGCGGCTGTTCCGGGCGGTAATTTAACCAATACCGTTACGATTGAGTTGCAACATAACCCCAGCACGGTTACGGCCCTGGCCAACGCCTCGGCTACAGTGCCGGTGACCAGCACCGTTAACTTGGTCTTTACCAAAACCGCTATTGTGCCGGGCGGCACCGTGCAGCCGGGTGAACTCATCACCTATACGTACACGGTGTACAACCCCAACACTGTGCTGGTTCGCCTGTCTTCGGGCTTCCTGACCGATAGCGACTCGGCAAGCTTAACCTTTACCCCGGCTCTTCCGGGTGGTACGATTAGTGTGTTCGCTGGCTCGACCAGAATCTTTACCGCGACGCGCCGGTTTACCTACACCGATTGGGTCAATACCCCGTCGCTCACCTACACCAACTACGCCACGGTTACCGGCGCTACTCTGGCCGGTACCTCGGCCACGGCTCACGCTTCAGCCTCGGTCACACTGGATTATCTACTCAACGTGGACGTATTGAAGGTGGCTTCGTATGCCTCATCGCCGGTGGGCGTGGGCCAAACGATTACCTACACCGTTTATATTACCAACAACGGGTATGTGCCGTTTGATGTGACCAGCGTGTACGACACCCTCAAGGGTGGTACGCTCACGCCGGGCGCAACGGTACTGTCGCCCACCAAATCTACCACGGCTGTCTTTACCCGCACCGTGACTCTGGCCGATGTGCTGGCCGGCAGCACGCTGGTGAATACGGCCATTGTCACCGCTACCGATAAAACCATTAGGGTTAACCAAACCGATGTGGATGGCGACAGCGAGATAGTGCCGATTGCCTACGGCCGGTTTGTGGATTTGGACAAGTCGGTGAGCAGCACGTATGTAACCGTCGGCGACACGGTGGTGTACACCTTTACCGTTACTAACAACAGCGGTGTTGGCGTAACCTACAGCCTGACCGATACGGCCCTGAGCTTCTACTGGCCGACAAGCCCCGGCGAGGTTCCGTTGGCTGCCGGCGCTACCGCCGTCTTTACCAAGAGCAAGTTGGTGGGCGCGTCTGACCTGCCCATCTTTACCAACGTGGCCACGGTTACGGCCCGGGTGCCGTCGTTGCCCGCCGTGCCGCGCCTGACGGTAACAGACTCCGTAATAATCTCATCGTACTTTACGCCGACGCTGGCTCTGAAGAAAACCGGTAACCTCAGCACGGCCAATATTGGCGACTCGGTTACTTACAGCTTTAGCTTTAGTAACACCAGTACGGTATGGATTAATAACATCAGTATCACCGACCCGAAATTAGGGTTTGCGCCCCTTGTAACCGTGAACCTGCCGCCCAACAGCATTAATGTGGCCTTCCCGCAATCGGCCAACCACACCTTACAGGCCAGTGACTTTACATTGGTCAACGGGCAGTGGGTGTATACCAACGTGGCCTATGCCACCGGTACGGGGGTAGCCGGCGCATTTACCAAGACCGTTAACGCCACCGATGTTTACACTGTTGTGTTGAACGTAAACCCGGCGATCCAGGTCACTAAAGTGGCCGACCGCGATCCGGCGGGCAACGGCCAGGTGGTAAACTACAGCTTTATCATTAACAACAGCGGTAGCGTGCCGTTTACCGATGTTACCCTGTACGACCCGCTGGTTCAACCCACGCCGGCGTCGGTCGGCGCGGTGGCCGCCGGCAGCACCATTACCGTAACGCTGCCCTACACCGTAAGTATTGCCGACGCCAACGCCGGGTTGCTCACCAACACGGTGAGAATCACCGGCACCTCGGCGCTCACCGGGGTTACGGCCAGCAACATCGCCACCAAGACCATTGTTACGCGCCGGGTGTTGACCGATGTGGTGATTACCACCGCCCCGACCCTGCCGGCGCAGGTGGCTGTATCGCAACTGTTCACGGCGACCATCGCCCCGAACATTCCGCAGGTGCAGCCGGTTACCTACAACTGGAACTTTGGCGATGGCTCGACCGCCGGCCCGAATAGCGTTATCACCACCACCCACACCTACACCGCGCCCGGCACGTACACCGTCACGGTGGTGGCGGCCAACGGCGTGAGCACGGTCACCAATATCCTGGTGGTAACGGTGCAGAATCAGCCGATTGTCATTGGCTCCTTCCTCAACGACAGCCCGGCGGCCATTCTGCCCGGTGGTTCGTTGCTGTCCGAACCGGTGGTGTTGTCGGTGACGCTGCAATCCGGTACCGGCACTATTCTGTACCATTACCAACCCGACTGCCTGGGCGACCCGTATACCACGATTAACACGCTGAATCCGTCGCGGGTTACTCAATATCAGTCTCCGGGGGTGTATGTGGCTTGCGTTACCGTGGATAACGGTTATACCACTGCCACGGCCACCACTACGGTGATTGTAACCAGTATGACCTTTGACAAGGACGCCACCCCGGCTCCCGGCAGCAAAGTGGCTCCGGGTAATACCATTGCCTATCGGTTAACCATAACCAATGCCAACAGTACACCGTCAGTTACGGTTGGCCCGATTACGGTTACGGATTACCTGCCGGCTGGTGTAACCTATAATTCTGTCAGCGGTGGTACATTAATTGGCGGGCCTGACAGCAACAACGTAATCACCTTCACCGTCCCGGCGATAGCAGCCGGCAGTAGCTCGACGGCGTATGTGAACGCCACGGTCAACGCTTCGGCGACCAACCACAGCCTGTTAACCAACACGGCGACGGCCTATAGCCCGCAAGTGAATCGTGGAACCATTACCAACACGTTGGGCGGCCAAAACCAGGGCACCTACCTGTACGACTTTGGCACCGATGCGGTGGCGCACGAAGCCTCCTTTGATGCCGAACTCTCGGCCTCGAAGACGGTGAACAACCCCACGCCCAACTTTAGCGATACCATTACCTATACTATCCGGGTAACCAACACCGGCACCATGCCGCTGACTGTAACCGTAACCGACCCCGGCGTGGGCGGCACAATTGCCAGCAACGTTCCGATGGCGGTTGGCGCCAGCCAGACCTACGTCGTTAGCGATGTGGTGGATATGGGCTACTTGCCAACGTTCCGAAACGTGGTCACGGCTACCGGCCAATTGGCTGCCGGCGGCAACGTGATTACCACCGCTTCGGTTGTGGTGACGCCCAATGTCAAACTTACGTTCGACGTGCAAAAGGTAGCCAACCCCACGGTGGCCACGCTCGGCGACAAGATTCAGTACAGCTTTAAGGTAACCAACCTTGGCCCGATTACGCTGACAACGGTTTCGCTGTACGATGCGCTGTTGGGCGGCAACCTGGGCGTGCAGTTTGTGAACGTTGCGCCGTTCAGCCAGACGCAATTGAGCGCGGTGGGCAGCTACACCGTGACCGAAAGCGACCTGCTGCGGCCCAACGCGCAAATTGTGAACACGGCCATTGCCACGGCCTCCAACCCGAGCAGCGGGCTGGCCGACCAGAGCAATACGGCTGTAGCCACGGTAACGCTGGCCTACACCAAGTCGTTGGCCATCCAAAAGATTGCCAGCCGCAGCACGTTCAACGGCGTTGGCCAAAGCATTACCTACACCTTTATCATCACCAACCAGGGTAACGTGCCGTTGTACAACGTGCATGTGGTTGATCCGCTAACCAGCTACGCCACCACCATCCCGTCGCTGGCGGCGGGCGCCAGCACCAATGTTGGCCCGGCCTCGTACAGCACGCTGGCCGGCGATCTGGCGGCAGGCGTGGTCGTCAATACGGTCACGGCGGCCGGCTCCAGCATCATCTCCGGCGATCTGGTTACGGGCACGGCCACGGTAACGGTTACGGCGCTGCCGAATATGAGCATCAGCAAGAGCGCGCTCTCGCCCTACCCGTCGGGTAGCGATGTGATGCCCGGCAACCAGATTGTGTACCAGTTGACGATTGCCAACAACGGCGGCCCGGCCAACAATGCCCAGATTACCGACCAACTCCCGGCGGATGTAACGCTGGTTGGCGTGTCGGGTTCGGGCGTGGTAGCCAGCGGCAACAGCATCACCGTCACCACTTCGCTGGCGGGCGGCACGGCGGTTGTTGAAACGCGGCTGATCACCGTTACGGTGAACGACATCAGCAGCGCTTCTACGGTAATCACCAACCAGGCGACCCTGTCGGCGACGGCGACGCTCACGCAATCGAACAGCGTCACCCACACCGTCTACGGGCAGCCCAAGCTGCAAATCACCAAGTCGGCGGTGCCGGTGAGCGGCTCCTCGGTTGAAACCGGCCAGACCATTGTTTACACGCTGGTGGTAACCAACATTGGTTCCGGCGTGGCAAAACAGGTGGCCATCACCGATGCGCTACCCATCAACGTTAGCGCGATTGACTCCTCGGTGACCACCGTTCCTGGCGGCAAGCCTGTCCTGGGTCATCTAACCGGCAACGATGTGACTTATGACCTGCTGCTAACCCAAACGCTAGCTGCGGGCGAACACTTCACCGTTATGCTTACGGGCACGGTTAAGAGTGGCCTGGCGGTTGGCACCGTCTTCAGCAATACGGCTTACGCCGAGTTTGATGGCGGCACGCCGTTGAATGCGGTGACTTCCATTACCAATTCCAATACGGTTACGCACGTGGTAGTGATTAACTCCAATCTGGCAGTGTCGAAGACGGTGAACGACTTCGCGCCCAGCTTTGGCGATACCATTACCTACACCATCCGGGTAACCAACACCGGTACGGTTCCGTTGACTGTAACCGTGACTGACCCGAACCTGGGCGGCACGATTGCCAGCAATGTGGTGATGGCGGTTGGCGCGAACCGGGTTTACAACATTACCGATACGGTTGGGTACCGCTACGTGCCGTTGTTCCTGAACGTGGTCACGGCTACCGGCCAGGTCAATGGCGGCAGCGATGTGATTACCTCGGCTTCGGTGGTGGTGATCCCCAATACCAAGCTCACCTTTGCGGTGGACAAGGTAGCCAACCCCACGGTGGCCACCGTTGGTGATGTAATTCAATATAGTCTGCGGGTGAGAAACCTTGGCCCCATTACGCTGACGACGGTGTCGCTGTACGACGCGTTGTTTGGCGGCAACCTGGGCTTCCAGTTCACCAACGTAGCGCCGTTTGGTCAGTCGCCGTGGTACGGTGGAAATGTTTACACCGTGACCGAAAGCGACCTGCTGCGGCCCAATGCGCAAATTGTGAACACGGCCATTGCCACGGCCTCCAACCCGACCAGCGGGCTGGCCGACCAGACTGCTACGGGCACGGCCACGGTAACGCTGATTTACACCAAGTCGCTGGCCATCCAGAAGATTGCCAGCCGCAGCACGGTCAATGGGTATAACCAACCCATTACCTACACCTTTATCATTACCAACCAGGGTAACGTGCCGTTGTACAACGTGAATGTGGTTGACTCGCTAACCAGCTACTCCACCACCATCCCGTCGCTGGCGGCGGGCGCGCATACCAGCGTTGGCCCGGTCATGTACAACACGCAGGTGAGCGACCTGCAATCCGGGTTGATTGTCAACACGGCTACGGCGGCTGGCTCCACCATCATCTCTGGTGATCTGGTTACGGGCACGTCCACGGTAACGGTCACAGTGCTGCCGAATATGAGCATCAGCAAGAGCGCACTGGCGCCGTATCCGTCGGGTAGCGATGTCATCCCTGGCAACCAGATTGTGTACCAGTTGACGATTGCCAACAACGGCGGCCCGGCCAACAACACCCAAATCACCGATCAACTCCCGGCGGAACTCTCGCTGGTCGGCGTGTCGGGTTCGGGTGTGGTAGCCAGTGGCAACACCATTACCGTCACCACTTCGCTGGCGGGTGGTTTGGCAGTCTACGAAACGCGGCTGATCACTGTTACGGTGAACGACATCAGCAGCGCCACCGAGACTACCCTGATCACCAACCAGGCGACCCTGTCGGCGACGGCGACGCTCACGCAATCGAACAGCGTCACCCATACCATCTACTGGCAGCCGAAACTGCAAATCACCAAGTCGGCGGTACCGGTGAGCGGTTCCACGGTTGAAACTGGCCAGACCATTGTTTACACGCTGGTTGTAACCAACATTGGTTCCGGTTCGGCCAAGAACATGGTCGTTACCGATACCGCGCCGGTGACGTATCTGACGGTAACGGGCGTTCAGAATACCGCGCTGACTCAGCCGGGCAATAAAGGTGTCTCCGGGCATCAAACCCTTGGCTCCAATGTCACCTGGTTCAACCTGTTACCTGGGGTTACGCTGGCTCCGGGCGAACACTTCACCGTTCAACTTACGGCCACGGTCAATGCGCTGCCGGTTCGTACCGTCATCAGCAACACTGCCGATAGTAGCTTTGTCGGTGGAACGTCGCTGGTTGCATTGAGCTACATTACCAACTCTAATACGGTAACGCACGTTACGGCTGCGCCGGACCTGCAACTGGTTAAAACTGCCAACACGGCTACTGTTGAGGCCGGCGGCAAGATAACCTACACCATCGTGGTGAGCAATGCGGGTCTGGGCCTGGCCAGCAGCGTGGTCATTACCGACAATCTCGACAGCCGGTTGAACTTGGTCAGCGCGAGCGGCAGCAGTGGTTCCGTGAGTACCTCCGGCAACGCCATTACGCTAACCACGTCCAGCCTGGCCAAGAGCGCCTACCTGACGGTGACAGTAGTGGCCACGGTTGCTACCAATGTAACCACCGGCACCCAGATTGTGAACACCGCTTCTGTGAACTGCGCCGAAGCCTCGGCGGACACCGGCAGTGTGACGATCACGGTTACTACTGCGCCCACCAGCACCTTCATCTACCTGCCCATCATTATGCGGGGCTTTACGCCAGGGCCAAACCTGGTAGTGAATAGCATAACGGCTAATGAGCGCGCGGTAAAAGTGGTTATCGAAAACATCGGTAATTCGCCCACCTCATTGCAATCGGGGTTGAGCGGTTTCTGGGTGGACTTCTACGTTAATCCCAATCCGGTTCCAACCGGTGTGAACCAAACGTGGAACTATCCGTCCGGGCGGTCTTCCGAAGGCGTGGCCTGGTTGATAACGGGCCAAACCTTAGACCCCGGTGAGACGCTAACCCTCACCTGCAATAGTAATGGGTCGGATAGCTGCACGGGGACCTACGTTCAATCGAGTATTGGTGGCAAAGTTACTACTAATTTCAATGGCGTTTCTGCCGGCACTACCATCTACGCTCAGGTTGACTCGGCCAGCACCGAATACCCGGCTAGCGGGGCGGTGTTGGAAACCCACGAGCTTGCTGGTGGCACCTACGATAACATCACGTCTGGCACGAGCGTGGCCGGAACTACGACCTTTGCCGAAAGCCTGGGCGTTGAGTCGGCCAGTTCCAGCGGCAAGAGTCCGGTTCGCCCGCGGTAATAAATTTTTGGCACTATAAAGCTGTGGCGGAGAATTTCTCCGCCACAGCCCTTTGTTTCAGCAATACCCTGTTGGTCGTCATCAAATACTTGACTTCTATTCAAGAAAAATAGTACAATGATGGCACGCTGATAGATACTGGAGAGGGAGCATGAAACTAAATAAGTTTAGACTAATCCTAGCGATAATCAGTACCCTGGCGGCTATTGCGCTGCTGGTTGTTTATTCCGCTTCTGCCACAACAGTTTACGCTCAAGGCCGTCCCGGTGATGGCGCTCCTGGTCGCCCCTCCGGGGGTGGCAGTAGTGGCGGCGGTGGCGGTAGTAGCGGCGGTTCGGCCTCCGGCGAAATCCGGGGGGTAGTTACCAACCTCACCACCGGCCAACCGGCCGGCGGCATTAAAGTTAGCGTCAACGGCTCGATTGTCCGCACCGATTCCGATGGCAAGTATTCCGTCACCGGGTTGAGCGCGGGCGATTACACCGTGATGCTGGTTTTGGATGGCGAAGGCTCGGCGGTGCAAGGCCCGCAGTATGTTAACCTGCCGTCTGGCGGGCTGGCAATTGTGGATATGCAGTTTGTTACGGGCGCGTTGCCCACCGTAGTGGCTACAATTACCGCAGTGGCAACTGCAACTCCGGTGCCTACTTCAACTGCGCCTGAGTTGCCCACTGCCGGCGGCAATGTGCCGGATAATAGTTATTATCTGGGCAACAATTATGCCCTTGCTTCAGGCGCTCAAACCATTCTGCCGCTGTCGGATGCTCAAAATGTGGTCACACCGCTGATGGCTCAACCGGTGTTGCCGGTGCCGTTGTGCAGCAGCATTCTGGTAGTGCCCGAAGAAAACCTGCCCACCGATGGATCAATGGGGCAATATTCGCACATTCTCGAAGCCACCAACCTGTTGCGGGTAGAGGACAAAACCTACCGCAACACCATCAGCCTGGAATCGATCAAACCGGGTTACCGGCTGTGTATTCCGGTTAGCTGAAATTTGATTGTTGAGGTTCGCCAGAGCCGAGGAATTTCCTCGGCTCTTTTTTTTTCAACGCGCCGGTAAATGCCTGATGGACTTGATTTGTTTTGACAGAATATTGCCATATCACTATCATTCCCTGCTATGAATGTTAGAAAATTGCGGTTAAAATTGGTGATTCTTGTGGCGTTGGGGGCCGTTTGGCTAAATTTTGATGCCGCCGGCATCGCGGCGCAGTCGCCGCCGGCCATCACCCGAATTGTGGCCGCCGGCATAAACCTTGATGCCCCCGTGGTAAAAATGGATGGGCAAACCCTGCCGCAAAACGGTATTTTGAAGCGGGTGTGGAAAGTTCCCAACAACGCGGCGGGCTGGCGGAGCGATTCCAAGCTACCGGGGCAGGGCGGCAACATTGTTTTGGCCGGGTACAGCAACAAAAACGGCGAGGTTTTTCGCAACATTGAAAAGCTGGAGCCGGGGGATACCATCACCCTTTACCAGAATGAGCAGCCTTTTGCGTACACGGTTGTCCACAAAATATTTTTAAAGGACAAAAATGAGCCGGACAGCGTGCAGCAGGCCAATGAGCGCTGGTTTGGCCCCATCAACGAGGAACGGCTTACCCTGGTGAGCGATTGGCCGTATGTGAACAGCACCCACAAAGTGATTGTGGTGGCCTGGCCCGAAGGCACCACCCCGCCACGTTCGGAGAATTATGCCCCGGATTCGTCTCCTTCCCCGGATGCTGCCGCTTCGGGCGAAACCCCGCCATCGCTGGCCGATAACCCGCTGGTGGCCGAGGTGGAAATGCCCGGCCCTGATACCAGCGACCCCGCCGCCATTCCGCTGGCGGTTCCCGACTCGCCGCCGATTACCCGGCTGGTGGCACCCGCCATCGGCTTAAATACGCCGGTAGAAGACATCGGCCTGCGCAAAATGGAAAGCGATGGCGTGATCAAGAGCGTGTGGCAGGTAGCGGATTATGCGGCGGGGTGGCACAAAAACTCAAAAAAACCCGGCCAGGGGGGGAATATTGTTTTCTCCGGGCATCATAACATCAAGGGGCAGGTGTTCAGGTATTTGGTGAATCTGGAGGCTAACGATCTGATCACTGTTTACCAGGGCAACACCGCCGCCTATTATGTGGTCACAGACAAAGTCATTGTCAAGGAAAAGGGCGAGCCGCCCGAAGTTAAGCGGGAAAACGCCAAATGGATTGGTCCCACCAACGAAGAGCGCCTCACGCTGGTTTCGTGCTGGCCGTACAACTCAAACACCCACCGGCTGATTGTGGTGGCCAAACCCGTCCCCGTCCCGGCCAAACCTGTGGCGGTTGACCCGCTGGTAGTAGAGCAGCACGGCCATCAACCGGCAGACGCGCTGCCCAGCACGTTGGGGGAGCCGGCAGCGATTTTCTCCAAAGCGCCCAGCCCGCTGGCGTTGCCCAGCCCTATCACCCGGATTGTGGCCGACAGCATCAAGCTGGATGCGCCGGTGGTTGAGGCCGGTTGGCGGGTGGTTGAGCGCGATGGCAAACCCGTTAAAGTGTGGGTGCTGCCCGACGAGGCCGCCGGCTGGCACAAGGATTCCAAATTGCCGGGCCAGCGCGGCAATATTGTCTTATCCGGCTACCACAACACCCAGGGCGAGGTGTTCAGGCACATTGTTGATTTGAGCCAGGGTGACGAAATTACGCTTTACACCGGCGAAACACCCCATCGTTATCGGGTAGCCGATAAGTTAATCCTCAAAGACCAGGGCGAACCCGAAGCCGTGCGCCAGCAGAATGCCCGCTGGATTGGCCAGATGCCCGAAGAACGCCTCACCCTGGTAACGGGCTGGCCTTACCAGGCCAACACGCACCGGGTCGTGGTGATTGCCCGCCCGGTGGCTCCATAACGTCGGGCGGGTTAACGAGCGGCCTGTGCCGGTTGCAGCATGCGCCGCAACCACTGGCCGGTGTAGCTGCCGGGGTTGGCGGCTACCTGTTCCGGGGTGCCAACCGCCACCACCTGCCCGCCCTGTTGCCCGCCTTCCGGCCCAATATCAATAATCCAGTCGGCGCATTTAATCACGTCCAGATTATGCTCAATCACCACCACCGTGTTGCCCCCATCCACCAGGCGGTTCAGCACCACCAGCAGCCGTTCCACATCGGCAAAGTGCAGCCCCGTGGTTGGCTCATCCAGAATATACAAAGTTTTGCCGGTGGATCGCCGGCTCAACTCCTTGGACAGTTTAATCCGCTGCGCCTCGCCGCCGGAAAGGGTGGTGGCCGGCTGGCCCAGCGTTACGTACCCCAACCCCACCGCGTGCAGCGTTTCCAGCTTGTTGCGAATTGACGGAATATTGGAGAAAAACTCCAGCCCCTCGTCCACCGTCAGGTCAAGCACCTCGGAAATGTTTTTGCCCTTGTATTTAACTTGCAGCGTTTCGCGGTTGTAGCGTTTGCCGTGGCAAATTTCGCACGGAACATACACGTCGGGCAAAAACTGCATTTCAATTTTGATGATGCCATCACCCTGGCATGCCTCGCAGCGACCACCTTTGACGTTAAAACTAAACCGGCCCGCTTTGTAACCGCGCAGTTTGCTTTCGGGCAGGCTGGCATACAACTCCCGCAACGGCGAAAACAGGTTGATGTACGTAGCCGGATTGCTGCGCGGGGTGCGGCCAATCGGGTCCTGGTCAATATCAATCACTTTATCCACATGTTCCACGCCATCCAGATGGTCGTGTTTGCCGGGTTTGGCCGTGGCCCGGTACAAAAGTTGATCGAGCTTTTTGTGCAAAATGTCAATCACCAGGCTGCTTTTGCCGCTGCCGCTCACGCCGGTTACGCAGATAAATTTGCCCAGCGGAAAAGCCGCATCAATGTTTTTGAGGTTGTTCTCTTTAGCGCCGCGCACCACAATCTCTTTGCCGTTACCATGCCGCCGCGCCGGGGGTACGGCAATCTGTTTGTCGCCGCGCAGGTATTGCGCCGTGAGCGACGGGCTTTCGGCCAGAAATTGCTCCCGCGCCGCCGACCACACCACCTCGCCGCCGTGTTTGCCCGCGCCCGGCCCCATATCCACAATCCAGTCGGCGCAGCGCATGGTGTCCTCGTCGTGTTCAACCACCAGCACCGTGTTGCCCAGGTTGCGCAGCCCTTCCAGCGTTTCAATCAGGCGTTGGTTATCGTGCTGGTGCAGGCCAATGCTGGGTTCATCCAGAATGTACAAACAGCCCATCAACTGCGAGCCGATTTGGGTGGCCAGCCGGATGCGCTGCGATTCGCCGCCCGATAACGTGGCCGCCGCCCGGCTGAGGGTGAGGTAGTTTAGCCCCACGTCGCTCATAAATTTTAGCCGGGCCGTGATTTCTTTAAGGATGGGAGCCGAGATGAGCCGCTGCCGTGCGGTAAATTCGGTTCCGTTTTGGCCCAGGTTGTTAAACCAGCCCAGCGCCTGGTTCACAGCCAGGTTGCTCACCTGGTGAATGGACATGCCTTCAATGGTTACGGCCAGCGCTTCGGGGCGGAGCCGCTGGCCTGCGCAGGCCGGGCAGGTGCGGGTTGACATGTACTTTTCTATGTCATCATACTGGTCGGCGGTATTGTTTTCTTTGAAGCGACGCTGCAAATTGGGGATGATGCCTTCGAAGGGGGCCTGGTAGCTGCGGGCTTCGCCGGTGGCGTTTTTGTAACTGAGCGTGATTTTGTCATCGGGTTTGCCGCCATACAGGATAATATCAAGCTGTTTGGGACTAAACTCCGATAACGGTTTATCCAGCGGCAACTGGTAATAATTGGCTACCGATGTGATGAGTTGCGCGTAGTAACCGGACGGATGAGCGCGAACGTGCTTGTTCCAGGGCCGGATTGCGCCGGTGGCCAGGGTTCGGTCAGGGTGCAGCACCAGGTCGGGGTCAATTTCGGTGCGCGCGCCCAGGCCATCGCAGGCGGGGCAGGCCCCGTGCGGGCTGTTAAAGCTAAAAGTGCGCGGCTCAATCTCTGGCAGGTTGGTGCCGCAGTGCAGGCAGGCAAACTGCTCGCTGAACAACTTGTCCCACGGCTTGTCCCGGTCAGTGACATCGTGCACAATCAGCGTGCCGCCGCCCAGTTTGAGCGCCGTTTCCACCGAATCAGCCAGCCGGGCGGAATCTTCCGCCTCGGCGGCATCGTCCTCCCGCCGAATCACCAGCCGGTCAACCACCGCTTCGATGGTGTGCAACCGGAACGGCTCCAGTTTGAACTCTTCATCCAGTTCAAAAATCTGGCCGTCAACGCGCACCCGCACAAATCCGGCTTTGCGAATATCCTCAAACACGGCTTTATGCTCGCCTTTGCGGTCGCGTACCAGCGGGGCCAAAATCATCACCCGGCTGCCGGCGGGTTTGCCCAAAATCGCCTCAATGATTTGCTGGCTGGTTTGCACGTTAACTTCGCGGCCACAGTTGGGGCAGTGGGGCATGCCAATCCGGGCAAACAGCAGCCGCAAATAATCGTGAATTTCGGTAACGGTGCCCACCGTTGAGCGCGGGTTGTGGCTGGCCCCTTTTTGGTCAATTGAAATGGCCGGGCTAAGGCCCTCAATCTGGTCAACATCGGGTTTGTCCATTTGCCCCAAAAACTGGCGAGCATACGCCGACAGGCTTTCCACATACCGGCGTTGCCCCTCGGCGTAGATGGTGTCAAACGCCAGGCTGCTTTTGCCGCTGCCCGATAACCCGGTGATCACCACCAGTTTATCGCGGGGAATTTCTAGGGTGATGTCTTTTAAATTGTGAACGCGCGCGCCACGAATAATTAGATTTTTTTGCATCACTTTTTACCGTTAAAAAATTAAAACATAAACTGTTACTTTACCATTAAGCCGGCAATTTGGCAACGGTTTGCGGCCAAAATCCGGTTGACTTTTAGTTATGTTCAATTAAATAGGATGCGTTGACTTTTCGGTTAAAACATTGCATAATAAATTATTGGTGAGTTGTGTTTGCCTTTCCCTTATCTGGCGTTTGCCGCCAGAGGCTACCTTTATCCGGTCATCCCAAAGAAAATAACCTAACTGCTGCCGGTGTGATGGCGGCAAAAAATTTCAAGTGTGAGTGAATGCTTATGAGTAATGTAAATAAACCTCAGGAAGATGACTCCTTTGAAGACGAGATTGAGTCTCCTGTAGATGGCCCCACGCCCGACTGGATGAAACTGGCTACATCTTCCAGCAGCAAGCCATCGCTTACGGCAGAAAATACTCCATCCTGGCTAAAAAATATTCAGGCGGGTAAAACTCCGGGTAAAGATCAACCGGCTCCGGCCCCCAAACCGGCGGCGGATACTTCGGGCATGTCTGATTTGGAACGATTGCTGGCCGAAGAAGGTATTGATTTGAAGTCGGTGTCGGAGGATCGGCCTACCGGTTCCGAGGGCATGTCGGCCCGTGACTGGATGATTGCCACCTCGGATGACGAGATGATTCGCAAGCGCGTTGGTTCGGGGCCATTAGAGGATGAAGACGAGTTTGAAGAAGAAGAGGAAGAGGCCGAAGAAGACCCGTTTGCCGGTATGTCGGACATTGAGCGGCTGCTGGCCGAAGAAGGCATTGATTTGAAGGCGGTGTCAGAAGACCGGCCCACCGGCTCCGAGGGCATGTCGGCCCGTGACTGGATGATTTCCACCTCGGATGAGGCCATGATTCGCAAGCGCGTTGGCGCGGAACCCCTGGAACAACCGGCCCCGCCGCCGCCCGCTCCCAAGCCCAAAGCCAAATCGGCTCCTGCGCCCAAGCCAATCGTTCCAGAGGAAGAATCCGCGTCTAATGCCGATTTGCCCGATTGGTTGAAGGATGTGGCCAACGAAGAGCCGGAAATTCCCGAACCGGTGGCCGGGTTGGATGAGGAATCTTTCTTGGATACGGATTTGCCGGACTGGCTGCAACAAATGCCGGACGAAGAAGAGGAAGAATTACTGCCAGTTATTGAAGAATCCGACGACGGCATAATTGTGGAAGAAGATTTGCCGGATTGGCTGCGCGATATGGAAACGGAAGAAAAACCGGCCAAACCGGTGGTTGCCGCCGGCACCGAAGATGATAAAATGGTGGTTGAGGAACAGTTGCCGGATTGGCTGCGCGATGTGGAAGAAGAAGTCTCCACCGCGCCTTCGCCGGTGGCTGAACTGCTGGAAGACGATCTTGAATCTGCCGACGAGGATTTGCCGGATTGGCTGCGCGATGTGGAAGAGGAAATTTCTATACCTGCGCCGGCCTTAAACCTGACAGCGCTGGAAAAAGGTGACGGCATGGTGGTTGACGAGGATTTGCCGGATTGGCTGCAAGAAGACGAAGAGGAAGAAGAAGTGGAATTTGCCGAGCCGGTGTTGGAATCCACCGAGGATGACCGCATGGTGGTGGCCGACGATTTGCCGGATTGGCTGCGCGATGCCGAAGAAGAACCAAAACCCATCGCCGCCGATGAAGAGGATTTGCCCGGTTGGCTCAAAGAAGTTGAGGCCGCCGACGAGGAGTTTGAGTTTGAAGCCGAAGCCCCCGAGGCTGCCGCTACCGATGATATGATTGAGCAGGATGAGCTACCCGATTGGCTGCAAGAAGCGCAGGTTGAAACCGAAGATGATTTGTTTGCCGGGGAATCTGTGGCCGAATTTGAAGCCGATAACCTGGGCGATGAAGACCTGGATACGCAGCTACCCGACTGGTTAAACGAAGTTTCCATCGAAGAAGAATTTGAAACCCCCGAACCCACCGCCGAAGAAGCGGAATTTTTGGCCGAGGAAGACGACGAAGAAGGGCTGCCCGATTGGCTCAAACAGGTGCAGGCCAAAGCCGACGTTGCCGAAGCCAAAGCTGAACCCGCGCCCGTTGCGCCTCAACCCGAAGCTGAAGCCGAGGAAGTGGCCGTTGTTGAAGAAGAACTCCCCGATTGGTTGCGGGCCGTTGAAACCGAAGCCGAAACCGAACCGGAATTTGAAGAAGTGGCCGAGCCGGAACCGGTAGCGGCGGCAGTTCAACCGGAGGTTGCGCCTGCCGTTCCCGCCGTTGTTGAAGCGCCGGTAGCGCCGGTCGCTCCGCCGCCCAAAGCCCCGGTGATTGAAAAGGTTGCGCCCGGTGCGGCTATGCCCGATTGGCTGAGAAAACTGCGCGAGAGCAGCGACGAACCCGTTGCCGTTCCGGTGTTGCCGCCGGTTCAGCCGGTGCCGGTGGTGGCGGCAGTAGCACCGGTTGCTCCGCTTGCGCCGGTGCCAGAACCTCAACCGGTGGCCAGGGCGCAGGTGGTGGCTCCGCCAGCGCGGCTTGTTGAGCCTGAACGGCGCGAGGACGACCTGCCCGAAAGCCCCGATGAGCGGCTCAAGCTGGCTCGCGCCGCCCGCGACAACGGCCAGCTCACCGAAGCCGTGCGGGTGTACAACAGCCTGGTTGCGCGGGGGGCGCACCTCGATACCGTGATTGACGACATGGAGTTGACCATTCGCTCGTATCCATCCAATTATATGTTGTACCAGATTATGGGCGATGCCATGATGAAGGATGGTCGCTTGCAAGGCGCGTTGGATGCCTACCGCAAAGCGTTAGAAAAGTTATCAGCCTGATAATTTGGGTTGCTATTTTTACAATCAAAAGGCCGGCGGCAAAGCCCCGGCTTTTTTGTTGGCCGCAAACTTGTCAACTTGAGGCAAGTTTGTTATGCTCATTTTGCATTTTATCCCATAAAATCCAACAATAAATTCAATTTCTGGAGATAACCAAACTCATGGAACAAACTTTAATTATCATTAAACCGGATGGCGTAGAACGTGGCCTGATTGGCCCAATCGTCACCCGTTTTGAGCAGCGCGGGCTGAAAATTGTGGGCATGAAGCTGATCAGAGTTTCTGATGCGTTGGCCCGCAAGCACTATGCCATCCACGAAGGCAAATCATTTTTTGAACCCCTGATTGAATACATTACTTCCGCGCCGGTGGTGGTGATGGCGCTCGAAGGCCCGCAGGCGGTGCAGGCCGCCCGCAACACCATTGGCGTTACCCGGCCCGTTGAGGCCACCGCCGGCTCCATTCGGGGCGATTTTGGCATGATGGTGGGCCGCAACCTGGTTCACGGCTCCGACAGCCCGGAAAACGGCGCTGCCGAAATTGCGCTCTGGTTTGAGCCATCAGAATTAATCACCTACGAACGCGCCATTGACCGCTGGATTTTAGAATAAGCAGGAGAAATCTTATGGCAGAAGAAGCATCAGCCCCGGCTGCGCCCAGTGAAATCAACGTGCGCGGCCAGAGTGTTAACAATATTCAGGCCGATCACGTTACCGTGCAAAACGGCGCTGTCGCCGATATCCACGCCAATTCCGTGGCCGTAACGCAAAGCGGCGTTAGCGCCATCACCGCCCAAACGGTCGAGTTGCGGCAGGCCGGGGCGTTTTCGCTGGCCGCCACTTCGGTGGTGGTGCGGCAGGGCGCTGCCGCCCAAATCAAAGCCGATCAGCTTACATTGACGCAGGGCGGCGCAATTTTTACCGAAACCCGTGAGGCCAACCTCACGGCTTCATCGGTGGGAGCGGTGCTGGCCGGCGGCAATGTAAACCTCGACCAGAGCATGGCGCGGGTGGTTTTAACCCGGGGCGATGTGACTATTGACCAGGGCGGCGGCGGCGTGGTGGTGGCCCGAAATATAAAAACCGGCCCCAACAGCGCCACTATGCTGCTGCTGGCCGGTCGGGTTGATGGCGATGTGAACGCGGTTTTTGGCCCGTTGGCCGGCGCAGCATTTGGCGCAGCTTTTGCCGTGGTGCTGGCATTCATCATCTGGCTTAAAAAACGATTGGCGTAGGCAGAAAACTATGTACCAAACAATTTTCAAGCTGATTTGGCCGTATATTGTCCGCTACGTGGCCGGGTATGTGGCCGATTACCTGCAAAACCGGCGCGAACAACGGCTGGCCGGCACCGCCGACCAAGCCTCCGCGCCCGAAACCCCGCCGGCTCCGCTCGCCGCTGCTGCCGTTGCGGTGCCATCCCCCTCAAAGTTAACCGGCAACCAGGTGTGGTTTACGCTGGCCGGCCTGTTGCTGGGGAGCGCCATCGGCATGATTGCTTACCTGTTAGCCAAAGATAGCCGGTCTCAGGGATAAGCCGTGTACATTGTCACCACGCCGCAAATGCAGGCCGCCGAACGGGCCGCCGCTGCCGCCGGGCTGAGTTACCGCCAGATGATGGAAAACGCCGGCGGTTGCGTGGCCGAGGCCATTCAGTCCGTTGGCGCGGTGGCCGCCGGGCCGGTGCTAGTGCTGGTTGGCCCCGGCAACAACGGCGGCGATGGCCTGGTGGTGGCCCGCCATCTGGTTCAAAGCGGATTCGCCGTAACCGTTTACGTCTGGCAACGCCAGGTAACGGCGGATTATAACTGGGCGTTGCTGGACAACACCGGCGTGGCGCGGATTTTCTGGGAGAACGATCCCGACCAGGCGCACCTGCTCCGGCTGCTCAACGAGGCGGCGGTGATTGTGGATGCCCTGTTGGGAACGGGCGTATCGCGGCCCATTGCCGGAACGCTGGCGCAATTGCTGGCGCACGCCCGCGCCGCCGTTCAATCCCGACGGGCGCAGACCGATGGCCGGCTCACCCAACCGGCTCGTCCGACCGGGCCGTTGCCGGCTCCGCTGGTGGTGGCCGTGGATGTGCCTTCGGGGTTGAATAGCGATATCGGCGCGGTTGATCCGTACACGCTGCCCGCCGACCTGACGGTGACGCTGGCGGCGGTAAAACGCGGCCACGTGCTGTTGCCCGGCCCCAATGTGGTGGGCCGGCTGGTGGTGGGCGATATCGGGCTTACCCCGGCTCACTTTCCGGCGGATGTGTCGCTGCAAATGGCCACGCCGGCCAAAGTGGCCGCTATGCTGCCACCCCGACCGGCTTCGGCGCACAAAGGTACTTTTGGCACGGCGGTTTTGGCCGCTGGATCAATCAATTATCCCGGCGCGGCTATTTTGGCCGGCCAGTCCGCCACTCGCAGCGGGGCCGGTTTGGTAACAATGGCCGTGCCGCAAACCATCTATCCCCTGGTGGCTGCCGGTTTGGCCGAGGCCACTTACCTGCCGCTGCCGGATAGCGGCGGTTATTTTTCTCCTGCCGCCGCCGTTGAACTGCGGTCAAAACTTGGCCGGGCCGATGCCGTGCTGGTGGGGCCGGGGTTGGCCAACACGCCCGCCGCCGCCGGTTTTCTACTGGAATTGCTCAAGCCCGGCGCGGTATTGCCGCCGCTGGTGCTGGATGCCGATGCCCTGAACATTCTGGCGGCGCAGCCGGAGTGGTGGGCGTTGTTGCCGCCGTACTCAATTTTAACGCCGCACCCCGGCGAAATGGCGCGGTTAACCGCTAATTCTACCGCCGTTGTGCAAGCCAATCGGCTGGAGCTTGCAGCGCAAATGGCCGTTCGCTGGCAGCAGGTAGTCCTTTTAAAAGGGGCGTACACGGTTATTGCCTCGCCGGATGGCCGGGTGATGGTGCTGCCGTTTGCCAACCCGGCCATGGCCAAAGCCGGCTCCGGCGATGTGCTGGCCGGCGTAATTACCGGGTTGCGGGCGCAGGGTTTGGAAGCTTTTGAAGCGGCGGTGGCGGGCGGTTATCTACACGGCCTGGCCGGAGAACTGGCCCGCGATCACTTGGGTGTTGTGGGCGTTACCGCCGGCGATCTGGCCGGGTTGTTGCCGGCGGCGTTGTTAAGATTTGCCGGTTAACGCCTGAACAATCAGGTTAAAAATAAAAAGGCGAGGGCTGTTCCCTCGCCTTTTTGTGTTTAGTACGATTGATTATGCCTGGGCGCTGTCTTCTTTGGTGCGGCCAACCACTTGAGAAACGGATTGTTTACCCTTTTCCAGAGCTTCGGCGGCGCTTTGTTTGCCTTTTTCCAGAGCTTCGGTGGCGCTTTGCTTGCTTTTTTCCAGAGCTTCGGTGGCGCTTTGTTTACTTTTTTCCAGAGCCTCAACTGCGCTCTCTTTGCCTTTTATGTAGGCTTCTTTGCTTTTTTCCTGCAAAACCGAAACCTGTTCCTGCGCGCGGTGCTGTGCCTGCAAAATGCCGTCTTCGGCCCGGTCTTTGTATTCCAGGCTTTTATCTCTGATTTGCGCCCGGGTTTCTTCGCCGGATTGCGGAGCCAACAGCAAGGCCAGCGCCGCGCCGACCAACCCGCCAATTACCAAACCTGCAAAAAACGCTGAACCTTCATTGTTATTTGCCATTTTGTATCTCCTTTTGTTAAACCTGGATAATTAAAAGCAGTTTTGTACGGATGAGAAATTACCGTTGAAACAAGTTTTGAAAGATGGCGCGCGCGGCAGCCACCGCCGAAACCGTTGAAATAACCGGTTTTACGGCTTGTTCGCTGATGAAAGTGGTGGTTCCCTGCGCCGTTTTTAGCATGGTGTTGAGGTTGGTTAGCATCGGCTTGATTTCCCGATCCAGCAGTTGCACCAGATCGTTCACTTTGAGAACCAGATAGGCGGTGATCACAATCAACATTACCAGCAGCAGGATAATTACAAATATGCCCAACCCCATAAAAATAATAAAAATATCGCGCAAAACGGCGGTGGCGGCGGGGTTAACAAATAACCACCAGCCAATGCCAACAAAAACGGCCACCAGCACAATCGCCACCAGCCCGCCAATGAGCAGCGGGCGTTTGTCTATCGGTTCGGGCGATAGCTCCGGGCGAGGATTATCAAATTGCTTGGGGTTATATGGGGCAAGAGTTTCTTCAGTCATTGTAATTCTCTTTTAAATGTTGGGATTTGGTATAATTTTAATCTTTTCCACAGAATTTGCAATTTGTTATTTTGGCCTGGTTATTTGGCGGGCGTGGGAAAAGGCTTTAACCATTGAATAAAAAACAGGCCGGCCCAGCTACTAATTGTAGCCGGCGCAATATGAAGCGGCCCCAGCATTAAAAAAGTTAGCCCCAGCAAACTGCCCACCAGTTGGCCAACTCCAAACCCGATGATGCCGGTTAAAAAATAAATAGCCAGATCGCGCAGGGTTTTGCCGCGCCACAGGTGAAACAGCGTGCCGTACACGCCTCCCAGCAAAAACGATAGCAGAACATAGGGCGGCATCGGCGTTAGCCTCCCAACGCCTGTTCGATAGCGCCGCCGCCCAGCGTGTGCTGGCCCTGATAAAACACCACAGCCTGGCCGGGCGTAATATCGCGGAGCGGCGCGTCAAAGGTGAGTTGCGCCCGGTGATTGGGCAAAGGAGTGAACGTGGCCGGCGCGGGCTGGGCTTTGTACCGAATTTTGGCTTCAACCCGCAGCGGCCCGGTGGGGATGTTGCCGCTAATAAACGATACATCGTGCGCTACCAGCCCGGTGTGCCCCAACTCCTCCTGCGGGCCGACAATCAGGCTGTTGGCGGCCATATCCTTGTTGATAACATACAGCGGAACGGGGCCGGCCAACCCCAACCCTTTGCGCTGGCCAATGGTGTAAAACGCCAGTCCGTAATGCCGGCCCAACTCCTGGCCGTGGGTGTTTAAAATGGAGCCGGGTTGCAGCACCGCCGGCGCGTGCCGGGCTAAAAACGTGCGATAATCGCCTTCGCCCAAAAAACATAAATCCTGGCTATCGGGCCGGTCAAACACCGGCAGGTTTTTCTCCTGGGCAATCTGCCGGATGCGAGGCTTGCTGTATTCGCCTACCGGCAGCAGCACCCGCGCCAGCCGTTCCTGCGTCATGGTGTAGAGCATGTAGCTTTGGTCTTTGGCCGGATCGCTGCCTTTAAGCAGCCGGTACTCGCCGCCGGCGGCGAGTACAATCCGGGCGTAGTGGCCGGTGGCCAAGTAATCGCCGCCCAGGTTTATAACTTCGTGCAGCAGCCGATCAAAACGGATGTCGCGGTTGCAAATAACGCAGGGATTGGGCGTTATTCCGGCGGCGTAACCAGCCATAAAAAAATCAACCACGGTTGTTTTAAAGGCATCCTTGTAATCGCGCACATAAAACGGAATACCCAACGCATCGGCCACGCGCCGGGCGTCGGTGATGGCGTCGGGGGTGCAGCAGCGGTTGACCTTGCCGCCCGGTTCGGCCCACAGCCGCAGCATCAGCCCAATCACCTCGTAGCCCTGCTCCAGCAGCAGCGCCGCCGCCACCGAGCTATCTACGCCGCCACTCATGGCCACCACAACTTTTTTGGGGGGAGTTTGGTTGTTTAACATACGCCCTTTAATTAAAAAGCGGGCTGATGGTGCGCCCGCCGTTGAGTTTTATTGTACCACAACCGCTGTTGGCAAGCTAACCTTGCAGCGCCCGCACTTTTTTAATAATATCCGGTAGCACCGCCAGCACCGTGTCTATTTCGGCGGCGGTGGTGTGGCGCCCCAGGCTTAACCGCAGGGCACTTAACCCCAACTGATGCGGCACGCCCATCGTGGTGAGCACGTGGCTGGCTTGCGGCATGCCGGTGGTGCAGGCGCTGCCGCTGGCGGCCTGAATGCCGGCCAAATCCAGGCGCATTAAAATAGCGTCGGCTTCGCAGCCTTCAAATACAAAGCTGGCGTTGTTGGGCAGCCGGTGGGTGGGATGCCCGGTGATCTGGCTGCCGGGAATATTGGCCAGCACGCCCGCAATCAACGTATCGCGCAGGGCGGTGAGCCGCGCATTTTCGGCGGCGCGGTCGGTCTCAACCAGTTCCAGCGCGGTGGCCAGCCCCACAATATACGGGATGTTCTCGGTGCCGGGCCGCCGTTTGTTTTCGTGGCCACCGCCGGTAAGCGACGGCAGCAGCGGCGTGTTGTGGCGCACGTACAACAGGCCGACGCCTTTGGGCGCATAAATTTTGTGGCCCGAAATGGCCAGCAAATCCACCTGCAACTCATCAACTTTAAGCGGCAGGCTGGCCGCCGCCTGCACCGCATCGGTGTGCAGGGCGATGCCCTTGGCCCGGGCGATGGCGCCGATTTCGGCAACCGGCTGCACCGACCCGACCTCGTTGTTGGCGTACATCACGCTAATCAGCACCGTATCGGGCCGAATGGCGGCTTCAATAGCGGCGGGGTTAACCACGCCAAAGCGGTCAACCGGCACCACGGTTTGCTCAAAGCCAAATTTATCGCACAACTGGTCAAAGGTGTGGCTTACGGCGTGGTGCTCAACCGGCGTGGTAATCAGGTGATGCCCTTTGCCGGCCAGTTTTTGCGCCCAGGCCACCCCGCGAATGGCAATGTTGTCGCTTTCGGTGCCGCAGGCGGTAAACACCACCTCTTTGGGCAGGCAGCCCAGCACCGCCGCCACGCGCTGGCGGGCGTTATCCAACGCCTGGGCGCTGGCGCGAGCCTGCCGGTGCAACCCGGAGGCGTTGCCGTAAATCTGGTTAAAATAGGGCAGCATCGCTTCGACCACCGGCGGCGCGGTGGGCGTTGAAGCGGCGTGATCTAAATAAATTGAGGGTTGAGTGACCATTGGCGTCCATTCACAATCGGATTATTAAACCGGAATTGTAGAAAAAAACGGCTCTATGTCAAAACTTTAAGTTTGGTTGTGGGGCTGAAGTAGGTTAAAATAGAGGCAATCTTAATTGAGTGAGCCGCGACTATGCAGCTACCCGTAGTTTTTAATGACCGTTATCAATTATTTAAAAAACTTGGCGAAGGCGGCCTGGCCGAAGTGTACCAGGCGCAGGATATGTCGCTGGGGCGAATGGTGGCCGTAAAGGTGTTGCGCGAGCAATTTACCCGCGATGCCACCTTTTTGGTGAACTTTCACCGCGAAGCCCAAAGCGCCGCCAAGCTCAACAACGCCTACATTGTGGCCGTGTACGATTTTGGCCAATACCAAAACCGGCCCTACATTGTAATGGAGTGGATTCACGGCTCCGATTTGCGCACGCGCCTGAACGAGCAAGGCGCGTTGCCGGTGGAGCAGGCCGTGGAATTTGCCATTCAAATTTGTTCGGCGGTAGGCACGGCACACCGGGCCGGGCTGGTTCACGGCGATTTAAAGCCCGGCAATATTTTGATTACCGCCGCCAACCAGGCCAAAGTAACAGATTTTGGGCTGGCGCGGGCATTGGGTGAAAGCTCAATGGATGCGGACGAGGTGGTGTGGGGCACACCGGCCTATTTTGCCCCGGAGCAGGCTTCGGGTGATATGATGCTGCCCGCCACCGACGTGTACGCCATCGGCATTATTTTGTACGAAATGGTCACGGGCCGCGTGCCGTTTGTAGGCGTTGACGACCAGGATGTGGCCCGCAAGCAACTGTACGAGGCCCACATTCCGGTTGATAAGATTAACCCGCGCATCCCCGAACCGCTGGCCCGCATTATAGACGCGGCCATGGCCAAAAGCCCCAACGAGCGGTTTCTCACCGCCGACCACCTGCGCGAGGCGTTGATTCTGTACAAACAGGGCGGGCTAACCCTCACCAGCCCGCACGGCCCCATATCGGCGGTGGTGGGGTCGCCGGTGCAGCCGGGCGGCAAAGCCGCGCCGCCGCCGCCTCGACCGGCTGCGCCCAAAAAGGGTGGAAGTAACGGCATCGGCATTGATTTTGTACTGCTGATGCTGGGACTGGCGGCCATTGTAGCGGTGCTGGGGCTGGTGCCGCTGTTTGTGGCCGTGTACGATGCCTACGCTCACCGTTCCGGGGCGGTGCAGGTTCCCGATGTGGTGGGGTTTGAAGAGGCGCGGGCGCGTACCACGCTGGAAAATGTGGGCCTGTCAATGACGGTTGCCGGGCAAGCGCCGCATCCAACTTACCCGGCGTTTACCATTATCAACCAATCGGTGCCGGCGGGTTCTGCGGTTGAACGGGGCACAACCATCACCGTGCAACTCAGCCAGGGGCCGCCGCTGGCCGAAGTGCCAAATTTGGTGGGCAAACAGTTTGATGAGGCCGCGCAGGCGCTTAAAAAACTGGATTTGGTGCCCCAAAAATACGAGGACTGGAGCGTTGAAGCGCCCGGCCTGGTGGTAGCGCAAGACCCGCCGCCGGGATCGGTGGTGGCCAACCGCGGGCTGGTAACGTTGGTGGTGAGCAGCGGTTCGCGCACGCCGGTGGGAGCCAACTTTGGCGGCGAAATTTTGCTCAGCGCCTACGAGATTCCCCGGTTGCAATACAAACCGGGTGAGGCCATCAAGCTGGTGTTTTTTTGGCAGCCGTTGGCCGTGCCCGCCGCCAACTACAACGTGTTTATTTATCTCACCACCGCGCAGGGCGGCATTGTTTCAAAAGTTGAAGCCCAACCGCAGGCCAATCCCCGGCTAACTTCAAGCTGGCAAATTGGCCAGGTAGTGGTGGATGCCTACCAGTTGGCCATCCCCGCTACCACTCCCGCCGACAATTATCAAATCCGGGTTGGTTTTTACAACCCGCAAACCAACAACACCCGGCTGCCGGTGCTGGAGCCGGGCCGCGCCCAACAGGATAATCTGGGGGCGTTGATCATCAGAACAATTCAGGTGATTCAGTAAACAGGAAGGTTTTACATTAATGCAAAGTTCTCTCAAGCGCGGCCAGGTGGTGGCGGTGTGCCAAAAAGCCGAACCGGGGCTGCCCAAACTGGTGGTTGAGGCCATCCAGCTTGTAGAAAACCACGGCGTGACCGGTGATTATCACGCCGGGCCGTTGGTGCGGCATCGTTATTTAGCCAAAAAAGACCCTACCCGGCCTAATGCGCGCCAGGTGTTGCTGGCCGATACCTTGATTATGGCCGAGGTGGCGCGGCAAGATATTCAGCTTAACCCCGGTATGCTGGGCGAAAACATTGTGGTGGACGGCATTGCGGTAATGGCGCTGCCGCCCGGCACTCACCTGGAAATTGGCGAGGCGCTGCTGGAAATCACCGAGGTGCGCAACCCGTGCCTTCAGTTAAATGAAATGCACCCGCAATTGCTCAAAGCCGTAACTTCCAAAGTAGATGGCCAGGTTCGGCGCAACGCCGGGATGATGGCGCGGGTGCTACAAGGCGGGTGGGTAAAACCCGGTGATGTAGCGCGGGTGCGGTGAATTCAATAGCCGTGGGGACGGCTTTTGTTTTTGTTGGCGAATCCGGTTTGTTTTGGTATAATATCCTCTTCACCGTAACTACGTGGAGGAAAATGTGAATTCGGGTTTTTTCAAAAATAGTATTGTATATTTGCTCATTCTTTTGGCGGTAGCCGCGCTTATTTTTAGCTTTTTCTCTAGTCCCAGGGACAGCAACGAGCTTGACATTACCGCCGTGGCCGAACAGATAAAAATCGGCGAGGTTTCCAAATTAAAAATTGACGGCGAAGAAGTGACCGTTCAATACACCCAGGCCAGCCGGGTTAACACCAAATCCCGCAAAGAAGCCAACGTGAGCATTTTTAACACGTTCAAGGAACTGGGCGTAACCGAAGAAGAACTCAAAAAGGTTGAGGTTGAGGTTGTGCCGCCGGGCGTGTGGAGCGATTGGGGCACGCTGGCCATTACCATTTTGCCGCTGTTTATTTTTGGCGGGTTGATCTTTTTTATGATCCGGCAGGCTCAGGGATCAAATAACCAGGCGCTCAGCTTTGGCAAAAGCAAGGCCCGCATGTTCTCTGGTGATAAACCCACCGTTACTTTTGACGACGTGGCCGGAGCCGAAGAATCCAAACAAGAACTGGCCGAAGTGGTTGAATTTTTACGCGAGCCGGAGAAGTTCATCTCGCTGGGGGCGCGTATTCCCAAAGGCGTGCTGATGGTTGGGCCGCCCGGTTGCGGCAAAACGTTGCTGGCCAAAGCCGTGTCCGGCGAGGCCGGCGTGCCGTTTTTTAGTATTTCCGGCTCGGAGTTTGTGGAGATGTTTGTGGGTGTGGGGGCCAGCCGCGTGCGCGATTTGTTTGACCAGGCCAAGCGCAACAGCCCGTGCATTATCTTTATTGATGAAATTGATGCCGTGGGGCGGCATCGCGGGGCCGGTTTGGGCGGCAGCCACGATGAACGCGAACAAACCCTCAACCAGATTTTGGTGGAGATGGACGGCTTTGAAACCGACACCAACATTATTATCATCGCCGCTACCAACCGCCCCGATATTTTGGACCCGGCGCTGCTGCGCCCCGGCCGGTTTGACCGGCGGGTGGTACTCGACCGGCCCGACTGGCAGGGGCGGCTGAAAATTTTGCAGGTGCATGCTCGCGGCAAACCCATGACCGCCACGGTTGATTTGGAACCGCTGGCCAAAGCCACCATCGGTTTTTCCGGGGCCGACCTGGAAAACGTGGTGAACGAAGGCGCAATTTTGGCGGCGCGGCGCAACCAAAAGCAAATCGCTATGCAAGACCTGGAAGACGCCATTGAAAAGGTGCGGTTGGGGCCGGAGCGGCGCAGCCGGGTGATTAGCGATGCCGAAAAAAAGGTTGTGGCCTACCACGAAGCCGGTCACGCTTTGGTAGCCTACAAAATTCCGGAAGCCGACCCGGTTCACAAGGTGAGCATTGTGGCGCGTGGTGCGGCGGGCGGGTTTACCCTGTTTTTGCCCGAAGACGACAGCACGTTGGTGAGCGTTGCTGAGTTTAAGGCGCGGCTGGCGGTAACAATGGGGGGCCGGGCCGCCGAAGAGATTATCTTTGCCAACGTTACCACCGGAGCCAGCGGCGATCTGGAAAGTATTACCCGCATGGCCAGGGCGATGGTCACTCAGTTTGGAATGAGCAAAAAACTGGGGCCGATCACTTTTGGCGATAAAGAGGAACTGATTTTTCTGGGCCGCCAACTCAGCGAACAGCGCAACTACAGTGAAGAGGTAGCCGAACAGATTGATTTTGAAGTGCGCCGTTTTGTGGACGAGGCGCACCAGCGGGCGCTGCAAATTTTAAAAGATAATATTGACCTGCTGCATCTAATTGCGGAACGGTTGATGGAAGCGGAAACGCTGGACGCCGAAGAGTTTGCCGCGCTGATGCAGGGTTTGCCCAAGCCGCCCAAAGGCGCGGTTTCTACCTCCGAGGCGCGTCCGGTAACGGGCGACGCCGCTTCGTCGGAAGATTCATCGCCACCACAGGTTATTCCGCCCTCGGCGGCTCCGTTGCCGGCCTGATCCATCCTGCCGAACAGCACAAATAACAAAAGCGACATCACTTTTAGGTGATGTCGCTTTTTTGTTTTCAGCGCCAGATATAAACTGCAAACGCCTTAACGCGAATAAATCAAATTGGGCGAATATCACGAATTCTCAGTGTCGGGCTATTCGTTCATTCACGGTATTCGCGTTAAATCAGATTGTACCAGGAAAATTGGCTTAGATTTTTAGCACCACAATGGTCAGGTCGTCGTGAGGGGGGATTGCTCCCACAAAACTATGCACGGCGCTTTTGACGTGGTTGAGCATGTGCTCGGCGCTGTGGTTGGGGCCGCCGGCCACGGTTTTTTCCAGCCGCTCAAAGCCAAACATTTCGCCGGTGGATGCCATAGCCTCAACCACGCCATCGCTCACCAAAACAATGATGTCACCCGTCCGAATAGTCACGTTAACCGTGGCGTCGCGGTAGTTGGGCTTGCGTTCCAGGGTTACGCCCAACGGCAACCCCACGGCATCGAGCCAGCCGGTAGCGCCACCGGTGTGCCGGATGAGTGGCGGCATCCCGCCAGCGTTGATGACGCTGAGCGTGTTCTGGTTGACTTCGACGTAACACAGGGCGCAGTTTTGGTTGGTGGTTTGGCTGTAGGGTTTTAAGGTGGTATCAAGCTGGTTGAGCAGGTCTTCTTTTTTGGGGGATTGGCTGATAATGGATTGCAGCGACCCCAAACTCACGGCCATCAGCAGGGCGGCGGGCATACCTTTGCCGGAAACATCACCGACAATTACGGCAAACCGCTGCGGGCTGCCGGTGGCTTCCAGCAGGCCAAAGGCGTAATAATCGTAAAAATCGCCGCCCACTTCCAGAGCCGGCTGGCTGTAGCACACCACCTCCGGGCCAGACCAGATGGGGCGGGGCGGCGGCAAAAGTCCCTTTTGAATTTTTTGGGCCAGCGCCAGTTCGTTTTGCAGCCGGGTGGTTACTTCTTGCAGGTGCTGGTTGGCTTCGAGCAGGTCGGCGGTGCGTTGGGCCACCTGTTTTTTGAGCAATTTGCGGTGATGCTGGATGGTTCGCACCCGCGTGTTGTACACGCCAAAGCCGATGGCCAGCACGCTGATGACCACCAGGGTACGGAACCACCAGGTTTCCCAGAAGGGCGGGGTAATCACCACCTGCACCGTTACCCCGGCATCGTTCCAGACACCGGCATTGTTGGCCCCTTTGACCAAAAAGGTGTACTGGCCGGCATCGAGGTTGGTGTAGGCGGCAAACGTGCGCGAGCCGGAGTAAATCCAGTCGGCATCAAACCCTTCCAGCTTGTAGGCGTATCGGTTTTTTTCGGGGGCCACAAAGTCGAGCGCGGCAAAATCAAACGAAAGCACGTTTTGGCGGTACGAAAGCTGAATGTTGGCGGTTTGTTCGGGCAGCGTTTCCAGCGGGGCGGGCTGGTTAAACAGATTAAAGCCGGTCAGTACCACCGGCGGCACGTGGGCGTTTTCGGTGATGTTGGCCGGGTAAAATTTGGTTAACCCGTTGATGCCGCCAAAAAAGAGCGCACCATCGCGGCCCAGAAACGCGGCTTCTTCGCGGTAGATGACCCGTTTCAGGCCATCGGCAGAGTCGTAATTTACAAAGCGATTTTCTTTGGGGTTGAATTTTGAAATGCCTTTGTTGGTGCTGAGCCACGAATTACCGGCGGTATCGGGGAGGATGCTGTACACCACATCGCTGGCCAGCCCACTTTCCTGGGTAAAATGTTCGGCGTGGCCGGTGGCGGGGTCAAACTTGTTCAGCCCACCGTTGGCCGTTGCCACCCACAGCGCGCCATCGGCGGATTGGTAAATGCTGTAAATGTTGTTATCACTGAGGCTAGTTGGGTCTTCGGGGTTGTGCTGAAAGCGCACAAACTGACCGGTGGCCGGATTAAACCTATTCAGGCCGCCGCCATAGGTGCCAATCCACAGCACTTTGGTTTGATCCTGATAGATGGCGTACACATCGTCATTGCTGAGGCTGGTGGGATCGTCGGGGGTGTTCCGGTAGTTGGTAAACTGGCTAGTGTCGCGGTCAAAGCGGCTTAGGCCGCCGCCTTTGGTTCCAATCCACAATTTGCCGGTGTTGTCTTCAAAAACGGTGTTAACGTCTTGCGCGGCCAGGGCGGTGGGGTCGTCGGGATTGGCGCGGTAATGAGTAAACTGGCCGGTGAGCGGGTTGTAGGCGTTTAAACCGCCGCCGGCGGTGCCCAGCCAATAAACGCCCTGCGAATCCTTGTGGATGGCGTACACATCGTTGCTGCTGAGGCTGTTGGGGTTATCGGGGTTGTTGACAAACGCCGAATACTGCCCGGTTTTGGGGTTGTAAAGGTTTAACCCGTTGCTTTTGCTGCCCAGCCAGAGCGTGCCGTCATCATCCTGATAAATGGCGCGGACTTCGTTGTTGATAACGGCGTTGGGGTTGCCGGGCATACCGGCGTAGTGGATAAACTGCCCGGAGGTGGGCACCAGTTTATCCACGCCGCCGCCCCGGGTGGCAAACCAAACCACACCCGCGCTGTCTTCCATAATGTAGCGAATATCGTTGTAACTGAGGCTGTTGGCGTCGAGCGGGTCGTTAACGTAATGCGTAAATTCGCCGGTGGCGCGGTTCATTAAATTGAGGCCGCCGCTGCGCGTGCCAATCCAAAAACGGCCGGTGGTGTCCTCGTAAATGGCGTTGATGGTGTCATCGCTGAGGCTGGTGGCAACATCGGGCCGGTGAAAGTAGGTTTTAAAGGTTTGGCTGGCGGGGTCAAACCGGTTTAGTCCTTTTTCTGCGCCCACCCACAGCACGCCGGAGCGATCAATGTACAGGGTGCGGATTAAATTATGGCTGAGGCTGGCGGCATCTTTTGGGTTGTTGCGGTAGGTTGTAAAGGTTTGGGTGGCGGGGTCAAACTTGTTTAGCCCGTCGCTGGTGGCAACCCACAGGTTGCCCTGGCGGTCTTCATCCATCCGCCAGATGCGGTCATTGCTGAGGCTGGCGGGGTTGTTGGAACTGTGCTGAAACCGGGTAAACTGGCCGGTGCCGGCATCCAGCCGGTTTAGCCCGCCGCCCGATGTGCCGACCCACACCGTGCCCCGCGAATCCTGAAAGATGGTTTGCACCCGGTCGCTGCTGAGGCTGGTGGGAATATCGGGGTGGTTGTGGTAGTTGGTAAATTGGCCGGTGCGCGGGTCCAGCCGATCCAGCCCGCCGCCCCAGGTGCCAATCCAGATGATGCCGGCGTGGTCAATATAAATATTGCCGGCGTTATCGTTAGAAACGCTGTTAAGGTTGTAGGGATTGTTTTTAAAAACGGTAAAACTGTAGCCGTTGTATTTGTTCAGGCCGTTTTGCGTGCCAAACCACAAAAATCCGGTTTGATCCTGCACCATAGAATACACGGTGTTGTCCGACAGTCCGTTATCCAGGGTGAGGTGTTCAAATTGAGGCACCGGCTCTTGCGCGCGGGCAACATTGCCTCCCAACAGTAACAACACCGCAATTATAATTCCGGTGGCCAAATACATTTTGGGTACAGGATTTAGGCGGATAAGTTGCATAAATTGGGCGCACATTTGATAAATAGAGGAAAATAGTGGCTCTATTGTACCACAAAATTATAATGAGACATTATCAGCCCGGTGGTTATGAAAGCGCCGGCAACCGGTAATAATCGTAGCCGGTGGTGGTTTCAAACCCGCAGCGCTGATACACCAGCAGGGCGTTGCTGTTGCTGGTGGCAACCTCCAGCGAGATGCGCCGGTGGCCCATTGCCTGCAACTCGGCTACCGTGCGCGAGAGGATGGTTTTGCCGTAGCCCAGGCCGCGATATTCGGGCCGCAGGCAAAACGCCCCAATGTAAACATCTTCCGGCCCAACGTGCAGCACATTGAGTTTGCCAATCACGGTGTTATCAATGGTGGCTACCAGCGCCGTTTTGCGTCGCCCGTTGGTAATTTCCTGTTCCAACTGGATGATGGTTTTTTCAACCGGCATATTAAAACAAAGGTAATCCAGTTGCGCCATAATGGGGATATCATCAAGTTGGGCGGGTCGCAGGTTAAGGTTGGCCGCCGTGGGAAAAGGTGGAACGGCGGCGCGCAAATCCATGCGGTATTCTGAAAATTCGTAAACGCTGCCAGTGGCGTGCATGGCGGCAGCCCCAGCCGGCGAGGCTTGTTCGCAAATAAACAGCAAATCGGGGATGCCGCGTTGGGCTACTTCGGCGCGGGCGGCGGTTAGCAGCTTTTTAAAGATGCCCTGCCGCCGAAAGTTGGGGTGAACCATAACGCTGACTTCGGCTTCGCTTTGGGTAAAAATGTACAGCGCCAGGTAGCCAGCCAATTCGCCGTTGACGGTGTATAAAAAATCGTTGGTTTCATCAATGGGGCGGTTATTTAACCAGCTCCAGTTGAGCTTCATGGTCAAATTTTCAAAAGCATTACAGGTTTGGGCCAGTTGGCCAATTTGTTCGATCTGGTGCGGGGCAAGGCCGGTACTTTTTACAAGATGGGCAGTCATTTTTTAGGTGTCCTTGTTGTGAACAATAAAAAACCCGGCAAGCCGGGGTTAAGGGGCGGGCTTGAGGCCCTGGCTTAAAAAGGTTCGCCACGAGTCGGGAATTTTTGTAACCTGGCCCGCGCGGTCAACGCAAATGTGGTGGGTTTGGGCTTCGGCCAGTAGTTGGCCGGTGGCGGCATCAAGAATTTGGTAGCCAAAAATCATTTTTCGGCTTTTTACTTCTTCTACCCAGCAGCGCGCGGTCACAAGCTGGTCGTACCGGGCGGCCTGAATATATCTAACGCGCAAATCCGATACGGCCAATGCCACGCCATCGGCCTCAAAATTGGCGTATGAACTGCCGTTGGCGCGGAGCCAATGGCTGCGGCCCTCTTCGAGCCACACCACATAGGCGGCGTGGTGCACAATGCCCATTTTGTCGGTTTCGGCGTAGCGCACGTGAAAGGTGGTTTCGGTAATGGGGTTCAGATTATCTCTCCAGGGGTAACAGGTTTTTAATAATGGCTTCAACGTGAAATATGGTGGGCACGCTGTAATCAACGGCGCTCGATGCGCCCAGGCCCACCAGAATGGTGGTCATGCCCAGGTTTTTGGCCGGGATGAGGTTGCGCGGTTTGTCGTCAATCATAATGCAACTGCAACCGGGCGTGTTGAGAATGCCCAATATTTGATGATAAGCCATTGGATCGGGTTTGGTGGCGTAATTTAGCCGCCGGGCGTCAATAATCAGGTCAAAATGAGGCCGCACCTTGAGCGTGTTGAGCACTCGCTCGCTGTGCGCCACATCGGAGTTGGTAAAAATCACTTTTTTGATGGGCAAGTTGTGTAGCATCCGGTCGAGGGGCGGGCTGGCTCCAAAAAAATCAGCCGGGTTCACATCGTGAACAAAGTACATAAACTCCACGGGGTCAATGTGGTAGTCAATCATCAACCCGCGCAGGGCCGTGCCGTATTTTTGGTAGTAAGCGCGCCGCAGCAACGGCACATCATCGGCGGGAATCCCCACCTTTTGGGTCATAAATAACTGAATGCGCTCGCCGATTGCTTGCATCAAGCCGGATTCGGTGGGGTAAAGCGTTTCGTCCAGGTCGAACAGGATGTATTGAAATTGCGGCAATCCACTGTATTTCATTTTAGCAATGTTAATAACTATGCTACTATATAAAGCGAAAGCGTTCGCTGTAATAAAAAAGGCAAAATCCTAATTTTGCCGCCAACAACTCCGGCAAGGTTAGAATTTTACCTTTTTTAAGGAACAGCTAACATAAACGCAGATAATATAACATAGCACAGTGGGCTTGTCTAATACAATAGGTATTTAGGCCCTAAAACGGAGGGGGGAGATGATTGTAAAACAATTGCCGGTGGGCGTTATCCAAACCAATTGTTACCTGGTGGGCTGCGAAGAAACTCGCGCGGCGGTGGTGATTGATCCCGGCGACGAGCCAACGCGGATTTTGGCCGAGGTAAAGGCGGCCAATTTAACGGTAAAATACGTGCTGAACACCCACGCTCATTTTGACCACATTATGGCCAACGCCGCTGTGGTGATGGCCACCGGCGCGCCGCTGGCGCTGCATCCGCTTGATTTGCCGTTGCTACGGCAAAAGGGCAACGCGGCCATGTTTGGGCTGGACGCGCCCGACAGCCCGGCCCCGGATATTGAACTGGCCGAAGGCGACATGATTAAATTTGGCAACCACGCGCTGGAAGTTTTGTTTACGCCGGGCCACACACCGGGCCACGTTAGCTTTTACGAGCGGGCCGAAGGCATTATTTTTGATGGCGATGTGCTGTTTGCCGGCGGCATTGGCCGCACCGACCTGCCCGGCGGCGATTACGAAGCGCTGATGGCCTCCATCAATGAAAAGCTGATGATCCTGCCCGACGCCACCACGGTTTGTTCCGGCCACGGGCCAATCACCACCATTGGCCGCGAACGGGCCAGTAACCCCTGGTTGTAATTCACCGGAGCGGGATTTTACCCCAGCGCCGGCTGATAATCTGCTGGCCCGCCGGGCTTTGCCCAAACGCCAAAAAATCGCTCACCGCCGGCGATTCGGGAACGGCTACCAGCACGGCCAACTCGCGCAGAATGGGGTAGCTGCCCGCGTTGATGGCCGCCAGTTCCGGTAACACACCTTCAACCGGAACCGCATGCACCCGGCCCGGCTCGGCCAATACAAAAGAAACATAGCCCACCGCATTGGGATTTTTGGCCACGTAATCCACCACGGCCTGGCTGCCGGGCAGCACCACGGCGTTGGGCGTAACCGGCTGCGGCCCCATCACGGCGGCCTCAAACACGGCGCGGGTGCCAGAACCGGCCTCGCGGCTGACCACCTGAATATCCAGCGCCGGGCCGGCCACGGCCTGCCAGTTGAGAATTTGCCCGCTGAAAATATTCCGCAGTTCCGGCATGGACAGCCCGGCTATGGGGTTACTGGGATGGGTGATAATCGCGATGGCGTCGCGGGCCAGCGGCATCCGGCGCAACCCGGCGGCGGGCGGCTCAACCGGCCCGGCTGCCAGCCCAAAATCAACCTGGCTGGCAGCTACCAACCGCCGGCCAAACTCCGAGCCGCCGCCTTGCACCTCAAGATTAAACTGGGGATTAGCCTGGGTGTACGCGGCGGCCAAATCCTGCATTAACGGGGCAACGCTGGTTGAGCCGGCGGCCTTTAAAAATACAGGCGCGGGCGGAGTGGTGGTCGCGGCGGCAGGAGCGCAGCCCGCCAGCAGCCACAACAGGCCAATCACCGGCAGCCATTTCACCGGATTAACCCCGGACAAGAGCCACAATAATCACCAGGGCGCTCAACGCCACGCGATAGGCGGCAAAAGCGTAAAACGAGTGCCCTTGCAGGTAGCCCAGCAGCCAGCGAATACAAAAATACCCGGAAATGGCCGCGGCGATAAAGCCCACCAGCAGCGCCGGCAACTCGGCCATAAGCATGCCGGATTCCAGCAAATCCTTTAAAGCGATGACTCCGGCCCCGGCCAACGCTGGAATGGAGAGCAAAAAGCTAAACCGGGCCGCCGCGGGGCGGTTAAAGCCTCGCAGCATGCCGCCGGTCATGGTGGCCCCGGAACGGCTGACGCCGGGCAGCATGGCCAACACCTGCCAAAAGCCAATAACAACGGCATCCAGCCAGCCCAGGCTGGGCAAATCGCGGCGGCGTGAGCCAAAATACTCGGCGGCAATCAACAGAATTGACGCCAGCCCGATTAAAACGCCCACATAAATTGGCTGGCCGGCAAACGCCTCGAAATATTTTTTAAACAGCAGCCCCAGCACCACCGCCGGAATGGTCGCTACCACCACCAGCCAGCCCAGTTTGGCCTCAAAGGTGGCCAGCGGTTGCCGTTGCACCGCGCCTCGCACCACGGCGGTGGCAATGCTGATAATATCCTGCCAGAAAAAGATAAACACCCCGACCAGCGTGCCCCATTGCACCAAAATTTCAAATTGAAAGCTGGCCGGTTGCCAGCCCAGCAGCCACGGCACCAACACCAAATGGGCTGAACTCGACACCGGGATGTATTCGGTGAGGCCCTGCACAATCCCCAAAATTAGAGCTTGAAATAGATTCATAGCGATATGTCCTTTTATGTTAAAAATCAGTTTTGGTGAAGCCGCCGCTGGCCGCGTTGCTCTTCGGGGATGGCGCGGTAGTTGGCCAGAAAATCGGTTTTGAACTGGCTAAAGGTGCCATCAAAAATGGCCTGCCGGATGCGGCGGATGGTTTCGAGCATAAAATGCAGGTTGTGGAGCGTGGCCAGCCGCAGCGCCAGCGTTTCTTTGGCAATAAACAGGTGCCGCAGATAAGCCAGGCTAAAATTGCGGCAGGTGTAACACTGGCATTCCGGCTCGATGGGGTTTTTATCGGTGGCAAAACGGGCGTTGCGCAGGTTAACCCGCCCGCTGTGGGTAAATACCGCGCCGTTGCGGGCAATGCGGGTGGGCAGCACGCAATCAAACTGATCCACGCCCCGCGCCACGCATTCAAACAGGTCTTCCGGGCTGCCCACGCCCATGAGGTAGCGCGGTTTGTGGCGCGGCAAAATGGGGTGCATCACTTCCAGCGCGGCGTGCATTTGAGCTTTGGTTTCGCCCACGCTCAACCCGCCAATGCCGTAACCCGGAAAATCCAGCCCGGCCAAAAATTCGGCGCTTTGCTGCCGCAAATCGGGGAAGATGCCGCCCTGCACAATGCCGTATAGGGCCTGGTCAGAGCGGCGTTGGGCGGCCAAACAGCGTTCGGCCCAGCGGTGGGTGCGGTTGAGCGCCTTGATGTTGTAGGCGTAATCGGTGGGCGGCGGGCATTCATCAAAGGCCATAATAATGTCTGCGCCCAGTTGCTCCTCAATCTGGATGACGCGCTCCGGGGTAAAGCGGTGCTTGGAGCCATCCAGATGCGAGCGGAAGGTAACGCCATCTTCATCAATTTGACGCAGCCCCTTCAGGCTGAAAACCTGAAAGCCGCCCGAATCGGTGAGGATGGGGCCGTCCCACCGCATAAATTGGTGCAGGCCGCCAAAATCGGCAATCAGTTCGGCGCCGGGCCGCAGGTACAGGTGATAGGTGTTGCCCAAAATCAGCCGGGCGTCCAGTTCGCGCAAATCGGCGGGAGTGAGGGTTTTGACGGTGGCCTGTGTGCCCACCGGCGCAAAAACCGGGGTGGGGATATCGCCGTGGGGGGTGTGGATAACGCCGGCCCGGGCGTGGCTGTGTTCGTCCTGGCAGAGTAGCTCAAAAGAAAAGGTGGTCATAGTTCTCCTTTAATAAAACCGGGCTATTATAGCACACGCTTTGGGCAAAAAGAAACCATCGCCATTAGCCCGGCAGCCCTTAAATTTGGCGCATTACTCCGGTGTTGTTATAATGCCTCGTTAGTTTTTAATCCGAGGTTAGAGGTATACTTTTTTATGAGTGCTTACACGCCTGACGAATTGAGTCAGCTAAGAAATTTGCGAAAATCCATTGCCGATTTTAAGGCGCTGATTGCCGCCATGCCCGCCGATTTGCGCCGGCCCGAATATAACGCCCAGTTTAACGAACTCCGCGCCGAGGCGCGCGCCCTGTTAAAAGGGCCGTTCACCGAGGATGTGCCGCGCGCCATTACCGGCGATGTCAGCCGCGACCGGGCGTTGATGATGGTGGTGATTGGCGGGGTGTTTTTGGCGCTGGTGGGCTTTGGCATCAACTCGATTATTCTGGAAGATGTGCTGGTAAACAGCCTGGGGTGCTGCGTGAGCAGCGGCGGCATGCTGCTGGTAATGGGGGCGCTGGGGGTGCTGGTGGTTAAAAATGCCCGCGAGCGCGTAAACGCCGTGGGCGATTTGGCTTACCGCGCCGATTTGCTGTTGTACCAGATTGACCATCGCCTGTATATGGTGGGCGTTGGCCAGCCCGAAGCGCAGACCGGCCCTATGCCTAATCTGGCTCCGCCGGAAAGCGACGAATTTTAATACGCGCCGTGCCCAAATAAAACCCTGGGGATGGTTTGCAGTATGATTTTGGTATCCAGCCCCGGCGACCAGTGTTCGATGTAGTAAATATCCAGCAGGGCAGTTTCATCAAACGTTAGTTCAGAGCGCCCGCTCACCTGCGATAGCCCGGTGAGGCCGGGCGCTATTTCTAGGCGGCGTTTGTGCCATTCCTGATACTGTTCCACTTCGGCGGGGATGGGCGGGCGCGGGCCAATCAGGCTCATATCGCCAATGAGCACGTTGTACAGTTGGGGAAACTCGTCAATACTGAGCCGGCGGATGAGCTTGCCAATGCGGGTAATGCGCGGATCGTTTTTAATTTTAAACAACGGCCCATCGGCTTCGTTGAGCGCCAGCAGCTCCTTTTTTTGCGCGTCAGCCCCTTTGACCATTGAGCGGAATTTGTACAGAGTGAACAGCCGCCCGTTTTTGCCCACCCGTTCCTGCTCAAACAGCACCGGCCCCGGCGATTCCAGCTTGATGGCCAGCGCCAGCAGTCCCATCAGCGGCGAAAGAACAATCAGCCCCAAACTGGCCATCACCACATCAATGCTGCGTTTGATAAACTGCCCCAGCCCGCCGATGCCGGTTTCGCGGATGCCAATCATGGGCACGCCGCCAAACTCATCAATGTGCATCTGGCTGATGCGCATTTGAAACAGGTCGGGCACAATCCGGGCGCGTACCCCCTGGCGTTCGCACAGGTTCATAATGGTCATAATCCGGCGGTGGTACTGCCACGGCAGGGTAATGATTACCTCGTCAATTTTATTTTGCTCCACCACTTCAACCAGAGTGTCCACTTTGCCCAGCGCTTTAAAGCGGCCAATGTTGGTTTCTACCTTGGCGGGATGGTCATCTAAAAAGCCCACAATGTGAAAACCGTATTCCGGGTTGGCCACGGCTACCCGCATTACGGTGCGGGCCACCTCGCCCGCGCCCACAATCAGCACCCGCCGAATGCCAATACCCTGTCGGCGCATTCGGCGCAGTAACAGCACTTTTACCAGCCGGCTCAGGCCCAAAAAGAATACGGCGATAATGCCGGTGTAAATAAAAATAATCCGCGAGTAAAAGGCGGGCCGGTACAAAAAAATCAAAACAATGGTGATGATGGTGCCGGTGGCGGTACCCTGAATAATGCCGTAAATTTCATCAATCCACGAAACCTGCCGGCGCAGCCGGTACACGCCGTGCTGGCGGTACACAATAATCAGCAGCGCGGTGAACAAAAACACAAACGGCAGGTACACGTAATAGGGCGTGTCAAAGGCGGGGTCTACGGCGCGGAACAGTTGCAGGCGATAACGCACCCAGTAAGCCAGCACAAAGGACAGGTTGATTAAAATAACATCAACCAAAACCCAAACTGTAGAGGCGACCCGCTGGTTGCTGAACAGAATTTCAAACCGTTTCATCTGGCTGTTGAAACCTTTTGATAAAGCGCTACCGTTTTTTGGGCTGTGGTTTGCCAGCTAAATTGGGCGGCCTGGGCCAGCCCCCGCGCCGACATTTCGCGTTGTAAATCCGGCCGGCTAAAAACCTGGGCCATGGCGGCGGCCAACTCGTGGGGATTGGCGGGGTTTACCAGCCGGGCGGCGTTACCGGCCACTTCTGGCAGCGACGACGCCGTGCTGGTGATAACCGGCGTGCCGCAGGCCATCGCTTCGAGCACGGGCAGGCCAAATCCTTCAAAATGAGACGGGTACACAAACATGGTGGCCGCATTATACCACAGCGGCAATTCTTCTTGCGGCACGTACCCCGGAAACCGCACAAACTCGGTGAGGTTGAGCGATTCTACCAGGTTGAATATGTGCTGATAATACCATCCCTTGCCGCCGGCTACAACTAATGGCGGAGCCGCCGGCTGCTGGTTGCGCCAGTGGGCGTAGGCTAAAATCAGGCCGTCTATGTTTTTGCGCGGCTCCAGCGTGCCCAAAAACAGCACAAATTGGGCGGGCAATTGCCGGGCTGATTTAAAGGCATCAATTTGGGCGGGCGGCAGCGGCTTAAAACCGGCGTCAACGCCGCAGTAGATGGTGTGCACCCGTTCCGGCGGCGCGGCCATAAAATTGATGACATCCCGGCGGGTGCTTTCTGAAATGGTAATGATGGCCTGGGCGTGTTTAACCGTGTGGCGGGTAAAATTATGCAAATACCAGCGGTTAAACGGGCGAAACGCCTCCGGGTACCGTTCAAAGCTGAGATCGTACACCGTAACCACATACGGGCAGGGCGCAACCGTCGGAGCCACAAAGGCCAGCGCGTGTAGCAAATCCACCCCGGCTTGACGCAGGGCCAGTGGCTGCACCACCTGTTCCCAAAAAATCCGCACCACCGGGCGCTGCGTGGGCAACCGGCTAAAATTCAGCCGGAGGCCGGCGGCTTGCCCGGCAAAAGCCCGATCGGCTAAAAAGGCGCTGTATTTAAACTGCTCCGGCGAATTTGGGGCCAGGTTTTTAAGCAGGTTGATGATGTACCAGCTAATGCCGGCTCCCCGGTAAGATTGGCTCAACGAGAGTAGATGGGCGTTTAAACCGATGTGAATGTTTTGCATGGCCCCATTATAACACAGGCTAAACCAGCGGCTGAAATCACACAGCCAGCCTTAAATCTTGAATTTTGGCTGTCCGCCTCTTAAAATAAAAGAAATATTTTCTATATTTAGAAGTGGCGCTAATACTTAATTTGTGTCACAATAAAAAAGTCTTAGGCTGATGTTGAGCTTGCAAAGGAGCGCATCCGGTGCGTGATTGGCTAAAAAAATCGCCGGCCAGCTATTACGCGGTATTGGGCGGGCTGTTTGGAGCCTTGTTCCCGTTAGCGGGCACGTTGCTGGCGGCGTATTTTGCTGCCGGTGGAGTAAACCCGGCGGCGCTGGGGCAGGTGCAACACACCAACCCGCTGCTGTGGATTATTGACACCGCGCCTTTTTGGCTGGGGTTGTTTGCCTACTTTGCCGGGCGCAAGCAAAAGCAGCTCGAAGCCATCATCCGCGAGAACGAGCGCATTGTCTTGCGCCAAAACAAAGAGCTGCAACGCGCTCTTCACGGCATTCAAACCCTGCACCAACTCAGCGATTTGTTGCAGTATGTGGGCACGTTGCCCAATATGTTGCAGGCAGTGGTTAATCAGATTGCTGCCGTTTTGCCCGCTGACCGGGTGGCGCTGATCACCTTTGATTTGGAAAATCAAATCATTTACGATTTTATTAAAGGTGGCCCTGGCTCCGATAACATCCTTACCACAATTCCATTTGTCGAACTATGGGATGGATTGAGCGGTTGGGTGTTGCGCAACTTAAAACCGGCGCTCTCGTTAAAAAACCAGCCGGATCCGCGTGAAAGCCCCGAAGTCCAACATCGCCGCGTCGAGACCAACTGCGGCGCTATTTTGGTGGTGCCGCTGCGCCATCTTGATAGAACCATTGGCACTATTACCGCCATTAACCGCCCCGACGAACCCAATTTTACCCCGCGCGATGAAGACTTAATGCTGGCTATTGCCAACCACACCGCGATTATCATTGAGAATGCCCGCCTGTTTTTAACCCAACGCCAAATTGCCCTGGAATTGCAATCCATAGTTGATGCCTTTCCCGACCTTTACTTTAAATTGGATGCCGACGGTGTTTATTTGGATTGTTGGGGTGGCTACCGGCAGGATATGTATATGCCGCCTCACAAAATATTGGGCAATCGCGTGCGCGAGGTGTTGCCCGCGCCCGTAGCCGAACTGTACCACCAAACCATTGCCCAGGTGTTGCAAACCGGCCAACTGGTGGCTATTCAGTATTCGCTGGAAATTGGCGGCCAGCACAAGGATTTTGAGGCCCGCCTGTTGCCTATGCCCGATAACCAGGTAATGGCGATTGCGCGCAACATTTCGGAGTTACGGCAAGTAGAAATTGCCGAACACGAACAGCGCGTTCTGGTTGAAGCCTTGCAGCTTACTTCGGCGGCGTTAACGGCTACTCTGGATTTTGATGAGGTGCTTGACCGCATTCTGGCCAATGTTGACCGGGTGGTTTCGGCGGATGTGGTGAATATTATGCTGATTGAAGACGGCGTTGCCCGGGTGGTGCGCCACCGGGGTTACAGTGATGTAGGTATTGCCGCCGAAATTGAGCAAATTCGCTTTGAAGTAGCCCAGTTAACTAACTTTAACCAGATTGTTCAAACCCAAAAACCGGTGGTGGTAGTTGATACCCTCTCCGACCCCAACTGGATTGAAATCCCCTCCACTTCCTGGATTCGGTCGCACGCCGCGGCTCCCATCATTTTGGATGGCCAGGTGATTGGCTTTTTAAATTTAGATAGCGCCAGCCCCAACACCTTTTCGGTTTCTCTGGCTGAACGTTTGTGCGCCTTTGCTGACCAGGCCGGGATAGCCATAAAAAACGCCCGCCTTTACAACGAGTTGCGCCGTTACACCGGCGAACTCGAAAAACAAATTGATGAGCGTAAGCGGGTAGAGCGGGAATTACGCCAGGCTAAAGAAGCCGCCGAAGCCGCCAACAAAGCCAAAAGCGAATTTTTGGCTAACATGAGCCACGAAATCAGAACGCCCATGAACGCCGTAATTGGCATGACCGGCTTGCTGCTCGATACGCCGCTCAATACCGACCAGCGCGACTTTGCCGAAACCATTCGCACCAGCGGCGACACGCTGCTCACCATCATCAACGATATCCTCGACTTCTCCAAAATCGAAGCCAACAAGCTGGAACTGGAAAACCATCCTTTTAACCTGCGCGATTGTGTTGAGGACTCGCTGGATTTGATTGCCGCCGCTGCCGCCGTCAAAGGGCTGGAACTGGGCTACTGGCTGGATACGCAACTGCCCACCGCTTTTAATAAAGATGTTACCCGGTTGCGGCAAATTCTGGTTAATTTGTTGAACAACGCCGTAAAATTTACCGACACCGGCGAAATTATGCTTTCCGTTACCGGCCAAAGCCTGACCGATAACTGGTATCTGCTGGAATTTGCGGTTAAAGATACCGGCATCGGCATTCCCGCTGATAAATTAAACCGCCTGTTCCGCTCTTTTAGCCAGGTTGATGCCTCAACCACGCGCCGTTACGGCGGCACCGGCCTGGGGTTGGCCATCAGCAAAAGCCTTGCCGAGATGATGGGCGGCAGCATGTGGGTTGACAGCCAGGAAGGGCAGGGGTCTACCTTTAGCTTTACCGTGGTCGCCGAAGCGGTTAACGAGCCATTGCGCCCCTATCTCAACGCGGAACAGCCAGAATTGGCCCACCGGCGTCTTTTAATTATAGAAAACAACCCTACCCACCGGATGATTTTGGAGCGTTACACGGCGGGTTGGGGCATACAGGTTACAACCGCCGCCATCAGCCCCGATGCCTTGCGCCAACTCACAAACAACGGCCCGTTTGATCTGGTAATTCTTGGGGCAACGGAACTGCCGCTGGCGGTAGAAATCCGGGAGCGGGCCGGCGCGCTGGGCTTGCCGGTGCTTGGGGTGGTATCGTTAGGCAAACGCGCCGAAAAGACAAACCGGCTTAGCCTGCATTTAACCAAACCTGTCAAACCGGCCCAACTTTACGCCGCTTTGCTTCAGGCCATTACCGGCCAATCGGCGCAACCGGTTTTGCCCCCGGAAGTAACCATCCAGGTAGAAATAACCCCGCCGTTAAAAGTTTTGCTGGCCGAAGATAACGCCATCAACCAAAAAGTGGCGCTGCGTATTTTGGAACGGTTGGGCTATCGGGCTGATGTGGCCGCCAACGGCCTTGAAGTTTTAGAGGCGCTTATGCGCCAAACGTATGATGTGGTGTTAATGGATGTGCAAATGCCCGAAATGGATGGGCTGGAGGCCACCCAAATTATCCGCCGGCAGTGGCCGCTTATCCGCCAGCCCCATATTATTGCCATGACGGCCAATGCCATGCAGGGCGACCGGGAAAAATGTTTGGCGGTGGGCATGAACGATTACGTGAGCAAACCGGTTCGGCTGGAAGAATTGCAGCAGGCCATCCGGCGTTGTTTGCCGTTGGCCGCCGCCGCTCCCGTTCCCCCCGCCGATATACCCCACCTGTCGGCGGATTCTGCCGCCGCCGGCCCGGTGGACATCAACGCGCTGGAGGCGTTCAAAGTTTCGTTGGGCGCGGATAGCGGCGAAATGATAGCCGAGGTCATCTCGATGTTTCTGGAGAAAGTTCCGGTTGCGTTTGGTAAATTTCAGCAAGCCATAGCCGCCGCCGATGCTTTTGCCGTGTTCCGGCTGGCGCACACGCTCAAATCCAACGCCGGGCAGCTATCGGCTCACCGGCTGGCCGGCTTGTTTGCCGAATTGGAACGCGTGGCCGAAGCCGGTGAGTTAGCTTCGGTGCCGGCTAAAATCGAGGAAATTGAAGCCGAGTTTGAGCAGGTAGCCGTGGTGCTGCGCCGGTTACTATCGGTTTACAGCCAAAACGCCTGAATCTCCGGCATGGGATCTAAAAGCAGCGCTTTTGGAAAAACTATTGATAAAGGAAGGCATCACATGAAAGATATTCTGGCAGAAGTTGAAACCTGGCAGGCTCGCGGCGATGCCGTGGCCGTGGCGACTGTGGTCAAAACGTGGGGGTCGTCGCCCCGCGCCGCCGGTTCAAAAATGGCCATTAACCAGCACGGGCAAATGGTTGGCTCGGTGAGTGGCGGCTGCGTGGAGGGCGCGGTGGTTGATGAGGCGCTACGCGTGCTAAAAACCGGCCAACCCCAATTGTTGAGTTACGGCGTAACCAACGATGCCGCCTGGGAAGTGGGCCTGGCTTGCGGCGGCAAGGTTGAAATTTTTGTGGAGGTGCTCAATTGGTAGCGCTGTTTCCAATTCTCAGAGATTGCATAAAAAACAACCGGAGCGCGGTGCTGGCCACCGTAATCCGGGGTGAGCCGCTGGGGGCCAAAGCCTTAATTTTGGACCAGGAGCCGTCGCTTGGCCCGCTGCTGGAGCAACCGTGGGCCGACGACCTGCTGCGCGATGCGCACGCGCTGTTGCAACAGGCCGGCACCGCGGCCATTAAGCGTTACGCCGCCGGCGAAGTTGAGGTTTTTCTCGAAGCGTACCTGCCCGGCCCCCGGCTGATTATTGTGGGCGGCGTGCATATTGCCGACCCGCTCATTCGGTACGCCCAGCCGTTGGGCTTTCGCACCTTTGTGGTTGATCCGCGCACCGCGTTTGCCAACCCCGAAAGATTTCCGCACGCTGACGAAATTTGCAACCAGTGGCCCGATGACGCCCTGCGGCAAATTGGCCTTACCCGCCACACCGCCGTGGTGGTGATCACCCACGATCCCAAACTTGATGATCCGGCCTTGAAACTGGCTTTGCCCAGCCCGGCTTTTTACGTGGGCGCGTTGGGCAGCCCCACCACCAACTCGCAGCGGTTTGAGCGCCTGCAAGCCGATGGCGTTCCCCCGGCGGAACTGGCCCGCCTGCACGCGCCCATCGGCCTGAATCTTGGTGGCCGCACGCCCGCCGAAATTGCCTTGAGCATCATGGCGGAAATTGTGGCCGTGCGGAGCGGCTCGCCGCTGGCAAAAGATTAGTTGTTCTTTTGGATAACCGGCAGGTACACCGGCGTGGTTTTAAGCCACGCCTGGGCGGTTATCTCCACGGCGGGGTTAAGCCCGTCATCCACCAGCGCCGCGTTTTTTATCACCAGGCCGGCGCTGTCGCTGACCACGGCGTAGTAGGTTAACACCGCCGTGGCGTTGCGCGGCAGCGCCGTAGTCCAGGTAAAACTGTTATCGCCGTTAGTCACCACGCCGGGGGCCGAGCCATCAATGCCCAGCAGGGTTAGCGCCCCCGGCAGCGTGCCGGTGGTTGTTACCGCCGGGCTGTTCGCAAACCCGCCATTTTGCAACACAATTGTATACGTTAGCACGTCATCGGCTTTAATATTTTGCGTGGGCGTTACCTCCAGCCGCGAACTGCCTAAATTGGGCGTGGCCGCCAAATTGGTAATCCGGTCAAATAGCAGGTTGTGGTTGGCGTAGTCCAGCCAGTTGGTCTGGCTGAACACCGCGCCCACGGCCACCGGCTGGTTAATCTGGGCGGTGTAGGTGAGGATTTTTGGCTCGCCCACCGCCAGCGGCCCGCTCCAGCTAAATTGGCTGCCGTCAAAATTTAACTCCGGCGCGGCCAGGCCGGGCGTGAGGCTGGCCGGAAACGTGGCGGTAAAATAGGCGGTGGTTATGGCATCCCAGCCATCGTTGATGAGCGTGGCGGTGTAGGCAATGGTGGCCCCGTTTTCTAGCGTTGCCGCCGTGGCGGTGACGGTTGATCGCCCCATCCAGCTTAGCCAGCCCACCGAGCGTTGCAGCAGCCGGGCGCGGTCGGTTTGGCTCAGCAACTCCGGGCCGTAGGTTAAAAAGTTGGTGTGCCAGTATTGCCCGCCAGAGCCAACTCCGGCGTTGGTTAGCCCGTTTACCTGGTTTTTGTTGCCCACCGTAAAAATTTGGGCCTGAGCTGTGGGCGTTACGGCGTCCGTCCAGTTGCGGTAGCCCGCCGGAAAAGTAAGCGAATACGGCCCCAGCCCGGCGCTGGCCGGGTTTTGGGGATTGCCCGTAACCACGGTGCTGCTAAAATCCTCGGTGTGAGCCTGCACGCCCAGATAAGTTTGGGCCAGGGGCGCGTACCCGCCGTGATTCAGCAGGTGCCGGTACAAAAAGTCCTGGCTGCTAAAAAACAGCCGCCCGCCGCCATCCAAATACGTTATCAGCCGGTCTTCCTCAGGAATGGTGAGCGGCTGGTACCAATCGTAGGCGGTGTACCACACCACCTGCGGATACATTTTTAGCGTGGCGGTGGGCGGGCTGGGCGGCACCGTGCCGCTCCACGATTTTGGCACATACCAATAATCAAAACCGATGTCGTTGGCTTGCAACGCCTGCTTAAACTCGTTGGCAAAGCTGTACCAGCGGTCATCGTCTACCAGCAGCACCGGGGCTGGCGTTTTGGTGGAGCGCGTTACCACGGCAGTAAAGGCGGCGTTGTTGCCCGATTGCACCGCCACGGCCAGCGTATCGGTAATGTGCCACAAGTGGTCGGCGGGTAGCTGCACCGTGGCCGTAATCGGCTGCGATTGGCACGAGCCGAGCGTAACATTACCCGGCACGCCGCCGGTGGGCCAGTTGTGCGGGCCGGCGGCAATCAGGTTTAAGCCGATGGTATCGGTGCTGCTGCCGGTGTTCCGCACCCGGATAGAATGCGATACCGTTTCGCCAAAATTGCCCACCAGCGTGGCCGTAATCGGCGTTAATTCCACGCCCGCCGCTGCCGGCGATTGCTGCAACCAGGCGATGGCGCGGCCCATCATCTGGCTGCGTCCCGGCTCGGTGCTGATGCCCTCTAACCCAAACGGTAAAAATATGGCCCGGTAGGGCCGGCACAGCCCCACGTGAACCCCGGCCAGGTAATCGGTGTTTTGGTAGGCCAACAGCGGCCCGGCATAATCAGTGTTGGCCACCGCCACCACATCGGGCGAAACCTGGTTGTTGGCCCCATTGCCGCCCGAAATGGCCACCGATAGCCCCTCCAGCGGTTGGCCGGCCACGCCGGTTACGGTGTAAACGCCGCCGTTGTCCAGCACAAAACTGGTCATCAGATAATTTTTCAGGTAATCGGCGGTAAACAGGTAGCCGCCGCCATCAAAATAGGCCACATCCTGCCCGGAGAGCAGCAGCCGCCCGCCGCCATCCAGATAGGCTTTTAACTCGTCATCGGCCCCAATGTACCCCGGCGAATCGGCGGGCGCGGACCAGATGACAATATCGTATTTGGCCAGCGTGGCCGCGCCGGGAATATCGGGCGAGGCATCGAATGGGGCGGCAATTTGCCAGGTATCGGCGGTGTATCTGGCATCGGTAAGCGCCTGTTTAAAAAATTCAAGCTGGCTGCTTTGGTACCACAGGCCGCTATCCACCAGCAAAATCGAAGGAGCGCTTTCCAGCGCAAAATTTTGGGTGGCGGTTACGCCGGCCAAAATGCTGATGTTCGCCGTTTGGGAGATGCGGTGTTGTGCGGCGGCCACCGTTACGGTGTACACGCCCACCGGCAGTTGCAGCCGGTAGCTGCCAAAGGTGGTGGTGCTTACCGGCGTGCCGGCCACCGAAACGGTGGCGGTGAGCGGCTGCCCACTGAGTTGGTCGGTGATGGTGCCGGTGATAAAGCCGCTGGCCGTGGGTTGCAAGCTAAAGTTTTTTACGGTGGTGGTGCCGGTGGTTATGGTTACGTACAACACGGTTTGGGGCTGGTAGCCAAACGCCGATGCCGTTACATCATACGTGGCGGCGGCCAACCCCTGCGCGTACACGCCACTGCTGTTGCCGGCGGCGCTGATGGTAACGCCGCCCAAACTGGGCGTAATCTGCGCCACCGCGCCGCTGATGGGCGCACCGCTGCCGGCCTGGGTAATGGTGCCGCTCAGCGTGCCGGCTCCGGCTACGGCCATAACCGCGCTGTAGGCATCTACCCGGCCCCAGCCGTAATCGTTATTGGGGATGGCGCTGCCCAGCCGCACCGCCGTTGATTTGAGCACGCTTTCCAGCCGGGCGGCATCACCGCGCAGGCTGGAATCGGCCTGGAATAGCAGCGCCGCCAACCCGGACACGTGCGGTGCGGCCATGCTGGTGCCGCTCAGCGTGCCGTATGCGCCGCCCGGCAGAGTGGAGCGCACATTTTTACCGGGGGCGCTTACTTCCGGTTTGATTTCGCTCCACGGCGATGGCCCCCGGCTGGAAAAGCTGGCAATCGCATCGCTGCTGTCGGTGGCGCCCACAGCCAGGGCTTCGGGCAGGCTGCCCGGCGAACCAACCGTGCCGCTGCCGGGGCCGTCGTTGCCGGCGGAAAACACCGGCAAAATTCCGGCATCCAGCAGGTGTTGAATATCAGTTTTAAACTCCTCGCTGGCGCTGTAACTGCTGCCCCAGGAGTTGTTAACCACGTCCGGGGCCAGCGCCGGGTTGCCATTGGGGGCCAGCACCCATTGAAAGGCGGCATGCAGCCAGCTATTTAAAGCCGAGTTGCCGTTGAACGCGCGCGCGGCAATCCATTGCGCGCCGGGGGCCACCCCGATGCCGTTCTGCCCGACCATGGTGCCCATGGTGTGGGTGCCGTGGCCGTTGGTATCAGCCGGGTAGGTAGCGCCCTGACCGGTGGCATCAAACCAGTTGCCGGTGTGGTTGGGCGTTTTGCCCGGCCCGGCGTAACCGCGATACCGGGTTTGCAGGTCGGGGTGGAGCCAATCCACGCCGGTATCAATGTTGGCCACCACCACGCCCGCGCCATCAATTTGCAGCGCGTTACGCACCAAATCGGCCCGGATTTTGCTGATGCCCCATTCTGCGGTTTGTTGGTGCGGAATTAGCTCGCGGTTGCGGCTAAACCGGCTGAGCGCCGGGCGGTCAATTTGCACCTGTTTGTCCAGCCGCACAATGGCCACATCGGAGCGGGCGGCCAGCGCCAGCACCGTTTCCAGCGGGCCGGTGGCGGCCACGGCGTTCACAATCCACAGCGGGTTGATGTTGCCAGCCGGCAACGCGCTTTGGGCGCTAACGCCCGCCGCCGGCGTATTGAGAAATTGCAGCACGCCGGCCTGGCTTTGATTGGCGGTTTGCCGGAGCGCGTTCACCATAATTTGCCGCCGGGCCAGCGGGTCGGGTTGGGCCTGGGCGCTCAGGCCGGCAGCGGCGATGGCGGCGTTCACGTTGGCCTGGGTTTTGAGGTAGGCAATAAACGGCGCGGTTTCGCCCTGAAGCAGTTTTTTGAGCAATTGGGGTTCGATTTTGGGCAACAGGTTGCGGTTAATGGCCAGAGTGGGGCTAATGGTTGGCGCGGCGGTTGGGGCCGCCGGAGTGGGATCGGTTCCTTTGGGCGGCTCCTGGGCCACCACAAACATGCCGGCGGCCAGCAGCAAAATCGCGGCCAGTAACAAAACTAATAAAATTCTTCGCATAGGCATTGATTATTAATCCATTCAGCCTGATTGTGGATGCCTGACGCCCGCCATCAACCCTGAAACCACCCTTGTTTGCGCCATTCGACAGGAAATTGAGCAGTTTAGAGGTGAGCGGTGGGCAGGGTGAGGAGCGGTTGGCCCCGCAGGGCGTGGCGCATGGCGTGCCGGTCATCCCAGGGATATTCAACGGTGCCAAAGCACATGCTTTGTTCGTGGCCTTTGCCCAACGCCAACACCAAATCGCCGGGCCGGGCCAGTTGGGTGGCCTTAAAGATGGCCCGGCCCCGGTCGGGCAGGCGCTCAAAGGTTTGCCCCTCAACGCCGCCGGCAGCCAGCATGGCCTGGGCGGTAGCGGCCATAACCTGGTCTAAATCTTCGGTGCGGGGGTCTTCGGCGGTGATAATGGTGTAATCGGCCAGTTCGGCGGCAATTTGGCCCATCAGCGTGCGTTTTTGCACGTCGCGCAGGCCGGCGCAGCCAAACACGGCCATTACCCGGCCATTGGTAAGGCCGCGCGCCGCCGCCAGCGCCCGCCGCAGCGAGTTGGGCGTGTGGGCAAAATCCACAATGGCGGTAAAAGGCTGCCCTTCGTTAATGCGTTCCATGCGGCCCGGCACGCCCGGCAGCGCGGCGATGCCCCGGCGGGCGGCTTCGGGCGTTACGCCCAACCCGTTGATGGCGGCGGCGGTGGCGGCCAGGCAGTTGCTAATGTTGTAATCGCCTACCAGCGCGGTTTCGGCTTCAAATTGATAGCCGGGGCCGCAAATGGTCAGCGTGGTTTTATCGGGGCGGCAAACGGCGTTGTGGGCGGTAATGGCGGCTTCGGGATGACCGGCCAGGCTGTAACCCAGCCAGCGCACGCCGCCGGGCGCGAGTTTGGCCTTTAAATATTCAAACGACCAGTCATCACAGTTGAGAATGGCGGTTTTGGGGATGCCTTTGGGGGCGGCGGCAGCCAGCCCGGTGAATAGCCGGGCTTTGGCGGCGCGGTAGGCCTCCAGCGAGCCGTGAATATCCAGGTGTTCGTGGGTGATGTTGGTGACAACGGCCACGTCAAAGTCGCAGGCGGCCACGCGGTGTTGGGCCAGCCCGTGCGAGGTGGTTTCGAGCAGGCAGGTATCGGCCCCGCTGCTCACCATTTGCGCCAGGTAGCGTTGCACGTCGGGGGCGTCGGGGGTGGTGGTGTGCAGGCCGGTTTCCAGTTGATTGTTGCCGATAACGGCGTTGACGGTGCTGATCATGCCCACGTTTTTGCCGGCGCATTTAAGAATGTGGTACAAAAAGTTGGTGGTGGTGGTTTTGCCATCGGTGCCGGTAATGCCCACCATGGCCAGTTTTTTGGCCGGGAAGTTGTGCCACGCGGCGGCCAGATAGGCCAGCGCTTCGCGGCCATCGGGCACGGCAATCAGCGGGCAGGTTGCGCCGGCGGCAAATTGATTGAGTTCCGGCAGCGCCGCCGCCTCGACCACCAGCGCCGCCGCGCCGGCAGCGGCAGCGGCAGCCACAAAACGGTGGCCATCAACATTAACCCCCCGGTAGGCCACAAACAGTGTGCCGGGGCCAACCTGGCGCGAATCGGCGGTGATTTGGGTAATGTCGCCGGCGGCGGGCGGGCTGGTTATAAATTGGGAGTGGGGCAAATTAGCCAGCAGGGTTAAAAGGTTCATGGGTTGGTTATGATCGCAATTGGTTTAGAGGGTTGCCGGGTTCTGGCGGGAGCGGTTTCCAGCGGCAGCCACAGGGTAAAGGTTGCGCCTTTGCCCAGCTCGCTGGTAACGGTGATTTGCCCGCCGTGAGCTTTGGCAATCCATTGGGCAATGGATAGCCCCAGGCCGCTGCCTTTTTGGTTGTGGTTATCGGCCTGGTAAAAGCGTTCAAAAATGTGAGGCAGCGCCGTGGGCGTAATGCCGCGTCCGGTATCGGCTACAATCACGCGCACCCATTCGGGGTCGCGGTATAGCGACAGGGTGATGGTGCCTTCTACCGGAGTGTGTTTGACGGCGTTGGTAACTAAATTGATGAGCAACTGTTTAAGCCGGTCGGCGTCGCCGTAAACAATGGCCTGGTCTTCGTGGCCCAGCCGAATGGTGATGCCGTTGGCAATCACGCGGGCCTGGCGATACACCTCTAAAATAAGGGTGTCCAGTTCAACCGGGGCCATGCGCAGGCTCAGCCCGGCATCGGCCTGCGATAGCAGCAGCAGGTCGGCCACAATCCGCGACATGCGGTCCAGTTCACCGTTGATTACGGCCAGCGCCTCTTCCAGTTCGGCGGGATTGGCCGCCGCGCCGCGCTGCAATAAATCAATATTGCCGCGAATGGTGGTGAGCGGCGTGCGCAACTCGTGCGAAACATCGGCGCTGAGGCGCACCTGGGCCTGGAAAAAGTTGTCCAGCCGTTCCAGCATGTTGTTGATGGTAATAATGAGTTGCCCGATTTCGTCGGCGGTGTGGGGGGCGGGCAGGCGTTGTTTTAAATCCTGCGCGCCGACAATGCGGCTGGCGGCCAGGTTCACTTTTTCGATGGGGCGCAGCGTTTGGCCGGCCAAAAACGCGCCCACCATAGCGGCCAGCATTAACGCGCCCACGGTGCCACCGGTTAAAAACAGGGCCATCAAATAAAGGGTGGTTTCGATGGGTTTGAGCGATTGGCCCACAATCACCGCGCCGGCTACCTGCGTGGGCGGGCCAATGATGATGGGGGCGCTGTAAATGCGCACCGGGGCGGCATCAATGGTGATGGTATCGTACATGGCTTCGCCGGCCAAATTGCTCTGGTGAATGGCCGGGCTGTAGGGCAGGCGATCCACGCCCATGTTGTGGGTGGTCACTACCACCGTGCCATCGGCGCTGACCACCTGGATAAAAATTGCCGGCGATGAAAAATCGTTGAGCGGCGGCAGCACCACCTGGCCGCGTTCCAGCAGTTTGGCGCGGGATTCAATCTGTTTGCCAACCTGAACCGCCCGGTCTTGCAGGTTGCGGTCAACCTGATCATACAGAAAATAGCTCAAAACCATATACAACAGGGCGCTAAAAGCCACCAGAATAGCGCCCAGCAAGGCGGTATACCACAGCGTTAGTCTGATTCTGATTGGCATTGGTTTTTAGCCACAACCCGGCATACAAATTACCAACTTACTTAGCCTTCGCGCAGGGCGTAGCCCACGCCCCGCACGGTGTACAGCAAGCGCGGCTCGTTGTTGGTTTCGAGTTTTGAGCGCAAGTAACGGATGTACACTTCGATGATGTTGGACTCGCCGCCAAAATCGTAGCCCCAAATGCGGTCATAAATCTGGTCGCGGGTGAGCACCTGGTTGGGGTGGCGCATAAACAGTTCCAGCAACTCGTACTCTTTGGCGGTAAGTTCTATAACGCGATCATTGCGCTGGGCCATGCGGGTGGTGGGGTTAAGGGTGAGGTCGGCAAAGTGCAACGGCGCATCCGATTCGATGGGGGCGCGGCGGCGGCCCAGCGCCCTAACCCGGGCCAGCAGTTCTTCAAAGGCAAACGGTTTTACCAGGTAATCATCCGCGCCGGCTTCAAGGCCGGCGACCCGATCCGGCACGGCGTCTTTGGCGGTGAGCATAAGGATGGGGGTTTGCAGTTCGGCCTCGCGGATTTGGCGGCACACGGTTAAGCCATCAATGCCGGGCAGCATAATATCCAGAATAATCAAGTCGGGCAGTTCTCTAAAGGCCCGATCCAGCCCGGTTTCGCCATCTCCGGCTTTGAGCACGCTGTAGCCTTCGTGTTCCAGCCCCCGGCTGATAAAACTGGCAATTTGCGGTTCGTCCTCGATTACTAAAATTTTGGCGTTTATCACAGCAATCCTGCTCCCTCAAGAATAGTGTGGCAATTAATTTATTATAGCAGATGGCAAGGTGACATCAAAGGTTACTGGTTTCTTGCAGTTGGCCCATAGAAACGGTAAAGCACGTGGCCTGCTGCCGAAAGGCCGGCTCGTAATCGTCCCAATCGGTGGTGGTGAGGATGGCCTGTTCGGCCTGGTTTACAATGTTGATGATGTGGCGGCGGCGGTCGGCGTCGAGTTCGCTCATCACGTCATCAAGCAGCAGCACGGGCGTTTCGCCGGTAGATTGCTTCATCAGCGAAATTTCGGCCAGTTTGGTGCTGAGGGCGGCGGTGCGCTGCTGCCCGCGCGAACCGTACAGCGTCAGGTCTATGCCGTCTACCAAAAAATGCATGTCGTCACGGTGGGGGCCAATCAACGTGAGGCCGCGATTGATTTCTTCGGGCCGGGCCTGTTTGAGATAGGCCAAAAAAGTTTCGCGCACCTCTTTTACGGGCGGCGCGGCGGCGCTGTATAAAACCAGGTCGTCGGTGGGCAGCGGCAACTGGTAATTAGGTTTGGGGCGCTGGTGCGGATCAAAACTGGGGGCGTAGTGCAGGCGCAGCCCTTCGCGCCCGCCGCTCACTTCGCGGTGGTGCTGCCGGGCCACGGCATCAAGCTCTAGCACGGCGTTGTGGCGCTGCACCACCAACAGCGCCCCGTATTTGGCCAGTTGCTCATCCCAGTAGGTGAGTTGATCCGGGTTGCTGTTGCGTTTGAACAGTTCTTTAAGCAGGGCGTTGCGCTGGGTAAGCACTTTGTTGTAGTGGCTGAGCGCGGCGCAATAATCGGGGTTAATCTGGCAAAGGGTGCTGTCCAGGTAGTGCCGGCGCACGCCGGGCGCGCCGGTAATCAGTTCGATGTCTTCGGGCAGGAACATTACCGTTTTGAGCTTGCCGATAATGTCCATAGCCCGCTTTTTGGCGCCGTTCAGCCGGATGTCTTTGTGAAAGGCGTTGTTTTCTCGGATAACGGTGATGGCAATTTTAAACGGCTCCGGGCGGGCATGGATGGTGGCCTCAAGCCGGGCAAAGGGCAGCGGTTCCTGCCGCAAAGTCAGCCAGTTGATGAGTTGCTGGTCGGCGCGGGCATGCACGCTGCGGGTGGTGGATAAAAAGTAAAGGGCTTCGAGCAGGTTGGTTTTGCCGTTGGCGTTATCGCCGCACAGCAAAACGGGGCCGGGCGGCAGGTTAATGGTAAGCCGGCTGTAGTTGCGGTAACTGGCAAGGGCAAGATGGCTGATGTGCATAGGCCGCATTATAGCACGGTTTGCGGCGTTATTGTAAATGCGGGCGGCGGGTGAAAGGCCGGCGGTTACAACTGGCGGCGCAGGGTATCAAGCCGCGCTTCGGCTTGTTTCCGGTTGATGTCTAGCGCGTGCAGCCCGCCAAACCCTTCAATAATAAACGAGGCCGACACGGTGCCGTACAACGCCGCCTGGATAATATCGCCGGTTTCGGCAAAGCCCACCGAAAAACCGCCGCAAAACGAATCGCCCGCGCCGGTAAGGTCGGCCACGTTGGCCGGGTAGGGGGGAATGTGCATAAACTGGTCGGTGGCGCGGTTAAAAACAGTAGCGCCGTGGTCGCCCTGTTTAATGACCACCAGTTGCGGGCCGCGCGCGGCAATTTTGCGGCAAAAGTCCTGGGGGTTGTAGCCGGGTAACAAACTTTCGGCTTCGGCTTCGCTGGGCATAAAGGCGTTGGTGCGGCGCAATAATTTGGCCAAATCCGGCACATCGAGGTTGCCGGTGAGTGGGTAGGGCAAAATATCAACCGACACAAAAATGTCGGGCCGGGTTTCAAGGTAATCAATCCAGGCCAGAATGGTTTCCAGCCGCATGGGGCAAATATGCACCGAGCTGATGTTTTGCCACAGGCTGTCCGGCACATCCTGCGGCAGCGGCGAACAGCGCAAATGCACCTGCCGGCTGGCCTCGCTAAAGGCGCCGGCTTCCTGGGCGGTGAGGGGCACGCTGCTGTACGGGCTGGGCGTGAGCAGCACCACTTCGGTGTTGCGCGAAAAATAGCGCCGGTAGCCGCTGATTTCATACACCGTCCAGGCGCGCATGGTTTCGGCGTCCTGGCATACCAGCCGGGTGGTATCTATCTGGCTGTGGGCCAGGGTGCGGGTGTACTCTGCGGGCCAATCGTAGCCTACCACCGCCACAATGCCCACCTGATTTGACCAGATACCGGCCCCCACCGAGGCGTACAGGGCGTTGCCGCCGGGCGCGGCCATGCTGGTTCGGCCATCGGCGTAAACGGTGTCATTCAGGGCCAGGTTGCCTACGTAAAGATGTTTTGTTGCCAAATTATCCTCCAAAAAACAGGTTGGAGAATATCATAACTGGCTCAACCTGTCAACGTAACTGTTAAGGTTGGAGCGGGTTAATATTAAATTCCCCCAGAACAGGATTTTTGCTTCAAGTTATCAGGTGGTTTATAATAGCTCAGGTTGTGTTTGCGTCGCAACCGTGTTTCCCCAAAACTATCCAGTGAGCTAATTTTATAAGGAGGTGATACAGAAGCTAAAAACCGGCAGTCAAAGTTAGTATCTGGATACACTTTTTGAATGATTTTTTTGGAGGAGAACCCCAATGATTAAACGATTATCTGTATTATGTGCGCTGCTGGCGGTACTGGTTTTAGCCGCCGCTTGTGGCGGGCAGGCTCCGGCCCCGGCCCCCGAAAAAGCCAAAGAAGCCACCGCCCCGGCTGAAAAACCCAAAGAAGAAGCCGCCGCTCCGGCTGAAGAACCTAAAAAAGAAGAAGCCAAAACCGAAGAAGCCGCTCCGGCGGGCAAAAAATTCGGCCAGGTCACTGACGTTGGCGGGATTGATGACCGAGGCTTTAACCAACTGGCCTGGAACGGCATGGAACGCGCCGGGAAGGACCTTAAATTTGAGACTAAATACCTGGAAAGCCAGCAACAAACCGATTACGAAAAGAACATCAGCGAATTTATAAAACAAGGCTACAACGGGATTGTGACCGTTGGCTTTTTGCTGGCCGACGCCACCAAAGCGGCCTCAGAAGCCAACCCCAAAATCCCCTTTGCCATTGTTGACTACCCCAGCCAAACTTCCGGCGATATGGGGCTGCTTTTCAATGTTGATGAACCCTCATTTATGGCCGGGTATCTGGCTGCCGGCATGACCAAAACCGGCACCGTTTGCACCTACGGCGGGGTCAAAATTCCGCCGGTAGTGGCGTTTATGGTGGGGTTTGAAAACGGCGTAAAATACTACAACCAGCAAAAAAGCGCCTCGGTAAAAGTGTTGGGCTGGAAAACCGATGCCGCCGCCGAAGGTGGCGGGGACGGTTCCTTTACCGGCAACTTTGAAAGCCTGGATGATGGCCGCAGCTTTGCCGAAAACTTCTTTGATGAAGGCTGCGATATTATTTACCCCATCGCCGGCCCGGTTGGTCTGGGTTCGGCGGCGGCGGCGCAAGACCGCGGCTTTGCCGTAATCGGTGTTGATGCCGACCTCACCCAAACCAACCCCGATGCCAAAGGCGTGTACTTAACCAGCGTGCTCAAGAAAATTGACAACGCCGTGTACGAAGCCGTAAAACGCATGAACGACGGCACCTTTAAAGGCGGCGAAAATTACGTCAGCACCCTGGCCAATGACGGCGTTGGGCTGGCCCCTTACCACGATTGGGACAGCAAAGTTCCGCAGGAACTCAAAGACGAAATTGAAAAAGTAAAACAGGGCATCATTGATGGCAGCATCAAAACCGGTTGGCCGGTAGCTCCGGCAGCCCCGGCTAAAGCCGAAGGCGCTAAAACCGAAGAAATCACCAAAACCGAAGAAATCACTGCCACCGAAGCTGTCACCAAAACCGAAGAAGTGGCTCCCACCGAAGCCGTGACCAAAACCGAAGAAATGACCAAAACCGAAGGCGCTGCCGCCCCGGCTGCCGGCGATCTGGGTAGTGAGAAAAACCCCATCAACGTGCTGTTTGTGCCCTCGGCTGAAGCCAACGTGATTGTGAGCGGCGGCGATGTAATGGCCAAAGCCCTCAAAGAAGCCACCGGCCTCAATTTTAAAGTAGATGTGCCCACCAGCTACGCGGCCACGGTTGAAGCCATGTGCGCCTCGCCCGATAACACCATCGGTTTTATCCCGGCTTTGGGCTACGTGCTGGCCAACAACCGCTGCGGCGTTGAAGTGGGCGCGGCGGCAATACGCAAAGGCTTGAGCTGGTACGCCGCCCAAGTGTTAGTGCCCGCCGGCAGCACCGCCAAATCCATTAAAGACCTGGAAGGCAAAAAATGGGCCGTGCCGGATTTGGCCTCTACCTCCGGTTATCTGTATCCCTCGGTTATGCTCAAAGAAGCCGGCGTAAAACCCGGTGAAACCGTAGAAGCCGGCGGCCACAGCCAGGCCGTAATGGCGGTATACAACGGCGAAGTGGACTTTGCCACGGCTTACTTTAGCCCGCCCCAAACCGAACCCAAATGGGCTTACGGCGACAACCCCGAACCCTTTGATCCCAAAACGGTTGACGCCAAATGTAAAACCATTGCCACCGGCGACAAGTTCAAAGGCGATGTTGAAGTGCTGGACGCTCGCTGCACCGTGCTGGAAACGGCTCCCGATGTGTTTGCCAAAACGCGCATTTTAACCCTCAGCCCGCAAATTCCAAACGATACCATGAGCTTCTCGCCCAAGTTCCCCGCCGAACTGCGCCAGAAAGTTACCGACGCCCTGGTTGCCTTTGCCGCCACGGATGCCTGTAAACAATCCATCTGCGACAAGAAATTCTACGGCTGGGATGGCCTGGAACCGGTGCAAGACTCCTTCTACGATCCAGTTCGCCAGTTGATCACCTCGCTGGGCTACACCGATAAAGACGTGTTTAAATAAGGTTTAGCTTGGCCTGCGTAAGTTAAGTATTTAAGCAGCTTAAATACAACCAAAAGCGGGCAGGAGTAACTTCTCCTGCCCGCTTTTTCTTTAACCGAAGCGTACCTAAATTTGATGGAGCCATCGCGTTGTTAGAAATTTGCAACCTGGTAAAAGTTTACGATAACAAAGTTCGCGCCCTGGATGATGTTACCTTTACGGTGCCGCCCGGCCAATTTTTGGCGGTAATCGGGTTGAGCGGTTCGGGCAAATCAACGCTGCTGCGCTGCATCAACCGGCTCATCGAGCCAACCGCCGGGCAAATCATCTGGGAAGGGGCCAACATTACCACCGCCTCGCAGGAAGATTTGCGGCGGATTCGCCGCCGGATTGGGATGATTTTTCAGCATTTTAATCTGGTGGCGCGTTCATCGGTGTTAACCAACACCCTGGCCGGCCGGTTGGGGTATGTTAACCCGGCCTGGAGCCTGCTCAACCGCTTTCCCGCCGAAGATGTGCGCCGGGCGCGGGCCAACCTGGAGCGGGTGGGCATTGGCGATAAAGCCGATGTCCGCGCCGATGAACTGAGCGGCGGCCAACAACAGCGCGTTGGCATTGCCCGGGCGCTGATGCAAAACCCGGCCATTCTGCTGGCCGACGAACCGGTTGCCAGCCTGGACCCGGTGCTGGCCCACAGCATTATGAAAATCCTCAAGCAGCTTAACCAGGAAGATGGCATCACCGTGATTTGCAGCCTGCACTTTTTAGATTTGGTGCAGCGTTACGCCGACCGGGCCATCGCTTTAAACCAGGGCAAACTTGTGTTCGATGGCTTGCCGCACGAAATTGACGACCATCGCTTTAGAGATATTTACGGTAAAGATGCCGAGCGGATTGGCTAACGGAGGTTGACGGATGCAAAACCAGAACAATAGGCCGCCCGCCCGCCGGTTTGTTAGAACTTTTTTATTAACGGTTGGCCTGATTATTATTTTTGCCTACGGCTTTCAGGTAACAAAAATCAATTTAGAAGAACCCAAGCAGGCAAACCGCCAGAGCCAACTGGTTAACGTTTTGCGAGCGCTGGCCCGGCCCGATTTACTGGCGTATGAAACCGAACGGCTTCAAATTGACGCGCCGCTTTTTATTCCATGCCCCGCTACGGCGGCCAACCAGCCACCCGCTACGCCGCCCGCGCCGGGCCGCCCGTCAATCAGCCTGCCGGCTCCCTGCGCTAAACCGGGCAGCGCGATGACCGTTGCCGGAACCGGCTTTGATCCGGCTGATGAAGTATTCCTTTACTTTTTGCCCTACAAAGCCGATGCCAGCCAGCAGGTTGAACTGCCGCTAACCAACAAAATTGTGCGGCCAGAAGCCGACGGTACTTTTAAATACGAAGTGATGCTCAAAAAAGACCGCACTTCGGAGTTTCCGCAGACGGTGCGGGCGGTGGTTAACCGTACTTCGGGCTGGCCGCAACCCAGTGACACCGTTTACAACACCTTTGATAAAATCATCGAAACCATCTTTTTGGCCCTGATTGCCACCACTTTGGGCACGGTGCTGTCAATCCCCATCAGCTTTTTGGCCGCCCGCAACCTGATGATTCAGGTGACGAGTCTGTTTGGCAGCCTGGTAACGCTGGTGGTGGCCGCGCCGATTGGCTGGGTGCTGGGCAGTTGGTTGTTTGGCACGGTGGGCGGAGCCGGCGTGGCGTTGCTGGTTCACACCGGGGCGGCTACCGGCAGCGCGGCAGCCATGTGGGCGGTAGCGTTGTTGGGGTTGAGCGTGCAGGCCAAAGGTTTTTCTCCGGCTGATGGCTGGGCCGGCAAACTCCGCCATTACGGCCTGGGCATTTTGGTGGCGTTGGGCGTGGCGCTGGCGTTGGGGCTGGTTTCCGGGTTGGGGCAAATTGCCGGGTTGTGGTTAAACTCGGCGCTTGGCCCGGCTGGATTTTTGGGCAACTTTTTGTACGTGGTGGCCGATTCGGTGGCGATTTTTCTGCCGGTGGTGGGCGGAGTGGTGGGGCTATTTGCCGCCACGTCGCTGGCCGGCAGCCTGTCCGAACACATGCTGCGCCACACCGTCCACACGCCGTGGGGCAAAATTTACAGCGTGGTGATGGCGGCTCTGGCCGGCGCGGTTGTGGTCGGGCTGGTGAGCGCTTTTATTGACTGGCTGTACCAACTGGACAACCCGTGGGCCGATGTTGGCCTGCCGGCGCTCATCGCCGGGGGGGTAGCCGGCGGGCTGGCGTTGCTGGTAAAAGTTGATCGGCCTATGCCCACCGGCTTGATGATTTATTTTGGCACGCGCACGGTGTTGAACGTGCTCCGCGCCATCGAGCCGCTGATTATGGCGATTGTGTTTGTGGTGTGGGTGGGGATTGGCCCCTTTGCCGGGGTTCTGGCGTTAACGCTGCACACCATCGCCGCTTTGGGCAAACTCTACTCCGAGCAGGTTGAGAATATTGCGCAGGGGCCGCTCGAAGCGGTAACGGCCACCGGCGCTAATCGGCTGCAAACCATCATTTACGCCGTTATCCCCCAAATTGTGCCGCCGTACATTGCCTTTACCATTTACCGTTGGGATATTAATGTGCGGATGTCTACCATTATTGGTTTTGCCGGCGGCGGCGGGATTGGCTTTTTGTTGCAGCAAAACCTTAACCTGCTCAAATACCGGCAGGCCGCCGTGCAAATGATTGCCATTGCCATTGTCGTGGCCTCGCTGGATTATGTGAGCGCCAAAATCCGCGAAAAAATCATTTAACGTCACGCCGATAAATCTGTAACAGGCGCATATTGGCAACCCGTGTTATAATAGGACTTCTGACTACCTGACAGTTTTTAACACGAATGGCGCGAATAAAACGAATAGCGCGAATGTTGTGTAGAATTGCTTGAAAAATTCGTGATATTCGCCCAATTCGGGTTATTCGTGTTAAAAATTCATAGTTTCTTGTTTAAAGTGCCAGGTAGCTAAATGGGACTTCATCTTATTATCTAATTGAGGAGACACCGTATGCCTCCAGTTTTAGAGCTTCGTGGCATTACCAAGCAGTTCCCCGGCGTTTTAGCCAACGATAATGTCAACCTCACCCTGCAAAAGGGCGAAATCCACGCCCTGCTCGGTGAAAACGGCGCGGGCAAAACCACGCTGATGAACATTCTGTACGGCCTGTACAAACCCACCTCCGGCGAAATTTTCATCAACGGCCAAAAAGTAGAAATCAAAGGCCCCACCGACGCCATTCGGCAGGGAATTGGCATGGTGCACCAGCACTTTATGCTGGTGCCGGTGCTCACCGTAACCGAAAACGTAATGCTGGGCGAGGAATCAACGCGGGCCGGGCTGTTGGACCGCAAAAAGGTGGCCGACCGCATCCGCGAGATTTCTAAAAAATACGGCCTGCTGGTTGACCCCGATGCCTACATCAAGGATTTGCCGGTGGGCATTCAGCAGCGGGTCGAAATTATCAAGGTGCTTTACCGCCACGCCAACACCCTGATTCTGGATGAGCCAACCGCCGTGCTCACCCCGCAGGAGGTGAGCGAGCTATTTGAAATTATCAAATCGCTGGTGTCGCAGGGCGTTTCGCTGATTTTTATTACCCACAAACTCAAAGAGGTGCTGGCTGTGGCCGACCGGATTACCGTCATCCGGCGCGGCAAAACGGTAGCCACCGCCACCCCCGCCGAAGCCACCGAAAAATCGCTGGCGGAGTTAATGGTGGGCCGCGCCGTTGAACTGGTGGTGCATAAAACCAAAGCCGTTCCCACCGAGCCGGTGCTCACCGTTGAAAATTTGTACGTGCGGGGCGACCGGGGCGCGTTGGCCGTGAACGGCGTGTCGTTTGAGGTGAAAGCCGGTGAAGTGCTGGGCGTGGCCGGCGTGCAGGGTAACGGCCAAACCGAACTGGTTGAGGCGCTTACCGGGCTGCGTCTGGTTGAAAACGGCAGCATTACCATTGCCGGGCAAGATGCCACCAACGCCTCGCCCCGCGCCATTACCGAAATTGGCGTGGCCCACGTGCCCGAAGACCGCCAGCGCGACGGCCTGGTGCTCAGTTTTCCCATAAAAGACAATATGATTCTCAATACCTACTACAACACCTTTGCCCACCGCGCCATTATTGATGAGAAAAAAGTGGCGCAGGTAGCCGCCGAGTGGGCCAAAGCCTTTGACGTGCGCACCCCCAGCATTGAAGCCGAAGCCTCAACGCTGTCCGGCGGCAACCAGCAAAAAGTAATTGTTGCCCGCGAATTTTCTCGCCCCACCAAACTGTTGATTGCCGCCCAGCCCACGCGCGGCCTCGATGTGGGGTCAATTGAATACATTCACGGGCGCATCATTGAAAAACGTGACGAAGGCAACGCCGTGCTGGTGGTTTCAACCGAACTCGATGAAATCCGCGCCCTCAGCGACCGGATTGCCGTAATGTACGAGGGCAAAATTGTAGGGATTGTGCCGGCCAACCGCGTTACCAAAGAGCAGTTGGGGCTGTTGATGGCCGGGGCGCAGGCCACCGATATTGGCGACCTGTCCGAAGCCGCCGATGTGGAAGCCGTTTTGTAAAATTATTGGTTTGCAACTAACCGGGAGGCTGTGTGGCTGTTACTCCTCAACCTCGAACTGTATTGTTTGACCATGATGGCGGCGTTGATGACCTGCTATCGTTGGTTATGTTACTGGCTATGCCGCACATTAACCTGGCCGGCGTGGTGGTTACGCCCGCTGATTGTTTTTTGCGCCCGGCGCTTTCGGCCACGCTCAAAATTTTGCGCCTGTTTAACCGGCTCGATGTTGAAGTGAGCGCCGGCGAGTTGCATGGCGTTAACCCGTTTCCGCAATCGTGGCGCGTTCACGCCTACGCCATTGATGCTTTTCCAATTTTAAACGAGGTTACGCCCGCCACCCCCGATTTGGCCACGGCCAACGTAACGCCGGAGCCGGGGCATCAATTTTTGGCCCGCAAATTACGCCAGGCTACCGCGCCGGTCACGGTGTTGATTACCGGGCCGGCTTCTAACCTGGCTGCCGCGCTAACCGCCGAACCCGACCTGGCTGCCAAAGTTGAAGAAGTGGTGTGGATGGGCGGCGCGTTGGACGTGCCCGGCAACGTGCGCGACTTTGAACACGACGGCAGCGCCGAGTGGAATGTGTACTGGGACCCGCCGGCGGTGCACCGGTTGTGGCAAACGGCGGTGCCGCTCACCATTTTTCCGCTGGATGTTACCAACCACGTGGATGTAACGCGAGATTTTTTACACCGGCTGGCCCAGCAGCGGCGCTATCCGGTTTCGGATTTGGCTGGACAGTGTTGGGCCATCACCGTGGGCGTTATTCCCGCCTACGAGTACGTGTACCACATGTGGGACACGCTCACTACCGGCTACCTGGGCGCGCCGCAATTTATCACCTTCCGCGAGGTGCGCTCCGAAGTGGTGCCGCATGGCCCTGCCGCCGGGCAAACCCGGCCGGTGCCAACCGGCGGCAAACTAATCCGGGCCGCCGCCGCCGTGGATGTGCCGCAGTTTCAAAATTATCTGCTGGATTTATTCAAACGATGAATGAGCTAAAAGGAAACAATCCGTGGAACGGTTAACCCCCCAACAGCGCGTAAAAACCGCCATCAGCCACCACACGCCGGACCGAACGCCGGTGGATTTGGTGGCCACCTCCGAAGTGTGGGATTTGCTGGCCGATTATTTTCAACCCGATATCGCCGGTTTGGCGGATATGACCTGGCTGCAACCGGCCCGCGAGGCCGTGCTGCGCCGGCTCAATGTGGATTGCCGCATTTTTTCTTATGATATGTTCTGCCAGCCGCCGGAACGGGTGCTGGCTCCGGGCGCGGCGGTAAATTGGTGGGATACGCTGCTGCGTTCCACGCCCAACCGCATGTGGCGGCAAATTTTGCCCGATGGCACGCTGCGCGATATTTGGGGCGTCCATTTTAAAGTGGAACAGCATCAATTTGGCCGGTACGAAGGCCACGCCAGTTACCCGCTGGCCGAGGCCAACTCGGTGGCGGATTTGCAGGCGTATGCCTGGCCGGAGCCGGACTGGTGGGACTTTGCCGAACTGCCGGCCATGATTGACCGGTTGCAGCAGGATGGCCCGTTCCACGTGCGGTTTCGGCTGGGATCGTTTTTTGAGCAAGCCTGGGCGTTGTGCGGGCTGGAAAAATTTATGATGGATTTGGTCATTAACCCGGCTTTGCCCGCCTACATTATGGATCGCATTGTTGAAATTCACCTGGCCAACCTGGAAACCGTGCTCAATGTGGCCGGCAACCGGCTGGATATGATTTACACGTATGATGACGTGGCCACCCAGAAATCGCTGCTGATTTCACCGCAGTTGTGGCGCGAACTGGTCAAACCGCGCCACCAAAAAATTCTCGATTTGGTGCATCGGCACGGCCAAACGGCCATGTACCACTGCGATGGCGCGATTGCGCCGCTCATCCCGGAGTTGCTTGATATGGGCGTGGACGTGCTCAACCCCATCCAAACCGATTCGCCGGGGATGGAGCCGGTGGCGCTTAAAGAAAAATTTGGCCGCCGCCTCACTTTTCACGGCGGGATTGATATTATCAAAACTCTGCCGCAAGGAACCATCGCGCAGGTGCAGCAAGAGGTAAAAGCCAGAATTGAGGTTTTAGGGCAGGATGGCGGCTACATTATGTGCAGTTCGCATCATATTCAGCCCGATACGCCGCTGGCTAACGTGCTGGCCATGTACGATACCGGTTTGCGTTGATCACAATTAACGGGAAGGGATAACAGTTTATGGCAGCAACCCCAGCTTCTTTAGAAAATAACCCGGAGAATAACCCCGCGCCGGCTACCGGCCTGCCCCGCCGAATTTTAGATGCGCTGCTGGCACCGGTGCTGGCGGTTTTTACCGCGCTGGTGATTGGCGGCATCATCATTGTGGTTACCGATGCGGCGGTGTATGCCGCCTTCCGCGAGGGCGGTTTTATGGCCGCTCTGGCCGCCATGTGGAACGCGGTGGCCACGGCTTACGGCGCGTTGTTTTACGGCTCGCTGGGCGATGCCGGGGCCATCAGCGAGAGTTTGGTGGCCTCAACGCCCTACATTTTTACCGGGCTGGCGGTGGCGCTTGGCTTTAGAGGCGGGCTGTTTAACATTGGCGGCGAGGGCCAATTGTTGGTGGCTGCCGGCGCGGCGGTGGTGATTGGCTACAGTTTTCACCTGCCGTGGTTTATCCATTTGCCGCTGGCCATTGTGGGCGGCACGTTGGCCGGTGCGATTTATGGCGCAATTCCGGGGTATCTTAAGGCCAAAACCGGCGCGCACGAAGTTATCAACACCATTATGATGAACTACATCGCCTTTCGCTTTTTTAGCTGGGCGTTTACCGGCCCGCTGCGCCGGCCCGGTGGCGATGCTCCGGTTACGCAGGAAATTTTCCCCAGCGCCTACCTGCCCCAGCTTTTTACGGGCTATCGCTTTCACTGGGGCTTTTTTCTGGCGCTGGCGGTGGCCTTTGGCGTGTGGTGGCTGTTGTTTAAAACCACGCTGGGGTTTGAAATCCGAACCGTGGGGGCCAACCCCAGCGCCGCCCGGTACAGCGGGATGAAGATTACTCGCATCACCGTGCTGACAATGGCCATTAGCGGCGGGCTGGCCGGTTTGGCCGGGGTAAACGAAGTGCTGGGGCTAAACCACTTTCTGGCCGATGGTTTTTCTGCCGGTTACGGGTTTGACGCCATTGCCCTGGCGCTGCTGGGCAAAAGCCATCCGTTGGGGGTGGTGCTGGCCGCGCTGCTGTTTGGCACGCTACGCAGCGGCGCAACCCGCATGCAATCCATTGCCAGTATTCCCATTGATATTATTTCGGTGGTGCAGGCGCTGGTAATTGTGTTTATTGCCGCCCCGGCCATTGTGCGCTGGATTTATCGGCTTAAAAAGACCACGCTCGAAACGGGCGGCACTACTTTTACCCGTGGTTGGGGCGCTTAAGGAGGTAATTGATGAGTACAGCAGCATTATCGGCTTCAATTTCCGGCATCAAAGAAAAACGCAATCTGGGTATGGGCGTATTTTTTATGGTGGTGGCCTTTGCCATTTTGATTTTATTTGCCTTTAACTCCACCGCCGAAATGACCACCACGTTTGGCCTGAATCCCGGCGCGCAAACCAACGCGCCGCAACTTGGCGATTGGGCGCTGCCCACCCAAACCACGCTGTGGGCGCTGGCGATTATTTCGGCGTTTTTGGGCGGCTGGCAACTGGCCAAAGGGTTTAAACGGGTTAACCTGATTTTACTGGCGGTGTCGCTGATTTTTGTGTTTGCCTTTTTGGTGTGGGCGGCACGGGGCGCTTCAATGAACCTGCTGGGCATGTTTTCGGCGTCGCTGCTGCGGGCCACGCCCATTGCCTTTGCCGCTTTTAGCGGCCTGTTGTGCGAGCGCACCGGGGTGGTGAACATCGCCATCGAAGGGTTAATGCTCAGCGCGGCCATGTCGTCGGTGCTGGTGGCCAGTATTTTTCGCAATTACGCGGCGGTGGACAAACTTTCTAACCAGCCGCTTTTCCCGGCGTGGCTGGTGAGCATTGGTCAAACGCTGGATCAGCACAACCTGCACGAAGCTTTGCCCTGGTACCTGCTGTTGGGGCTGGCGGCGGGCATGTTAACCGGCGGCGTGCTGGCGGCGTTTCACGCCTGGTTATCCATCAACTTTAAAGTTGACCAGATTGTGAGCGGCACGGTGATTAATATTTTTTCGGTGGGCTTTACCAGCTTTTTAAGCCAGCGTTTTTTGCAAACTACGCAGGCGCTCAACAGCAGCGGCACCTTTAAGCGGCTGCCCATCCCCGGCGTGTCGAGCATCCCCATTATTGGCCCGCTGCTGTTTGAGAACAACCTGATCCTTTACATTTTATTTGCGCTGGTGATTGTCATCCACGTGATGCTGTTTTACAGCCGGTGGGGGCTGCGCACCATTGCCGTGGGCGAGCACCCCAAAGCCGCCGACACGTTGGGGATTAACGTGTTCAAAATGCGGTACATCAACGTAATTTTAGGCGGGATGCTGGCCGGTTTGGGCGGCTCGTACTTTACCATCGGCTCGGTGGGCCGGTTTGATGAGGTGATGACCGCCGGCAAGGGCTTTATTGGGCTGGCGGCAATGATTTTTGGCAAGTACACGCCGCTGGGCGCGTTTGGCGCATCGTTGATTTTTGGCTTTGCCGATGCCTTGCAGGTGAAGCTGCAAGGGCTGGGCATTGACCAGGTGCCCATTCCCAGCGAGTTTTTGCTGATGGCTCCGTATTTGGTAACAATGGTGGTGCTGGCGGGCGTTATTGGCCGGGCTATTCCGCCCGCCGCCGACGGCAAACCCTACGAAAAGGATTGACCCCGCGAAGCAGCGAATGGCGAATTTGCGAATTTATTCGCTTACTCGCCATTCGCAAATTCGTTCATTCAGGGGATGGGGGCCAGATAGTTGTTGGCTTCCTCGGTGCGGCCTTTGGCTTCCATCTCGCTGAGGGTGCGGGCCACCTCTTCCACCGCCAGCCGTTGCTTGCGGTACAGGTCGGCCTCGCTCATAGACAGGCGTTGGGCCACATCGCGCACGCGTAACCCCTGCACAAACTTTAGCTCAAGAATGTTATAAATCAGCCATTCGGCGGCAGTTAAACGGCGCTCCCCTTCGGGGCGCTGTTTTTCTATGGCCTCGGTGAGCACCGAGCGCAGCGCCTTGGCCGAGTTGCCTTCGTGGGCCGGGAGCGCATCCTGCACCACATTTAAATTGATGAGCGGGCTGCGGGTGAGTTTGGGGCCGCCCCAGTAATGGCTGAGCGCGTCGCGCACCATCTGGGTAAAATCCGTTTCATTGATGGGGCTGGCCTCATCCAGCGAGGCCAGGTTGGGCGAGCCGGCGTAACTCACCGCCCGCCTGAATTGCTGCACCCGGTCAATTTCGGGGATAATCTGCTTGAGCGTGGCAAAAATATCCTGTTGCAGCCGCCGGTCTTCCAGCGCCTGTTCGGCCTGTTGAATGAGCAACTCCACCAAATCCTCTTCCCGCGCCGATAAATCGTAGGTTTCGGCCCTGGCTTTTACGCCCAACAATCCCAGCGACCGGTCGCGGGATTTGTTTTTTAAAATCACAAACCAAAAATTGTTCTGAATAATAAAATGATGCCGGCCGTGGCCGTTTTGGTTTTCAATGAGTTGCGGCACATCCAGTTCGGCCAGGGCGGTTTCGATGCTGGTGGTGGAGCCAACCTGCGTTTCCAGGCGCGGCCCCTGCGACGCCGCCAGGTTGTACACAAAACCGGTGCGCACCCGCAGCACCTCGCACATGGTGGTGAGGATGCTCTCAAGCGCCTGCTGCAAGTCGGTGGTGGTCAGCAGGCGGCGGTCCAACTCGGTAATCCAGGCCACTTCCTGGCGGTCTTTGTAAAAAATCAGGCTATCAATGGCCGGCTTGGCCAAATTGATGACAAATTGCAGCATTATCACCACGGTCACAATCGAAACGGCAATCACCATTTCGCGGGGCAGGCCCATAAACCGGTCGTGTTTGGGGAGCGCCTGCAAAATAGAAATCACCAGCGCGGCCACCAGCGGCCCGCGCAACAAAAAGTGAACCAGGTTGTGCTTAACCACTCGCTCCGGCTGGATGGCCCCAAACGAGATAACGCTGTAGGCCATGACAATCAGCATTAAGGCGATACCGACGTTTACCAGCAGCAGCACCACAAACAGCAACATCGGCGGCAGATCTGCCGAACTGTTGGCAATTAGCATGTACGGGTAAACGCCCAGCGCCGGTGCGGCAAACGATACCGCCAGATACGTCATCCGGCGGCGCAAAACCGAGGTTAAACAGCGCATCCGGGCGCGGTAAATTTTGTACGCGCCCCAAATCAGGGTGGTGAAGAAGTACATCGAAAACACCCAAAAAAACGGCCCGGCTCTAAATTGGGTAATGCCCGGCGAATAAAACGGGTTATGCACCAGCGCTTCGGTTTGCACCGCCAGCAACAGCAACAGCAGCCCAAAAAAATAGGCCAGCATCACCGTAAACCGGCGGCGCGAGGAAACGGCGTTGGTCAGCCGGAGCAGGGCATCGGCAAAATGCAGATAGGCCGCCGGGATAAAGGCAATGCCAATCCACTGAAACTTAAGCCAGGGGATGGCCGCCGCCAGCGTATCCACCTTAAACAGGGCCACATCGCCGGCGTAAGTAAAACACATACAGGCCAGCAGCACCGCAAAACTGCGCCCCACCGGGTTTTTCAGGTTGGAGGTAAAGGTGTACACAAACAGCGAAAACGCCAAAATAGTAATAGCGGAAGAGATAACTTCGTTCAGGCGGATAAAAATTACCAGGGGATTGGCTAAAATAGCGTCCATAATAATCGGTGGGGGCGGCGCAGTCCGGCGGCAGAACCGGCTAAACCATCAAATAAAAATAGAGGGTAATATCGCCGTTGGGGTAATAATGCTCGTTGTACCCGCAAAACTGAAAGCCAAGTTTTTGGGCCAGAGCAATTGCCGGATAATTTTTGGTTTGCATTTCAACCATAAGCTGGGGCAAATTGGCTTTTTGCGCCCAGCGCCAGGCCGCCTTGATCAAGGCGGTGGCGTAACCCTGCCGCCGGTATTGTTTTTCAACCACCAAATTTTGCACCCATAACAAATTTTGCCACGGTTGCGGCTGCGCATCAATAAACCCAACCACCTGATCTTGCAGGTTTCGCGCCACCAGAAAGCAGTTTTCCTGCTCCCAGTGTTCCCGTAGTTCATCGGCGTGGCGGGGGTACGTTACCTGCATGGGGCGCGGCAGCCGGACGCGATCAAAGCGGATATCAATTTTGGTGCCGGCGCTTTGGGTTTGCATTTGCCACACGTAATCGGTGGTGTAGTTACCGTTAATCAGGGTACATTGGTTAAGGTCCGCCAGTTCAGCCGGGAAAATTTGCATGGTTCAATCCAGAGTAGGGTTAAGTGTTACCGATTCTAGCATTTGGCCCGACAATTGGCAAAACGGTTTAACCGCCGGCCAAATAAAAAAAGCGATGGCCAGCCAGCGCCGGCCATCGCCCGGATTGCAAATTGAGGGTTACGGTGTGGCTCGCCATTGAGCGCCCGCCGATTGAATTGTGACGATTACACCGCCGCCGTTACCAGCCGCGGGCGAAATTTGTAGCCGTAAATAATCAGCCCTTCGTCGCCCTGAGTGGTAATTTTGCGGGTGGTCATTTCAACCGGCAAGCCAATGGCCACGTCATCATTTTTTACATCGGTGAGTTGGGCGGTGATTAGCGGCCCTTCTTCCAGTTTTACCAGCGCCACGGTGTACGGCGCGGATTCTTCGTAGCCTTCGGGCGCGTTGTACACGGTGCTGAATGAGAACACTTCGCCGCGCCCGCTGAATTTAAACTCCGGCTGGCGCGAGGCGTCGGCGCATTCCGGGCATACATCGCGGGGCGGAAACATTTTGTGGCCGCATTCGGGGCAAACTTCGCCCACCAATTGGTAACGTTGCGGGTTTAATCTCCAGTGTCGAGCAATTTCGATGGTCATAATAGGTTCTCCTTAATAGAATATGTGCGGTTTGTGGTTTGAGCGTGGCGCGTTAATTGAGCCGCTCAAAAATATGGGTAACAATAGTGGCTCCGCTGCCACCAATATTTTGAGTCATACCCACGCGGGCGTTGGCAATCTGGTTGGCGCCGGCCTGGCCACGAAGCTGTTGCACCGCTTCGACAATTTGGTACAGGCCGGTTGCGCCCACCGGATGCCCGCGCGCCTTTAACCCGCCGCGTGTGGAAATAGGAATTTTGCCGGTGGGGCTGATTTCGCCGTCGCTGGCCAGCCGGGTGCCCTGGCCGCGCTCGGCAAAACCGGCGGCTTCCAGGCTGAGGGCGGCCATAATGGTAAAGGCATCGTGCAATTCAAAAAAGTCTATGTCGCGCGGGCCAACGCCGGCTTGCCGGTAGGCTTTGCGGGCCGAATCTTCGGCGGCTTGCAGCCACAACGGGTCGCGCCGGTCGTGTACGCTCAGGCTGTCGGTGGCCAGGGCGCTGCCGCCTACGCGGATGGCGTTGTTGGTAAACTCGCGAGCCTGTTCGGTGGGACACAAAATCACGGCGGCGGCTCCGTCGGCCATCGGGCTGGCATCAAGCAGGCAAATGGGGCTGGCCACCATTGCCGATTTTACAAAGGCTTCGCGGCTTACCGGCTCTGGAAAGCGGGCGTTGGGGTTGCCGGCGGCGTTGGCGTGAGCGGTAATGGCAAAATCGGCAAAATCCTGCCGGGAAACATTATATTCGTGCATGTAGCGCTGCATAATCAGCGCGTTGAGGGCCACAAAGCTGATGCCGTGAATAACCTCGTAGTCGGCATCGGCGGCAGAGGCCAACCCGGAAGTGATTTTGCTGCCCACGTCATCGGTCATTTTTTCCACGCCGAGGGCAATCACTATATCCTGCAAGCCGCTGGCCACGGCAATGTACGCCTGCCGAAAGGCGGCGGCGGCGCTGGCGCAGGCGGCCTCTACTTTAACCGCTTCAATGCCGCGCAGCCCGGAAAAGTCGGCAATCAGCGCCCCCAGGTGAGCCTGCCCGGAAATTTCGCCCGATAGCATGTTGCCCACGTACAGGGCGTCGGCGCGTTCCACGTTAGCATCGCGCATGGCGGCTTTGAGCGCGTCATACGCCAGGTGGCGCAGGCTGCGGCTCCAGTGTTCGCCCACAGGGGTTTGTCCAATTCCAATAATTGATACGTCTCTCAAGGTGATCTCCTAGTGCATTTGCAATTTTTTGCGGTAACGCACGTACAGCGCGTAGTCAATTTCTACCCGGCGGTTAATGTACTGCTGCGTGGTGGGCGCTAACCGCTGCCGCTGGGTGATGGCTGGCGTGGCCACCAGTGAAAAGGCATCGCTGCCCGCGCCGGAGCCAAACGACACGCACAGGATTTTGTCGCCGGGTTGGGCAATATCCAGCACGGCGGTGAGGCCCACCAAACTGGCCCCGGCGTAGGTGTTGCCAATCACCGGCGATAGCAGGCCGGTAACCCACTGCTCCTTTTTAAAACCCAGCATGGCGGCTTCGCGTTCCGGGAATTTTTGGTTGGGCTGATGCAGCACCACGTAAGTATAATCTTTGGCGGTGCGGCCCAGTTCGGCCAGCATGGTTTTGGCCGCAGAAGTGATGTGTTCAAAATAGGCCGGTTCGCCGGTAAAGCGCTGGCCGTGGCTGGGGTAGTGAGTGGTGGGCCGCCGCCAAAAATCGGGCGTGTCGGTTACGTGCGAATAGGTGGCCTCAAAAATAGCCAGGCTTTCCTCGGCGCGGCCCACCACGTAGGCGGCCCCACCGGCGGCGGCGGTGTATTCCAGCGCGTCGCCAGGGCGGCCCTGGGCCGTATCTGCGCCGATGCCCAGCCCGTATTTAACCATGCCGCTGCCCACCATACCAATACAGCCCTGCACCGTTTCTGAGCCGGCTTTGCAGGCAAACTCCCAGTCTGCGCCCAGCGTGGCCGGGGTAGCGCCAATCGCTTCGGCAATAATGGTGCTGGTAGGTTTTACGGCGTAGGGGTGGCTTTCGCTGCCCACCCACACCGCGCCAATTTCGGCGGGATTGATTTGGGCGCGGGCCAGCGCGTTGCGGGCGGCCTCCAGCCCAATGGTCATGGCATCTTCATCCGGCCCGGAAACAGCTTTTTCTTTGATGGGCACGCCGCCGGTGCCGTTTGTCCACACCCGCGCTACTTCGCGGGCGGGCAGCCGGTATTGGGGGATGTAAACGCCGTAGCCCACAATTCCGGTGTCAATAAGTGGTTTCATCAAGGTCATAACGGATTACTGCTCCTTCTGGAGTGAATGGCGAATAACAAATTCGGCTATTGGCCGGTTGAAACTAATTCTCTGGCGCGCTCTACGCGGATGTTGCCTTCGGCGGCCAGTTGGTTGGCAATTTGTTGCACCTGGCTGCCCTGCGCCCCGGCAGCCAGCGCCACCTGCCGGGCGTGCAGCCGCATATGCCCCTGCTGAATGCCTTCGGCGGCCAAAGCGCGGATGGCGGCCAGGTTTTGCGCCAGCCCCACCGCGGCCATAATTTCGGCCAGTTGGCGGGCGTTGGGTTGGCCCAGAATTTTCATACAAACGCGGGCGGTGGGGTGCGCTTTGGTGGCTCCGCCCACCGTGCCCACGCTGAGCGGCATTTCCAGCACGCCGCGCAGATGGGTGATTTGCCCGGCGGCGTCTTTTACCAGCGACCAATCGGTGAGGCTGGTGTACCGGCCATTGCGGGCGGCGTAGGCGTGCGCCCCGGCTTCGATGGCGCGCCAATCGTTGCCGGTGGCAATGGCTACGGCATCAATGCCGTTCATAATGCCTTTGTTGTGCGTGGCCGCCCGGTAGGGATCGGCGGCGGCAAAGGCCCAGGCTTCAAAAATCGAGGCGGCTACCGGCGCACCGTTCACGCCGGTGCGGTCAAGCTGGTTGGCTTCAATCAGGCACTCGGCGCGGGCGGTGCGGCGGTCGGTGAGGTTGGAGAGGATGCGCAGGTTTACCCGCCCGCCGGTAATTTGTTCCACCAGCGGGGCAATGGCTTCAACGGCGGTGTTTACGGCGTTAGCGCCCATCGCGTCGCGGCAATCGTACAGCAGGTGCAAAATGAGCATCGGCCCGGCGGGAGTGTGGGGGAGAGACCGGCATTCAATTTCTTTGGCCCCGCCACCCAATTGTTGAATGGTGGGATGATGCCGGTTGGCGGCAGCCAGAATTTCGGCGCGGGCGGCCATCAATTTGGCGGCGGCGCTGTCCAGATCGTCAATATCTAATAGCTGCGCCTGGCCAATCATTACCGGCTGGCTGCTGGTGGTGGTAAAGCCGCCAGCGGCGCGGGCCAGTTTGGCGGCGTAACTAACGGCGGCCACAATGCTGGGTTCTTCAACCGCCAGCGGGATGGCGACTTCGCGGCCATTAATCAAAAAGTTGGTGGCCAGCCCCAGCGGCAGCACAAACCGGCCCACCACATTTTCGATCATGGCGTCGGCCTGTTCCGGTGTTAGCCCGGCATCGAGCGCGTCGAGTTCGGCGTTGCTCAGGCCGGCGGCTTCGGCCAGTTTGCGGCGGCGTTCCGCCGGTGATAATTTGTAAAGTCCTGCCAGTGAGTTGTTGGTCATTGTTTGGATAAACTACCCGAAAATTTTGTAATTTTGCCGGCAAAAGTTATATACCGGTCTTCGGTTACGGCTTATTCTAGCAAAAAAAGACTCTCAAAAACTATCAGGTTGGACAAAAAGTGGCTTTTCTAACCATGAATTAATTCTTTGGCAGGTTTTTTGGAAAATAAAAAAGGTTCCCGGCTGGGAACCTTTTTTCAACATTGATTGGGTTTGGCTCAGGCTTGTTGCGTTTTGGCCGAGGCGTTGCCCCCGGACATGCGGCGGAACAGCGCGCCAAATTCGCCGTATTGCCACGAAACCAGAATTGGCACGGCAGTGAACATTGAGGAGTAGGTGCCGGTGATGATGCCCACCAGCAAAATGGCCACAAATTGGGTGGTGGTTGAGCCGCCAAAAACCAGCAGGGCCATAATGGTGAAAATGGTACAAATTGAGGTGCCCAGGCTGCGGGCCATTGTTTCCAGCAAACTGCGGTTGCACACCGTGTCAAAGCGTTCGGTGCGGTAGCGCGGCAGGTTTTCGCGGATGCGGTCAAACACAATGATGGTGTCGTGAACGGAGTAACCAATCACGGTGAGGATGGCCGTCAGGAACAGGGAGTCCATTTCCCAGCCGCGCAGCATCCCCAGGATGGCAAAAACGCCCGCCGCCACCAGAATATCGTGGAACAGGGCAACCACGGCCGCCACCCCGTAGCGCAGTGGGTTGGGCACGGAGCGGAAGGCTAACACCAGGAACAACATAATGGCCAGCGAGGCGGCGATAACGGCGTAAATACCGGCCTGGGCAACTTCTTGCCCAATGGCGGGGCCAACCGAGTCAAAGCGGAGTTCGGTAAATTTGCCAAATTTGTCGCGAAGTTGAGCCTGGATTTGGCTTTTGGCCTGGTCGTTAAGGTATTTGGAGCGGATGAGAATGGTTTGCTGGCCCAGTTGTTCGGCGGTGGTTACGGCGGTATCGTTAAAATCGTTACCTTCAAACTTGAAACTGGTAAAAACTTTACGCACATCGGCGGGGGCCGGTTGTTTTTCAAACTGGAGTTCCATCAGCGAGCCGCTGGTAAAATCAATGCTGGGTTTGAGCGGCGTGCCAATATGCACCGTAGAAACGGCCATTGCCAGCAACCCCAGGCCGATGACCGTTAGCGAGAAGATGTAATAGAACTTGCGCATGCCCACAATATCCAGCAGGCGTTCGGCCCAGGTGGGCGCTTTTTTGGCTTCGGTTTGGGGTTTGTAGCCAATCAACAGCGCATTGTCTTTAAGCGATTCGCCGGTGAGAGACAGCATCAGCCGTAAAAAGGTGCGGGTAATGGTGACTGCGGTAAAAATGTGAGTCACCACCCCCAAAGCCAGGGTAATGGCAAAGCCTTTAACCATGTTCGCGCCAAAGTTTGAGCCAAACCAGTACAAAATGGCGCAGGTGATGAGCGTGCTGAGCGCCGAGTCTCGAATGGACGGCCAAGAGCGGCTAAAGCCCAGTTCCATTGCAAACTTCAGGGTTTTGCCGCTGCGCAATTCTTCTTTCATGCGCTCAAATACCAAAATGTTGGCGTCAACAGCCATCCCGATGGTTACAATAAAGCCGGTGATAGCCGGCAAAGTCAGCGTAACCGGAATGAGTTTATACAGGGCCAGGTTGATCAACCCGTAAATAATCATGGCCAGCGCCGCCATTGAGCCGGGCAGCCGGTAGTAGATAATCATAAACAGCAGCACGATAATCAACCCAATCGCCCCGGCGCGGATACTGCGCTGCACCGAGTCTTGCCCCAGCGTTGGCCCTACCGAGCGGCTTTCGATGACTTTTAGCGGGATGGGCAGCGCGCCGTACCGTAATTGAATAGCCAGCGCCTGGCCTTCTTCCAGCGGCGATTTGCCCAAAGTGATAACGCCGTTGGTATCAATGCGCGAGTTGACCACCGGGCACGATAACACCACTTTATCAATGGCAATGCACAGGTGGCTGCCAATATTGGCCCCGGTGTATTCGCCAAACTTTTTGGCCCCGTCGGTATTGAGGCTGAAAGCAATTTCAATCTGGCGGGTGTTGGCGTTAATCCCGGCGTTGCTCACTTCGGCCAGGTCGCCGCCGGTGATGATGGTGTTGTAGGTTTTGTCGCTGGTTTTGGCGTCGGCAGTGGTTGATTCGGCGGCTTTTTTATCGTCTTCAGTTTTGCGCGGGCCGCCCAAACTGGTGGTAATTTTGGTGCCATCAGGGATGGCCGTGGCGCCGGCGTCCACAAATTCGAGCAAGCCGGTTTCTTTGATGGTGCTGATGGCCAGTTCCGGGTCCGAAACGCCGGGCAATTCCACAATAATGCGGTTGCTGCCCTGTACCAACACCAGCGGTTCGGTTACGCCCAGGCCGTTTACCCGGTTATCTACAATCACCCGGGCGGCTTCTATTGAGCCTTCTTTCAATTCCTTGCCGGCGGGCATGTCGGCTTCTAGCACTACCTGTAACCCGCCCTGCAAGTCAAGACCTTCGTGAATTTTGATGCTGCGTTGTTGCTCGCCTTGCCAGGGCAAAAAAGCGGCCCAGGTTGGCTGGGGTTCGGTGCCGGCTTTGGTTTTGGTGTATTCCAGGTTAGCCGTTACCACCCACACTAAAAATACAACCAACAGTAAAATACCAATAAAAATACTAACAGTACGTCGTTCCATTGCTAAAACTAACACCCTTTTCGTTTAAAAAATGTCGTAGTGCAAACAGGCCGATTATAGGCCGGTCTCATTTACAGTGTCAAATACATCACCGCGCCGGTCGGCGGCGTTTGGGCTGCGCGGTGGGATGGGTTTGCGGGCTGGTAGCCAGCTCCGGGCGCTGGCGGCGAAACCAGAAGCTCGCCACGCCGATGATGATCAACCCCAGGCTCACAATCTGCGCCGTGGGAATGCCCGATAGCGTCCAGGCATCAGGCCGGAGCAGCTCAACCAGCGTGCGACCCACCGGGTACCATACCATATATATTGAAAGCATATCGCCATCCAAAAGCTTGTCGGCGTATTTGCGGCCAATCCACATCAGCAATATAAAGCCGGCCAAATTCCACAGCGATTCATACAGAAAAACCGGGTGAAAGGTGGTGGTCAGCGGGTAAAGAGTCAGGTCGTTGTAAGGGGGAATGCGCTGGTTAACGTTGGTAATCAAAATGCCCCACGGCAGGGTAGTGGGCGGCCCGTACAATTCCTGGTTAAAGTAGTTGCCCCAGCGCCCCACTGCCTGCCCCAACAACACCGCCGGCGCCAGAATATCCAGCCAGCGCCAAATATTGAGGCTGTTGCGGCGGCAGTACACAATTACTGCCAGTATACCGCCAACCAGCGCGCCAAAAATGCCAATGCCGCCTTCCCAAATCATTAACGCTGTGGGAAACGGCACTGCCGCGCCAAAAATATTGATGGTGGCAAAGGGGTGTTCGCTAAAGTAGTAGCTAAATCCCCGGCTGGCGCCCGAAGGCGATGACAACACGTGGTAAATGCGCGCACCGATAATGCCAAAAATCAGCAACCAAATGAGCACATTCCACATGTGTTCCGGGTCTTCATTGCGGCGTTTGGCTTCGATGGTGCCTACGTAGGCGGCCAACAGCGTGCCAATTACAATCAGCAGGCCGTACCAGCGGATTGCGATTGGCCCAAACGCAAACAATATAGGTTCGGTAGGGGATGGCATGTCTTCTCCTCGATTAAATCAAATTCCGGTTGATTATAGCACAGAGTAACCCTTGAGCAATTCTTTTGATAATGAAAAATCCGGCACTCTTCACAGTGCCGCAAAATATGGTATAATAATTTGCATGCTATGGGTTTAGAACGGAGATTGATGCTCGATTCTATCATTAATCAACAACCTGATTTGTTTAAAAACGTTGCTAAACACTGGCAGGTAATCACCGGCAGTGATTTACTGCTTCTTTCTGCAAATGGATTACCCCTGGCAAATCCCGGTTCTGCTCCGGCGCGCGATTTTTGGCCGGCGCTAATTGCGGGCATCACCGGCCCCGAACCGGTCTTTATAACCGAACATCAACTTTTGATTGCGCCGCTGGTTTTCAAAGGCCAGCCGGCTGCTTTTTTGGTAGCGCCCGAAACGCCGGAACATCATTTGGCGTTGTTGCGGTGGGTGGCTGATAGCCTGCTGGCGCGGGTCATTGATTTGCAAGCCATGCAAACCATGTCTACCGAACTGGTTAACGCCCGCGATCAACTGGAATTGACGTTCAGGGTGGCCGAAAACCTGGCGTTCGCCGCCGATTTGACCACCGTGTTCAAGTCAATTTTGGAAGAAATTCAAAAAGTTACCCGCACCGCTGACGGTTTTATTTTATTGCAGCAGCCCGAAGGTTTGCATTGCGTGGCTATTGGCGATGACCACCTTTTTTGTTACCGGTCGTTGTTGCGCAATCTCACTCAGGCCAGCCAGATTGTAACCCGCCACACTCCGGTGGATTGTCGCCAGTTTTGGCCGAAATGCCCGGCAGAGGTGCATAACCTGTTGGCCACCGCGTTGGCGGGCCTGAACGGAGATATGCAGGCGGCGGTGGGGCTGGTTAATAAATCCACCGGCAATTTTAACGCTGGCGATGCCAAAATTCTGGCGGCGCTGGCGCAACAGGTTGCCACAATCATTAACCATCACTTTACCCACCACCAACTGGTGGTTAAAGAGCGGGTTAACCGCGAGCAGGAAATTGCCGTCGAAATTCAAGAAAGTTTGCGGCCAATTCAATTGCCGCAAATGGGCGGCATTTCGATGGCCGTTTCATCGGTGCCGGCGCTGGAAGTGGGCGGCGATTTTTATGATTTTATCACATTGGGCGACCGCTACCTTACCATTGTAATAGGCGATGTTTCCGGCAAAGGTATCTCGGCGGCCATGTTCACCTCAATTACCCGCACCATTCTCCGCAGCGAGGCCATGCGCGGCGAAGCGCCTCACCACATCATCCGGCAGGTTCACAACCTGCTCTACCCCGATTTGAGCCGCGTTGACTCGTTTGTAACCGTGTTTTTGGCCATTTTGGATACCTGCACCGGCAGCCTCACTTACGCCAGCGCCGGTCATCCGCCGGCCCTGTTGTGGCGCGCCAAAACCCAAAAGGTTGAACAACTCAAAGCCACGTCGCTGCCCATCGGTATTTTTAACCTGCCCGATAGCCAATCACACGCCGTGCAGTTGGCCGGCGGCGATACGCTGGTTTTTTATACGGATGGCATCACCGAGGCACAGTCGCTTCATGGAGATTTGTTTGGGTTAAACCGACTGATTTATATTGTAGAGTCTCACGGCAGCGACCCGCCCGAAAAATTACAGTTATTCATCCAATCAGAAGTAAACAGCTTTCGGTGCAACACCGATTGGCGCGACGACGCCACGTTGTTGGTGCTAAAAATGTTGGCTCAAGCCGAAAGCCCAACGCCCCAAAATATTTCGACAAAGGTGAAAACTGTGGAATTTCAGTATCCGGCTGATATGGACTATCTGAGCGAGATTTCGCAGCAAGTTGCCAGCACTTGCCGGCAACTCACCGCGCTACCCAATGGATCGCGCGGCGATGATTTTATCTATTTGATCGAATTGGCCATTTCGGAAATTTGCACCAATATTGTTAAACATGCCTATGCCGGCGCGGTGGGCCGGATTAACGGCAAGGTAACGTTGTTGAACAACGGCGTGCAGTTTGATTTTTATGATCTGGGCGCTGCTTTTGATCCCAACAGCGTGCCAGAGCCGGAACCCGACCCCACCCCCAACAACCTGCGTGAGGGCGGCTACGGGTTGCACATTGTGCGGCAAATTATGGATGTGGTTTCTTACGAAAGCCATCCCAATACCGGCAACCACTGGCATTTGATTAAATTTTTGCCCGCTCAGAAATAGCTGTGGGGCAAATTGCGTGGAAAATACATAACGATTACAATGAGCGCGTAAGTTTTGCCCCATTTCAAACAAGGTAACTTTGGCTAAAAAATTACAATTCACCCAGAAATGGGCAGGAGGATTCTTATGGATATTGATAACAAGTCTGTATCTCCAGAAGTAAGCATTGTTTCGTTTAATGGCGCATTGAACGCCCGCTCTGCCGAAGAAGCCAAACAAACTTTCAGAAACCTTGTCGAACAGGGCGTTAATCAGGTTATTGTTGATTTGCATCAAGTGCCATTTATTGATAGTTCCGGTTTGGCGGCGTTGGTTTCGGGGTTAAAGACTTTGGGGGGCGAAGCGGCTAACCTCAAATTGGCGGCTCCGCAATCGCAGGCGCGGCTGCTGTTTGAGCTAACAATGTTTGACCGCGTGTTTGAAATCCACGATAGTGTAGAAACCGCTTTAGCCGCATTGCAGCAACAATAACTGCAATATAATCAAAGGAATTCTGGGCTGATGAATGTAAGCCGGCAAACACTCAACAACAACATAATGTTGGTTGGTTTGGATGGCCGGCTTGATGCCGGTACCAGCGTTCAGGTTAAAGATGCCATCTATTCATTACTTAATGAAGGCTATCTTAAAATTATTGTAAACCTGGAAAAAGTGTCATTTATTGATAGCTCCGGGATGGTGGCGTTGGTCTCGGGGTTGCGGCTGGCTAATCAGCAAAAAGGCCAAATTGTGCTGTGCGGAGTGCAATCGCAAACGCAACTGGTTTTTCGGCTAACCATGCTGGATCGGGTGTTTTCAATTCAACCCACCCAGGTTGAAGCGATGCAGAGTTTGGCTTAACGCGCCATCCGCCGGTTTTAACGCATAAAAAAAGCCCTAACAAGTAGGGCTTTTTGTTTTTGTTGAGCTAATAATCAATCAGGCAACTTCGGGTACCGGGTTGGCGCTTGTTTCCGTCGTTGGCTGGATGATTTTAAACACAATCTGACCGTCTTCAACTTCGGCTTGCACCGTATCGCCGGCGCTGTAGTTGCCCGCCAAAATCCCTTCGGATAGCGCATCTTCAATGCGGTATTGAATTACGCGCCGCAACGGTCTGGCGCCAAAGTCGGGGTCGTATCCTTCTTCGGCCAGCATTACTTTGGCTTCATCCGTGATTTGCAGTTTGATTTCGTGCTCTTTGAGCAATTCATGCACGTGCGCCAGCAGCAGGTCTACAATTTGGCCAATTTCGGCGCGGCTTAACGCCCGGAAAATGATGGTGCTGTCCAGCCGGTTGCGAAATTCGGGCCGGAAGGTGCGTTCCATCTCATCCATTACTTTTTTGCGCATTTTTTGGTACGCCTGCTCTTCAGTCATCTGTTCATCGCGTTTGATGCTGAAGCCCAGGCTGGTTTCGCGTTTAATCAGGTCGGCCCCAACGTTTGAGGTGAGAATGAGAATGGTATTGCGAAAGTTTACCCGTTTGCCTTTGGCGTCACTCAATTGACCATCTTCCATAATCTGGAGGAGGGTATTAAAGGCTTCGGGGTGCGCTTTTTCAATCTCGTCAAACAAAACCACGCTGTACGGGCGGCGGCGCACCGCTTCGGTGAGTTGCCCGCCTTCTTCAAAGCCCACATAGCCGGGCGGCGAACCTACCAGCCGGGCCACGTTGTGGCGTTCCATAAATTCGCTCATGTCCAGCTTTATGAGCGCGTCTTCGCTGCCAAACATAAACTCGGCCAGGGTTTTTGCCAGTTCGGTTTTGCCCACGCCCGTTGGCCCCAAAAAGATAAAGGTGCCAATGGGGCGCTTGGGGTCTTTTAACCCGGCGCGGGCGCGGCGCACCGCTTTTGAAATGGTTTGAATGGCTTCATTTTGACCGATAACCCGTTGGTGCAGGGCATTTTCCATTTGCAGCAGGCGTTCTTTTTCTTCGGTTGCCAGCCGCCGCACCGGAATGCCGGTCCACATTGAAACCACTTCGGCAATATCTTCTTCGGTTACTTGCGCCCGGTGGCGCGGTTCTTCTGCTTCTATGTCAATGTCGTCCAACACGGGAAATTCATCTTCGTGGTCGGGCGCATCAACATATGCCGATAGCTCGTCGGTAATTTCTTCATGTTGAGCCTGAGTTTGCTGGGCGGCAAACGGCACTTTGTACAGCCGCACCCGCGCGCCCGCTTCGTCCACCAAATCAATGGCCTTGTCCGGCATAAAGCGGTCAGTTACGTAGCGGGCCGCCAGATTGGCCGCCGCCACCAGCGCATCATCGGTGATTTCCAGGTTGTGATGCGCCTCGTAACGGCTGCGAATGCCTTTCAGGATTTGAATGGTTTCATCAATGGATGGTTCTTCAACCATCACCGCCTGGAAACGGCGTTCCAGCGCGGCGTCGCCTTCGATGTTTTTGCGGTATTCATCAAGCGTGGTAGCGCCAATGCATTGCAGTTCACCACGAGCCAGCGCCGGTTTGAGGATGTTGGCGGCATCTACCGAGCTGCCCGCCGAACCGGCCCCAACGAGCATGTGCAATTCGTCAATAAACAGAATTGAGCCGGATTCTTTGATTTCGTCAATTACCCGTTTTAGCCGTTCTTCAAATTGGCCGCGGTACATGGTGCCGGCTACCAGCGAGCCAACATCAAGCATAACCACGCGTTTGCCCAGCAATACATCGGGCGCTTCGCGGTTTACAATGCGTTGGGCCAGCCCTTCGACAATAGCGGTTTTACCCACGCCGGGTTCGCCAATGAGGGCTGGGTTGTTTTTGGTGCGGCGCGACAAAATTTGGATTACCCGTTCAATTTCTGTTTGCCGGCCCACAACGGGGTCTAGTTTGCCCTGTTCGGCCTGGGCCGTCAGGTCGGTGCCAAGCTGGTCTACCAGCGGAGTGCCTTTGCTGGGGGCATTTTCGCGGTTGGTAGGGGATGATGGGGTTGTTTGTGTGGAGCTTTCCATCATAACCCGCGCGGTTTGGGACCGAACTTTGTCCAGGCTTACGCCCAACCCTCGCAGAACATCCACAGCCACGCCTTCGCCGGCCCTAACCAAGCCTAACAGCAGGTGTTCCGTGCCAATGTAGTGGTGTCCCAGCCGGCGGGCCTCATCAACCGCCAGTTCGATGACTCGTTTGGTGCGAGGGGTGAGGCTCAGTTTGCCATACATGGCCCGCTGGCCTCGCCCCACGGTGCGCTCAACTCGTTCTCGAACTTGTTTGGGGTCAACTCCCAGGTCTTTGAGGACCCGCACGGCTACGCCATTTTCTTCTCTAACCAAGCCAAGTAGCAGGTGTTCCGTGCCGATATAATTGTGATTCAGCCGCTGCGCTTCTTCTTGTGCCAGGGTTAGCACACGACGAGCGCGTTTGGTAAATCGGTCAAATTTATCACTCATTTATAAATCCTTGTTCGTGGGTAACAAATTCTGTATGCGATTTATGTACCGGCACGACTTTGTGACCGCGACTACTTCGCTTCCCCTTCGGTGGTTTCTGAATCCGGCGTTTTGGTTTCTTTGTAATCGGCCCAATTGTCCACATCTTCTACCTGTTTCATGCTCAGCCCCATGCGGCGGCGTTCCGGGTCAATGTGGATAATGCGAACCTTGATGTTTTGATTTTCAGAAACCACTTCTTTGGGATGGGTGATGTTCTTTTCGGACAGTTCCGAAATGTGGATCAACCCCTCTATGCGGTTGTCAATCCGAGCAAATGCGCCAAAGTTGGTTAGCTTGGTTACGGTTGCGTCAACAATCTGGTCAATATGGTAATGTTCAAATACCTCGCTCCAGGGTTCGGGGCGCAATCGTTTTAAGCTCAACGCAACGCGCTGTTGGTCTTGCTCGATGTTTAATACGTATACTTCAATTTTGTCGCCAACCTTCAAAATTTCGCTGGGATGCGACACGTGCGTCCAGGCCAATTCCGAAAGGTGGATCAGGCCGTCAATACCGCCAATATCCACAAATGCGCCAAAATCGGCCAAACTGGTAACGCGACCCTGGCAAACCGCACCTTCGGCCAGAGTGTCAAGTAATTTGGCCCGCTCTTTTTGTTGTTCTTTGCGCAGGTCGTCGGCGGCGGCCCGCTCTGATAGAATCAGGCGGTTGCGGCTGCGATCTACTTCGATGATTTTCAGTTTGAGGATTTTACCGGTGAGTTGATCCCAGCGGTCAGATTTGTTGGATACGTTGTATTGCACGCTGGTCAATTGTGAGCCGGGCACAAAGCCTCTCACGTGACCAAAACTCACAATAAGGCCACCCTTATTGTTGCCAATTACTTCACTTTCTACAATATCGTCGGCTTTGAACAGCCGCTCGGCTTCGTCCCAATCTTTCTCTGCGCGAGCTTGACTGAGCGATAGAATAATGTGGTCTTCTTCTTCGCTCGGTGTTCTCAGGATATAAACCGGGATGGTTTCGCCTACTTTGATTGAAGCGATTTCTTCGGGGCTGAGGTTTTCAAGGTCTCTGGGTTCAACCAGACCTTCGTATTTTGCGCCTATGTCCACGAAAATTTCACCGGGTCGCTTGCTGGCAACCACACCTTTTACAATCTCCCCAGGTTTAATTTCCTGTAAGGCACTTTCTTGTTGGGCTAAAAGCTCAGCCATCGACATAATTTGGTCGTTTTCTGCGCTGGCCAAAATTTCTTCTCCAATTGGGGATTCTCTGCATTTCCGCTTTTACGGAGGCTAGAGTGCAAAATATTATACTTCGTTTCTATTCAAAAATCAAACAGCATTTCCATGGAAACAACCCACCGGTTTTTGCGGGTTAAACCAGAGCCACCACTTCGATTTCAACGTTTGCGCCCAGCGGTAGCCCGGCTACCTGCACGGTGCTGCGGGCCGGTGGCTGGTTGGTAAAATAACTACCATATACCTGGTTGATGGCCGCAAAATCGGCCAGATTGGTGGTGAAGATGGTGGTTTTTACCACGTTGTTCAGGCTGGTGCCGGCGGCTTCTAAAATGGCGGTTAAATTTTGCATTACTTGCCGGGTTTGCGTCTGGATGTCGCCCTCAACCAACTTGCCGGTTTGAGGGTTGATCGGAATTTGTCCGGCTGAAAATACAAAATTGCCCGCGCGAACAGCCTGCGAGTAAGGGCCGATGGCGGCAGGGGCGTTTGGGGTAGCAATAATCTCGCGTTTTTCCATAGTTTTGTCCTGAGATAGATTTTTTGCCAACAACAGCTAAACCGTTAGCGCGGGTATTGTAACACACTGTGGCGCAATCAGCTAATCAATTTTTGGCCATTGCTTCAAACCGGCGGGTGGGGTAAAATAACAGCGGTTGTGAAAATTTAATAGTTCAAGAAAGAGTTTGGCCATGAAAATTCGTGCAACAAAAGGATTAACGTTTGATGATGTGCTGCTGGTGCCCAAACGGTCGCCGGTCTCTTCGCGGCAGGATGTTGACACTACCACCAACCTTACCGCCGATATTCAGCTTCGGCTGCCGGTTGTTAGCGCCAACATGGACACCGTTACCGAGTACGCTATGGCTATTGCCATAGCCAGAGCCGGCGGGCTGGGCATCATCCACCGGTTTATGACCATTGACCAGCAGGTGCAGCAGGTGCGGCGGGTTAAACGGGCCGAAGGTTTTATGGTAGAGCAACCCTACTCTATTTCTGTGAACGCCACCATTGCCGAAGCCCGGCAATTAATGCACCGCCGCGAGGTGGGCGGCCTGGTAGTTACCAACGGCCAGGATGAGCTGGTGGGACTGATTACTCAGCGCGATATTGTGCTGGCCCCCGATGACAGCGCCCTGGTGGGCACGGTAATGACGCCGCCCGGCCACATTATCAGCGCCCCCGCCGATATTACGCCGGAGGAGGCGCGGCGGCTGCTGCACGAAAATCGGCTGGAAAAATTGCCGGTGATTGACAAAGACGGTAAGTTAATGGGGCTGATTACCGCTCAGGACATTGTAAAATACAACCAAAACCCCAACGCCACCAAAGACAGCAAGGGCCGGCTGCGTGTGGGCGCGGCCATCGGCGTAAAACCCGCCGATGCAGACCGGGCCGAGGCGCTGCTGGCTGCCGGTGCAGATGTGCTGGTGCTGGATATTGCCCACGGCCACGCCGATAATTGCCTGAGCATGCTCAAAACCCTGCAAAGCCGTTTCCCCGCCGCCCGGATTATTGCCGGCAACGTGGCCTCACGCGAAGGCGCGCGCGAACTGGCCGCCGCCGGAGCCGCCGCCATCAAGGTGGGGGTGGGGCCGGGTTCCATTTGCACCACCCGGATTGTAACCGGCTTTGGCGTGCCGCAACTCACCGCCATTATTGATAGCGTGGCCGGCGTGGCCGACAGCGGGCGCGTGGTGCCGGTTATTGCCGATGGCGGCATCAAAGCCTCCGGCGATCTGGTGAAGGCGCTGGCCGCCGGAGCCGACACGGTGATGATTGGCAGCCTGTTTGCCGGCAGCGAAGAAGCGCCGGGGGCGACGGTTATCCGCAACGGGCAAAAATTCAAAGTGGTGCGCGGCATGGCCTCGCTGGGGGCGGCGATGGGCCGCAAAGCCGTAGAGCGCGGCGAGGACGAAAGCGCCGAAAGCCCCGAAGACTGGGATAAAGTTGTGCCCGAAGGGGTAGAAGCGGTGGTGCCGTATCGCGGCAAAGTTGAGGAACTGCTGTACCAACTGGTGGGCGGCCTGCGCTCCGGGTTGAGTTACGGCGGGGCGTTAACCATTAAACAGTTGCAAGAAAACGCCGAGTTTATTGAAATTACCCCGGCAGGCATCCGCGAAAGCCATTCCCACGATGTAAACCGACTGTAGCCGGAAACCGGCGAGGCGCGGCGACAATCCGGTCGCCACGCCTCGCCGGGAATTGTCTGGTTATGCCTGATCTCCCAGCGTTTCCCACACCTCAAGTTTGGCCTTTACCCGGCGAATCACCTCGTCGGTGAATTCGGTAGTGGTGGCCGCGCCGCCCAAATCGGTGGTGCGAATGCCGGCATTCACCGCCTCAAAGACGGCCTCGTAAATGGCCCGCGCCACCTGGAGCGCCGGTTTGCTTTCGGCGTAGCGCAACACCGCCGCGCCGGCCAAAATCATGGCCATTGGATTGGCCAGGTTTTTGCGGTGCAGCGAGGGAGCGGTGCCGTGCGGCGCTTCGGCCATAATCACTTTGGGCGTCCAATCCTCGCCAAATGAAATCAGCAGCGACTCCGCCCCGGCAATCGAGCCGAACATTTGCAGCACAAAATCGCTCAACGTGTCGCCATCGCGGTTAAGCGAGGGGATGACCATGCCGTCACCGGCGCTGGTGAGCAGCAGGGCGTAAGTGGCGTCAATGAGCTGCGGATCGTAGACAACGCCGGGGTGCAGTTTGGCGGCGCGATCCATTTCTTCTTTCAGCATACCTTCGTACACCGGGCTGACGGTGTATTTTGGCCCGCCAAAAACTTTTACCCGCATTCTTTCGGCGTGCCGAAACGCAAATTCGGCCACGGCGCGGCAGGTGCGGCGGGTAATCCGCTCGGTGCGGTAGGCCACCTCGTCAATGCCTTCGCCTTCGCGCCATTCTTTGGCCCCGTAGGCATCGCCCACGGCCATGCGCACCACCGAAATGGGCGCGTAGGCTCCCGCCGAGGGCCGCACGCCCGGAATGCGCCGCCCGGTGCGCACAATCACTGTGCCGTTCACGGCGTCGCGTAGAATGGCGTTGGGGCTGCCCACATCGCCGGCGGTTTCGGGGGTGATGGTGGCGGCTTTTAGCCCCAGCCCGTATTTTTTCATGGCTTCGGCGGCGGCCAGCACTATTTTGTTGCCGGTTTTTCGGCGGTTATCCAGGCTGAGATCGTACTTTTCAAACACGCACTCCAGCCCGGTTACGGCGGGATCGAGCACGCGCAACGCCTCTATCAGCAACTCCTGGCCGGTTTGGTCTCCTTCGAGCACTGCAATTGTAATGGTCATGCCTCGCTGCCTCCTGATTTTTAATGTTTACCTGCGCATGGAAAGTGTAGCCAAAAACAGGCGAAATCGCCAATTTTAATTGACTCGCGGTTTGTCGCCGGAGATTCAAACTTCAATGCGGATGACGCGAATGGGCGAATTTCCCGAATAATTTTTGAAAAGTTAACAAAAATTTGTACCATTCGTTTAATTCGTGAAATTTGTGATTAAAAATTACCCGGCAACAAGACTCGCGGTTTGGCCCGCCGGCGATTTCGGCGTAAAATACGGCCCATTATGTTTAACGTTGTTCTGGTAGAACCGCAAATCCCCCAAAATACCGGCAATATTGCCCGGCTGTGCGCCGCCACCGGCCTGCAACTGGTGATTGTGGGCCAACCCGGCTTTAAACTGCGCGACCGTTACCTTAAACGGGCCGGGCTGGATTACTGGGAGTTTGTCACTATTCAACACCTCCCCGATGTTGAGGCGTATTTGGCCGGGCTTGATTTTTCGCGGACGCACCTGCTCACCACCAAAGTGCGCCGCCCGTACACGCACATCACCCCGCAGCCCGGCGACAGCTTTTTGTTTGGCCGCGAAGACGCCGGTTTGCCGGAGTGGCTGCTCAAGGCCAACCCCGCCGCCTGCGCCACCATCCCCATGAATAATCCGCAGGCGCGCAGCCTCAATTTGGCCACCAGCGTGGGCATTGTTATGTACCACATGCTGGCCCAGTTTAATTTTGGCTTCACCGCTTAAGCCATCCCCCAAATATCCTAACCCGTTTGCGCCCCACTGAGAGAGATATCCCATTTTTTTTGCCGCCTCACCCGTTACAATCAAATTTAAACTAACACTACCATCTGCCGATACTTTCAATGAGGTGAGCCTATGTTACAAATTCGCACAGCAAAACTTGTGGTGGGGTGGTTTATTGGGTTGGCGCTGGCGGCGCTGCCAGTGGCGGCGTGGGCCGGTAATCTATTACAAAATGATGGTTTGGAAGCGCCGTTTGTAAAATACGGCGAGTGGAGCAGCCAGGGCGTAACGTTTAACCTGGAAGTGGCCAACGGCTGGGAACGATTTTTTGTGCCCGCCGGTACTTATGATGATGGCAGCAAACTGCGCTATTTTCGGGCATCGGCGTTGCAATTTTTGTACCACATGACCGAAAAACGCGATGGGGAGGACGCCCAGCTTTTTTGGTCCACCAAACCCTTTGACGCCGGCATTTATCAGCAAATCACCGGCCTTACCCCCGGCGAAACCTACGGCGTGCAGGCCGGGATTTTGCAGGTGTACGGCAAAACCACTCGCCCGGCCCAGAACGGCAAAATGTTCCGCAGCCTGGGCCTCGACCCCACCGGCGGCACCGACCCCGCTGCCGCCACCGTAATCTGGGGGCCGGAGGAGAGCCGCACTCCCAACTGGTTTTACCCCGGCGTGGGTGCGCAGGCCATTTCTAGCACCATGACCGTGTTTGTGCGAGTGCGCAGCCTGTACGATGCCCCCACCTACGAGGAAAACTCGGTGTGGGTGGATGACGCTTTTATGGATATTGCGCCCACCACCAGCCTCAACCTGACCGTTGATTCGGCCACGCAGGTTACGGCCAACTGGAGCGGCGCGGCGCGAAGCGGCTTTCATCGGTTTGCCTACGAGGCCCAGTACCGCCAAGCTACCGCCTCGGCCTGGACTGACCTGCAAATTTTTTCCAGCACATCCAGCGCCAGCACCAACGCCGCCAAATCCTTTGCGGTTGAGCCGGGAGTGGAGTACGTGGTGCGCGCCCGCACCTGGCACGAGCAGGATGGCGGCGACGGCCACGAAATCCCCGGCCCGTGGGTAGAAAAAAACATCCAAACCGGCGGATTCATCACCGGGCGCGTGCTCAACTCTCAGGGCAACCCGGTGAGCGGGGCGGTTGTAAGCGCCCCCGGAATTAGTGCTTCGGCCACGACCACCGGCAGCGGCGCGTTTGAACTGAACACCGGCGCGGGCGGGTTTGAAGTAACCGCCACCGCGGGCAACCGCGCCAGCACGCCCGTTTGGGTAACGGTGCCAACCGTGGTGGATATTGTGCCCATCACCCTCACCCTGCGCCCGCCCGATGACGCCATCACCAACGGCGATTTTTCCGCCGGACTAAGCGGCTGGAGCGTTACCGGCGACTCGCCCGTTACCACCACCGCCGAATATCGCAGCGGCGGCGGCAGCCTGGCGCTCACTGGCACCGGCGCGGCTTCGCAAACGGTGACGGTGGCGGGCATGTATCGCCCGGTGCTATCGTTCTGGTACAAACTGGTGGGCGATGGCGGCGATACCTTCTCGGCTCAACTTACGGGGGCAACCGGCGAATCGTTGGCGTTAACGGCTGGCGGCTTCACCGCTGCCACGCCCGGCGACTGGCAGTTTATCTCGCTGCCGCTCAATTATACCGAAATCTACACCGGCCCGGTTTGGGTGTCGTTTAATTTAACCCAAACCGGCGGCCTGTCTGATACGGTGGTCTATCTGGATGAAGTCAGCCTGGGCAAAAGCTGGGGCGGGCCGATCAAAACCTTTCTGCCGCTGGTGATCAGGAATTAGCCGGGCTGTTGCCGTTTTGGGTAAAATAGGGTAACTTTAACCCAAATTTAACCTGGAGGGCTGCCGGTGCAAGCTGATTGGGATAACCTAAATAACGATGTGACGACCTGCCGCGCCTGCCCGCGCCTGGTGGAATGGCGCGAACAGATGGCCCGCGACAAACGCCGCGCCTACCAAAATTGCGATTATTGGGGCCGCCCCGTGCCCGGCTTTGGCGATCCGCAGGGCCGGGTGTGGCTGGTGGGGCTGGCGCCCGGCGCGCACGGCTCCAACCGCACCGGGCGCATGTTCACCGGCGATAGCTCCGGCGACACGCTGTACGCCGCGCTGCATCAGGTTGGTTTTGCCAGCCGGCCCACCGCCCGCAGCCGCGACGATGACCTTATCCTAACTGATGCCTTTATCACCGCGGTGGGCCGCTGCGCCCCGCCCGGCAACAAACCCACTCCCGCCGAACTGGACAACTGCCGCCCCTTTTTGGCCCGCGAATGGGCGTTGATGCCGCAGGTGCAGGTGGTGGTGGCGTTGGGGCAGGTGGCCTTTGAGGGCGTGTTGCGGCTGCTGCGCGACCACGGCTGGAACGCGCCCAAACTAAAATTTGGGCATGGCGTTCATTATTCAATTGATGGCCTGGCCGGGCGGCGCGCCGTTCACCTGCTGGCGGCCTATCACCCCAGCCGCCAAAACACCCAAACCGGGCGGCTGACGCCCCAAATGCTCGCCGATGTTTTTCACCTGGCGCGGTCGCTATTAACATAAACAAGTGTTCAATCCGGGCCGGTTGTGGTACAATCATCAGCAGCCTACATTACCGGCGGAGCAAACCCGTGTTACAAATAAGCCTGCTAAAAAGCATTCCCCTGTTCAGAAACCTTGCTGAGGCCGACCTTGAGCTAATCTCTAAAAGTTTGCACAAAGAAACCTACCCCAAAGGCGAATTTGTGTTCAGAAAAGGGGATTTTGGCGATACCATGTACCTGGTTGAAACCGGGCAGGTGGCTGTAGTGGGCGACGACGGGCGCGAAACCATCGCGTTTATGGGGCCGGGCAGTTTTGTGGGCGAAATTTCGCTGCTGCTGGCCCAGCCGCGCACCGCCAACCTGCAAATTATGCTCGATGCCCAATTGTGGGCGCTCCGCAAAACCGAGTTTGACCACCTCATTGCCACCCGCCCCACCATCGCCCTGGAAATGATGCGCGAACTCAGCAAGCGGCTGGTTACAACCACGCAACGCAAGCAAACCCTCAGAAAACCCCGCCGGATTACCGCCATTTTTGGCGGGCTGGGCATTGAACTAACCCAGGCCATTCGCGTTGAACTCAAATCAACCATTGGCTTTTTGCCACTGCCCGATGCCCCCATCACTACCAAAATCACCCTGTCGGGCGGGCTGATGCTGCTCAACAGCCTGGATTTAACCGAAACCAACCTGGCCGAACACCTGAGCCACCAGATTCAGGTATTTAAACACGTGGTGGTGGCGTTGCCCGATCAACCTTCGGCGCTGGCCCAAAAAGCTATTGACCTGGCCGATACGGTGGTGAGCGTTGGCCCGCCGCCAGCCTGGTTTTTACCCGCCGGCAAAAAGCGCGATGCGTGGGTCATCGGCTCTACCAAAACCGAGCTGGCCCGCGCCGCCCGCCGCCTTACCGGGCGCACGGTGGGGCTGGCGCTCTCCAGCGGCGGTTCGCGGGGCGTGGCGCATTTGGGGGTGCTCAAGGTTTTAATGGAAAACAACATCCCCATTGACCTGGTGGCCGGCACCAGCGCCGGGGCTTTGTTTGGCGTGTTGTACGCGCAGGGCTGGAATATTGAGCAACTGGTGGGCTTTGTGGACGAACTCAAAGCCGCCACCAGCCTTAAAAACTGGGATTTTAACTTTCCGCCGCGCACGGCGCTGGTTAAAGGCAAAATTGCCCGCAATAAATTGATTGCCAAATGGGTGAACCATAAAAATTTTGAGGATTTGCCCACGCCCATTTTTATGGTGGCCGCCGACGCCTACACCGGCGAAGAAATTGTGTTTGATTCCGGGCCGCTGGCCGATGCCATTCGCGCCAGCCTCAGCATTCCGGTGGTGGCCGAGCCGTGGCACTACCAGGGCCGCTACTTTTTGGATGGCGGCATTGTTAACCCGCTGCCCGCCAGCGTGCTGCGCGAGCGGGGCGCGGATATTGTGATTGCTTCCAGCGTGGTGCAGCCGTTGGCCCAGAGTTATCGCGGCAGCACCGATAAAATGCCCAACATTATGCAAACCGTCTTTAATATTTACAGCGCCATGGAAGCCGAAGTCATCAGCAAACAATTGCCCCTGATTGATGTGCTTATCCAGAACAACGTTTCGGCCAACCACTCGCTGGATTTTGAGCAGGCCGGCGCGCTGGTAACGGTGGGCGAAGAATCGGCCCGGCAAATGCTGCCGCACATTCAAAAAGCCCTGACCGCGCCGTAAATCCATCAATTTTACCAAATTTAACCAAAATGTGTACCGGTCAAGAGCATGTTAAACACCGCCGAGGTCGCTGAGGTTTCTAAATTTTTTCTCTGGGCGCTCTGCGTCTCGGTGGTAAAAATTTCAATCTCTGGCGCACAAGATGTTGTTGACCGGCACGAATTCTTACCAAAATGACTGCTTTTTCCGGTTTTGTTTCTGCGCCCAACAAACTGCGCTGGCTATTGCTGGCGGCGCTGGTGTTCATTCCCCGGCTGGTCAACCTGGATGTGTTCATCACCCCGGACGAACCGCTGTTTCTGGAGCACGCCCGCCAGTTTGCCCACGGCGTGGCCACCGGTAATTTTGAGCAAACGCTGGGCATTGGCTATCCGGGTGTAACCATTGCGCTGGCGGCTGCGCCGGTCATCAACCTGCCGCCCACCGAGTTGGGCGCGTATGTGGCCGGGCGGCTGGCGGTGGGGCTGCTTACCGGCTTGTTGATGCTGGCGCTGTACGGCCTGGGCCAAAAGCTGCTGGGCGATTGGCCGGCATTTGTGGGCGTGGCGCTGCTGGCGCTCGACCCGTACATGCTGGGCTACAGCCGCCTGCTACACAACGAGGCCACGCTGGCGCTCACTATAACGCTGGCCGGGGTAAGCTGGCTGCTGTGGCTGCGCGCCGAACAACGCCGCTGGCTGGCGCTGGCCGGGCTGTTCACCGGGCTGGCGCTGCTTACCAAAAGCACGGCACTGCTGCTGGGGCCGCTGCTGGCGGTAGCCACGCTGGGCTGGGCCGTTACCGCCGGCTGCTGGCGGAATGGCCGCTGGTGGGGCCGGGTGCTGTTGGGCGGCGGGGCGGCGCTGCTGGCGGCGGCGGCGGTTTTTGTGGCGTTGTGGCCGGCCATGTGGGTGAATCCCGCCGGTGCGGTGGGGCTAACGCTGGACAAGCTGCTGCACGACCAGGCCGCCGGCACCGGTAATCTGGGTATGTTCTGGCTGGGCCGGTTTGTTGACGACCCCGGCCCGCTGTTTTATCCGGTGGCCTTTTTGCTTAAAGCCACGCCGTGGCTGCTCATCGGCCTGGCGCTTGGCGCGGGGTTTACCGTTTACGCGCTGCGAACATTACCCGGCCCGGCCACCCGCGACGCCGTGGCCCTGTGGGCGCTGGCTCTGGTCTATTTACTGCTGATGACCATCGCTTCCAAAAAGTCGGTGCGGTACATGTTGCCGGCCTGGCCCGCGTTTTGCCTGCTGGCGGGGTGGGGCTGGGCGCAACTCGGCCAACTGGCCCGCCGGCGCTATTCGTCATTCGTCATTCGTTACTCGTCGTTCATTGCATTGGGATTGGTTGCGGCCTTCGCCCTGGTTTACCATCCCTATTATTTTAGCTACTACAACCCGGCGGTGGGCGGCTGGCGCTGGGCACCCGACACCCTGCTGATTGGCTGGGGCGAAGGGCTGGATTTGGCCGCCGGCTACCTCAACCGGCAGCCGCCGGCTACGGTGGCCGCCTGGTACGATTTTCTGTTTCCATTATATTACCGCGGCCAAACCCAACCGGTAACGCCGCCGGAGAATATGCTCACCGCCGACCACACCGTGGTGTACATTAGCCAGGCGCAGCGTAACATTCCCAATCCCAACATCATTGATTATTTTCGCCACCGCCGCCCGCCGGAGTACACCGCCCGGCTCAACGGCGTGGATTACGCCTGGGTATACCCCGGCCCGGTGGCGGGCTTTACCGCGCCGTCATCACCACCGCAGTTTGCGCTGGGCGGCGATTTTGGCGGCGAACTCCGGCTGCTGGGCTACAATTTATCGCTGCCGCCAACCGGTGACGAACCGGCGCTGGTGGTCACGCTCCAGTGGCAGGTGATAGCGCCGCCGCCCGCCGAGCGTTTTGTGTTTGTGCGGCTGGTTGACGACCACGGCCAAATCTGGGCCAAAACCGATTCGCCGCCGGTGATGGGCTTGTGGCCGGTGGCGCGCTGGCAGCCGGGCATGTTCATCGCAGATGCCCAACAGGTAACGCTGCCCGCCGCTGCCGCGCCCGGCAATTTGGCCCAATACCGGCTGGAAGTAGGCGTATACAACCCCGCCACGGGGCAGCCGTTACCGGCCACGGGCCAACCGCTGGGCGCGGGCGGCGGCCTGCTGCTGGGGGCCGCCTCGCCGGTGAACCAACCCGGCGCGGAGGAATAGGCGTATGCGCAACCCCACCCGCCAAATATTCCGTACTCCGTACTCCCTACTCCTTGGTATCATCCTTGCGTTTGCCGCTTTTTTGGGAGCGATGGCGGTGCAGCAACACCGCGCCTACCTTACCAACGGGCTGGATATTGGCAATGTTGACCAGGCCCTGTGGAACACCGCTCACGGCCATTTTATGCAATTTACGCTGATGGCTCCGGTGCAAAACCGGCTGGCCCTGCATGTTGAACCGATTTTGTTGCTGTTTGTGCCGTTTTACTGGTTGGGGGTGGGCGGCCCGGAGTTGTTGCTGCTGGCGCAGGCCGTTGCGGTGGCGCTGGGCGCGTGGCCGCTGTATCAATTGAGCCGGTTGCGGTTAAGCCAACCCCCGCCCGCCGGGCAATGGCTGGATTGGGCGCTGCTGGCCATCCCGCTGGCTTATTTGCTGCTGCCCACGCTGGAGTCGGCGGCGCTGTTTGATTTTCACGCGGTTACGCTGGCCCCCGTTTTTTTGCTGGCCGCTTTTCTGGCGCTGGAGCAGCGCCACAACCGCCGGTTTTGGCTGTGGGCGCTACTGGCCATGGCCTGCAAAGAGGATATGCCGCTGGTGGTGGCCATGCTCGGCTTGTACGCCGGGCTGGCCCAACGGCGCTGGCGGCTGGCCGCGCTGCTGGTGGCGGCGGCGGCGGCCTGGTTTGGGGCGGCGGTGGCCGTTATCCAGCCGTTATTTGCCGCCGGCGGCAATATTCAGCTTAACCGGTACGGCTGGCTGGGCCACTCGCCACCGGAGATGCTGCAAACGCTGCTCACCCGGCCCGATGCGCTGCTGGCCCACATGCAACAGGTGGGTTTGCCCAATTATCTGCTGGGCCTGTTTTTCCCCACCGCGTTTGTGGCGCTGTTCAGCCCGCTTACGCTGCTGCCGCTGCTGCCCTCGCTGGCGGTGAACCTGCTCAGCGATAACCCGTTTACCTGGCGGCTGGAGGATTTTCACTACGGCGCGCCGCTGGCCCCGTTTTTGTTTATTTCGGTGGTGCTGGGAATAGGCACGCTGCGACGCCTGGCCGCCCGGCCCGAATATTTTACGGCGGCGCTATTGGCGCTGCTGCTGGCGTTTGCGGGCGTGTACCATTTTTATCGCGGTTATTCGCCGCTGGCCCGCCCGTTTACCTGGCCGGCGGTTACGCCCCATCACCGCCAACTTGAGGCCGTGCTGGCGGCCATCCCGCCCGACGTACCGGTGTTTGCCCAATCCAACCTGGCCCCGCACCTCAGCCGGCGGCCCATCATCTACACCGATTTTGCCTACTTTACCGACCCCGCTTTTCCCGCCGCCGCGCCGGCGCAGGAGGTTGTGCTGGATGTGACCGCGTTTGAAAACAGCGGCGACCTGCACCGGTTTTTGCAAAAAACGCTGCTCACCGGCGGCAACTACCGGCTGGTGGCCGCCACGGATGGCATTCTGCATTTTGCGCCGGCTCCGGCGGCTCCGGCGGTGGCGCTGCCGCCTTCCTTTTATACCTTTGCTCAACCCGCCGCGCCGCCCGACACCCTGCTGCAAGTTGATTTTGGCGATGCCCTGCGCCTGCGCGGTTACTCGCTCCGGTTTAACCGGCAGGAAGAGGTGCAGGTAACGGTTGATGTGGAGCCGTTGCGCCCGCTGGCCGGCGAGCAGCCGGTGCTCTATTTGCTGGATGCCGCCGGCCAACCGGTGGGCGCTACCACCGCCGCGCCGCCGGCGCTGGTGTGGTACCCCGCTAAACAGTGGCCGGTGGGCCAAACCGTGCGGCTAACCTTTAATACGCTGCCGTGGTACACCCGCGCTACGGCGGCCTACCGGCTGGCGCTGGGCGTTATCAACGGGGATGACCGCTGGGCCGAGGCTGCCCGGTTGCGCCCGGCGGTTAACCCGGCTACGCCGCTGCGGGTGCGGTTGCCCGCCGCCGGCACGCTGGTGGAACTGGCTGCCATTGAACAGGCGTGGCAAATGCCGGTTGGCGGCCCTACGCCGCGCCGGTTTGATCGCCCGGCGGCGGCGCAGCCGTTGGCCGCCAACTTTGGCCATCAGCTTGAGTTATTTGGCTACACTCCGCCCCAAATTACCCCCGCCGGCGATGCGGCGCAGGCGGCGGTAACGCTCTACTGGCAGGCGGTGGCCGCCCCGGAGAATTTGGTGCGGTTTGCGCAGTTGGTTAACGCGGAGGGCCGGGTGGTGGGCCAGCAGGATGCGCCGCCCGACCGCGGCCAGTACCCCACCAATTTGTGGCAACCCGGCGAGGTGGTGGTGGAGACGGTAACGTTTGCGGTGCCGGCCCTGTTGCCGCCGGGCCGGTATGCCCTGCACGTGGGGGTGTACCGCCCCGCCACCGGCGAACGGCTGCCCCTGGCTGCCGGCGGCGACCACGTTGAAATCAACCTGTCCCGTTAAATCCTCACAGTATAGGATGACCCTACTCACCCCGGAGGATGATTATACCCACCCACCGGCGTGGATTACGTTTCTGGGCGCAAAGTGGCCGGCACTTTATAAAGTGCCGGCCACTTGTATCGAGAATTTCACCGGAGCCAAGTTAGTATGGGTTTGCCCTCCAAAGTAGTCCCCGGCCCCGCACCTGTGCTACAATAGGGCAACCCGGTTGTTGTGATTGGGCTGCCCCAGCCCTTTATAGTTTCTAGGACTTACGAAAAAAGGCTAAACACGGGTAAAATAGAGCCAATCTAATCCAAA
>CAZFCE010000016.1:98718-120075 GCA_964517605.1 uncultured Caldilineaceae bacterium | reverse complement strand
ATTAGATTGGCTCTATTTTACCCGTGTTTAGCCTTTTTTCGTAAGTCCTATTCCTGATAACTCTTTGTAACGGATGAATTTATGTTAAAAATACCGCGTTACCTGCTGTGGCCGGCGCTGGCGCTGTTGCTGGCCAACGGCATCATTTTGTTGGGCGCGCCGCCGCTGTTGCGTTATAGCGCGGCGCTGGCCTTGCTGGCTTTTTTGCCCGGCTGGGCCTGGATTGAGGTCTTTGACCGGCCCGCCGTGCTGCACCCGGTTGAACGAATTGTGCTGGCGGTGGGGCTATCGCTGGCGGCAACGGTATTTGGCCTGATGGCGGTGGTTTACCTGCCCGGCGCGTTATCGGTGGGGCAGGTTTTGGTGGTGATGAGCGGCCTCACCGTGAGCGGGCTGCTGGTGGCGACGCTCCGTAAAAGCGGGCAAACCGGTGACGCGCCGGCTCAAGCATGGGGCATCATCCTGCTGGTGGCGCTGTTGTTGCTGGCGCTGGCGGCGCTGCTGCGGCTGCCGCGCCTGGGTTACGCCGAGTTTCACGAGGACGAAGCCGAGGCGCTGATGCTGGGCGTGCGGCTGCTGCGCGGCGAGGATTACGCCCTGTTACTACACCGCAAAGGCCCGGCCCAAATGCTGGTGCCGGTGGCCTTTTGGCTGCTCTCCGGCCAACTCACCGAGGCGCTGGCCCGTGGCCCTTTTGCACTGAGCAGCCTGCTCAGTGTGGTGACAATTTTTTTATTGGGCCGGCGCTGGTTCAACTGGCCCACCGGAGCGGTGGCGGCGCTGCTGTGGGCGGCCAACGGCTACGCCATCGCTTTTGGCCGGATGGTGCAATACCAGGCGCTCATCTTTTTTTGGGGGCCGTTGGCGCTGCTCACGCTGACCATTGCCTGGCGAGAGCGGCGGCCCGGTCTGCAACTGCTGGCGGCGGTACTGCTGGCGGCCAGTTTGCTGGCTCACTTTGATGCGCTGCTGCTGCTGCCCGCCGCCGCATATCTCGGTTGGCTGTTGGTGACGCAGGAGGCCGACCAAACCGGGGGTTCGACACCAGCAATAAAAATTATAGGGGCGGGCGCAAGGCCCGCCCTAAAACCGGGCGACCACAAGGGTCGCCCCTACGCCAAAACGTTATTTTCGGGGAGGGCATCACGCCGCAGCCGGATTTTGGCGCTGCTCAGCCTGGTTTTGTTTGTGGCGTTGCTGGCCACTTTTTTTGTGCCCTACTTCCAAGACCCCGAATTTCAAAACACGGCCAATTACCTGTCGCAATCGCGGGTAAAACCGGGGTTGTTGTACAACAATTTACCCCTGCTACGGCGGTTTGACCGCGATTACAGCTCGCAATTTTACTTGCCGCTGCTGGCTGCCGGTGTGGCCGGGGCGGCGCTACTGCTGGCGCGGCGGCGCTGGCAGCTCGTCGGGCTGGGCGCGGGGCTGTTGCTGGCCCTGTCAACCTTCTTCTGGGCGGACAGTTGGCGGTTTGGGGCGCTGAATCTGGCCGTGGTGCCGTGGCTGTTGCTCGGCGGGGCGCTGTTTTTTATGGCGACAACGCCCGTTCACCGCGCCGCCTGGCTGCTGTTGGGCGCGCCTTTTATCGGCTACGTTTTTTTGGTCAGCGACCCCCGCACCCACCTGTACATTATGTATCCCGGCGCAATGCTGCTGGCCGGCGTGGGTTGGGCCGGGTTGTGGCCGTGGCGACGGCTGCGCTGGCTGGCCGCCGGAGTGGGCGCGCTGTTGCTCGGCGCGGTGATGGTGTACGAAACGCTGATTTTCCTGCCCACCGAATCGGCTTTTACCCGGCTGCGGCAGCAGTGGGATGGCTCGGTGTGGGCGCAGCTTTACCAAAATATTCCCCAGCCGCGCGAATATTTTGGCTACCCCAAGCACGAAGGCTGGAAGACCGTCGGCGTGCTGCGGGCCGATGGCCAGTTTCCCGGCGATTTTCGCAGCGTCAACGAGGATTTTGTTATTCCCATCTGGTACAATTTTGGGCAGGCCCGCTCCTGTTACGATACCCCGGCGCAGTTGTTTGTTCGCGTCACCGGCCCGGACGCCATTGACCTGCCGGCGGGCTATCAACTTGCCGGGCAGGTTGAGCGTGAGGGCGAACCGCGGCTCGTTCTGGCTTCGGCGGAAGCCGCGCCGCTCGCTGCCCCGCCCACTTTCAAAGCCGAGGAGTTCAGCGCCCGCTTTGACCAGTTGGCCACCCCCAACCAGTTCACCCGGCAAAATCAGCCAACGCATCCGGTTGGCACGCAGTTTGGCCCGGCCATTGAATTTGAAGGGTTTGACCTGTTCCCCGCCGCCGTTGCCCCCGGCCAAACGCTGCACATCAATTTGTACTGGCGGGCGTTGGCCGCCCCCGACCAGAACTATCGCGCTTTTGTTCACCTGACCAATGGCTCAACGCTGTGGGCGCAGCAGGATGACACCCCGGCCTGCCGCCTGCCCACCACCATTTGGCGAGCCGGGCAACATGCCGCCGGCCAATTCCGGCTGGACATCGCCCCCAATACGCCGCCGGGCCGCTACCCGCTGATTATTGGCCTGTACCGGGCCGATACAATGGAACGGCTAAAAATCACTGCCGGCGCGGGCCAGCCCGGCGACGATTTTTTGTGGCTGAACGATGTTGAAGTAACGCCGGGTGGGTGAGTTTGGTTGGGCCGAATTATCCATTGGAAAATTAAAATCTCACACCCCCCCAATCGCCCAATGATTGACATTTGCCCGGAAAAAATTTATACTGAACATCCTTCAGGGTGAAAGCTAGGCGCAATCACTTTGCAGGCAAGGCTAACAGGTTGCAACCGCAACTTTTGGCCGGCTCAGGCTAAGCTATTCTGTAAATCTTACAATTAACGGGGGCGTACCAGATGTTGCGGTGCGCTCTTGTTATGTAAAAACAAGGAGATTTTGATGTCACAGCCCGGAACTGATACCAACCCCTTGCGTGTAGCTATTATTGGTGCTGGCCCCACCGGTTTTTACGCCGCCGACCACCTGCTCAAACAAAACGGCCTTGTTGTAGAGATTGATCTTTTTGACCGGCTGCCCATGCCTTATGGCCTGGTTCGGTTTGGCGTGGCCCCCGATCACCAAAAAATTAAATCCGTTACCAAAACCTTTGAACAAATTGGCCACCGGCCCAACGTGCATTTTTGGGGCCACGTTGAATTTGGCCGCCACCTCACGCTGGCCGATTTGCAGGCGCATTATCACCACATAATTTTTACCACCGGCGCTCAATCAGACCGCAAAATGGGCATCCCCGGCGAAGATTTGCCCGGCAGTTTTCCCGCCACCGAGTTTGTGGCCTGGTACAACGGCCATCCCGATTTTAAGGATTACCAATTTGACCTTACCCAGGAGCGGGCGGCGGTGGTTGGCGTGGGCAACGTGGCTATGGACGTGGCCCGGATTTTAAGCCGAACCCCAGCCGAATTGGCCCAAACCGATATTGCCGATTACGCGCTGGCGGCGCTCAGCCAGAGCAAAATCAAAGAGGTGTTCATTTTGGGGCGGCGCGGCCCGGCTCAGGCCGCGTTCACCAACCCCGAAATCAAGGAATTGGGCGACATGGCCGACGCCGATATTTACGTGCCGCCCGCCGACGCCGAACTCGATGCGCTCAGCCAATCGGCCTTAACCGCCGGGGTTGACCGCACCACCCTCAAAAAAGTAGAAATCATCCAGAGTTACGCCCGCCCCATTGATACCGCGCCCAAAGCCCGGCGGTTAACGCTGCGGTTTTTGGTCTCTCCGGTTGAAATTTACGGCAGCCCAACCGGCGGTGTTACCGGCTTGCGGCTGGTAAAAAATCAACTTTACGCCACCAGCGTGGGCACGCTGCGGCCCAAACCCACTAATCAATTTGAAGAATTTGCGGCGGGGCTGGTGTTTCGCTCGGTGGGGTACCGGGGGCTGGCGCTGCCGGGGGTGCCGTTTAATGAAAGTTGGGGCGTAATCCTCAATGAAAAGGGGCGGATTATAGACCCCGACAGCCAGCAACCGCTCGCCGGGCTGTACACCGCCGGCTGGATAAAACGCGGCCCCAGCGGCATTATCGGCACCAACAAACCCGATGCCGTGGAAACCGTTACCAACATGCTTGATGACCTGAAAAACGGGATTTTTCTGCAACCGGAGCAACCGGCCACAACCGCCGCCACTGAACTGATCAAATCGCGCCAGCCCAACTACTTTTCCTTTGCCGACTGGCTCAAACTCGATGAAATTGAGCTGGCCCGTGGCCGGCAGTTGGGGCGGCCCCGCCTGAAATTTACCGACGTGACCGAAATGCTCAAAGCTCTGGGGCGCTAACCCGCTCTGCAAGCCAACCGCTGCTCTACCGGCAGCGGTTTTTTGTTTGTGTCTGATCCGGCGCGAGAGTAAAATGAATCTGGGGTAAATTATGGACATCACTGGCAAAACGGCACTTGTTACCGGAGCAACCGGTTTTATTGGCGGGCGGCTGGCCGAGCGTTTGGCCGCAACCGGGGTTAAAGTACGCGCTCTGGTGCGCAACCCGGCCCAGTCCGCGCACCTGGCCGGCCTAGGCATTGAGGTTGTTCCCGGCGATATTACCCGGCCCGAAACGCTGCCGCCGGCGGTGGCCGGTTGCCGGCTAATTTTTCACGCCGCCGCCTGGGTCAGCGAAACCGGCAGCCGCAGCCAGGTGTGGGCCGTAAACGTGGCCGGCACCCAAAACCTGCTCAACGCGGCGCTGGCCGCCGGCGCAATAACCCGGTTTGTGCACGTTAGTTCGTGCGCCGTGTACGGCTCGTTGCAACAGTTCAACATCACCGAAGCAACGCCCATGCGGCGGCGCGGCAACCTGTACGCCGATTCAAAAGTGGCGGCAGAAGAGGCGGTGTTCCAGGCGTACCGGGAGCGCGGGCTGCCGGTGGTGGCGGCGCGCGCCTCGCAGGTGTACGGGCCGGGTTCGGCCCAATTTACCATCAGGCCGGTAACCGTTATCAAGGCCGGCAAAATGGTGCTGGTAGATGGCGGGCGCTACCTGTGCAAGCCGGTTTACATTGATAATTTGGTAGATGGGTTGATTTTGTGCGCCACCGAACCCGCCGCCATTGGCGAAGCCATCAATTTAACCGATGACCAGCCCGTGCCGTGGCGCGATTTTTTTGGCGCATACGGACGCATGCTGGGCATCGAGTCGTTTCCGTCGGTGCCGTACCCGCTGGCCTGGCTGGTAGCCCTGTTCAACGAAGCCAAAGCGGCGGCGCGGGGCCAAAAAACCGGCCTCAATCGCGGCGCGGTGTCATCGCTGCGCAGCCGCAACAGCTTTAGCAACCAAAAAGCGCGGCAACTGCTGGGCTGGGAACCGCGCGTGGATTTGGCCGAGGGCATGCGCCGCACCGAAGCCTGGCTGCGAACCGCCGGCTATTTAAGCTAACTTTCCGCAAAGGAGAACAATATGGATGCAATTGTTACCGCCGGGGGCCGGTTTAAACCCGGCGATCCGTTATTTTTCGCCACCGGCATTGAAAAAAAGGCGCTCATTCCGCTGGCGGGCAAACCGATGGTGACCTGGGTGATTGAGGCGTTACGCGGCTCGGGCCAGGTTGATAACATTGCCGTGGTGGGACTGCACCCCAACGAACTGGACCAATCGGACGCGCGGCTTTATTTTGTGGAGCCGCGCAGCACCCTGATTGACAACATTCTGGCCGGTCTGGAAAAATTGCAGGCGCTAAACCCGGCCATTAAAAAATTTTTGGTATTTTCTTCGGATATTCCGCTGGTAACGCCCGAAATTGTGCGCGGTTTTATTACCGAATGCGGCGACCAAACCAACGATTTGTACTACTCGGTGGTTGAGGAGCGCAGTATGGAAGCCCGCTTTCCCAACTGCCGGCGCACTTACGTGCCCGTAAAAGGCGGGCGCTATTGCGGCGGCGATGCCTTTTTAATAGATGTGGCGGCGACCCACAGCAATTTAGAATTAGCCCGCAATCTGGTTAGCGCCCGCAAAAGCACGCTGGATCAACTGCGGCTGGCCGGATTGGGCTTTATTGTGCGCTTTATTTTCCGGCGGATTACCATTTACGAGGCCGCGCGGTACGTTGGCTACAAAACCAACCTGCGCGCCCAGGCCGTTGACACCAAATTTGCCGAACTGGCCATGGATGTGGACAAACTCCCGCAGTACCAAATGGTCAAAGCGGAGTTTGAACAGGCTGCGCCCAGCCGGTAACTCCCGCCGGCAGCCGCCACGGACTGCGAACTTACAGAAATTGTGCTATAATAAATTTGTTCGCAAATCAGGCTGGCCCGTAGCGCCCGGAGAAACTGTTATGGCCGTTGTTGAACAAAAAACCATCATCAAAGCCCCGCTTCACCTGGTGATGGAGGCTCTGAGCGCGGTGGAACAAATCCCGGCCTGGGCCACGGTAACGGGCGCAATCACCAACATCAACGGCGCGGGCGCGGGCCAAACCTACAACTGGCGCTATCAATTTAACAAATTTAGCTTTAGCGGCCAGAGCGAAGTTCTGGAACAAACCCACACCACCCTGATTACCCAAACCACCGGCGATATTAACAGCCTGTGGACTATTACCCTTAGCCCGGCGGGCGTAAACCGCACCGCCGTTTGGGTGCTGGTTGAATACACACCCCCCAACCCGTTTATCGAAGTGCTGGCCGATATGGCATATACCCCGGAAGTGGCCGGCGCTAACCTGGCCCGGTTCAAAGCGATGGTTGAAGCCCGCGCCGGAAAGTTGGAGGAGCAACTTGTTACTCACGCCTGAGCAGGTGCGGCCACTCTACGCCAACGATACCGCCCACGATTTTGACCACGTGCTGCGGGTTTTGGCCATTGCCACCCGCATTGGCCAAACCGAAGGGGCCAACATGGATATTTTGCAGCCGGCGGTTTTGCTGCACGATATCGCCCGCGCCGAGCAAAATACTACCGGTGTGGATCACGCGGTAGCCGGCGCGCAGCACGCCCGGCAAATTTTGGCCGGCAACCCGCCCAATCTGATCGAGGCGGTGTGCCACGCCATCGAAACCCATCGGTTTAGAACCGGCAACCCGCCCCAAACGCTCGAAGCCAAAATTTTATATGATGCCGACAAACTCGATTCGATTGGCGCGGTGGGGGTGGCGCGGGCATTTGCCTACAGCGGTCAATTTAACCGGCCCCTCTGGCGCGATGACGCCGCCGCCGAACACACCGCCGCGCAGGAATTCAAGCTAAAACTGGCGCGGGTAAAAGATAAACTTTTTACGCCAACCGCCCAAAAAATTGCCGAACAACGCCACCACTACATGCTAAATTTTTTTGAGCAAATGGCCGCCGAAATCACAGGAGAACGATGAGCACCCCCGGAATTGCCCTTTTTACCATAACCGATATTCAACAGGCGCTCACTCGCCCGTTGCCCGGTGTGAATGGGCAAAAAAAAATGGCCCCCGCGTCCGTTAGCAACGAAATTGATCGCTGGACTATGCCTGCAAGTTGTCGCCTGGCCGCGGTAATGCTGCTGCTCTACCCCCACCGGGCCAACGGCCACCCCGCCAACCTGTCGCTGGCGCTTATCCGCCGGCCCCAATACCAGGGCGCGCACAGCGGCCAGATTGCCCTGCCGGGTGGTCGCCGGGAAAACGACGAAACGCTGCAAACCACGGCCCTCCGTGAAACTCAGGAAGAACTGGGCGTGTCGCCCCAATCGCTAACCGTGCTGGGCCAGCTTTCGGCGCTTTACACGCCGCCCAGCAATTTTTGTATTTACCCGTTTGTTGGATTTAGCGCCAACCCGCCCCAATTTGTGCCCGATAACCGCGAAGTGGCCGAACTGATTGAAGCTCCGCTTCAGCTATTTTTTGATCCGGCGCTACGACAGGAAGAAATTTGGCAATTTGAAAAATTTGGCCAACGGCGTGTCCCCTTTTTCTATATATTTGGACATAAAGTGTGGGGCGCTACCGCGATGATTTTAAGTGAGTTTATTACGTTGTTGGGTCAAAATTAAATTTATTCCAAAGAGATGGCGGGATACATAATTTTATGGCCGAATTCAGACAAAACATGGCAACCAAAGAGTGGGTAATTATTGCCGATGACCGTTCTAAACGCCCCGATTCTTTTGTTGAAAAACAAAAACCCGTCATCACCGAAACCCAACTTTTCTACGATCCCAACTGCCCGTTTTGCCCCGGCAATGAAGAACTGGATTTAGAGGTTGAACGGGTGCCCGATAACGGCGTGTGGCAAACGCGGGTTGTTTTTAACAAATACCCGGCGCTCTCGCAAGAGGGCAACGTGGTGCGCACGTTTGATGGCGTGCACCGCAGCATCTCCGGCGTGGGCTACCACGAAATTGTTGTAGAACACCCCCGCCACAACACCACCCTGGCTTTAATGAAGCCCGAAGAAATAAAACTCTACCTGCAAACCCTGTACTGGCGCGGCTGGAACATTCAAAAAGACGACCGGATTGAACAACTGGTCTACTTTAAAAACCACGGGGCGCAGGCGGGGGCATCGTTGCGGCACCCGCACAGCCAAATCATCGGCCTGCCGGTGGTTCCCAACGATATTCGCCGGCGGATTGAAGAAGCCCGCCGCTATTTTGACGACACCGGCTACTGTGTTTTTTGCACCATGCTCGAAGACGAAGTAAAAAACAAAATCCGGCTGGTGGCGCTCAGCAAGCATTTTGTGGCGTTTGTGTTGTACGCCGCCCCGGCCCCGTTTCATATTTGGATTATTCCTCGCAAACACAGCGTTAGCTTTTTGTATTCTCAAGAGGATGAACTGGAAGACCTGGCCCAAGTATTGCGGGATGTAATGCGCCGTTTATACGTGGGTCTGCGCGACCCCGCCTATAACTTAATCATCAGAACTTCGCCGGTAAAAGAAATCAGCAACGATTATTTGCACTGGTATGTTACCATTGCGCCCCGATTAAGCCGTAGCGCCGGGTTTGAGTTGGGCAGCGGCATTTCCATTAACCCATCCATCCCCGAAGACAGCGCGGCCTTTTTACGCCAGATAAAAATTTAACAGGGTGAAGCACCATGGATGTTCAACAACTTTTGGCCGATGCCCCCATCAACACCCTTTTAGGGTTGCTAAGCATTCCGGCTTGCGGCGCGCTTTTATTGGTGGGTTATTTGGCGTTTACGTTTTCCCGCCGAAGTAAAAATTCAAAAATGAAGCTGGGAACCGCGCCAACCGACGAACCAACCCAAGCGCCGGCTGCCCCGCCAACTCCTCCCGCCGAAGCTGCGCTGGATTTGAACGTGCTGCGCGGCATTGCCTCACCGCCACCAGCGCCGGCGGCAAAACCACAACCGCCCGTTCAATCGCCGGTGGTTGCGGCGGTCACTCCGCCGGCGGTTGAGCCGGATGAACTGTTGCGGCTGCTGCGCGACCCGGCCACCGGCCAACTGCTGGTGGATGTAGCCGGTCGCCGTTACACCAAACTCTCCGATATTGCCGACAAAAAAATTGGGCAATATGTTTTAAAATTGATGGCGCATTTATTGGTGTTCAGCAACGGGGTGATTGTTACCGAAGCCGGGTTGAAATCGGTGTACAACCCCAAAGAAGCCGCCGGCAGCGTGCCAATGCCGTTGGCCAAAGTTGCGCCGCCGTCAACGCCAATGCCGGCCAAACCCGCCGCCAAACCGGAACCGCTGGTTCCCCCGCCCTCGCCGGAGGCCGAGGCTGCCTTTTTGGCCGCGCTACGCGCCAACTCGCTGGGAGACGCAGGCAAAACCGGGAGTAGTCGGCCCTCGCCCGCCGCCAAACCCGCTTTGGGCCTTAACCTGGCCGATGAAATTAACGATATTGTGCAAACCCGGTTGCGCTATACGCCGCTGGCCAATTCGCCGCGCATTGAAATTACCTCAAACCAGGACGGTGGTATTCTTATAACGGTGAACGGGCGGCAGTATTCCAGCCCGGACGACATCCCCAACCCCGAAATAAAAAATCTTATCAAACAAGCCATCAAAGAGTGGGAACGCAGTTAACCCCCAACAAAAAAGCTCCTTCATTGCCGAAGGAGCTTTTTTTGTTTAGATTTGCGCCGGCTCAACGGTGTATTGTTTTTCACCGGGGCGCAGCCGGCCCGTAGTAATTTGCGTATCGTGTTGAAAAATAAGCAGCGCCTCGCGCTGCGCCAGCCACGGCTGCCAGTTGCGTTTGGTTTCAATGGATTCCAGCGGTTCCACATCATACGCCGTAACCCAGGCCAACCGCTGCAAATGATAATGCAGCGTGGACATATCGGCCATAAACACGGCGGTTTGGCCGCCATCCTCTAAAATTACCACCTGATGAGCGCGGGTGTGACCCCGCGTAACAACGGTGCGCACCTGGTTGGTAACGGTGGTATCGCCGCTGATTAATTTTAGTTGGCCGCTATCGGCCAGGGGACGGTAATTTCCCGGCAGGTAGGTGGCGCGGGTGCGCTCGTTGGGGGCAATGGCGTCGGCCCATTCCAGGCGTTGAACAAGATAAGTGGCGTTGGGAAAGGTGGGAACCGGCGTGTTATTTTGCAGGTGCGTGTTGCCGCCGCAGTGATCGGCGTGCAGGTGGGTGTTGATGACAATATCAATATCGGCGGGAGCCAGCCCGTGCCGGGCCAAATCGGCCAGCAAACCGCCGTGGGGACGTTCCAGCCCGGCCAAATGCTCCATTTTTGGGGATAGTTTGGAGCCGTACCCGGTATCAACCAGAATGTTTTTGCCCTGGGATTTTAGCAGCAAACAATTGAGGGCCAGCGGTACCCGGTTTTGGCTATCGGGCGGGAGAAGTTGTTCCCACACCACGCGCGGCACCAGCCCAAACGCGCCGCCGCCGTCGCTCCAAAACAGGCCATCGCTGAGAATATAAAATTCCAGGTTGTGTAGATGCGGCACCGGCTCACCTTTGGGTTGGGCGGGTTAATCGGCAAGGACTGGCCCGGCCTTAAATTGGTTGATGGCCCGGCTAAACCATTCTACCAGCCGTTGTTTTTCCGGCTCCGGCAAAAAGGCGGCGTTGGCGGCGTTAATCACCATATCGCATAGGGCTTTAAATGGCACGCCCGCGCCACCGGCGGCCACCAAAAATTCATCGGTGAGGGTGGTGTTAGAAATGGAGGGGTCGTCGGTGTTGATGGTAACGGGAATGCCCAGTTGATAAAAGGGGAACATGGGATGCTGGCTAAGCCGGGGGATAGCGCCCGTTTGTAAATTGCTGGTGGGGCACATTTCCAGAGGGATTTGCTCGCGGATAACCATATCCATAACGGCAATATTTTCTCTAATGCGCAACCCGTGGCCAATGCGCTCCGCGCCCAGTTTTTCTATGGCTTCGCGCACGTTGGCCGCTGGGCCGGCTTCGGCGGCATGCACGGTAATGTGCAGCCCGGCTTGTTTGGCCTTTTTAAAGGTGGCCTCAAACGGCTCTAATTGCGGAAAGTTGATTTCGTCGCCGGCCAAATCCAGCCCGACAATACCGCTGTCTTTGCGGTCAATGGCAATTTCGGCCAGTCTGGCGGCGTATTGCGGTTCGTGGCGGTTGGTGAGCACCAGCAGCCGCACCTGGATGTTGTGTTCTTGCTGGGCGCGGTTAACCGCCAAAATCACCCAATCTACCACATCCTCAAAATCAAACCCCTGGTTGAGCGCCAACGCCACCGGGCTAAAGCGCAGTTCCATGTACCGCACGTTGTCGGCGGCGGCATCGGCTACGGCTTCGTAGGCCACCCGCTCCACGGCTTCGCGGCTGGAATAAAAACGGCGCAGCAGTTTAAATTTAGCCAAAAAGCTCAAAAAATCGGGGGGGTCATCTACAACCTGCACGTAAGGGCGCAGTTCTTCCAGGCTAAGGCTGGGCAGGTCTACGCCGTGTTCGTGGGCAATTTCGGCCAGCGTAGACAGGCGTAAACTGCCCTCTAGGTGGCGGTGCAAATCAATTTTAGGCAGATTAAAAAACGTAGCTCGCAGATCACGTTTTCGGTTAACCGAGATTATTTTTGACATCTGGTTACTTTTCCTGGTGGGTAATAAGCCAGCTCCAGTAACGCCACGAAACAATCAGGCCAATGGTTGCGCCAATTGCCAGCGGCAAATGGTGCATTAGCAATATAAACCCGGCGGAGGTGAGCCACTCCGGCACAGTGGCGGGAGTTAAAGCTCTGGCCTCGACAACCTGGGTTATTAACCCAATCAATCCCAGCAAAGCGGCAACATAATAGTAACGATAGAAAGGCGGCATTTTTTCTACCGAGCCAAGCCTTTCTGATAACCTGCTCAAAATATAAAGAAGATAAATAACTGCCAGAGTGCCAAACGCGGCTAAAAAGTCCATGTTATGTTTAACGTCTGCCAATCATCAACTCAAGCAGGTATCGGCCCGCCCCTAATATTATAACACCGGCGATAAAACGCAACAGGTCGCCCCCAAAATCGCCCACAATGATTGGGGCTAACCACATGTAGCGCACGGCAGCCAGCGCGTACAACCCGATTGCCACCAAATAGACCTTGTAGTAAGAGCGTCGCCCGGATTTTTCCTGGTAAAAGCGGGCAATGGCAAACAGAAAATACAACAATATACAGATGATCGCCCACGTATAGAGGGTTACAATAACGCTGGCTAAAGTCATTGATGGCTATGTATGGGCAGAGTTAGCGCTTTACAAAAGCTTTTACAAAAGAATCGGCCATTCGGCGGGGGCTGCCGCTTAAAATGCCTTCCTGGCCTTCAAACCGGGATTGCACTTCTAGCCCGTTTTCTAAAATTTCGTACTGCCGAATGTCTTTGGCGTGGTCGCTGCCGCGCATTTTTAGCACAAACAACGCCTTGCGAATAGCCGATTCGATTTCAACATAACGCATAATCATGTATGAATCAACTACAAACCCAATACCAGAGTCTTCGGTGGACTCGCCCAAGAGTACCGGGCTTTCACGGGTGAGCATGGTGGTGAGTTGTTCCCGTTTGAGGGCATTGATAAAGTTAAATTCCAGGCTGCGCAGTTCTATGGGGTCGCGGGCCAGCCGGGCAAAGTGAGTAATGCTGTCTACAACTATCCGTTGCGCGCCCATTTGCTGGATGTGCCGGCTAATGAGGCCGCCCACACTCTCCAGGCCCAGCGTGGTTACTTCGGGGCTGGTCATAATAATTCTTAGCAGCCCCTTTTTTTCCAGCTCGTAAAAATCCCAGCCAAAGGCGGCGGCATCGTAATAGTATTGCTTGGGAAACTCTTCAAACGTGATGATGATGCCGGGTTCATCATATTTTACAATGCCGTTGTAAATAAACTGCATGCCAAGCGTGGTTTTGCCGGTGCCGGGCGCACCTTCGATCATGTTGGCGGTACCGGGCAAAAAGCCGCCGCCTAACATTTCATCTAACCCCAGAATGCCCGTTTTTACCCGGTTCATTAGCGCATCCCTCTGATAATGTGGTAGACCGCTTTTACCCTGAAGTGTCTGTCTTCGCAGGCTAAAATGAATCGGTCAATCAGTTGGCGCATATCCTCGTTAACGGCCAGGGTAAAAATTGTGGCATCACCCAGTTTGGTTTTATCCATAATGCCGTTTTCTACCAAATCTTCCAGTTCCGGCTCTACGGCACCGGCATTTCTGCCCGCGTATTTAGCGATATTCTCTACGGTATCGGCAGTATGTGGGTTTTCGTGGAAAAAGCGCACCAAGTCCCATTTTATGAACGAGTTAACTTTGGTTTTCACAAAATCAAGCAGAATGGGATCCATGTCGTCCATTAAACGGGCTGTAAAATCATCTCCATTTGATGCCAAAGCCGTACCCTCCTTAGATCAAATAAAACTCTTACGGCGTATCAACTGGGATAACCATATTGTTAGATAAGGGGAATTTTTGTACTGAATTCTCTTAAACTGGCCCAAATACATAAGCCATAGCTGGCCCAGAGGATTTTTTAACAATTTCATCTTATCATTATTGTCAAGAATTTGCAACAGATTACAATGGCTAAAAAATACCATTGCCGATAGTTATAGAAAACCCGCAGAAACGTATTTCTGCGGGTTTTGGTTTTATTAACGTCGAGGAGCTACCTTCTTCTTTTTGCCCTCGTCATTGGTGGCGTTGGCTTGAGCTTCACCGCCGCCGTTGCCGCTTATGGCATCCAGTTTTTGGTGGCAATGCTTGTATTTTTTGCCGCTGCCACACCAGCAAAGGTCGTTGCGACCGGGGGTTTTGTTAACCCGCACCGGAACAGGCGCTTGCGGCGTAGCGCCGGGCGTTTCAACCTGGCGGCTGGCCGCGGCGGCGCTGGGGTGAATGGCCTGAATATTTTTGGGGCGCGGCGCTTCTTTGGGTTTAACCACGGCAATGTGGAAAATGGTGCGAACCACATCATTTTTAATGGCGTCGCGGAGTTGGCCGAACATTTCAAAGGCTTCTTTTTTAAATGCCACCAGCGGGTCTTGCTGGCCAAACGCGCGCAGGCCAATCCCTTCGCGCAGGGCATCGAGCGCGGTCAGGTGGCGCACCCACAGGGTGTCTACCACGCGCAGCATTAACTGTTTTTCCAGGCTGCGCATCTGCTCGGAGCCAACCTCACCCTCTAACTCCTCATAATTCTGGTCGGCCATGTCCAGCAGTTGGTCTTCCAACTCGTCCCGCGACACTTTGCTCCACTCCGCCGAGGTGAGCGTGGGCGGCAACGGCATAATGGTGCGGATTTCGCTGTGCAGCGCCGCCAAATCCCATTCTTCGGGGAAATTGCCCACGGTAAAAGTGCTTACCAGCCCGCTGATTTTGTCTTCGATCAGGGTTTGGATGCTTTCTTTGAGGCTGGCGCTGCCCAGAATCCGGCGGCGCTCGGCGTACATCACTTCGCGCTGCTGGTTGATGACGTCATCGTATTTGAGCAGGTGCTTGCGGATATCAAAGTTGTGGCCTTCTACTTTGGTTTGGGAGTTTTCAATGGATTTGCTGACAATACCGGCTTCGATAGGCACATCGTCTTCTACGCCAAACCGTTCCATCAGGTTAGACACACTTTGCCCGCCAAAGCGGCGCATCAAATCATCTTGCAATGAAATATAAAACCGGCTGCTGCCGGGGTCGCCCTGCCGGCCAGAACGCCCGCGCAACTGGTTATCAATGCGGCGGGCATCGTGCCGCTCGGTGCCAACCACGTGCAGGCCGCCCAGTTGCAGCACTTTTTCGCGGTCTTTAACGCAGCGTTCGGTCCATTTGGCCAGAGTTTCGGCCCACACCTGCGGCTCTACCTGGGTTAAATCTTCACCTTTGCGGCGCAGTTCATCGCGGGCCAGCCCTTCGGGGTTGCCGCCCAGCAAAATATCAACCCCGCGCCCGGCCATGTTGGTGGCAATAGTCACCATGCCGGGCCGCCCGGCCTGGGTGATGATGCTGGCTTCGCGCTCGTGGTTTTTGGCGTTCAGCACCTCGTGTTTTACGCCCTGGCGTTCCAGCAATTTGGAAAGGTGCTCCGAGGTTTCAATGGCGATGGTGCCCACCAGCACCGGCTGCTCTTTTTGCTGTCGCTCTTTAATTTCCTCAACCACGGCTTTAAATTTGGCCTGCGGATTTTTGTAAACCACATCCGGGTAATCTTTACGTTTGTAGAACAGTTCGCCGGTGTTGGGGTTGTGGTAGGTGGTTACTTTTACGCCATCATCTTTAATGGATCCTTCAACAAGCTGGCCCTGCATGGCCCGGTATTCAATGTTGGTGGGCAGCACCATCACTTCCAGCTTGTAAATATCGCCAAACTCTTCGGCTTCGGTTTCGGCGGTACCGGTCATACCGGCCAGTTTGTTGTACATGCGGAAAAAGTTTTGAAAGGTGATGGTCGCCCAGGTAAAGCTTTCGTGCTGCACATGCACGCCTTCTTTGGCTTCGATGGCCTGGTGCAGCCCTTCGCTGTACCGCCGGCCATGCATTAGCCGCCCGGTAAATTCATCAACAATGATGACCTCGCCCTCCTGCACCACATAATCCACATCCAGTTTGAACAGGGCGTGGGCCTTGAGCGCGTTTTCCAGGTAGGGGGTCATGGCGGCGCTTTCGCCTTCGTACAGGTTTTCTACGCCTAATGCCTGCTCAATTCTTTCAACGCCGCGCTCGGTGAGGTACGTTACCCGCGATTTTTCATCCACCACGTAATCGCCGTCGGGTTCCATGTCCTCATCCTGCACGCTTTCGTCGCTGCTGCGGCGTAGCGGGCGCACCAGTTGGGCAAAACGATGGTACAGTTCGCTGCTTTCTTCGGCCTGCCCGGAAATGATGAGCGGCGTGCGGGCTTCGTCAATGAGGATGTTGTCAACCTCGTCAATGATGGCGTAGTGGAGTTCGCGCTGGGTAACACGGGTTAAACTTTGCACCATGTTGTCGCGCAGGTAGTCAAACCCAAACTCGTTGTTGGTGCCGTAGGTAATATCGCAGCCGTAGGCTTGCTGGCGGGTAATGGGCTGCAATTTTTCAAAGCGGTCGTCGTCGCTGTGGTATTCGGGGTTGTACAAAAACGAGGCGCTATCTACCCCGCCGTTGCCCGCGCTTTGAATGACGCCAAGGCTCAGGCCCAAAAAGTGATAGATTGGCCCCATCCACTGGCAGTCGCGTTTGGCCAGGTAATCGTTAACGGTGATGACGTGGCTGCCGCGCCCCATCAGCGCGTTGAGCGCCACGGCGGTGGTGGCAACCAGCGTTTTGCCCTCGCCGGTGCGCATTTCTACCACTTTGCCTTCGTGCAGGATAGCCCCGCCCACCAACTGCACATCGTAGTGACGCAAGCCAATAGTGCGGCGGCTGGCCTCGCGGACGGCGGCAAAAACCTGCGGTTTAATTTCATCAAGCAGTTGGTTTTCCAGCTTGAGCAGCTTTTTCTCTTCTTGTTCCAGCCTAATTTGAAGCTGCTGCCGTTCTTTGCCGGCAGTGTCAATCACCTGCTGGCGCAGTTCAATGACAATGGCGCGTTGGTCGGCGGTTTCCTGGCGCAGGTTATCGCGGAGTTCGGCCATCATCTGCCGGATTTCCGGGTTGCTCATGGCCTGCATTTTGGGTTCAAGCTGGTTTACGGCTTCTACCAGCGGATTCAGCTTTTTAATTTCTTTCTGGTTTGGATCGCCAAACACAGCTTTTAACAAACTTTTTAACATTCGCTTGCTTACTCCATCCTAACTTTTAGCAAATTCATCCTGAAATTGTACCACAATCGGCGAGGCTACCCAAAAGGGGGGCGTAATCAAATTAAAAAAGAGGAAAACCGGGCGGGGTTGGGTTTAATTTTGGGGGCGAGCCGGCAACGGGAAGGCGCGATAGATATCTTCCAGGCGCGGCACCAGGGTATCCCAACCGTAGTTGGCCCGGGCAAAAGCCAGCCCGGCCTGCCCCAACTCGGCGCGGCGGGCGGGGTTTTGCAACAGTTCCAGCACCTTTTCGGCAAAAAGTTGCGGCTCGTTGGCCAACAGCAACTCCTGCTCATCGCGCACCGGAAAGCCCTCGGCTCCAACCTGGGTTGAAACAATTGGCTTGCCCATGGCCATGGCTTCCATTAGTTTTAGCCGGGTGCCGCCGCCCACGCGCAGCGGAGCCACATAAACTTTAGCCCCGGCAATGTAGGGCCGGATATCATCAACATAACCGGTAATGGCCACGCCGGGCAAATCTCGCAGCGCATTGAGCCGGGGGTGCGGGCGCTGGCCCACCACGGCAAAGGTAACGCCGGGCCGCTGGGCCTGAATGAGCGGCAAAACCTGCTGCGCAAACCACAAGACGGCATCAATATTAGGCCGAAAATCCATTTTGCCGGTAAAAATCAGGTCGCACGGCACAATTGAGCCGGCAAAGTTGCCATAGGCGGCCAAATCAACGCCGTTGGGAATAACGGTAATCGGCGCGGCGGGAGCAACCTGGCGCAACGCGGCCTTGTCCGGCTCGGACATGGCCACGGTGTGATTTACCTGGCCCAACAGATTGGCCTCGTAGCGACGCAACCGCCGCCACTGCACCCAACTGTAGCCGGCGGCAACCCAGCGCGCCGGATTTTTCAGGTCGGTGAGGCAGGCGCGCATTTGCAAAATCCATTCGGCGTTGTGGGCATCGTACACAATAATGGGCCGGGGCTGCGCGGCGGCAACAACGGGCAAATACGGGGCCATCTCGATGCCTTCGATTTGCACCACATCGAACGGTTGCTGCCGCAACAGGGCGGCCAACTGCGCCGCAAACTCCGGCGACCACAGCCGCCAGCTCATATCGGGCCGGCGGGTGGTGAGCATTTGCTTTAAGCGCAACAGTGTGGTTCGGCGCGGCACGGGAACGGTTTTTAGCCACCGGCACAATTCGGGCAGCGGGCCAGGCTCGGCGGGGGATTGATCCGGCTCTAAAAAAGTGAGCACGCCCACCTGATGGCGTTTGGCCAGTTCTTGCACCAGGTTAAAATTACGCAGGGTAGTGCCCTGGTGGGGCGGGTAGGGGCGCTGTGGAGTTAAAAGTAAAATACGCATGGCCAATTAAAAACTAAGGGCGGCGCGGGTTGGCTAAACGTTGCCAACTTTACGGTAGACTTCCAGGGTTTTCTGGGCGGCTTTTTCCCAGGAAAATTGTTTGGCGCGTTTTAAGCCTTTGCTGATCATGTCTTCGCGCAGGTCGTTTTCGGTGAGCACGCGCATCATGGCTACGGTAAGGCCCTCAATATCATGCGGATCAATGAGCATGGCGGCATCGCCCACCACTTCGGGCAGGGCGGCGGTGTTGGAGACAATGGCCGGCGTGCCGCAGTTGAGGGCTTCGAGCGGGGTAAGGCCAAAGCCCTCGTAAAAAGAGGGATGCACCAGCAGCCGGGCGGCGTTGTACAGATACACCAAATCCTCGGAGGGCACGCGCCCTAAAAACACCACGTGGTCTTCCAGGTTGAGCCGGCTGACGGTTTCGTACACCTCTTCCCATAACCAGCCGTTGGCGCCGGCCAGCACCAGCAGTTCGGTGCGTTTGTAATCATCGCGCAGCCGGCGATAGGCTTGCAGCAAACCGGGCAGGTTTTTACGCGGCTCGATGGTGCTGACAAACAGAATATAATCCCGGTTAAGGCGGTACCGTTGGTTAACGTAGGCCACCGCTTCGTCTTTGGGCAGCGGGCGGTAAATGGGATTGGCGGCTTCGTGGATAACGGTGATCTTTTTCTCCGGCACGCCCAGCATTTTAATGCTGTCTTGCTTGGTGGCTTCGGATACGGCAATGATATGATCGGTGCGCCGCCAGGCCTGATCAATTTGGCCGTAATAGCGGGCGCTTTCTTTGGTGAGAAAATGCGGGTACAACAAAAAGGCCAGATCGTGAATGGTGATTACCGATTGGCAATTGCGGCGAAAGGGCGGGATAAAATCGGGGCTGTGCAGTAAATCCAGCTTGAGCCGGGAAACTTCAAAACCCAACGCCTGCTGCTCAAAACGGTTATGGCTGGGAGTCCACAATGACCGGCGGCAAAAACCATCTTTTTCTATAATTGCGGTTTTGTCTTTTCGGCTTTGGAGCAAAACAATTTTTTCGTCGTTGGTTTTCACATCGGCCAAAGCCTGAACCAATTGCACAATATACTCGCCAATTCCGGCCCGGTTGTAAAAAACCAACCGCGCGTCAATACCTATGCGCATGCCATCGACTCCCGCTAACTAATAAAAAACCCTCTGCTATTTTTAGCAGAGGGGCGACTTTGACCCGCCTATTAGGACAGAACTATACCACCAATTATAACTATGGTCAAAAAAATAGCGCCACTTAACCGCTTATTCCAGGGTTCGCAGTTTGGGGATACGCAACCACAACCAAATGGCAAACGCCAAACACACCAGCGCCGAAAGCATAATGGTGGTTGGTTCGCCCCAAACCTCGGCCACGCCGCCGGTTAGCAATGCGCCCAGCGGCATCAACCCAAAAAAACTCAGGGTGTAAACGCTAATCACCCGGCCCCGCAAATTATCGGGCGACAGGGTTTGGATGAGCGTGTTGGTCATGTTAAACAAAATCATAAACCCCCAACCCACGCCCACCATTGCTAACATTGAAAGCGGCAGTTGGCGCATAACGGCAAACACCAACAAAAAGCCGGGGAAGAGGAACATGCCCAGGCTGAGCAACTTTCCTTTGAACTTGATGCGCCCCATAGCGGCAATCGCCAGCGCCCCAAACAACGCGCCCAGGCCGCGCGCCGATTGCAGCCAGCCGTTGGTGGTGGCATCGCCACCCAGCACGGTGGTGGCCCAGGCCGGCAACAACGTCATGTAAGCCTGGCCAAATAAGCTCGCCACGCCGGCCACCATAATCAGAGTGCGGATTACCGGCGTGGTGGCCACGTAATACAACCCCTCGCGTAAATCATCGAGCGCCGCGCCGGGGTGCGGTTTGAGTGCCACCGGCTGTAATTGCATTTGCAGCAAAGCAAAAATTACGGCGGCAAAGGTAAGCGCATTCAGCATAAAACACCAGGCCGGCCCTACCAGCCCATACGTTATGCCGCCCACCGCCGGGCCAACCACCGTGGCCAGGTTGAACATGCTGGAATTGAGCGCAATGGCGTTGGCCATATCCTCGCGCCCCACCATTTCAAACACAAAGGATTGCCGCGCCGGGGCATCAAACGCATTGGCAATACCCAACCCCAACGCCAGCACCATAATGTGCCACGGGCGGACAACCTCGCTAAAGGTTAGGCCGGCCAAAATAAAGGCCAGCACCATCATGGCCGTTTGGGTAATCAGCAACAAGCGCCGCCGCGATATCCGGTCGGCCACCACCCCGCCGTACAGCATAAACAACCACGAGGGCACGCCCGCCGCAAAGCCAACGTAACCCAAATAGGCCGGCGAATGCGTTAGTTGAAACACCAGGTACCCCTGCGCGGTGGTTTGCATCCACGTGCCCACCAAAGAAACAAGCTGGCCAAAAAACCATAACCGATAGTTACGGTATTTGAGCGCAGCAAACATTTGCCTGGCACTTAAATGGGGAAATGGCCGCCCGCCGGTATATTCGGCCATTAACCGCATAATGGCGTTTGAGCGCGAGGTTATTTTCTTTCTAACGGTATTGGCCCGGTCTAAGTCTGAATCATTTAATTCGGAAGTCATTTTAAAAAACCAGCTTTATCTCCCTTGAAAATAACGTTTTGGCGTAGGGGCGACCCTCGCGGTCGCCCGGTTTTAGGGCCGGCGCAAGGCCGGCCCCTACAATTTTCATTCGCCGGCGCTGTGCCGCAGGTTCTGTCACACTCCCTTGAAAATAACGTTTTGGCATAGGGGCGACCCTTGCGGTCGCCCAGTTTCAGGGCCGGCCTTGCGCCGGCCCCTACAATTTTCATTCGCCGACGCTGTG
>CAZFCE010000016.1:0-98618 GCA_964517605.1 uncultured Caldilineaceae bacterium | reverse complement strand
CCGCAGGTTCTGTCCGACTCCCTTGAAAATAACGTTTTGGCGTAGGGGCGACCCTCGCGGTCGCCCAATGAGGGCGGGCCTTGCGCCCGCCCCTACAATTTTCATTCGCCGGCGCTGTGCCGCAGGTTCTGTCCGACTCCCTTGAAAATAACGTTTTGGCGTAGGGGCGACCCTTGTGGTCGCCCGATTTTAGGGCGGGCGCAAGGCCCGCCCCTACAATTTTCCGGCACGAAGTGTTCATTATATCTTTGAATGAGCTGATTCAAGGGTTGAATCAGCTCATTATATCTCTGAATGAGATGATTATGCCTTTGAATCAGCCGATTCACCGGTTGAATCGGCGGTGGTGGTGAGGTTGTAGGCTTTTTTGGCCAGCCCGTAAGCCAGCGCATGCACCATTTCTTCGGCATCGGCCAAATCTACAATGCTCCGCACCACCAGGCCGGCCACCCAATTGGCGCTGGCCCGCCGCCACAAATCGTGCCGGGCGGGAATGGAGGGAAAAGCGCGCGTGTCATCGTTAAAGCCGGCGGTGTTGTACAGCCCGGCGGTTTCCATAACCTGCTCAAAAAAGCGGCTCATCCCATTCCAGCTATCAAAAAACCACCACGGCGGCCCCAACTTTAACGCCGGATAATGGCCGGCCAGCGGCGCTAATTCGCGGGAGTAGCAGGTTTCATCCAGCGTAAACAAAACAATTTTTAACCCCGGCTGGTAGCCGTACTTGTTAAGCAGCGGCAGCAGGTTGCGGGTGTATTCGGTGGCCAGCGGAATATCGGCCCCTTTATCCAGCCCAAAGCGATTAAATATATGCGCGTTGTGGTTGCGGTACGAACCGGGATGAATTTGCATAACCAACCCGTCTTCCAGGCTCATCCGGGCCATTTCCATTAGCATGTGGCCGGTAAAGCGGGCCGCGTCGTCAACCGAGGCTGTTCCTTTGAGCGCCCGCTGAAAAATTGCCTCGGCTTCGGCGGGGCTAAGCTCCTGGGTAAAGGGTGAGTTGGCGGCGTGGTCGGTAGCGGTAGCGCCCATCGCTTTAAAGAAAACGCGCCGGTTTTCCAGCGCCTCAATGAAGGCGGTGTAGCCGGTTACGTTGATGCCGCTAATCTGGCTGAGCGCCGCAATGTGCTGCGCCCAGTTTTCGGTGTGGATATTAACCACGGCGTCCGGGCGAAAGGTAGGGCGGATTTGCCCGCTCCAACCGGAATCTTTGATGGCCTGGTGATGCGTTAGCGGGTCGGTGGCGGCGTCGGTGGTGCAGAGCACCTCAATATTAAACTGTTCAAACAGGCGGCGCGGCGTAAATTCCGGTTGGCTCAGTTGGGCCGCAATCTGGGTGTAAATTGCCTGCGCCGATTGGCCGGTAAGTTTGGTTTCTACGCCAAACACCTGAAACAACTCTTGCGTTAGCCACATGCCGGTAGGCGTACCCCGGAACAGGTAAAAATTATCGGCAAAAATTTGCCAAATGCGGCGCGGGTCGGTTTCTACGCTGCCGCCATCGCGCCGGGGAATGCCCACCGCTTCTAAATTGATGCCCTGCGAATAGAACATTCTGAAAATGTAGTGGTCGGGGATAATCAGCAGTTCGGCGGGGTTGCCAAAGGTGTAGTTGGGGTCAGAAAACAGGCGCGGGTCCACATGGCCGTGCGGGCAAACCAGCGGCAACCCGGCCACGGTTTGGTACAGGTGCAGCGCCACCTCTTTTTGCCGGGAATCGGGGCTAAAATAGCGGTCGGCGGGCAATTGCAGTTTAATATAATCGGACATGGTTTTCTCCTTTGAAAATAGTAGTCAGTCGTCGGTAGCCAGATGTCAGACCTGACTCGTGAGCACTACTTAGAAAATAGTGTAGGGGCGACCCTCGCGGTCGCCCAATACCGGGCCGGCGCAAGGCAACCGCCCCTACGGTTGCAGCGACCGGTACTTGCCGCCAAAATAAATTAACGGGTTGACATCGTTTTCATGGTGATGCAGGGCCAGCACCCGGCCAATTACAATCCAGTGGTCGCCGCCTTCTAAAAATTGCTCAATCTGGCAGGCTACCGCCGGGCAACCCCCAAGCCGGGTTGAGTTTTGCCACGGCACCAGTTCAAATTGGGGCGGCGCGGCATCACTCTGGAAGCCGGCAAACCAGGTTGACAACGCCTCTTGCTCGCGCTGCAAAATATTGATGGTGAAAATGGGGTGTTCGCGCAACGCCTCCAAAAAATGGGCTTTTTTATCCACGCAAAACAGCACCAGCAACGGATTTAATGATAACGAGGTGACAGAGTTAGCCGTCATGCCACGGACATCGTTACCGTTGCCGGCCAGAATCACGGTAACGCCGGTGGCAAACCGGCCCATTAACCGGCGGTATTCGCCGGGGTTAGGCAATGGTTGGGTTGTCATAGATTTCCTTTCGGGTTAAAAATTATTCCGCCGGCAAAATGGCGGCAGCGGCAAGCGCCGCCATAATTTGGGCCACAATTTCGTCGGTGCTGCGCAGATCGGTTTCTACCACCAACTCCGCCGCCGGCGGCTCTTCATACGGCGAACTGATGCCGGTGAAATTTTTAATTTCGCCGCGCAACGCTTTGGCGTACAACCCTTTGGGGTCGCGGCGTTTGGCCACTTCCAGATCACACTTTACAAAAACTTCAAAAAACCGGCCCGCCGGCAGCAGCGAGCGGGCAAAGTCGCGGTCGCGTTGAAAGGGCGAAATGAAGCTGCACAGCACAATGCTGCCGTGCTCAAAACCCAGCCGGGCCACTTCGGCGGCCCGCCGAATGTTCTCCTGCCGGTCGCTATCCGAGAACGTCAGGTCGCCGTTTAGCCCGTGGCGCAGGTTGTCGCCATCTAAAAAGATGGTGCGGCAGCCCCGGGCAAACAACCGCTGTTCTACCTGCCGGGCCACGGTAGATTTGCCGGAGCCGGACAAACCGGTAAACCACAGCACCGCCGCCCGGTGGCCGTTTTGCAGTTCGCGCTGTTCGCGCACAATGCCGCCCGCCTGCCACACCGTATCGGTGGATTGGGGGCGCGGCGCGGTTGCCTCGGCGGTGGATTTTTCTACCAAATCGCTAATCTGGCGCGATTGGCCGCGAATCATGCCGGCGGCAACGGTGGTGTTGGTGTAGGGATCAATCAAAATAAAGCTGCCGGTGGCCCGGTTAAGCTGGTAGCGGTCGTAAAAAAGCGGCTGGGTGGTGGTGAGCTGCACCCGGCCAATTTCATTTAATTCCAGGGTTTGGGCCGGGTAGCGGTGCATGGTATCCACATCAATTTTGTAGTTTATTTCCGGGATAAACGTTTTTACCAGCCGGCTGGTGTGCTGCAACCAGTACGCGCCCTGCGGATTGAGCGGCGTTTCGCTCAGCCAGCACAGGGTGGCATCGAGTTGGCTGCTTTTTTGGGGCAGGTTGCGGGTGCGCACAATCATATCGCCCCGGCTAACATCAATTTCATCGGCCAGGGTTAGCACCACCGCATCGCCAATAACGGCCTCCCGCAGCTCGCCATCGGCGGTAACCAGCGATTTTACCACGCTGCGCCGCCCGGAAGGCAGCACCACCACTTCTTCGCCGGGAGTGATGCGGCCCGAAGCCACCTGCCCGGCAAAACCCCGAAAATCCTGGTTGGGCCGGATGACCGATTGCACCGGAAACCGAAAATCCACCAGGTTACGGCTGGCCCCCACATTTACCTGTTCCAGGTGGTGCAGCAGCGTGGAGCCGTTGTACCAGGACATGTGCCGGCTTTTTTCTACCACGTTATCGCCGCGCAAAGCCGAAATGGGAATGAACACGATATTGGGCACCGATAACCGGGTGGCAAATTCGCGGTAATCGGCCACAATCCGGTCAAAAACCGATTTATCAAAGTTGACCAGATCCATTTTGTTGACGGCCACCACCAAATGCGGAATTTGCAGCAACGTGGCCAAAAAACCGTGCCGTTTGGATTGGGTAAGCACACCTTTGCGGGCATCAATTAAAATGATGGCTAACTCGGCGGTTGAAGCGCCGGTGACCATGTTGCGGGTGTATTGCAGGTGGCCCGGCGTATCGGCAATGATGAATTTGCGCCGGGGCGTGGCAAAGTAGCGGTAGGCCACATCAATGGTGATTTTCTGCTCACGTTCGGCGCGGAGGCCATCGAGCAGCAACGCCAAATCAACGGTTTCGTCGCCCCGGCTCAGGCTGGCCCGTTTTACGGCATCGAGTTGATCCTGAAAAATGGCTTTTGAATCGATGAGCAGCCGGGCGATGAGGGTGCTTTTGCCATCGTCTACACTGCCGGCGGTGGTAAACCGCAGCAAATCAATATTGGGCAAAAAGCCGGCGGGTGGAGTGGTAACAGGATTGGTCATCATTAAAAATACCCCTGGCGTTTGCGGTCTTCCATAGCCGCTTCGGAGCGTTTGTCGTCGGCGCGGGTGCCGCGCTCGGTAACGCGGGCGGCGGCAATTTCCTGAATAACTTCAACCAGCGTGCCGGCGGTTGATTCAACCGCGCCGGTGCAGGTCATATCGCCAATGGTGCGAAAGCGCACCTGCATATTTTCAACCGTTTCGCCGGGTTGCGGTTGAATAACAGACGAAACAGCCAACAACATTCCTTCGCGTAGGAGAATATCGCGCCGGTGCGAAAAATAAAGCGAGGGCAGGCTGATGTTCTCCTGATAAATGTATTGCCACACGTCGAGTTCCGTCCAGTTGCTAAGCGGAAACACCCGGAAATGCTCGTTGGGCAGTTTGCGGCCATTGTACAGATTCCACAATTCGGGCCGCTGGTTTTTGGGATCCCACTGGCCAAAGGCATCGCGGTGGGAAAAGAAGCGTTCTTTGGCGCGGGCTTTTTCTTCGTCACGGCGCGCGCCGCCCAACGCGGCTTCAAATTTTAGCTCGGCCAGCGCATCGAGCAGGGTAACGGTTTGCAGGGCGTTGCGGCTGGCGGTTGGCCCTTTTTCTTCGATCACGCGCCCCTGGTCAATTGAATCCTGCACGTAACGCACCAGCAGCGACACGTTCAACCGGGCCACCAACTCGTCGCGGAAGGTGAGCGTTTCCGGAAAGTTGTGGCCGGTATCAATATGCAAAAACGGAAAGAGAATTTTGCCGGGAAAAAAGGCTTTGCGAGCCAAGTGCGCCATCACGATTGAATCTTTGCCGCCCGAAAAGAGCAGCACGGGCCGCTCAAACTGGGCGGCCACTTCGCGCATAATGTAGATGGCTTCCGATTCCAGTTGTTTCAGGTAGGGTCGCAAACACGAGGTGTTTGACAATGTGAGGTCTCCTTTGGGATAAAGAATGATGAGTTACAAAATTACAAAGGGGGGTTAATCATCGTTGAGCACCGCCCGAACTTTGTGGGCCAGTTGCTCCGGTGTGAACGGCTTTTGCAAAAAATCTACGTTGGGACTGAGAATATCGTTTTGAATAACGGCGTTATCGGTGTACCCCGACATAAACAACACTTTGGGGATAACGCCCGTAGCCCGAAGGTGATTAACCAGCGCCCGCCCGCCCATGCGGGGCATCACCACATCGGTGAGCAGCAGGTGGATAGAAACTTCGCCCCGGTTTTCTAAAATGCGCAGGGCTTCTTCGCCGTTGGCCGCCTCAAGCACGGTGTAGCCGCGCTGGCGCAGCACCCGCGCCGCCAGATCGCGCACGGTGGTTTCATCTTCTACCAGCAACACCGTTTCGGTGCCGCCTGGCAGTTGATATTTTGAGCTGCGCAACGACATAGCCATGGTATCTGAAGTGCCTTGAGGCAAATAAACTTTAAAGGTGGTGCCGTGCCCCGGCTCGCTGTACACCCAAATGTGGCCGCCGCTTTGTTTGACAATGCCAAAGCAGGTGGCCAGGCCCAACCCGGTGCCTTTGCCTACCTCTTTGGTGGTAAAAAACGGCTCAAAAATATGGGCCTGCACTTCTTTGGTCATGCCAATGCCGTTATCGCTGATGGCCAGCATTACATAATTGCCGGGAGCTACTTCGGCGTGCCGGCTGGTATATTCTTCATCAAGCTCTACGTTGGCCGTTTCAATGGTGAGCTTGCCGCCGTTGGGCATGGCATCGCGGGCATTAACTACCAGGTTTACCAAAACCTGTTCAATCTGGCTGGGATCAATTTTTACCCAACCCAACGATTCGCCGGGCAGCGTCACCAGTTCGATATCGGCCCCGATTAGACGGCGCAGCAGCCGGTTCATATTCAAAATGGATTCGTTCAAATCAATAAAGCGGGGTTGGGTTATTTGCTGGCGGGCAAAAGCCAGCAATTGGCGGGTAAGCGCGGCGGCGCGTTCGGTGGTTTTTTGAATGCCCTGAAGGTCGCTGTAAATGGGGTGGTTGGGCGGCAACGCCTCCAGAGCCAGGCTGCTATAGCTCATAATGGCGGTGAGCAGGTTGTTAAAATCGTGGGCAACCCCGCCGGCCAACTGGCCAATGGCATCCATTTTTTGCGATTGGCGCAATTGGTCTTCCAGTTGAAGCTGGCGGGTGACATCGTGTTTGAGGTATACATAATTTACAATCGCGCCCTGTTCGTTGCGAACCGGGCTGATGGTGGCTTCTTCGGTAAAATTTTGGCCATCTTTGCGCTGATTAACAAAGCGCCCACGCCAAACCTGGCCGTTACGCAACACCGCCAGCATATTCTGGTAAAGGGAATCATTGTAGGGGGTGTTGGTAAATTTTTCCAGCGATTGGCTTACCGCCTCTTGCCGGGTGTAACCGGTAATGTGCTCAAAAGCCGGGTTAACGTAGTGAATTATGCCATGAACATCGGTGATGATTACGCATTCTTCGGATTGTTCAATGGCGGTAATCAACCGCTGGTGAGATTGAGTCAGGCGAGAACGTTCCATCGCCCCCGATACGTGGTCGGCCAGGCTCCAGGCCAGATTGATTTCTGGCGTGGAAAAATTTCTGGGTTGATTGGCGCAAAAAATAATGGCTCCCACCACGGTATCATTGATAATCAACGGCACCAGTAAAAAAGATTGGATATTGCGGAGTTGCAGCAAATCCTGAAACTGGGCAAACCGGATGTCGGTAAGGGCATCGGCAACTACCAGCGGGGCTTTGTGTGCCAGCAAAAACCTGAACAGGGGATTATCGGTAATGGGGATTTCAAATTGGGGAGAACTGCTGACCGGTTCGCGGTTGTAACGAACCACCAAATTGGCCGCGGTTTGTTCCTCGTTGAATAAAAAAGCAACGGTAAGCGAAACTCCAAACGCAATGGTTAACTCCCGGCAAACCATTTCTAAAATGCTTTGGGAGTCCTGCCCGGCGGCAGAAGCGGCGATGATGTGGTTAAACAGCGCCAGTTCCCGGTTGCGGCGTTGAATTTCTTCGGCGGCGCGTTGCCGTTCAATGGCGTAACGGATAGAACGCTCCAGCACCGAGGCATCAATTTTACCTTTTACCAGATAATCGGCAACGCCGGCCCGCATGGCCTCAATGTCTACGGCGCGGTCGCCCTGGCCGGTTAGCAAAATAAGCGGATTGGAACATCCCCGACGGATGGCCTCGCGGATAAAATCCAGCCCGTTGTGGCGGCCCAACCGGTAATCAACCAGGTACACATCGTGCCGGTTGTTGGCAATGGCAACCAGCGCCTCATCGTAAGTGGGAATCCACTCAAGCTGAAACTGGTCGGCGTTTTGGGGATTAGAGGGGTTGTTCAGGTCGGCCAGCAAATCTTGCGTAATCAAAAAATCATCTTCGTCATCGTCAATCAGCAAAATGCGGATTGGGCTAAGCTTAGCCATAATCATCCCCCTGGTTTTGCGGGCGGCAGTTCTACAATTTCAAACCAGTATTTGCCCAGAGTTTTCATCACCTCAACCAGCGATTCAAATGTAACCGGCTTGGTAATGAACGAACTGGCGCCCAGATCATAGGTTTTGATGATGTCTTCTTCAGCTTTAGAAGTGGTTAGCACCACTACCGGGATTAACCGCAGCGATGGATCGGCTTTTATTTCTTGCAGGGCTTCGCGGCCATCTTTTTTGGGCATGTTCAAATCTAAAAAAATTACGCCGGGCCGGGGCGCAGTTTTGGGATCAGAAAATTTGCCGCGTTGGTACAGGTAATCCAGCAGTTCTTCGCCGTTTTCCACAAAATTCAACTTGTTGAGCAGGTGGCTCTCTTCCAGAGCCTCTTCGGTTAGCAGGCGATCATCGGGATCATCCTCGGCCATTAAAATGGTAATGAGGTTGGGTTTATGCGTCATGCTTGATCTCCGGGTTATTTTGCTGGACAGGCAATGTAATAATAAACTCGGCGCTCTGGCCGGGGCGGCCGGTGGCCGTAATGGTGCCGTTGTGCCGGTTAGCAATTTTACGGCACACGGCCAGGCCCACGCCGGTGCCGGGGTAAACATTGCGCGAGTGCAACCGCTGAAACACGCCAAAAATTCGCTCGCGGTAGGCTTCTTCAAAGCCGATGCCGTTATCAGTTACTATTATCCGGCACACCGGCGGCCGGGCGGCAACAACCTCGTTGGATTGAATTTTGACCACGGGCGGCACATCCGGGCGATGGAATTTTAGGGCGTTAGTGATAACATTTTGAAACAACTGGCGCATTTGGGTTGGGTCGGCTTCGATGGTGGGCAGGCTATCTACCTGCACCTGGCCGGCCACTTCTTCGATATAAGTTTCAAGGTCTGATAACACATTTTTTATCACCAAGTTGAGGTCAACCGGCGCAAAGGGCTGGGCTTTGGTTGTAACCCGCGAAAACGTGAGCAAATCCTGAATTAACACCTGCATGCGGGCGGCGGCATTTTGCATGCGGGCCAGGTAATCGCGGCCACGTTCATCCAATATATCATTGTATCGTTGAGCCAACCTATCGCCAAATGCCTGAATCTTTCGCAGGGGTTCCTGCAAATCGTGCGAGGCCACGTAGGCAAAATCTTCCAGTTCGCGGTTGCTGCGCTCTAATTCGGCGGCGTAGGCCTTAAGCGCCTGTTCAACCTGTTTGCGGGCGGTAATATCGCGGGCAAACACCTGGGCTACCGGCTGGCTATCCAGGTTAATACCTCTGAGGCTCACCTCCACATCAACCAGCGAGCCATCTTTGCGGCGGTTTTGGCCTTCAAAAATTAGCCGGCGGTGCTGCCTTAACCCGGTTTGAATGCTGTTAGTTTCTTGCGGGGTGCGCTGGGGCACAATATCTGCCACTTTCAGCGCCAGCAATTCGGCTTTGGAATAGCCCAGTAAATCGCACGCCTTTTCGTTAACATCTAAAATTTGGCCGTTGAACGATTCGATAAAAATGGCGTCGGTGGCGTATTCAAACAAGTCGCTGTATTGCTTTTGGCTGTCGCGCAGGGCTTGCTCGGCCTGTTTGCGGGCGGTAATATCGGTAGAAATGCCGGCCAGGGCATACGGCTGCCCGGTTAAATCTAACAGGGGAAATTTGATGGAAATGTAGGTAAACAGTTGGCCATTGTAGGGCACTACTTCTTCAATTTCAATGGGCTGCCCGGTTTCGATCACCTGCTGATCGTTGGCTTGGAGCGTTTGGGCAACATCGGGCGGGAAAATATCAAAATCGGTGGAGCCGATAATTTTTTCGTGGTCAAGGTCAAAAAACCGTGCAAACCAGCGATTTACCAAAATGTAGCGCCCGGTTAAATCTTTCACGTAAATTATGGTGGAAGAGTTGTCAATAAACCCCTGTAATAACTGCTGGTTTTCTCGCAACTTTTCTTCGGCCTGTTTGCGGGCGGTAATATCCTGCACCATGCCAATAATCTGCCGCACCTGGCCGGTAGATTCGGTGCGGGCAAACACGGTGTCGGTGCTTACAAACCAGCGCCACGTGCCATCACTGTGGCGCAGCCGGTATTCGGTTTCAAACACGTCGTCGTCCGAGGCGGTGGCGCAGCGTTTTAGCAAATCCTCAATGCGAGGCCGGTCATCGGGGTGCAGCAGTTCAAAAATTTTATTGGGTTTGGCGGCATCGTCAATGTTGCTATGGTTTTTATCCAGCGTTTCAAATAAACTCCGGTTGTTATACACAAAACGCCGCTCCGCCATATCATAAATATAGATGATGTGCGGCGAGGTTTCGGCAATGCGCCGGTTAAAACGCTCGCTTTCTTGCAACCATTGTTCACGTTGGCGCAACTCGCCGGCCTGGAGTTCTACTTTGTGGCTGCTGTCTGATAGCGCGTATTCATAATTGCGCACTCGCCGCCAGGCCCGGTTTAAAATGCTGATTACCAGCACCGTAATTATGGCCACCAGTAAAAATTTTAGGGCGTAATTAATCCACACCTCTATGGGGGCTTCAATCCGGCCGCTAATCAGGCCGGTTTGCCCGGCCCAGGCCACCACCAACCCCGATAACACGCACAGCCCGGTAAAAATCAGGCTTGCCCGCCGGCCCAACAACAGCCCGGCGGCTAAAATAATCAGCACATAATCAGAAAAGGCGCTGTTGTAAACGCCGCCGCCAAACCAAATTTGATAGGTTAGCATTCCCCAACTGGCCAGAACAAAAATGATTGACGCGGCTTTAACCTGCCCCCGGCGCATTAGCCGTAACAGCCCCACCAGCACCACCATAAATGCCGCCTGGATTAGCTGGTTAGCGCCCAATACCCTCATCAGCAGACTCACCGCTAAAATCCGCCCGCCCACTAAAAAAAATGTTACCAGCAGCGTAATGTTGAGAATTTCGGCGGTTTTGGTTTTGGCTTCGTCTTCAAAAACAGGCGGTTTAAAATATTTTAGCATGATGGTTTTACAGACCAGGGGTAAGATCGGTTTGTTTTATCGGCAAATTAACAATAAAGGTAGCGCCCTCGCCGGGCACGCTTTGCACCGCGATGGAGCCATTGTGGCGTTCGACTATTTTTTTGCAAACGGCCAGCCCCACCCCGGTGCCTTCGTATTGAGTGCGGCCATGCAACCGCTGGAACACGCCAAATATCCGGCTGGCGTATTTTTCGTCAAAGCCAATCCCGTTATCCCGAACAATGATCTGGCAAACCGCCGGCCCGGCTACGGATGAAGCCTCAATATTTATTATCGGCAGAACATTGGGTTTATGGAATTTTAGGGCGTTGCTGATTAAATTTTGAAACAACTGCCGCATTTGGGTGCGGTCGGCCATGATGGTGGGCAATTTAGCCACATAGACTTGGGCTGCAACGGCCTCGATGTGAGTTTCCAGATCGGCCAAAACTTCGGTGATGACTGTGTTTAAATTAACGGTGGTGTAAGGCCGGGCCATGGTTGTAACCCGCGAAAAGGTGAGTAAATCATCAATTAGCGTTTGCATGCGGGCGGCGGCGTGCTGCATGCGGTCAATATATTCGGCGCTGCGCTCATCCAGTTGAGCGGCGGAGCGGCTTTTGAGCCGGTCGCCAAAGGTGCGGATTTTACGGAGCGGCTCCTGCAAATCGTGCGAGGCTACGTAAGCAAACGCCTGCAACTCCTGGTTGCTGTGTTCCAGTTCCAGGTTGCGCTGCTGAATTTGCTGGTAAAGCCGGGCGTTTTCAATGGCTACGGCCACCTGTTGGGCAAACCGAAACACCACCAGTTCGTCGCGTTTGGTGTAACGGTTGGGCGTCCAGCTATCAACATTGAGCGCGCCAATGCTCTGGCCCCGCACCAGCAAAGGCGCGGTTAGCAGGCTGCGGATGGAATGCCGGCCAATTAGCTGCGGATTAAATGAAGGTTCGTGTTGGGTATCAAGAATCAGGCAGGCAGTTTGGGTGGTGATGGCCTTGTGCGCCACCGATAAATCTTTTAACAAAAAAGTTTGCTTAAAATCCTTTTCCTCGGCGCCAAAACCACGGCTGGCCGCAATGTAAACAGTTTCCGGGGTGCGCAGCAGCATCACGCTGGCGGAATCATACGTAATCACCTGGTTTAATTCTTCGAGCACGCGGTCCAGCACCTGGCTCAGTTCCAGGCTGGAGTTGACCGCTTTGGTAACTTTGCTCAGGGTTTCGGCAATTTTTCGCTGATATTGCTCGTTTTCAAACAGGCGCGCATTTTGCACCACCACGCCGGCCTGGTTGGCAAACACGGCCAACAGTTGAGCATCTTCTTGGTTAAAGCCGCCGGGTTTGTTGGCCGCAAGAATTTGCCCCATAATTTTGCCCTTAAACCAGATGGGCACCGAAATTAACGACGCCACCGGCTCCGCCTCGCCGGTCATATAGTGCAAAAACTCCGGCAGTTCGGCGGTGGAGTGAGCCACAAACGGGCCGCGCTCACGGAAATCCCAAAATTTGGCCGCATCCTGCGCCGAAAAATACAACGTGTCAAGCCGGTCATCGCTAATGCCGTAGCCGGGTTTTTGCGCCCGCATAATTTTGGTTTCTGTTTCCAGCAAAACCACCAAACACACTTTAGCGCCAATTAACCGGGCCAGCCGTTCGGCCAGCAAGCCGAATGTTTCTTTTACGTCGGTGAGCGCGCCAAACGCCTGGGCAATTTCGTGCAGGCCGCCCATCATCCGCAGCCGTTGCTGGGTTTCTTCGTATAGTTGGGCGCGGTGAATGGCAACCGCCGCATAAGCGGCAAACAAATTGAGCAGTTGAATTTGGCGCTCGGAAAACAGGCCGGGCGCGGTTTCAAACACCAGCAATACGCCAATCACCTGCCGGGACTGGTTGAGCGGCACGCCCAACGCGCGGCCAATGGCGCTAAACTCATCCAGGTACGAGAGGCGATGCTCCCAGGTGCGGTAATTTTCAACCTGGATGGCTTCGCCGGTTTGAATCACCTTGCCGGCCAACCCTTCACCGGGGGCCTGGCGTAAGCCGATTTCGGCTTCGCGCCAGTTGTATACGGCCACAATTTCTGCCGAACCATCCGGCCGGGTTAGCGTCAGCGTACCCATTTCTGAGTTTAACAGTAATACAGCGTACCGAATAATAGTCCGTAACAGCGCCGAATATTCCAATTTGGTATTAATTGCCAAGGCCGTTTCGTACAGAGCGGTCATTTCCTGGGCTTGCCGGGTTATTTCAGTATCGTATTCAACCCATTTGGTCACATCCTGAATTGTACCCAAAAGGCCCATTACCGCGCCCTGCGCATCGTGCAGGGGCATTTTGTTGGTTTCGGCCCAGCCCCGTTTACCACTGGGATAAACATATGGCTCAACCAGATGCAATTCCGGCTGGTCGCTGCTCATAATCCGCTGGTCAATTTTCAGGATTCGGTCCGATTGTTCGCGCGGCCAAATCAGGTCGTAATCCGTTTTGCCAATAATATTTTCGGGCTTATCAACGCCGGCAATGCGGGCAAAGTTAGTGTTGCAGCCCAAATACACCGAGTTTTTATCTTTCCAGAAAATGTACTGCGGAATGTTATCCATCACCACCCGCAAAATTTCTTCGTTGGCCCGCAGTTTTTCTTCGGCTTTGTTGCGCTCGGTTACATCAACGCTCATGCCCACCAACCCGGTGATATCGCCCTGGTTGTTGCGCATGGGTAGCTTGCTGGTTAAAAATAGCCGGCGCTCGCCCTGATACGTCATCACCCATTCCAGCCGGTTGTGCAACCCCTGGCCAGAACGGATAACTTCCTGCTCGTCGGTGTAATATTGCGCGGCAAATTCCGGGGGAAAGAAATCAAAATCGTTTTTGCCCACCACTTCATCCTGAGTGGTAGCGCCCATAGTTTTTAAGTGAAACGCATTGTTAATTAAAAAACGGCTGTGGGTATCTTTTACAAAAACGTGAACATCCGGCAGGTTATCGCACAGCACGCGTAGCAGGTTGCGCTCTTCAACCAGCTCGGTTTCAACCTGCCGGCGAGCCACCAACTCGCGCCGGGCCATAGCCAGAGCGACGGCGTTGGTTCTGGCCGCCAGGTAAACCAGCCCGGCAGTAAACGCCATACTAAACACAAAACTCAACCAATTGCCCGGAGCCGTAATTAAATCAAGCCGGGGGGCGGGCAACAGGCCGTAGGTTGTGGCGGTGAACATGGCCGTTATGGCCACAATGCTACCCGCTGCCATTGCTATTGCCAGCCCCCCGCCGGCTAAAATTCCGGCCAAAAACACAATCATAAAGTACACAAACATCAACGGCGAGTCTATTCCGCCGGTTAAAACGATGATCGCCGTTATGATTAGCCACTGAGTGAGCGTAAATATCAACGCCGCCCCAAAAATAAAGCCGCGATGCAACCAATACCCCGAAACAACGCAGGTTAAAACCAACAGGCCGGCAATTATCACCCCGGTTTCCAGGCTTGAACCGGCCCAAAACCTGAAAATTAGTTGGCAAACAACCATCCCGGCAAACGCCAACAAAATAAACTGTAACAGCCTGGCGCGCTGCCTTTTTATTTCATCATCAAAAACAAAAGGGGGGAACCAAGTTTGCATAGGACACCTTGTTCAAGGCAGATTGATTCATTGGGCGGATAAGCGAACCCACCCCGTTTTGCCATTTCTAAAAAGAGCGAGTACAGTCGGATTTTAGCGTGCCCGTAACTACGGGTATTCAATTATAGCACAAAACCAGGGGAGAAAAGGGCAGGTGAAGCAGCGGCAAACGTGGTTAAACATGCTGGCAGCGGTTGTATCGCTGGGGGCAAGCCTGGGGTTGGCCGCCGGCTGCGCCGATCAACCGCCGCCCACGGCTGCCCCGGCGGCCATTTTTGAGCAGAACGGTTTTACCGTGCAGGGGGATTTTTTACGTTTTTTTGAAAAATACGGCGGCCAGGCCAGTTTGGGCCGGCCCATCTCCGCTGAAATTGAGGATGGCGGCTGGCGCGTGCAATATTTTGAAAAAGGCCGGCTGGAACTTCACCCCGAAAACGACCCGGCCTACCGCATTACCGTGGGCTGGCTGGGCGATCTGTTGCAACGGCGGCAACCGCCGCTACCGCCCGGCAGCGTGCCGCCGGCTACCGCGCCCAACACTCGCTATTTTGCCGCCACCGGGCACACCATCAGCGGCGATTTTTTAGCTTTTTTTGAGTCCGCCGGCGGCAGTGTTCGGTTTGGCCTGCCCATCAGCGAGCCGTTTTTGCTAAACGGCCAACTGACGCAGGATTTTCAAAGCGCCCGCTTTTTCTGGACGCCCACCGGCCCAGCGCCGGTAACGCTGGAGGATATTGGGCGCGTGCATCTGGCAATCATTACGCCCAAAAAATAAGGCCCGCTAATAGAGCGGGCCTTATTTTTCAGGTTCGGTTAATCAGGCGGCGTTGGCCGGTTTATCGCTGCCGGCCTCGGCGGTGATGGCCTCGGCTTCGTCCTCGCCATCTTCCCAACCGATAATCCACACGCAAGCGCCGGCCAGCAAAATTGTGGTCACTACCAGCGCCGCCCACTGCCCGGCGGTAAAGCCCACATCGCTGGCGGACCACACCAAAATAATCACCATTCCAATGGCTAACACAATCCACGAAGTGATTTGAGGGTGATTGCCGGCAAAATTTTTAATCGCTTCCATTCAAAATTCTCCACATCCGGTATTACATTGGAATCATAATGCGTTGTTCGCGCATTTTTCTGTACAGCAACGTGCTGTTTTCCGGCTGCCATTCAACGGCGGCGTCGCGCCAATCCTGGATTAGCCGGTCGCGTTCAAACTGTTCGTAGCCCTGGGTTTCTAAAAATTGCACTGGTGAGTTGCCAGCCTGTTTCAACACAAACACCAGCGATACTTCGCACGAGAGTTTGTTAATCTCGTCGTGAACCAGTTCTAGCATACTCACGCCCACCGAATCCCACAAATCGTTGCGCCGCATGTAAAAATCTTGCAGACCGGCTACCAGGTTTTCGGTTTGCCAGCCGATCATTCCCACAATGCGTTCGCCAACTACGGCCAGCAGGTAGGCGCGAGAGAACAACGACTCCATCATTTCGGAGATATCGGGTTTAATTGTATCCGCTGTGCCCAGCGACATTAATTCGGCCATGGCATTCAAATCACCGCGTTTGGCTCGCCGTAAGGTAACTTGTGACACGTCAATCTCCTCCAGGGCCGGGGCTGTGGTAACTACCGGGGCCGCCGCTTCGGGTTCGTCGGGTTCGGCCACGGTTTCAACAGCCTGGGACGTGAGTAGTTTTTGATAATTGTTTTTGACAATGGTCCAGGTTTTGGCCAGCGCGCCGCTATTGTCAATCACCAAATCGGCTTTGAGCGCCTTTTCCTGCTGCGGCGATTGAGCCTGGATGCGCTGTTTGGCCTGCTCCGGACTCATTCTACGCCGCTCAATGAGCCGCTTGAGTTGTTGTTGCGGCGGAGCCACCACCACCCACGTGGCGGTGCATTGTTCGGCCAACCCCGACTCAAATAATTTAATGGCTTCGATCACCACTGTCGGGGTAGGGGCGCTTTCAATTTGCCGCAGCACTTCGGCGGTTACTCCCGGATGGGTAAGCGCCTCCAGCCGCGATAACGCCGTGGGATCGCTAAAAACAATTTTGCCCAGCTTGGCCCGGCTGATCTGCCCCGTTTCATCCAGAATAAACTTGCCAAACTCCTCAACAATGGCATTGTACACCGAGCCGCCGCGCCGCATCAACTCGTGCACCAGTTTATCGGCATCAATTGCGGTTGCGCCCAGTTCTTGCAGCATGCGCAAAACCAGGCTTTTTCCTGTGGCAATATTACCCGTCAAGCCAATCACTATTTTATGTGCCATATTTGCCGCCTCCTTGACGAGCAAATTTTACCCTCAAGCCGCTTCCATTTCGGTCCATTGGGTAATCAACTCCTCCAGTTTTACTTCGGTAGATTGATAGGCTTCACCCAACTCTTGCAGCTTAAAAATATCCTGCGCCATGCTGGCGGCTTCGAGTTGCTGCGAAAGTTGAGCCAGTTTTTGTTCAGTGGCGGCAATGATGGTTTCAATTTCGGCAATTTGCCGGGCTTTCTTTTCGATGGCCCGTTTTTCGGCTTTGTTTTGCTCACGGATGAGCTTGCCTTTGGGCGCTTCGCCGCCCGGTTTGCCGTTGGCTGCCGCCGCCAGTTGCGCCTGCTGCACCGCCAGATAATCGCTGTAGCCGCCTTCGGTTACGGCGACTGATTTGGTGTCGGGTTCCAGCGCCCACACCTCGGTAGCCAGCGCATCTACAAAATACCGGTCGTGCGATACCAGCAGAATGGTGCCGGCAAAATCGTTCAGCACGTCTTCCAGATTTTCCTGCGAGGCGATATCAAGGTGGTTGGTGGGTTCGTCCAAAATAAGAAAGTTCGATCCCGTTAGCGTGAGCTTGGCCAACGCCACCCGGCTGCGCTCGCCGCCGGACAGCGCGCCGATGGGCTTGAACACGTCATCGCCGGAAAAGAGAAATTGGCCCAAATAGTTGCGGGCCTCGCCCACGGGCAGGTTGCGCACCGACAGAATTTCGTCCAGAATGGAGGCTTCGAGGTTGAGACTGGAATGAGTTTGGGCAAAGTAGCCCACTTTTACCCCGGCTCCAAACCGGATTTCGCCGGACTGGGGCAAAAGGCTGCCCAGTATGGTTTTGATAAAGGTGGTTTTGCCCGCGCCGTTTGGCCCCAACAAAGCCACGGTTTGCCCCCGCCGAATTTCTAAATCCGGGCAGGCAAACAGGGCGGCGGCGTTGGGGTAGCCCACCACCAGGCCGTGTGTGGCCAGCACCAAATCACCGGAGCGGAGCGTGGTTTGCAGGTTGAGGTTGAGGGTTTTCTGTTCCAGCGGGCGATCCACTTTTTCCAGCCGCTCCAGCCGCTTACGGCGACCCTGCGCTTCCTTGGTGCGCTGCCCGGCAATATTGCGCCGGATAAAATCCTCTTCTTTGGCAATAAATTCCTGTTGGGCCTGGTAATCCTTTTTGAGCCGATCCAGCCGCTCGGCGCGTTGAACCACGTATTGCGAAAAGTTGCCGCGATAGGTTTCTACCCGGCCCAGCGACATTTCCCACACGCGGGTGGCCACTTTGTCTAAAAAGTAGCGGTCGTGGGCTACCACCAGCAACCCGCCGGGCCAGCTTTGCAGGTAATTTTCCAGCCACTCCACCGAGGCTAAATCAAGGTGGTTGGTGGGTTCGTCGAGCAGCAGCAGGCTGGGCCGTTCCAGCAAAATGCGGGCCAGTTGGGCGCGGCTTTGTTCGCCGCCGCTAAATTGAGCCAGCGGGCGGTGATAATCAGCCGGGGTAAAGCCCAATCCGCTGAGCACCTGCCGGGCGGTTTGTTCGTAGGCGTAACCGCCGGCGTGTTCAAATTGAATTTGGGCCTCGCCGTATTTTTCAAGCAGTTGGGCGTGACGGGCGTCGTCGGTTTCGGCGGCGATGGCATGTTCCATAACGCGCAGGTCGGTTTCGGCCTGAATCAAGGCGGCAAACGCGCCCATTGCCAGCTCCCACAAGGTGCCAACGGTTGATAACAACGAGGCGTGCTGTTCCAGATAGCCAATTTTTGTTTCTTTGGCGGCAAATACGCGGCCCTGCGTGGCCGGTTCAACGCCGGCAATGGCCCGCAACAACGTGGTTTTGCCTTCGCCGTTGGGGCCAATCAGGGCAATCCTGTCGCCGTGCTCAATCACCAGGTTGAGGTCAGAAAAAATATCCTGTCCTCCAAAGTATTTGCCCAAATTTTGAACTGAAAGAATTGCCATAATCTACTTATTTGTGGTGTTTCTGTTAGAATTTGAAAAATTATACCATAACTTGAGAACAGGCGAAAAGCAGGGGCAGATAGCTCAATGCCAAGGCAAAAATTAATTGTTGGTAGGGTATTCCTGTGTTACAATAGAGCCACTATTTTTCCATTGCAGGGAGAAGACCATGCCATTTGAGGTGTTCATCAGCTACCGCCGCAAAGATATTGAGTTTGTTACCCGGCTGCACCGCGAACTGGCCAACCGGGGCATTGTAGCCTGGTTTGATCAGGAAAGCATTGAAGTGGGCGACCAGTGGCGTAGTTCCATTGCCGAGGGCATCAGGGATTGCCGGGTGTTTGTGCTGGTGCTCTCACCCGACGCGGTGCAATCGGCGAACATCCGCAAAGAGGTTGACCTGGCCGAAACCCATGCCAAACCGATTGTGCCGCTGCTGTGGCGGCCCACCGAAATCCCGGTGATGTTTGAATACGCGCTGGCCGGCGTTCAGTGGCTTGATTTTAAAGAAACCGCCTCGCCGGAGAATTTTGATAAGTTGGCGGCGGTTATTAAAAAGGTTCTGGGCCAACCGGCAGAAACCCCGCCGCCGGCCACCGCGCCAACTCCGGCAGATAGTTCGGCCCGGCGCGGGCGCGGCAACACCGCCCGAACCGTGCGCGGCACCGCGCAGGAAGTGAGCGCCGTGGCTACCGGCATTGGGGTAATAACCAAAGTTGTTACCCAAATGAGCTGCTTTACCACCGCCGAACAGGATAGCATCAATACCGAACTAAAGTGGCTGTTTGCCGCCGCCGAACATTTTTTAAAGGTGCAGCGCGGCCAGGCAGCGCGAACCGCCGCCGCGCCGGTAGCCATTCCCCCGGAAGCCGAGGCCGAGGCCGGGGGCAACAACGCAATTTTGCCCAACCTGGATGATTTTTCAATCCAGATGATCGAAACCCAAATTGAGGGCATCATCAAACAAATCAATATTTACCTGCGAAATCTGGCCATCGAACTGGAAAAACAGGCCATGCTGGGCGGAGCCGCCGCCGCCAACCTGGCCCTGATTAATTCTATCAGCTTGCAGCAAAAATCAATTGCCGAGCGCACTCTGGAACTGGCCAAACTGATGCAGCAGGTTTACGGCGTAAAGGTTTACGGCCCGGAAGATATTTTAACCAATTTAAACAAATAACCCCATAGTTACAAACTATTGCCCATCAACGATGAAACCGGCAAAGTTACCCAAACAAAAACCGCAGCTTTCACATTAAGTGAACCTGCCAGGCTATGAAGCTATCAATAAGGAGAAAAGTAAAAATGATTGTTGGCGTACCTAAAGAAATAAAAAACAACGAATACCGGGTGTCAATGACGCCGGCCGGTGTTCATCAACTGGTTGAGGCCGGCCACACCGTGCTGGTTGAAGCCGGGGCCGGCGAGGGCAGCTACTTCTCAGATTCCCGTTATATTGAAGCCGGGGCCAAAATTATGGCTGCCGCCGAAGTTTGGCAGCAGGCCAATATGGTGGTTAAGGTAAAAGAGCCGCTGCCCACCGAATACCCCTATTTGCGGCCCGATTTGGTGCTGTTTACCTATTTGCACCTGGCCGCCGACGAAGAGCTGACGCGGGCGGTAGCCGGCAGCGGCGTAACCGGCCTGGCCTACGAAACGGTGGAACTGCCCAACGGCTCGCTGCCGCTGCTCACCCCCATGAGCGAGGTGGCCGGGCGCATGTCCATTCAGATTGGCGCGCACTACCTGGAGCGGCACGCCGGTGGGCGCGGTAAATTGATGGGCGGCATTCCGGGCGTGCGGCCCGCCAGTGTGGTGGTAATTGGCGGCGGGGTGGTTGGCACCGAAGCCGCCAAAATGGCGCTGGGGCTGGGCGCGCAGGTAACAATGATGGACATCAACCTGGACCGGCTGCGCTACCTGAGCGACGTAATGCACGGCAACTTTACCACCATCGCCTCAAACCCGTTTTCTATCACCGAGGCGGTCAAACGCGCCGACCTGGTGATTGGCGCGGTGCTGGTGAAAGGGGCCAAAGCGCCCAAACTTGTTACCCGCGAAATGATTGCCCAAATGAAGCCGGGCAGCGTTATTGTAGACGTGGCAGTAGATCAGGGCGGCTGCGTAGAAACCACGCGGCCCACCACCCACTCGGATCCCACGTTTTACGTGGACGGCATTTTGCACTACTGCGTGGCCAACATGCCGGGCGCGGTGCCGCGCACCAGCACCTACGGGCTATCCAACGCCACCCTGCCTTATGTGCTCAAACTGGCCAACCTTGGTTTTGAAAAGGCGATTAGCCAGGATAAGGCGCTGGCGCTGGGCGTAAACACCTACCAGGGCAAAATCACTTACCGGGCGGTGGCCGAAGCCTTTGATCTGGACTACCAGCCGTTAGTTATAAACTAAAGCCAACCAATAATTAATCCTGTAGTTTTTTAGTTCATCACCAAAAATTGAGGGGTTATGCGTTCATTCATTTCAAATCGAGTTCAACAAGTTCCGCCTTCGGGGATTCGCCGCTTTTTTGACATTGCGGCCTCTATGGAAAATGTGATTTCACTGGGGATTGGCGAGCCGGATTTTGTAACGCCAAATGCCATTCTCGAAGCCGGAATTAGCTCGTTGCGGGCCGGGAACACTCACTACACCTCTAACAGCGGCACCACCGAGCTACGCACCGCCATTTCGCAGCATTTAAACCGGCTGTACGGCGTTGAATACGATCCGGCGCTGGAATTGCTGGTAACGGTGGGCGTGTCCGAAGCCCTGTACCTGGCCATGACCGCCATTCTCAACCCCGGCGACGAAGTGATTGTGCCGCAACCCTGCTTTGTATCCTACATGGCCGAGGTCAGCCTGGCCAACGGCATCCCCGTGCCGATTGCCACCCGCGTGGAAAACAACTTTCAAGTGACCGCCGAAGAAATTGAGGCCGCCATTACCCGGCGCACCAAGGCGCTGTTGATTGGCTACCCCAACAACCCCACCGGCGCGGTGCTAGAACGCGAAACCCTGGAAGAAATTGCCGCCGTGGTTAAAAAGCACGATATTCTGGTTATCTCCGATGAAATTTACGACCGGCTGGTGTACGATACCGAACACGTCTGCTTTGCCTCGCTGCCCGGCATGTGGGAACGCACCATTTTGCTGGGCGGCTTTTCCAAAGCCTACGCCATGACCGGCTGGCGGCTGGGATTTGCCGCCGCTCCGCCCGAAATTCAGGAGGCCATGAACAAGGTTCACCAGTACACCATTATGTCGGCCCCTACTATAGCCCAGGATGCGGCCATGACTGCGCTCAAAGAGGGCGATGCGGCGGTTGAAGAAATGCGCCAAATGTACGACCGGCGGCGGCGACTGATTGTGGACGGGCTGAACAGCATCGGCCTGAAATGTTTTGAACCCAAAGGCGCGTTTTACGCCTTTCCCTCCGTGCGCGGCTCTGGCATGGACGATGCCGAATTTGCCGAGCGGCTGCTCACCGAAGAGCGCGTGGCGGTAATTCCGGGGCGCTCGTTTGGTATTGGCGGGGCGGGGTACGTGCGCTGCTCTTACGCCACCGCCTACGAAAAAATAGAAGAGGCGCTGGAACGCATGGGCCGGTTTGTGCGCCGCCACGGCTAAACCATTAGCCACAAAACAAAAAGGCGACCCGCACAATCCAGCGGGTCGCCTTTTTTATTGGGTTTTTGTGGGTTTAAAAGATGCGGCGCAGGCCCGGCGCGCGAGTTAACACCAACGCGCTCACGCCCCACGATAATAACCAGCCCAGCAGGGTAACAATTGTGGCTTTAAGGTAAATGGAAATGGTTAACGGCACAAACAGGTAGATCATTGGATACAAAATCAGCGGGTGGATAAAGTAAATGCCGTAAGAACTGCGGGACTGGCTCTGCCAGAAGGCGTTGCTGCCGTTAACATACTGCTGGAACACCGCCGACCCGGCCATTAGAGATGACAGGCAGAACAGGTTAAACAATAACGCGGTAATGGCCTTGAGCACAATCGTGGTTTGCAGCGGTTCGGGGATGGTCATCCGGTAGCCCAAATACCCTATGCCCGAAAACACGAACAGCAGCACCCACACCACCACATTCGGTTTGTAGCCTTCGGCGGTAAACCAGCCGCGCTGGTAAGCGTAAATGCCCAGCAGAAAATAGCTCACGTACAACGGCGACCTGACTGGCTGGAACACAATCAGGTAAAGTTTGGTGTACCAGGTATCCAGCGGAAATACCAGGTTGAGCAGCAGCGAAGCCACCGCCGTTAACAGCACAAACCCCACAAACAATCGCCAGGTGGGCGGTTGGTTGGCGGGAACCCAGTTTTGCAGCCGACTGTTGGCCGAGTAAACCAGCGCCAGCAGCCCAAAAAACAAAAACAAAACCCCCAAATACCAATACACCGATTGCTGGAACAACGGCCCCCAAAAATCGGTGAGCCAGAATTGCCCCAGCGACATAGGCACGTTACGGGTGTAGTAAATTAAATAGGCGGTGGGCGGAGCCAGCACCAGCGCCCCAAAAATCCACGGCAGGCCAATCCGCATAAATTTATCGCGCAAAAAAGGGCCGGCCCCCCGTTTTGCCAACGACGGCATAGCAAAATAGCCCGAAGCAAAAAACATCATTTGCATAATGGGCACATCTACCAGCAGCACCACCATTGTAAAAAACAGGCTGCGTTGCGGGTCGAGCACGTACCACCATTCCGGGGCATACGCCATGTAAGAAAGCGCCGCATGCAGCAACACTACCAAAAATATTACAAATGCACGCAGGTTATCTAAAAAGTAAAGCCGAGTTTTCATTGATTTGTCCTTTATTCGTCATTGAAAAAGTATTTGAAAAAGAATCAGGCAGGCACATCATAGTCCCCGTTCTTTTTTTGCACAAGTGATAAATAACACAAATACAGCGGCAATTACGCCCCAAACAAAAACCATCCGCAAGGGATGGTTTTTGCAGGCAATCAATTGAGCAAAAAACGGCTCAGTGTTCGGCGCTTAACGGGCGGCGACCGGCGGTTTTAGCGCGGGCCAAACTGCGGCGCAGCCGATACTGCTTGTAAAACCGGCGCACCAGGGGCTGCGATTCATCCCACAAGCCCAAAAGCGCCACATAGCCAAACCCCAACACATACAGCAAAATAAACGGCACCGCCACTTTATGCCCGCTGAACATTGCCGCCACCGCGCCCGCCAACGAGTACAACGCCAGCGCCAGTTCGCCCAGCACCAAGCCATCCAGCCGCAGCCGGTACGAGCTGGTTTGCCAGCGGTCGGTGGTGGAATTTACGTTGAATTTGGGCGTGCGCCTAAATACGTTGCCCACGCCCAACAGGGCTTCGACCACCGCTTTGGTGTTGCTCAGGGCAATGCCGCTGCCCAGCAAAATAAGCAACGGCATGGCTTTGTAATTTTGCCGCCAGTCAGCCGGGTGCAGGCTGATTTGCGCCACCGCGTACAACAGGGGCGGCCCCAAACTAATCAAACTGAGGTAAATCAGCGGAAACCGAATTTTATCAGCGCCGCCGCTGATGATTAACAGCGGCGTTACCAGCGCCAGCAGTACCATCAACGGGTGCACAAAATAACTGCTCAGGTGAACCAACGCCTGCAATTTTACCGTCCATTTTAAATTGGCCCTGAACACCGGCCAGCCCAGCTTTTTAAAACACTGGATTGAGCCTTTGGCCCAGCGAAATTGCTGCCGTTTGAGGGCGGCCAACTGCGGCGGAATTTCGGCGGGAGCCGCCACATCCCGCAAAAACAGGCATTGCCAGCCAACCAACTGGGCGCGGTAGCTCAAATCAAAATCCTCAGAAATGGTGTCGCCCTGCCAGCCGCCGGCGGCTTCAATACAGGCTCGCCGCCACACCCCGGCGGTGCCGTTAAAGTTAATCATCAACCCGGAGCGATTGCGGGCGGCCTGTTCAATGGCAAAATGGCCATCAAGGGCCAACGCCTGGGCGGCGGTTAACCAGGAATAGTGGCGGTTTAAGTGATCCCACCGGGTTTGCAAAATACCCAGCTGGGGATTGCCGGCAAAGTGGGGCATCGTCTGTTTTAGAAAATCGGGAGTTGGCACAAAATCGGCATCAAAAATAGCGATGAACTCGCCGGTGGCGGTTTTTAGCCCGTTGGCCAGCGCGCCGGCTTTAAAGCCGGGCCGCTCAACGCGATGGATTAGCTCAATGTTAAGCCCGCGCGCCCGGTGAAAATCTACCCGGGCCTGAGCCAGCGCGGTGGTTTCGTCGGTTGAGTCATCGAGCACCTGGATTTGCAGCAAATGAGCTGGGTAATCCAGTTGCACAACGGCTTCGATTAACCGCTCAATCACCAACGCCTCATTAAAAATGGGCAACTGCACCGTTACTGGCGGTAAAGGCGCGCCAGCCGGGGGAGTTGGCGGGCGGCGGTGGCGGTTAACCCAATACAACAGGGTGAGTATCCACGAGTTAAGGGCGTAAACGGCCAGCAAAACCGTCGTAACTACGTACACAACCATCAACAACGTCACAATTAAAACTCCTAAAAACAAATCTGCAAACCCGGCGGCTTGCAGACAATTGAACCAATAAACTGTAAGATAACAGCTCAAAAGTATAACACGAATGATGACGGCCAACAAAAAAAGCGTTTTGCGCTAAAAATCAGGCTAAAAATCCGCTTGCTAATCAAGCCGGAGTGTGCTTAAATAATAAATAAGGTGGTGACTATGCCTGGTCAAAAACCGGACCTGGAGCAAGAACGGGCCGATATGGTAACGTACCAACTGGCCCGGCGAGATATTTCTGACCCGCATGTGCTCAAAGCAATGGGTAAAATTCCCCGCCATTGCTTTGTTGGCCAGGAATTGCTCAATTCTGCCTACAAAGACCGCCCCCTGCCCATTGGCCACGGGCAAACTATTTCTCAGCCTTATATTGTTGCTTTTATGACGCAGGCGTTGGCGCTGCCGGCGGATGGCTCGGCGGTGGTGCTGGAAATTGGCACCGGTTCGGGCTATCAGGCCGCAATTCTCAGCCAGTTGGTGGCCCAGGTTTACAGCGTGGAACGCCTGGTGCCGCTGGCCAAACAGGCCCGGCAAACGCTGCTGGCGCTGGAAATCTTCAATGTGGAGATAAAAGTTAGCGATGGCGGCTACGGTTGGCCGGAACACGGCCCCTACGATGGTATTATTGTTACAGCCGCCGCGCCCGAAGTGCCCGCGCCGCTGTTGCCGCAATTAAAAAATGGGGCCAAACTGATTGTGCCAGTTGGCCCCAGAGGATATCAGGATTTATTGTGCCTGGAACGCCACGACGACAATTTTACCACCACCCGGTTGGCTCCGGTGGCTTTTGTGCCGCTGCTGGGCGAACACGGCTGGCAAGACGGCGATTATGATTGAGTCGGGCGGTTAAACCTACCGCCGGCCATACACCAGCCCCCCCATAAAAACCAAAGCCAACACTCCGGCCAAACAGGGCAACAGTTTGGCCAGTTTATCCGCCGGTGATGGCGTGGTTTCGGGTTGAGCGGCTTTGCCCGCGCCGGACACCTCGCCCAGGCCCGATTGCGGTTGGGCCGCCGGCTCAACGGTGGCTTTAGCGCCGGCGCTATTGGCCGCCGGAGCCGTTTCGGTTTTGCTGCCGGGCAACGGCGGCAAGTGCAAACTGGCCCGAAAAGCATTGTCCAACCCATCGGTATCTACGCCCAAGGCTTGTTGCAGCGCCTCATCGTACAAAGCCCCCTGGGAAAAAATGGCGAGCAGTTTGGCCATAGCGTCGGGGCCATAGGTATCCACAATAAATTTAACCACCGAACCGCTCTGGCCGTAAGCCAAATTAGCCTCTTTGGGGTCGGGGGGGAACGGGCTAGACAGGGTACGCAGCGTCATCAACTGGTTGTTGGCCACCGCCTGATCGAACACCAGCCGAAAATCCTGCACCAGGCCGTTGCGATCCTCGTTGTACACGGCAATGCCTTCATCAAGCCAGCGCGGTAATTGGGCATATGGGCTATCGGTGGCCTGGTACACCACCAGGTGCGTCATTTCGTGCGACATTGCCCCCAAGCCCCACTTCAGCGAGTCGGCGGTGGGTTCAATGCCAATCACCACCACCCCGTTTTTAGAAAAAGCCTGCCCGCCGGTCCACTCCGGCGAGGTGGCGTTAATGGCGTCCATCAAATCGGTGTGGCTGGCGTAGATAAAAATTTTAATGGGATGCTCAATTTTTATGCCGATATCGGAGCTGAGGGTATCGAGCGCCTCGTTGGCCCGTTGAAACAGGGCTTCGCCAAATTTCTGGTCGCCTTGATACCAGTACAGGGTTAGCCGGTTGTTTTGCAATTGCTGCCAGGTGTAACGCTCATCCGTCAGCGTAATTTTTTCTTTGTTGGTTTTTAGTTGATTGCCGTTGGCGTCAACAAATTTCCACCAGTATTCCACTTCGGTGCCGGGCGGCACATAATTTTCGGGCTTGGTTTGATCAACGGTGAATTTGGCCGTAATCGCCGTGCCCGGCGTAAATTCGGCGGCATTGCGCACGCTGGCCAACTCGCCCACAATCTGGTAAAACAATTCCGCCTGCTTAATTTGCGCCGAACTTTTGGCATCAATGGTAAAGGTGAGGTGGTCTCTGAATTTACTTTCCCATTTGGCGTTGGCGGTTTCAATGTTGCCCTGCGCGGCCAACGGCTGCGCCGCCAGCAACGCCAGCGCCATTGTTATAATAAAAAGAAAAAAGTATTGGCGTTGGTTCATAATTAGCTCACCAGATTGCCCGGTTGGGGCAAGTTATCAACGGACGTGGCCATCCATTTGCTGCCTTCGTCAATCAGCATCACCGGCACCCCCTCGCGGATGGGATATTTGCGCCGGCAATCGGCTTCCTGGCACACCAGCCACAAGCCGTTGGCGGTTAATTTTAGTTGGCCGGGGTCCGGGGTTGGTTTGCGCGTATCGCCGCTAACGCAATAGGGGCAACGTAAAATTGCTAATATATCGGCGGGCACAGTCATGGGTTACTCCTGTAGCGGGTATTTAAGCCGATAGTATAGCGTCAAACCGGGCGCAAACAAAAATCTCCCGGACTGACTGCTTCCGGGAGATGGGCTGGTAAACCGGGTTTTGCGGTTTTTTAGTAGGTTCGCCGGAAAATAACCTGGAACGACAGATGGAACAGCGAGTTGGCCACCGAGTTTGGCCCGCACGATTCGTTGGTGCCGTAGTCGGGGGTAATCGGCTTGGTTACTTCGCTGGATCCGCCCATCACCTCAACCACGTAGCTGCCCTTGAACATGGCAAAGTCAATGTGGCCGGGTTCGGGTTGGCCAGTGAGGTTGGTCTTGGTTTCGGTATTGGCAATCACCGAGCCGTCTTTGGTTTCGGCCCATTTTATTTTTACCGGCACGCCATTAACCCCCTGGCCGGTGGCATCCTGCACCTGGATAAAGATATGGTGCTTGCCTTCGTTTTCACACGGCGTAAGCTGACGAATACTCATTACCCGGTAATCCACCGCGGGCGTGGCCGTGGCTTCGGGTGTGGGCGTATCGGTGGGGGTCGGCGGAACGCGCGTAAAAACCCGGGTCGGCGTTTCGGTGGGCGTGGGCGTAAAAACCGGCGTCGGCGTTTCGGTGGGCGTGGGCGTAAACGTGGGCGTGGCCGTGCTGGTGGGAATGGGTGTTTCGGTGGGCGTGGGCGTAGTGGTAGGCGTGGCCGTGCGCGTGGGCGTTTCGGTGGGCGTGGGCGTAGCCGTTTCCACAAACGGCAACACCGCCGCCGCGCCAACTGCTCCCTCTTCGCGCATTTGTTCAAGCGGACTGCGGGCATCGCCGGGCAACGCACCATCATCGGCAAACGTTGAGGCCAGCGCGTTAATAATAAACGATGGGGCCATAATCCCGCACACCCAGATTAAAGCGATAGCAATAGCCAGCAATCTTAACTTTGCGCCCAGCGTGCGTTTGGCAAACCACACCGAAATGCTTCGGCGCTGGCGCTCAATTTTGCGGTTGGTGTACGAGCGAGCCGCCGCAAAACGCGAAGCCGGTTGCGCCGCGCCGGTGGGGGCGGATTGCGCCGGTGGCGGCGGCAAAGCGGCCATAGCCGGCGGCGGGGGCAACGGTTTGGCCGAGGTATTCTTCTTCTTTTTATTTTTCTCGCGTTTATCCCGTTTGGGTTGGGGCGGCAGCGGTTGAGCAGCAGCCGGCATGGCCTGGGTTTGCGGCGCTGGCCCCGGAGCCGCCATTGGCCGGGAAACCGGCGGCGGAGGCGGAGCCACCGGCGGCATGGGTTGGGTAAACTGGCTGTGGCCTGGCGTGGGGCCGGCTGGCAAATTTCCGGGCGGTAACGCCGCCACCGGGCGAGACCCCGGCGGCGGGCCAACCGGGCGCAAACGCACCGGCGGCATGGCTCCGGGGGGACGATTGACCGGCGTGAGCGGGCGGCTGGTCGGCGGCGGCGCAACCGGCGTGGTGGGTGGTCGGTTTGAAACCGGATACACCGGCGGCACCGCGTATTGGGCCGAACCGGGTCGGGCCGGTACAGAACCGGCTCCCGGCGCGGGCAAACTGCGTTGAGTCGGCACGCCGCGCAATTGCGACATGGTTTGCTCCATGCGCTCGCTCAAAATGCGGCTCATAATCACGCCCAAATTGGGGTAGCGGTTCAAAAAGTCGTCAAAATCGCGTTTGGTTAGCGCCCAAATTTGGGTATCAACCAGCGCGTAGGCGGTTCCCAACTGGGATCGGCCCGAAAACAGGGCCATTTCACCAAAATAGTCGCTTTCACCCAGAGCTTCCAGCAAAACCGGCCCCTGCGCCGAGTTGGCCCACAATTCAACCTGGCCGCGCTCAATGAAATACATTTCATCGCTGGCCCCGCCTTCGTAGTAGATGGTGCTGCCGCCCTGGTAACGCCGGGGTTGCAGCATGGCCGAAAGCTCATCGAGTTGCGTGCGCGACAGGCCGCCCGCCGCCGCAATTTTGCGCAGGTGCGGTTCGGGCGTGTAATCTTCGGCGGCAGCCAGCCGGTCGCGGAGCGCCTGGCTAAGCGCCACGCTGATTTGCGGGTGTTTTACCAGCAGGCTGTCAAAATCGGTGCGATACAGGCACCACAAATTGGTGTTGTTGGCGGCGTGGGCGGTAAATTCGCGGGTTTTGCCGGTGAGCAGCGCCGTTTCGCCAAAGTAGTCGCCATCGCTTAAGCGGCGTTTAAACTGGCCGGGCTGGTGCGGCGAATCGGCGGTAACAGCGCCGCTATCTACAATGTACATCGCGTCGCCGGGGTCGCCCTGGCTAAAAATGAGTTCGCCGGCGGGCACGTGCCGCAACAATAACAGCCGGGCAATATCGGTGAGAACAGCGCGGGGCAAATCGGCAAACAGGGCAATGCGGCCCAAAACCGCCACCGCGTAAGATTGATCGGTGGCGCTTAACCGGGCGCGCAGGTTACGGCTTAAATTGGTTTTTATGGAAGGATTGGTGCGGGTTAACGCGGCAAAATCGGCGGGGCTGAGTTGCCACACAATCACGTCGCTGGCGGCCTGGGCGGTATTGGGGTGCGGCATGTTTGAAATAACCGCCATTTCGCCAAAGGCTTCGCCGGCTTTCAGTTCGGTGTAATCTTCATCGGTGTCGCCCAACAGGTGAATGCGGCCGCTTTCAAGAAAAAACAAGCCCGCCGCCGCGTCGCCGCTGCGGTAGATGGCCGTTCCCGTGGCGTAACGCCGGGGCGAAAGGTACTGGGCCACCAGGCGGCGTTCCCGCGCCGATAAATCTTGCAGCAGCGGAATGCCGGCCAGCCGCTCGGCCAGGTAGTTTTGGTACTGCACAATCCCCCGGCCAAAAGCCAGCCCTAAATAGATGCCCAACTCCGGGCGCTCTTCGAGCAGGTTGGCCATATCGGTTTGGTGCAGCGACCAAACCGTCACTTCGCCGGCGGTGCGGGCGGTCATGGCGTAGGGCCGGCCCGAAAAGAAATCGGTTTCGCCCAGCAGGCTGCCGGGGCCTAAATTGGCCACCACCGGCGATTGGTCATCGCTTGAAAGCTTAACCCAGCCCTCACTAATCAGGTAGAGGGTGTCGCTTTCGGTGTTTTTTATAAACAGCGTTTCGCCAGAAGCGTATTGTTCCTGGCGCATGCGCTTGCCAACGGCGCGTTGTTCATCGTCGGTTAGACCGCCAAAAAGCGGCGTGTTTTTTATAAATTGTTCCTTCAACGCACATCCATCCTTCTCAATTTTGAACCGGCGGCGGGTTTATGGTGAGAAAAACGCCGGTTCAAAATGAGTTGAGTTGTTGAGACAGGCAGCTAACCGCGCCGGTGGCGGGTTAACCGGTTCCCCCTATCTTTTTACGCCTTGTTGAAAAACCACTCGCCACGATGGTAACGTGTTTGCGGGCAGGTTGGTACAAAGCGATGGGTTATTGATATCAATGTCTGGCAGTTCGCCGGCAGTTTTTACGTTGAGCAGCGTTATCTCGTACCGCTGCGCCGGTGACATGTAAAAATCGGCGTAACCGGGATCAATTTCGGGCTTGAAGCCGGTAAAAAACGTGTCTTTGCCGCCCGACCAGGTAACTTCAATGCCGATGCCCGGCACTCCGACACCCAGCCTATCCCGAACATACACCCGGAGTATCCCCGGATGATCGCCCGCCTCGCACAACATTTCCGATTGGGCCAGGCCAAACGGCGAATCCGGCCCCGGCGTGGGCGTACTGGTGGCGGTGGGGGTAGGGGTAACTGTGGGCGTGTTGGTAACGGTGGGGGTACTGGTGCCGGTGGGCGTGTTACTGGCGGTAGGTGTAGCCGATGGAGTGGGAGAAGGCGTGTTGGTAACGGTAGCCGTTGGTGAGGCTTTAGGCGTGGGTGTTTTGGTGGGCCGGGGAGTGGGTGTGGGAGCGGGGGTAAAGGTAGAAGTTGGCAGTGGCGTGGGCGTGACAATAAAGGCAGCCATTACGCTTGAAGTTTGCCCCAACGCCTCGGATAAGGCCACCAGCGCTTTAATATCACGAATATCCTGCTCCTGGTTAATATACTGTTCCGTTAAGGCGGCCACAGACGGGTTATTTAAAGTATTGAGCCGGGCCTGCGCTCGTTGCAGGTTGCCGTCTTTGGCAAAAGCCAGCGCAATCAGGCGCAAGTAAAAGGCTTTGTCCTCGGCCCGTAAATCTGCCGGAGTAACCGGCTGCGGGCGCGGGTCTAATATCCAGCCGTAGCCCAGCGACATAACCAGGCCAACCAAAACTCCAAAGAGAAAACTGACCAGCCACCACAACCAGTCGCCTTTGCCGGGAGGAGTGCTGCGCAGGGTAAGCGGCGGGCGGCGAACGGCGTCGCCTTGCGTTTGGGTTGTTAAAGGTGCGTCACCAACCTGTACCGAACCACTCTGCGCCGGTTTTTTGGGCCGGGCCGGAGTGGAGTTTTCATTTAACGGTGGGTCAGATTGATGATCTGGCCGGTGCATTCATTATTAGCCCGGTTAGTAAGTTTGTTTAAATATAACCTGATAAGAATAATGGCCACGGCACAATTGATTGTGGCCTTTGCGTTCAACACAGTCGGCCATGTCTTTGCAATAGTTGGCCTGAATCAGCCATTCGTTGGGGATGTCTTCATCCCAGGAACTGAGTTTGGGGGTTTGCTCACTGGTAGCCGGAGAACCATCGGCTTTTTTGGTTACTTGCAACGAAAAGCCGTTATCCCACAAATCATATTCCAGTTTGCCGGGGCCTTTATCGCCAGCAGTATGCGGCGGCGCGGCTTTAAAGGTATCTTCAACCGTTACGCCATTGAGGGGGTTGCCGGCGGCGTCAACCACTGTCACAAAAATGTTGTGCAAACCGGGGCAACTACCGTAAGCCGGGTTGGGTACCATAAGAGCCTGGGCAACGGCAAAATCTACCGCCGGTTTGGTAGGTTCCGGAGTGGCGGTGGGTTCGGGCGTGTTGGTGGGCGGAGCCGCTACTTTGGCTACCGCCGGAACCGGGGTATCCGTGGCCGCCGGAGCGGGCGTATCGGTGGGAACCACCGGCGTGGGCGTGTTAGTGGGCGGTTCGGTAGGAACGGGTGTAGCCGTGGGCGGCGGAGTTGGGGTTGAAGTAGGCGGGAGGGTGGGCGTGGGCGTAAACGTGGGCGTGGTTAAAGCCAACACCATTGATTTGGTGCTGGAACCCAACGCCTGGGCCAACCCAAACAGGTTTTTGGTGTCGGCATCTTCGGCCCCGCGCCTCTCTTGAATATAGCGATCTACCATAAAGGAGATGTATTGGGCTTCGTTGGGAATATGCAGTTCCGTTAACCGGGCGTGCACCGCTTCCAAATCCGAGGTGTTAGCGTAGTCAGCGGCAATATTCAGAATTTCAGCCTCGACTTCTTCCTGGCTGCGCCCATTAAACGGAACAGTATCGGCGGCTGAAATGGACGAGGTAGCCAAAAAACCGACCAACCCACCGGCTATCATCAAGGCCACGCAAAAAACGGGCACTACTACCGCCGCTATAATTATCATCATTTTGGAATTTAAATTTTGCATTATCCCGATTTTCCTAACAAAAGCCTGTTACCAGGTTCTTTGGAACACCACTTCCCAGGAATAGTGCCCCCAGCAAATCGAGTTGTTGCCAACGCCAAACACGCCGCTGTTCCATAACACTTTGCAGGTGGCTTCGTCGGGGCAGTAACCGGCTTCAATCAATCTGGGAATCCCGATTTTCCAGTCATCGGAACTGAGCAATTCGGAGGTTTGGCTGGTTACGGGGCGTCCGGCGGTGGGATCGGATTTTACCAAGATCATAAAACCGCCGTTTTTGTACAGGTCGTACTCGGCGTGGCCGGGCAGGTTATCCCCTTTGTGGCCGGTCACCGGGCCGGGGTTATTCCAGGCATCGCCAAGTTGCACCCCTTTGATGGGGTTGCCTTTGGCGTCAATAACATCCACAAAAATATTATGATTCCCGGCGCAGCCGCCGTTTTCCTGTTTGGTCAACAACCGCTGTTTAGTAATAACAAAATCAACCGAGGGTGTAGCGGTGGCGGCAGGTGTGGGCGTGTCGGTGGGCGGAGCCGGGGTGGGCGTATTCCGCACGGGCGTGTTAACTACCGGCACCGGCGTATCGGTGGCTACCGGAGTGGCCGTGGGCGTAGGAACGGGGGGCGTGGGTGTATCGGTGGGAGTGGGCGGGATGGTGCTGGTAGCGGTGGGTGTGGGTGGGACCGGGGTAAAGGTGGGCGTGGGCGTTGAAACATAGGCCACCATAGAAACGGTGCTCACTCCCAACGCATCGGCCAGTTGTACTACTTCTTTTATATCATCGTCAACCGGGCCACGGTTGGTGCGAATCATCCGTTCGGCAACCAGCGACACAAACTGGGGTTTGTTGGGCACATTGAGCTGGCCAAGAATTTCATCGGCCCGTTTGATGTCTTTGTTTTTGGCAAAATCCGCCGCCGCCATAATAACCACTTCGTCGGCGTGTTGCGGTGACAAATCCGAAACCCGGGCATTCACAAATCGGGTGGGAAACAGATACCAGGCTAACACCAACCCAAACAACAAGGCCAGCAAACACCCCACCGGGGCAATTGATACAAAAATCAGTATCCGGCGGTCTATCCCGCGACGATTTTTTTTCTTTTTGACCATCTGCGCAAAAACAAACTAACTACTAAAAAAAAACAAACCCTTGAATTCAAAATTAAAGGCCGCCTCTACGAGGTGGCCTCACCTTACCCGGTGAGCGAAGTTACATCGCCCTAGCACATCATAATGAATGGTGTTATAATCAATGCCGGAGGTGGGAATCGAACCCACAAGGATTTCTCCACGCGATTTTGAGTCGCGCGCGTCTGCCTGTTCCGCCACTCCGGCGAACGTCTTACAGTTCAGAAGTATAATTGATGTAAGATTATACGTCAAATTGCCTAAGCCAAATGATACAAGGCCGGCCATTTTAGCTCATGGATGAACTTCGCATAATTTCTGAAGCGCAAAAAGGAAGCCTGTCGGCCTTTAACCAGTTGGTAATGGCCTACCAGGGCACCGCCTACAACGTGGCTTATCGCGTTACCGGCTCCAGTGATGCCGCCGCCGATGCCTGCCAGGATGCCTTTTTAAAGGCGTATAAATCGTTGCGACAATACCAGGGCGGGTCGTTTAAAAGCTGGATTTTGCGCATTGTGACCAACACCTGTTACGACCACCTTCGCTACAGCAACCGCCGACCGGCAACTTCGCTGGAGGATTTGGTAGAAGAGGCTCCTGAGCACAGCGCCAGCCTGATGAATGCCGATGAGCCGCTCGAAGAGCGCATGCTCCGGGGCGAACTGGCCGAGTGGCTGCAAATGGGCATTAACCAGTTACCGCAGGATCAGCGCGTGGTGGTGGTTTTGTGTGACGTGCAGGGTCTAAGCTACCTGGAAACCGCCGAAATTATAGAACAGCCGTTGGGAACGGTTAAATCTCGGTTAAACCGGGGGCGGCGGCGCTTGCGCGATTTTTTGCTCACGCAACAGGAACTTTTGCCCGGCCAATATCGTCTAGAAGATAGAAAGCAATAAACGCAGCAATCATGGCGACAAATACACCTCAGCAACCAAATATCGAAGAAATCCGGGAGTTGCTATCGCCTTATCTGGACGGTGAAGTGACCGCCGCCGAGCGCGCGCGGGTAGATTCTGCGCTGGCCGAATCGCCCGAATTGCAGGCAGATTTGGCCTCGTTGCGGCAAACGGTGACGCTGTTGGCCAGTCTGCCGGTAATGCCGGCCCCGCGCCCCTTTACGCTCACCGCCACCGAAGTGCAACCCCAGCCCAAACGCCGTTTTTGGCTACCGGCCTGGGCAGGGGGATTGGCCGCCGCGGCGGCGGCAATAATCTGCGTTTTAGCCGTTGGCGGCGGGCTTTTTTGGGGTACGCAGTTTTCGGGCAGCCAGAGCGCCCCGGCGCAAATGGTGGCGCAACAAAAAGAGGCAGCAGCGGAGACGGTAGCAAAAGCGCCTGCCGCGCCCGCAGTGTTGGCCACCGAACCGGCGGTTATGAAAAAATCAATCGAAGCGCAACCCACCGCCGTGGCCACAGCAGTTATAGAGGAAAAAGCCGAAGCGGCGGCAGCTGCCGCGCCGCCGGCAGCGCCAATCACCGCTAACCAGGAGATGATGTTGGCGCAAGATGCCGTCGGCGGCGCAGCACCGGCAGCGCCCGTGGCCAAAAGTGCGGCAGCCGCCGCGCCGCCGGCGCTGGCAGTCGAAGTGCCGGCAGAAGGGTCCGTTCAATTAGAGTCCGCCCCAATGCCAGAACAAGAAAACCTGGCCGGGCAACCATTACCGGCAGAACCCGCCACTCCGCCGGCTGCGGCGGCGGCAGCGGCAACCGTCTTGCCCACCGCCACGGCGCAACCCACGCGAACCGCTTTACCTACACCAACACCGCCGGCAATCGCAACTGCCACCGTCACTATCGCCCCAACGCCGGTTATAACCGCCGCCGGGCCGGTCAAAGAGCTGCCCAAACCGGCATCAGCCTTTAATTTTTTAAGTTTAGGCGGTATTTTGTTATTTTTTGTTTTGGCGTTGGGGGTAATTGCCGTTTATGTTTTTATAAAAGGCAAAAAACAGTAACGCCAACGTTGTTGACTTTTGTTCAAAATCCATTAAAATGCCACTAATTCGTAAGAAAAAACGCTAACAGTAACCTCAATATTAACCTCAAAATAAACCTCACGGATGTACTCATGGTAAAGCCCAACATTTTGGTAGTAGATAGCGACGAAGGCTTTGGTGTAATGCTGGCAGAAGGATTGCAGAATTCCGGGCAATATATTGCCACCTGCGTGCATTCCGGGAGCGATGCCTTATTGGCTGTGGTTGAGCAAAGTTTTGATCTGGTTATTATTGATGTGGGCATCACCGATATGAAACCCGGCATTCTGGTAAAAGCCATCCGCGAAACCAGAGGCGAAGTAAAAATAATGATGATTCCCTTGATTGGCCAGGCGTTGCCGGATGCCTACAGCAAGTTGGGCATTAACGGTATTTTGCCCAAACCGTTTTTTGTGGGCGATTTGCCCGATCTGGTTGAAAAAGCTCTGGGCCGCAGCCGGCAACGCACGCCTTCGGCTACAGTAATGCCGGCCTTTACCCCGCCGGCTAAAAGCGCCCCCGCGCCGGTTGCCACCGAAAAGGAAGCGCCGCCCGCCGCCGTTAGCGTCGCCGCACCACCCGTGCCTGTTTCTGCGCCGCCGGCGCTGGAAATAGACACCAACTTGCTGGCTCCGCCGGTGGTGCCGCAAGAAACCATTCGGTTTTTGCGCGCCAGCGAAAACGAGATTTTACGCTACCTGGGCGATTTAAATCGAGAGGTGCGGGCCGAAGCCATTTTGTTAATTGCCGGGGCGGATTTAATTGCCCACGCCGGCATGCTCAGCCGGGAAGAATGCCTGGATTTGGCGGTGCTGGTGGCGCAAAGCACGCAGGCCGCCGCGCAAGCCGCCACATTTTTGGGCGAACGGACCGGGCGGTTTACCCAAAGCCTCCACGAAGGCGGAGCCTACCGGCTGTACACCCTTACCCTGGCCGACGGTATTTTGTTGTCGCTGGCCCTCAGCACCAATGTGCCACTGGGGATGATTCGCCATCAATGCCGGCAAATCGCCGAACAGCTATCAAAATTTATCATTTAAACTACCCGGCATGGGCAAAAACCGGCCTGTGGCGCAATCTAACGTGCGTCTCAACCGGATACGCCGGCAAAACGCCGCAAAAGTTATCCCCAAATTATCCTCAACTTTCCCAAGATTTAACTACCGTTATCAACAACTTATCCACATTCGTGAATTAACTCACCATAACTATTCTTAAAACCGGCAGCCGCTATCGCTTTTTTAAGGTACGGGTATTGAAAGCATTGGCTAGGTCTGATAAAATGCTAGTCACTTTGGTGTACAGTTGAATTTTTATAAATATTTAACGTTGATTTAACATCGCTTTAACGATATTGATAGTGCCACATCAGAGGAGGGAGATGGGTTGATTTTTAAACAGGCTGGCCACGCCCTGTTTCCAAGAAAAACCAAATTCTTACACTTGAACTTCAACCTGCTGATAGGCGCACCTACCAGCTAAACTCTCCAGATTGAATTAGGGTGAGTAAGGCCGTAACCAGAGATTTTCCTCAAAATCTCTTAATCTGCATTCACCGTTAAAATTTAATATTTATTCTGTGGGTTGCCCCGTTTTGCAGGTTTTGGGCATGCCCTTTAATTTTGTTGTCACTTTATCCACGCCCCCTTGCGGGTATTGCTAATAGTGGAGATTTATGTATGTCAATTAATACGGACCAAATCTGGCAAACCACGTTGGGCCAGTTGCAATTACAAATGACCAGAGCCACGTTTGATACGTGGCTAAAAGACACCCGCATTATTGCTCAGAATGACCATCATTTGGTGATTGGCACTAAAAACCCTTTTGCCAAAGATTGGCTGGAAAACCGATTATTCAATACAATTAGCCGTACCGTTACCAGCGTTCTGGGCCACAAAGTTGAAATTCAATTTGAAATAGATACCAGCACCGAAACCGATGCCCAAGAAACCGAACCGCACGAAGTGCACCACGATTTTCAGGCCGCATCTTTGTTTGTTACCGCCCCCAATAATGGCAACGGGAATCACGGTAAAGGCAGGCAGCCGTTTATGTTAAATACTCGGTACACGTTTGATCAGTTTATTGTGGGGGCGTCAAACCGGCTGGCGCATGCGGCCTCGCTGGCGGTGGCCGAAAAGCCCGCCGAAGCCTACAACCCGCTCTTTTTGTACGGCGGGGTGGGGTTAGGCAAAACCCACTTGTTGCAAGCCATTGCCCATTTTGCCATTACCCAAAGCAAACGGGTTATTTACACCACCTCAGAAACCTTCACCAACGATTTAATCAACGCCATCCGCACCCAATCAACCGATTCTTTCCGTGAAAAATACCGCACCACCGACTTTTTGCTGATTGACGACATTCAGTTTATCGCCGGCAAAGAAAGCACTCAGGAAGAATTTTTCCACACCTTTAACGCGCTGCACTCATCCGGCGGGCAAATCGTGCTCTCCAGTGATCGCCCGCCCAAAGCTATCACCACGCTGGAAGAACGGCTGCGCTCCCGGTTTGAGTGGGGGTTGCTGGCCGACATTCAACCGCCCGACCTGGAAACCCGGATTGCCATTTTGCGCTTTAAGGCCGATTCGTTGGCTACCAGCGTGCCCGATGACGTGATGGAATTTGTGGCCCGCCGCGCCCAAAACAACATCCGCGAGCTGGAGGGCGCGCTCAACAAAGTAATTGCCCACGCTGCCATGTTGCGGCAGCCGATTAGCCTGGAACTGGCCTCGGACGCGTTGCAAGATATTGTCTCGCGGCAGGCCGAACTCACCGTAACCCAAATTGTAAAAGCGGTGGCCTCGTTTTACCGGGTTGACCCGGAAGTGCTGATCAGCCGGGGCCGCAGTAAAGATGTGTCGGCGGCGCGCCAAATGGCCATGTATCTGGCCCGCGAAGAAACGGGCGCGTCGTTGCCGCAAATTGGTGACGCGCTGGGAGGGCGCGATCACACCACCATTATGCACGGTTGGGAGAAAATTGCGTCGCAAATTGAGCAAAACGACCGCCTCAGGCGGGAGATGCTGGCCATCAGAGAAATCATTTACTCCAATACCCCCCTCTATTAACGCCTCTGCAAAAAATTCTCCTTCAATATAATAATTGAGTGGCTTTCTATAAAAAAGCCACTATTTTTCATTTTCCTTAAATTTTTGTGGATAACCCGGCTTATATCTGTGGATAAGTTATCCTTGAATGGGGATAACTTATGTTAGCTTTCGTTAGCCCCAAAGGAGCGCAACCTGCGCCGACAACTAACAACAAGTTTAGTTTCCAGGCGTAACCCGTAAAAAATTCCCCGGATTCTCTCCGCAACGTATTTTTGTATCACATGTTCTGTGGATAACCGCTTGATAACTGTGGATAAGTACATCCAAATGGGGATAACTCGCCAAATTTTTAAGAATCCAGAAAATTACGATCCAAAAGCACCACAATATGTAGGACGAAGTATTTTTGTTACCCAAGATGTAGAGTCCATTAATTTCTAAGCCATTTGACAAATGTTCCCCCATTTATCTATCCACAATTATTAGTTTTTATCCCCAGCCGCCATCCACAGCTAACCACGCGCGGCAACAACAAAATGCCGGTTTGTAAAAACTATTTTACACAAGATGTAGTATAAGCCGTCGCCGCCGGGCGACGTTATCCACTTATCCACAGGGCCTACTATTTATTACTACTTATAATTAATTAATAAACAATACCATGTGAATAACATATTCCATGACGATTACCCCAAATTGGGGTATAATACGGTATTACTTTATGTTTGGGATAACTGATGCGCCTGCGCTGGTGGGTATTCCTTTCTACAATTCTGGCCATTTTAAGTTTGGGAGGATTATACAGTGTGGTTTCATTATTATGGCCGGAACCTGATTCTCTTTTTGCCTTGCCGCAGGTTCTCTTTTTTATCTGCTGGTTTTTGTTTTTAGGCGCTGTCACCGTTCCGCCGGCGGCCTACTTAAATTATCGGTTTGCCAAAGCCGGCTGGCTGCACCTGGACAAATTCAGATTGGTGCGACAGGCCGCCTGGGTGGGCTTGTTTGGGGTAATTGTGGCCTATTTGCAACTGGTGCGCGAGCTGAGTTTTATGATGGGCGCGATCCTGGGGTTGGCCTTTATTTTGATTGAAGTCTTTTTTCTAACGCGAGAATAAGCATGCAATCGGAACTGCGTAATTTGCCCAGCGTTGACAAACTACTCCAAACTGCCGAACTGGCGGCGCTGGTGGCGGTGCATGGCCACCGCGTGGTAGTGGCGGCCATCCGCGCCGAACTCGACCTGGTCCGGCAGCAAATTTTAGCCGGCCAACCGTCCGGGGTAGAAGCGGCGCTGGTGCCGGCGGTGGTGGGGCGCGTTGCGGCAGAAATCCGGCCATCGTTGCAGCCGGTCATCAATGCCACCGGCGTGATTATTCACACCAATCTGGGCCGGGCGCTGCTCAGTGAGCGGGCCAAACTGGCCATGCAGCAGGCGGCCTCGGATTACTTAAATCTGGAATACGATTTGACCTCCGGCGGGCGCGGGTCTCGGTATGTACACGCCGCCGATTTGCTCTGCCGGCTCACCGGAGCCGAAGCGGCGGTGGTGGTCAACAACAACGCCGGGGCGGTGGTGCTGGCGCTTTCGGCGCTGGCGCGTGGCGCCGAGGTGATTATCAGCCGGGGCCAGTTGATTGAAATTGGCGGCGGCTTTCGAGTGCCGGAGATTATGGCGCAATCGGGCTGTAACTTGGTTGAAGTGGGCACCACCAACCGCACCTACACTCAGGATTACAAACAGGCCATTGTGCCGGGCCAAACCGGGCTGCTGTTGGCGGTGCATCCCAGTAATTACCGCATTAGCGGATTTACGGCGCAGCCGGCGCTGGCCGAACTGTCCGATTTGGCCCGGCGGCACAACCTGCCGCTTATGGAAGATTTGGGTTCTGGCACGCTGCTGGATACCACTCCCTTTGGTTTGGCCCACGAACCAACCATCCAGGAAAGCCTGGCCGCCGGAGTGGACATTGTTACCGCCAGCGGCGATAAACTGCTGGGCGGCCCGCAGGCCGGGTTGATTTTGGGGCGCAAACCGCTGCTTGAAAAACTAAAAAAGCATCCGCTTATCCGGGCGTTGCGGGTTGATAAAATTACGCTGGCGGCGTTGCAGGCCACGCTGCTGGCCTACCGGGAAAACAAGGCCACCACCGAAATCCCGGTGTGGCAAATGATGTCCGCCGCGCCGGCCGGTTTGGCCCGGCGAGCGCGCGCCTGGCAAACGGCGCTGCAAAAAGAACCCAGCCTGGCGCGGGTTTCGTTCAAGGTTGTTAAAACGGTGTCTACCGTTGGCGGCGGCAGTTTGCCCGGCCAAACGCTGCCCACCTGGGCGCTAGCCATTTCACTCGATGCCGTTACTGCGCTGGCCGAGCGGCTGCGCCAGCCGGTTAACCTGCCGCCGGTTATCGCCAGGATTGAAAACGACCGGATTTTATTTGATCCCCGCACCGTTTTGCCCCGGCAGGATAAAACGTTGCTGGCCGCGCTCAAGGCGGCGCTGCCGGATGTAATTGCCCCGGTGAAACTATAAATTATGGGAACTTTGTACATTGTGCCCACGCCGCTGGGCAACCTTGAAGATATTACGTTGCGGGCGCTGCGCGTGTTAAAAGAGGTGTCATTAATTGCCACCGAAGATACCCGCACCACCGTTAAACTGCTCAATCATTTTGAAATTACCTGCCCCACCATCAGCTATTTTGAGCATAGCCCGCCGGGCCAGCTTGAGCGCATTTTAACCGCGCTGGCGCAGGGCGATGTTGCGCTGGTGTCCGAGGCCGGCACACCGCTGGTTTCGGACCCCGGCTACCGGCTGGTGCAGGCGGCGGTGGCTGCCGGTTATGGCGTAACGCCGCTGCCCGGCGCCAGTGCCGTGCCGGTGGCGCTATCGGCCAGCGGCTTGCCCACGGATCGTTTTATGTTTTTGGGCTTTTTGCCGCGTAAAACCAGCGACCGCCAACGCGCGCTGGCCGAAGTTGGGCAGTTGCCCGTTACGTTGGTTTGTTTTGAAGCCCCGCACCGGCTGCTGGCGGCGTTAAGCGATATGGCCGCTATTTTTGGCGGCAGCCGGGCCATGGTGGTGTGCCGCGAGTTAACCAAACTGCACGAAGAAATTTGGCGCGGCACGGTAGACGGCGCGCTGGCCGAATGGCGCAGCCGCGAACCTCGCGGTGAATTTACTCTGGTTGTGGCCGGGGCCGCGCCGGAGCCGGATTGGTCGCCGGAAAAAGTTGAGGCGGCGTTGGGCGCGGCGTTGGCCGCCGGCACGACGGCCAAAGATGCGGCCCGGCAAGTAGCGGCGCAAAGCGGCTGGCCCAAACGCGATGTGTACAACCTGGTAAAAAATATTAGCGATAAACAGGAGTGATTTAGTGGGAATTTCAAGAAGCGATGCGCGAGAATTGGCCAAAAGCGGCACCGAGATGGGCGCAAAAGTGTTGCGCGGCACGTTAACAATTGGTTTAACCGGAATTTCAATTGACGGCATCAGCCTGGAGCAGTGGCTAACCGAATTTGACGGCGCAGAATTTATTTTGGTGGGCGCGCCGGTGGGCCGCAGCCAGTCCGAAGGCGAGGTAAAAACCTGCCTCACCTGCGGGCGCGACTACCGGGGCGAGCGGTGTCCGCATTGCGCCGAAGCGCGGGCGCGGTTGCGTGGGTAAAATACCAGGTTACAAAACGGGGTGAATTATGGCTGAATCTAATGGTATGTTAGTAACATCAGAAATGATGGTGGCGGGCATTAAACCGTTACTGTTTACCGGCGGCGCGTGCAATATTCAGGGGCGCTCCGGCCCGGTGCGCAACCCTGGCCGCGACCCGCTGGCGTTGTGGTTGGATAATCGGGGATGGTCTTATTTTGATCCCCAAATTCACCCCAGCACGCATGGCCGCGAGTATATTTGGGGCATTGACGCGCCGCAGGAAAAGAAAGCGCGCGAACAAGCCCGGCTGCGCGTGTACGAAATCACCTCAACCACGATTGGAGCCGTGACCACGCTCGAAATTATGGACGACGCCCGCCAGGGCCGAACCAGCATTGTGTGGTTTAATGATGGCAAATCCTTTGCGCCTATCGGCCTGGGCAGCCGGGACGAATTGCAAAACAACCACGCCCTGCGCGAACATGTGGGCGAAACGGTTTTCTCGCACCTGCTGGCCTACATTAATGCGGGCCGGCAAATCCGGCACGAATTGCCGCTGATGCTGGCCGATTGCGAATGTATTGTCTTTGTGTACAGTTTTGACGAGCTAAAAAAAGCCATCGCTTTTTTTATGACCAATTGATGGGGTGTAATACTATTCTCCTATGGCAAAAACTGTGGCCTTGGCGCATACTTTCAACAGGCAGGCGGATTTAGTTTGCGTGAAAGAGGTTGCGCCATGAGTGCCATCAAATCCAGAATATTAATTGCTGATCCCGACCCCGACATTAGCCGCACTATGGCGGTGTATTTTGAGTTAAAGCACCATGAAGTTCAACTGGTTAACACCGCCGCTGTAATTATGAGCGCGGCCCGGCAGTGGCAGCCCAACGCCATTTTGGTGAGCACCGAATTTACCGATGCCAACCCTTACCATACCTGCCAGCAGCTTTTGGAAGATACTCGTACTGCCCACATTCCCATCATTATGTTGCTGCATTTGGCCGACCGCAAAACCCGGTTGAATGCCCTTGAAGTTGGCGTGGATGATGTTGTCTCCAAACCGCTGGATTTGGAAGAACTGTGGCTGCGGGTTGAGTCTGCCGTGCGCCTGTCTACCATGCGCGTCCACGCCTGAGCCGGATTTTGCCGTTTTTTTCAGCCTGAGTACTATACGGTCAACTGCTTTAATGGGCAGGATGACCGTATTTTATTTTGGCAGGAGGAGCCGCCGTGTTAATTGTAATGAAATTTGGGGGAACGTCGGTGGGCAGCGCCCCGGCGTTACAGCATGTAATCAATATTGTGGCCAAAGCCCGCGCCGATGGCCATCAAGTTGTAGTGGTGGTCTCGGCCATGAGCGGCGTCACTAACCTGTTGCTGGATGCCGCGCACCAGGCCGAAGCCGGCAACGAAACCTTTGCCCACCAGTCTCGCCTGGAAATTGAGCAAAAACACGCCAACGCCACGCTTCACTTTTTGGGCAACACTCCGGAACGCGACCGGGTAATGGCCCAGATTAAAGACATGCTCAACGAGTTTGAATCGCTGTGCCACGGCATTCATGTGTTGGGCGAACTCACGCCGCGCGCGCTGGATGTGATTGGCGGCCTGGGCGAGCGCATGAGCGCCCCGCAAGTGGCGGCTATTCTTAACAACGCCGGCATTCCTGCCGAAGCCGTAGTTTCAACTGAACTGATTATTACCGACGACCGCTTTGGTGGAGCCGTGCCCATTATCAACGCCACCGCCGAAAAAACCCAGGCCGGGCTAAAACCGCTGCTGGCCAAAGGGCTTACGCCGGTTGTTACCGGCTTCATTGGGGCCACCGAACAGGGCATTACCACCACGCTGGGCCGGGGCGGCAGCGATTACAGCGGCACTATTATTGGCCGCGCCCTGCCCGCCGACGAAGTTTGGATTTGGACCGATGTGAACGGTGTCATGACCACCGATCCCCGCATAGTGGCCGAAGCCCGCTCCATCAGCCATCTTTCCTACGCCGAAATCAGCGAACTTTCATACTTTGGGGCCAAAGTGCTGCATTCGCAGGCCATTCGCCCGGCGCGGCGGGTAGGCATGCCGGTGCGTATTCTCAACACCTTTGAGCCGGAGCATCCCGGTACAATCATCACCGCCGAAGAAACGGACAACGGCAAAACCGTAAAAGCGGTGGCCGCCATAAAAAATATGAGCCTGATTACCGTTGCCGGGCCGGGCATGATTGGCATTCCGGGCGTGGCGGGCCGCACCTTTACCGCCGTGGCCCGCACCGATACCAACGTGTTGATGATCAGCCAGGCTTCGTCGGAGCAATCTATTTGCTTTGTGGTACCCACCCCCGATGTGCCCAAAGTGGTCAAATCGTTGGAAGATGAGCTATCCCGCGAAATTGAACGGCGCGACCTGGATCGGGTGCGCTCCGAAGGCAACACCGTTATTCTGGCGGCGGTTGGCTCCGGCATGAAGGGTACTCCCGGCGTGAGCGCCCGCCTGTTTGGCGCGTTGGGCCGCGAAAAAATCAACATCATCGCCATTGCTCAGGGCAGCAGCGAATACAACATTTCGCTGGTCATTGCTCAGGGTGATGCCGAAAAAGCCATGCGCGCCCTTCACCAGGAATTTGAGCTGGAAAAACCGTAAGCTACTAACCGCAAGGGGCGATCAACATCGCCCCTTTTTTGTGGGTTTTTGGGTTCATTGACACCGGTACCCCTTCGTGGTAGAATGGCCTGAAATTTTGTGTCGCAGAACGTAAATCAGGTGAAGGTACTTTTTGTTAGCGATAAAGTTGTCGAACACATCTACAGCTCCTCTATCACGGCCAAATACGCCGATGTAGAACTGGTTGTTGGTTGTGGCGATCTACCCTATTATTACCTGGAATACATCCAGTCGGTTTTAAACGTTTCTTTGCTGTATGTGCATGGCAACCACGACCCGGAACGCGAATACCTGTCTGACGGCTCGATAGTGGCCGGGCCGCTGGGCGGCCTCAATTTACATTGCCAGGCGTACCGGGTAAAAAAGTTGTTGCTGGCCGGGCTAGAAGGCTCAATTCGCTACCGCGATGGCCGGTTTCAGTACAGCCAGCAAGAAATGTGGCTCAACGTATTGCTTCATCTTGTTCCCAAATTTTTGGTTAACAAATTACGCTATGGCCGCTACGTAGATATGTTTGTGGCCCATTCTCCGCCATTTGGCATCCACAACGGCGATGACCGGATTCACGTTGGCTTCAAATCGTTTGTGTGGTTAATGCAGGTGTTCAAACCCAAATATATGGTGCATGGCCACCGGCATGTTTATAACATCTCCGAAACCACCGAAACCCGGTTTAACCAAACCCACGTGGTGAACATTTATCCCTACAAAGTGCTGGACATTGAGGTGCCAACATGAGCAACAACGGGCTGAGCGTTGGTTATTTGGGCCAGCGCGGTTCTTACAGCGAAGCCGCGGCGGTGGAATATTTTGGCGACGCCGTTACGTTTGTTTCTTGTAAGGAATTTGATAACATTTTTGAAGCCGTCGCCAATGGCGAAGTTGACCAGGGCATTTTGCCGCTGGAAAACTCGCTGGCGGGCAGTATTCACCACAATTATGATTTGCTGTTGCGCTACGATTTGGCCATTATCGGCGAAACCCAAATCCACGTGGCGCACCAGTTGGTGGCGCTGCCCGGCGTAGCGCTGGCCGATGTGCAAAAAGTGTATTCTCACCCCCAACCGCTGGCTCAGTGCGAGCGCAACCTCAGCCAACTGCTGCCTCACGCCGAACTCATTTCTACCTACGATACCGCCAGCAGCGTAAAAATACTCAAAGACCAGCACCTTACCAACAGCGCGGCCATTTCCAGCGCCCGCGCCGCCCAAATTTACGGGATGAACATTCTCCGCACCGATATGCACGACGACCCGGAAAACTACACCCGCTTTGTGGTGATTGCCCGCGAGCCGGTGCTGCCGGTTGGCGAAGCCAAAACATCCATTGTTTTTTCTATGGATAACGTTCCCGGCTCGTTATATAAAAGTTTGGCTGTGTTTGCCCTGCGCGATATTGATTTGGCCAAAATAGAATCGCGCCCGTGGCAAGGCAAACGCTGGCAATACCTGTTTTACATTGATTTTATCGGCAGCATTGCCGAAGATCGCTGCCAGAACGCGCTCAAGCATCTGCAAGAATTTACCACCTTTTTCAAATTGTTGGGTTCTTATCCGCGAGGGGTATAAATGACCAACCAGCCCAAAGTCATCAGTGTTTTTGGCAGCGCCGCGCCCAAACCCGGCGCCGCCGATTACGAAGCCGCGCGCAGCGTGGGCCGGCTGCTGGCCGAAGCCGGCTTTACCGTGCAAACCGGCGGCTACTCCGGGGTGATGTCTGCGGCCAGCCAGGGCGCCCGCGAAGCCAACGGCCATGTTATTGGCATAACCTGCGCCCAAATTGAGCAGTTTCGGCCCATGCCCGCCAATCCGTGGGTGGCCGAAGAAATCAAATGCCAAACGCTGCGCGAGCGGCTGCTGTACCTGGTTGATAATTGTCACGGCGCAATTATTATGCCGGGTGGCGTGGGCACGCTGTCGGAGTTGGCGCTGATTTGGAGTTTTGTGCAGGTGGGCGAAATTTCGGCGCGGCCCATTATTACGGTGGGCGGTTTGTGGCAGCGCACGCTGGCGGCCTTTATCGCCGGAGACTACGTGCGCGACGAATACCAAAAACTGGTCACAATTGCCCGCACCGCCCCCGAAGCGGTTAAATTATTGGTAACGCAGCTAAACGGGAGGGAAAAATGATCAACCTGGATGCCGTAACCATCAGGCCCATTGTCTCCGATGAGTTAAATACCGTGGCCGATTTGCGGGCGATTGGCTTTGGCGGGCAAAAGGAGTTGCTGTTGGCCCGGCTTAAAGATGACCCTCGCGCCGATGTTTCGCATGTGGTGGCTGCCGAATACCAGGGCCGGATTGTGGGCACGGCTACCGCCTTTCCGGCTCAAATGTGGTTGAGCGGCGTGCCGCTGAGTTTGGGCGCAGTGGCGGGCGTAACCGTGCTGCCGCAATATCGCGCATGCGGAATTGCCGGCAAAATTATGCAAACGCTCATTGCCAAAATGCACACCGATGGCGTGGCCCTGTCGGTGTTGTTCCCGTTTTCGCCGCAATATTACCACAAATTTGGGTACGGCGTGGTGGGTGATCTGCACGCCTACGCCGTTGATCCCCAAAATTTGGCGGTAACGGGCGATACCGGTAAAGTCCGTCACTTTTTGCCGGAAGATTTGCCCATGCTGCGAGTGGTCTACAAAGGCCAGCTCACCTGGCGCAACGGCTGGTTTACCCGCAGCAACGCCTGGTGGGATAAAATTATCGAGCGGTGGCCCAATCTGGTGGTGTTTGAAAATGACGGCATGATTGAGGGCTACTACATGTATTTTTACAAGAACAGCCTTGATGGCAAACGGGTGTTGCACCTCAGAGAGTTTTTTGCCGGCGAACCGGCGGCCTTGCAGGGCTTGCTGGCTCATCTGGCGGCGCAAAACGTTGACGTGATTGAATACCTGGCTCCCGCCGATACGCCGCTGCGCCACAGCCTGCGCCAGCCCGTTGCCGTAAACGCAGAAAATAGGTTTTGGGTTTTTAACGACCTGTGCCACCTTACCCCCGGCCCCATGGCCCGGATTATCAACTTGCCCAAAGCCTTTACCAGCCGGTTTTACACCCGGGGCGTATCGGGTGAGCGCGTTTTCAAGGTAACGGACCCGCTCATTCCGGCCAATGAAGAGCCGCTGGTCTTTCGGCTGGTGGATGGCCGGGCCGAAACCCGGCCCGCCGCCGGCGCTAAACCGCAAATAGAAACCGACATCGCCACGCTTACCCAGGTGTTGTGCGGCTACCTTAAAGCCACCGATGCCCGCTGGTTGGGCCGTTTTGCCACCGATGCCGACACCGCTTCGTGGCTGGATAAAATCATTGCCGATACGCCGCTATATATTCAGGCCGCCGATTGGTTTTAACCCCCTTGACAAAAGCCAATTTAGCGGTATACTAGTCCACGGAAATACGATATTTGGTAGTCTTTCGCAAAGCCGCAGGAGTGCAGTATCGATCCAGCGGTTTTTTTGTTGCCTGCGCATCAATCCGGAAAGGAGGTAATCCCCAATGCCAGAACGACTGACCGGAACCGTGAAATGGTTTAATCCCTCTAAAGGATATGGCTACATTGACGGCGGGATGGATGAAGATATTTTTGTGTACTACCAGTCCATTACCGGCAGCGGCTTCAGAAATTTGTTAGCTGGAGACCGCGTGGAATTCTCCGTCACTCGTAAGCCGAGTGGCCCCATCGCGTTAGAAGTAGCCCGCAAGTAGTTACTCACAAGAAAAGGCAACCCCGGCTTTAGCTGGGGTTTTTTGTTACCGGCACCGTTACTTTGCGAATTATTCTGCCATCCACACCTTCTACTACCTACAGCCAGAAAATTACTTCAAGGAGAAATTAGATATGGCAACTGCAAACAAATTAAGAATTATCCCTCTGGGCGGTTTGGGCGAGGTGGGCAAAAATATGCTGGCCGTTGAGTATGGCCGCAACGTGCTCATTATTGACGCCGGCGTAATGTTCCCCGAACACGATATGCTGGGCATAGACCTGGTTATCCCCGATTACACCGCCTATTTAAAAGACAAAAAAGAATGGGTGCGCGGCATTGTGGTTACGCACGGCCACGAAGACCACATTGGGGCGCTGCCGTTTTTGCTGGCCGACGTGCAGGCTCCCATTTACGCCACCCGCCTCACCGCCGGTTTGATTGAGTTGAAACTCAGCAAGCACGGCAAAGCCAGCCAGGCCAACCTCAACATTGTTTCACCGGGCGACCGCAAATCGTTGGGCGGGCTGTTCGATGTGGAATTTTTCCACGTGTGCCACTCCATTCCCGATGCGGTGGGGCTGGCCATTCGTACTCCCGCCGGGATGATTGTGCACACCGGCGATTTTAAGTTTGATTACACGCCCGCCTGGGGCGACCCGCCCGATTTTGGCGCGCTGGCCCGGCTGGGCAGCGAAGGCGTGCTGGTGCTGCTCTCTGATAGCACCAACGCCGATAATCCCGGCTTCACCCCTTCGGAGAAAACGGTGGACGAAGGGCTAAACCGCGTTTTCCGCGAGGCCAAAGGCCGGGTGATTTTGGCCACGTTTGGCTCGTTGATTTCGCGGGTGCAGCAGGTTATCCGTGCGGCGGCGCGACACAACCGCGTGGTAGCCATTGACGGGCGCAGCCTGGAAGAAAGCGTGGAGCGCGCCCAGGATTTGGGCTATCTGGATGTGCCGCCCGGCGTGCTCACCGATTTGGCCGGGCTGAAAGGCCGCCCGGATCACCAGATTGTCATCATTGCCACCGGCAGCCAGGGCGAACCCAGCGCCGCGTTGGGGCGCATGGCCGATGGCCGCCACCGGCAAATCACCATCAAACCGGGCGATACCGTGGTGATGTCGTCGCGGGTTATCCCCGGCAACGAGCAGTTGGTGGGCCGGGCCATCAACAAATTATTTAAACGCGGGGCGCGAGTTATTTATGATCGCGGCAGCAGCAACGTGCACGTAAGCGGCCACGCCAGCCAGGAAGAGCTAAAATTGCTCATCAACCTGGTAAAACCCCAATATTTTATCCCGGTGCACGGTGAACTGCGCCAGTTGCACTCGCACGCCGGGCTGGCCCGTGAACAGGGCATCCCCGGTGAGAATATTTTTGTGGTAGAAAATGGCACGGTGGTTGAGTTTGATGAAAAAGGCGCGCGCATTGTTGAGCGCATTCCCGGCGGTTACATTTTTGTGGATGGCAGCGGCGTGGGCGATATTGGCCCGCAAGTGCTGCGCGACCGCGAAATTTTATCGCAGGATGGTTTTGTAATGGCGGTGGTGCGCTTCAATGAAAAAACCGGCGAAGTGGCAGGCCGCCCGCAGATTATTACGCGCGGATTTGTGTATGTTAAAGAAAATATGGAACTGATTGAACGCGCCGAAGACCAGGTGATTGCGGCGTTACGCCGTAACCCATCCGACCCCCAAACAGCCATCCGCAAATCGCTGGCCGATTTTCTCTACAGCGAAACCCAGCGCCAGCCGATGATAATGCCGGTGGTGATTGAGTAACGGCTGTTCAGGTTGACCAATCTGCGCCGCTGAAATAGAATAAGCCCAAAGTTAAGCCCACCTGTGTTTCGGTGGGCATTTCTTTCAGAAATGAGGCATAAACATGCGAATTGGAATTATTGGCCTGCCTAACAGCGGCAAAACCACAATATTTAACGTGCTCACCGGCGGCCACGCGCCCACAGCGGCTTACACCGGCGGCGCGTTTCAGGTGAACACGGCCATGGTCAACGTGCCCGACGAGCGCGTTGACGCCATGGTAAAAATGCACAACCCCAAAAAAATTTCTTACGCCCGGGTTGAATATGCCGATATTGCCGGGCTGGGCGGCAGCACCGACGGTGAAAAACGCGGTGCCGGCATTGGCGGTGAGCTGGTGAACGCCATTGCCAATAACGATGCCTTGCTGCACGTGGTGCGTGCTTTTGAGGATGCCAACGTGCCGCATCCGTTGGAAACCGTTAACCCGCTGCGCGATGTGAGCCACCTTGACGCCGAACTCACCCTGTCGGATTTGAGCAAAATAGAAAACCGGCTGGAACGGCTGGAAATCAGCCTGAAAAAGGGCAAGGCCATTCCCTCGTTTGAGGATGACAAAATTGAGTTTGATATTCTCAGCCGGCTCAAACCGCACGTAGAACAGGGCTTGCCCATTCGCGATTTTGATTTGACCGATGACGAAATCCGGCGGCTGCGCGGTTTTCAATTTCTCAGCGCCAAACCCATGCTGATTATGTTTAATTTAGGTGATGACGCCAGCCCGCCCCGGCTTGATTATCCCTACAAAAAAAGCGCCATCACCGCCGTGCATGGCCGGCTGGAAATGGACATCGCCCAGCTTGATAACGATGACGACCGGGCCATGTTTATGGATGAGTACGGACTGACTGAACTGAGCGCCGCCCGGATTATCCGCGAAAGCTACGACTTGCTGGGCCGGATGGTCTTTTTTACCGTGGGCGAGGACGAAGTGAAAGCCTGGGAAACCAATCGGGGCGCAACGGCGCTGGACTGCGCCGGCACCATCCACTCCGATCTGGCGCGCGGCTTTATCCGCGCCGAGGTGGTGAGCTACACCGACCTGATGGCTGCCGGCTCAAACGCGGCGGCGCGGGCCGTGGGCAAAATCCGGCTGGAAGGCAAAGAGTACATCGTTAACGATGGCGACATTTTGGTTATCCGCTTTAACGTGAATAAATAGTTCAGTTTGCCTGGGACATTGGGCACTTTTACATCCCTTTCAAGTTATGGTATAGTTTTTGCAAAGTGTAGTTTTTAGCAGGTGAGCATGGCCAACTCTATTCCAACCCAACCGTATGTGCTGGTAATTGGCGCGGCCAGTATTGATTCTAAAGGCCGGGGCGGCGGGCCGCTCACGTTGGGCACCAGCACGCCGGGTAAAGTGCGGGTAACGGTGGGCGGCGTGGCTCGTAACGTGGCCGAAAACCTTACCCGGCTGGGTGTTGAAACCGTGCTGCTTTCGGCCATTGGCCAGGACGGTTCTGGCAAGCGCATTCTCAACAACGCTGCCGAAGTGGGCCTTAACACCGATTTTTGCCTGATTACTACCGAAGGCCACACTTCGGCTTATCTGGCGGTGCTGGATGAAAACGGCAATCTGGTGATGTCGGTGGATGATATGAGGGTGCTGGCCTGCATTACCCCCCAAATCATTGAACAACGCCGCGACCTTATTAAAAAAGCGCAGTTGGTGGTGCTGGATAGCAATCTGTCGCAGCCAACCATCAACACCATTTTTAAAGTGGCCCGACAATACAAAGTAAAAGTGTGCGCCGACCCCACCTCAACTGTGCTGGCGGCCCGGTTAAAACCCCATCTTTCTAAAATTTACATGGTTTCGCCCAACATCGCCGAAGCCGAAGTGCTGTGCGAATGTTCCATTAACAACGAGAACGACGCCATTACGGCGGCGCGGCAGTTGGTAACCCGGGGCGTGGAAATTGCGCTAATCACCCTGGCTGAAGAAGGCGTGGTGTACGCCACGGCCAACGCCAGCGGCCATGTGCCGGCCATGGCCACCGAACTGGTTGATTCAACCGGTGCCAGCGATGCGCTCACGGCCACCGTTGTTTTTGGGTTGCTCAATAACCTGCCCATTGACGAAGCCGTCCGGTTGGGCGTAAGCGCGGCGGCCCTTACGCTGGCCACCGACGACACCGTGTACCAGCAACTCAGCCTGGAACTGCTGTACGATAGCCTGGTTATCTAAACCTGCGGAGGATTGCATGAACGCCCCTGTGCGCGGAATGCACTTTGAAGAATTTACAATCGGCCTTGAAATTCAAACCAACGCCCGCACCATTACCGAAGCCGACCTGGTGAATTTTGCCGGCCTGTCGGGTGATTTTAATTTTATTCACACCAACGCCGAAGCCGCCAAAACCACGCCTTTTGGGCAACGGGTGGCGCACGGCATGCTGGTCGCCTCGATTGCTACCGGTCTGGCCGTGCAACAAGGGTTTATTGACGGCACCACGCTGGCCTTTCGCGAACTAACGTGGAAGTTTACCAAGCCCGTTTTTATTGGCGATACGATTTTTGCCCAAATCAATGTGATTGAAACCAAATCCATGCCCCGGCTCGGCGGGGGATTGGTGGTATTTGACGCGCGCGTGATCAACCAAAACAATGAAGTTGTGCACAAAGGCGAATGGCGCATGCTCATAAAATCCCGAGAGTAACATGGTGAATGGCACCAATGGCGGTACTGGCCAGTCAGCTTAAACAGGAATATTTTGGCTTGCGCCCGATGAACCCCATGAAAGACCTGGGCGCGGTAGCCGATTTAATTGAAGAAGCGTTTGCCGCAGATTTAGACCAATCCGGCCAAAGCGCCCTGCGCGAGTTGCGCTGGCTTTGCCATTTAAAACCACTGTTGTGGTGGATGGCCTACACCAACCCCGACCACACCGATTTTCTCTCCGGGTTTGTGTGGGAAGAAAAACGCAGAGTGGTGGGGAACATTACCATAAACCGGAGCAGCGCCGGGTCGCGGCGCTGGTTGATTAGCAATGTGGCCGTTTCGGCCAACTATCGCCGGCGTGGAATTGCACGCGGCTTAATGAACGCCGCGCTGGATTTGGCCAAAGAGCACAACGGCACGCTGGTTTCGCTGCAAGTTAGGGCCGATAACGAACCCGCCCTCCGGCTTTACCGCGATCTGAACTTTAAAGAAGTTTCCGGCACCGCTTATTTAACCGCTTCCACCGTACCCAAAATTCAACAAGTGCTGCCGCTGCCCAATTCGGTGCAGCTTCGCGCCAGAAACTACAACCTCAGCGATACGCGCTCGGCGTATGAACTGGCTACGGCGTCTACGCCGTTGGCGGTGCAAAAAGAGTGGCCCATTCGCCAAAGCCACTTTCGGCTTAACACCAACGAAACCTTTACCAACTCGTTAACCTGGTTGTGGGGCGGCGCTCCGGTTGCCCGCTGGGTGGTTGAAGATGGCCACCGCTTTGTGGCAACGGCCAATGTTCTGCCGGGCGGCTGGCGCAATCCGCATCAAATTGATTTAACCGTCCACCCCGACTGGCGCGGCGAACTGGAAAAACCGTTAATCAGCCGGGCGCTCAACTACCTGAGTCAATGGCCAACCCAGAGCCTTTCCATCCGGCACCCGGCCTATCACCCCGAAGCGGTGCAAGCCTACGTGGCGTTGGGGCTGCGCCAAACCCAAATGTTGCTCTGGATGAAACGCGAACTGTAACGCATTTTTAATGTGACCCAAAATTCTCCCGGAAAGACGCAGGCTGGGCCGTGGCTCAGTCTTTTCTATTTTGACTATGTTAGACTTAGCAATTGTAATTGTAAATTATAATACCTGCGATTTATTACGAGATTGCCTGCGCTCCGTTTACCAATCGGTGGGCAATATCAACTTTGAAGTGATTGTTGTAGATAACGACTCAACGGATGACAGCGTGGTCATGGTGTCCGCCGAGTTTCCGCAGGCCACGTTAATTGTTAGCCCCACCAACGGCGGATTTGCCTACGCCAACAATCTGGGGCTAAAGCATGCCGGTTTTGCCAGCGATGGCTTTCCCGGCCCCACCGCGCCCCGGTTTGCGTTACTACTCAACCCGGATACCGTTTTGCCACCCTCGGCGCTGGTCGGCATGCTTGATTTTATGGACACTCATCCCCAGGCCGGCGCGGCCGGCCCCAAACTCATCCGGCTGGATGGCAGCCTCGATTTGGCCTGCCGCCGCTCGTTTCCCACGCCGCAAGTGAGTTTTTACCGCATGGTTGGCCTTTCAAAACTTTTCCCGCGCAGTCCGCGTTTTGGTCGTTACAATATGACGTTTGCCAACCCCGATGAACTCATCGAGGTGGATGCCGTGGTGGGCGCGTTTATGCTGGTTCGGCGCGAGGCTATTGCCCAGGCCGGCCTGCTGGACGAAACCTATTTTATGTACGGTGAAGATATTGATTGGGCTTACCAAATCAAGACGCACGGCTGGAAAATTTATTACAACCCGGCTGTTACTGTTACCCACGTCAAACGGGCCTCCAGCCGGTTAAGCGCCAAGGCTCAAATTGAATTTTATCGGGCGATGGAAATTTTTTACTACAAGTACTACGCCAACAGCACCCCGTTTTGGTTGCATGGCTTGATTCTGCTGGGCATCAAACTCAAAAAAAAGTTAACTGAATTTAGGTTGAACGGGCCGGCGGCCCAGACCGGCGACGTCAATCCAAAACCGGCCAAGGTGACAAAATGAAGAAGCGCGCGCCGTTAATTTTTACTTTATCGCTGGTAGGGTTAGATTTTCTAATGGTGGGCCTGGCTTTTTATGTGGGCTATCAGCTTCGGCTCAGGTCAGACTATGAAAATATTTTGCCGTTTTCTAATTATATTGGCATGGCCCTGGTGCATGTGATTGCCATTTTGATTGTGTTTTTCTTTTACCGGCTTTATCACCGCCAGCGGTCGCTCTCGTATGTGGATCAGTTTTATGCCATTTTTGGTGCGGCGTCGGTGGGCACAATTATCGCCATTGCCTTTATTTCCTTTTTCTTTAAAAACCAGCTTGATTACCCGCGCCTGATGATGGTTTACGTGTGGATTTTGATCATTTTATTCACCTCGATTGGCCGGGCGATTCAATCCAGAATTCAGCGTTCTTTGCAGGCGCGAACCTGGGGCGAAGAACTATTGTTAATTGTGGGCACCAGTGAGGTTGGCCGGATTGTAATGCAAAAAATATCCAGGTCGCCGGAGTTGGGGTATCGCGTGGTGGGCTTTGTGGATGACAACCCCAAAGTTAAGGCCATTCAGGATGTGCCGGTGCTGGGCAACACCGACGAACTCCCCGACCTGATTCAATCGTACCACATCAACGAAGTGATTATCGCCCTGCCGGAAGCGTCGCACCTAGAAACATTGCAAATTGTGAGCAAGTGCGACCGGGGCAAAGTGGCCATCAAAGTTTTTCCCGATGTATTCCAGATTATGGCCAAAGAAGTTACCATTGGCGATTTGGGCGGGTTGCCCCTGCTCACGGTTAGAGATACCGCCATGCGGGGGTGGCAGCTCGCCCTGAAGCGTAGCATTGATATTCTGGGTAGCGGTGCCGGCCTGGTGCTGCTTTCGCCGGTAATGATGTTGCTGGCGGTACTGATAAAACTGGAGTCCGAAGGCCCGGTCTTTTACACCCAGGAACGGATGGGGCTTGACGGCAGCCGGTTTATGATGCTCAAATTCCGCTCGATGCGGCAGGATGCCGAGCGGGAAACCGGCCCGGTTTGGGCCACTTCCGGCGACGACCGGCGCACCCGGTTGGGAACTTTTTTGCGCAGCTTTTCAATTGATGAACTCCCGCAGCTCATCAACGTTTTAATTGGCGATATGAGCCTGGTGGGGCCGCGCCCGGAGCGCCCGGTGTTTGTGGAACAGTTCAAGGAAACCATTCCGCGTTACATGGATCGGCACCGGGAAAAAACGGGGATTACGGGCTGGGCGCAAATTAACGGTTTGCGCGGCGATACCTCGATTATCGAGCGCACCAAATACGATCTGTGGTATACCGAAAACTGGTCACTGGCGCTGGATTTTCGAATTTTAATCCGAACGCTTTTGCAGGTTTTCAATGACCGGAACGCTTATTAGGCTGCTATTGTTTCACGTGAAACACCATTTTTATACAATATATTGACGCTTTTATCTGGCTTCTACTAAATATAGTGGTGACTGTTTGATTAAAGAGGTGTCTTTTGCCTAGAATTTGTGATTACGAAGGCAGTAAATATCGTACCGAGTTTTGGGGTAGCCCCATTCGGGCCTACGAGGATGCTGTTGAACGCATCGCGCTGGAAAAAATGCTTCCACCCCAGGGGCAGCGTCTTATTGAAATTGGGGCCGGTTTTGGCCGGCTGGTGGATTTGTACCGGGGCTATGGGCAAATAGTGCTGGTAGACTACGCCCGCACGCAATTGCTGGAGGCGCAAAAATTTTTGGGGCACGACCCGCGCATTACCTACGTGGTGGCCGATGTGTACAACCTGCCGTTTGTGGATAACCTGTTTGATGCGCTCACCATGATCCGGGTGATGCACCACTTGGTTGAGGTGCCGGCGGCGCTGGCTGAACTCCACCGGATTATTGAACCCAACGGCGTGGCGGTAATTGAGCATGCCAGCAAATTTAATCTCAAGTCCATTTTGCGGTGGGGATTGGGCCTGCAAAAGTGGAATCCCTTTAACCCCGAACCGGTTGAGTTTGTGGAACTCAATTTTAATTTTCACCCCGGCTGGATGCGCCAGCAGTTTGAAGCTGCCGGGCTTCACGTGAAAAAAATTCGCACCCTGTCTCACTATCGGGTTGCCACGTTGAAACAATTTCTGCCAACATCCCTGCTGGTAAAACTGGATACCTGGGCGCAGTCCACCGGTCGGTGGTGGCAACTTACCCCCAGCGTGTTTTTGCAGGCGCAAGCCCAAAAAAATACGCCGCCCGCCTCGGCTGGATTTTTTCGCTGCCCCGCGTGTAAATCACCGGCGCTGGCTGTGACCGAACCCGGCCTTGGCGCGGAGCATGTGCTGATCTGCCAGGTTTGCCACACCGGCTGGCAGGTAAAAGACGGTATTTACGATTTTAAAACCCCGCTGAAAAAATCGGCCTCCATTTAAAATCCGGCAGTCATAAGGAATCCGGCAGTCGCGTTGAATATTTGTGGCAGGTATGTTATGATGAACCTGTGGTATTATGTTGGGTTTTGAAATGTAAAGCCTTATTTTTGAGGGAGGTTGCCGGTGTTTTCACTCATTAATTTATCGGGCAAAATTTTGAGCGCCGTAGCCGTGGTGGTGGCCTCGGTGGTGTTGTTTCAACTCCCCGGCCCGGTGCGGGTTGATACCCAGATTGGGTTTTACCAGAACGGCCAATGGGAAGTGCGGCAGGTGTTGGAGCTTTCTCCGGCGGCGCAGCAGGCGGTGGCGGGCGGCAGCCCCAGCGTGGCCTCGCTTACCGACCAGCTTGGCAAGCTCAAAAAGGCCGCCACCGACTTGAAATTCACCTACAACGAACAAACCCGGAGCGATGGCTGGACGGTAGTAACCGCCGCCGGCGTGGGTACGGGGTTTGATTCCCTTAGTAACATGGTGTTCAACGGCAAAGCTCAGTTTATCACCGGCACAATTGGCACGGCTGTTACCGCCGCCACCGCCGGCCCGCCGGAAATATCGTTGTTTGTGGGCAACCTGGACCCAAGCAGTATCACCACCGCCGGCGGCTCCACTAGCTACCGGATTACCGCGCAGCAAATCAACTCCAGTAACGCCGACCAGATTCAACTGGCCAAAACCGCCATCTGGCAAAACCCGGTGGAAATCAATGTGCATTTCATCGAACTGCCCGGCGCTCCGCTGGGCGCGGTTTTATCCAATACCGTGGCGGTAGCCGGCGGGCAAGCCGTTACTCAACCCGCGCCGCAGGCCGCCGCAGTGAATATCATCCGCAACGGTGATTTTGAAACGCCGTGGGCGCAACAGGATGGCGTGGCCCCGGAATGGCAAAGCTACGATAACGGCCACGCCCATTTTGGCTGGTACGAGGAACTCTGGCCCGAAGCGGTGCGCCACGGCAAGCAGGCGCAACTGATGGAAATTTATGAAGTTGAAGCCAACCAGCTTGACCGGGTGATGGCCATTTACCAAACGGTGGATGTTGCCCCCAGCACAACTTACGCGCTGGATTTGTACGCAATTATGCGCACCACCGCCGACCGTGAACTCAGAAACAAATCTGAATTTGAGATGCACTGGGGCGTTGACCCGCACGGCGAAGGCAACTACGAAAACGTAACTGATTGGCAGCTAATGCCGCTCAATGAGCAAAATCGCCTCGGCTCGCATGCGGCCTTTCCCGAAGACATCCCGCTGGTGTACCAACACATTACCGGTACCCTCCGCACCGCGCCCGACGCCCATCAGATTACGTTGTTTATCCGGGGCTTGAAAAAATTCCCCACCAACGTTGAGGTAAATTTTGATGTTGACCAGGTTTCGCTGACCAAAGCCGTATCCGGCACCGCCGTCATTGCGGTTAAACCGGCGGTTTCAGTTCCGTCAGAAGAAACCGCCAAATTGCCCACCTCCGGGGCGGTGCTTTCAATGCCCGTTTCGCTGGGCCTGGTGGCGTTTGGCGGATTTGTGCTGGTAATTTTGGGCGCTGCCGCCACAATTGGCCTGCTTTATAGCCACCGGCGCGATTAAACGCAAAAAACGATCTTTTGAAAAAGCGGGAACAAATTTGCATGTTCCCGCTTTTTTGATTCTACAGGCTGTTTCTTTGTCCTCTCCTACAAAATGTTGTATACTTTAGCCAGGTACCACTAATTATGGTGCATTTTGCATCTCCTCGATAAAAATAAAATCTCAAAAGCAAAGGGTGATACCATGAAGGTTTCCTGTTTACAAGAAAATCTGGCAAAAGGACTCAGCATTGTTGGCCGGGCCGTGGCCAGCCGGAGTACCCTTCCCGTTCTGTCTAACGTGTTACTGGCCACCGATGGCGACCGGTTGAAACTTTCGGCCAACAATTTTGAGCTTGGTATCAACTGTTGGGTTGGCGCAAAAGTTGATCAGCCCGGCGCTATTACCGTTCCCGCCCGGCTGCTGGCCGATTTTGTCAATTCGCTGCCCCCGGAACGGATTGACCTGGACCTTGATGAAGCCACCCAAACCCTCAACCTGCGTTGCGCGCGCGTTGAATCAAACATCAAAGGCATAGACGCGCACGAATTTCCGGCGGTAGCCAGCGCCACCGAAAACGATGTGGCCATTAAACTCGATCCCGAATCGTTGCGCACCATGATCAAGCAAGTGGTTTTTGCCGCCGCCACCGATGAAAGCCGCCCGGTTTTTACCGGCGTGTTGCTTAAGTTTGATGACGACAAAGTGACGATGGTGGCCGCCGACGGTTTCCGGTTATCGGTGCGGGCGACGCCGTTAAACCACAGCGTGGCCGATACGCTGGCCGAAATCGGGTTGAACGGCAGCGCGACCAAATCGCCCAGCCTGATTATCCCCGCCCGCGCCCTGCTGGAACTGGCGCGCATTTCCGGCGACCAGGAACAGCCCATCAATTTGATTATCACCCCGTCGCGGCGGCAAATTCTGTTTCACCTGCAAGACATCGAACTGGTGTCGCAACTCATCGAAGGTGACTTTCCCGATTACAACCGCATTATTCCGCAGGGTTTTTCCACCCGCAGTGTGGTTGATACCGCCAGTCTTTTAAAGGCCGTAAAAATTTCGCACTTGTTTGCCCGCGATTCGGCCAATATTGTGCGGCTGGATATTGTGCCCAGCGGCGACGAGTTGATGAACGGGCGCATTACGCTGGTGGCCACCAGCGCCGAACTGGGCGACAACGTGACCGAAATTGACGCCTCGATTGACGGCAACGCCATTGAAGTGGCGTTTAACGCCAAATACCTCATTGATGTGCTAAGCGTTATTGATAGCCCGCAATTTGCGCTCGAAACCAGCACCTCGGCCAGCCCCGGCGTGTTCCGGCCCATTGGCGATGAACACTTTACCCACGTAATTATGCCCATGCACATCCAGGGGCGGTAGTTGTTTTTCTCAATAAAAAAAGCGCCGGTTAAAAAACCGGCGCTTTTTGGTTTAAATGGAATTGCGTTTTTTTATCAGCGCAGGCGCAGCAGCACGCTATTTACCACTACCAGCGCAACCGTTGCCCCTACCAGCGAGCCAAAAATAACCTGCCGGGGGGTGTGGCGTAGTAGTCTGATCCGTGACCAGCCCACCAGCGGCACCAGTAACATAACCGGCCATGTCCAGCTGCCAATCATAATAACCGTGGCCGTGGCTGCCGCCGAAACGGTTGCGCCGTGAAAGCTGATTTTCCAGAACAGCGTTACAAAACTTAACGCCCCCACCAGCATTACGCTGACAATCAAAATAGACTCAACAATTGATGGCGCTCCCCAGTACCGGATTAACCCCCAGCACACCAGCAGCCAGCCCATAATCACCGCCAGCGGGCGCATTCTGGTTTCACGGCGGGGCATGTAAATATCCTCCAGCGTACCCCGATGCACCAGCCAAAGCACGTAGCCAAACGGCGGTATTACAATTAACGGCAACAGCATTGTCAGCCACGCCAGGGTTTCCCACGGATTATCGCTGTACTGATACGCCATTATGGCCGTAATCACCACACCAACCACATGCGGGCTAATAACATGCGAAACCCACCGGGCAATAGCCTCATCATTATATTTGATGATTGTTGCACTCCGTTTTGCCGAAGTTACCATTGATGATAATACCATTGAAGCTCCTTAAAGCTTGCCTTTTACCCAAACTAGCTTTGGGGATAGTATACACCCCTTGAGTTAAGAAAGGGTTAACTCTATTTTAAATAACGGTAAAATCTTGGTCAAGCAATCAATGGTACTACTGGGCTAAAAATGCCTGCCGCAAAAGCGCAACTCCGAAAGTTTTTGTTTCTTTGGAAACCCAAACTACCAACCGCGCCCGGCAATCAACTCTTGTTCGGGCAGGCTGCTCACGTTAATGCCAACCATCGGCTCGCCCAAATCTTTGCTGACTTCGGCCAGAATAGCCGCGTTTTGGAAGTGCGTTACCGCTTCTACAATGGCTTTGGCGCGTTTGGCCGGGTTGCCGCTTTTAAAGATACCGCTACCCACAAACACGCCATCCACGCCCAGTTGCATCATCAGCGCCGCATCGGCGGGAGTGGCTACACCGCCGGCGGCAAAATTAACTACCGGCAACCGGCCCAATTCTTTGGTTTCTTTGACTAAATCATACGGCGCGCCGATGTCTTTGGCGTAGGTCATTAACTCTTCATCGGGCATGTTTTGCAGCCGCCGGATTTCGCCCAGCACGGTGCGGGCGTGCCGCACCGCTTCGACCACGTCGCCGGTGCCGGCTTCGCCTTTGGTGCGAATCATGGCCGCGCCTTCGCCAATGCGGCGCAGCGCTTCGCCCAGGTTGCGGCAGCCGCACACAAACGGCACTTTAAAGGGATGCTTGTTAATGTGGAACATTTCGTCGGCGGGCGTAAGCACTTCGCTTTCGTCAATATAATCCACGCCGATGGCTTCCAGAATTTGCGCCTCAACAAAGTGGCCAATCCGGGCTTTGGCCATTACCGGAATGGACACCGCTTCCATAATCCGCTGAATCATCCCCGGGTCGCTCATGCGGGCCACGCCACCGTTGGCGCGGATGTCGGCGGGTACCCGTTCTAACGCCATTACGGCGCAAGCACCGGCTTCTTCGGCAATTTTGGCCTGTTCGGGAGTTACCACGTCCATAATTACGCCGCCTTTGAGCATTTGGGCCAGCCCAACTTTTACTCGCCAGGTGGCTACTTCTTGCGGCGCGCCGTTTTCTTTTTTGGGGCTGCCATTTGGGGTTGTCATAATTCTCTCCTTTGGTTTACTAAATCTTTAGGACCTAATTTGGATTCCTCAGGCGACTTTGCCCGTGGCAAGCGGGTGGTCGGGGTGAACCTCAACCACTCGTTTATAAATTTCCAGTGCTTCTTCGGTTTTGCCCTGCGTTTCGAGCGCGGCGGCGGCTTCGCAAGCCTCGTCCGGTTTCATCGCTTCGGGCGTCATTTTGCCGCCGAGCATGTAACAAAAGGCTTTGTAACCTACTTTGGGGCCGTCTTTGACCACCAACTCTTTAATTTTTTCCACCGAAACGGCGGCGATGAGTTCCTGCTCTACCCGTTTGAGTTCGGCGTAGGGCGCAACCGGGCTGTACGGTTTTTTATCTGCCATAAAAAATCCTCCCTTTAACTTAAATAGTGAGCGCTGCATTGGGTTGCAGCGTCAATAACAAAATCAATATCTGCCGCTTCGATGCCGTAATGGGTAACGGCCCGAATGGGAGCCGGCCCATCGCCCACAAGAATACCGCGCTCGGCCATAAATGGGCCAAATTTGCCCACCAGCGGTTGGGCCAGGCTAAAAAACACCATGTTGGTTTGAACCATATCCAGGTTAACGCTTATCCCCGGAATTGCCGCCCAGCCAACGGCCAACCGGCTGGCGTTGGCGTGGTCGTCGGCCAGCCGCTCCACCATCTCTGTTAGGGCGAGGATGCCCGCCGCCGCCAGCACGCCGGCCTGCCGCATGCCCCCGCCAACCATTTTGCGCCAGCGCCGGGCCGTTTTGATAAACCCGGCCCGCCCGCACAGCACCGATCCCACCGGCGCAGCCAGCCCTTTGGACAGGCACGCCGAAACCGAATCAAAGTGTTGCGTAATTTCCTGCACGTTTACCTGTTGTTTTACGGCGGCGTTAAAAACGCGCGCGCCATCCAGGTGAGTGGCCAAATTGTGCCGGCGGGCCAGCGCGGTGGCTTGCGCCATGTAATCAAGCGGCAGCACCATGCCGGCCTGAGTGTTTTCCAGGCACAGCAGCCGGGTTTTGGCAAAGTGGTCGTTTTCCGGTTTAATGGCGGCTTCTATTTTGGGCAGGCTGATGGTGCCATCCGGCTCAAAATCCAGCGGTTGGGGCTGCACGCTGCCCAGCACCGCCGCGCCGCCGGCTTCGTATTTGTAGGTGTGCGCCTGCTGCCCCACTATGTACTCATCACCGCGCTGGCAGTGGCTCATAATGGCCAGCAGGTTGCTTTGGGTGCCGCTGGGCACAAACAGCGCCGCTTCTTTGCCCAGCATGGCTGCCGCCAGCGCCTCAAGTTGGTTAACGGTGGGGTCTTCGCCGTACACGTCGTCGCCCAGTTCGGCGGTGGCCATAGCCTGGCGCATGGCCGGGCTGGGCAGGGTAACGGTGTCGCTACGTAGATCAATCTTTTTCATGGCTGGTTACGCCTGGGGTAAAAAATCGGCCCGGGGCGGGCTGAACACTTCAATTTCAATGGCATCTTCCAGCGCCACCACGCCATGCACCACGTTCGATGGCACCAGCACGGCTTCGCCCGCGCCCAGCACCCGCTTTTGCCCGGCGATTTCAAATTCAACTTTGCCGGTGAGGATGTGGCTGATTTGTTCGTGGGGGTGGCTGTGCAGGGGCACTACCGCGCCCGCCTTAAAGGTAAACTCCACCGAGGTCATGTTATCGCCGCTGATTAGCCGGCGCTGTATCAGGGGAGATACTTCTACCGGGGCCAGGTTAGCCCATTTTACGTAGGTTATTTCGCTCATTTGCCCTTCCTCTGTTATTGGTATAAAAGCAACCTGCGGTTGCCTATAAAAAATTAGGCTTATGTAGAACTTGCGCGGTTGACTGTTTAAATGTCATTTCGAGCGAAGAATGAGCGAGAAATCCCCGGGAACTGCTGGTGCAATGGGCGGTTTCAGGGATTTCTCTTCGCTTCGCTCATCGAAATGACATGAACTGCGTAACTCATATTATGGTTAGAACAAGTGCTAAAGTGACCGGCACTTATCGCCTGCGCGACGGTTGCAGACCCTTGCGCAACCGTTGCAGACCCCTGCGCGACGGTTGCAGACCCCTGCGCAACCATTTCAGACCCCTGCGCAACCGTTGCAGACCCTTGCGCGACCGTTGCAGACCCCTGCGCGACGGTTGCAGACCCCTGCGCGACGGTTGCAGACCCCTGCGCGACGGTTGCAGACCCCTGCGCGACGGTTGCAGACCCGTTGCCGGTATAACCACCCCCAAAAATTGATGGTTAATGGGCTGCGGCCAAAATTTCTTGCAGCCGTTCAAGCGCAATATTGCCGCCGCTTTGCACCAGCACCACATTTTTGCCGGCCAACTGCTCTTTGAGTTGCAACGCCGCCGCCAGCGGGGCCGCGCCCGCGCCTTCGGCCAGGTTGCGGGTGTGCTGCAACATCAACACAATGGCCTGTTTAATGGCTTGGTCGTCAACCAGCACAAAATCATCCAGATATTTTCTCATAATGCGCTGGGTATTGGCAAATGGCACCCGCGTGGCAACGCCTTCGGCAAAGGTACGCATTTCGGCGGTAACAAGCTGGCCGCTTTCCCAGCTTAATTTCATGGCCGGGGCCTGCGCCGATTGCACCGCTATCACCTGAATTTTGGGGTTGATGGTTTTGGCCACAATGCTGGTGCCGCACGCGCCGCTGCCCGCGCCCACCGGCACAATGATAACCTCTACTTGCGGCAAATCTTCCAGAATTTCAAGGGCGTAGGTGCCCACGCCGGCAATGAGCAGGTCTTCGGTGGGGCCAACAAACTGGCCGCCCCGCGCTTCGGCTTCGGCCATAATCCATTCGCGGGCGGTGTCAAAGTCGGCCCCGTGGAAAATAACTTCTGCGCCCAGGCTGCGCATCGCCGCCACTTTGGCCGGGTTAGCGCCCTGCGGCACGGCGATGGTGGCTTTTAGCCCGTAGGTTTTGGCGGCAAAGGCAATGCTCTGGCCGTGGTTGCCGGTTGAGGCGGTGAACAGGCCGGCCTGGGCGGCGGTTTTGGGCAGGTGGGCGGCAAAGTTTAGCCCGCCGCGCACCTTGAACGCGCCCACCGGCTGGTGGTTTTCGTGTTTTACCCACACGTTAGCGCCCACCAGTTCGCTCAGGCCAGAGTAGGGGTACAGCGCCGTGGGCCGCAAATAACGGTAAACGTTGGGCCGGGCGGCAAATACATCGTGCAAAGTGGGAATGGGTTGATCCGTCATAAAATTAGTCCTCGGTATGATTTAGTTTTGTTGTTGCAACATTAAAATTACGCCCAGCAGCAGCAATATCCCGCCGATAAATTGCTGTGGCGTCATCAGCGCGCCAAACAGGATAAAACTGTAAATGGCCACAAACAGCGGCTGGGTCGAGCGAATCACCACGCCCTTGCCCAAATCCAGGTACAGTAGCCCCTGGTAAAACAGCACATAGCTTAAAAACGGGCCAAAAAACGCGCCGCCCCAAATCCAGGCCCAGGCCACGGCGTTGGGCCAGCTCAGTTGGCCGGCAACAAGGCCAATGACGCCCAGCATCAGCGTCATCAGCGCAGTGCGGATGGTGCTGAGTAGCAGCGGCGGCACCGCCAAAATGTGCCGTTTGGCAATTAACGTGCTGAGCGACAGAAAAAAGTTGGACACCAGCGTAAAAATCAGCATTAGCCCCACCACGCTGCCGCTTTTAAAGGTGATGACTCCCGCGCCGATGATGGCCAGCCCCACACCTGCCCACTGCCCCGCCAGCATGCGCTCGCCCAGCAGCAGCGCCCCCAGCAGCACCGAATAGACGGTTTCGCTGCGGCTAAAAAAGGCCGCCAGCGTGGGATCACCCAAATCAATGGCCATAAACAGCAGCAGGTTGGCCAGCCCGTTAAAAACGCCCAGCCACAACAGCGGCCAGGCCAGCCGGCGCAGCCCCCTCGGCAGCGATAGCCCGTTTTGGGCCACATAAAATGCGCCGCCCCACACCGATGCCGCTCCAAACCAGAGCGGCGAAAACGCCAGCGGCGAAAGCTGGCGCATGGCTTCTTTGCTGGCAATAAAAGTTACCGAAACGCAGGCCGCCGAAGCCAGAGTAAGCAGCACCCCCCGCAGCGGGGCCGAACCGGGGTTAAACCAGGTTTGGGGCGCGGTGGGTTTGTTCAAAGCAGCGCCCGGCCGTTCCGGTCAAAATCATTGCCCAACGCCAGGGCTACGTGGTGGGCCACAAACTCCGGCAGAAAACCGGCTTTGGCCCAGGCCGCAGCCATAGCCTGTTGGGCCGCCGCTACAACCTCGGTGTTGGCGGCGGGGTGAGTGCGCCACTCAAGCTCACCGGCGGGCCAGCTTAGGCGGATGGTGCGGTAGGCGCACGGGTAAGTGGCCAGCGCCGGGCCGGCCAAATGCCAGCGCCCACCCAGCCGGTCGGCTTTGGTAAGGTGGTGGTGGCCGGTGAGCACCAGTTTTACCTGCGGCTGGGTGTTCAGCAGCGCCAGCAGTTCCGGCCCGTTATCCAGCACAAACCGCCGCCAGTGCGGATCGGCGTCAATGGGGGCCAGCGGGTGCAGCGGATGGTGCACCGCCACAATCACCAGTTTGTCGGCGGCGGCGGCCAGTTCGTGGCGCAGCCAGTCCAGTTGCAGCGAGTCAATCACGCCGCTCCAGTCGTCATCCCGAATGGAATCCAGGCCGATAAGCTGCACTTCCGGCGCAACCGCCAGCGACCAGTAACCGGCTTGCGCCGCCGGGTGCGCCGGTCGCCGGCTAACCTGCGGGTTGAACAGCCGGGCAAAATCGTGGCGGGTTAACCCGGCGGATTGGTCGGGGGCGCGGCGATCGTGGTTGCCGGGGATAATGTAATATGGTTTGGCCAGCGCGCCCATCACCTGTTGAAACCGGGCCAGTTCGGTGGCGCTGGCGGTATCAAACAAATCGCCGGTGATGAGCGTAAAGTCCAGGTCATCAATTTGGTTAAGCCGGGCCACAACGCCGGTTAAAAAGCCCGCCGTTTGCCCGGACAACATATCGTGGTGGTCGCCGGCGGCTGAAATGTGAATATCGCTGATTTGGGCAAAGTGTAATTGGTTCATGGGTTCAATCAATGGGATTAAAGAATTTCAAGGGCGGAGCGGCGGCGAACGGGCTGGGTGACGTTGCTGTGCCGGGCCAAAAGCTCGTGCCAGGCTTTACCCAACCGGCGCATGCCTTCTTCGATTTCGTCGGGCGACGGGGTGGCAAAGTTTAGCCGCATGGCGTGGGTAAACGAGCCGCTGGCCGAAAAAACCGAGCCAATAGAAAAGGCCACGTTGTAATTAATGGCGGTGAGGTATAGCTCGGTGGCCGAAGGGCCGTCGGGGTCCATTTCTACCCACAGGTAGATGCCGCCGGCGGGCGTGCGCCAGTGGGCATCGGCGGGAAAATGGCGGCTGGCGGCATCCATCATAACATCGCGGCGCAGTTTGTATTCGCGTTGCACCAACTCAAGGTGATGGGCAAAGTGGCCGGTACTCAAATAGGCGTGCAGCGCCCGCTGGTTTAACGGCGAGGTGAGAATATCGGCGGTTTGTTTGGTGGCAATCATGCGGTCTTGCAGCAGGGCCGGGGCGATCAAATAGCCAATCCGCAGGCCCGGCACCAGGGTTTTGCTAAAGCCGCCGGCGTAAAACACAATATCTTCCCGATCCATGCTTTTCAGGCTGGGCATGGGCTGGCCTTCAAAACGCAGGCCCACGTAGCTGCTGTCCTCTAAAATTGGCACGCCGTAGCGGGTGGCAATCTCAAGCAAGGCTTGCCGCCGGTTGAGCGGCATGGTAAGGCCGGTGGGGTTGTGAAAATTGGGTGTAACGTAAATTAAGCGGGGGTGATGCCGCAAAATCACCTGCTCCAGCCGGTCGGTGAGCATGCCGTGCTCATCCATAGCAATGCCAATCGGCGTAATTTGCCGCGACGTAACCAGATTGAGCAGCCCCAGGTAGCAGGGGTCTTCGACCACCAGCACGCTGTCGGCGCCCCGGGCCAGCACTTGCAGGGCAATATCGGCGGCCTGTTGGCAGCCGGCGGTAATTAAAATATCCTCGCCTTTAACGTGGATGTTCCGCTCTTGCAGCATTTCGGCTATTTTCTCGCGGAGCGGGTAGTAGCCCGCCGATTCCTCGTATTGCAGGGCGTCGGCCCCGTCGCGGCGCAGCACATCGTTCAGCGCCCGCCTAAATTCGTGCACGGGCAAAAAGTCGCTGGCGGGCGCGCCCCCGGCAAAAGAGATGACGCCGGGCTGGCGCACCAGCCGGCTCATTTCCAGCATCATCTGGTTGGCGGTCCACTGGCGGCGCAGGGCCAGCGGGCCGCGCCAGCGCGGCGGTTCTACCGGCGGCGGGGGCGCGCCGGTTGGTTTGGCCGGAGCCACGTAAGTGCCGCTGCCAACTTTGGTGATTACCAGCCCTTCGGCTTCCAGTTCGCTGTAGGCGTTAACCACCGTAATCCGGTTAACGCCCAGTTTTCTGGCCAGAATGCGGCTGGCCGGCAGCCGGGTTTCGGCGGGCAGTATTCCGGTTTCAATTTGAGCGCGAAGCTGGTCGGCCACCTGCAAATACATGGGCCGGTCAGATTGCCGGTTTAGCTCAATTCCGTTTAACGACATAAAGTTGCAATCCAATTTTAAAATTGGCCTAATTATAGCACGCCAATTATGCTTTGGATAGAGCCAATTTGCCGGCAGCCGGGCAGTCCAATCAAACCGGTGATCGGGCTTTCTGTTGGGTTGCAGAATGGCGGGCCGGGGTGTGATTAAAGCCAATTATCGGGTAAAATTTAGGTAGAACCTCTTTACCTTGGGCGACCGCGAGGGTCGCCCCTACTCAGGGTGACATTCGTAATTCGTAGTTTGTAATTCGTTATTTTCCAAGGAGTTGAATGATGGCTAAATTTTTGGTTTACATTGAAACTGTGGGCGATGCCGTTACCTCCCCAGGCGCAACAGCGCATGTGCCGTCGCTGCCGGGGGCGTCGGTGCGGGGCAGCACGGTAGATGAAGCCCGCCAGAAGATTCGCGGCGCGGTTGAGGAGTACCTGCGCCTGCTGCGCGAGGTGGGCGAACCGGTGCCTCGCGTGAGTGAAGGGTTGCTACTGGATTTTGAAGAAACCGCCACCGCCACGTTTCCCACCGATTTTGATGCGCTACGCCCCAACGAAATGGAAACCATGCTGCGTTGGCTGGCGGTTTCGCGGCAGGAGTTGCTGGGCCTGGTTAAAGATTTGCCCGAAGTGGATTTAAACTGGAAGGTCGACGGCGCGCCATCAATTAAAGAAATTTTGCATGATATTGCCGAAGCCGATATTTGGTACACCGACCGGCTGGAAAAATGGCCGGAAGCGGCGTTGTTCAGGCTGGCGGCGGCGCGCGGGGTGGCGCTGGAACGGCTGCGGGCGCTCACCGAGGGGCAACGCGCCCAAACCACCGTTTTTGATGGCGATGAGTGGACGCCTCGCAAAGTGATTCGGCGGATGCTGGAGTATGAGCGCGAAAGCGTTGTGGCCATTAAAGAAATTCTGGCGGCGCGGCGGGCCGGTTAACCGGCGGCGTTTCTCAAGCCAATAAAAATCGGTTAAAATAGCGGGTATGAAAATCTCGTTATTGTCAACCGGTTTGTGGGCAAATATACCGCGCCGCCACGGCCAAACTTTTTTAACCGGCGCGGCGGTGTTGCTGGGCTTTGTGGCGTTGTGGGCCGTTATTCAATTTTCCACACCTAACTTGGCCGGCAACGATGATTACTTTCACATAAAATTTGCCCAGGTGATGCGCCAGCAGGGGGTGCGCCCGGCTTTTGTGTGGCTGCCGCTTACCATCCTCAAGGCCGATACCTACGCCGACCACCATTTTTTGTACCACGTGCTGCTCATCCCTTTTACCGGCGGAGATTTGCGGATTGGGGCCAAGTGGGCGGCGGTTATTTTTGCGGCGCTGGCCTTTTTTATGGGCTGGATTGTGTTGCGCGGGCAAAACGTGCCGTTGGCGGCGCTGTGGGCGCTGGGTTTTTTTGCCGTATCGGATGCGTTTTTGTTCCGGCTGAGCATGGTCAGGGTGCAGGCGGTATCGTTGTTGGCGCTGCTGCTGGCGCTGCACTGGCTGCTCACCGGGCGGCATCGCCGGTTGTTGCCGCTGGCATTTACCTACGCCTGGTTGTACGATGCCCTGCCGCTGCTACTGGGGCTGGTTGGCATGTACGTGCTGGCCGTTGGGCTGGTTGAGCGCAAACTCAACCTTGCGCCGCTGTGGTACGCCGGCCTGGGCGGCGTGCTGGGCCTGCTGATTAACCCCTATTTCCCCAATAATGTTATTTTTATTTACCACCACTACCTGCCCAAACTCACCGATTTGGCAACCGCCGATATTGACGTGGGCAACGAGTGGTACGCCTACAGCACATGGGCGCTGGCTAAAAACTCCGGGCCAACGCTGCTGGCGCTGGCGGCGGCGGCGCTGGCGCTGGGCCTGCGCGACCGCCGCATGGATACTGCCACCGCCGTATTATTTATGGTGACGCTGTTTTTTGGGGTGCTGCTGCTCAAATCGCGCCGGTTTATTGAGTATTTTCCGGCCTTTGCGCTGATTTTTTGCGCCGTGGCCTGGAAGCCGCTGCTGCTCGATTGGCGGCGGCGGGCGCGGCAGGCCCGGCTGCTGCCGCTGGTGCTGGCCTTACTGCTGTTGCCTTTGCTGATTTTTACCGTGCGGCAGGTTCAAACCACGTTGGGGCAAAGCAGCCCCTACCAGCAATACGCCGCCGCCGCCACCTGGCTGCAAAACAACAGCGCGCCGGGCAGCATAATTTTTCAATCAGATTGGGATGATTTTTGCCAGCTATTCTTTTACAACACCGCCAACACCTACACGTTGGGGCTGGACCCCACCTACATGGCGCTGGCCAACCCGCAGTTGTACCAGGTGTGGCGCGATACCACCAACGGCTGGGGCAACATCGGCCCGGTCATCAAAACCGAGTTCAACGCCCGGTTTGCCATCACCGATTTGAAGCATTCCGGCTTTCTGGATAAAGCCGACCTGGACCCCTACCTCAAACGGGTGTACCAGGATGAATTTGCCGTTATTTTTCAAGTGATGGATCAACCCGACCCCGCCAAAAAAAGTTGGTACAACTAGGCCGGTTACTGGTAGGCCAAACTCTGGCTCACGCTGATTTGCGTGGCGTTGCGCGCCGGCACCAGCGAGGCCAGCGTAGAAATCATCAAAATGATGAGCAGCCACACCAGCACCGCCTGGTAGCTGTACTGGTAATCCAGGTTGGCTTCAAAGATGGCCTGCCCCAACGCATCGGCCAGCGGTTTGGCCACCAGCATGGATAACGGCACCGCCATCAGCCAGCTAAACAGCCCTTGCAGCACGCCTTCTAGCATAAACATGCCCATAATGGTGGGCGTGCGCGCGCCAATGGCCCGCATGACGCCAATTTCACGGATGCGCTCTACCACGCTGATTGATAGCGACCCCATTAACCCAATGCCGCCCACCATAGCCACAATAATGGCCAGCGCCATTAACATATTGGTGGTGATGGCAAACTGGGTTGCCGCCTCGATTTTATCTTGCGGCGTGGTGCCGGTAGCAAACCCGTTAATATCCATATTGCGGGCGGTAAAGTTATCTTTTAGCTGTTGCGCTATTTTTTCAATACTGGCGGTATCGCGGGGAGTGGTTTTTATCAGCAGGCGGTCACCGGTATTGTGTTTTTTGGTGGCGTTGTAGGCGGCATCAAGCGGCGCGTAAATCGGCTCGGAATCAAAGCCGCCGCCAAAAATCACCTGGAACAACCCCACCACCCGCCAATCGGAATCGCCTAAATCAAACAAGTTCAAGGTAACGGTATCGCCAACCTTGATGTTGTTGTCGTCGGCGGTATCTTTGCTAATGACCACCACCCGGTCATCGCCGGGTTGCAACCACCGCCCGGCCACAATCAGCGGCGCGTACATGCGGCTGCCACCGGGAATGCCGGTTAACTGCGCGCCCACGCCCGCCTCTTTGGTGCGCTGGCCCTGTTTTAAAATTGAGGCCGGCGTGGTGAACCACACCTCGGTTTGGGCCACGCCGGGCACCGCCTGGCTCATGGCTTCAATGCGGTCGGTGCGTTGGGCATCGTCAAACCCCAGGCGCACATCAAACCCGCGCCGGTTCAGTTCGGTATCGAGCGTGTAGTTGATGGAAGCCGACAGGCTCATCACCACCAAAAACATAGTTCCAGCGGCCACCAGCGATAGTTGCGTTAGCAGCAGCCGCCCCTTGCGCCGGAACATATTGCCAAACGCCACCGCATTGGGCGCCGATAGCATGCGCTGGCCCAACCGCTCAATGCTGCGATCCAGCGGGCTGCCGCCAAATTTGCCGCTGCCCAGCCCGTAGCTGGCAATCGCCTGGCGCACGGTAATGGCCGCGCCGTTTAAAATTGGCCACAACGCGGCCAGCAGCGGAATAAGCGTGGCCGCCACGCCCTGCAAAATAACGGCGCGGCTGGAAAATTGGAAGGTTTCGTAATCTATATTGAACAGGTTTAAAAACCAGCGGCTCAACTCATAGGCCACCAGCGCCCCCAGCGGCAGCGAAATTAAAAACGCCAGCAGCCCGTAAATAAACACAGTGGTTAAATACACTTTTAAAATTGCGCCGGTGGTGCCGCCAATGGCCTTGATAATCCCAATCTGGTTGGTTTGCTGGGTAATAATGGCCGTCATGGTGTTAGTCACCAAAATCACGCTCATAAACAGGGAGATTACGGCCAAAACTTGCAGCACCAGATTAATGCCTTCCACAAACATGCGGCCCCAATGCTTGTTGGGGTCCTGGTAGGTGGCAAAGCCAACGCCAACGCCCTCTTTGCCCAGCCGGTCTTTAATTTCCGAGGCGACTTCGTGGGCAAGTTCCAGGCTGTAGGGTTTTACCCGCACAAACAGGCTGCCAAAACGCCCCTCTTTTACGTTGAAGCGTTCCAGCGCCGGGGCATCGGCTAAAAATACGGCATCACCGCCAAATTGGGGCGGCTCAACAAAGTTGTGCCGCACTTTGCCGGTAATCAACAGCCGGCGATCCGATTTGTCGGTTTCAAAGATTACTTCATCGCCAATGTTGATGCCGTAGTACTGGCTCGACAGGCGCTCAATGGCCAGGTTGTCTTTGTGGGGCCATTCACCCTCTTTGAGTTGCAGCCGGTCGTAGGTTTGATCGTAGTAATCATCGCGCATAATCATCCGGGCCGAGCGCCAATCGTCTTGGGGCTTGATTTTGTAGCGCACCGCTACCTCGTTGAGCACCTCAATGTCCTCAACGCCCTTGATTTTTTTCAGGCGGTCGGCGGTGTCGCGGTCAATATCGCTTTGCAGCCCCATAAAAATGTGCGAAGGCACCACCGCCTGGTGAGCGGCGTCCATGCCGGTGAGAAGCTGGTCGTTCATGCCAAAAATAGCGCCAATGGCAAAAACGCCGGCAGAAATGCTCAGCACCGCCAGCATGGTGCGAACTTTGTTATCCCATAAATCGGACCAAACTTTGTGCCAAATAACGCTCATCTTAATACCCTGTCCAGCTAACGCCTCCGCCAATGTACTCGTCGCGGGTAATTTTGCCGTTGGTAATCTCCACCACCCGCGGCACCCGGCGCGCCATCTCTTTATCGTGCGTAACCATTAACATGGATTTGCCGGATTCAACCAGTTTGGAGAAAAGATCAAACACATCCTGCGCCGTGCGCGAATCCAGATTGCCGGTGGGTTCGTCGCCAACCAGCAGCGGCGGGTCGTTGGCCAGGGCGCGGGCAATGGCGGCGCGTTGCTGCTGCCCGCCCGAAACCATGCTGGGCAGTTTGTTGGCCTGGTCTTCCAGCCCCACAATTTCCAGCAGGTGCATGGCCCGCTCGCGGCGTTCTTTGGCCGAATATTTGTTGGCAAAGTCCATTGGCAAAATAACATTTTGCAGCAGGCTAAGGGCGGGCAGCATTTGGAAAAATTGAAAGATAATGCCCACGTTTTCGCCGCGCCAGGCCGCCATTTGGTTTTCGGACATTTTGTTGAGATTGCGACCGGTCACCAGCACGTTGCCATCGCTGGGGCGGTCAATCCCGGTAATCATGTTGAGCAAAGTTGATTTGCCGTTGCCCGACGGGCCGACAATCGAGACAAACTCGCCGTTTTTCACATCAAAGGAGATGCCTTTGAGAATGGTCACTTCGCCATCGCCCACTTTAAAGCTTTTGACCACATCTTTAACCTGAACAACGTATTCGTAATCAGCCGGTTTTTGGGTATTGCTGTTAAACATAATGTACTCCTGCGGGCCGGCGGTTACTCCTGCACGGCCCAAATCAAGTTGACTTTAGGCTTGTAATCGTCCACATCGTACATTTCGGCCACGTTAACGCCGTTTACGCCCTGAGTTACAAGCTGCAAATCAACATCGGTGAGGTTATAGCGTTGTTGATAGGCCGTCATCCGGCCAAATCGGTTCTCTTTCACCATGCGGGCCGCCCGAATGGCAAAATTGGTGGCTCCCAGCAAATCCTGCCCGTCGGGGCTGCCGGTGCGCAGCAGGTAGGTGAGCGATTGCAAAAACACATCTTCGCCGGTGAGATGGCGCATCAACTCGGCCACCACCATGCCGCTGCCGGCCAAACTGCTGCCGGTTTCAACCACTTCATCCAGCGAGAAATCATCCTCTTGCCGGGCCTGTTTGGCCTTTTCTTCGGTCATCAATTTGAGCGCCTGCGATTTGCTGCGCGGCGACAGGTGCGGCGAATATTTGAGGATTTTGTCCTCAACAATGGTCGCGCCATCGTTAACCAGCGCCACGGCGTAGTTGCTGGGGTTAATGGCTTTATCCTGTTGCAGCAGCACGGCCAGTTTTTCGGGGTCGTAAGGCACTTCGGGAATGAGCACCCGGTCTACGCCGGCCAAAAAGCCCACCATCAGCGTGCTGAGGCCGGAGTTTACCCGAAAGGTCTCAATCACCACCATCTGCTCGCGCGAACCGGCCAGCGAGCGCAGTTCGTGGATAAAGGCCACGCCCCGGGCCAGGCCGGTGCTAAAGCCAATGGTGTAATCGGTGCCAAAAATGTTGTTGTGAATGGTTTTGGGGATGCCGATAATCGGCACGCCGGCCCGGCTGAGCACGGCGGCGGAGCGCAGCATGTCGTCATCGCCAATGACAATCAGGCCCCTGAAGCCCAGCCGCTCTACCACTTCTTTGATGTGCCGGCTCATATCCTGAGTGGCTTGCCCCGGTTGCCGCTCAAACTCCGGAATGTATTTGGCGGGCGTTGCCAGCGGGTTAATCCGGGACGAGTGCAAAAAAGAGCCGGGGGTGCGGTCTATGGGGCGCACCATGTTTTTATTCAGTTCGATGAAGTTATCACCGTAGGTGGTGGGATCGTGGTAGTTGTAGCGGATTAAACCTTCCCACCCTTTGCGAATGCCGATGGGTTCAAAACCTTCGTCAATGAGCCGGTACACCAGGCTTTTGATACACATATTGAGACCGGGCACGTCGCCGCCCCCAACTAAAATTCCAACACGTTTATGGATCATGGGTCACTCCCTTAAAAATAACGAATTGCGAATGGCGAATACCGAATGTTACCCTGAGTAGGGGCGACCCTCGCGGTCGCCCAAGGTGGGCAGGCGCAAGGCCTGCCTCTACAATTTTCATTCTGCGGCGCGTTGCCGCCGGCTGAGTCCGTCTCTCTTGAAAATTGCGAATGGCGAATGTCACCCTGAAGGCGCAAGCGCCGAAGGGTCTCCGGTTACTTGTTACGGAGCCTCTTCGCTTCGCCCGGAGTGGTATTTTCATCACTCGTTGCGGTATCGCCGATTCGGTTGGTTTGCTCTGAAAATGCAGTTAGTGGTGGCCGGTTTGGGTGATGGGCATTACCGCCACGAGAGCATGCGCTCGTCTACGCCGTTAAACTGAAGCTGGATGCCGGTGAGCGCGCCGTTGGGAAACATGGGCCGCTGGTTTGAGCCATCGGCGTTCATTAGCCAGATTTCCCATTGGCCGGCGCGGTCGGTTACAAAGGCAATCTGGCTGCCATCCGGCGACCACGCGGGCGCGGCGTTGTTCCAGTTGAGGTTGGCCATCGCGCCGCCCTGCGCCCGGCTCATGGTGCGGTAGCCTTCAATGTTAATCTCAACCTGGTTGTCGGTAATGGTGCGCTCGGCAACCACGTTGAGTGGGGTTTTGGTGAGCCGCTGGCGGTTGGTGCCATCCAGGTTGATGGTGTGAATTTCCCAGTTGCCATCCTGATAGTAGGTGAAGGCGGCTTTGGTTCCATCCGGCGAAATGGCGATAGCGCCCCGGTCGCGGTCATCGCTGCTAACGGGCCGGCTGGTTTGGCCGGCATCGTTGTATTCGCCAATGCCTTTGTCGGTGCGGTAGTACAGCCGGGCCGGGTCGGTGGGGTGGCCGGTGGGCGCGTAGTTGTAGCGCGAACCGGTTGACAGGTCGCGGTAGGTGTTGGCGGCGGTGTCAACTTCGGCCAGCCACCAGTAGGCATCGGCGGGAATGGTAAATTGCAGCACGCCGTTTTCGTATTTAACGCCCCGGGCGTTATCGGGAATGCGCACCGAATCGCCCTGCATGGCGGCGCTGATGAGCGTTTTTTGGGTGTACTTTTTGGTTTCGGCCTCCAGTTTGCCGCCGTTTTGGTAGCTGAACACCAGTTTGGTGCCGTCGGCGCTCCAGGTGGGCGATTTCATTTGAAGGCGGCCACTAAACCAGGCGCGCTCGTTGGTGCCATCCACATTAATGGTGAACAGTTCCGGCTGCGGCGACCAGCGCGTAAAGGCAATCTGATTACCGTTGGGCGAAAGTTGCGGGTCTAGGCCGGTGGTTACAAGGTGCAGGCCGGTGCCGTTGGCGTTGATGACGTAAATATCGCCGCCGCTGCCGGTTTGAAAGGCCAGTTTGCCAGTGCCATTGCCATCTACCGGTTGCGGCCCGGTTGTGGTGGTGGTGGTAATTGCCTGGCCGGTTTTGCCGGCGGCGGGCGCGATTAATTCCAGGCCGTTTACCCGCCAGCGGTTGTTGATTTTGCCGGTGTTAACGCGGATGGTTTGGCCGCCGGGCAAAAGTTTGGCCTGCACCTGGTAAGTTTGGCCGGGCTTCAGCCAATCGGCTTTGATGATTTCAGCATCGGTTACGGGGCCGCCCAGTTGGGCCACAATGGCGTCGGCGGTAAGGCCATCTGCCAGGTAAAATGCGCGCACACTGGTTAGTTCCGGGCGGGTAAGGGTAACTAAAAAGCTTTTGGCGGCGGCGCGAGCCAAAATGGCGTCGGTATCTTCCTGGGCCAGGGCGGCGGCAGCCACGCTTAAATTAACCAGTAAACCTAAAATGATAGCCAGCAAAAGAGTAAATTTTTTCATTGTTCTGTCTCGCTTTTTACTACAGAAACCGGAATGGCCGCCAGATTACCGGGGAATGCCGGAATCGGCTTCGATGTCAACATAGGTAGTCATGCCCCAGCGCAACCGGCTGGTGCTGCCTTTGGTAATATCAATTAAAACGGTGTAGGTTACGTCGCCGGCTTTGGTTTCGGATTTGGGTTTTACGCGCACCACTTTGCCTTCAAATTCTTCGCCGGGCAGGGCATCAACTTTGATGGTTACTTTGGCGCCGGGCTGCACGTTGACCACGTCAATCTCGGTCAGGTCGTCGGTTTCAATTTGCCACTTGCCGGTATCTCCCAGCGAAACCGCCGACGAGCCGGGCTGCACCACTTCGCCCACTTCTACATCAACGCTGCCCACCACGCCCGCAAACGGGGCAACCAGTTGCCGCTTGTTAACCTGCACCTGGGCCGATTCAACCTGCGATTTGGCGGCATCAACGCTGGCCCGCACCGATTCAACCGAAGCCTGGCTGGTTTCTACCTGCGCTTCGGCAATGGCAATGTCTTCGTCAGTGGCTCCGGCCAGCAATTTGTCCAGGTCGGCCTGGGCGCGGGCAACTGCGGCCTGCGCCTGGGCAATTTGTTCGGGCGTAGCGCCGGATTTTACTACCGCCAGCGCGGCCTGAGCTTCGGCCACCCGCGATTTGGCCGTGGCAATTTGTTCGGGTGTAGCGCCGTGCGCCAGCTTGTCGTAATCGGCCTGGGCGGCTTCGTAGGCCAGGGTTGCTTTTTCCAGGGCCACGCCGGCTACCAGCACGTCGTCGGGGTCGCCGTAGCGAACTTCGTCGTATTTTTGTTGCGACTGGCGCACATCGGCCTGGGTTTGCAACAGGCGCGCGCCGGCAGATTGCAAATCTTCTTGCCGGGCTTTGGCCAGCAGTTCGTTCAATTGGGCCTGGGCGGTGCGAACGGCGGCTTCGGACTGGGCAATCTCTTGGGGTTTGGGGCCAACTACCAGTTGGTCCAGCGCGGCCTGGGCGCTATCCAGGCCGGCTTTAAGCTGGGCGATTTCCTCTTTGGTGGGGTCGGCTTTTACTTTGGCCAGGCTGGCCTGCGCCTGAGATAATCCCGCGGCGGCCTCGGTGAGTTTGGCTTCCATTTGGGACAGATTGGCTTTGGCTTCGTTGAGTTGAGCGCGCTCGGTGGCGTCATCTAGTTGCACCAGCATTTTGCCGGCTTCAACCGATTGGTCTTCGTCTGCCGCCACGGCCACAACGCGCCCACCGGATTCAAAAGAGAGGTTGGCCTTTTTTACCGGCACAACATAAGCTTCGGCTGATACTACTTTGGGCTGCTCCACGGCGTTGGCCGCCACCGGCTCCGGGGTGGGCGTAGCGCCGGAACAGGCCGAAAGCACCGAGATTACCATAATTGTCAGGATTATAACCACCAAATTTTTACCCATTGTGTTGTGTTCTCCTTCAAGGCTTTATTCACGGCGTGATGGTCGTGAATATGTTTACGGGGATTAGTATAACTACAAACCGGTACAGGGTCATTACCCAAAAGGTGTATCGGCGGGTAGAATTGTCGCGGCGGGTGGTTGAGGCTATTGAAATTAGGTGCTAGATTTTGGAAATGAAGGTTGGTAAAAAAAACGCTCCGGCTTTAAGCCAGAGCGTTTTTAGAAAAAGGCTCGTGATTTACTGGGATGAAACTTGAGCCAAAACTTCGTTAACCACATTGACCAGATTTTGCACATCAAACGGCTTTTCTACGTAGCGGTCCTGGCCTTGCACCTTAAACCCGGCGGCGGCATCTTGCGCCTGGCTGCGGGCCGATACAATGATGATAGGAATATCGGCCAGGTCTTCATCGCTTTTCATTTGACGGTAAATTTCCCAGCCGTCAATATCGGGGAGCATTAAATCCAGCAGGAGAATATCGGGTTTTAGGCTTTGGATAAACTCCAGGCCAAAATCGCCGCGTTTGGCTCCAACTACCCGGTGGCCTTGCCGTTCAAAAATAAGCTGAATCAGCCCCCGCATTTCCGCGTCATCTTCAATGGATAAAATTTGTAACGGTCTTCTGTTCACGCTGACAATCCTTTTGAGATTAAATCATTATTATAAGAGTATAGCACAAAGGGGCTGAATTTGCTGTTTTGGTTTTTGCCGGCGGCCCAATTACCGGCTGATATGGAGTATGTTATAATGTTTATTTTAACCGGAAAAGTGTAAACCTCAAGTCTTAAGGGGTGTTTGGTTATGTTGAGCGATGGTCTTTAAACAGTATCTGGCTGTTTGGCTACAACGGGTTTGGCCCTTGCGCTGGGCTTTTTCTATTGCAGTGCGATTGTTTGCGCCCACCAATTATGTGGGCGTAATGGCGGCTGTTTTTAATGATAGCGGCCAGGTGTTGCTGGTAAAGCATGTGTTCAGGCCCGATTATCCGTGGGGGTTGCCCGGCGGCTGGATAGAGCGCGGCGAAAGCCCCGCCGATGCTTTGCGGCGTGAACTGGAAGAAGAGCTAAATTTAACAGTTGATGTAAAAAAACTCCTGTTTTGCGAGCCGCAGGGCATGCACCGCAGCAGTTCTACGCCGCGCGGGTTGGGCATTGCCTATTATTGCCGCGCCGTTACCGCTCAATTGGGGGATATTGAACAGGCCCGGAGCGCCTACGAGGTGTTGGGCGCGGACTGGATTGACCCCGCCCGGATTGAGTGGAAGCTGGCGCGGCTGCAACAATTAGCGGTAGATTTAGGCCGAAAGGAATTTGAACTTGAGCGAACCGCAAGCCGTGAGCCACAAAACCTCAGTTGAACAAATACTGGCCGCCACCCAACTTAACCTCCACCTGGATTTGTTTGTGCTGGTGGGGCTGCCGCCGTCCGTTCGGCCTCAATTAGAAGCCGACTTGTTGGCGTTGACCGCGACTTTTTTTCAATACACGGTTGAGCCGGATGTGTTAACGGTGTTGTTGCCCGGCCAGGATTGGGCCGGGTTGGCTCCGCGTTACCCCGCCGCGCAGGTAGAAGGCCCGCTCCGGCTGTTTTCTTTTAGCGTGGCTATGGCCTGGGATGTGGTGGGCTTTTTGGCGGCAGTAACCGGCCTGCTGGCGGCCAACGGTATTCCGTTGGGGGCGGTGTGCGGCTATTACCGCGACCACCTGTTTATCGCCGAGGCTTACGCGGCCCGCGCCGAGGCCGTACTCACCACCGAACTGGCCCGTTGCCGCAATTTGCCGCAATAAAAAAGCCCCCGGACGGGGGCTTTTTTATTTTTAGCGCCGGGTTACTTCTACTCCCGGCGGAATTTTGCTTTCCAGCGGCATGGTAACAGTAAACGCCGTGCCTTTACCCAATTGGCTTTTAAACGTTAACTCGCCGCCGTGGCTTTCTATCATCCGTTTGGTGATGGATAACCCCAGCCCGGTGCCCGGCTCGTTGCGGATGTTCTGGTCGCTGGCGCGGAAGAAGTTGGTAAACAGCATAGCCTGGTCTTCTTCTGAAATGCCGTAGCCGGTGTCTGCTACTGTTACGGCAATCCCGTTGATGTCACCGTTATGGGCGCGGGCCGATACCGTAATGGAGCCGCCTTCCGGGGTGTATTTGTAGGCGTTGCTCACCAGGTTGGTAATAATTTGCACCATCCGGTGGTAATCGGCGCGGATTTCGGGCAGGTTATCATCAACATTAACGGTAAGGCGCAGGTTTTTCTTTTCAATCTGAGTGCGCACCGAAGCCAGCACATCGTTGATTACGTCGGCGATTTGCACGTTCTCTATTTCCAGCCGGATGCGGCCCGCCTCAATGCGGCTGACATCCAGCAAGTCCGATACCAGCCGGTCCATCCGGTCAACATTGTTGGAAACAACCGTGAGAAAATCCTGCTGTTTTTCGTTGAGCGGGCCGGCGGCTCCCATTTGCATCAATTTGCTGTAACCTTTGATGCTGGTCATGGGGATTTTCAGTTCGTGCGAGGCGGTGCTCATAAATTCTGATTTGGCCCGGTTGGCATCTTTTACCTGGTCAAACAGGCGGGCGTTGTCAATGGCTATGGCCGCCTGGCTCACCAAAATCTGCGCAAAAGACAGGTCTTCCTGAGTAAAATAGTCGGGGTCGGTGCTTTCCAGGTTGAGCACGCCGATTACTTTTTCTTCGCGCATTACCGGCACCACCAGCAGCGACCGGGTGCGGTGGCTTTTGGGCAGGTAATCTTTGGCGGTGGTGATGTCGTTCACCAGTTCGGGCGTGCCGGTGCGGGCCACCCGGCCCATAATTCCGCGCGTAAGCGGCCACGGGTCAATGCGGTAGCGCCCCATTTCCATGGGCATGCCGCGCTGGGCCAGCAGGTACAGGCCGGGTTCGGCTTCTTCTTTGCGGATAACGCCCATCAGCCCCATCGAAACGCCCAGCGCGTCCATGGCGTGGGTAAGGGTAATATCGAGCACTTTGGGCAACTCCAGCGATTTTTGCAGTTGCAAGTCAAACATTTGCAACATTTGCAAATCTTGCACGCGCTCGGCTAGCGCCAGATCGGTGCGGGTAAAGATTTGGGCGTTTTCAATGGCAATGGCCGCCTGCGCTGCAAATGATAGCAGCAGGTTGCTATCCTCGGGGGTGAAAACGGTGCCATCCTGCTTGTTAATCACTTCGATGACGCCCACCACCCGGTCGTGGGCCAGCATGGGCACGCAGAGCAGGTTTTTGGTTTTAAATTCGGTGGCTTCATCAAATTTTACGTTCCAGCGGGCATCCTGAGAAACATCGTTGATGATGAGTGGCTGGCTGGTTTGGGCCACCGTGCCCACAATTCCTTTGCCAACCTGGGTTTTTACGCCCAGTAATTCTTTGCCGGTTGGCCCCAGCACCACTTCAAAGGTGAGTTCTTTGCCCTGCGGGTCCATCAACAACAGCGAGCCGGCCTCGGCGTGCAAAATTTCTACGGCGCGGTTCATAACCCGTTCCAGAGCGGTGTCCAAATCGAGCGTGGAACTGATGGCCATGCTCACTTCGCTGAGGATGAACAGTTGGTGCGCCGCCAGTTGCGCCTCTTGCAGCAGCCGCGATTGTTCCAGCGCGATGGCCACCTGCGTGGCAAACAATTCCATCAGCCAGATGTCGCCTTCGTTAAAGCGCCGGTCGTGGGGCCGATGCACCAGTTCCAGCACGCCCCGTACTTTGCCGCCCCAACGCAGCGGCGTACCCAATACCGAGCCGAATTGAGCGCCCTTAAACGCTTCGGCGCGGTTGGACAGGTTAAGGTAGTTATCGGCCACCACCGATTGCCCCAGCATGATTACCCGCCCGGCCACATCTTGCGGCACTTCGACGGTGTGGTTGCAATAATCGTAGCCTAAATTGTGGCTAACCACCACCTTGAGCGTTTTGTCGTTGGGTTCCAGCATAAACACCAGCCCGCCGGCGGCGTTGAGCAGTTGGGCGGCCCGGTCTACCACAAAATTGAGCAGGTTATCGGGGTTGGTTTGCGCCTGGATATCCCCCGATAATTTTTGCAGGGTTTCCAACTCGGCGGCGCGGTGGTTGGCTTCTTCCAGAAGTTGGGCGTTTTCCAGAGCGATGGTGGTTTGGCTGGCCAGCGTGGATAAATAGGTGAGGTCGCCGCTGCTATACGGTTGGCTCGATTTTTTCAGCCCCAGCGCCAGCCAGCCCAGCAGGTTTTCCGAACCCAGCAGCGGCACGCACAGGCTAACGTTCAGCACATTCAGCCGGGCCAGTTCTTCGCGCGAAATTCTTACACCGGATGGGGCTTCGCCGGTGGGCGTAAGCTGCAAAATGTTGTTGGTATCGGCCAGCCATTGGGCCAGGTCATCGCTTAACCCAAAATTGATTTCAACAGTGTGCAGGTTGCTGTTGTTTTTAGGATGCCGAATGGTGAACGCGCTCGCGGTGGCGTCGCGCAAGTACACCAGCGCCGGCTCGGCGGCGAGTACCTCGGTGGCCTGCAACACCAGCCGCTCAACAATGTGTTCGGTGTTGAGCGGGGTTGAAATAAGGGCGCGGCTGTAGCGCTGCAATAGTTGTTGGTAATCAATGGCTTCGCGTTGAAACAGCCGGTTGAGCAGGTTTTGCAACTGTTGCTTGAGCGGTTCCATTGAAATAACCAGCACCAGCACAAACACCGCCAGTACAACGGGGTTTTTAAACAGAAACGTGTCTTGTAGCAGGTTGCCCAGCAGGTTCACCACCAAAAAGTAAATCACCGCCACCAAAAGGGTGAGCAGGGCGTACACCGCGCCGCGATTAAAAACAATGTCCAGGTTTAGCAACCGGTAGCGCAACATGGCGTAGGTTGTAATAATTGGAAAGATTACAAACGGCAAAATAACGGCAGTAAAAATAGACCCGTTAAACGGAATGGGGAATCCCAGTATATTGGCAATCACCCAGGCGGCCATTGGCCCAAAGGCAAGCACGCTGCCGCCAAAAACCAGGGCGGTTTGATGCCGTACCACCGACGAAAGCGTGGAAAAACGGGTGTTAAGTTGCAACGCCAAAAAAACGGGGATTGCCAGCCCAATCAGGGCAAAATCCCACCAGCGCACCGAGAGATAGGCGCGGGGGTTGGCGGAGAAGTAAAAGCTGTAAACATTAACCAGCCCCAAAATTATTGCGGCCACGTAGGGTATTAACCGCAGCCACGGCTGGCGGCGGGCCAGTTTGGTTTTGATGGGAAAAACAAAGGCCAGGTGCATCAACGTAGCGCCGGTTAACGGATATACCAGCGCCCACACCGGCGTAAGCAGGTGGTAGCTGTTTAAATCAAACAGGCCGCCGGCCATAATTGAGATTGACGTGCAGAACACAATAAACACGTCGCTGCCGTACTCAAACCCGCGCAGCCGGTACACCACCAGCCCCAACCCCAAATAAAGCAGCCCCACCAGATAAGGCAGCCAGAAGTATGTCATTAAATCCTGGGCAGAAATATTGGCAACCGGCAGTGAAACGGTTTTTTGCTCAAGCTGAGTCGTTTCAATGGTAACAGAAACGGCGCTGCCCGGCTGGTGGTTGCGGAGCGCCAACGCCAGCGTTCGCCCATTGTTAACCGCAACGCCGTCAATAGCCAGTAGCCGGTCGCCGGTGTTAATGCCCTGTTGGCGGGCGGCCCAGGCCGGATTGTACGAGTTAGAAATCACCAGGTTGGGAAATGAAAATAAGCCCAAAAACGGCGTTTGCGCCCAACTTTGGGTAAAAATTGGCGCCAGCAGGTTAACACCCACCGCAATTACCACCAGCGCCGGAATAACTAAATTGGCAATCCTTGATGATGAAATATTTCTTAAAGAACTATCGGCCGTTTCCATGATTGAGGGCAAAATGCCTTTTTAAATCTGTGTAATCAACAACTCAGGCCAGTAATAAATACGATGAACCACAATGAGGAAATACCGGTTTAATCCGGTTTCATGCCAGACAATCCTGACGTTTCAAGTTTAACATGTCGCCGGAGTCGAGTCAAGGTGATTTGTGGTACTTTTTGGCGGATATCCAACGCCAGCCGGAATACCGGCGTTGGGGTAACAAGTTTCCTTATTTATGGCCCGGCGTTGCCGCTGCCGGGGACTTTAAATGAAAAGTGACTGGCACTTTAAATGCCAGTCACTTTGTAAAGCCGGAGAAAAACAGGTTGGGCTTGCACCCAAAAATTACCTGTTATTCTAATTCGCTGGTCATAATAAAGAGCGGTTTCATTTCAAAACTCTTATAATGCGGGCGCAACCGTTCGATGTTGTAGTGCCGTTTTACATCAACAACTTTTTTGGAGCTGGTTACTACATCAAGCGGCACGTTATCATAGCGGCCATTTTTAAGCACCACCAGCCGCCCGTGAATACCGTGGAGCAGCAAATCCAGCGCCAGGTTGCCGTAAGCCATCGGCACAATCGAGTCAATAGCGTCGGGGTCGCCACCGCGCACCATGTAGCCCAAGCGCTGGTTAATTACATTGATGCGTTTGCCGTTGTTAAATTTGGGCGAAAGGTTTTTAAGTTCCACCGAAACCATATCGCCAATACCGCCCAGTTTTTTGTGGCCGAACATGTCGGTTTCCTGATCCTGAAAGATCATATCGCCGCCTTCAAAGGTAGCGCCTTCTGAAACCAATACAATCGAGTATTTGCTGGGGTTTTTGTTGCGGTCGTAGGTCATCAATTCGGTCAGTTGTTCAATATTAAATTTGTGTTCGGGGATAACACAGCGGTTGGCCGCGCCGGCCATGGTGGGCAGCATGGCGGTAAAACCGGCATAGCGGCCAAAAACTTCAAGCACCAAAAAGCGCTCGTGCGAGCCGGCGGAGGTGCGGATGATGTTGGTAAGTTGAATGGTGCGGCTAATGCAGGTAGAAAAACCAATGCAGTAGTCGGTGCCGGGCACGTCGTTATCCATAGTTTTGGGGATGGCCACCACTTTGAAGCCCTGCTGGTACAGGTGCACGCCGTAGCTCAGGGTGTCGTCACCGCCAATGGGAATGAGGTAATCAATGCCCAGCCATTCCAGGTTTTTGAGCACTTCCGGGGTGAGGTCGTTGATTTCATCGGTGTATTGATCTTGCAGGTGGTCGGGCACGTTGCCTTTGGGCACGTGGCTGGCGCGGGTGCGCGACGAGTGCAAAAATGTGCCGCCGGTGCGGCCCGCGCGGTTAACAATTTCTTCGGTCAGGTGAAGGTAATTTTCGCTGTTATCGGCTTTTTTGTCGCGGATAACGCTGGTAATCCCGGCCCAGCCCCGGCGCAACCCAATTACATCGTACCCTTCTCGTAAGGCCCTGATCGTAACGGCTCGAATGGCCGGGTTTAACCCCGGTACGTCACCGCCGCCGGTCAAAATTCCGATTGTTCCTTTTGATTTTGCCATGGTTAACACTCCATATTTGGTGATAAAAATTTTATAAAAAAAGAGGATACCCTACAGGTTTCCCCTTTTCGTCAAACCGGTACAAAAAAGTGGGGAGGACATTGATCACTCTGCCTACCCCACTCGTTTTGTGGACAAAACTGGCGCCGCGTTTTGCTAAATCTATTGAAATCTCACGGCCTGGTGAGAAACCTGTATTCTAAAGGTTAGGCTTAAAAACCGCCCAAAGTATAAGCTAATCAGGTAAATCTGTCAACCCAATTCTTTAACCGCCACAATCTTTACGCCCGATATTTGCTCCAGTTTTTGGAGCAGGGCTTCGGTGTAGTGGGTGGTTTTTTCCGGAAACTCAACGGTGTAGCGCCCGCCAATCTTAAAGTTGAACATGTCTTTGCCGGGGTAGCGGGTGAGCAAATCAAACGCCATTCGCATGCAGTGTTTATCCTGAGGCAGGTTGCCGCTGGGGGTAAAGGCCAGTTCGATGACCCGGCTGCCGCTCACCGGCCTGGGCGGGATGAAGCCGGTCTCGGCGGTGGCTGTTCGCGTAGCCGCCAGCGGCGTTTCGACCACCGGCGGCGCAATGGGAGCCGCATGGCCGTTAATGCCGTTGGGGGTGGCGTTGGCGTGACCGTTGGGCCGCGCCGGTTGAGGCTGATGGGGTTTGGGCTGAGACTTTGGCTCCGGCCAGAAGTTGGGCGGTGGTTCGGGCAGGGCATCGGTAAATTCGGGCGGCGGCTCGTCATCAAAAATGGGCATGTCGGGCGGTTCTGGCGGCGCGGCCAGGTACGGAGCCGGGGTTTCGCCCACCGCGCCGTATATGGTTAGCTCCGTGGTAATGTGATCGGCTAAAATTTGAGGCGACCGCCCTTCTTTGGCATCCACTTTGCCTTTGATCACAATCAGGTTGCCGTTGAGCAGCAGGTGTTTGTGGGCCTCGAACACGCGCGGAAACAAAACCACCTCGCGGCTGGCCTGCAAATCCTCAATCTCCACAAACGCCATTGAATCACCTTTTTTGGTGTGGTGGTGGCGCACCGAGTTGATCAGCCCGGCCACCAGCACTTGCTGCCCGTTTTGCGCCTCGGTGATTTCGCCCAGCATGGTGGTGCGGGCGGCCTTGATTTGCGCCAGGTATTTTTGAATGGGGTGGTTTGACAGGTATGTGCCGGCCAGCTCTTTTTCCCACACCAGCAGTTCTTTGGCCGGGGTAACGGGCATATTATCCGGCTCCGGGTATAACACCGAGCCGAGTTGCGGCGCGTCAAAGCCACCAAAATCGAACATGCTAATTTGTCCCACCGAACTGGCTTTGTGGGTTGAACTGGACAGGTTAACCAGCCGGTCGGTAATGGCCAGCAGCAGGTCGCGCCCGGCAAAATCATCCAGCGCGCCCACTTTGATCATCATTTCCAGCGCCTTGCGCCCCACGCTGCGCAGGTCAACCCGGCTGCAAAAATCATCAACATCTTTAAACGGGCCGCCGCCGTTGGCGCGAGCTTCCATAATAGTGCTTACCGGCCCTTCGCCCACGTTTTTTATGGCGGCCAAACTGTAGCGAATGGCCGGTTTTTGGCCGGGGCGGTCTTCTATTTTAAATTCTATTTCACTGTGGCTTACGCTGGGCGGCAGCACATCCAGCCCCATGGCCCGGCATTCGCCCACCAGCATGCCCACTTTTTCGGTGTTGCCGCGCTCAACGGTGAGCAGCGCCGTCATATATTCGATGGGAAAGTGGGCTTTGAGGTAGGCAGTTTGGCACGTAACCAGCGCGTAATCGGCGGCGTGAGCTTTGTTAAAGCCGTAACGGGCAAAAAATTCAATGTCGCCGTAAATGGCTTCGGCGGTTTCCTGCGGGATGCCGTTGGCCACCGCGCCGTTCACAAACTTGCTGCGGTGTTCTTCAATTTTTTCCTTGATTTTTTTGCCCACGGCCTTGCGAATCTGGTCGGCGTCGCCGGGGGCGTAGCCGGCCAAATCAGAAGCAATGCGGATAATTTGCTCCTGATACACAATAATGCCGTAGGTTTCTTCCAAAATCGGTTCCAGCCGGGGATGTTTGTACTCCACCGGCTCTTTGCCGTGCAGCCGGGCAATGTAGGTGGGGATGTATTCCATAGGGCCAGGCCGAAACAGCGAAATGGCGGCAACAACGTGTTCGTAGCGGTTGGGCTTCATATCGGCGAGCATGCGGCGCATGCCGCTGCCTTCAACCTGGAACACGCCGGTTACATCGCCGCTGGCCAGCAGTTCAAAAGCTTTGTGCGGCGGCGGAAAATCGGGGTAGTTTTTAAACAGCTCCGGGTTGTCCATGGGAATGTTGCTCAGGTTAAAATTCAACCCGTGCCGCCGCTCAATCAGTTCTGCCGCCTTGCGCATTACGGTGAGCGTGGACAGCCCCAAAAAATCAACTTTGAGCAGGCCGATTGACTCGCAAATGGGAAATTCAAACTGGGTTACAGATTCGGTAATCACCGAACCCTGCGCCCGCATAATCGGCACGTATTCATCCAGGTCGCGGTCGGTAATAATAACCGCCGCCGCGTGCACCGAGGAGTGGCGGGCCACGCCTTCGAGGTTGCGGGCGTAATCCACCAATTCCTGAACGTGGGATTCGTTGTCGTAGCGGGCTTTCAACTCCGGCGAGTAAAATTCGTGGTCGGGGTCCAGGGCGTTGTCAATGGTGGCCGGTTTGCCGGGAATGGCCGAAATGCACTTGGCCAGCGTGTCTACTTCGGCCAGGGGGATGTCCATAGCCCGGCCCACATCGCGGATGGCCTGCCGGGCCTTCATCCGGCCAAACGACACAATCTGGGCCACGCGCTTGTCGCCGTAGCGGCGGCGGGTGTAGGCAATCATCAACTCGCGCTGGTCGTCGGGGTAGTCCAGGTCAAAATCGGGCATGGAAATGCGGCCGGGGTTGAGAAATCGCTCAAAAATAAGGTTGTGGCGCAGCGGGTCAATCAGGGTGATGCCGGTGGCGTAGGCCACAATGCTGCCGGCCCCGGAGCCGCGCACGTTCCACCAGATATTTTGTGAGCGGGCGTATTCGCACAAATCCCACACAATCAGGTAGTACACGGCAAAGCCCATCCGGTTGATGATGGCCAGTTCGTGTTCCTTGCGTTTTTGCACGGCCTCGGAGTCCGCCAGGTCGCCGTAGCGGTCCACCAGCCCTTTATCGGTGAGGTGGCGCAACGCGCCGGCGTAATCTTTGGCCGCGATAAACTCCGCCGGAATTTGCGCCAGCCACGGCGCGAGAGACAGGTGCTGCACCTCAAGCGACGAATGACGAATTACGAGTGACGAGTCTTTGTCGTTCGTCGCTTGTAATTCGTCATTCGCAATTCGCAATTCGTCATTCGCAAATTCAAACACATCCGGCAGGTGAAAACTATCGTCCTCCAGGTTTACTTCGCACATTTCGGCAATTTTCAGCGAGTTGGTAAAGGCGCTGTTGGGCATATCGGTTAGCGGTTGGAACAGGTGGCGCATTTCGGCTTCGCTTTTTAAGTAAAAGCCGTGGTCTGATAGTTTCATCCGGTTTTGCTGGGTAATAAGGGCGTTGGTTTGCACGCACAACAGGGTGTCGTGGGCTTGGGCATCTTGCGCGGTAACGTAGTGCACATCGTTGGTAACTAAAAATTCCAGGCCGTACTTTTTGCCCCACTCAAACAGGGTTTTGTTGATGGCCGTTAGCGCCGGAATGTTGTGTTCTTGCAGCTCAATAAAAAAGCGGTCGCGACCAAATACCTCCAAATACCACTTTAGCCGCTCCATTGCCAGTTCGGGTTGGGGCGGGCGGCCATCTTCGGGGTTGAGCAGGTAGGGAATTTCGGCGGCCATGCAGCCGGTGGTGCAAATGATGCCGTCACTGTGGGCGGCCAGGTAATCGGCATCAATGCGGGGCTTGTAGTAAAAGCCGTTCAGTTGGGCATCGCTGCAAATTTTGAGCAGGTTCTTGTAGCCGGTCATATTCTGGGCCAGCAGCAGCAGGTGGTGGCGCGCTTTGTCCTTTACCGGGTCGGTGCCGGTCATTTTGCGGCCAAACGGGGTTAAATACGCCTCAACGCCGATGATGGGTTTGACGCCATTTTTTTTACAGTTGCGAAAAAACTCCACCGCGCCGTGCATTACGCCGTGGTCGGTGATGGCCAGCGCCGGCTGGCCCAGCCGGGCGGCTTCTTTGGCCAGGTCTTTGGTGCGGCCCAGGCCATCGAGCAGGGAATATTCGCTGTGACAGTGAAGATGGCAAAAATCAGACATAACGCGCCTCGCTGTTAAACCGCACCAGAACGTGGTTTACGCCGGTCCAACCCCTAAATATAGTGCTTTTTGGGAATAACAATCCAGATATTGTGGAGGAATACTAGAACAAATGTTTTAGAGTATATTTATTATTATACCACAGAATGGGACAAAATGGGGAATACCCCGCAAAAAATAACGGAGTACCATAAGAAAATTAGGAGCTAGAGCAGTGGACTAAAATGAAAGAGAAGGTGATGAATGGTGAACGGAGAATTGTCCGGTTGGCGTTGATGGTTTGAGAAGTAGTGTTCTTCAAACGGGAGCAACCAATCTGTTTTGTTCAAAGTCGGAGTCCCTGCCAAAGATTGTAAACGAACGTGAATTTCTTGTGCCACATCAGTACATTTTGTTTGGCGGATATAGCCGACCATTGCGCCTTCTGGACACCTGGGATTGTATTTTTTGCCACTCAGGTATCTATCAACTCCTTGATTAACATATTTGTTACACAGGGTTTTGTTATTTGCTTCTATAAGTTTACATTCAGCGCCAAAGTAAGCTTGTGTATCCCAATCACCTTCAAAACAAAAATCAATAGTAGGAGGTCTGCCACATTTATCGGCGTTGCTCCTGTCCTGTTTCTCATGGATCGGGCTAATTGATGACGGGATTCTGCGATTATCTCGCCACCGTTGCAATACCAATAAGAATAATTTTTCTGTTATTTCATTTTCGTTCATAACAAGAGTGATACTATTCTGTTGGTATAGGCTGATATAGGCATCACGTATTATTTTTAGCAAAACTCTGATACCACCAGGACCGAGTATCTCTAAAAAGTCATCTGTAGGACTAGGGCGGTGAATGGCAAAGTGACGCAGGCTCAAGGATTATGAACTCCAGGCTTCCATAACATCTATGTAAATTTCATCGGCATCCCGCAAGGCCATTGATTTTGTCCAGTAACGTCGTTGGTCAGGTTTGATGATATATATAGTTTTGCCGATGTAAGTTCGCATATTTCGCTGGATGAAAAGGTTAGGGGAACGCTGTTCTTGCAAATAGTCATTTATATTGTTCAATGCCTGATCCAGAGCTTGCTGCGATTCTTCGATGATAATATTTTGATTGACCGTAACGTCGCTCAATTTCAGCGCCACAACTCGGAGTGAGGTGGCCTTGCTCTGGAAAATGGTAGGGGTAAATTGTTGCCCAAATGAATTTTGTAGTGTTTTCTGAGCTAAGTTGACATATTCTATCAAAATGCGTTCACCCTCAGACTTGTCATAAGTTGGGTTAGCGGCTGGGGATTTTTGCTTTCGACGGAAGTAATCTAACGTATAGTTGATGGCATCATTTATAAGTATAAGTTCGTCTTCGGAAAGGTTATAGAGTTTTTCTATTAAATCACCAACTCGTATTTCCCAGTTAGAATCATCAGAAAGTTGTTGCAGGTCATCATATGTAACGGCCTCGTCAAACAAATTTACTGGCAATGGAAAACTCATAACCTCTTCTTTATTTAACTCGTCGCGCTCCACTAGCCATCTTCTACTTGTCATAAGTGAAAAATAGAGAGGGACCCTGCTATTAAGTGCAACGCAATAAGGCGCTAGTAAATTTATGTCTCCCTGTGGGTTGTTGATGCCAACAAAAGCATCTTTAAATACTACGTCGTTTTTGAATAATGTGGCTCGAAAACCTATCTCACCAGCTACCGGACTCTGTTTCACAAGTATATGCGGTCCTTGAAAAATCCCCTTTTTAGTTTTTGCAGCACCGTATACTTTTTGTATGTCAAATAATGGATACTTTGTTTCGTCAGCTACAAAACGTTTTATGTTCTGGCTGGCTACAAATGGTTTTCCAAGTAGCCAAGACGTATCAGTTTTTCGCCTTTTGGGGTTTCCGATAATCATCCCCTCGCCATGAATCCATCCTTTCTCATCACATACTTGTGCTAAAGATTGATACGGTGGGGCCATCAATTTTTTAATCAACTCATAATCTCTGGGGCCGCCCCACATAGCTACCTTCCAAATAATATCATTTTGGAGGGCTTCGGTTCGGGGGAGAAGATTAATATCCTGAGGTTCAATGGTTATTTGCCATTTGTCTTCAATCGAATGGGTAGGTTTGGGCGAACAGTAAAGAATTGGTTCGCTATCGTTGGGGGGGTGAGGGGAAAAAAAGATAGCTGCCCCCGGCCCAACCGCCTTTTCGAAAAGAATATGCCGGGAGGCAGAGAAGTTAATAATGGTTTTTATGTGAAATGAACTAAAAAAAGCTTGCCGGAAATCCCGATGCGTGCCAGAACGGTTAAATAATAACCCTTTACTGGGCAGCAATAAACAAACTTCGCCATCAGATTGACAAAGTTCGGCGCTGCGCCACAGAAACGCCAGCGCAATTTGATTATCGGGGGCAACCTGCCTTGCCGGAAAATCCTCAGCCACTTTGGTTCGATATTTTTCAGCGGCTGGCGTCAGTTCACTCTGCCAGGGTGGATTGCCAATAACCAGATCATAATTTTGTTCAAAAGAGACATCTTCTTCAAAAAAATCTATTGGGAAAAGGTTTTGACACTTTAGACTGGGAAATTTTACATGTTTCCAAATATGGCGGGGTTCCAGGAAATCGCAAAAGGTTAAATAGAGACTGAACGCTGCAACTCGAATGGCTTCTGTATTTGAATCGACGCCAAAAATATTTTCAGTGAGTAACTTTTCAAGGTGCGTGTGCGTTATCTGTTGGTTGGGATTAGCCTGATGCCAATGAGCGATAAGTCGCCGGTAAATTTCAACCAAAAATATACCTGAACCACATGCCGGATCCAAAGCTTTAAAATCAGTCCCGATCCCCAACCAGGGAAACACTTCATCAACTAAAAATTCAACCAGATAGTGTGGCGTGTAATGAGTTCCACTTTTTGTCGGTTTTTCGCCACTTTGTTCTTTCTGTCGAATGTAGAAAAATTCTTCATAGATACTGCTGATGAATTCAATCGGAATCACTTCAAATGAGTAAAACTTCCATAGTCCAAGTTGACCACTACTCAACTCTGCTTCACCCGTCAAAAACAGCTTTAATCCATCTAATTGTTTTTTCGTCAGGTATTTTCGTTCCGCTTTTTCAACAGGAAAAAGATCGCCGTTAAATTTTTCATTGAGGAAATCAAATAGCTTTATCGCGGCCTGAACATTAACTAACACATCAGTGAAACGGGTTGCGCCGGAGTAAAAACCCTCAAAAAAAGTATCCGGGAATACGTTTTTTCCTGATGAATCACGACGATCCTCCAGATACTTGATAAAAATTGATCGCCCTAACAATGTGTGCGTAATCTCTGACGCTTCCGCCAGTGGCACACCATCTTTTAGAAATGAACTCAATATTTCTTGACGCATAACCTTAAGATTGCTCAAAAGGGTTTGGTCAGCTCGGTTTTTGGGGTCAAATCTTTGTCTGTGTTGCAACCAAAACCGACCAGACTCAAATTCTTGACGATGATACTCAGATAATTTCCTTCTCTCTTTTTCGATTTCGGAAAAAATATTAAGGTTATCTATTAACCCGGTTTCATATTTCTGGTTGGGTAAAACATCGGTGGGGGGATGGTAGGTATCATAAATCAGAACTTGGCCGGCAGGCAAGGCAACAAACAAGACGGGAGCGCGGCCCATATTCCAAGCCAACTTATGTAAATCTGCCAGTTGTTTTGCTACTTCAGCCGGATTGTATCCCTCCAGGCGACTGAAATAAATATAAGGTACGCTTGTGTCGCTTCCCGGAGATTTGTAAAAGAAAACAGAATCAACCCCCAATTTACTTCGGGCTGATTCAAAAATTATTTTTTGAGGATAGTTATTTAGCGAAACATTTTCAGTTGTAACAAAATTTTCGCTCGCCGAGAATCCTAAATCCTCATAAAGCTGTTCGATTGTCGCCTGACTATCTTGTTGCATCGCTATTTTTAGGCTGCTAAACTATATTTTAAATCGAGGTTTACGGTATTTGTGAGGTACGATATGTAGTGGTAAAACAGAAAAAGTTACCCTATTTTGTGTAAACAAGCAAATAAGAACAATTGTACTGCAAAACAAAATTAAAATCAAATCAAAGAGTCGAGAGAAAAATACGAAAACTCAAAAAAACTCAACTTCAGCAAGCTGATAAATTTCTATATTTCTCATCACGCTGCCCGCACAACCGGCCGCAGCCAGGTTCGCCAGATGGCCCAGCCCAGTAACCCCGCCGCGCTCACCGCCCACAGCAGCGCCCAAATCACCGCCGGAATGTAGGTGAGTTCCGCCATAGATTGAGCATCGTTGGCCGGAGAATTGAACAGTTGGGCCGATAGCCCAATCAGCCCCAGCAAATCCGTTAGCGCCGTGAGCGCGGCCTGAAAGGCAATCAAATGTTGCAAAAAAATGATGCCACCCGGCGGCGATTTGATAGCCGCCGCCAGCAGCAGCCCGCCCAAAAGCGTTCCGCTAACGGTGGTGAGCAGCCCGGCCCCCAGTTCGCCGGCAAACATGGTGGGTAGGCCGTAGCGCAGCGCCAGCAACAGCATCAACGCGCCAATCAGCGCCAGCGCCGCCCGGCTTAAACGGTAGCTCCGCCCCAGTAAAATCAGCCCGGCCCCAAACAGCGCCACGCCCAGGTAGCCCGCCGGAATTATAATCAGCCGCCAGCCGCCGCTGGTGTAGGCCAGCCCGGAGCCGTTAGGGTACACCACAAACCGCAAAAAACTGCCGCCGGTTATAATCGCCGCCAGGCCGTGGCTTAACTCGTGCACAATGGTTAGCAGCAGGCGGAACGGGTAGCCCAGCAGCGGCAGCAGCAACACCCCCAGCGACGCCACCGCCGCCAGCCCAATCAGGCCAATAATCTGTTTGGTGGATAAATCGGCTGGTTTTTGGGATAAAAATGGAGCAAATTTCATGGCATCACCTCGATTGGTTGGGGCGGTACAGCGCGCCGCCGGTTTTGGTTTCATTACGTTGGGGCCGGCGGAAAGTTTTAACCATGTCCAACGCCTGGCTATAATTATAGCGTAAATTTTTAACCGGTTCCGGTTTAACCCATGCACCCAAAAATTTTGCTGTTTGCCATTATTTTTATAGGGATGGCCGCCGCTTCTGCCCGCGCCGATACTCCGCCGGCCCGTTACACGGTGCAGGCCGATGACTCGCTGCCCCAGCTGGCCGATAAATATTACCGTGACCCGCTGGCCTGGCCGGCCATTTATCAGGCCAACGCCGCTTCCGGCGTTAGCCCTTACGCCGCGCCGCCCGGCCAGGTGTTAACCCTGCCCGCTCCGGCGCAAATTGAGTCTCTCCGCGCCGAATATCTGGCCGCCGGTCACCCGCCGCCGGAGGCTGCCGCCATCGTCCCCATTTCTGCCCGCTGGCTGGCCAATTTTGGAGCCTACATTGAGGACTCCCGCCACCATTTTGGCATTCCCGGTGTGGCGCTGGCCGTGGTGCATAATAATCAAATTGCGCTGGCGCAGGGGTTGGGGGTGCGGCAGGTGGGCCAGCCTGCGCCGGTTACGCCCGAAACCGTTTTTGGCATCGGTTCTACCACCAAAACCATGAACTCGCTGCTGATTGCCACGCTGGTGGATGACCATCGCTTAAATTGGGATGACCGGGTGCTTGAGTTGTGGCCCGCGTTTGCTTTGTCGGATGCCGACGTGGCGGCCCGGCTGCGGCTGCGCAATTTGCTGGGCATGGATAGCGGCCTGCCCCGCGCCGATTTGGTGTGGAGCGGCAGCGGCATGACCGCCGAACAGGTTATGCAATCGCTGGCGGGCCTGCCGTTACCGGCCTCGCCCGGCGAGCAATTTGCCTACAACAATCAGGCTGTGGCTACCGCCGGCTTTGTGGCCGCGCTGGCTGCCGGCGGGCAATGGGGTCAATTGGGCAAATTTTATCCGCAGTTGATGCAGCAGCGGGTGTTTGCGCCGGTTGGCATGGCCGGCGCCACCTTTGATGTTGCCGCCGTGCAGGCCAATCCCAACCACGCCACGCCGCACGATTTTACGTTGGCCGGCGAAACCGTGCCCACCTATTTTCACACCGATCCCGGTATTGATCCGGCGGGCGGTATAAATGCCAGCCTCATGGATTTGGCCCGGCTGGTGCAAACGGAACTGGCGCGCGGCGTGGCTCCCGGTGGGCGGCGGGTGGTTTCGGAGCAAAACCTTACCGAAACGTGGCGGCCCGGCGTTGAGCTTTATCCCGGCAGCAATTACGCCATGGGCTGGTTTGTAGAAAATTACCACGGGGTTGAAATGCTCTGGCACGATGGCGATGTGTTGGGCTTTAAATCGTTGTTGGTGTTGTTGCCACAGGCCAACATTGGGCTGGTGGTTTTAACCAATCGCAACGTTTCTTACGGCTTTGCCAACAGCACGCGCTACCATTTTGTGGAATCGCTGTTTGGCCTTAACGCCGATGCCGGGGAATACTTTCGCCGGCAGTGGACAACGTTTATGGCTACCGGCTTGCCCCAGGCGCGCGCGCCGCTCTCGCCCACCATCACCGCCGAGGCGGCCTCGCCGTGGCTGGGCAACTATCAAAATGGCTGGCAGGTGGCCCGGCATGCCGATGGCACGTTGTGGGCCACTCGCGGCGATTACGGCTGGCAGTTGTGGGCCACCGCCCAACCGGGCCAGTTTGTGGTGGGTAACGGTTTTGGGCTGCTCACCCCGCTAAAATTTATCACCGCTACCAATGCCGTTACCATGTCGTTTGAGCTATCTACCGGCGAAACCGGGGCATACCGCCGGCTGGCAAATTAACCGGCGGACAGAATGCTCAGCGCTTTTTCCAGATTATGCGGAAACAAATTAGCAGGGACTTTTTGTTTGCCCAGGGCTTTATATACCAAATAACGGGCGCACTCATTGTTATCGCCCAGGCAAAAATGCTTCTTCAACCGGTCGGCGGTGGTGGGAGCATCTGCCATTTGGTCATTAAAAAACGGGCAACTTTTTAAACATTCACATGTAGCCATATTTACCTCCGGAACGACTTATTTTTCCGCTTGATATAATCGGCAGTTGTTACCGACTATGTTTGCACTTTTCTAACTGAATAATGAAGGCATGGTCTCTTCCGAGG
>CAZFCE010000015.1:0-125125 GCA_964517605.1 uncultured Caldilineaceae bacterium | reverse complement strand
TGGCGTTGGAAGAAGGGTCGAAGTTTGCCATTCGTGAAGGTGGCCGGACCGTTGGCGCCGGGTTCATCACCAAAATTATCGAATAGTTTGGTAAATTAGCAAGCAACGAATCTGGCTTTGATTGAGTAGAAAGGAGTCAGAGGGTTGGGAAGGTGTTAAAAATCTTCTCTGCCCTCTTTTTAATGAATTATGGCTAAAAAAGCGATACGAATTGTGGCAACCCTGGCTTGTACGGAATGTGGCGAACGGAATTACACCTCCGAAAAAAATCGGCGCAATGACCCAAGCCGGATAGAATTAAATAAATATTGTCCGCGATGCCGGGTACATCGGCTGCATCGCGAAACCAAGTAAGAATTGTTGAGGTATTCAGGGTGGCTAAATCAAGATTACGTCCAGCTTCAACAAGTTCGGACAGTGAACCTAATGCAGTTGTAAAATACTTTTATGATACCCGCGCCGAATTGCGTCGAGTAACTTGGCCAACCCGAGACGAAACCCAAAATCTAACCGCTATCATTGTGATGGTTACACTGGTAATGGCTTTTTTCTTGGGGGCGCTCGATTATCTCTTCCAAGTGGTTGTGGCGGGTATCATCATTAGTGATTGGATTAGAATTGGGATAGCGGTTGTTTTATTCGTTGCCGGCATTGCCGCATTTTACTATAACAGCCAGGAAGCTTAATTAGGTTTGAGTATTGAGAGAGGGTTATGGCTGATAAGCAAAAGGACAGTGCAAAAAAAGCCGACAAATCGGTAAAAGAAACTGCCCCCGAAAAGGCGGCAGAAAGCTTGGTTGATACCGAAGACGGTGAAGCTGGGTCGCACTCTAAACCTAACCCCCCTGGCACAGAATGGTATGTAGTGCATAGCTATTCCGGTTACGAGAACAAGGTTGAGAAAAACCTCAGGCACCGGATTGAATCGATGGGCATGCAGGACAAAATTTTTCAGGTTGTGGTGCCCACCGAGGAAGAAGTTGAACTAAAAGACGGGCATCGCCGCACGATTGAGCGGCGTGTTTTTCCGGGATACATTTTGGTTGAGATGATTCTTGACGAAGACTCGTGGTACGTAGTCAGGAATACGCCGGGAGTTACGGGCTTTGTTGGCTCTGGGAATAAACCCACACCACTTCGGCCCGACGAGGTTGATAAAATCCTCAAACGGATGGAAGCGGAAGCGCCCAAAATCAAAGTTAGTTTCAAAGTGGGCGAAAAGGTTCGGATTGTGGAAGGTCCGTTTGAAGATTTTATGGGGACCGTTGATGAGATTGATCTGGATCGTGCCCGGGTGCGGGTGTTGGTAAACTTTTTTGGGCGTGAAACCCCGATTGAACTCGACTTTTTGCAAGTAGAACGGGCCTGATTTAGGAAAGCTCCGAGTTAGAGCCGCCTGTAAATAGTAGGAAGGACTGAATATGGCAAAAAAAATAAAAGCAGTTGTAAAATTGCAAATTCCGGCGGGCAAAGCTAACCCAGCGCCGCCCGTAGGTACGGCTTTGGGGCCGCACCAGATCAATATCATGGCTTTCTGCAAAGAATACAATGCCAGAACCCAGGGTATGATTGGGTCTATTGTCCCGGCTGAAGTTACTATTTTCACCGACCAAACATTTTCATTCATCACCAAAGCTCCGCCCGTTAGCGACCTGTTGAAAAAAGCCGCCGGTCTGACCAAAGGCTCCGGTGTACCCAACCGGCAAAAAGTGGGCAAAATTTCCAAAGCCCAGGTGCGCGAAATCGCCCAAACCAAACTGCAAGACATGAACGCGATTGATCTTGATGGCGCAATGTTGCAGGTTGAAGGCGCTGCCCGCAGCATGGGCATCACCATAGAAGGTTAATTATTTAAGCCGTTTTAGTGGGAGGGTTGTCTAAACCCGCCAACACCACCTTTAGGAGGGTAACATGCCTAAACGAGGCAAAAAATATCAAGAAGTAGTAAAGTTAGTAGATTTACAAAAGTTTTATACCCCGGAAGAAGCCGTAGACTTGGTGCGGAAAACTTCGTATTCCAAGTTTAACGCCACCATCGAGGCTCACCTGCGCATGGGGCTGGACCCCCGCAAAGCCGACCAGCAGATTCGGTCTACGGTGCAATTACCTAACGGAACCGGTAAAATTGTCCGGGTGATGGTTTTTGCCGAAGGCGAAGACCAAAAACGGGCGCTCGATGCCGGAGCCGACTACGCCGGTACGGATGAATACGTTGAAAAAATCCAAGGTGGTTGGTTTGATTTTGACGTATCCGTTGCTACTCCCAACGTTATGGCTAAAGTTGGTAAGTTGGGGCGATTGTTGGGGCCGCGCGGGTTGATGCCCAGCCCCAAAGCTGGCACGGTAGTACCGGGCCAGGATGTTGACCGCGTGGTGGCCGAACTGAAATCTGGCCGGGTGGAATTCCGCCTGGACAGAACCGCCAACATTCACGTGCCAATCGGCAAAGCCGAGTTTTCTAACGAAGCGCTGCTCAAAAACCTGTCGGCATTGATGGAAGCGGTAGTGCAGGCTAAACCGTCTGCCTCCAAAGGCATCTATATTAAACGTGTCACCCTCAGCGCCACCATGGGGCCTGGGGTAAAGGTAGAACCCACCCAGGCTGCGGCCTTAAAAGTGGGCTGAAACCAGCTTTTAAATTGAATATTAGTTTACCGTAGACAGCAGGCGCGCTTTTGCGCTTAATTGGTAGCCCAGCCCGCCGAGGTAGAAACTTTATCTGATGCTTTTGCAAGCAATATTTATTGCGTTACTCTTTAAAGTCTCTATCTCGGTTGGGCAGAGACTTTTTTTATTTGTCAAGAAAGGAGGCAAAAAACTTGGCTATATTACGTGAAAAAAAGGAACAGCTTATTGCTTACTATGCGGAACAGATTAAAAACAGCGATGCCATTATTGTTACCGGGTATCGCGGTTTGACTGTGCCCCAAATCCAAGCCCTGCGGAATAAAATCCGGGCCGCCGACGGCAGTTTTGCGGTGGTGAAAAACACGCTGGCCAGACGAGCGTTGCAAGAAGCTGGCTGGCCCAGCATTGATAACATGTTAACCGGCCCGATAGGAATTGGTTTTTGCGCCCGAAACGTTCCCGGCGTAGCTAAAGCTGTGACCGACTTTGCAAAAGACAACGATGCCCTGCAAGTTAAGGGCGGTTTAATGGGCCAACGGGTTATTAACGGAGATTCGGTTAAACAACTGGCTTCGTTGCCGTCGCTCGATGTATTGCGGGCGCAATTGCTGGGCCTCATCAACTCCCCGGCAAGCCAGTTGGTTGGGGTAGTAGCCGGCGGCGTGCGCCAGTTGATCAATGTGGTGAACGCTTACGCTGAAAAAGAAGCCGAACCGGCTCCCGCTGAAGCCTAATCTGAAAAAAATTAATCATTCTAGTTAGAAAAAGAAAAAGTAGAGGAGTTTAAAATGGCAGATCTTGCTAAAATCGTTGAAGAATTGAGCCAGCTCACCGTACTGGAAGCTGCTGAATTAACCAAAATGTTGGAAGAAAAATGGGGCGTTAGCGCTGCTGCTCCGGCTGCCGTAATGGTTGCCCCCGGCGCTGGTGCCGCCGCTGCGGTAGAAGAAGTTGAAGAAAAAACCGAATTTGACGTAGTCCTGAAAGACGTTGGGGCCAAAAAGATTCAGGTTATCAAAGCCGTGCGCACCGTTCGCTCTGACTTGGGCCTGAAAGAAGCCAAAGATTTGGTTGATAGCGCTCCGACCAAAGTGCTGGAAGGCGTTTCCAAAGAAGTTGCTGCCGACGCCAAAGCCAAACTCGAAGCCGAAGGCGCTGTGGCCGAAGTTATTTAGTTTGCCAGGTTTTTACCTCAAAAGAGCCGCGTTGCTACCACGCGGCTCTTTTTATTTTCTTTTATTCCAGCGGCGAGATTTTTTCAATGATTTGGGCGTACTCGTCGGCCAATGCCTCGGCTTCCACCTGCGATTCGGCTTCGGTAGTTACCCGAAAGTAGGGTTGATCGGGGTCGGGCACAATCAACACCCATTTGTCGGCCCCCAAATTTACCTTGATGCCGTGTTGCGTTTGATTGGTGTACCCGTCAAACTTTTCGTTGATGAGCCGCATTACTTTGGGCTTGGCTTCCCAAATGCACGATACGCGCCGGTCGGCCAGGTAAAACGGCGGCAAATTGAGCGCCACATCACTGATAGCCACCCGTTGCGTAGCCAAAAATTCCAGCAGTTTGGCCACTGCCATCATGCCATCGTAGGCACATTGAAAATCCGGAAAGATGAAGTTGCCTTTGCCGTTAGCGCCCATAATTACGTTTTTGGTGTGGGTGGCGTGAATCAACGCATCAGATTCCATATCGGTGCGGATAATGCGCCCGCCGTAACGTTTGGCAATTTTTTCAAAAATGTTGGGCAGATTTACCGGCACCGCGATAGAACTACCGGGCGCATCGCGCAGGGCCAGCTCGGTCATTACGGCGCAGGCGGTAATACCTTTGAGCAATTTGCCCCGGTCATCCACAATCTGGATTTTTTCGCCGCCGGGGTCTATATGAGCGCCCAATTGCGCTCCCAACGCGGTGGTAATCAACTGCATCTGCTTGAAGGTGTTTTGAAACTGCGCCTGATCCGGAAAAGATTTGGTAATATCAATATTAGAGTTAAGGGCGACAACGTTGCATTTTAGTTGCTCTAAAATGATGGGCAACACACTGGCAATTGGCGCATCAGAATAATTAACCACCAAATTAAACTGGGCATCCTGAATGGCTTTGGTGTTGAGGTGCTTGAGAAAATCCTCGATGTACCGCTCTTTTACCCGCTCGGCGTATTCAATGCTGCCAATATCTTCCAGGTAAACCCGCCGAAAATCCTCTCTAAAAAAAATCCGCTCAATGGTGCGTTCGGCATTTTTACTCAGGTTGAGGCCGTCACGGTCCATAAACCGAATGTCAACCACGCGCTGGTCAAACGGCGATAGCCGCACGTGCACGCTGCCTTCGGCGTTGCTGATTTTGGTGTAGTAACGGGCCACCGGAATGGGCTGGCTGCCCAAATCCCAAGTGTTAATGCCCGCCGAGGGCAATCCGGAGATGATGGCGCGTTTGATCATACGCGGGCTGCGGTGCATGTCGCGGTTGATGGTAACAATGGAGCCTTTGGGCAGGGTTGCGCCAAAGGCGGCCCCCAGTTTGGCGCTGAACTCCGGGGTGAGGTCAATATTCACCACGCCCGTTACGCCGTACCGGCCAAACAACACCCGCCGCCCCTGCGACCCCCAAATGATGCTGCTGTTCACAATAGCGCCGGGTTCTACTTCTTTGCCGGGCCAAATTTTTACGCTGGGGTGAATCACCGCGCCTTCGCCAATGATGGTGCCATCGCCAATAACGGCGCTTTCAAACACGGTGGCGTATGATTTTAGGCTGCACTGGCGCAAAACCACCGCCCCGCTGGTTTGAACGCGCTCACCAATGTAGCAGTTGCGCCACAAAATTGAGCGGTCAATTTGGGCTTCGTTATCCACCACGGTGTAATCGCGGATTACGGTTGGCCCTAAAATTACCGCGCCGTTTTTAATTTGCACGGCGTTGCCCAAATAAATTGGCCCCTTCAGGTAAGCCGATGGCGCAATTTCCACATCCTGGCCGGCCCAAATACCATCACCCATATAATTGCCCAAATCCATGCCCGGTATTTGGCCTTCAAGGGCGTTGGCGGTGGCCCGCATATATTCGGGGATGTTGCCCACATCGCACCAGTAGCCATCGGCAATGAAGCCGTGCAGGGGATAACCGCGCTCGTGCAGCATTTTGAACAGGTCTTTGGCAAAATCAAATGGAGTGTTTAGCGGCACGTAATCCAGTATTTCCGGCTCTAAGACGTAAAGGCCGGTATTGACGTAATCTGACATAACGTTGCCGCGACTGGGTTTTTCTTGAAACCGGGTAATGTGGCCGCTGCTGTTAATGGTAATCACCCCGTATTCAACCGGGTTGGATACGTTATACAATGCCAGCGTGGCCAGAGTGTTGGCGTTTTTGTGGTAGTTAACCAGTTTGGTTAAATCAAAATTGGTCAGGGCGTCGCCGCTGATCACCAAAAAAGTGTCGTCTAAAAATTCCTGCGCATTTTTTACACTGCCGGCCGTGCCCAGCGGAGTTTCTTCAACGCTATAGTGGATTTTCATCCCCAAGCTGGAGCCGTCACCAAAAAAGTCCTGAATAAAATCGGCCAGGTATTGTACCGTCACCACAACTTCGGTAATGTTGTGGTTTTTCAGTAAATCCAGTATGTGCCCCATTACCGGCTTGTTTACAATGGGGATCATCGGTTTGGGCCTTTGTATGGTGAGCGGTCGCAAACGAGACCCCGCGCCCCCGGCCATGACAACCGCTTTCATAAAGGGCTGCCCTCCTGCTGGTTGGTGAAGTACAGGAGCATGATACCATAAACTGACTAAACCGTAAATTGCTCCGTTTCTAAAACAGGTTGCCGGCTACTTGACAAAGCGGTGAAAAATTGGACAATCTTTTGGCAAAGCTTACCAGATGGGGAGAGGCGCAATGGGTTACAAAAAAGTTGTAGTTATTAGCCTGATGCTGGTACTGGCGGCGGTGGTTGGCGCGGCGTGCGCCTCAAAGTACGAGTATTCCGGCACGTTGTTTGACCCGCCGCAACCTCTGGCCGATTTTGAGTTGCTGGATACCAGCCAGCAGCCCTTCCATTTAAGCGATTTGCGCGGAAACGTGGTGCTGTTATTTTTTGGCTACACCTTTTGCCCGGATGTATGCCCCACCACAATGGCCGAGGTAAAAAATGTTCTGGCCGATTTTAAAGACCGCAACCGGGTAAACGTGGTGTTTATTACCGTTGACCCCGACCGCGACACGCCCGCCGCGCTGCGCCAATACCTGGATAATTTCAGCCCCCAATTCATTGGGCTAACGGATGATTACGCCAAAATCCAACAGGTGATGCAGCCTTTTGGTGCCGCCGCCCAAAAACAAACGGTGAGCAACTCGGCGGCGGGCTATCTGGTTAACCACACCGCCCGGTTGTATTTGATTACCCCGCAGCAACAACTGCTGCTAACCTACCCCTTTGGTTTTGACCCCGCCGGCCTGCGCCGCGATTTGGCGCAAGTGCTGGCTCAATCGCCGGCCCCGCAATGAGCTGGCCTTACCAACAACTTGGCCATGTACGCCGCCCGCCGGTGCTTTTTTTGCACGGTTTTATGGGCAGCGGCGCAGATTGGCTGCCCATCGCCCAACCCCTATCTAAAAAATACGCCTGCATTCTCCCGGATTTACCGGGGCATGGGCATCACCTTAATTTTAGCCAGCCGCTTAATTTTGATGCCGTTACGGCGGAATTGCGGCAATTGGTGGATTTGTGGGGCGGCGGGCCGGTTAAGTTGGTGGGTTATTCGCTGGGCGGGCGGCTGGCGCTTTATTTTGCCACCCGGTACCCGCATTTGGTAGACAGGCTGGCGCTCGAAGGGGCCAGCCCCGGCCTGGTTGACCCCGCCGCCCGGCAGCAGCGGGCCGAACTGGATGACCGCCGCGCCGAACAACTCCGCGCCGGCAACCTGGCCGAATTTGTGGAGCAGTGGTATCAGCTTGATTTGTTCAGCACCCTCAAAAACAATCCACGGCGTTTGGCGGCGTTAAAAGAGCGTCGCCGGCAAAATAACGCCCAGGGGTTAGCCGCAGCCATCAGCCAGTTGAGTCCGGGGCGGCAGCCACCGCTATGGGATAACCTGGCCGGCCTGCCCATGCCGGTATTGCTGCTGGCCGGCGCGCTCGATGCCAAATTTAGCGCGTTGGCAACCCAAATGGCGGCCCAAATTCCCCAGGCCACCGTTGAACTGGTGCCGCAGGCCGGGCACAACGTTCATTTTGAGCAGCCGGAGCAATTTACGCGCCGGTTGGCGGCTTTTTTGGCATAAAAAATACGCTCGGTGGGGCGTACTTTTTTACTATGTTAAAAAACAAAGCCATCCGTTACACTCATTTGTGACAAATTGTACCAATTTCTGGTGACATTTGTCACTTCCCCAGGCGTCAATAATCGTGTAAAGTTACACTAATAATATTGTGTTTGATATAACGATAAATCTTCAGTCAGGAACGAAGGTTACAAACTGTATTGAGGCTGTTGCAATTTTTCATGATTGATAACAATTAAAAATATCACCTTGAGAACACCGTTGGTTCTCCCTAATGTTTGGTCATTCTCACCGTATGTTTAATAGTCAAATGGGGCTTCTTGCAATGCTGTTCTATCAGCCTAAGAAGCCCCTTTGTTTTTATTATTTGTCGTTATTATGGACGACACGAGATATCTTACCTCTATTAAATAAATTTTTACCTATTCGATAAAGAGTGAACCATGTTATTACAAATTCTGTTTTTGATTGTTTTGGTAATAGCTATTATCTTGTTGTTTGCGCCATTTAGTTATACCTTGTGGATTGGGATTGGTATTTTGCTACTGGCGATGCTGTTTTGGGCTATTTTCAGTGAGGACGAGGCTAGCCGTGCTCGTTGGGTTTTTGGGGCAGTATTTGATCTGATGTTGGGGGTCGGTACTTGGATGATGGGACAACGCTTGCAAGAGATTCACCCACCCACAGATTGGGATGTAGCGATGGAGCAACAATTCATTGCATTATTGCTAGGATTTCTCATTTCCACCGTAGCAACCACCATTTTTGCGCTGATTACCATTTATGTGGCCGGCGTTTATGTGTTATCAATCCAGACCGCCGAGGGCATTACAGTGTGGCAGGCCTTCCGGTCACTTTTGTCGTTGGTTCTCAATATTCAGTATGACTGGCTGGTGGTTAGTGGCGGGCAAGTCACCACCACTCGCCCCGGCGGGGTGATGAAAGAGTTGGGCGGGCCGGGCAAAGTTATTGTTGATCCGGGTAACGCGGTGGTGTTGCAGCGCGGCGGTAAAATTACGCAGGTGTGCGGCCCCGGCGTATGGATGACCAAACGGAATGAGAAAATCCGCGAGATATTTGATTTGCGCCCGCAGTTTGAGTTGAAAACCGTGGAAAATGTGCTCACCCGGGATCACATCCCGTTGAATATTGTGGTGGGCATTGGCTACCGCCTGACCCCGGCTGATAGGGGACAGGCTGATGTTATTGCCGACAACGAAAACGCCTATGCGGTTAATCGCAGCACCTTGATTAGGGCTGCTGCCAACAACACCGGCGCCGGCTGGCGAGGATTGGGCGGCGGCGCGCCGGCAGCCCAGTTGCACGACCAGATTATGCAACGCACTTTTGATGAACTTTTCCGCTCAACTCCCGGCGCAGACCCCGACCCGCGCGAAATCCGGCGGATTGAACAGGCCATTCTGGCTGCCTGCAACAGCTTTGGGCCAAACAACGGCGTTACCTTTACCGGCATAGACATCCGGCAGATTACGCCGCCGCCAGAAATGGTAGAAGCCATGATGCTTGAAATAAAATCCGATGCTGAGGCGCGTTCCATCAGACGCATCACCGAGGAACGAAACCGGGCGCAACATGAACTAATTGACGAAATTCTGGCCATTATTGCCAAATACAAAGTAGAACCGTTGGACGAAACGGACATCCAACTGGCTACCGTTTTTGTGCAATTGGGGCGACGCGGCCTAACCGATGACGTTTTGGGACATCAATATATTGATATGCTCAAAAAGTTGGCCGAAGGCCAGGGAGCCAAAATTTTCTCACCTCCCAGTATGCCGCTAGAGTTGAAAGAGTTGATGTAGGTAAAAATCCGAGAGAATAATTTGTTTTGCTATTTCTATGGGGTCAATCTATATGATGGATTTAAAATACAAAAAAATCCATTTGGAAGGTGTTATTAAAACAAAAACACGTCGCCTGCAAAAACTCGAAGAAAAGAAAGCATTATTTGGTTTTTCAACCGACCCTGTAGTGAATATAGAAATTGAAGACATTAATGCTGAATTAACTCAACTGAAACGAGAGTTGCAGGAAATCAATTGGGCCATTGATGAAGCCCAAATTCCTTATCTGGCGCGAGAGGAAATTTTGAGAGTTTTCCGTCAAAAGTACCCAACACTCGATTTAACCGGAAGGATGATGAAAAAGATTCCTGATCGTGTTTTCAACATGAAACATCGTCTTGAAAAGTTGAATTTGGGCCAAAATAAAATATCAGAAGTTCCAGGAACCATAGCCAACTTAAGTTATCTTGAAGATTTGGATTTAAATGACAATAGAATTACGGAACTTCCCTCACAAATTTGTTTTCTGCATAAATTGAAGGGATTAAATCTCAAAAATAACCAACAACTCACAACTCTCCCCCAAGATATCGGGAGACTAAACAACCTGTCAACATTCAACATTGAGGGAACTGGAATAACCGAATTACCACTTTCGTTCCACAAACTACAGAATTTAAAAAGGGGTGGATTTTTTTGTGATATAGATAGAATGACTTTTCCTTGTTCAGATATTATTAAACAGGGGGCGCAGGCAATAGTGGATTTTTTGGGTAAAGAGGCTGAGAAAAAAGAACGATTTAGAGTTTATTTGATTGACCCCAAACCAGATGTAAGCCCAAAAACCAAACTATCAACTTGCAAAGACGCCGTGGATGGGTGCAAAAGGGTTTTTGGCATGCAGGAGGTTAAAAATTCTCCAAAATCAACTCAAATCGGAACGGTTCGACAATTTACGGCAGTCGGTTTTGGAGAAACGGATGAGGATCATTTTCAAGAGGAATTAAACAAACCGCGCAACAAAATCTTGATTATAGAGCCTAAGTAGCCGCCTCATTTTTTCTTGCATTGCCATTCAGAATGGTAATAGAGTTGGTTTGATTCTGTTTTTTTACTTCTTCCAATTCTGCGGAGATGCCCATTAGTTCAGCCAATGCTCGTAATGACGCCTCAAATCCATCCCGATAGCCGCAAGAATAGCTATCCTCTTTTAATAAGGGATCAAAACGTAAGTGCGTTAGATACAAAGCTCTAAAACCATCAAGTAATGTAGTTCTGTGAATTAAGGCAGGTCTTTTGGCAGAAGGTTCCATTATCACCTTACAAAACATTTGTTCTATTTAGTAATAGTAGTATACCACACAAATATTTCTTTGCAATCGTTATTTTCCCCTTGCAACAAACCAAACCGTAGGTCACGTTTAAACCGTGACCTACGGAGGGAAAAGTGGCATTACAAAAAATTGTCAGTTGGGGAGGAGTGATTTGAAAGGCTACGTTGCCCAAACTCCAACTTACAAACCGGGCTGCTGGGTGTGCCACGGCGTGGCTTGCTCGTACTGGTAAGCCACCCGCAAAATCTCGCTTTCACCCAGCGCCGGGCCGACGATTTGCAACCCCACCGGCAGCCCGTTAGAAAAGCCGCACGGCACCGAAATACCGCACACGCCGGCCAGGTTGAGGGTTACGGTCAGCGCATCGCTTAAATACATTTGCAGCGGATCGTTGGCTTTTTCACCCAGTTTAAAAGCGGCGGTGGGCGAAACAGCCGCCACCAGCACATCAACCTGAGCAAAAGCCTGCTCAAAATCGCGGCGGAGCAGCGTGCGCACCTGCTGCGCTTTCAGGTAATAGGCATCGTAATAGCCCGCCGACAGGGCGTAGGTGCCCAGCATAATCCGGCGTTTTACTTCCGGGCCAAAACCGGCCTCGCGGGTGCGGCGGAACATATCCCACATATCCGCGCCCTCCTGCCGCAGCCCAAAGCGCGCGCCATCGTAGCGCGACAGGTTGGCCGAGGCTTCGGCGGTGGAGATGAGATAATAGGCCGCAATGCCGTACTGCGTGTGCGGCAGCGACACCTCAACAATGTCCGCGCCCAGGTTGGCCAGTTGGTTGATGGCGGCGCGAACGGCGGCCTCAACCCCCGGTTCCATCCCTTCAACAAAAAATTCCTGCGGCACGCCCACGCGCACGCCTTTCAGCCCATCGCCGGGCCGGCAGGCGGCGGTGTAATCCGGCACGGGCGCGTTGATGGTGGTGGCGTCCAGCGGGTCGGGGCCGGCAATGGCGTTGAGCAAAATAGCGGCGTCGGCCACATCTTTGGTGATGGGGCCAATCTGGTCCAGCGACGAGCCGTGGGCAATGGCTCCGTAGCGGCTTACCCGGCCATACGTGGGTTTGAGGCCCACCACGCTGCAAAACGAGGCCGGCTGGCGGATGCTGCCGCCGGTATCGGTGCCCAGCGCCCCCAGCGCCTCGTGAGCGGCAATGGCGGCGGCGCTACCCCCGCTGCTGCCGCCCGGCACGCACTCAAAGTTCCACGGGTTGTGGGTTAGTTTATAGGCGGAATATTCCGTAGAGCCGCCCATGGTAAACTCATCGGTGTTGGTTTTGCCCACAAATACGGCTCCGGCTTCGCGCAGGCGGCGCACGGTGGTGGCATCAAAGGGCGGCGTAAAGCCTTCTAAAATTTTAGAGCCGGCGGTGGTGGGCACGCCCTGGGTAATGATGGCATCTTTAATAGCCAGCGGAATGCCCAACAACGGCAGGTCTTCGCCGGCGGCGCGGCGCTCATCGGCCAGGCGAGCCATATCCAGCGCCAGTTCCGGTTGCAGGCTGATGTACGCGCCAATTTGGGCTTCAACGGCGCTAATGCGCTCCAGCACGCTGGCGGTCAATTCAACCGAGGTGATTTCGCCGTGGCGGAGTTTTTGCTGCGCGGCGTGGATGGTGAGTTTATAGAGTTCCAACTTGTCCTCCATTAATCCAGCACCGCTTTAACTTTAAAGCTGCGTTTGGCGGCAGCGGGCGCGTTGAGCAGGGCGGCTTCGTTATCCAGCGAAGGCCGCACTTCGTCGGGGCGCATAACGTTGTTTAGCGGGATGGCGCTGGTGGTGGGCGGAATGCCCGTGGTATCAAGCTGCTGGAGCACTTGCGCGTAGGCCAGCACGCTGGAAAGCTGCTCCTGAAACATTGTTTTTTCGGCGTCGGACAGGGTTAATTTGGCCAGTTCGGCAATGGTTTCTACTTCTTCCCGGCTGATTGCCATTCAAAACCTCCACAATTTGGAAATTAGCGCGGTCATGATAGAAGCAGCCGGGAAGTTTGTCAAGCAGGTTAAAAAAACTCATTCCGCTTTTTTCACGGTGAGGTGCAAGCCTTCAATTTTGATGATTTTTACTTTAGCGCCCACCGCAATCGGCTGACCATCGGCGCTGGTGGCCTGCCAGCGTTCGCCCTGCGCAAACACGCTGCCGGTTGGCTCCAGCGCCGTTTTGACAACGCCCACGCTGCCCACCATCGCTTCGACGCCGGTGGTGGGCTGTTTTTTCATCGCCTGCAATATTTTACGGAAGCCAAATCCCATAATCACCGCCATTCCCAGCGGAATGCCCACAATTGATGGCAACGGCACTTCGTAGGCAAACTCGCTGGTGTTAAATAGAATAATCGCCCCCAAAATAAAGGCCAGCACACCCGCCACGGTGAGCGCCCCAAAAGCGGGCGTAAAAAGCTCGGCCACCAACAGGCCAATCCCCAAAAAAATCAGCGCCAGCCCGGCGTAATTTACAGGCAACTGGCCCACGGCGTACAACCCCACCAGCAGCAAAATGGCTCCCAGAATGCCGCTGAGATACACGCCCGGATGGATGATTTCGTACATAATGGCCAAACTGCCCACCGAAATAAGCAGCAGCGCGATGGTGGGGTTGGTAATAACGCCCAGCAACTCTTCCAGCCAGGTGGTCTGGATAAAACTGACGTGCGCCTGGGCCGTGTTGAGTTTTACCGCCGCGCCGTTTACCTCAACGGTCAGGCCGTCCATCTGCTTGAGCAAATCGGTGGTGTCATCGGCCACAAAATCAACCACGCCCAGCTTGAGCGCCTCTTGCGCGTTGGCGGCTTTAGCCTGGGTAATGGCCTGCTGCGCCCAGGTGATGGCTTTTTCACCGCGCCGGTCGGCCAGCGCCTTGATGTCGGCCACCAGAATGTTTTCCAGTTTGGCCCGCAGCGTTTCGTCAATATCGCCGCCGTTGCTATCCACCGGGCTGGCCGCGCCAATGCTGGTGTTGGGGGCCATTGCCGCCACGTGGCCGGCCAGCGTAATAAACGTGCCCGCCGAAGCGGCAAAACCGCCACGCGGCCACACATACACCACCACCGGCACATCGGCGGCAATGATTCTTTGGATGATGCGCCGGGTCAGTTCAACGCTGCCGCCGGGGGTGTTCAGCCGCAGCACCAGCGCCTCGGCCTGGCGGTTGGTGGCCTCGGTAATGGCCCGGTCTATAAAACTGAGCATCACCGGCGTTACCGGCCCGTCCACATCGGCCACCAGCACCTCGGTGGCAGGCTGAGCCAGCGCCACCGCCATTACCAGCGGCGCAATCAGCAGCGTTAGATAAATTAGCCACTTTAGCTGTTTCCAATCCGGCATGGTATTTACCTCAATTGTGGGTTAGTGATATTATAGTCCGCCGGGCAGGCTGCGCCAAAGCCGTTACGCCGGTAGCAATATTTGTGCTACAATGTTGCCCGGTGTTTTTAGTTTCAGCCGGGCAACCGCTCGTTGTGCGCTATTTTCCCCGGTGTAGGGGCAACCGCGAGGGTCGCCCCTACACCGGGGACAAACTCAGCCGGCGGCAACACCCCGATAAATGAAAATGCCTTTCTTGCTACTGGCTACTGACTACTGTTTTCACCGGAGGCCGTTATCAACCCATCTCAAGCTGATGAATCCATAACCGGCATTCTCAAACAAAACCGCAGCCTGCCATTTATGATGGGGGTGGTGTTGTTTGGGGTGGCGTTAGGTTTTAACGCCAGCACCCTCGATCCGTTTATTTACACCGAAAAGGTGCGGCTGCTGGCTCCATCCGCCTTAAAAAACACAACGCTGGGGCTGATTACCATTCTGGCGTTGCTGCTGGCGCTGGCGGTGCAACCGCTGGTGGGCCAGTGGAGCGACCACACCCGCAGCCGGTGGGGCCGGCGCGCCCCGTACCTGATTTTTGGCGCGGGGGGCATCAGCCTGGGGCTGGCGGTGGTGGTGGCGGCCAACAGCCTGGCGGCGCTGGTTATCGGCGCAATGCTGGTATCGCTGTTTGCCAACACCACGCAGGCAGCCTGGCAGGCGCTCATTCCGGATTATATTCCGCCGGCGCAGCACGGCGCTTCGGCGGGGGTAAAAACGGTGCTGGAGTTGGTGGGCGTGGTGGCGGGCGTGGCCACGGTGGGCTATTTTTTGGCCCGAGGCAACCTGGCGGGCACACCCATTGTAACCGGGCTGCTGTTTTTGGTGATTTTGCTGGTAACGCTGGCGCTGATGCGCCACACCCCGGCCCCGGTTGAACTTGCGGTGGCCCACGCCACGCTCAATCCGGCGGCGGCGCTGTGGCTAACGCTCAAAACCGCGCCGCCGGCTTTTTTGTGGTGGATGCTTAACCGTTTTTTGTTTTGGGCGGCGGCTATTTCCATCCGCACATTTTTGCTGAATTTTTTAATAGATGTGCTGCGCCTGACGCCGGCAGAAGCGCAGGCCCTCAGCAGCCGCATTTTAATTTTGCTGGGCGCGGGTGTGTTTTTGCTGGCGCTGCCCGCCGGCGCAATCGCCGACCGGGTTGGGCGGCGGCCAATTTTGGTGGCCGCCGGGTTAATGGCCGCTACCGGCGCAACCATGCTGGTGTTTGGGCGCAACCTGCATTTGCTGTATGTGGCCGGCGGGCTGATTGCCGCCGCCGCCGGAATTTTTGCCAGCGCCAGTTGGTCGCTGGCTACCAGCCTGGCTCCCGGTAACAAAGGCGCGCTGTACCTGGCGCTGGCCAACGCCGCCACGGTGCTGGGCAGCATTGGCGGGCGCTCCGGCGGGGTATTGATTGATGGTCTTAACCGGGCCGGCGGAACCCTGGCGCTGGGTTACATGGTAGATTTTGGGCTGGCGGCGCTGTTGTTTTTATTGAGCAGCCTGATTGCCTTTAAAATCCCGGAGTCCCGCCCTAAAACATAATCAGCGGCTATCCTGGCCGTAGCCGGGCACGTATTCGGCGCGTTTGATTTTGTTGGTGGGCGTGATAACAAACGGCGATTGCTGCTCGATGATTTGTTGCAGTTGAGAAAAAGTGGGCAGCATTTTATTGGTGAGGCGGCGCACTTCTTCCAGAATCCGCTCAATATCGGCGGCAATTTCGGCTTCGGTTTTATTTTTTTCAATGTTTTGAATGTGGGTGTAATCGGGGTAAACCCGCGCCACCAGTTGATTATCCAGCAGGTACACCAGCGCCTCTTCCACGTAAGGCGAGGTTTTGAGCTTTTCCTCAACCACTTCGGGGTAAATATTCTCGCCCGATGGCCCGATAATCACATTTTTGGAGCGCCCTTTGATAAACAGGTAGCCATCGGCATCAAAATAGCCCCGGTCGCCGGTAATCAGCCAGCCGTCTTCGGTGAACACCCGGCGCGTTTCGGCCTCGTTTTTGTAGTAGCCGCGCATAACGTTGGGGCCTTTTACCAAAATTTCGCCCACGCCGGTTTCGGGGTTGGGGTCAACTATTTTCACCTCCACATTGGGAATGGGGTAGCCCACCGAGCTAAGCCGGGTATTTTGAATGGTGGACCCCGTAACCAGCGGCGCGCATTCGCTCAGGCCGTAGCCCACCACGTACCGTACCCGCCCTTCGCGCAAAAAAAGCTCGGCGTCTCTGGCCAGGCTGGCCCCGCCAATAATCATCCCCTGCAACCGCCCGCCCAGCATCGCGTTGACTTTGCGGCCAATCAGCCGGTACACCAGCTTGCGGGTGGGCGGAAATTTTACCAACTGCCGTAGCACAATATTGCCGTTAATGGCCGGCACCACCTGTTTTTGGTAAATCTTTTCAAAAATCAGCGGCACCGCGCCCAAAAAAGTGGGCCTTACCTTTTGCATGGCGCTTATCAATATTTTAGGCGATGGCTTTTTGTCCAGATAATAAATTAACGCCCCGCAATATATGACCGATAGCAACGTAATGGTTGAGCCGAACACATGCGCCATCGGCAAAATTGCCAGAATGGTGCTTTCTTCGGTTAAAACTTTAATTAAATCCGGCCCGGCCATCAGGTTGGTGGTGAGGTTTTTGTGGGTGAGCATGACGCCTTTGGAGTGGCCGGTGGTGCCAGAGGTGTACAAAATCTGGGCCAGGTCGTCCTCGTTGATGGTTTCAACGGGCGGTTCGGTTCCGGCTTTTTCACGGGCGCTTTTTATTTTTTCGGGGATGAGGTGAAGCTGGCTCCACAGGTTGTCGTCGCCGGACGGCTCGCTCAACAGCGCCAGCGTAACCAAATCAAACACAACGCCTATTTTTTCCAGCGACGGCAAATTGAGGGAGTTGTACATTGATTCATCAATAAAAATGGCTTTGGCCTCGGAGTGATTAATGATGTACTCAATATCCGGCTCCGGAAATTCAATCATCACCGGCACGGCAATGGCCCCCATTGTGGTTATCGCCATAAACGCCGTAGACCAGTTAGGCGAATTGGCCCCCAAAATCACCACTTTATCCTGAAATTTTATGCCAAACCGGCGTAATTGCTCCTGAAGATTTTTTACCCGGTCGCCAAATTCAGCGTAAGTGATGGGCGTTCCGCCCACAAAAGCCAGCGCGGGCCGGGTGGCGTATTGTTTAACCACGGCCCCAAAGAATTCATCCAAAGTAAATTTTGAAAATTCAAGCTTCATCGCTCAGTCCTTAAAATTTTAGTAAACGTCGTTTGGAGCAGGAGATGCGCCAATAAGTTGAGCCTGTTCGTGCAGGCGAGCGTTTTCAATGGCAATAGCGGCGTGGTCGCCCAGTAATTGAAACAGCCGCAACTCCGATTCCGTCCAATCGTAGGGCGCCGGGTGAAACAGGTTCATTACACCCACCACCCGGCTGCTGATTTTTAGCGGCAGGCTAACCATGGCCATGCCCCACAGGTGCGGCGCATCGGCGTAACGCGAGTGAACGTTGATGTCGTTAACTACCAGCATTTGGCCGTGGCTGGCCACGGTATTGGTAATTCCGTGGGGGCGGGGCGGGTCAAGCGAGGGCCGCGTATCCTGGGGATCAAGCACCAGTTCGGCGGCAAACGCCAGTTTTTGCTGGCGGTACAGGTAAATCACAGCTTTTTTTACGCCGGGCACAAGTTTAACGGCGCTCTGCAAAATGCCTTCCAACACCACCGGCAAATTAAGGCTAGAGGTGAGATTGAGCGCAGTTTGGCGCACTGCTTCCAGTTCGGCCACGCGCTGCTGGGCCATATCAAACAGGCGGGCGTTTTCCAGCGCAATGGCGGTTTGGTTGGCCATGGCCGTGAGCAGTTTTACATCGCGTTGAGAAAAATCGGGGCCGTCAAGGTTATTGGCAACGGTGATGGTGCCCAGAATATTTCCCCGGTAGATGAGCGGCACCACCAAAATTGCTCCGGCGTGGTTAAGCTGGCGGCGCTTTTGCACCAGCGGCCCTTCGCGGGGGTCCAGCTTGCCTTTGGGTGATAACGCCGGCTTTTTATGGTGAACCGCCCAGCCGCTCAACCCGTCCATAAATTCTTCAAACGAGGCTAACGGGGCCAACGGCTCCGGCGTTTGGCTGGTGACCATGCGGGTAACTTGTTTTTTAACCAAATCAACCGTGATGATCACCGCAACCTGGGCGGGCAACGCCCTGGTAATATTGTTCACCACCTCGTACAGCAACTCGGTGTAGCTGCGTGCCGTGGTGAGGCTCAAACTAAAGTGATAAAGCGCCTCGGTATCGGCCAGCACGGCGGCGCTTTGCTCAAACAAACGCCGGTACCGCGCCTCGCTTTGCTTGAGCTGTTGTTCCATAGCGTGTTTGTACAGCGCCATTTCAATCACGCTGCGCAAATCGCGGTTTTCAAAAGGCTTGAGGATGTATCCGGCGGGTTCGGTTTGTTTGGCCCGTTCAAAAGTGCCGGGGTCGGTGTAGGCCGTCATAAACACAATGGGAACATCCATTTGCTTTCGGATTTCCCGCGCGGCTTCGATGCCGTCCATATTGCCCCGGATTTTTATGTCCATCAACACCAGGTCGGGGCGGAGTTCCAGCGTTTTTTTGATGGCTTCGTCACCCGCCGCCGCCAAAGCCGGAACTTCGTACTGATACTGCTCAAGATTGAGCTTGATGTTACTGGCCACAATAATTTCATCTTCAACGATTAAAATTTTGGCCTTGCTCATTACTGTCAATCCTCTAACTTGCCCACGCCAGCCAGTTTTTTCTCCGTTGGGAGCGCCTCATTTATCGCCCAAACGCTCCCATTTTAACACTTAAGCCGCGTTGTCTGCAATTATCAGGTTTAGCGCCTCTAATAAATCCTGCTGTTGGGCCGGAGATAACCCCCGCGCTGCCGCCGCCTGCGCCACCGGCTCCCACTGCGGTACCGGGGAATCCTGCCAGGGGATGCCCCATTTTTCAAATACGGCTTGCGTTTGTGGCCAGGCGGCAGCCACCAGGTTCACCGGCTGGCGGCTGATGGGCAACTCTGCCGGCGGTGGCGTAACTTTGGCCGGCGGAACGGCGGGCGGCGGCTCGGTTTTGAGCAGGCCAAACAACCGGGCGGCGTTGCGGCCCATAATATCGGCGTACACCGCCGGCGGTAAATCAAGCCGGTCAAGCTCCTGAATAAACAAGGTAAAATCCGGCGCAGATTGCCGGCGCGGGTACAACCGCAGCGGGTAATCCGAGCCGTACAAAATTTTGGTGTGCTCTACGCAGTGCAGGGCCGTGGTAAATATTTTGGCCGTGGGGTACAGCAGCGGCGAGGCGGCGGTATCGTACCACACATTTTGCAGCACGCGCCGCGCGCCGGGCATCATCTCATAAAACAACAGGCCGCCGCCCCAATGCGCCAAAATCAGTTTGAGTTCCGGGTAGGTTTGGGCCAGCCAGTAGTAGTGGCGCAGCGGCGTGGCGCTTTTGCCGGGGTAGTAGGGGCCAACTTCTTCGCTAACGTGCAGGTTGAGCGGCCAATTGTGCCGGATGCAGGCTTCGACCACGCGCAAAAAGTCGGGGTCGGTCAGGCTAAAGCCCTGAGCGTAGGGGTTTAACTCGCCCACGCCGCCAAAACCCAAATCGGCGCAACGTTCCAACTCGGCCAGCGCCGCCGGCCCGGCTTTGGGTTGCAGCACCGCCAGCGGCAGCACTCGCTGTGGCCAGCGCCGGGCAATGGCGGCAGCCTGGTTGTTGCGGGCCACGCAAAGTTCGGGCTGCTGAAAATACTCGCCCACCAGCGCCACCATCTCCAGCCCGGCCTGGTCCATATCGGCCACCATTTGCTCGGCGGTGGCCCAGCCCTGCACCGATTTTGGCCCCAACAACAGCCCCCAGTACGGCTCGCGTTGCGCCAGGTGGGCCGGGTTGAGGTCGGGCGGCATAAAATGAACGTGCGCGTCTATCCGCATGCCAAAACACCTCAAATTCGCCCGAATCATAACATATTTAACGCCGTTACGCTATTGGTATTGCCAACCACCCGGCGATTAGGTACAATTTCTACAAACGTCATAAGGAAAACACAGGATGAGCTTTGTTGACCACTGGCGAGCGCAATTAACCGAGGTTTTAAGCGAAGCGGTACGGTTGGCGCTGCTAACCCCGGAAATTGACCTGAAATTTGAGTTGATGGTGGTGGGCATGCTGTGGCCCATTCGCCGGCCTGTTCAGGATTTTGAGGTAGAGGCGCTGGGCGCGGTGCAGCAGATTGTGGGCAACCGGGCCGTGCCAGTGTTAAAAATGATGCAACAATGGGATGATTCCATGCTGGCTGCCGCCCGGCAGTTGGCGGCCCAATCGCCCCGCAGCCGCGAACTCGACGCCGGCCTGCAAAAGCTGATTGGGCATTTGGGGGTGTTTCCCATATTTGCCCGGCAACTGGCCAAATCCGTGGCCCAACCCCGCCCGGCTCCGCCGCCAACGGCAGCCCCGCCCGCCGCGTCCCGCGTTTACATTGCCTACAATCCGCTTGACGGGGCGGAGTTGGCCGCCGAGGTGCGCCAAAAGCTAACCGAGGCCGGCATTTCGTTGTGGCCGGATTTAGAGCCGCAGCAGGGCCAGCGCGATTGGTGGGCCAACGTTACCCAGGCCATCGAACAGGTTAGTTTTTTGGTGCTGGTAATGACCCCGGCGGCCACGCAATCCAACCTCATTCGCCGCCAGTGGCGGCACGCCAGCCAGCACGGCACCTGCATTTTTCCGCTAACCCAGGCCGATAACCTCAACTTTTCGTTGCTGCCCCGCTGGATTCGGCAAGTTCACTTTTTTAATTTACAGCTTGAATGGCCCAAACTGATCACCGCGCTCAACGGTGCGTGCCAAACGCCGCGCGTGCCGTTTATGGCCGACGACCTGCCCGCCGATTTTACCGACCGCCCCGCCGAATTGGGCCAGATTAAAGCCATGCTGTTCGATGCCCAACGCGAGGAGGCCATTCCCGGCGTGGCGGCGCTGTACGGCGCGGGCGGCTACGGCAAAAGCACGCTGGCCAAAGCCGTGTGCCACACCGACGACATCCGGCAGGTGTTTGACAGCGGCATTTTGTGGGTAACGCTGGGCGAAAACCCCGGCGAACTGGGCCGCTACGTGATTGATTTAATCGAAACCCTTTGCGGCGAGCGCCCCGGCTTTTCCGGCCTGGATGCCGCCGTGGTGCGCCTGAGCGAACTTTTAGCCGACCGCCAACTGCTGCTGGTTATTGACGACGTGTGGCACGCCGCCCACCTCAAACCGTTTTTGCAGGGCGGCCCCAACTGCGCCCGGCTCATCACCACCCGCAACATCAACACCCTGCCGTTCGACGCCCGGATTATCGAAATTAACGCCATGCGCCCCGCCGAGGCGCTGGCCCTGCTGCGCTACCAGCTACCCGCCGGCGACACAATCGGCTTGCAGCAACTCGCCGGGCGGCTGGGTGGCTGGCCGCTGCTACTCAAACTGACCAACGGCGCGCTCCGCGACCGGGCGCAAAAGCACAAACAACAACTCCCCAAAGCCATTGAGTACGTTAACCAGGCTTTTGACCAGCACGGGCTGGTGGCGCTGGATCGCCAAAACGCCTCGTCGCTGGATTTGGCCGTGAGCCAGACCATGGAAATCAGCCTGGAACGGCTCGATGCGACGGAGCGGGCGCGTTTTAACGAGCTGGCCATTTTTCCGGAAGATAGCGATATTCCGCTGGCCACGCTCGAAACCCTGTGGGCCGCCGCCGGCCTGGACGATTTTGACACCGAAGAACTGTGCGATAGGCTGCACGCCCTGTCACTGCTATCTAAATTTGATCTCACCAGCCGCCACATCCGGCTGCACAAAGTAATGCGCAGTTATTTGGTGTACCAGCACGCCGACGAGTTGCCATCAATCCACAACCGCTTTTTAAACGCCTGCCTGGCCCCGCTGGGCCGCTGGAACAAATTGCCCGCCACCGAGCCGTACCTGTGGCAACACCTGGCCTTTCATTTGCTTCAGGCCGGCCGGGGTGACGAACTGGTGCAAACCGCGCTGGATTTGCGCTACCTGGCCGCCAAAATTCTGGTTAAAGGGGCGCACTACGCCGAAAGCGACCTGAAAACGGCCCAAACCGTTGCGCCCGATAACGCCGCGTTAAAAGCTATGTCGCGGCTAATTTCGCAGGCCGGCCATTTGCTGGTGCGGGCCGCCACCCCCGCCGACGCGTTCACCACGTTGCACAGCCGCATGGTCAACGTGCCGCAACTGGCACAGGTAGCTAACGCCACAATTTTGCCCGTGCCCGCGTTCACCGCCCGCCACCCGCTACCCAATCTGCCGGACCCGCAGCTTATCCGCACCCTGTGGGGCCACACCGCCGGAGTGCTGGACTGCGCCCTCAGCGCCGACGCCTCCACCATTGTCTCGGTGGATAAAGATAACGCCGTGCTGGTGTGGCGCACCGCCACCGGCGAATCCATTTTGAAAATTGCGCCAACCGGCGGCGCGGTTTGGTCGTGCGCCGTTAACGCCGATGGCGCCACGGCGGCGCTCGGCTCCATTACCGGCCAACTGGCCATTTTGAACACGGCGCAAGAACAAATTGAACGCGACTGGCCGGCGCACGAAGCAGCCATTGTGAGCTGCTGCATCAACGCCGATGCCTCGGTGGTGGTAACGGCCTCCAAAGACAAAACCTTAAAAGTGTGGGAGGCGGCCACCGGCGCGTTGCGGTTAACGCTGGCCGGCCACGAGCGCACCGTTACCGGCTGCGACATCAGCGCCGATGGCGGGGTGATTGCCTCGGCCTCAAACGACGGCCTGGTAAAAATTTGGGATGGCCGCACCGGCGCGGAACTCCACACTCTGGTGGTGGGCATCACCGAAACCACCGTAGACCGGCTAACCTTCTACAGCCAGCGCGACATCAGCTTTAGCTGCGCCCTCAGCGCCGATGGCACTACCGTGGCAGCCGGCGCGTCGGCGGGCATTTTAAACGTGTGGTCGGTGGCCGACGGCGCGCCCCGGTTTAGCGGCATGGCCGATAAACGCGGCATTTACAAAGTGGCCATCAACGCCAATGGCAGCCGGGTGGTCACAGCGCTTGGCAGCGGCGCGTTAAAAGTATGGGATGACGCCGGCAAATTGCTGCTAAACCTGGCAGACCACGACCGGGTAGCCAACAGTTGCGCCATTTCCGCCGATGGCCTGCGGATTGTGTCGGTTTCGGATGATAAAACCGTAAAAGTGTGGGAAGGCAGCCACACCTCGGCCAATCTGGCGGCAGTGGCTTACAAAATCCCCGCCGAAAGCTGCGCCCTCAGCGCCGATGGCCGGTTGGCCGTAACCGCGCTGGCCGATAACTCCCTTAAAGTGTGGCAGGTAGAAACCGCCGCGCCGCTGGCAACGCTGAACGGCCACACCCGCAAAATAAACGGCTGCGCCCTCAGCGCCGATGGCCAATGGGTGGCTTCGGCTTCGCAGGATCAAACCGTGGTGGTGTGGAACGCCCGCACCGGCCAGGCCGAACGCACCCTGCTGGGCCACACCTGGGCGGCCAGCGGCTGCGCCATTACCGCCGATGGCCAACTGGTGCTGTCCGCCTCGGAGGATAGCACGCTCAAGGTGTGGAATACCGCCACCGGCGACAATCTGTTTACCCTGAGCGGCCACACCCGCGCCGTAAAAAGCTGCGCCGTTAACGGCCACGGCTCGCTGGCGGTATCGGCGTCCGGCGATGGCACGCTGCGGCTGTGGAACCCGCTCACCGGCGAATTTTTGGCCGAACTCACGGGCCACCGGGCGCTGGTAAACACCTGCGCCCTCAGCGCCGATGGCCGCACCGCGGTGTCGGCGTCGCTGGATAAAACGCTCAAAATCTGGGACACGGCCACCGCCGCCGAGCGGTTTACGCTGGCCGGCCACAGCGCCAGCGTCACCGGCTGCGCCATCAGCGCCGATGGCGGGCTGGCGGTATCGGTTTCACGCGACAAAAGCCTAAAGGTGTGGAACGCCCGCACCGGCGCGTGCCTGGCCACTCTGTTTGTGGATGAGCCGCTACTGGATTGCGCCTGCTCGGCCAGCGCCGCCGATATTGTGGCGGTGAGCGGCAGCGGCGTTTATTTTTTGCGATTGGTTCAATAATATGGATTTTATGGCGCAGTGGCTTGAACAAATTCAACCGGCGCTAGCCGATTGTGCGCGGCTGGCTCAAACCCGCCCCGATGCCGAACTGGAGCCGGCGCTGGTGGCCGTGGGCGTGCTGTGGCCGGTAGCTCAACCGGTGCAGCAGTTTGAGCTTGAGGCCATTGCGGCGGTGCAACAGGTGTTGGGCGGCAACGCCAAATTGGTGTTGCGGCTGGCGCAAAGCTGGGACAACACCGATTTGCTCAAGGCCGCCCGCCGGTTGCGGCGCGAACTGGCCCACAACCCGGAACTGGCCCGGCAGATCAACCAACTGGTGGCCCATTTTGAGGCGGCCAAAATTTTTGGCCAATACTTAGCCCAGGCGCAGGCCGCCGCCGGCCCCGCCGCAACGGCCGCCGGGGAAGATGGCCCCCCAACCGCGCCGGCGCAATCGCGGGTGTTTATTTCTTACGCCCGCAGCGATGGCGAACAGGCCGCCTTTAACCTGCGCCAGCGGCTTGAAGCCGAAGGCATCCCCGTGTGGCAGGATCGGGTAAAAATGGTAGGAGGCCGCGATTGGTGGCAGCAAATCACCGAGGCGCTGAATCAGGTGGAGTTTATGCTGCTGTTAGCCAGCCGGGGCGCGTTGGCCTCGGAAGTGGTGCGTAAAGAATGGCAATACGCCCGGCAACAGGGCGTGTGCGTGTTTCCCATCCTGGTTCAGCCGGATTTGCCGGATAACCTTATTCCCCGGTGGCTGCGCAGCGCCCACTTTTACAACCTCAACCATGAATGGGTGCGGCTGATTAACGACCTGAACGCGGCCTGCCGCGCCGTGCGTGTGCCGTTTATGGCTGAATCGCTGCCCGAAGGCTGGGTGGATCGCCCGCGCCAGGTCTGGCAGATTTTAACGCAACTCATTGACGAAAACCAGGAGCCGCTGGCGGCTACCGTGGCGCTGCATGGCGCGGGCGGCTACGGCAAAACCATGCTGGCCCACGCCGTATGCCACACCGAAGTTATCCGGCAGGTGTTTGACGATGGCATTTTGTGGATTACGCTGGGCGAAAACCCCGGCAACATCACCGGACGGATTGTTGATTTGATTGAGGTGCTCACCGGCGAGCGCCGGGCGTTCGCTACCGCCGACGCCGCCGAAAAAAAACTGGCCGAACTGCTGGCCAACCGCAACGTGCTGATGGTGCTGGACGACGTGTGGCAGGCCGCTCATTTAAACCCGTTTTTGCGCGGCGGCAACCGTTGCGCCCGGCTGATTACCACGCGCAACGTTTCGGCGCTGCCGGCCCAGGCGCACCGCCTGGAAATTGGGCCACTGGAACGCGCCGAAGCGGTGGCGCTGCTGGCCGCCGGGCTGCCCGGCGGCCCGGCCAAATCGCTGCAAGAACTGGCCGACCGGCTGGGCCAATGGCCGCTGCTGCTCAGCCTGACCAATGGCGCTCTGCGCGACCGGGTGTTCAACAATAATCAACCGCTGTCCGACGCGCTGGTTTACGTACACAAGGCGCTGGACAAACGCGGCCTGACCGCCTTTGATACCTACAACGCGGCGGCCCGCGACCAGGCCGTAAGCCAAACCCTGGATGTTAGCCAGGAGCTACTTTCTCCGGCGGAGCGTACCTGTTACACGCAACTGGCCGTTTTTCCCGCCGAAGTCAACATTCCGCTGAGCACGGTGCAGCAATTGTGGACCGCTGCCGCCAACATTGAGGCCGTTGCCGCCGCCACGCTGTGCGACCATTTTTACCGGCTGTCGCTGCTGCAATTTGATGAATCCAGCCGGCGGGTGGCGCTGCCCAAGATTTTGCACGACTACCTGGCCCGGCAACTGGGCGATCAGTTACCCGCACTGCACCGGTGCTTTTTAGATGCCGCCACGGACCGGCTCCCGGCTCCCGGCTGGAGCCAGCTTCCCGCCGCCGAAACCCACCTGTGGGCTTACCTGGCCTACCACCTGTTGAACGCCAACCGCGCCGCCGAACTGGTGGCCACGGTAATGGATTTGAACTACCTGGCGCAAAAAATTTTTCTGCGAGGCACTGCCGCCGCCGAAACCGACCTGCTGGCGGCCCACCACGCCGCGCCCGATAATATGGCGCTGGTGTGGCTGCACCGGGGCGTGGCCCAGGCCAGCCATCTGCTGGCCGCCGGCGATTCGCTGGCGCAGATTGCCGGCACGCTGCACAGCCGCCTGGCGCACGCGCCGCTATTCCCCCAAATTACCATCGCCGCGCCGGCACCCCGGCCTTTGATTACCGCTGCCCAACGCCTGCCGGATTTGCCCAGCGCCCGGCTGCGGCGCACGCTGGCCGGCCACACCGGCGCGGTGCTGGGCTGCGCCCTATCCGCCGATGGCGCTACGGCGGTTTCAATTGATAGCAACGCCCAGCTAAAAGTGTGGGATACCCAAACCGGCGCGGAGCGCGTACCGCCATCCGGCCCGCCGGCGGTGGGAAACTGCTGCGCCATCAGCGCCGATGGCCGGGTGATGGTATCGGCTACCTGGGATGGCGCGTTGAACATCTGGGAAGCCGCTACCGGCAGCCTGCGCGTATCGGTGGCGGCCCACGCCGCGCCCATTTACGCCTGCGCCATCAGCACCGACGGCGCGGTGATTGTATCGGCCTCAAAAGATAAAACGGTAAAATTGTGGGATGGCGCTACCGGCGCGCCGCGTTTTACGCTGACCGGCCACGAGCGGGCCGTAACCGGCTGCGCCATCAGCGCCGACGGCGCGGTGGTGGCCAGCTATTCGGCGGATGGCGTGGTTAAGCTGTGGCACGGCGTTACCGGCCAGTTACAGGCCACGCTGCCCGCGTTTCAATTGCAGGATTACAACCCGGTGGTGAACTTAACCTTTACCTCGGTCACGTCATCGTTATTAACCTGCGCCCTTAGCGCCGATGGCCGCACCGTGGTAGCGGTATTGCCCAACGGCGAGTTGAATGTGTGGGATGCGGCTACCGGCGCGATGCGCGGCGCGCTAAAAGGCCATGCGGGTTGGGTGGATAGCTGCGCCATCAGCGCCGATGGCGGATTGATTGTGTCGGCGGGCAACGACAAGAGCGTCAAAGGCTGGCAACCCACCGGCGAACTGCTTTTTACGCTGGATGGCCATCAGCGGGCTGCCACCGGCTGCGCCATCAGCGCCGACGGCGTGGTGATTGTGTCGGCATCGCTGGATAAATCGCTAAAATTGTGGGATACCCGCCTGCAGTTCAACCAGTCGGAGCCGGATGTGTACGGGGCGGAGTCGCGGGCCATGGCCGTAAACGCCGGTCGGCTGGCTTTTGCTACGCCGGAAAACACGCTCACCGTGCTAAACCGCGCCGCCGCCGCGCCCAAACTGGTGTTATCCGGCCATGCCCGGCCAGTGACCGGCTGCGCTCTGGGCGAAAACATTATTGTTACCGCCGCGCAGGATCAAACTTTAAAAATTTGGAACGCCGCCACCGGCACCGAACTTTTTACGCTGGCGGGCCACAGTTGGGCTGTTAACAATTGCGCCCTCAGCGCCGATGGCGCGTGGGTGGTTTCTGCCGCCGATGACGCCACGCTGAAAATTTGGGATGTCGCTGCCGGCGTTGAACTGCGCACGCTGGCCGGCCACAGCCGGGGCGTGAATGATTGCGCCATCAGCCCGGACGGCGCGTTTGTGGTATCGGCTTCGGCGGACAACACGCTTAAAGTGTGGAATGTGGCCGATTGGCAGGTACGCTGCACGTTACGCGGCCACAACGGGCCGGTTAACGGCTGCGCCATCAGCCCGGATAGCCGGTTGATGGCCTCGGCCTCGACGGATGGCACACTCAAAATCTGGGCATGTTCGGACGGCGCGGAGCAAACCACGCTGGCCGGGCATTCCGCCCCGGTTTATGATTGCGCCTTTCACCCGGCGGGCCGGCATTTAATATCGGCGGGCAAAGACGGCACGCTCCGGCTGTGGGAGCTTGAATCCGGCCAGTGCCGGGCGGCCTTGCGGGTTGAAGGGGCGCTGTACCGCTGCGAATGGTATCCCGACGGGCAGCATGTGCTGGCGGCGGGGGCCAGAGGCGTTTATTTTTTGCAAATTATCTGGTAACGGGAGAAACCGCCCATGAAAATTGCTGCCGCCAGCGATGAAAAAACATACCTCACCGCTGTGGTGATAGAATACTTGCAGCAGCACGGCCATGAACTGCGGTTGCTGGGGCCATTGGCCGGCGAGTCGCTGCCGTGGACGCTGGCCTCGGAAAAACTGGCCGATGCCGTGGCCAACGGCGAAGCCGACGAAGGCGTGCTGTTTTGCTACACCGGCACCGGCGCAACTATTGCCGCCAACAAAGTGCCGGGCATCCGCGCCGCGCTCTGCGGTGATGCTCAAACCGCGCGGGGCGCTCGCTGGTGGAATAACGCCAATGTGCTGGTGTTAAGTTTACGGGCGACCTCGCCGGAGGTGGCCAAAGAAATTCTGGACGCCTGGTTCTCGGAAACCGTCCGGCCAGAAGAAATCGCCACAATTAACCAGTTGAAGGATATCGAAGCCCGCCACGCCGGCCAATAAATACACCGGCAAGGCATCAATTTTAACCATTCACCCGGAGGAGAAATTCAATGACCGATCCAATTACGGCTACCAACTTGATGAAGCAGGCATTGCAGCAGGGAAAATCGGTGGTGGGCACGATGGTGTGCGAAATCCGCCAGCCCGCCGTGATGCAATTGCTGGCCAACGCCGGCTTTGATTTTGTGATTATTGACAATGAACACGGCGCGTTCAATGTGGAAACCATTGCCGATTTGAGCCGCACCGCCCGGTACGTGGGCCTTACCTGCCTGGTGCGGGTGCCGGAACTGGCTTATCCGTACTTGGCGCAAGTTCTCGATGGCGGGGCGCTGGGCATTATGCTGCCGCGCGTGTTTGGCGCGGAGCAGGTTCGGGCGGCGGTGCAAATGATCAAGTTTCCGCCGCTGGGCCAGCGCGGTAACGCCTTAAGCCGGGGCTACACCAACTTTAAATCCGGCTCACCGTTAGAAGTGATGGCCCGCTGCAATAACGAGACCATGCTGATTATTCAAATTGAAACAGCAGAAGCGGTGGAGAACATTGAGGAAATTGTAACCACCCCCGGCGTGGATGTGGCCCTGATTGGCCCCAACGATTTGTCAATTGCGTTGGGCGTGGGCGGCCAACTTGAATCGCCGGTGCTGCACGCCGCCATCGAAAAAACAATAGCGGCCTGTCAAAAACACGGCGTTTACCCGGCCATCCACATGAATGATTTGGCTCAAGCTGTGTATTGGGCGCAAAAAGGGATGCGGGTTTTAAGCACTAATTCGGAAACGGGGTTGATGGTGCAAGCCGGGGTTACCGTGGTTAACGCCATCCGCCCGGCTTTTGGAGGCCGGTAAATCAGCTAAAAATCAGCCCCAGCGCAAAAAATACGCCAAAAATCAGTTCCAGCCGGGCCGTTCCCGCCAGCGCTTTATTCAGGGGACGGCCTTTTTCATGGAGAATAAACTGCGCCAGCGGCCAGGCCGTTGGCAGCGACAGCCAGCTCAGCATAATCCAGCCGGAGGCCAGCCCCAACCCCCACATGAGCGGCGGCACCAAATACGATGCGCCCAGCAACAGCAGGTACTCAATTTGCGCGCCGCGCCGGCCCAGGCGCACCGCCAGCGTTTTTTTGCCGGCGGCCCGGTCGGTTTCAATATCGCGCAGGTTGTTCACCACCAGAATGGCGGTGGAAAGCAGCCCCAGCGGCACGGCAGCCCACCAGGCGGCGGCGCTCACGGTGAGCGCCTGCACATAATACGTGCCGCACACCGCCGCCAGCCCAAAAAAAATAAACACAAACAGATCGCCCAAACCGTGGTAGCCCAACGGAAACGGCCCGCCGGTATAGGCAATAGCGGACAAAATTGATAAAACGCCGATCAGCACAATCGGCCAGCCGCCCACGTACACCAGATACAGCCCCACCCCGGCGGCCAGCCCAAAGGTGAGCCACATGCCGGCCAACACCTGCCCCGGCGAAAGCAGCCCGGCCTGCGTTACCCGCAGCGGGCCAAGCCGTTCGGTGGTGTCGGCCCCTTTTTTAAAGTCAAACACATCGTTGGCAAAGTTGGCCCCAATCTGAATAAGCAGCGCCCCCAGCAGCGCCGCCAGCGCCGGCCAAAAGCTGAACACATTTTCGCTGATGGCTACCGCCGTGCCCACAATAACCGGCGCGGCAGCGGCAGGCAGCGTTTTGGGGCGAGCAGCCAGAATCCACTTTTGCGGGGTGGAGAGTTGGCCGTTAATCATGCGCGGAAAACAGGGAGCAGGATTAAATCGTCAATCACCATAATTTTACTTTGTCCAGCTCAACCGCTCTTCGGCCCAGCCCCGGCTGGTGGAGGTATCGGTGCCCACAAACCCATCCGGCGAACCCTGGCATTCAAAAAGCTGCTGCTGGGTGTTACCGGTTGGCGTGGTGGCCCACATAGCCCATTTGCCGCTACGGTTGCTGAGAAACGCCAATGCCTGGCCATCGGGCGACCAGACCGGCAGGCCATCCTCGGCGGGGTCGTTGGTGAGGCGCTGCAAGCCGGTGCCATCGGCCTTGATTACGTAAACTTCCCAGTTGCCATCGCGTTGCGACATAAAGGCAACCTGCGAGCCATCCGGTGATAGCGCCGGCGCGGTATCCTGGCTGTTATCGGTTACTACCCGGATGTTTTCCAGCGTGGGCGAGGCCAACCGCAGGCCGTTACCGGTGTTGCCCCAACCCCTAAAGGCTAGCTGCCCGGTAGCGCCCATCGCCGGATATTCGCCTTCGCCAATGTAGGTGACAGGGCCGCGTTCTACGGCGCTGTTTACCCGGTACAACTCGGATTTGCGGCTGCCGGTGCGGCGCGAAAGCAGGTAAATCTGGCTGCCATCGGCGCTCCATGTGGGCAACTGGTCTTCTACAAAGTTGGATACCAGCACCCCGTTGCCACCAGACATGACGCTAACCACCAGCCCCCGGCTGTTGGAATTCCAGGAGTGAAACGCCAGCCGGGAACCATCGGCGTTAAATGCCGGCTGGCTGGCATCAGCTCGGAAAAATTTTGTGCCCGAACCATCGGCCTGACCCAGATACAAATCGTAGCTTTTGCCGTTGAACACCGGGTAGGCAATGGTTCCCACCAGCGATGCGGCAGCAATTTTGGCCGGCGCGGCGGTTTTAACCGGCTGGCTGGGCAGCGACGTCACCGTGGGCGTAATGGTGGCGGTGAGCGTGGGAGTTGGCGTTGGGCTTGCTGTAACCACCGGCGTGGGCGAGGCGGTAGCGGTGGGCGTAACGGTGGGGAACATAAGGGGGGTAATTTCGGGTTGGAGCGCCTGCGCGGCAGCGGATGGTCTCTCCGGGGTGGGCGGCTGGTTTCTTAACAAGGCGTAGGCGGCAACACCCAACAGCGTCAACACCAACATTAAACCGACCAACCCCAACAAAACCGGCATCGCCGACCGTTTTTTTCGGGCGGAAGCTGCCGGCGGTGGCGGCGGAGTAACCGCCGGCGCAACGGGAACAGCGGGCTGGCTGAGCGCAAGCCGCATTTCCTGAGCGGTTTGATAGCGATCATCGGGATAGATGGCAATGGATTTGAGGATAACCTGTTCCAGCCCGGCAGAAATTTGCGGGTTGAGCGCGCTGGGTTTGGGCAAAGTTTCCGGTTTGAGCAGGCGGCGGTGCACTTCGATGGGCGGGCTGTTGGTGAGCAGGTGGTAAAGCGTGGCCCCCAGCGAGTAGATGTCGGAGCGGCTGTCGGTGTGTTCGTCGCTGCCGGCAAATTGTTCAATGGGCGCGTAGGCCGGAGTGCCCACGCCGCGCAATTCGGCTTTGGTTTCGGGGCTGGCGGCATCAAATAATTTCACCAGCCCAAAATCAACCAGTTTAACCCGGTTGTACAGATCAACCCGCAAGTTGGCCGGTTTAATGTCGCGGTGAATGATGGGCTGCGGGCGCTGCTGGTGCAGGTAATCCAGCGCATCGAGCACCTGCCCGGCCCAGCCCACCACCGCTTTTTCATCAAGGGGCTGTTTGGTGCGTTCCAGGCAGCTTTCCAGGTCTTCACCCTCAACATAGTCCATAACCAGGTATTCGCGGCTGTCTTCGATGAAATAATCGGAAACTTTGGGCAAATTGGGATGATCCAGCCGGGCCAGCACGCTGGCTTCGGCCAAAAATTGCTCCCGCGACCGCTCTTGCACGTTCACCGGCGCGTGCGGATCGGGCAGATTTTCTTTGATGGCGCAGCGGCGACCCACCAGCCGGGTGTCTTCGGCCAGGTAAACCGCGCCCATAGCGCCGCAGCCCAGCACGCTTACCAGTTTATAGCGATTGCTGAGCAGCGCATTTTGGCCTAATAAGTAACGCAGCGGCATGCCGCATTGCGAGCAGTTTTTGGCCGAAGCCGGGTTATCGAAACTACAGTTGGGGCACATTTGAGACATAACTTAAACCTGTACTGAAGCTGTGTAAAGTAGGTGAGTGAAAACTGGGCTATACTATACACCAAACCCTTAAAATGCTCAATTTGGCTCAAATGGGGCAATCGCGGGGAAAAATTTAAAGAAGGCGGGCTTAGTTCTCGCCCAGAACGCCCAGGGTAATGCCCATCAGCAGCATTACAAAACCGGCCAGTTGCACGGGCGCAAAAGTCTCGCCCAGAATAAGGTAGGCCAGAATGGCCGCGCCCACCGGCTCGCCCAGCACGGTGAGGGCCACAAAGGTAGCCGACAGGTGCGCCAGCGCCCAGTTAAAGGCGGTGTGGCCCATTAACTGCGGCCCCAGCGCCAGCAAAAATATCCAAAAATAGGCGATGGCGCTGTAGCCCCACATTGAATCGCCGCTCAACAACACCGCGCCAACAATGGCTACCATTGCGGCGCTATACACCAGCCACACATAGGCCGTGTTCGAGAGCCGCCGGCGCAGATTCCGGCCCACCAGCAGGTAGCCCGCCACCGTAATAGCCCCCGATAGCGCCAACAGATCGCCAAACAGGGCGGTATCGGCTTTGCCGGCGGGAGCCAGCAGGTTTTGCGGGGCAAACTGAAGCCGGCCCGCCTGCACCGTTAAAACGCCGCCATCACTAAAAGTAATCAGCAAACTGCCGCCAAACGCAACCAGCAACCCCAACACCGTATGGCGCGATAACCGCTCGCCAAACACAAAGCGCACCGCCAGCGCCACCCACAGCGGATTGGTTGTAACCAGCGCCGCCGATGACGCCACCGAGGTGTATTCCAGCGAGGCAATCCACGCCGCCAGATGCACCGCCAGCAACACCCCCGCCATTATTCCCCAGTACACATCCGCGCGCCGCAGCCGCCGGATTTCGCCGCCGTTCCGGCGCAGGGCAAAGGGCGTCAGCACCAGCACGGCAAAAGTAAGCCGCCACCCGGCAATCACCAACGACGGCACGCCATCGGCCTGAGCCAGCCGGATGAGAATGGACGAAGTGGCGGTAATCAGCACGCCGGCCACTAACACCACATACGGAAACAAACGATGGTTGGTCAAGGTGATTCCCGTTCCTGCTTCAATGCAAGTGACCGGCGCTTGTTGTAAGTGCCGGTCACTTTTTCTTTAAAATGATTGGTGTTCGGTGCGGTTAATGATTTCCTCTTGCAGCGCCAGGGTTAAATCGCAAAAGTAATCGCTGTAGCCGGCCACGCGCACAATCAAATCCCGGTATTGCTCCGGGTGTTGTTGAGCCTGGCGCAAGGTGGCGGCGTCAACCACGTTAAATTGAATGTGATGCCCATCGAGTTTGAAGTAAGTGCGCACCAGTTGCCCCAGTTTGGCCAGGCCGTCATCGTCTTGCAGCAATTGCGGCGTAAATTTTTGATTGAGCAGCGTGCCGCCGGTGCGGATGTGATCCATTTTGGCCGCCGATTTGATGACCGCCGTTGGGCCGTGGCGATCCGCGCCCTGCACCGGCGAAATGCCTTCGGAGAGCGGCGCGGCGGCGCGGCGGCCATCGGGCGTGGCCCCAATCACCGAGCCAAAGTAAACGTGGCAGGTGGTGGGCAGCATGTTAATGCGGTAAACCCCGCCTTTGGTGTTGGGGCGGCCATCCACGGCGTTAAAATAGGCTTCAAACACGGCCACCATAACGTCGTCGGCGTAGTCGTCGTCGTTGCCGTATTTGGGGGTTTTGTTTAAAAACAGCATGCGCTCCCGCTCAAAGCCGTTAAAATCGGCGTTGAGGGCCGCCAGCAGCCGCGCCATCGGCATGGTTTTTTGGTCAAAAATATGGTATTTCAGGGCGATCATGGCATCGGCGATGCTGCCCAGCCCCACGCCCTGAATATAGTTGGTGTTGTAGCGCGCGCCGCCGCTGTGGTAATCCTTGCCGGTGGCAATGCAATCATCAATTAACAGCGACAGGAACGGCGAGGGAATGTAGGTGGCGTACAGTTTTTCAATCACGTGGTTGCCACGCATTTTTATGTTGATAAAGTAATCCTGCTGCGTTTGGTAGGCGGCAAACAACTCATCGAATGAAGCAAATTGGGTAGGGTCGCCGGTTTCCGGGCCGATTTTGCGCCCGGTGCGGGGGTCAACGCCGTTGTGCAGGGTAACTTCCAGCACTTTGGGCAGGTTAAAATAGCCGGTAAGGTTGTAATTTTCTTTGCCAAACGCGCCGGTTTCCACGCAACCGCTGGTGCCGCCGTTGCGGGCATCGGTAATGGATTTGCCGTGCCGCACCATTTCTTGCACCACCACATCGGTGTTAAAAATGGAGGGCTGCCCAAAACCGGTGCGAATGATTTTGGCGGCGCGTTTTACAAAGCGATCCGGGTTTTTCTTGCTCAATTGCACCGACGCGCTGGGCTGAAGCAACCGCATTTCCTCCACCACGTCCAGCATCAGGTACGAAACCTCGTTCACGGCATCCGAGCCATCGGCTTTAACGCCGCCGGCGTTGATTTGGGCAAAATCGGTGTAGGTGGCGCTTTCCTGGGCGGTAACGCCAACTTTGGGCGGCGCGGGCTGGTTGTTAAATTTTATCCAGAAGCATTGCAGCAACTCTTCGGCCTGCTCGTGGGTAAGGCTGCCGGCGTCCAGTTCTTGCCGGTAAAAGGGGGACAGGTGTTGGTCCAGCCGGCCCGGATTAAAGGCATCCCACGGATTCAACTCGATGGTTACGCCCAGGTGCACAAACCAGTAGTATTGCAGCGCCTCCCAAAAGGTGCGGGGGGCGTGGGCGGGGACGCGCGTGCAAACTTCGGCAATCTGGAGCAGTTCGGCCTGGCGGCGCGGGTTGGCTTCGCGGGCGGCCAACTCGCGGGCTTTTTCGGCGTGGCGCTGACCAAAGCGGATAATCGCATCGGCGGTAATGTCAATGGCCTTGAGTTCTTCCTGTTTGGCGTAGGCGTCGGGGTCGTTGAGAAAATCCAGGGCGGCTAAACTGCGCCGGACATCGGCTTTAAAATCCAGCATACCTTTGTGGTAAATTTTATCGTCCAGCACGGTGTGGCCCGGCGACCGCTGCTCCATAAATTCGGTAAAAATGCCGGCGGCGTAGGCGGCTTGCCAGTCGTCGGTCATTTCGCTCAAAATCAAATCGCGCATGGATTTGCCCTGCCAAAAGGGGATGATGGTATCCTGATAAATTTGGCGCGTTTCCGGGCTAACCGCAAACGGTATTTTTTCACGTGAGTTGAGAATGTCCAGATCGTTCAGGCTGTGGCAGCACAACTCCGGGTAAGTGGGCGTGGCTTTGGGCGCGGGGCCTTTTTCGCCCACAATCAGTTCGTCGTCGCCAATGTAGATGGTTTTGTGCTCCAGAATGTACTGAAACGACCGCGCCCGCCGCACCGGGGGCGACACCATGCCCAGGTCTTGCCGGGAAAATTCGGTCATTAAAATGGCCCGCTCCGGCGAAATGCTGGGGACCGCATCTAAACTTTGCCGGCGCAGCCGGGCTACCCGTTCACTCATTGCCATAATTAGCCTCCTATTTTTACCTGCAATCCAAATGAATTTAGCGTTTGGGCAATTTCGGCCAGCCGCTCCGCCGACGGGGGAGTAATCTCGGCGATGCCGTAGGGCAGGTGCAGCCGCTGGTATTTGTCAATGGCGGCGGTGTGGTACGGCAGCAGCGAAACTCCCTGCAAATGGGGCAGCGCGGCGGCAAATTCGGCGGTGCGCCGGATGTTGTCGGCATCGTCATTAATGCCGGGGATGATGGCCATCCGCAAAATGATGGCGCAACCCCGCGCCGCCAGCGCCCGCGCGTTGTCCAGAATCAGCCGGTTTGATACGCCGGTAACTTGCCGGTGTTTGGCCTCGTCCATCACTTTGAGGTCGTACAAAAACAGGTTGGTGTAGGGGAGAATGCGTTCCAACGTGTCCCACGTGGCAAAGCCGGAGGTATCAACGGCGGTGTGGATGTCTTTGGCCCGGCAGCTTTTGAGCAGCGCCAGCAAAAAATCCCGCTGCAACAGCGGTTCGCCGCCCGAAAAGGTAACGCCGCCGCCTGATTCATCGTAAAAACTAAGGTCGCGCTCAATTTCGGCCATCACCTGGGCCACGGTCATTTCCCGGCCAATTTGCTCGCGGGCCTCGGCAAAACACACCTCGGCGCATTGGCCGCAGCGGGTGCACAAACTGCGGTCGGTGACAATATCTTCGCCGTGGCGGGTAATGGCGGCAGCCGGGCAAACCGCCAGGCACGCCCCGCAGCGGATGCAACGCGAATCGCGCAGCATCATTTCCGGCTGCCGGGCCTGGCTTTCGGGGTTATGGCACCACCAGCAGGCCAGCGGGCAGCCTTTGAGAAAAACGGTGGTGCGGATGCCGGGGCCGTCGTGGATGGAGAATTTTTTAAAATCAAAGACAATACCGGTGTTCAAAACCGTAGCTCCTGTTGCCATGCGGCGTTGCGCCGGGGAGAGTGTGCGCCCATATTACCAGCCTTGTTCGGGGTCGGGCAAAATCGGGGGTCAATTTTGCAAATACTGTATAATGGCCGCCTTCACATCGGTGAGCGCCGTAAGCTGCCGGGCCAGCGCCGGCGCGCCCTCGCCCACCAGCAGCGCCAGCGCCGGGTTAAGGGTGTGTTTGGCTGTGCTCCAATCTTCCAGGTTGCCGTGGTCGCTTACCACCAGCACCAACGATTGCGCCAGGTTGAGCCGGCTTAAAATCCCGGCCAAAAACTCATCCAGCCGGGCCAGCATGGCCACCGCCGGCTCCCGCTCTTGTTTGTGGCCCAACACATCGGAATACCAAAACTCAAAAAAAGTGAGGGCGTGATCGGCGGCCAGCCGGGCCAGGTTTTGCCCCGCGCCAAACGCCGATACCGGCGGCAGCGAGACCTCCGGCTCCGGCCAAAACTCGTTGCTGAACAAGGCCGAAACGGCCTGCCCCTGCTGCAAATCAGCGCCATCGCGCAGCTTTACCCCGGCCTGGTGCGCCGCCAGCGTATTGGCGCTAAGCCGCCCCGTGCCTCGCGCCAGCCGGTCTAAAAAGCGGCGCGGATAGGCATTGGCGTAGGCCACGGCATAACCGGCATTTTTTAACGCGATAAACACGCTGTCGCGGGCCAGCAACTCGCGCAACAGCGGGGCGGGGTAGGGGCCGGAATGCTGGCCCAGCAGCGCCGGGGCGTTGTGGCCGGTGAGAATGGCGGTTTGGCCCGTGCCGCTCTGCGGCAGGCCGGGCACGCCCAACGCGGCATCCAGCCCCAACAGCGCCGCTGGGCCGGACACCGTGCCGGCAGCCCCGCGAGTGAAGTGCGGCACGCCCAGCAGCGTTTGCAGCGCCGGCATGGGCGCGCGCATAAAGGGGTTGGTGTCTAGATTGGCCTCGCCCAGCCCCACGCCATCCAAAAAAACAACCACCACCGATTTCATCAATGGCCGGTTTTTACCGTAAATTCCAGGCCGCTGCCCAGCGGCAGCGTTACGCTTTCCAGGTTGGGATGGTTTTTGACGTAGGTAACGTAATCAGCCAGGGCGTTTTCCGCCGCAATCACGTTAGCCGCCACAATCACGGCCCCCACGCCCATCCGCTTGTAGACCACATCAAAGTAGGTTTCGTACTGGCCAAAATCAGCGTCAATTAACAGCACATCCACCGGCTCGCTCCGGTGACGGAGCAGGTCGCGGGCGTCGCCCCCCAAAATTTCCACGTAATTGGCCAGCCCGGCCTGCGCCAGATTAGCCTGAGCCTGCGCCGCTTTGGCCGGGTCAATTTCACAGGTGATGACTTTGCCGCCGGTAATCTGGGCGGCGTAGGCCAGCCACAACGTGGCGTAGCCCACGCCGGAGCCGACTTCGACCATAACCTGCGCTTTTTTAGAAACCGCAGCCAGCGCCACAAACCGGGCGGCGTCGGGGTTAAGGGCATCGCCGGCGTGGGCGGACATCTCCAGGTTAGAAAGTACATCAAACAGTTCTTGTTCCATTGGGTTCTCCTTGGAAAATAGCGAATTGCGAATGACGAATGTCACCAGCCCGAAGGGTCTTGTCGGGGCGACTGGTGGTCGCCCGGTTTTAGGGCAGGCGCAAGGCCCGCCCGCTACAATTTTTATCCCCGCGGCTTTGCCGGTAAGCGTAACCGGCTGCCGCCGGTGGCAAAATTATCACGTCGTGATAATTTTTTTTCACGCCCTGATAAAATTTTTTCACGACGTGATAATTTTTTTTCACACCGTGAAACGACGTGCCCCCGGCGCGGGGTTAAAAAAGAGGCCGGGGGTTAGCCCGGCCTCTAAACTTTACCAGATTAGCGGTGTTTCTAGAAATTAGCGGCCAAAATTTGGGCCGACTGGCTGGCCAGTTGAATGAACGGCTGGCCGTACAACGCCATCAGCAGCGTCATCACCAGCGTTAAAGCAACCACCAGATTGGTGGCCGGCCCCATGCGGATGGGCGATTCGTCCTGGCCCTGGCCAAAAAAGGCCAGCCGCACCACCCCAAAATAGTAGTACACGGAGATAACGCTGTTAAACACGCCCACCAACGCCAGCGTGTACATGCCCTGGTTTACCGCCGCACCAAACACAAACAGCTTGCCAATAAACCCGGCGGTGGGGGGAATGCCAATCAGCGAGAGGAAAAAGATGAACAGCGCCACGCTTAAATACGGAGACCGGCGAATCAACCCGGCGTAATCGGCGATGTTGGCGGTGCCCAGTTGGTTTTCCATGATGATGGCAATGGCAAACACGCCCAGGTTGGTAAACAGATAGGCCAGCAAAAACAGCATAATCGCATCAACGCCGCCCATAAAAGCGGTAGCCGATGGCGGCGTGGCCGACCAGGCCGCCAGCCCCACCAGCATGTACCCGGCCTGAGCAATGCTGGAATAGGCCAGCATCCGCTTGATATTGGTTTGCCACAGGGCCACCAGGTTGCCTACCGACATGGTGATGATGGCCATAAACGCCAGCAGCGGCGTCCAGTTAAAGCTGTAGGCCGGCAGCGCCACCACCAGCACCCGGATGAGCACCGCCAGCCCGGCGGCTTTTGGCCCCACCGACAAAAACGCGGTGATGGGCGTGGGCGCGCCTTCGTAGGCATCGGGCGACCACTGGTGAAACGGCACCAGCGCAATTTTAAAGCCAAAACCGGCCAGCATTAAAATAACCGCTGCCATAGCCAGCCCGGCATGGGCGCGGCCCAGCGAGGTGGCAATGGTGGCCAAATCTACGCTGCCGGTGGCTCCGTACAACAGCGAAAAGCCGTACAGCATCACCCCGGAGGCCAGCGCGCCGTATAAAAAGTATTTCATGGCGGCTTCGGTAGAGCGTACATTTTGCCGCAGGTAGCCGGTTAAAATGTAACTGGAAATAGACAAAAACTCCAGCGAAAGGTAAATCATAATCAGGTTGGTAGAACTGGCCAACAGCATCAAACTAAGGCCGGCCAGCATGGTTAACCCGTAAAATTCACCGCGAAAGGGGGTGTATTTTTCTATGTACTCGCCGGCCAGCAGCCCCACCAGAATAACCGTAATCACCGCCAGCATTTTAAAGAACATGGCCAGCCGGTCAACAGCCAGCATGGATACCTGCTGGCTGGCATCGGTGGCAATGGCATAATCGCGGCTGGCCATGGGCCACACATAAATGATGGCCAACAACGCCGCTATGCCGCCGGCAAGGGCCACCCAGGGCAAAACTCGGCCATTTTGGGGGTTGTTTTGCCACACAATATCCAGCGTGATAATGGCAAATGCCACCACCGTAATAATTAGCTCAGGCGAAAGAAGCAGTAACGTGTTCAAAATTGACCTCCTACGGAACCGTAGGCTCTAGCGAAATGCGCTTAAAATTACAACACTCGTGGCATTGATGGTGTTAATTAAAAACGCCGGCCAAATGCCAATCACCACCATCGCAATAACCAGCGGCACCAGCGTGATCAGTTCAAACGGAGCCAAATCCAGGCCAAACGACCAGTGATGGGCATCGTAAATTTTGTTCCATTTTTCTTCGTTGAATTCGCCCAAAAAGACAAACTGGATGATTTTGTACAAAATATAGGCGGCGGTGAGCACAATAGCAATCACCCCAACAATGGCAAACGCCGGCATCAGGTGGAACGCGCCCCGGAACACCAGCAATTCGCTGATAAAGCCGGCCAGCCCCGGCAGCCCCAACGAGGCAAACGCCGTGACCATCATTACCGCGTAGTACACCGGCAACTTGGCCGATAGCCCGCCAAAGGCTTTCAAATCGCGGGTGTGGGTGCGCTCGTAAATTACGCCCACCAAAAAGAACAAGCCGCCGGTGATGATGCCGTGCGTAACCATTTGCATGACTGCGCCGTTAAGGGCAATGGCCCGGCTACTGATTACATCGGGGCCGACTACCGGCGCAACCGCCACCGAAGCGGCCAACCCCAGCACAAAATACCCCATGTGGCTCACCGATGAGTAGGCAATGAGCCGTTTTAAATCCCACTGAGCCAAACTGACCAGCGCCCCGTAAATCATGCTAACAATCCCCAGCACCGCCACAATGGTGGCCATATTCTGGAACACCTGCGGAAAGAAGGGGATGAGCACCCGGATCATGCCATAGCCGCCCAATTTGAGCAGCACCCCGGCCAGAATCACCGAGCCGGCGGTAGGCGCGGCGGTGTGGGCATCGGGCAACCAGGTGTGGAACGGGAAGATGGGCACTTTAATGGCAAAGGCCACAAAAATGGCCCAAAAAGCGGCGGTGGCCAACGGCAGGTTGGCCGCCAGCGGCGCGTGGGCCGGAATTTCATCAATTTGCCAGCTACCGGTGTTGAGGTAAATGGCGATAAAGGCCAGCAGCATCGCCACCGAGCCAACCAGGGTGTAAATAAAAAACTTGATGGCCGAATATTGGGGCCGGTCTTTGGGTTGGCCCCAAATGCCAATCAGCAAAAACATGGGCACCAGGCCGATTTCCCAGAAAAAGTAGAAAAGGATTAAATCCAGCGACACAAACACGCCGAGCATGCCCATTTCCAGCGCCAGAAACAGCGCAAAGAACTCGCGCACCCGTTTGTGGATAACTTTGGAGGAGTACCACAGCGACAGCACCGTGAGCGCCGTGGTTAAAACCACCAGCGGCAGGCTCAGGCCATCAATGCCCATGTGGTACCGCACACCAATCGCATCAATCCAGGGCGCGTTTTCCACAAAGGCGTACTGGCCAGAATCGTTGTAGGCGTAACACAAAAACAACGAAATCAGCAGCGATGGCAGCGAAAACAGGATAGCCACATTTTTAATGAGGTTATCCTGCCCCTTGGGGATGAGCAACACCGCCACAACCCCCAACAGCGGAATAAAGGTGAGTAACGATAAGTAGGGCATCAGGATTAATTCTCCTTCACTACTAAATTCAACCTAAGCAAGTTTGACGACCAAGCTAACGGGGCAAAACCGCCGCCGCCGCAATTTGCCCGCCAAAGAACAACAAATACACGCCTACGCCCACCAGCAGCACCAGGCCAATCACCAGAATGAGCAGGTAGCTTTGAGCGCGGCCCGTTTGCAACAGCCGCAACTGGCCGCCCAGCCATTTAATGCCCTGGGGGATGCCGTTGACAATGGCAAAATCCAGCCCCATCGCATCGAGCAGGCCGCTGAAATCGGCCAGCCAGCGGGTGCCGTAGCCGGCCAAATTAACAATCGGGTTGATGACCCAATCGTAATCAATTTTGGCGCTCAGGCCGGCCAGCCACACGGTGGGGTAAATCAACAGGCCGCGATAAATTTCATCAAAGTAATATTTATTTTTGAGTACGGTGAAAACGGGCTGGCCAATCACCGGGATTTGCTGGATGGGGTCCTGGGCTTTGGCGTCGGTGACGCGGGCGTAGAGCCACCAACCCAGCGCAAACGAGAGCACCCCCAACAACGACGAGGTGATGGCAACCTGCCAGTTGAACGGCACGGCCTCAAAAACCAGGCCGGGCGCGGCTTTTTCGGCCAGCAAGTGAACTTCGCCGGCCAAGCCGTGCAGCCAGCCGTTACCAATCAGCGGGAAGTTCTCCGGCACGTTGATAAAGCCCAGCGTCAACGCAAAGAAAGCCAGCACCAGCAACGGCCAGGTCATCCGTTTGCCGGGTTCAACGGCGTGTTTGGCCAATTCGGTGCGCGGTTGGCCGCCAAACACCAAGCCAATTTGCCGGCCCATGTAAAAGGCGGTAAAAACCGCGCCGATGGTGCCGGCAATGTACACCCACATGCCCAACGACGTGCCGTGCGCACCGAAACCATGTTCAAAGGCTTCGGCTAAAATTTCGTCTTTGCTCCAGAAGCCCGCCGTTAGCGGAAAACCAATCAGCGCCAGCGTGCCACAGAGGTAGGCCACAAAACTGGCCTTCATTTTATGGCGCAGGCCGCCCATGTTGCGCATATCCTGCGGGTCGGTGTGATGGTCGTGGGCGTGGTGCGCCCCGTGCTCCATCGCGTGGATGATGGAGCCGCTGCCCATAAACAGCAGCGCCTTGAAAAAGGCGTGGGTGAGCAGGTGGAACACGCCCGCCAGAAACCCGCCCAGGCCCAGAGCCATCATCATATAACCCAACTGGCTGATGGTAGAGTAAGCCAGCACCCGTTTTACATCGTACTGGGCCACGCCAATGGTAGCGCCCATCACCGCCGTAATTGCGCCGATGATGGCTACCCATTGCAGCGCCGGGCTGTGTTCGGTGGTGGCAAACAGGGGCAGCATGCGGGCCACCAGGTACACGCCGGCAGAAACCATCGTAGCGGCATGGATGAGGGCCGACACGGGCGTGGGGCCTTCCATCGCGTCGGGCAGCCAGACGTGCAGCGGGAATTGGGCGCTTTTGCCCACCGCGCCGGCAAAAATCAACAGCGCGCTGAGCGTGGCCACGGGCATGCCCCACACCGTTACCTGGGTGAGCAGTTGCAGTTTAGCCGGCTCAAAGATTTCGCGGAAGGTGAGCGTGCCGGCGTAACTCCACAGCAGCAACAGCCCGGCAAAAAAGAGCACGTCGCCAATGCGGGTGGTGAGAAACGCCTTGAGCGCCGCCAGCCGGGGGGCGATTTTATCGGGGCCGGCGTATTTCCAGAATTGCAACGCCTGCATGGGATTGGCCGGCGTGGCCACTTCGGCGGCATCGGGATAATCCTTTTCAAACCAAAAGCCGATGAGCAGGTACGAGCACAGCCCCATCACTTCCCAGGCCATAAACAGCAGCAGCAGGTTATCGGCAATAATCAGCGCCAGCATGCCGGCGGCAAACAGCGATACGTAGGCAAAAAAGCGGGAGTAACGGCCAAATTCAGCCTCGTAGCCTTCCATATATTCCGAGGCGTAAATAAAGATGAGCATACACACAAACGGCACCATAAACAGCATGACCGCCGTAAAGCCATCCACGGCAAAACCCATGTTGAAGATGTTGTAACCCATTGTGAGCCACGGCACCGGCAATTGCCAACCCACCACGTGGATGCCGTGTTCGCCATCGCCGTAGTGCCGGGCAATCACGGTAAAGGCAATCGCCCAGGAATGGAGCGTGGCCAGGGCCATAGCGCCCACCGCCAGGCCGGCGCTGGCTTTTTTGTTGCGGTTTAGCCCCAGCACAATGGTGACAAAACTCAGCAGGGGATAGACGGGAATCAACCAAATCAGGTTAAAAAGTATGTCCATGAGCAATCTCGCAAATTGAATAGCCGGTAATCAGTAGCCAGACTATTTGATGTCTGCCGATTTCTAACTTCTGACTACTGGCATCTGGCTACTAACATCTGACTACTGACATCTGGTTAATACTTGAGTATATCCAGTTCTTCAACCGCCACCGACCGCCGCTGGCGATACACGGCAATGACAATGGCCAACCCAACCGCCGCTTCGGCGGCGGCCACGGTAATGACCATAATCGCAAAAATCTGGCCTTCGATGCTGGCCGGAGCCACGTAGCGCCAAAAGGCCACCAGGTTGATGTTCACCGCGTTGAGCACCAGTTCAACGCCCATTAACACGCCAATGGCGTTGCGCCGCGATAGCGCCGTGTACACGCCAATGGCAAACAATGCCGCCGAAACGGTAAGCCACCAGGAAAGCGGAATGGGCAACATCATTGAACATCCTCCAGTTGGGCAATTTTTTCACGCGCCAGAAAAATCGCGCCAATTAACGTTACCGATAGCAGCACCCCCACCACCAAAAATGGAATGAGGTAGCTGCCCGCAAACGCCTGTCCCAATTGGGCAATTGTATCGGGGGCGGGAACGGCGGTGGTGATGGGCCAGTTAATGTTGTTAACCAGCACCATCAGAATGGCAAACAGCACGGCTACCACCACCACACTGATAAACCACTGGTGATTGGTGGCATCTTCTCGCGGCGACATAACCTGCCGGGAAAACATAATGGCAAACAAAATCAAAATGGCAATAGCGCCCACATAAACCATCAATTGCACCACGGCCAAAAATCCGGCGCTGAGCAGCACGTAATACCCCGCCACGCCAAACAGCGACAGCACCAAAAAGAGCGCGCTGTGAAACAGGCTGTTGCTCATGGCCACGCCAATAGCGCCGCCCAGAGCGCACAGGGTCATTAACCACCAGGCAATCTGAATAAAAATATCTCCCCAGGGTACAATCATAGCCACATCCTTTATAATTACTTGGCCGGCGCGCCCTCAACGGCGGCCACCGCCCGCAACCCCCGGTTGCGGCTGCGCCGCGCCAGGGCCGAAACCGTATACATTGCCCCCACCGTTACCAGCAGGTTGGCCAGTAACAGCGCAAAGGCTTCGCCGGGCGCGCCCAAAAAGGCCAGCGGGCCGGCGGCTACCGGCACTCCGGCGCTACTGCCGGGCGCAAACAGGCGCACCACAATCGCCACCGCCACCAGCAGCACCAGCGAAAACGGCACCAAAAATTTCCAGCCCAAATCTTGCAAATGGTCAATGCGAAACCGGGGCAACGTGCCGCGCATCCACATCATAATAAACACAAACATAAAGGTTTTTACGGCCACGGTGATAAAGCCCAAAATCGCGCTGACCGGGCCGGGCAACTGCGAAATATCAACCAACGGAATTTGCCAGCCGCCCAAAAACACCACCGCCGCCAAAAACGCCAGCGCCAGCATGTGCACGTATTCGCCAATCATGAACATGCCAAATTTAATGCCGCTGTATTCGGTATGGAACCCGGCAATGATTTCCGACTCGGCCTCAATCAGGTCAAACGGCGAGCGCCCGGTTTCGGCCACGCCGGTTAAAAAGAAAATCACAAACACCGCCGGCAGCGTGACCACGTACCATACACCGCTCTGGGCGTGCACAATATCCTGCAACGACATTGACCCCGCCACAATTGTAACTGCGATGAGGGCCATCACCATTGGAATTTCGTAGGTGAGCAGCATAGCCACCACCCGAAACGCGCCCAACAGCGCATATTTATTGTTGCTGGACCAGCCGGCCATTAAAATAGCCAGCGTGCCCAAGCCACCCACGCCGATAATGTACACCAGCCCTACGTTTACATCAGCGCCAATAAAACCGGGCACAAACGGAATAATGGCAAACACCATAATCGAGGAGATTACCGACAGGCCGGGCGCAATGTTGTACGCAACCCGGTCGGCGTTGGCCGGGGTAATATCCTCTTTGGTGAACATTTTGATCATGTCGGCAAAAGCCTGTAACACGCCAAACGGGCCGGCGCGGTTAGGGCCAATCCGGTTTTGAATGCGGGCAATAATTTTGCGTTCCAGCCAGGTGAGCACAATCAACATGCCGGGAGCCGCTACGGCAATAATGCTGGCAAAAATAAGGTGAGATAAAAACCTGGCCACGGGGGCGGTGAGGTAGGGAATTTGCAGGCTTGCTACCCAATCAATCAACCAATCCATACACGTTCTCCCAAAAAATTAAGCCGTGGAAAAATTAGCTCCAGTGCAGCGCGCCTTTGCGCCAGCCATACACCAGGCCATCTACCAGCAGCAGGATAAACACAATAATCCACACCAGGGCATACATGGGCAATTGCCGCAGCGCTACCGCAATGGGAAACAGAAAAACCGCTTCAACATCAAACACCACAAAAATGATGGCGTAAATGTAATATTGGGCTTTGAACTGCACCCAGGCATCGCCAATAACCTGCATGCCAGATTCATATGTTTCTTGTTTGGCCGGATTGGGCTTGGCTGGCCGAAGCAGCCAAGCCAGCAAGAGGGTAACAATGGGGATCGTCAGAGTAATCGCGCCCAGTACTCCAATAAATTCAAATTCTTGCAGCATAACATCCCTCCTGCTGTATAATCAGAATTATTCGTCGCGATTAACACGCCGCGTTGCGTTACTGAAAATTGTATTAAATCTATTACTTAAACTTGTATTATGTGAAGACGTGCGGAGTGTGGCATAAAATTTGTAGCATTCTAACACACTTTGCCAGAAGTCAAAAAATCAAGCCCAACTTTCGGCGTTGGCCCGGTTTCTGTCTGGCGCGCCACAATGGTATAATCCGGCCCTATGAACGCCATCACGCCTGCTCAATGGGATGCCTTGATTACCCAACACCACGGCCATTTGCTGCAAAGCTGGGCCTGGGGCCAGTTAAAAAGCAAATTCGGCTGGACGCCGGTGCGTCTGGCTCACGCCGATGCCGCCGCGCAGGTATTGTTTAAACAACTGCCGCTGGGCTTTACCATTGCCTACATTCCCAAAGGGCCACTGGTTAACTGGGCTGATGCCAGCCAGTGCCGCGCTCTTTTGGGCCAAATCCACGCCGAAGCCAAACGCCGGCGGGCCATCTTTTTAAAAATTGAGCCGGATGCCGGCGGCCCGGTTGCCAGCCAGCCGGCGCTGGCCAATTTTTTAGCCGCCGCCGGCTTTACCCCCGCCGATACCATCCAGCCGCAAACCTCAATTATTATTGACCTTGCCCCGCCCGAAGCCGAAATTTTGGCCCAGATGAAGCAAAAAACCCGCTACAACATCCGGCTGGGCGAAAAGAAAGGTGTTACCATCCGCGCCGGCAGCCCCGCCGACCTGCCAACGTTCCACCGGCTATCGCAATTAACCGCCAGCCGCGACGGTTTTGGCATTCATCCACTGGAGTATTACCAAACCGCCTTTGAGCTGTTTGCGCCCCACAATTGCGCCCTGCTACTGGCCGAATACCAAAACGAGCCGCTGGCGGCGCTTATGGCTTTTGCCCACGGCTCCGCCGCCTACTATTTTTATGGCGCATCGTCTAACGAGCACCGCAATGTAATGCCCACCTACCCGCTGCAATGGGCCGCTATGGGCTGGGCCAAAAACCGGGGCTGCGCCAGCTACGACCTGTGGGGCATCCCCACCGCCGATGAAGCCATTCTGGAAGCCGAATTTACCGAACGCCACGACGGGCTGTGGGGCGTGTACCGGTTTAAACGCGGCTTTGGCGGGCAAATTGTGCGCAGCGTGGGCGCATTTGATTACGTGTACAATCCCCTGTTGTACCAACTCTACCGGCTGCGCCGGCAGGCGTAACCACCTCAACCACTCCAAAACCGGCCATTTTTAAGCAGGTTTGACTTGAACCCTACTTTATGGTATGATTTCATTCTGATTTTTAGCACTCACGCACCCTGAGTGCTAAATTTTTGCAACCGGTTGGATAATAAAACGTGGAAGCGCAAACGTTAACCGAACGCCAACAGAATATTTTACGCCTGGTGGTGCAGGATTACATCAGAACCGCCGGGCCGATTAGCTCAAAAACCCTGGCTACCGATTACAACATGGGCGTCAGTTCGGCCACCATTCGCAACGAAATGGCGCAATTAGAGGAATGGGGCTATTTGTCGCACCCCCACACCTCGGCGGGCCGGGTACCCACCGAACTGGGCTACCGCTATTTTGTGGAAAAATTGATGGACCAAACCGAACTGCCCAACGAAGAGCAGCGCATGATCAGCCATCAATTTCACCAGGCCCGGCTGGAACTGGACCAGTGGCTGCGCCTGAGCGCCGCCGTGCTGGCCCACACCTCGCATAACGCCGCGCTGGTCACAGCGCCCAAAAGCGCGCTGTGCACGCTCAAACACATCGAACTGGTGTCTATTAACGATAACATTGTGCTGCTGGTGCTGGTTTTAGATGGCGGCACGCTCAAACAACAAATTCTCACGCTTGACTCGCCGGTTGAACAGAGCGAACTATCACCGCTGGCCCGCCAACTCACCGATTTGTGGACCGGCCTCACCGCCACGCGCATTGCCGCTACGGCCTCAACTTTTTCCGATGAAGTTACGCTCATTGTGAACCAGGTGGTGGTTGATACCATGCAACGCATTGAGGCCCGCCGCAGCAGCGATATTTACCGCGACGGCCTGCTGAACAGCCTGAACCACCCGGAATTTAAACACCGCGAAGGCATCCAACAAATTATCCGGGTGCTGGAAGAGCGCCAACTGGTTGATCAGTTGGTGGGCGAGGCGCTGCAACGGGGCGGCGTGCAAATTATTATTGGCGGCGAAGGCAAGTGGGAAGAGTTTTCAGAGGTGGGCATTGTGCTGGCCCGGTACGGCGTAGAAGACCACGTTACCGGCGCAATGGGCGTGCTTGGCCCGCTGCGCATGCACTACAGCCGCACCGTGTCTATTGTGCAATATATGTCGCTGTTAATGAGCAACCTCATCAGCGATCTTTACGGGTACAGCAACCCCAGATAACAGAATTTTCACAGTTGAGGAAGATTGAATGTCAAGAAAAAAGAAAACTTCAGTGACCGAGCCAATCGAAGAAAAAGTTGAACCCAACACCGTAACAGCAGCCGCCCAAGAAGAACCGGCCCCGGCTCCCGCCGCCCAGCCGGAACCAACCGCTGCATTCGAAGAACAATTGGCCGCCGTCCGTGCCGAAGCCACCCGCAACCTGGAAAACTGGCAGCGCACCGCCGCCGAACTGGCCAATTTTAAACGCCGCCAGGAAGAGCAGCTAAAACTGCAACGCGACCGGATTAAATCGGAAATGCTTGAGGGCGTCATCAGCGCGCTGGACGACCTGGATTTGGCCTTTCAAAATTTGCCGCCGGAACTCGATGGGCAGTTATTGGGCTGGGTCGAAGGCTTTCGGCTGGTGCAGCGCAAACTCGATAAAATTCTTGATGACCAGAACGTAATGCTGGTGAGTACCGACGGCAAATTTGACCCCAACTACCACGAAGCCGTGAGCTACGAAGACCACGACAACCACGACAGCGACGACATCATTGCCGAATTGCGCAAAGGCTACCAGATTGGCAACCGCGTCATCCGACCGGCGCTGGTCAGAGTCGCCCGATAGGGGTTTGGGTTTAGGAATTAGCGATTAGGCTACCTAACTCCCAATTCCTAACTCCTAACTTCTGAAATCTATTAAATTCAACCATCAGGAGAACACTCAACAATGGCAAAAATCATCGGAATTGACTTAGGAACAACCAACTCGGCCATGGCCGTAATGGAAGGCGGCGAACCGGTTATTATCCCCAACGCCGAAGGCAACCGCACCACCCCCTCGATTGTGGCCATCAACCCCAAAACCGGCGAGCGCATGGTGGGCCAGGTGGCCAAACGCCAGGCCGTGACCAATCCCAAAAATACCATTTTCTCGGTCAAACGCTTTATGGGCCGCAAATACAGCGACGCGCAAGTACAGCGCGCCAAAAAACTGGTGCCCTACGATGTGCGCGAAGCCCCCAACGGCGACATCCGCGTGGTCATGGGCGATAAAGAATACTCGCCGCCCGAAATCAGCGCGATGATTCTGCAAAAACTCAAAAACGATGCCGAAGCCTACCTGGGCGAAACCGTAACCCAGGCCGTGATCACCGTGCCGGCCTACTTTAACGACAGCCAGCGCCAGGCCACCAAAGACGCCGGCAAAATTGCCGGGCTGGACGTGCTGCGCATCATCAACGAACCCACCGCCTCGTCGCTGGCCTACGGGCTGGAGAAAAAAGGCGACGAGCGCATTGCCGTATACGATTTGGGCGGCGGCACCTTCGATGTGTCCATTCTGGATGTAGGCGATGGCGTGTTTGAGGTGGAATCCACCAACGGCGACACCTTTTTGGGCGGCGATGACTTTGACCAGGCGCTCATTGATTACATTGCCAACGAATTTAAAAAGACCGAAGGCATTGACCTGCGCAGCGATATGCAAGCCCTGCAACGGCTCAAAGAAGCCGCCGAAAAGGCCAAAATCGAACTCTCGACCACCCAGCAAACCGAGGTGAACCTGCCCTTCATCACCGCCGACGCTTCCGGCCCCAAACACCTCAACCTCACCATTTCTCGCGCCAAACTGGAACAACTCACCGATGCCCTGGTGGGCCGTTCGCTGGACCCCTGCCGCGCCGCCCTAAAAGACGCCAAACTCAACCCCAGCGAAATCAACGAAGTGGTGCTGGTGGGCGGCCAAACCCGCATGCCCGCCGTGCAGGAAGCCGTTAAAAAACTGTTTGGCAAAGAGCCGCACAAAGGCGTTAACCCCGATGAAGTGGTGGCTATTGGCGCGGCCATTCAGGCCGGCGTGCTGGGCGGCGAAGTGAAAGACGTGCTGCTGCTCGACGTGACCCCACTCACCCTCAGCATTGAAACGCTGGGCCACGTGGCCACGCCGCTCATCGAGCGCAACACCACCATCCCCTCCAAAAAGAGCCAGGTGTTCTCCACCGCCACCGATAACCAAACGCAAGTAGAAATCCACGTGGTGCAGGGCGAGCGCCCCATGGTGGCCGATAACAAAAGCCTAGGCAAATTCATCCTCGATGGCATTCCGCCCGCGCCGCGCGGCGTGCCGCAAATCGAAGTGATTTTTGATATTGATGCCAACGGCATTTTGCACGTTACCGCCAAAGACAAAGCCACCGGCAAAGAACAGAGCATGCAAATTATTCCGTCCAGTGGCCTGAGCGACTCTGAAATTGATAAAATGGTGCAGGATGCCGAGCGCCACCGCGACGAAGACGCCAAACGCAAGCAACACATCGAAACCCGCAACCAGGCCGATTCGCTGGTGTTTGCCGCCGAAAAAGCCATGCGCGAACAGGGCGACCATCTCAGCAGTAACCTGAAGGCGGAAATCGAAGCCAAAATTGGCGATGTGAAAAAGGCGCTGGAAAAAGACGACGCCGACGCCATTACCCGCGCCACCGCCGATTTAAGCCAGGCCGTGCAAAAAATCGGCAGCGAAATGTACGGCGCGCCCGGCGCGCCCGGCGCGGCTGCCGGCGGGCCTCAACCCGGCGAGGCCGGCGCTGCCAGTGACGACGACGTGGTTGAAGGCGAATTTACCGAAGCAAAATAGTGCCATTCCGGGCTGCGTATTCCCGGCGGAATACGCAGCCCTTTGAGTTGGCCTTTTGAGTTGATGGCTCAACCCGGAGCCTGAACGAGTTACAAAACTATGAGCAAACGCGATTACTACGACGTTTTGGGGGTAGCCAAAGGCGCTTCCAAAGACGAAATCAAAAAAGCCTACCGCCAGATGGCGCGTAAATTTCACCCCGACGTGAGCCAGGAAGCCGACGCCGAAGCCAAGTTCAAAGAAGTGAACGAAGCCTACGAAATCCTGTCCGACGACCAAAAGCGCGGCATGTACGACCGGTTTGGCCACGCCGGGCTGGGCAACACCGGCGGCTTTGGCGGCGCGGGCGGCTTTGATTTTAGCGGCGGCGGCTTCCGCGATCCCTTTGAAATTTTTGAAGAAGTGTTTGGCGGGCTGGGCGGCTTTGGCGGGCGTACCGCCGGAGCGCGGCAGGCCCACCGCCCCCATCGCGGGGCCGACCTGCGCTACGAGTTGCAACTGGAATTTGAGGAAGCCGTTTTTGGCGCGGAAAAAGAAATCGAGGTGCCGCGCCAGGAGGTTTGCCCCACCTGCAACGGCAACAAAGCCGAACCCGGAACCCAGCCCATTCGCTGCCCGGAGTGCAACGGCACCGGCGAAGTGCGGCGGCAGGCCGGCTTTTTCATCAACATTAGCACCTGCCCCCGCTGCCGGGGAGCCGGCGAAATCATCACCGCGCCCTGCCGCGAATGCAGTGGCCGGGGCAACGTGGTTAAAACCCGCCACCTGTCGGTAAAAATACCGGGCGGCGTGGATAACGGCACCCAAATCCGCCTCTCCGGCGAAGGCGAAGCCGGCGTGTACGGCGGCCCGCCCGGCAACCTGTACGTGGTGGTCAAAGTAAAACCCCACGTTTATTTCCGCCGCCAGGACGATACCATTCACCTGGAACTGGCCATTAACATTACGCAGGCGGCGTTGGGCGACGAAGTAGAAGTGCCCACGCTTGATGGCAACGAGTTGATGACCATTCCGGCGGGCACGCAAACCGGCGATAACATTCGACTGCGCGGTAAAGGCGTGCCTCGCCTGCGCCGCGATGGCACCGCCAGCAGCCGGGGCGATCAGGTTGTAACCATTCAGGTGCGCACGCCCACCAACCTCAGCAAAGATCAACGCAAAATGCTGCTGGAACTGGGCCGCACCCTGGACCGCGAAGTAGTGCCGCAGCGCGAAAAGAGCTTTTTTGATCGCCTGCGCGATGCCTTTGGAGTGTAAAATCAATGGATTTTTTAGAAATTGCAGTAGTTGGTATTGATGGCGAAGCCGCCGAAACCGTGAGCGAGCTATTTAACCGGTACGGTTACGGCGGCGCAGTTATCGAGGCGCTGGCCCCCCACCTGGATCGGATAACGGTGCGCACCGTCATCCCCTACGACGACGAAACCAGACGCCGCGAAATCGAAATGATGCTGGCGCTCATCACCCAGGCGTTGCCGCATGGCCTGCCCGAACCGCGCTTTACGCGGGTAGGCGAAAACGATTGGGCCACCAGTTGGAAAGAAAACTTTCACGTGGTGCATATTGGCCGCAACTTTGTCATAAAACCCGGCTGGCGCGATTACACCCCCACCGGCAACGACATTGTGATTGAAATTGATCCCGGCCTGGCGTTTGGCAGCGGCCTGCACCCCACCACGCAGCTCTGTTTAAAAACTTTTGAGGATTTGCCGCTGGCCGGCCAACAGGTTTTTGATGTGGGCACCGGCTCCGGCATTTTGGCCATTGCCGCGCTCAAACTGGGCGCAACCTGCGCCCGCGCCGTTGACAACGATGATATTGCCGTGCGCGTGGCCAACGAAAATTTTGATCTCAACGGCGTGGCCGAACAGGTTGAAAGCGCCGTTGGTTCCGCCGCCGATACCGGCGGGCGGCAGTGGCCGCTGGTGGTGGCCAACATTCTGGCCAACATCCTTATTGAACTGATGCCCGATCTGGCCGCCGCCGTTGCGCCGGGCGGAACGCTCATTCTGTCGGGGTTGCTTGTGCCGCAAGAAGCCGATGTAACCGCCGCCGCCGAAGCGCATGGCCTGCGCGTTGCGGATCGCCGCCAGGAAGAAGACTGGGTGGCGCTCATCGCGCAAAAACCGGCCTAATTGGGAAGGTACAACCATTCGCCGGTGGAGTTATCCCGCCGGCAAAGTTGCCCGGCGCTCACCAGATATTCCAGGTGAGCCAGCGTTTCGGCCAGCGCAAACCGGATTTCGTGCAGGCTCAATTCTCTGGTAGAAAAGGCCAGCCGGCACACCTGATAAGCGGTTAACCCCGCCGACGTTACGGCGGCCCGCATTTGGGCCAGCCGTTGGTCGTGGTGAGCCAGCAATTGAGCCACCCGTTCGCCCCAGCCGGTTATCAGCGAGTGATGCCCCGGCAGCGCCAGCCGCACCTCCAGGTTGGCCAATTCCCGCAACGAAGCCAAATAACGCTCCAATGGAGCCGCCTCGCCCAGCGACCACAAGCCAATGTTGGGCGAAATTTCTTGCAGCACGTGGTCGGCGCAGAGCAGCAGCCGGTCAGTGGCATCGTAAAACATAAGCTGGCCATCGGCGTGGCCGGGCGCGAGAATGGTTTCAAACCGCCGGTTGCCCAGCCGCAGGGTTGCGCCCGCCGCCAGTATTTCAACGTGTTGAGGATGGGGCTGCGTCGTCTGCCGGATTTTAGCGTTGCCCGCCTCAATAGTTTGCCGCACCTCACCCGGCACGCCAGCCCGTTCAAACACATCCTCAAAATTATCCGGCAAATCCCGCTGCTGCCATATTTGCCGGGCAAAACACCACTCCGCCGCTGTCAACCGCACCGGGGCGGCGCACCAGTTTTGCAGCCAGCCGGCCAGCCCGTAGTGATCCGGGTGGGCGTGCGTGAGCACAATCTGCTGCACATTGCCGGGGCCAAGTTCCAGTTGATTAAAAATTTGCCGCCACGCCGCTTGCGCCGGCGGAATGTTCAGCCCGGTGTCCACAATTGTCCAGCCGGCATCGCCGCGCAACAGGTAACAGTTAACGTGATTCAGGGCAAACGGCAGCGGCAACCGCGCCTGAAAAATATCGTCGGTGATGGAAGTAAGTAAAAATTCAGAATTTGGCATGGAATTGGTCTTTATTTTAACTGCCCGTCGGCGTAGCGATGGCGCAGTATTTTTTTATCAAACTTGCCCACGCTGGTTTTGGGGATTTCGCTCAGGTAAATAAACCGGTCGGGCAACCAGAATTTGGCAAATTGCGGCGCTAAAAACGCGGTCAGTTCCACCTCGGAGAGTTGGGCGGCGTTGGGCGCCGCCGTTACCACCGCCAGCGGGCGCTCGTTCCACTGCTCATCGGGAATGGCGATAACCGCCGCCTCAAGAATTTGGGGATGCGCCATCAGCGCGTTTTCCAGCGCCACGCTCGAAATCCACTCGCCGCCGCTTTTTACCAGGTCTCTGGTGCGGTCGGTGATGTACATGTAGCCGTCATCGGTGATGGTAGCCACGTCGCCGGTGCGAAACCAGCCATCGGCAGTGAAACTATCGGGAGTGGGGTCAATTTTGTAGTACTGGCGGGCAATCCACGGTCCGCGCACCTGCACCTCGCCCATGGTAGCGCCGTCCCACGGCAGTTCGTCGCCTTTGTCGTTTACCAGGCGCATATCCACTCCGGCTACCGCGTAACCCTGCCGGGCTTTAACATCCCATTTTTCGCGGTTAGGCAGGCGGTCATGATACGCCTGAAGCTGAGAAACCGTGCCCACCGGCGAGGTTTCGGTCATGCCCCAGGCGTGAAGCACGCTCACGCCCAGTTCTTCTTCGTAGGCTTCAATCAGGCTACGCGGCATGGCCGCTCCGCCCACCACCAGCGCCCGAATGTGCGAAATGTTGCGGGGATTATTTTTGAGTTCGTAGTAAAGCACATTCCAGATGGTGGGCACACCGGCGGGAACGGTAACTTTTTCATTGTCAATCAGTTCGGCCAGCGCGGCAGGTTTAAGGTGCGGGCCGGGCATTACTAACGCCGAGCCGCTGAGCGCGCACGAATAGGGCAATCCCCAGGCCATGGCGTGAAATTGCGGCACCACCGGCATCACCACATCGCGGCTGGTTAGCCCCAGCGCGTTGGGGTGGCACTCGCCCAGCGTGTGCAAGTACATCGAGCGGTGGCTGTATAACACTCCTTTGGGGTTATCGGTGGTGCCGCTGGTGTAACACAGCCCCATGGCGGTGTTTTCATTGGTGATGTTCCACTCAAAGTCATCATCGGCCTCGGCCATTAAATCCTCATAAAAAGAAATACGCGGCAACCTGGTTTCGATGCCTTCATCGGCGTTGAACAGCACAAAATGCTCCACCGAATTTATTTGGCCGGTCAGCCGCTCAAACAGGGGCAACAGCGAGCCATCAATAAAGATAACTTTGTCCTCGGCGTGGTTAATGATGTAGGTGAGTTGCGCCGGAAACAGGCGAATGTTGAGCGTGTGGCACACCGCCCCGCTGCACGGAATGCCGTAATACATTTCCAGGTGTTGATAGTTGTTCCAGGCAAACGTGGCCACGCGGTCGCCGGGCTGCACGCCTAACCGGCGCAACACATTGCCCAGCCGTTTGGAGCGTTTGTACAAATCGGCGTAAGTGTAGCGGTGCATTGAGCCATCTGGCATTTTGGTGCTGATGCGCTGGTGTGGGTACATGCGGTTGGCATGCTCCAAAATGCTGTTAATTGTAAGCGGGTAATCCATCATTAAACCTTGCATATTTGCTCCTTTGAAAATTGCGAACCGGGTCAATAAATCGCGCTATTCGTTCCACAGCCTGATAGCCGGCTGGCGGCGATGCCGCCAACTGCAACTTATAACCCGACCGGGCCGGAATCGTCACGACATTTTGTAAGTGCGGCCCGGTTGTGGTAAAAATCTGATAAATCTGCCCCGCGAGAAGGCCCATGACCCACCGTTTTTTTGTTGCGACCAACTGCATCACTCCGCCCACCGTTACCCTCACCGGCGATACCGCCCGCCAGATTACCGCCGTGCTGCGGCTGCAACCCGGCAGCAATATTGTGGTGCTGGATAACTCTGGCGATGAACTGGCGGTAACACTCTCCGAGGTAGGAAAAACCGTGCGCGGGCAAATTACCGCCCGGCAGCCTTGCCTGGCCGAACCGGCCCGACTATTAACGTTATACCAGGGCACGCTCAAAGCCCAAAAATTTGAGTGGGTGCTGCAAAAAGGCGTAGAATTGGGCGTAGCGCGTTTTGTGCCCACCATTTGCCAACGCTCCATTGTGCGCGACCGGGCCGCGCTGGCCGCCAAACAGAGCCGGTGGGAGCAAATTATCCAGGAAGCCGCCGAACAAAGTGGCCGGGGCCGGCTGCCGGAGCTATCCCCGCCGCACTCGCTGGCCGAGGCGCTGGCCGCCGCCGGGCCGCACGCGCTGCGGCTAATCCCGTGGGAAGAGGCCGTCCAGCCGTCGCTGGCGCAGGCGTTGGCCGCCGCCGAACCGGGCGGCAGCGTGGGCGTGTTCATTGGCCCCGAAGGCGGCTTTGCGCCGGAAGAAATCCGGCAGGCCCAATTAGCCGGGGTTACGCCGGTAACGCTGGGCCGCCGCATTCTGCGGTCCGAAACCGCCGGGCTGGCAGTGGTAGCCGCCATTATGTTTTATATAGGTGAATGGTAGGGTTGACAGCCCATGCCCCGGTGGCTAAAATAAATCAAGGCTAACAAATAATTACCCGGAACAAACCATGTCAACAAAACCGTTCATTCTTTATGTTGAAGACGAACGCCCCGTGCTGGAACTGGTGCGGCACGCGCTCAAAATGGTGGGCCACGATATTACCGGCGCTACGTCGGGGCGGCAGGCGCTGGAGATGATGCGCAACACCACTCCCAACCTGGTACTGCTGGATTTGATGATGCCCGATTTTAACGGTTGGGATGTGTACCGCGAAATGAAGAATGACGCTCAACTGGCCCAGGTGCCGGTGATTGTGATTACGGCCAAAGTGCCCGATAAAGGCTACATTATTATTAATGGCCTGCCCCCGGTTAATGATTACATCACCAAGCCGTTTGATGTGGAACAGTTAATCCGCTCGGTAGAAACTTTTGTGCCGCCGGCTCAATAGGCCCTTGCCCCGGCCAAAATCGGCGGTTGAATGACTGCCGGCGGCAATCCCCTCAACTTCTAACCATTCAAAAACAGGCAAATTTATGACCGGGTCGTAATTGCTCTGGCTTAGGTTAAAGGCTCATGTGCTAAAGTAGCCGGCACTTATCGCTATATAATGAGATAGCCTCTAAAAAATGCGTTTTACCGGAAAAACCAAAGTGCCGGTCACTTGTACTTAACATGAGCCAAATTTTATGACCCGGTCATAATTGCACTGGCTTATGGCTAGACGCTGCTATTTGGCCACGTATACATCAAACCCAAAGCTGGGTTCCGCCGCGAACGGTTCCAGGCACACCGTTGTGCCATCGGTTAACACCGTAACCTGGCCGGGGTTAGCGCCGCTGGTCACATACACCTTGTTGGCGCTACGGTCTACGGCCAGCCCTTCGGCGGGGTTAGCGCCCACATCGCGGGCCACCGGCGTGTTAAAATAGGATACCCAGCCTTTGGGTACCAGCAACGCCTGGTTCTTTTCGCTGCCATCGTTGGTGGAGGTGGTGGCCCACAGGTGGCCGCCATCGGCAGACGCCAGGTTGGGGTTGATGCCAATCACCCGCAGCGGCACCGGGCGGGCCGGGTTGTTGGCTCCCCGGTGGAAGGCGGCCCAGCCCAAAAATTGATCCGGCGACCCCGACAACGTGCCAATCACGGTGATGCGGTGGCTATCAATACCGGCCACGTACACCAGGTTACGCACCTCATCCACGGCCACGCCGTAAGGCTGGCTGCTATCATACAGCGACACCACTTTAGACACCGACGTGCCATCAATTACGGTTACGCTGGCATTGCCCAGGTTGGTTACATACACCTTGCCCGTAACCGGATTGGCCGCCACGTGCACCGGCTCGCTGAAATCGCTGCTCAAAGTGGCCATAACTGCGCGGGTGGAGGCGTTAATCACCGTAACCGAATTGCCGGAGCGATTGACCACGTACACGGCGTTGTTTTTGGTGTTGTGCGCCACGCCCCACGGTTCGGAACCCACGGTTACGGGAGCCAGTTTGGTGTAATCGCTGGCGCGGATGGGCGTAACCTGATTGGTGCTAAAGTTTGTTACCCAAATCAAATCGTTGGCAGAATCATAGGCGATGCCGTTGGCCGAGGTGATGGCGCTAACGGTGGTTAACACGCTGCTGCCCTGAATTACCGACACGCTGCTGCCGCCAAAGTTAGCCACGTAAGCCCGGTTAGAACGGCTGGTATCCACCGCCACTCCACGCGGCGAGTTGCCCACGGTGATGGAACTGCTCACCTGCGGCACGCAGGTAGTACCACCACCGCCGCCGCCTCCTCCTCCTCCACCGCCGCCACCACCGCCACTGCTGGCGGGCGGCACGGTGGCCTGCGCCGTTAAAACCGTGCCATCGGAGAGGTAGACCATCACCGTGTAAACGTAGGTTTCGGGTGGGAAGCGGGTTTTGCCGGTATCGTTAGAGGCGTACAGGGTAACGGTTACTTGCGACGACAGCAGTTGGTTGATTGAGCCATCGCTTTGGTTTAGCTGCAACCCGCCGCTAAAAATACCCACCACCGGGTAGCGGTTGCCGTACTCGGTATCCCATTCAAAGGGTTGGGTACTGAGCAGCCTGACTTTAACAATGGTTTTAGGGTCCGAACCGGGGTCAATTGTCACCCTAAAGCGGCCATCTTCTTGGGTATCCGGCGTTAGCCCCGCCGCGCCTTCGGCGTCGCTCACCCGGTCGAGCACCGGCTCAATGTTATCCCAGGCCATCGTTATCGAAGGGTATTCGTAATTTTTGTAAATAACGGGCAAATACACCAGGCTGATGGTCTGGCTGATGGTGGTGGTTTGGCTGGCCACGTTGTTGCTCAGGTCAAGGTCGGTGCCGCCGCCGGTAATGTAGGCCGTGTTGGTAATTAAGCCAACCACCGTGGGCGTTGTCAACACCGTAAAACTGATGGGCTGGTTAACCCCCAGCAGCGATACGGTACAGGTTAGCAACCCGGTGTTATGCACGCAGCCGGAACCGGGGCTGATTGACCGGAACAACAGGCTGGCGGGCAGGCTATCGGTTATCACCACCGAGGTAGCGGTGATGGGGCCGCTGTTGGTAATGGTGATGGTGTAAGTTAGCGGGCGGTGGGTGTAGGCCGGGTCCGGCGTATCGGCTTTGCTGATGGACAGGGGGGTTACGCCGGAGATATACGTAAATTGGTTGTTGGCATACACAAAGGCTTCATTGGGATTATCCAACGATCGGGCCTGCACCTGGTTGATAATGTTGCCGGCGGCGGTGGGTGTAACCACCACTATCACCGTGGTGCCCGCGCCATCGGCTAACGCCCCAAACGTGCATCTAATGGTGTTGGGCACCGGCAAACTGCACGACCCCGCCGAATTAATGGATACCACATCCACCACCCCCGCCGGTGGCAAAAAGTCCCACAACTCCCACTGGCTGATGGGCGCGCCGCTGACGTTGGTAATCCGAATGGTGTACGTGAGCGTGGTCAAAGCCGCAACGGAACTGCCCGAAGCGGTTTGGGTTATGGTTAGCGCCGGCGAGGCAGCCACGGTGAGGCCGCCGCCGGGCGCGGCAGCCGGCGCGGGCCAGGTGAACACCTCGCCGGTGGCGGTGGTAACGACAATGGTATCGCCGGGGCGGGCCAACGCCAACGCCCGCTGCCCCGATTGCACAGCGCAATAAGGCGCAACCGCCGGGCTGTAATCAACGTTGGCGCGGCCAGTGCAGCGGCTATCGTGGCCATTGGGGCGCGCGTAAATTGACGATTTGGCTAGCGCCAGAGCGGGCCACCCCGCCATCCACACCGCGCCAACCGCCACCCACAGCACCAGCGACAGCATCAATTTGTAGTTTGCGTGTTTAAAAATTGGCATAAGGTCCTCCAGTCCGATAAAAAACAAAAGGTTATAGCCCGTGGCAATTTTTAACATTGCCAGAACTATAACCTTTTAAATTAAACAACGCCCTTAATGGCTGAACTACCATTGTTGACCTTCTTTCTGGTAGTTAGACCATGTGGTACACCACGCTGTTGGCCCAAGATAAAATTGTTAACGTAGCTGTTAATCCTGATAACAGCTTCAGTTTAACACGTTACTACGGGCTTAACAATGGGAATCTCGTCCCACAGCGCAAATCAGGCTGGAATCGTCAATTTTTAAACAACGCGGGGAAGATGAGGCGGGTAAGTTGGGGCACGTAACTCAACCGAACTTCCTGGCCGGTTGGGCCAACGGTTAGCCCGGCGGCGGTGGTGCCGGTAACTACCACGGTGGTGGTGTAAACGCCATAGGTGATGGGCCGGCTGGCTTCAAGGTTGATTTGCGTGGCCGAAGCCGCCGAAACCACCCCCGCCGCCGCCGATATAGTCAACCAATCGGTGGTGGGTGAGATGGTAGCCGTCCAGGAGATTACGCCCGTTACCGGCGTGCTAATGCCCATAATATATTGGGCCGGGATGGGGCTGGTTTGGGCATCGGCTAAAAAGACCACGGGGTGTGAGATTGTCTCGCCGCCGGCATCGGTGAGGACAAGGAAGGACAACAGCGCCCGGTAGGCATTGATGCGCCCGTAACCAAAATAATTATCCCAGCCGGCGCTGCCCAGGTCGTCGGCGCTGGTTTGGATAATTTCCCGCACCTGCGCGGCGGTAAAGCCCGGGTTAACGCCCCACACCAGCGCGGCCAGCCCGGCCACGTGAGGCGTAGCCATCGAGGTGCCGCTTTTGTAACCGTAACTACCGCCCGACCATGTGCTGTAAATACTGCTGCCGGGCGCGACAATATCCAGCCGGGAACCGTAGTTGGAAAAATAAGAACGACTGTCGCTGCTATCGGTTGAGCCAACCGCAAACGCCTGGTCATACGCGCCGGGGCAACTCACCCCGTCTTTGCCATCGTTACCGGCGGCTACCACCAGCAGCACGTTGTGGTCAACGGCGTAATTAAAAGCGTCTTCCACATCGTACCAGTAACACGGCCAGGAGCTGCCACTACTCCCCAAACTCATGTTGATGACACTGGCCCCGTTATCCACGGCGTAATAAATGGCCTCGGCCACGTCGGCGGTGCTGCCGCCACCATTCGAGCCCAACACCTTGAGCGGCATAATTTTGGCCCCCCAGCTTACCCCGGCTATGCCTACGCTGTTGTTGGTGCCGGCGGCGGCAATCCCGGCCACGTGCGAACCGTGGCTGTTGTCGTCGTCGGGAACGGCATCGCCGTTGTAAAAATCGTAGCCGTGGTAATCATCCACGTAGCCGTTGCCGTCGTCATCCCGGCTGTTGCCGGGGATTTCATCGCTGTTGGCCCACAATTTGCCGGCCAAATCCGGGTGATCCAGATCAACGCCGGTATCAATAATGGCAATGGTGATGGTGGCTTCGCCGTGGTTAATATCCCAGGCGGCGGGAGCCTGGATTTTATCAATGGCCCACTGATACCCCTGCGTGTAATACGGGTCGTTGGGCTGCTCCATGGTTTCCACAAGATGGTTAACCGTGGCAAATTCCACGTCGCCGCGAGCCAGCAACGTGGCAATGGCCTGCTGTTCGCTGCCGGGAGTCACGGCCAACCGCATCAAACCGCTGCGGGGCAATGTTTGCAAAATTCTGACCCCTTCGCGGTGAAGCCGCTGCCGGCCCGATTGCGTGCCCACCACCGGTTTAAATTTTACCAGCACTTCGCCGGGTTCAAATCCGCCGTTGCCCGCGCCGGTGGGTTTTTGCGCCAACGCCGTCAGCGGAGTAATCACAAAAACCACCGCCATCAACGCCGCCGCCATCACAATCAAGACCGATTTTAAAACGCCCATTTTTGCCAAATCCATTTCAATCACGCCTGCAAATCTACCATACATCCCTTGCATGAGAGATGTATTAATTTGGGGCCAAATGGATATGCCACACGAGCGGCGGGGATTATTTTTTAAGATTGATCAGGAAATTTTGGGAGCCGCCGGTGCGCGCGATGGTTGGGGCGGCGTAATAGCCGGCAACGGCTGGCCGTTGAGCAAGGCGTAATAAATGGCCTCAATTTGCTCGCCGGCAGCCTGCCACGAGAAGTATTTGATGACCCGCTGGCGCAGGTAATGGCCCAACCGCTGCCGGTCATCGGCGGTTAAATCCAGGGCGCGATTGAGCGCCGCCGCCAACGCCGAACTGCTCATGTCGGTGGCGTAAATACCGCCATCGCCCAAAAATTCGCGGCTAACCGGCGTGTTAAAGGCGACAGTGGGCAACGCCAGCGCCATATAATTAAGGATTTTGCCGCTGCCTTCGGTGGCCGACATTTTGGGCGCGGTGGCAATGTCGCCCAGCGCCAGGTAGCGCGGCGCGTCTTCGTAGGGGATTTTATCGGTAAAGGTAACGCACTCGGCCAGGCCCAGTTGGGCGGCTTTGGCGCGATAGGTTTCCACGCCGGGGTAGCCCATCAACAACAGGTGAAAATCCGCGCGGGTGGCCTGAAGCTGCTTGAGCGCCTCCAGCAGCTTGTCCACGCCCTGGTACGGAGCCAGAATGCCCAGGTAAACGATGATTTTTTTGTCCGGCGGCAGGCCCAGTTCGGTTTTTAGTTGGCGCAGTTGCTCCGGGGAAAAGTTGGCCGGGTTAAAGGCATCGGCATTGACGCAATCCGGGGTGGGGTAAACTTTGCGGGGCGGCATGCCAAAATTATCCACCAGCAGGCGGGCGGCATGGGCAGAACTGGTTAAAATGACATCGGCGGCGTGGTTAATGCGGGTTTCAAGCCAGTACAGCAGTTTGTAAAACGGGCTTTTGGGCCGCAAAAAGTTGTGGTCGAGCATTTCGGCGGTTAAGCTGCCCTGAAAATCAAACACCAGCGGCGCGCCGGTGATTTTGCTCAGTACCCAGCCAATCAACCCGCCTTCGTGCAGGTGAGCGTGAATAATGTCCGGTTTGTGGCGCAGTGCGTGCCACAACGCCATGCCCGCCAGCAGCGCATCGAGGTAAATTTTGTGCCGCGACGACCCGACAATGACCCGGTAGTTAAACGGCACGCCCCAGCAGCGCCGGGTGGCAATGCCGGGTAAATCTCGCCCGTTGGGGTAGGCCAAAATGGTAATGCGGTGGCCCAGTTTTTGCAGCATGGTGACTTCTTCAAAAATGCGCACGTGCGCGCCGTAATCGGCAAAGAACATGGTGGGCGACAGGGTGAGCACATTTAACCTGGGTTGGGGCGATGAGTTTTGAGTCACTATTATTCCTGCGTCACCGGCGTAAACAGCGCCGCCGGGCAATCTTCAATCAATTTTAATTTTTGTTGACGGCTCATCCGCTTGAGTTGCGCCTCGCGTTTGAGCGCGGCGTGGCGGTTGGGCTGCGGCTCAACAAAAACCAGCCGCACCGGGCCGCGAGTTTTGGTGTACCGCGCCCCGCGCCCGGCGTTGTGTGTTTTGAGCCGGCGCTCAAGGTTGGTTGTCCAGCCGGTGTAGAGGGTGCGGTCGGCGCACTCGACCATGTAAACGTAAACCGGCGGTAACGGCTCACCGGTCATTGGGCCGTTGTTTGCGAAACCCGCCAAAACCGACCAGCCGCTCCAACAGGCCGGGGATTTCAACCGGGATGGTTTTTAATTCCGGGTCAGGGCTGCCGCCCTGCCGGTAATCTTTTAGCCAGTTTAACCGGGCCACCACCGCCGCATCCAGATATTGCGCCAGCGTTTCGCCGGCATCCTCAGTGGATATTAGCAGAGTCCGCAAACTTTGCAACTCTTGCAGGTAGGCATCCAACCAGTACGCCAGCGCGGCCTTGTTGGCTAAAAAAGCATCTTTCAGGCTGTCGGGGTCGCCGCCGGCTCCCGCCAAAACCTGCTCAAAGCGGCTGCCTGCCAGTTTTTGCTGTTCGCGCCAGGCTGCCTGCGGCGTGAGCAGCCGCAGCAGCGCCACGCTCAACGCGGCAGGCAAATGTTCCACGGCGGTGAGCAGGCCATCGTATTCGGCGGGGTCAATAAAAAACGGCTCGGCCCCCAGCAGCGTAACCAGCCCGGTGAGCAATTCCACCGCTTCGGCGGCGGCGGCGGGCGCGGGAGAAAGGCAGTACCGCCGGTTTTTGAACAAATCGGCGCGGGCGTTCTGGCAACCGGTTCCGGCTGGCTGCACAACGGGGTAGCCGCTCACAAAATGAACGTGGCCGGGCAACAGTTGCGCGGCCAGGCTCAACACAGCCTGCTTGCTGGCGCAGGTATCGGTGATTACGGCGTTGGGTTTTAGGTACGGCGCGATGGCAGCCAGCGTGGGCTGCACGGCATTGAGCGGCGTGGCCAGAATAATCAGGTCGGCGGGTTCGCAGGCGTTAATCAGGTTCCACTCGGCTTTGTCAAACGCGCCCATTTTTACGGCCTGGCCGGCCAGCGTTAGTTCTTTATCGTGAGCAATCAGCCGGGGCGGCGTGGCGGCCTGTTTTAAAGCCAGCCCCAACGAGGCGCCAATCACGCCGGTGCCAACCACGGTTACGGTAAAATTGTTCATACTGCATCCTTTTAGTTGAGGTTATCGGCCCATTGCAGCGCGGCCAGCAGTTCATCTGCCGGAGTAGCCGGCGGCCCGGCCAATTTGTCCTGATGCCGTAAAATCAAGCTGACCGCCAGCGGCAGGCAATTTGCCTGGCCGGCCCACTCCGCGCCGATGGCCGGATGGTGGGCATGCACCACAAACGGACGCCGCCACCCCGCCACGGCCAGAACGCGCGCCTGGGTGGTGGCCAACCGGGCCAGCAGCGCCGGCCAAAACGCGGCCAGCAGCACAATTGTTACCCGGTGCAAAATGGGCTGGCCAATGGATTTGGCCACATCGTGCAGCAGCGCCGCTTGCAGCAGCGCCGGGTGAGTGTGACCGGCCTGTTGCAACATGCGGGCCACAGCCACGGCGTGGCGTTGATCGTTGGGGAGCATGCGGGCAAAGAATTGTTGCTGGGCTGCCGTAGGCAACACCAATTGCACCAGCGCGGCATCGGCGGGAGAAAGCCGGCGGGCCGTTCCTCCGGCCCAGGCCGGCAGGCTGGCTTTAACGGCGGCAAAAAATTGATAGGATCGGTACAGCGCCGGGTGCATCATTGGTTTTTATAGCCCAAACAACCACACCGTGAGGCTATTGGCCGGGGCAAAAATTATGGCCGAAAGCAGGCGTCCGCCAAACAGAAAAACCAGGAAGAATATTAAAAAGCTATAGGGCTGGATTCTTTCCAGTTGATAGGCTACCTGCGCCGGAACCAGGCCGCGTAGCACGGTAAAGCCATCAAGCGGGGCCAACGGAATCAGATTAAAAAAGAAAAGCACAATATTGATAAAGGCAAAATTAAAAAACAATTCCCAGATTGGGTTAAACGGCCCCAGAATCACCTTTACGCCCACCAGCGGCATAATTATGCGCCAGAACAGGGCCATTAAAAGCGCCAACGCCAGGTTCGATAGCGGCCCGGCGGCGGCCACCACCATGGCCCCGGCGCGCGGCTCCATGCGCAGGTTGTAGGGGTTAAACCGCACCGGCTTGGCCCAGCCCAGCCCGGCAATCAAAATTAGCAAAGAGCCAAACAAATCCAGGTGAGCCAGCGGGTTGAGGGTCAGCCGGCCATCGTATTTGGGGGTAGAATCGCCCAGGTAATAGGCGGCGCAAGCGTGGGCCAGTTCGTGCAGGGGGAAGGCGATCAGTAAAATCAGCAGGCGCGCGCCGTACTCCGGCTTTTTAAGCAGCAGGTACAGGGCCAGCACTATGGCCACCAAAATCACCACATATTTCCAGGGCGGCTCTTTTAAGCGCTCCAACCAGTTGGAATCAGAACGGGGCGGTTCGTAATAATATTGCGTCACAGGTTAACCCTAACCAGAAATGGCCGGGCAAAATGCAACCTGGCCCGGGGTTGTTTTCAATTAACACACGTTCAACGTGATTGAGCAATTATAACACGCGCCCAACCTATTGTGAAATCGGCTTTAAGTTGAAAATTTGGGACAAATGGTAATAAAAAAAAATTTGCGGCATTGGATTATTGGGAGTAAATTTAACCTGATCCGCCCTTTTTAATTACTCAAGTTTAGCCAAAATTTATCAAGTTCAACAATTAGCTTGTCCTTTTTACAAATTATTCTTCGCTATTTGTACTTTCTGGACGGAACACGTTGGAGCAACCCATGTCAACAAAAAACACAATCAACAGTTTGGCAGTTTTAACCAGCGGCGGCGATGCTCCTGGGATGAATGCGGCGGTTCGCGCCATTGTGCGCACGGCGCTGGATAGAGGCGTGGAGGTGTACGCCATTTACGAAGGTTATCAGGGCATGGTTGATGGCGGGAATCGAATCCGCAAAATGGATTGGGACTCCGTTGGCGGTATTTTGCAGCGCGGCGGTACCATTATTGGTTCGGCGCGGTGCGCGGCGTTCCGCACCCGCGATGGCCGGCGGCAGGCGGCGCTCAACCTGGTAAAAAACGGCATTGATAATTTGGTGATCATTGGCGGCGATGGCAGCCTGACCGGAGCCGATCTGTTTCGGCAGGAATGGCCGGAGCTACTGGCCGAACTGGTTGAGCAAAAGAAAATCACCAAAAAAACCGCCGAAACCCACAGTTATTTAAAAATAATCGGGCTGGTTGGCTCAATTGATAACGACATGTTTGGCACCGATATGACCATCGGAGCCGATACCGCCCTGCACCGCATTACCCAGGCCATTGACGCCATTACCAGCACGGCGGCCAGCCATCAACGTTCATTTGTGGTTGAGGTGATGGGGCGTAACTGCGGCTACCTGGCCCTGATGAGCGGCATTGCCACCGGGGCCGACTGGGTGCTGATTCCGGAAAGCCCGCCCAATCTGGACAACTGGGAAGACAAAATGTGCGAGGTGCTCCGCGCCGGGCGCAAAGCGGGCCGCCGCGACAGCATTGTGATTGTGGCCGAAGGCGCGCACGACCGCAATCGCAACCCCATTACCTGCGATTACGTTAAAAAAGTGCTGGAAGACCGCCTGGGCGAAGACACCCGCGTGACCATTTTGGGCCACGTGCAGCGCGGCGGCTCACCCAGCGCCTTTGACCGGTACATGAGCACCATGCTGGGCCATGCCGCCGTAGAGACCATCATCTCCAGCCAACCCGAAGACGAACCGCAGCTTATTGGCATGCGCGAAAGCCGGGTTACAAGCACCTCGCTGATGGATTGCGTCAAACAAACGCACGCCATCGCCGACCTGATTGCCAACAAAGATTTTGACAAAGCGATGGATTTGCGCGGCAGCAGCTTTAAAGAGATGTTCCGCACCCTGCGCACGCTGGTTCGGGCTTTGCCGCACCCGCCCACGCCCGGCCAGCGCCGGTTGCGGCTGGCAGTGCTCAATTGCAGCGCGTTATCGCCCGGCATGAACACGGCCACTCGCGCCGCCGTTAGAATTGGCGTAGACAAAGGCCATATTATGTTTGGCATCAAAAACGGCTTTCAAGGCTTTGTGGACAACGAAATTGAAGAAATGGGCTGGATGAGCGTGGCCGGCTGGGCCACCACCGGCGGCTCGGAATTGGGCACCAACCGGCACATGCCCCAGGGCAGCGATTTTTACGCCATCGCCCGCCACATTGAAGAACACCAAATCGAAGGCTTGCTGATGATTGGCGGGTGGGTTGGCTACCAGGCCGCCTACCAAATGCTGTTGCAGCGGCAAAACTTTCCGGCCTTTAACATTCCCATTATCTGCCTGCCGGTGTCCATTAACAACAACCTGCCCGGTTCGGAATTTAGTATTGGGGCCGATACCGCCATCAACAACATTGTTGAAGCCGTTGACAAAATCAAACAGTCGGCGGTGGCCTCGCGGCGCTGCTTTGTGGTTGAGGTGATGGGCCGTTACTGCGGCTACCTGGCCCTGATGAGCGGCCTGGCTACCGGCGCCGAGCGCGTTTACCTGCACGAAGAAGGGATTACCCTGGCCGATTTGAAGAACGATGTGGATTACCTGATTGATGGGTTTAAACATGGCAAGCGGCTGGGCTTGATGATCCGCAACGAAAACGCCAACAAACTGTACACCACCGATTTTATCCGCGCCCTGTTTGATGAAGAAGGCGGCGAACTGTTTGATGTGCGGCAGGCCATTTTGGGCCACCTGCAACAAGGCGGCGATCCCACGCCCTTTGACCGGATTCAGGCCACCCGCCTGGCGGTTCGTTCCATTGAATACCTGATAGACCAGGCCACCTCGCCGGGAGAGCCGGGCGCGGCCTTTATTGGCCTGCAATCCGGGCAGGTGCGCCTGCACGATCTGCAAGATTTGCCCCGCATGGTTGACCCCGAATTTATGCGGCCCAAAAAACAGTGGTGGCTCGATTTGCGCCCGGTGGCCAAAATTATGGCCAAACCCGGCCCCGGCCCCGAATTTGAAACTCAATCTCAATAAACGCAAATGACCGGCACCAAAAGTGCCGGTCATTTTATATTTGTTGGCTATTGAGCCGCCGTCACCTTGATGACCGGCGGCACCACCTGCGCCTGCACCTCGGCGGGAGCCACCACCGTGGGGGCCAGGTTTACCGTTTGCTCCGATCGCACGCCGGCCACGTCGGCCATCACTTTGACCAAATCCGGGTTGGCCTTGATTTGTTCCAGCACCGGCATGGGGCCGGTTAATAGCAAATCCACTTTAATCGGATCAAGCGTAATTTGGGTGTTGGGGCCGGCATTTACCGGCGTTACCGCCCGCGAAACGGTGATGTTGCCGCTGACCGGCGCTACATGCACCGTGACCGCCACATTGCGGGCGGGATTGCCGCTGCCATCTACCGCCTGCACATTGGCCGGCAAATCGAGCGGAATTTGCACGGTCACATCGCCGGTCATCTGGCTAATATCCACCGGCTGGGTCTTTACCACGCTGCCCAACCCGGATAACTGGTCAATGCCGCCCTGCACGGTCACGCTGGCCGGCTCTACGCTGACTGTGCGCAACTGATAACCGGGCAGCGGTTTGCCCGTAATGGCCGCCTGCACGCTCACATCGCTGGCGTTGAGCCGCTGCCGGATGTTCACATTAACCCGCACCTGCTCCGGCATTACCATCACCCCGGCCACTTCCTGGCCATCGCTATCCACCACTTTTAGGGGACGGTTTTCGCGCACCGGTGTGTTGGTGTTGGCCACCAAAACATTGGCCTGCACCTGCCCCACCGTTTCTACCAGCGAGGCCGGCCCCATTACCTGCGCTGTGGCTGGCGCAGCCACCGGCGTGCCCACCAACTCATATGCCGGCGAAATATTTTGCGCATCCGGAATGTGAACCACCACCGGCACGGTTTTGCTGATAATCGGCGTTACCGTCAGGTCAAACACCTGCGGTTTGGCCGACACCACCAACACCTGGTTCACGCTCGACACAACTTCTATGGGCAGCCGGTACAACCCCGGCCCCTGGTTTTTCAAATCAATCACCGCCTGAAAGCTCTGCGAACTGAGGGTGGGCAACATCTCTTTTGAAGTCTGGATAATTGCCGAGACGGTGGTGGGCGGCGTGGGCATAATTTTGGTGTTGGGCGGCACATTAACCACCTGCAACGGGATGCCTTCAACCCGGGCCACCTCAATGGCGTTGGTTTGTTCCAGCACAAAAGACCACACCACCAGCGTTAGCACCAGCGACATTAACAATAGCCCCACATTAGAAACCACCTGCTGCGGGCTGGTTAACGCCACCGATTTCCAGGCGTAGCGCGACAGCCGTTTAAAAACCGCCCACAGCGATACCGTAACGGGGCGTTGTTGCAACACCGGCGCATAAAAATCGAGCAGGCGGTCGCGCAGTTCGGCGCTGTTTAACGGGCGGTCAAGCTGGCCGTGCTGGGCCACGCCAATTTGCCCGGTTTCTTCGCTCACCAGCACCACCAGCGCGTCGGTTACTTCGCTCAGCCCCACGGCGGCCCGGTGGCGAGTGCCCAGCCGTTTTTCGGCCAGCAGCGCCTGCTGGGTGAGCGGCAGCACGCAGCCGGCGGCCTGCACCCGGTTGGTGCGGATAATCACCGCGCCATCGTGCAGCGGCGTGCCCGGATAAAATATGGATTGCAGCAACTCGCTGCTAACGCGCCCTTCTGAATTTACTCCGCTCTCGATAAACTCGTCCAGCGAATCATTATTTTCCAGCGCAACCAATGCGCCGGTTTGTTTAGCCGACATATTTTCGGCGGCGTGCACAATTTCCGGAATAACACTTTCGGCCACGCCCTGCCGGGCCACCCGCGCAATTCCGGCGGTGCGGCTTACCCGGCTTAAAATCTGGCGTAGTTGCGCCTGGAACACAATCGGCGTGGCCACCAAAATTGCCAGCAAAAAGGCCCGCATCAACCAATCAAACACCGGCAGCGGCAACAACGTGGTGAGGATAAACAGCCCCACCACCGCCGCCACCACCTCGCGGAGCAAATAAGCCGCGCTGCTGTTCCGCAACAAACTGAGCACCAGATAAAACGCCGCCATTACCAGCGCCAAGTCAATCAGGCGAACCCAGGTGAGGTTTGAGAAGTAAAACATAAATTGCACATACAGTGATTGGAGTGAGTTCATTTTGGCCTTTCAGTAAGCGGAATTACGTGACCCAGAATAAGTATACGTCATTATCCCTCAAACCTTCATCGGCCCACCGATTTTAAGCCGCCCCCGTCTGCGCGCCGGCAGAACTATTGCCATCTGCCCGGCCTTCTGCTATAACAAGGTAGCAAAATTACACGCCACAAGCTAATCGGGCCGCCCTGCCCCGGCCCTCATTTTTTAGGAGGACACACGATGCTCGACCTGAATTATATCCGGCAAAACCCGGACGAAGTGAAGGCCAGACTGGCCGATTTAAACACCGAAGCGCCCATTGACGAAATTTTACAACTTGACCAGCAACGCCGCGACCTGCTCAAAGAAGTAGAAACGCTGCGCAACGAGCGCAACACCGGCAGCAAAGCTATCGGCCAGCTTATGCGCGAAGGCAAAAAAGCCGAAGCCGACGCCCAAAAACAACGCATGACCGACATCGGCGACCGCATCAGCGCCCTCGACGAGCAGTTGCGCCAGGTAGAAGCCGGCCTCACCGCCAAACAACTGTGGGTACCCAACATGCCCGGCCCCGGCGTGCCGGTTGGCCCGGACGAACACCACAACGTTGAAATGCGGCGCTGGGGCCAGCCGCGTCAATTTGATTTTGCCCCCAAACCTCACTGGGATTTGGGCGAGGCGCTGGACATTATTGATTTTGAGCGCGGCGTAAAAATGAGCGGCACCCGTTTTTACGTGTTCAAAGGCGCGGGCGCAGCCCTGCACCGGGCGCTGGTTAACTTTTTTCTGGATGTGGGTGCCCGCGACCACGGTTACACCGAAATTTACCCGCCGTTCATGGTGCGCGAACAGGCCATGATTGGCGCGGCGCACCTGCCCAAATTCCGCGACAACATGTACTACGACGCCGAAGAGGATTACTGGTTTATTGGCACTGCCGAAGTGCCGCTTACCAACCTGTTTGCCGATGAAATTTTAGAAGCCGATCAACTGCCGCTCAAATATCTGGCGCACACGCCCTGCTTTCGGCGCGAAAAAATGAGCGCCGGGCGCGACGTGCGCGGCATCAAGCGGGTGCATCAATTTGAAAAAGTGGAAATGTACCACTACACCCGGCCCGAAGACAGCTACGATCACCTGGAAGAAATTGTGGCCAACGCCGAAGACCTGTGCCGGCGGCTGGAACTGCCCCACCGGGTTATTGAAATTTGCACCGGCGATTTGGGCTTTGCCGCCGCCAAAAAGTACGATGTGGAAGCCTGGGTGCCCGGCCCCGACGGGCAAGACGAATGGATGGAAATTAGCAGTTGCAGCAACGTTACCGATTTTCAGGCGCGGCGGGCCAACATCCGCTTTAGGCGCGAGCCGGGCGCCAAACCGGAATACATCCACACGCTCAACGGCAGCGGCCTGCCGCCAGGCCGGCTAATGATTGCCGTGCTGGAAAACTACCAGCAAGCCGACGGCAGCGTGGTAATCCCGGAAGTTTTACGCCCCTACCTGGGCGGGCGAGAAATAATCGCGGCGGGCTGATATTGGCTCATTGTCTAAAGTTTTGCTAAAATCAGCACGGTATTCAAGGGCGAACTCAGGTTCGCCCTTTGTTTAAATAACTCAACCATCCCTCCGCCTGCCACCATTTGAAGGGATGCGGAAAAAGGAGCCGCAATGACTCAATTTCCACCCGCCATTCTGGCGCTGGCCGATGGCACAGTTTTCCACGGCCAAAGTTTTGGCGCGCCGGTCACCATCACCGGCGAAATAGTGTTTAACACCAGCATGACCGGCTACCAGGAAATCCTCACCGATCCCAGCTACCACGGCCAGATTGTCACCATGACCTGCCCGCACATTGGCAATGTGGGCATCAACCCGGAAGATGTCGAAGCCAGCCGCCCCTGGGCCGCCGGGCTGGTGGTGCGCGAGGTGAGCCGCATGGTCAGCAACTGGCGCGCCGCCCAAAGCCTGCCGGACTATTTGCGGCAACACCGCCTGCCCGGCCTCACCGAGATTGACACCCGCGCCCTGGTGCGCCACATTCGCACCGCCGGGGCAATGATGGCCGCCGTTTCCAACGACCCGGCCCTCTCCGCCGCCGATTTGGTGGATTTGGCCCGCCACGCCCCTTCGATGGAAGGCCGCGATTTGGCCCGCGAAGTTTCCTGCACCCAACCTTACACCTGGGAAGAACCCGTTGAAGAAGAATGGTACACCGCGCCCAATCATAAATCCAAAATCCAAAATCCAAAATCCTACCACGTGGTGGCCTACGATTTTGGCATTAAGCACAATATTCTGCGGCTGCTGGCCGCCGCTGGCTGCCGGGTAACGGTGGTGCCCGCCACCACCCCCGCCGCCGAGGCGCTGGCGCTCAACCCCGATGGCGTGTTTCTGTCCAACGGCCCCGGCGACCCCGCCGCTGTGACCTACGCCATCGAAGCTGCCAAAACGCTGGTGGATAGCGGCGTGCCGCTGTTTGGCATTTGCCTGGGCCACCAGATTTTGGGGCTGGCGCTGGGCGGGCATACCCACAAACTCAAATTTGGGCATCGCGGCGGCAACCAGCCGGTGCGCGATGAATCCAGCCGCGAAGTGACCATCACCAGCCACAACCACGGCTTTGCCGTTACGCCCGGCAGCCTGCCCGCCGGCGTGGCGGTGAGCCACCTTAACCTGAACGATGGCTGTATTGAAGGGCTGCGCCACACCACCAAACCCATTTTCAGCATTCAATACCACCCCGAATCCTCGCCCGGCCCGCACGACGCGCTGGGCTTTTTTGCCGATTTTGTGGCGCTGATGGAGCAAAGGAAAAACCAATGAATGAAAAATCTTTATTTAGCGGCATCGGACTGGCAATTATTGGCGTAATTGCGGCGGCGGTAGTTGGTTTGGGAATTGGTATTGTTATTGGTAAACCCACCCCCACCCCGCCGGTATTAACCCCCACACCGCGCACCCCAACACCGCCCACTCCCACATTTACGCCAATGCCAATATTCACCCCAACACCTGCATCTACTCCGTCCCCTACCGCAACCCCCACCTCAACGCCTACCTTCACGCCAACACCAACAGAAACGGTTATCCCCACACCGCCCAAACCGGTTAGTCGGCTTGTTACTGCCGAACAATCATTTTTTGTTAGAAAAACTATAGATGAAAAACCGTGGTGGTGCGTGGTGGAATTATGTAAAAACAAATTTATATTTGAGGCTTATGGCAAGGTTGAGGCTGGGGTTGATCTACAAAAATTAAAGGATGCCGATTTCATTGCTCAGGGTCGAGATGTTACCATAACGCTACCCCCACCTGAAATTTTTGGTGATCCTATTTTTGATCTGGAAAAATCCCAATTTATTGACAATAACCTGAACCCAATAAAAGTGGACCCCAACATTTTCATTCAGCTTCAACGCGATGCTCAAATTATGGCATTGGAGCAAATAAAGCAAGACGGAAAACTTCTGGAGAAAACCATTGAAAATGCAGAAACCCAGGTGGAGTTGCTCCTCCGGCGTTCCGGCGCTACGAATGTCACCATCAAATGGGCCAAACGAGAGTTTTAATCAATCAAACAAAGGTGTTTAACTAATGGCGCAAAACAAAACGTGGATGATCAGCGTTGTAATACTGGTAGTGGGTGTTACGATCATTAATATTTTGCTGGGGCGAGCGTGCGGCACCGGCTGGCTACAACTGAGGGTTGGTGATGTTCAAATCTGCGGTCAACCCGGTTGCGGGCCAGCAAAAATAGAGGGGACTCCCCGTGAAGTAGCTAAACTGGTTAGCATCGAAATGGATGAGACAGCCAGTTTCACCAAAACTATTTCCCCGGATTTTCCGGCGCTCTTCGATTTTATTGAATTCGGGAAAAAACTTGGTGAATTTGGTATTAAAGATGAAATTGATGTAACCGTCTATGGTACTGTAACGGCTGGCTTTGATTTGGATAAAATCAAAGCCAGCGACCTCTGGACAGATGGCAAACGAGTAGTTTTACAGTTACCGCCACCGGAAATTTTATACACCCCCATCAATAAAATTGTCATCAATAACCACGAAGACTGGTGCCCCAATCTTATCTGCGCCGACTCAGTTGAAGCCACCGATGAAATTATAAACCGCGCCAAAACTCAAATGATTGAACACAGCACCAACGACAGAAAGATACTGGACAAAACCGCCGATTCGGCCCGCAAGCATTTTGAAAACTTCTTCAAAATGATGGGCTACGAAGACATCACCATTTATATTGACCATCACCCACTATAAAACAAAAAGGAGATATTGCGTCATGTCCGAACAAACTGATGCCCAAAAAAAACTCTCTCCATTCCAGATAGGCGTGCTGGTGTGGCTGGCCGTCATCACGCTGGCGGGCGGTTATATTGTGTTCCAATTGCTGCAAACCCGCGCCGCCGCCATGTCCGCCATTGAGCAGGCCGCCGCGCAGCTTGAAGCCGTGGCCAACGACCGAATTGAGTACACGGTAAAAATCAACCAGCAAGTGCCCATTTCCACCAGCATCGCCATCAACGAGAATATTGCGGTACCGATTAACATGACCGTGAGCCACAATGTTGCCATAAATCAACAAATTCCCATCCACCGCAATATTGCCGTCCCTGTTGACCTTAAAATTGACGAGGTTTTCCCCATAGATACGGTGGTGCCATTTAAAGATAATATTCAGGTTCCTATCAACAAAACGATAGAAATTAGCAAACCCTTCAATATCCCCATCAACATCCCTCTTTACGGCAATTACGATTTATCAATTCCCATTCACACAAGTATCCCCATTAACTTTGATGTGAATGTACCAATTGAGCGCGACATTCCGGTAAAAACCGATATTCCGGTTAATTTTCCAATTTCAAAAACCTTTGAAGTTAAACTCGATTGGGATGTTCCCATTAGCATGGCCATCCCGGTGAACATCCCCATCCAAACCGAAGTGATGGTGCCCATCAGCCGCACCCTACCCATCAGCGTGCAAGTGCCGATTGTGATGAATGTGCCGATTAATATCCCCATCAGCGAAACGCCATTTGGCGATTATCTGAAGGAATTCAGCCAATCGCTGCGCGAAATGGCGGGAAAATAAAGAGTTTTTATGCCCAAACGAACCGACATTCAATCCATTTTAATTCTGGGCGCGGGGCCGATTGTCATCGGCCAGGCCTGCGAGTTTGATTACAGCGGCGTGCAAGCCTGCAAAGCCCTCCGCGCCGAAGGCTACCGGGTGATCCTGATTAACAGCAACCCGGCCACCATTATGACCGACCCCGAATTTGCCGACGCCACCTACGTGGAGCCGCTCACCGTGGAAATGGTCGAACTGGTGATTGAACGGGAACGCCCCGACGCCCTGCTGCCCACCGTGGGCGGGCAAACGGCGCTCAATCTGGGCGTGGCTCTGGCCGAGCGCGGCATTTTGCAAAAATACGGCGTGCAACTGATTGGGGCGCAGCTTGATACCATCAAAATTGCCGAAGACCGCCAGCTTTTCAAAGAGGCAATGAGCCGGATTGGGCTGAAGATGCCGGCCAGCGTCATCACAAAAACGCCCGCCGAGGCGTTGCAACTGGCGGCGCAGGTGGGCTACCCGCTGTTGGTGCGGGCCAGCTTTACGTTAGGCGGCGCGGGCGGCAGCGTGGCCTGCAACGAAGCGGAACTGATTGAAGCGGTGCAACACGGCGTGCGCCAAAGCCCGGTGGGGCAAGTGCTGGTGGATCAATCCGTGTTGGGCTGGAAAGAGTACGAACTGGAAGTGATGCGCGACCGCGCCGATAATTTTGTGGTGGTCTGCTCCATTGAAAATCTGGACGCGATGGGCGTGCACACCGGCGACAGCATCACCGTGGCCCCGGCCCAAACCCTCACCGATAAAGAGTACCAGCGGCTGCGCAACGCCGCCCGCGCCGTGCTCAACGTGGTGGGCGTAGAAACCGGCGGCAGCAACGTGCAATTTGCCGTAAACCCCGCCACCGGCGAGGTGATGGTCATCGAAATGAACCCGCGCGTCAGCCGCAGTTCGGCGCTAGCCAGCAAGGCCACCGGCTTTCCTATTGCCAAATTTGCGGCGCTGCTGGCGGTGGGCTACACCCTCGACGAAATCCGCAACGATATTACCCGCGAAACCCCGGCCAGTTTTGAACCCAGTATTGATTACGTGGTGGTGAAAATTCCGCGCTGGGCCTTTGAAAAATTCCCCGGCGTTAACCCCACCCTCGGCCCGCAAATGAAAAGCGTGGGCGAGGTGATGGCCATTGGCCGCACCTTTAAAGAGGCGCTGGGCAAAGGCTTGCGCGGCCTGGAACTGGGCGACTGGCGCAAAGACATCCGCCAAACCTGGACGCTGGCCGACGTGCGCCGCCCCACCCGCGAGCGCATCTTTCAGGTGATGTCGCTGCTGCACGCGGGCGTTGCCGCGCCGGAAATTTGCGCCGCCACCGCCTACGACCCCTGGTTTGTGGACCAACTGCTGCAAATTGTAGAAATGGAGCAGGCCGTGGCCCGTTATTCAATTGATGACTTACCGGCGGAATTACTACGGCAGGCCAAACGCTACGGCCTCAGCGACGCCACCATCGCCGAACTCGTCACTCGTCACTCGTCATTCGCCACCGGCAACGATGTCCGCCAAAAAAGAAAGTCGCTGGGCATTACGCCCGTTTACCAGCGGGTAGATACCTGCGCCGCCGAGTTTGAGGCGTTTACGCCCTACCTCTACTCCACCTACGAAAGCCGGTGCGAAAGCAACCCCACCCGTCGTCAAAAAGTGATGATTTTGGGCGGCGGCCCCAACCGCATTGGCCAGGGGATTGAGTTTGACTACTGCTGCGTCCACGCCTGTTTTGCCCTGCGCGACGCCGGTTTTGAAACCATTATGGTCAACTGCAACCCCGAAACCGTCAGCACCGATTACGACACCGCCGACCGGCTCTATTTTGAGCCGCTCACGCTGGAAGACGTGCTGAATATTGTTGATGTGGAGCAGCCGGACGGCGTGATTGTGCAGTTTGGCGGGCAAACGCCGCTCAATTTATCGGAGCGGCTGGCCGCGGCGGGCGTGCCCATTTGGGGCACCTCGCCGGAATCCATTGCGATGGCCGAAGACCGCAAACAATTTGAGGCGCTGCTCGACCAGTTGGAAATTGACCGGCCGCCCAACGGCACGGCCCTCAATTTGGCCGAAGCGCAAGTGGTGGCAGCCCAAATTGGCTACCCGGTGCTGGTGCGCCCCAGTTTTGTGCTGGGCGGGCGGGCCATGGCCGTGGTGTACGATGAAAGCAGCCTGGCCAATTACGTGGCCGCCGCCAGCGAAGCCGCGCCGGGCAAGCCCATCCTCATTGACCACTATTTGGAGGACTCGTTTGAGGTGGATGTGGATGCCGTGGCCGACGGCGAGCAGGTGGTGATTGGCGGGATTATGCAGCACATCGAAGAGGCCGGAGTCCACAGCGGTGATAGCGCCTGCGTGCTGCCGCCCTACAAAATCAGCGCCTACCACCAGAGCATCATCCGCGATTACACCGAGCGGCTGGGACTGGCGCTCAACGTGCGCGGGCTGCTCAACGTGCAGTACGCCATCAAGGATGACGTGGTGTACGTGCTGGAAGTGAACCCGCGCGCCAGCCGCACCGTCCCCTTTGTGAGCAAAGCCACCAACGTGCCGCTGGCTAAAATTGCGGCGCGGGTAATGGCCGGGGCAACGCTCAAAACCATCGGCTTTGTGCAGCAGCCGGAGTTGAACGGCTTTTTTGTGAAAGAGGCGGTGCTGCCTTTTAACAAATTCCCCGGCGCAGATGCGCTGCTGGGGCCGGAAATGCGCTCCACCGGCGAAGTGATGGGCCACGCCCAGCGGTTTGGCGCGGCCTTTGCCAAAGCCGAACTGGCCGCCGCCACCCGGCTGCCCCGCCCGGAAGATGGGCTGGTGTTCATCACTGTGAATGATTTTGATAAAAGCGCCGCCCTGAAAATTGGCCGCGATTTGGCCCGGCTGGGTTTTAAACTGGCGGCCACGCGCGGCACCGCCGCCATGTTTCAACACGTGGGCATTGAAGTGCTGGTACTCAACCGCATGAGCGAAGGCGAACAGCCCACCATCCGCGACTTTGTGCGCGAGGGCAAAATCTCGTTGATTATTAACACGCCGTTGGGCCGCGCCGCCTTTAGCGACGGCCAACGGCTGCGGCAGGAAGCGTCGCGGCTGGGCATTCCGCTGGTAACAACGCTCACCGCCGCGCAAGCCGCGGTTAACGGCATCAAAGTATTAAGCGAGGAATCGCTGCGGGTGCGGAGTTTACAGGAGTTGCACCAACCGTAATTTGATTGACAATTTTGGATTTACGATTTACGGGTTTGGGTGATGTAGCGCCGCACCGTCGGCAAGCGCAGCCCCAACAGCAGCGCCAAAACTGCGCCGTAAACCAGCGGCTCGCGGATATCGCTTTTAACCAGCCAGATAAAATGGATAATCGCCAAAATACCGGCTGGGTACGCCAGCCGGTGCAGGCGTTTCCAGTTTTTTTGCAGGCGGCGCATGGCCCACCGGTTTGAGGTGATTGCCAGCGGCAGCAACAGCAGCAGCGCCGCCAGGCCCGCCAGCGCAAACCGCTTTTCAAACGTGGCCGACAGCACCTCCGCCAAATCGATGCTGTGGCCCACGTAGCCATTATCCACCACAAAAATCAAAAAATGCAGCGTTCCATACATAAAGGCGTACAGGCCCAGCGGCTTGCGCAGCGCCAACGCCTGCCGCCAGCCGAACACGGTATTCAGCGGGGTGCAGGCCAGCGATAGCAGCAGCAAAATCAGCGCAGCCAGACCGGTGCGCAGCGTTATCGCCTGAAACGGATTAACCAGCAGCGCCCCGTTGCCGCGCCAAAAATCCCAACCCAGCAGCAACAGCGGCCCCCACGCGCCCACGTGCGCGACAATTTGCAGCAACGACCAGCCGTTTTTAGATTGCGCCATTAAAAGTTCACCGCCAAATCCATGCCGGCGTACAGGTGAGCCACCTGTTCGGCGTAACCGTTGAAGGGCAGGGTTTTGCGCCGGCCAAACTCACCCAGGCGGCGTTCGGTGGCCTGCGACCAGCGGGGATGATCCACGGCGGGGTTAACGTTGGCGTAAAAACCGTATTCGTTGGGCGCGGCGGCCATCCACAACGATACCGGCATCTGCTCCACCAGATCAATTTTTACAATGGATTTAATGCTTTTAAAGCCGTACTTCCACGGCACCACCAGCCGCACCGGCGCGCCGTTTTGCGGCAACAACTCCTTGCCGTACAAGCCGGTGGCCAACAGCGTCAGGTCGTGCATGGCTTCGTCAACGCGCAACCCTTCAATGTAGGGCCAGGTGTACCACTGGCTGGATTGGCCGGGCATCTGGTCGGGGCGGAACACCGTTTCAAACCGAACATATTTGGCCTGCGGTTGGGGGTCAACCTCCTTGAGCAGTTTGGCCAGCGGAAAACCCAACCAGGGGATGACCATGCTCCACGCCTCAACGCAACGCAGGCGGTAAATGCGCTCTTCGGGCGCAAACCGGCGCAGGTCGTCAATACTGTAGGTTTTGGGGTTGTTCACCAGCCCGCCCACCGCAACCTGCCACGGGCTGGTGGTAAAATTTTGGGCCAGCCCGGCCACCGCCTCTTTGGTGGTGGTAAACTCGTAGTAGTTGTTGTAGTTGCTGATGGTCTCGTAAGGGTTGGCCGGGTCGCCCAATTCATCGGCCAATGCCGCCGATTGGGTGCTGGCGGTGGGGCTGGCTGTGGCCGAATTGCACGCCGCCAGCGCCACGGCGGCGGCCAACGCGCCCGCGCCCGCCATAAATTTGCGGCGCGACAGGTAAAGGTGTTCCGGGGTAATTTCAGACGGGCTGATTTTGGCCATAAATGGTTCCTCCCTTGAAAACAGTAGTCAGTTGTCAGCAGCCAGAAAGGCATTTGGGGTCGCCCTCCCGGTTCTGCCAGACTCCTGCACGACCAATCAATTTTTACAATGAAATTTATAAATATAGCCAAATTTTCTTACAAAATGATTAACCAACTCTTAAAGAACGCCACAAAATTGTCAATATCCGTTGAAACGGCTATCATACGGGTTTGCGTTCACTGTTTTTAAGTGACGGAGTTAGTGAGCAAGATGTCGCAAGAAACTAATCGGCCAGCCCCCGGTGTGGGTTCGCAGGTGGGCGCGGCCCTGCTGGTGTTGTTAACATTTGCCCTGATTGGGTTTGTGGCTCTTTCGGTGATTACCGGCAACGATTTTGGCCTCAATCTGCGTTCCGGCAACGCCAATCTGGCGGTAGCCACGCCGCAACCGGTCCCGGTTGGCACACCCAACCCGCTGGCGCTGGCCACGTTCAAACAAACGGCGCTGGGCTTTAGCCTAAAATATCCCCGTAACTGGCGCAAAAACGAGCCGGGGTTGCAGGTTATCCTTTCGCCATCGGCGGGCGGGCTGGACCCCAAAAATTTGCAGGATGCCGCCATTTGGTTTGGCATGCCCATTGACGGCATGGCCGACCCCGCCGAACTATTGGCCCGCCTCCAAACGGAATATTTTCCCACGGCCCAACTACTCAACCGCGACCCCGCCCGCATTGGCGGCCAAATGTGGCCGGCCATTGAGCTTCAGTTTAAAACCGATGCTCTCGGCCCGGCCACCGGCATGATTGCGGCCACCAGCCAGGCCGGCGTTGGTTATTTTGTGGTGGCGGTAACGCCGGCAAACCAGGCCGGCGCAACCAGGCCGGTGTTCGAGACAATTTTGAGCAGTTTTGAGTTTACCGCCGAAGCGGTGTTGCGCCCCACCGATGCCACGCCGCCGCCCACGCCCACTCCAACCGCCACGCCGGTGTTTTACATTATCCAATCCGGCGACACGCTATCGTATGTATCGGCGGTGTACGATGTTTCAATTGAAGCGATTATGGATCGCAACGGGCTGGATAAAACCTCGGTTCTTCATCCCGGCGATAAGTTGATTATTCCCCGCAAACGGCAACACTAACATGCGCGGCGAAGTTGTAAAATTTTGGCAAGCGCCAGACCTGGGCAAGCTGGATTTGCTGCATGCCCGGTATATTACCCACAGTTTTACCCGCCACACCCACGATGGCTACGCCATTGGCATTATTGAGCAGGGCGCCGAAACCTTTTTTTACCGGGGCGGCATTCACCTTGCGCCGGCGGGCAGCGCGGTTATCATCAACCCCGGCGAAGTCCACACCGGCCACGCGCACGACCACAACGGCTGGACTTACCGCATGCTGTACCCCGAAGCCGCGCTGGTGCAACGCGCCGCCGCCGAAGTTTCGGCCAAAATCAACCTGCCGGATTTTCCGGAGCCGGTTATTTTTGACCCCCAGCTGGTTAGCCAGATTCGGCGGCTGCATACCGTGCTGGAAACCTCGCACTCGGTGCTGGAGCGCGAATCGGCGTTGGTGGTTACGCTGGCCCACATGATTAGCCGCCACGCCGCCGGGTTTTTCCTGCCGCCGTCCGCTTCGGAAGCAGACCAGGCGGTGCAGCGGGCCAGAGAATACCTGGATGCCCACTTGGCCGGCAATATTTCGCTGGACGAGTTGGCCCGGGTGGCTAATTTGAGCAGTTACCACCTGTTGCGCGTGTTTAAAAACAGCGTGGGCTTGCCGCCCCACACCTACCAAAATCAGGTGCGGGTTAAACGCGCCCGGCATCTGCTGGCGCAGGGCTGGCCCATTGTGCAGGTGGCCGCCGAAACCGGTTTTGTGGACCAAAGCCATCTTTCCCGCCGATTTAAAGGCATTTTTGGGATTACCCCCGGCCAATTCCGCAATTTTGTACAAGAAAATCCGCCGGAGATTGAGTAAACTGGCCACAACTCAACTATTGCGGGAGGATAACTATGGCTCACGTTGCCGCCCAAAACCCCGGCCAGGCATCGCCATATTCCGAAGCCCTGGCCGGCGCGCGCGACACCTTCCCCCTGATTGTGGGGGCCATTCCGTTTGGCATTATTTTTGGCACGCTGGCGCTATCCAGCGGATTATCGTTTGCCGGCACGGTGGCAATGTCGGCGCTGGTGTTTGCCGGTTCGGCCCAATTTATTGCCGTGGGGCTGATGGCCGCCGGCACCGGCTGGCCGCTGATTGTGCTCACCACGTTTGTGGTGAATTTGCGCCACGCCCTCTACTCGGCCACGCTGGCCCCGTATGCCAGCAAACTACCCCAACGTTGGCAAATTCCAATGGCGTTTTGGCTCACCGATGAAACCTTTGCCGTGGTGGCGCGCCGGTTTGAAAACGGCCAACCCGCGCCCGGCACGCGCTGGTATTATTTGGGGTCGGCCTTGTTTATGTACCTCAACTGGCAACTTTGCACCTACATTGGTTTAACGCTGGGCCAAATGCTGCCCAACGCGGCGGCGTGGGGGCTAGATTTTGCCATGCCGGTTACGTTCATTGGCATGACCATCCCTTATTTAAAAAACCGCCCCATGGTGGCCACCACCATTGTGGCCGGGTTAACGGCGCTGGCGGCGTATTCGCTGCCGCACAAACTGGGCTTGATTGTAGCCACCATTGCCGGGATTGCCGCCGGGGTGCTGGTTGAAAAATACCAGAAGCGAAAATACCAACGGAGACCGGCCCAATGAATGAAATTTACATGTTAGCCGGCATGCTGCTGGTAACGTTTGCCATTCGCTACTCGATGTTTGCGCTAGCCGGTCGCTACGAATTCCCGGCCTGGTTGATTAACGCGCTGCGATATGTGCCGCCGGCGGTGCTCACGGCCATTATTGTGCCGGCGGTGTTGATTCCGCAGGGCAACGCCATCAATTTGAGCCTGTCAAACCCTTATTTGGGCGGGGCGCTGGTGGCGCTGGCGGTGGGGTGGTTTAGCCAGAATTTGCTGCTCACCATTGTGGTGGGGATGGTCTCGTTTTTGGGCTGGCAGTGGTTTTTGGGTTGACGAATGCGCCGGAATCGCTACACTTATGTTAACTTACATAAGTGAGCCAAAACCGTGATTGAACGCATCAAGTGGCTGTTAGCCGGGCTGATTACCCTTGCCATTTTTGGCGCAATTTTATACGTTATCAACGGCGGAACTTTGCGGGAACAAAAAAGCGCCGCCACCCCCAACCTGCCCGTAGTTACCGGGCAAATGCAATGTAGCGGCGCGCCGTTTATTATGCCGTCGGGGGGGTGGCCGGGCGTGCTGTACGGCGACAGCATTCTGGGAACGGTTAACCATTCCGGGCTGGATATTTTTGGGCAGGCCGGCAACGGGGTAACGCCGGTTTACGCCGTGTACGATGGCTACCTTTCCCGCCCCGCCGATTGGACCAGCGCGGTGATTATTCGCCACCCCAAAGACCCGCTCCAGCCGGGGCGGCAAATCTGGACGTATTACACCCACATGGCCGATACCAACGGCCACAGCTATATTATTGACCAGATTCCGCCCGGCGTTGAGGAGCTGCCGGTAAAACAGGGCACGCTGCTGGGCTACCAGGGCGATTACAACGGCCAAAGCTGGCGGCAAATTGATACTCACCTGCATTTTAGCATTGTGCAGGATGACGGAACCGGCAAATTTCTTAACGAAACCGACCGGGCCAACACCATTGACCCCTCGCCCTACCTGGGCATGCGGTTGAACACCACCTGCGCCGACCGCCCTCCGGTTTGCCGCCCCGATATTTTTTGCAATTGAGGAAATTTACCGGCCCAAAGCCGGGGGCAGCGCCACCGTAAACCGGGTGCCTTTACCCGGCTCGCTCCACACCGATATTTTGCCGCCGTGACCATCTACAATTTGTTTGACAATAGCCAGCCCCAACCCGGTGCCGCGCGGTTTGGTGGTAAAAAACGGCTCAAATATTTTGGTTTGGTTCTCGGCGGCAATGCCAAAACCGGTATCGGCCACGGTGATGATTTGCCAGCCGTTGTCATCGCCGAACAGCTCCACCCGCAGTTCGCCGCCCGTTTCGGTGGCATCAATGCTGTTGCCAATCAGGTTTGATAAAATCCGCCCCAACTGGTCAAAATCCAAAAAGGATTCCGGCAGTTGTTCGGCCAGATCCAGCCGGCACAGAATTTGCTTTTGGTTGAATTTGGTTTCCCACTGGCTTATTTCCCGCTCAATCAGCGCCCGCAACGATCCCTGCACCGGCGACAACCGGGGAGACCGCGCCACAAACAGGATATTCTCAACAATGGAGCTGATGCGCTCCATGTTTGATTTCATCAATTCGGCAGCCCGGTGGTCGGGGCTGCCGGGCGGGGCTTCAAATGTAAAATAATCAACGCCCATCCGCAGCGACATTAACGGATTGCGCAGTTCGTGGGCCACGGTGGCTGCCATTTGCCCCAACGCCGCCAGCCGCTCCCGCTGCACCAACTGCGCCTGGGTTTCTTTAAGCTGACCAAACAGCCGGGTGTTGTAAATGGTTTGCGCCACCTGGTGGGCAAACGCCTGCACCAGTTCGGCATCGCTAAAGGCGTAAGCGCCCGGCATGTGGCGGTGAACGGCCAAAAAGCCAATCACATCTTGCGCCACCAGCAGCGGCGCGCCAATCCAGGCACCGGCGGCCTCGGTGGTCATCCAAAACTGCGGGCGGACTTCAAGGCTGGAATCGATAATGAGAATATAACTCCGGGTGGCCTTGATTTCCTGAAACAGCAAACTCTGCTCCAGGGCAATTGCCCGGTCTATAAAATCGGTTTTGTAGCCGTGCGCCGCTTGCAGCAGCAATTGGTCGTTGTTTACCAGGTACACGGCGGCGGAATCATACGGCACAAGCTGCTGCAACTTGTGCAAAATCTGGTTCAGAATTTCGTTGGGGGTCAGCGTGAGGCTAATCGAGGCGACCACCTCGGCCAGAATTGCGGCAATTTCGCGCTGGCGCTGTTCCTCTTTGATTTTTTCGGCCAGATCGTTGGCGTATTGCTGGATTTTTTCGTAGGCGTGGCGTTTTTCTTCCTCGTGGCGTTTGCGGCTGGTAATATCGCGGATAATGCCCTGCGTGGCCAACCCCTGCTTGTACAACGGGTACGACATGCTCAGTTCGACATAAATTCTGTTGCCAAGCTTATCAATTGCGGTAAATTCATACGGCGGGCGATGCTTTTGGGCCTGGCGCTGTTCGCCGGTGAGTTCATCAAACTGATCCTGCCGGGGCGTGATGATGCTGGAAAAAGTGAAATTGGGGGAGTTGACATCGGCCTGAGTAATGCCAAACAGTTCGGTAAAACGCGAGTTGACCAGCTCGAAGCGCCCGCCGTAAATGAGAAAAATCGCGTCGGATGATTGCTCAATGAGGGTGCGGTATTTTTCTTCGCTCTCGCGTAGCGCCCGTTCGGCGCGTTTGCGGCCAATGTAACCGCCAATCAAATCAACGGCGGTTTGCAGCAGTTGAATATCCTCGGCCCGCCACTCCCGGCCCGTGATGAGATCGTCCAGCCCGATAAAGCCGTACCACCGGCCTTCAACCCAAACGGGCAAAAGCAACACCGATTGCGCCTGGCGCAGTTTTAAATACTTTTGTTCGGGCGGCGATAATGTTTTGAGCGTGCCCCAGGCAGATTTGCCGTGCGATAGTTGTTCCTTCCAGCGGGCCAGGCCGTTGTCGTAGCTTACATATTGCAGGGCGGGGTCATCAATTTTGGGCGGAACCGCCAGCGCGCACATTTCGTGCGTTTGTTGAAAATAGGTTTTGCCGGCAACGTTATCGGTAAAATTTTTGCAAATGTAAATGCGGCTTACGTCGGTGGCAACCAAAAACTCGTACAGGGTTTCGGTCAGCGCCTCTTCGCGCTCCTCGATGTTGGCCAACAACACCTGCGAACAGGCCGAGAGCGTTTGTTCGTAGAGCAGGCGGGTGGCAATGGCCTCTTGCGCCTGCCGGGTGCGAGCCGTAACGGTGGCTTGCATGGCCTGGCACTGTTCCTGCGCCGCGTTGAGTTGCGCGGTGAGTTCCTGAATCCGCTGCTCTAAATCTTGATAGGTGGGTTGTTCCGGTTGCATCGGCGTTGCCTCCCAGCTTGCCTGATTCCAAACACTGAACGCTGCCCCATTATACGCTCAATATACCGATTTTTTAAAGCAGGACATGTTGAAATCCGGGGTTATTACGCGGCTTTTTTGCCCAAAAGAAAATGGCGCGAAATTATTCGCGCCATAGAGGATAATTTTTGGGTTGCAAACGTCCGGCGGCGGATTACTGGGTGGGAGTAGCCGGCGGCTGGGACTCGCTGGCAAGCGGTAGCTGTGGCGTTGGCGGCGCGGGCGTTGGGGTGGGTTCAATCTTGGGCGGCAGGTTTTGTTTGAGCGTTACCAGCGAGATGGCCTGGTTGGTAACAGTTACCGGCACCACAAGCTGGTAGCCATCAAAATTGGCTTTTAACACATATTTGCCAACCGGCACATCCGCAAAGGTAAACGTTTCGCCAAAATCGGCATCAGAATTAACCACGTTATCGGGGTAGGTGTAGGTTTGCCGCCAGAATTTACCAGGCGAATCGGCGGGGTGCAGGGTAACAAGCTGCTGCGGCACCAGGTAATTATCGTGGTCAACCACCCGCCCGGCAATAACGCCAAAACCGTCATCGGGCCGAACCCATAAATCGGGGTTGCGGGTATCTTTGTAGGTGGTGTTGCCCATTCTGATTTCCAGGTGCAGGTGCGGCCCCAACGCAACGCCCAACTGCCCCACCAGAGCAATCGTTTGGCCGGTTTTTACCTGCTGACCCACACTTACCAGCACTTTGGACACATGCCCGTACAAAGTGTACACCGGCTGGCCCTGCCAGCGGCGGGTGTGCTCAATGACCACGGCCTGGCCGTAAAAATCCAGCCAGGGGCCAAGTTGTTTAACTTTATCCGGCCCGGCGTGAACAACCACGCCATCGCCTACCGCCAGAATGGGCGTAAATTGCGGGTTTTGGATATCAATGCCCTCGTGCCAGAAATATTGGCCGTTGGCGTTGGTGCCGTAGGGATAATAAAAACTGCCCCAGGTGGTGTACTGGCTGGTGAATGGCCGGGCAAACCACAGGTGATCCTGAGCGGTGGGTGAGTTGGCCGGAGCCGGCACCGTTCGGGGAACGGGGACGGGCGTAGGCGTGGGCAACGCCGCCGGGGTGATGGCTTGCGTACCAGTGATCATGGCAACTTCGGTGATCACCTGGGTGCCGGTTAAAATGGCCCCGTCGGTGATGGCTTGCGTAGCGGTTAACGGCATTTCCACCGTAACTTGCGCCGGAACAGTGGACGCAATATCGCCGGTGGGAGCCGGCGCAGGTGTATCGGTGGGCGGCGGCGGGGTGTCGGTGGGAGTGGGCGGCGGCGGCGTAGCGGTGAAGGTGGCCGTAGCCGTGGCGGTAGGAGTAGACGTGGCCGTTCGGGTTGGGGTGGGCGTGGCGGTTTTAGTGGGAGTCGCGGTGCGGGTAGGCGTGGGCGTGGCCGGTTTGGTAGGTGTTTTGGTGGCGGTGGGGGTGGCAGCGGCAACCATCGCGCTTAATTCTTGCGCCTGAAACAGTCCCATAAAAACAATTGTGGCGGCGGTGATCACCACCCCCAACCCCAGCCCCATTATAATTTTGGTAATTTGCTTATCAACTGTCGGAAACAACAAAACTTATTACTCCTGCTCGCTCACAACCCGTCACTTAATCCAAACTATGTTTTCTTCAACCCAACCAAAACTATTGGCCGTATCGTGTTGAACAACGCCATCAATTGCGCCATTAACCACAAACTCGCGCCGCCGCCCGCTGCCATCGGGATTCATCACCCAGATGGACCATTCGCCGTCGCTATTGGAGACAAAGGCAATTTTTGAGCCGTCGGGCGACCAGGTGGGCAGGCCATCGCTGGCGGGATCGGTGGTGAGTGCCTGCAAATTTTCGCCGTTAATATCAATGCTGTAAATTTCCCAGTTGCCGGCCCGTTCCGACATAAAGACCACTTTTTTGCCATCGGGCGAGATTTCGGGGTTGGTGTCGGTGGGTTGGTCGGTTAGCAACACCGGCGAACCGCCATCAACATTGCTGAGCATTACTCCGCATTTGCCGCCCAGGCAGCCGTTGTACACAAACTGTTTGCCATCCGGCGACCATTTTGGCGATTTGCCCTGGATGGGCGCGCCATCGCGCCGCATTACTTCACCAATGCCGTTAACCACCTGATAAATGGCCGGTTCTTTGCCGCCGGTACGCGAGTAGTACATCAGCGTTTTGCCGATGGGCGAATATTGCGGGCGGGCCGATTCAAAGAACAGGTCAAAGCCCCAGGCATCTTCTGCCGAGGTGGTAAACGCCCGCGCAAACAAACCGCGCTTGTCGGGCTGCCAGGAGCGATAGGCAATCTCTTGGCCATCGCTGGTAACGGCCGGCTGGCTGGCGTTCTTTTGGATGAGTTGCAGGTTGTCACCGTTGGCAACATTGGCCATATAAATATCATACGTGCCGCGTTTGGCATCGAACACCGGAAAGACAATCCGGCCAGTTGCCGGCGCTTCACCCCGGCCCAGCGTTTGCTCGCGCGAGGCGTATTCGGGTAGCGGTGCGGGCACAGCGGTGGGCGATATGGCCGGCGTGGTCGCTACGGTGGCGGCACTGGTCGCTGTGATTGCGGTGGTGGCCGCGATGGCGGTAGCGGTGGGAGCTGCGGTGGCGGTGATGGCGATGGTGGCGGTTATCGGCTCAATCGTTTGAACAGGCGCAGGTTGTGTTGCCGGTGAAACGGGGCTAACCGTAGCCGTGCCGGCCTGAGCCAGGGCGCTGGCGCCAATGGGCGTGGGCGTGGGAATCAGCACAATGTTTTCACTGGGACGAGTCCACATTTTCAGGTTGTCAAAGCTCACCCAGCTATATTTTTCGGCAAAGGTGCCGGTAAAAAAGCCAAACGTGCCGCGGTTGATTGAGTCATCAACCACCGAGGTGAGTTGCTGACCGTTAACCCACAACGTAATATTGGGGCCAAACGCCGATACTTTTATAATATTGGTGGCGCTAATGCCTTTGTTAATAAACTCCGAAGGCGTCCATTTAACCAGCGTCACCCACTCGCCGTTTAAAAATTTACTAAACAGGTAGTAGCCATCGCCGGAAATATCAAACCGGTAAAAATTGTTGCGGTCTTTAAAGCGGAACAACAAGCCGTAACTGTTGGTTTCGTGGCCGTCCTCGAGCTTGCCTTCCACTTCAATTTCAAAATCAGAGACAATCCGGTTAGCCAGCCCCCAGGCCACCAGGTTGCTGGCCATCACTTCGATGTTGTAGCGGTTATTGCCGTACACCTTGCGAGTGTAGGCGTCAAAGGCGTCATCCCAACCGCTGAACGAATCGCTGAAATCTTCTTCGTACACCAGCGCCAAATCCGAGGGACGACCGGCGGCTTCGGCGGATTGATTGCTTTGCAGGGCCGGTTTGGCACCGGCGGTCTCGCCGCCGGGAGCAACCGTGCCGGCGGTTTTTTCGGGGGTACTGCCGGAGTTAAAGCGGTTTAACGCCAGAAAAACCACCACCACAGCCACCAGCCCCAGCAGCAACAACGCGCCGCCGGTTAACCACACCAGCCGGGGCGACTTGGCGCTTTTGGGCTGCGGTTTAGCCGCCGAAATGGGCAAGAACACGCCAGAGGCTTCGCCCCGGCGCGGCACGTCGGCGGGCAAAGGCGGGCCGCCCAACGCGCCACCGGTGATGATTTCGGGGTCGGGCATGCCGGGGAGTTTGAACAGAAATTCGGTATCGCCCACGCTAATCCGGTCGCCGTGTTTTAAGGCGGTAGGCGCGGTAATGGCAATACCGTTGAGGTAAGTGCCGTTGGCGCTGCTTAAATCAAACAACAACCACCGGCCATCTTGCAGCAAAATCTCGGCGTGATGCCGGGACGATTTAAGATCGAGCAGGATGATATCGTTATCGCGCTCGCGCCCCAACCGGAGCTGCATCTTTACTTTGATTTCCTGGCCGGCGTTTTCGCCACGAGTTATGTACAGTTTGGGTGCCATTGACGGCCCAACTTGAGTAACAGCCCGGTTTTGATCGCTCATAAAAGCTCACTGTCCTTGTTTGATTGTCACAACGTTGACTACATCAAATTCCATAAAAAAGAGATACCGCGGACGGCATCTCTAACTGTGAGAAAAATATTCAAACACACTCTTCCTGGCTGCTCAAAAAATTAGCGGACAAAGCCCACTTGATTGGGCGGCCAGTACGAAAACCAAGCCCGCCCAACCACATCTTTAATGGGAATTGTGCCAAAACTCCGCGAATCGTTGGAAAAGTTGCGGTTATCGCCCAGTACAAACACATGCAAAGGCGGCACAATGATGGGGCCGTAATACCCGGCTGTTACATCGGCCAGGTAGGGTTCGGTGAGCGGCTGGCCGTTTACAAAAACCCGGCTATCACGGGTTTCAACCGTGTCGCCGGGTAAGCCGATCACCCGTTTAATGAGCAACTCGTTGCCCTGGTTTTCTAACCCCAAAACAATTACATCGCCGCGTTTTGGCCCGTTAATCCCAAAAGTTTGGCGCAACAGCGGGTTGTAGCTGAGTTTCTCCACAATAAGCCGCTGGTCGGTGTGCAGGTTGGGTTCCATGCTTTGCCCGTAAACCCGCGTGGCCTGGGCCAAAAACAGGTTGATGAGCAGAGCAATCAGTACCGCCGGCACAATGGTTTCCAGCACTTCGCGGGTTAACCGCAACAGCCGTTTTAAAATTGATGGCCGGGCCGGTTGCGCCTCGGGTTCGGGATAACCGGAGGCTTCTGTTTCAAATTGTTCGGGATACATACTTTTTTCCAGAATGCAATTAGACTACCAGGGCAACGGGATTTATTTAGCGTCGATTGCGGTCGCGGTCACGGTCGCCGCCGCCACGGTTGCCACCACCACCGCCACGATTGCGGTCGCGGTCGCCGCCGCCACGGTTGCCACCGCCACCACCGCCGCGATTGCCGCCGCCGCCAGAAGGCCGGCGGTCATTTTCGCGGGCTTCTTCCAGCGTCCAACCTTCGAGCACGGCCTGGCGAGACAGCCGGATTTTGCCATCGCTATCAATATTGGTGACCATTACCATAATTTCGTCGCCCAGCGCCACCACATCGGCCACGGACGGCACGCGGTAATCGGCCAGTTGCGAAATTGGCACCAAACCATCAACATCGGGCAAAATTTCCACAAACGCGCCAAAGTCGGCAATTCTCACAACTTTGCCCGTGTATATTTTACCCAATTCGGCTTCTTCTGTCATGGAGCGTACCCGTTCCAGAGCGCGGTTGCTGGATTCCTGATCGGTGGCGGCAATGTACACAGTGCCGTCATCATCAATATCAATTTTAGCGCCGGTATCCTCTTGAATCCCGCGAATGTTTTTACCCGCCGGGCCAATGAGCTTGCCAATTTTATCGGGATGGATGCGGATGGTGACGATGCTGGGCGCGTACCGCGAGTAGCGTTCGCGCGGGGCGGGCAAAATTTCTTGCATTTTATCCAGAATATGCAGCCGCCCGTCCAACGCCTGGGCCAACGCCTGTTCCATAATGTCCCAGCGCAGGCCGTTGATTTTGATATCCATTTGCAGCGCGGTGATGCCCCGGCGAGTTCCGGCCACTTTAAAGTCCATATCGCCCAGCGCGTCTTCCAGCCCCTGAATATCGGTGAGCACCGCAAACTGGTCGCCTTCTTGCACCAGGCCCATCGCCACGCCGGCCACCGGCGCGGTAATCGGCACGCCGGCATCCATCAAACTGAGGGTGCTGCCGCACACGCTGGCCATCGAGGTGGAGCCGTTGGAACTGAGCACTTCGGATACCAGCCGCAACGTATACGGGAATTTATCTGATGACGGCAGCACCGCCACCAGCGCCCGCTCGGCCAGCGCGCCGTGGCCAATGGAACGGCGGTTGGGCGAACCCACCCGGCCGGTTTCGCCCACCGAGAACGGCGGGAAGTTGTAGTGATGCAGGTAGCGTTTAAACTCTTGCGGCCCCAGCGTATCAAGTTTTTGCTCATCGCGGGGAGTGCCCATTGTGGTAATGGTGAGCACCTGGGTTTCGCCGCGGGTGAACAGCCCGGAGCCGTGCGTGCGCGGCAAAATGCCCACATCGCCCCAAATTGGGCGCACCGTGCGGGTGTCGCGCAGGTCGGGGCGAATGCCCTCGTTCAAAATGCGGCGGCGAATGCTCTTTTTCAGCACTTCACCGTGGACAACGTTAACATCAGCCGCCGACACGGTGGGGTCATCGGCAAAATAGGCCACCGCGTCATCGCGCACGGCGTTAATGGCCTGGCTGAGTTCTTCTTTGCCGCCGCCCTGCCGCACCACCTGCTCCATTTTGCCGGCGATGTAAGCCACAATTTTGGCGCGGGTTTCGTCGGCCACCTGGTCGAGCGTAAATTCAAATTTGGCTTTGCCAATCTGGGCGCGCATTTCTTTTTGCACCCGGATAATGTCCTGAATGGCTTCGTGGGCCAGCCGCAACGCCTCAATCATTTTGGCTTCGGGCACTTCCTGCGCCCCGGCTTCAACCATCAAAATGTTGTCTTCGGTGCCGGCCACGCGCAAATCCAGTTCGCTGTTGACCATTTCCGAAACCGACGGATTAACCAACAACTGGCCATCCTTCAGGCCAATCCGCACCGCGCCCACCGGGCCATCCCAGGGAATATCAGAAATCATCAACGCCGCGCTGGCGCTGTTGATGGCCAGAATGTCCAGGTGCTTTTCGCCGTCAGAAGACAGGGCGGTAATTACAATTTGCACTTCGTTGCGCGCGTTTTTATCAAACAGGGGGCGCAGGGGGCGGTCAGTGATCCGGGCCGTGAGAATTGCCTCTTCACTGGGCCGGCCTTCGCGCCGGAAAAAGCTGCCGGGAATCCGCCCCGCCGCATACAACTTTTCTTCAAATTCCACGCTCAGCGGGAAAAAGTCGGTGCCTTCGCGCGTGGATTTGGCGGCAGTGGCGGTGGTGAGCAGCATGCTGTCACTCGATTTGATCACAACGGCTCCGTTGGCCTGCGCCGCCAGATGGCCGGTTTCAAAAATGATCTCATCGTTACCAAGTTTGGCTGAAAAACGGTGAATATGGGGAATATTTGACATAAAAAACCTCCTGAAACTTAGGGCAAATTCGGAGGGCATTGCTCAAAACAAACAGACAATCAATAATCCAATTAACAACAAGAAATTATCAACTAACCCGTCAACCTAACCTAATTGACAATTACTAATTGTTAATTGTTGATTGTTTTTGTCAGCCCGGCAACGGCTCCCAAAGCAACCCGAAAAAAAATAATTACCCGGAATGCAAACGAGTAGAAGCGGAATCAATCCGACTTCTACTCGCCTATCCAACCCAACTGGTTATTCCTTACTTTCTGAGTCCGAGTTGTTCAATTACCTGTTGGTATTGCTCGGGGTCTTTGTTCTTTAAATATTCTTGATGATGGCGACGCTGCCCCACTAACTTTAACAACCCCCGGCGAGAGCTGTTATCGTGTTTGTGCAATTTCAGGTGCTCTTGCAACTGGTTGATGCGGGCGGTAAGCAAAGCAATTTGCACTGCCGACGAGCCGGTATCGCCATCTTTGATCTGGAACTGCTGAATAATGTTTTGTTTTTCTTGTTGTGTGAGTGCCACTAAACCTTCTCCTTGCTGTCGGGCTAAAGGCCGACGTGGTCTTATCAGGCCCAGGCCCCGGTTCCAATAAATTAGTTCTCAACCGGAAGATTATATCACGACTCTGATGGCGGGGCAAAATTGTGTTGTATGACAATTTTACTGCATTTTGAGGCTTGCACGGCCATGTGAGCAAGTGTATACTGAGATACCAATCCAGTCAAAGGAGTAATTTCTTATGAAATTAATGCGGGTATTCCTGACAACATGCGTGGCGCTGGGGCTATTAGTGCTGGCAATGGGAACGTTGCCGGGCCTCGGCCGGGCCGATAACGAGATTGAACTGGTTAAGCGGCTCAATAAAAGTACCTCGGTGGTAAAAGTTGGCGAAGTGTTGAGCTTTACCATCAACCTTACCAATAAATCCGCCTTTTCTTTAACCCACGTAACCCTGCTGGATAACTACGAAAACTCCGTGCTGGCCTTTGCCGGAGCCGACACCGCCCCAGATAATACAACCTCCGGGGAAATTACCTGGGATAACGTGGCCGATCCGCCGATTTTGCCGGACCAAACCCTTACCTTTACCTTGTACTTTACCGCCGAACACCCGCGCACCAGCGTGGTTAATCATGTTCAAGCCAAAGATATTGTGAGCTACGGGTCGGCCATTTCCAACACATCAAACCAGGCCCAGCTTGACAAGGCCGTTGGTGGGGCCGCGCCCATTTACAAAGCAATTTTACCGCCCGGCTACGTACCCCAGGCCGGGCAGCCGGTTACATTTACCCACCTCATTACCAATGATGGCGCGGCCATGCTCATCTTTTTGCCGCTCACCGATACCTACAATGCCGATTTCCTTGAATTTAATTACGCCATTCCCGCCCCCTCACTCACCAGCCCCGGCCAATTGGTGTGGAACGACCTGACCACCGACTTTGGCGGCCCGCTGCCGCCGGGGGCTACGGTGGTGGTTACAACCGTGTTCACCTCAACCCAGGGCGGCACCACCAAAAACCACGCCAGCACCGCCGGCGCTAGGGATGAGTACAATAATGATGTCACCGCCGGCGCGGCCCAGGTGCCCATCACCATCATTGGCGAGGCCACGCCCACCTCAAAAGACCATGACCACGACAACAACGATACCACCGTAGCCGCCACCGCCACGCCCGCCGCCGTGGCCACCATCTCGGCGGCAGTTATTACCGGCAGCGCCGTTGTTACCGAGCAAAACGCGCCCAAATACCTGCCCGAAACCGGCGACAACAACCCGCCGCTGGCCCGGCAGGTTGGGTTGCCGGCATTAATTTTATTCGCCGTTGGGCTGAGCCTGTTGGCCGGCAGCCGTCGCGCCCAAAGTTAGTTTGATAATGAGCGAACACGATATTATTCAACGCACCGGCAATTCGCCCGTAACTGTTCAATCCATGATGGCCGATTTTTTGGCGTTGGGCCTTACCGCCGGCATGACTGTGCTGGTGCACTCGTCGCTCAGTTCGTTGGGTTGGGTGTGCGGCGGCGCGGTGGCGGTGATTCAGGCGTTGCAACAAACCCTCACCCCGGCGGGCACGTTGATTATGCCCACCCACTCCGGCGATCTGTCCGACCCGGCCGAGTGGCAGTATCCGCCCGTGCCGGAAATTTGGTGGGAAACCATTCGGCAAACCATGCCCGCCTTTAACCCGCAACTCACGCCCAGCCGGGGCATGGGCGTTATTCCCGAATGTTTTCGGGGCCAGCGAGAGGTGTTGCGCAGCGCCCATCCGCAATATTCCTTTGCCGCCTGGGGCAAACACGCCCCGGACATAGTTAACAACCACCAACTTGCCGCCGGCCTGGGTGAAGGCTCGCCGCTGGCCCGGATTTACCGGCTAAACGGCTGGGTGTTGTTATTGGGCGTAAGCCACCACAGCAACACCTCGCTGCATTTGGCCGAATACCGGGCCAGTTATCCCGGCAAAAAAATGGTTAACTGCGGCACGCCGGTAGATATTGATGGCCAACGCCGTTGGGTGGCCTTTCAAGACCTGGCCCTGAACAGCGATGACTTTACCGCCATTGGCGCTCAATTTGACCAGGTATCCGGGTTGATTCGCCGGGGGCAGGTGGGGCGAGCCACGGCCCAGCTAATGCCGCAGCGAGAACTGGTAGATTTTGCCGTTAGTTGGATGAACCAGCACCGCGCCTGAGCGCGTTTGATTAGCGTAGGGTTTTCAGCCTGCCGCCGTTGTCCAAACGTTGAGCGTTGCCGGCCAAAATAAATTATAGTGTGAGGGTAAGAAGTTAATTGACGCCTCTCTTCTCCTCCTTAAAAAGCCGGGTCGTGGCAGCCCGGCTTTTTGCTTTCTCCGGGGATAAACGCAGGCAACGGCGTCAGCCATCCGCCAGAAAACCGTATAAAATCAGTCAAGAATCTACGGGGCAGGTTGGATATAATCAAGCCATCTTAGCTAAGATGTTGTTGGAAGGAGCGCCTCGCGCTCATAATGGGAACCTAATCGGCAACAAAATAAGGAAGGAGCATGCGTATGTAAAACGCCAGGGTTGGCTAGCGCCGGCCCTGACACGCGGTAACTTCTCTAAGCCTGGCTGCAAATTGGCAGCCAGGCTTTTTTTGCTTATACTTGGTAATTGTTCAGGTTATCCCCGCTGGTTTTCTACAGGTATGGCCCCGCAGGGGAGGAATACATATGCCACCGGTCATAAAAAATTGGCCGCCCACAAAACCCAACACGAGTATTTACATTTGTGTGAAATTACAAAACCTATATCATGTACGCTAGTTTTGATTTGTTTTACGGAGTGAAGGACAGGTTAACAAGATGAAGGGAGTTTCCTGCCCAGAATGCGAATTTCCCATTAAGTTTGGAGCGCGACAATTAGTAGGCCAACGGATAGTTTGCCCCAGTTGTCGAACCACCCTGGTTATCAAAAACTCAGATAACGGCGATAACGAACTAACTCTTGTCTCTGTGCAGCAAAAAAAACGGATGAACATTGAGGTAGGTTGCCCGGACTGCGAAGAACCCATCTGGTTGGGGAGTAGCCCGCATGTAGGCCAACCCGTTACATGCACCAACTGTAAAACTGAGTTAGAGGTAATCAGCATTGATCCCATCGAAGTTGATATTGCAATGCCGATTTCCCTCAAAAAGAATCGCTACAAGCGAGCAGACAGACCAGTCTCCAAAAACCGTAAATTCAAGGATTAAGCCATTATTGCCATCCGTTACGCATCAGGTTATGGCAGGCTGTTGGGTGTGTTAACAAACCATTCCCGGTGATAAGGTTTATTGCCGGAGTGTTTATATTTCAATAGGAGAAAGTTTATGCAAACCAAATCATTTACCCTTTACTTTAACCAGACCATCTGGCGCAGCATCGCCGCAGTTTCGGTGTTTGCCATCCTCACTGCGCTAACGGCCAAAATCACCATTTACCTGCCGTTTACGCCGGTGCCAATTACGCTGCAAACGCTGGCGGTGGTGTTATCCGGGTTGGTTTTGGGCGCTCGCGGTGGCGCGCTGGCTCAATTGGGCTACCTGAGCATGATTGCTCTGGGCATGCCCGTAGACGCCAACGGCGTTGGCCCGGTGGCCTTTTTTGGCCCCACCGCCGGCTATTTGATCGGCTTTGCGCCGGCGGCTTTTGTGGCCGGCTACCTGGCCGAACGCTTTGCCCGCCAAAGCTGGTGGGGAAACTTTGTGGCCGCCATCACCGGTGTGCTGGTAATTTACACCGTTGGCGCAAGCTGGCTGGCCATTGTGCTGGGTAGCTGGCAAACCGCCTGGACGGCCGGCGTTGTGCCCTTTATTTTAATTGATCTGGGCAAAGCGGCGGTGGCTGCCGGCGTAACCGAAAGCGGCAAACGCCTGTTTGTGCGCTAACGCTAACCTTTAGTTAGCCCGAATAATAAAATAATCAACTAACGTGAAATGCGAGGGCGCATTTCACGTTTTGTTTTTTAAACGCGCCTGCACCGCCGGGCTGGTCAGCTCGCGCAGCGCGTCTTTGGCCACCCAGCGGGCGCTTTTTGAGTTTTGCGCGGCAATGGTTTGAGCCGCCGCCACGGCGCTGGCATTTAAACCTAAATTGCGCTTGCCAATTTGCCGTAGCGCCCAGTTGACTGCCTTTTTCACAAAGTTCCGTTCATCTTGGGCGTGCCGGGCGATTACCGGCAAATAGGCTTCAAATTGGGCGTTGGGAGCCTTTTTATCGTGCACGGCCAGCACCGCCATCAGCACAAAACCGGCGCGTTTTACAAATTCCTCGTCCCGTTCCGTCCACTCGCTGATTTTTTGGCCGGCAAACGGCGTTTCGCCAAATAAATTGCTGCAACATTGATCGCATACGTCCCAAGAATCAAATTCGGCCACCCACCGCTCCATTTGAGCGGTGGTAACGCTGGCGGGAACATCAACCAGCGTGGCCAAAAGCTGGGCTTCATGCACCCCGGAGTCCCAAAGTTGCTGGGCCAACTCGTGGTTGCGGCCAATTGATTTGGCCAAAGCGCGCAGGGTTGGCAACGAAATGCCATACACCACCTGCCCCCGAATGCCAAACCGGGCCATACCGGCAACGGCTTCGGGGTTGGCCTGTTGTTTCAGGTTGGCCAAAATTTCATCAATTTGCATTACGCTTCTCCTTTTTTGAATAAAAAACAGCACACGGCGCGGCGGCGGTGTGCCCCCCTAACCCCCAAGGGAGGAATTTTGGTTCTCTTTGTGAGGAAAAACCGGCAAAATCAATCATCTATCCCGCATTCCCGAACAATTTGACGCAAAACCTCTGCCGTATTTTTCAACACAACCTGATTGTCAAACCGCAAAACCTTGAATCCGTGTTGTTCCAGCCAGTCCGTTCGCGCCTGATCGTAAGGTTGCTGAAATTGATGCACTTCCCCGTCTACCTCTACCACCAGCCGATGCGCGTGGCAGTAAAAATCCAGAATGAAGTGGCGCAACGGATGCTGCCGCCGGAATTTGAGGCCGCGCAGTTGTTTGTTGCTCAATCGTGCCCACAAAACCGCCTCCGCCGGGGTCAACGGCCAGCGAAGTTCCTTGGCTCGCCGGCGCACCTCCGGCGGTGAGGGGTATTCGGGTTTGAAATCCGACATACTCATTTTCTCCACAGTTAAACCCCGCCACCGCTACCGGCTTCCCCCTTTGGGGGACGGGAGGGGGCCGGCCCCAGCGACGTAGCCGCGTAGCGATTGAGCGCCTGCGGCACGGCGGGCGCGCCGGGGTAATGGTGAATGGTGAATGGTGAATTGCCAATGGTGAATGGTTAACGGCAAAAACTCCACTGCCACCGCTACCGGCTTCCCCCTTTGGGGGACGGGAGGGGGCCGGCCCCAGCGACGTAGCCGCGTAGCGATTGAGCGCCTGCGGCACGGCGGGCGCGCCGGGGTAATGGTGAATGGTGAATGGTGAATTGCCAATGGTGAATGGTTAACGGCAAAAACTCCACTGCCACCACTACCGCATTCCCCCCTTTGGGGGATTAGGGGGGCATCCTCACAGCCCGTGCTTGCGCCGCACTTCGGCCACCCATTGTTCTAAATCGGCTTGAGTGTAAACGCGATCTTCCCATTCACGCCCTCCCATATGTTGGGCCTCTTTTTTAAGCAAGGGCAGAACGTCATTGTGATAATCCTCTAACCATAGTAACCATTTCGGGGCCAACCATCGAGGACGCCAAATAGAAAGGAGGAATGTCACAATTAATGAAGGCCCCCCACAATAAACGAATATTTGTCTTCGGGTATCCACATCAGAAAAAAACGCAATTGAAGCCCACACAAAAAATGTAATACTTGCTGGTATGCCAAGATAAGCACCAATTTCAGGTACAATCGGATTAAATTTCAATAACCACCAAGACTTAAACCTACCCAGTCTCACACTGATGCCAAGTAATAAGAACCCTATACCAATACTGACCAGTGTTATCAGAAATCCAACTCTGTCATCAATATTCATTGTGATTATCCTTGATTTATTGTAGAGGGGTCAGATTCCGTTTCGGATTCAAGCCAGCGATATTATAAATGGTCGGGGCTATTGCAACATCCCAAAATATTGCAACGCCTATAGCAGTACCTATTGCTACCCAACCTGCCGGACCAGTCCCCAAACCCAACCCACTAACAGCAATAAACTCTCCGGCGAGACCGCCTGTAAAACTTGCTATCGATCCACCTCCAGCTACATATAACCTACCAACGAATTGTTCCCTCGTTAGATAAGGATTTCCGGCATCCATCCAGGCTTGATAACCGACATCAACACCCAAACCAATCGCACCACTAACAACTTCCTTGCCTGCATCGGCAAACCAAAGGCCCAACTTGCCGGCTATCCGCCCCCCCGGATACTGATGCCGCATCACATATCCGCTTATGAATCGCTCTGTTTCAAAGCGCGAGTTCCAGCGTCCGGCCAACAAGAACCACTGATACCCCAAATCAAAAAACTCTGCTCGCGACGAACCGGGAGGCGCACCAACCAAATCCTTGAGCAATGCGCCAGCCGTGCCTATATTGAGGATTGCATCATCTACAGATTGACTAATCGGTACCCGGGTTGACCGGGTTGCCCAAATGGCTGTTTGCCGAAAAGAGGCCCGATGGTAGGCTGCCAGCCCGTTTACCACTCCGGCTTGCCAACTCTCTGATAAAGCAACCGCCATCGCTGATTTACCAATATTTGAGGCAACGGGATCACTAAACGGATCCCGCCCCGCCCCCTCACCGACCCCCACCTACCCCAGCGATGTGGCCGCGTAGCGATTGAGCGCCTGCGGCGCGGTGGGCGCTCCGCCGGCGGGGTTGGGCAGGCTGCCCTGGTTGGCCAATCAATTTGCATTATTTTGAACAAAAAAACAGCACACGGCGCGGCGGCGGTGTGCTGCTACCAACACCAACCCGGCGGCGGGTTAATCTTTGCGCGGCAGTTGAATGGTAAAAGTAGCGCCCTGCCCCACCTGGCTTTCCACCTCGATGGTGCCGTGGTGCCGCTCGATGATGGCCTGGGTGATGGATAAATCCAGCCCGTGCGCCCGCTGGGGGTTTGGCGCGTAAAACGGGTCAAAAATGTGGCGGATGTCTTCGGGCGAAAGGCCGGGGCCAGTATCGGTGATGATGAGTTGCACGTGAACGCCCACCGACCGGGTGGTAACGCGCAGCGTGCCGCCCGCCGGCATTGAGGCACAGGCGTTTTTTATCAAATAAAACAGGGCTTGCTCCAGTTGTTTGCCATCGGCCATAATCAGCGGCAATTGGGGGTCCAGCCCGCTCACAAAATCCAGCGCCAACGCCGCCGGTTGAAGCTCAACATACCGCGCCCACGCCGCCTGAATCACATCGTTAAGGTAAACGGGATGCAGTTGGTAGGGCTGCCGGCCCGAAAAGTTGAGCAGGCTGTCAATGGTTTGGCGGCATTGCAGTAAATCGCGCTCCAGCGAAGCAATCATATTGCGATACGGCAGCGCGGTTTGGTTTTGAAATTTTTGCAGATGATCCAGGGCGTTGTTAATGGGCGTGTTCATTTCGTTGACCACGCCGGCGGCCATGTAGCCCAGCGCCGCCAGTTTTTCGGATTTGAGCAACTGGGTGTTGGCCGCCCGTAGCGCCGTGGTGCGGGCTTCAACCAGATGCTCCAGTTCGCGGCTCGATTGTTCGGCCCGGTCAACATCCGAGGCGAGGCGGGCGTACAACCGCGCGTTTTCAATGGCCACGCTGGCGTAATCGGCCAGGGCCATCAACAGGTTAAGGTGGCGTTCAGAAAAGGCTTTAACGGCGTTCCGGTTATTAACCGCCAGCACGCCAATCACCCGGTCTTTTACCTTGAGCGGCACATTTAACAGCGATTTTACAAAATAGCCGGTTTTTACTTTGAACGAATCATCCTGGTTTAACCCGCCAATCATCACCGGGCGGCCAGATTGCACCACCTGCCCGGCAATGCTATCGTGCATTTTAATGCGAAAGCTGGTGGCGTTGCGCTCGTTGATGCCGCGCGCGGCCCGCAGGTACAACTCGCCGGTTTGTTCATCAATCAGCATCAGCGAGCTTTCTTCGGCTTTGGTGAGGTACGCCGCCGCTTCAACAATCCGGTTGAGGATTTGCTGCAACTCTTGCAGCGACGTGACCGAGCGGCCAATGCCGTACAAAAACCGCAGTTCTTGCACGCGGTTTTCTAGCTGCTGGTTAATTTTTAGCACGGTTTGGGTCAGGCGGTCGCGTTCTTGCCGCAACCGTGATTCGCTCAGGGCGCGGTTGATGGCGTTGAGCATTTCGTCAATGGCAAAGGGTTTGATGATGTAATCGCGGGCGCCCAACCTAAAGGCGCGCACGGCGGTGCCTTCGGAGCCGTGGAAGGTCATTAAAATTACGGGGATGTCAAGGTCGCGGTCGCGCAGCGCCTCTAACAGTTCCAGGCCGCCCATTTTGGGCATTACCAAATCAGAGATGATGAGGTCAACCTTTTTGGAGAGGACAATCTTTAGCGCGTCAGAACCATCGCGGGCATGCTGCATGCGATAACCGTTGGGTTCCAGCACGTACTCGCGTAAAAATTTTATGCTATCGGCGCGGTCATCAACCGCCAGTACGGTTTCGCCAGCCAAGAATATCTCTCCTTGAGCCAGTTAGCGGCGCTTGGCTCGCGTGATTGATGATACAACAGATTATTGTTTTGTAAAATTCAACCGGTTTTCCGGGGCAAGGCCGAGGCGGGAATTCTGGCGCCGGCCCCCACGTGGTACACGGCCTGCCAGGGTTGGTAGTGGCTCACAATTTCATCCTGATGAATTATCTTGTCTCCCTGTTTTACCACACGATTAACCGTTACGTCCATCCCCTCTTTGGCCCAGTCTACCTGTTTGATAACGCCGGGCGGCAGTGTGGCATCTTCCTGGTACAGCGGCGGGGCGGGTTTGGTAATGTTTTCAATCACCGGGTCGGTAACGGTGACTTCGCGGTTGGTGGGCGTGCCGTAAAATCTAAACGTGACTGTGCCCTCATCCACGTTGGTTTCGGTTTGAATGAGCAAATAATGCTCGGTATCGTTGCGGAATCTAAAATCAACATCCGGGGTGTAAATGGTGGCGTCCAGCCCCGGCACCGAGTTGGTTTCGTACCAGCCCACCCGGTAGCCGTGCGCCCAGCGTTCCACCAGTTCAAAGCCGCCGTACAGGGCCGCCCTAAAAGCGGTGGTGCTCACCTGGCACACGCCGCCGCCAATGCCCACGGCGGTGCGGTCGCCAAAAATAATAAAAGAGTTATCGTAACCGGCTTCGGTGGTGATTGGCCCCAAATAGTTGTTAAAAGAGAAAACTTCACCGGGCGGCACCACCACCCCGTTAAATTTTGAGGCCGCCAGCGAGATATTGCGCACCCGGCCTTCGCCGGAGCCGCTAAAGTACGAGGTGGACTCGGCCACTTTGGCGATGATACCCAAAGCCGCCGGGTTATCGCTGGGAACGGTGGGCGAAATTATCTGCACCGGCAAATCAACCTGGTGCGCGCCTTGCGCCACCGCCGCCGAAACCAGTTGCACCGTGGCGGTAATATCCACCAGGCGACCGCTGTGGCTGGGTTGCAGCACTTCAAGCTGGTTGGTTTCGTCATTAAAAAGCAGCCGGGCATCCTGGGGAGTAATGGTAATGGTGCTGGTTATTTGGGCCAGGTACGGCCTCAATTTAGCCGAATCAAGCGCCAGGCTCAATTGAGGTTTGCCGTTAGCAGCCACACCTTCCTGCACGCTCACCATGGCCGCCAGGCTTTTGGGCAAAATTTGCCACTCGCGGGGGCCGGCATCATCGGCCATCCGAAAAGAGAAAGGCTGCGCCAACAGCGACCGGGCCTGTTGTTGCAGCGGCGCTAAATCTTCGGTGTTGATGTTGGGCAGCACCTGCTGGGTAAAGGCGGCTATATCCTGCGGGCCATCGGCAAAAATGGCCGCCTCAATGAGCGGCTGCGTGGCGCCCAGGTGCAACCGCCGCCCCCGCTGCGACAGGCTAACGTTCACCGAGCCATCCGCGTTGATTTGCAGGCGGGCATTTTGCGGCGGGTAATCAATAACGCGGCTGAGTTGCTGCAAAACCGCGTTGGTGGGGCCGGTATCATACCGAAAAATGGGGTCAACTTCCTGCGGGTGAGAATACAGCGCAATCTGGGTGAGAATATCGGCCAGCAGGTTACCGCGCCGGCCAATGCCAAAGGCGCTATCGGCGGTGGCAGCCACATCTACCTGCATGCCCAGTTGTTGGCCGGTAAACGTCCACTGCTGGTTTTCGGTGTGGATGGTGATGGGCCGGTTAAGCCGTTCCTGGGTGCGGGTGCTCACCACCGACATAATTTCGGGGCGCGTTAGCCCGCCCACCGGCATTCCGGCAATGGACACGCCGGGGTAAGCCCGTTGCAAAAAAATAAGCTGATAAATCAGCACGGTGAACACCAGCAGCACCAACATGCCGCCGGTTAACGCCACAAACGTTAACGGCAGCCAGAGGTTGGGCTGCCGGGCCGAACCTGTTTTAATAACCTGACTAATCTGATTAAGCATCCTGCGTCCTGTTTCCCCAGTTAACACAGATAATATGAACAGGAGATTAAAAGAATCCAACTCTTTACCCATACTATACCGGCAAAAAGAGTTATGTCAATTGTTTTTTTAAGGGCGCTCGCCCGTCCATTCCAGCGCCGGGCCGGTGGGCGTATCCTGCACCTGCCAGCCGAGCGCGGCAAGCTGGCGGCGCAACGCATCGGCGGCGGCCCAATCCTTTTGTTGGCGGGCCAACTGCCGCGCCTCAACCAGTTCCAACACCGGAGCCGGCGGTTGAGTGGGCCGGAGAGTTGGCGGTTGCGCCTGCGCCTGTTGCACGGTTTCCCACACGTGGGGCGGCACCAGCGTTTCGGGCGGCGGGCTAACAAATTGTCCCAAATGCGCCATAGAAAACTGCTGCCCGGCCCAAAATTGGGTAACGGCCTGTTCGCGGATAAGGGTAACGCTGCCTTTGCCCATTACGTGGCAGGTTTGAGTTGATGGCGACAGCACCAGCGCGGTGTGCTCATCAATGCCCACAATGGTTTGGCGCGGAGCCAGCAAGGCCAGCAATTTTTCAAAGCGGGCCTGGCCCATATAACACCGGCTGGTATCCAGCTCCGAGCCGCCTTCGATGTTGTTCCAGTGGGGTACCAGCACCAGCGACAGGCCGTACAGGCCAAAAAAATCCAGCCCCCAATGCCAGTGGAGTTCTTCACCGACTTTGTAAATCTCGTACACCGGCAACGCCTGCCCGCTAAAAGCAATGGTGGTGGCGCTGGCCAAAATCAGCGATGCGCCCAGCCGGTGACGAGCCACCAGTGTATGCCAGGCCAGCGTATCCTGCAACTGGCGCACAGCGTAAGTGGGGCTGCCCGGCCCCATAAAAATTACATCGGCGTAAAGCAGCGGCGCAATAATATTGGGGTTGTTGGGGCTAAACGGCGTGTGGCGGTTACGCGCCGGAATCACCGTAACCCGGGGCCGGTAATTTTGCAGGTTGTGCAAAAAAAAGTCGGCCACGCGCTGCGCCACTTTATCGGAATTAGGCTCAAAACCGGCGGGCGTTTCTAGCACACTGATGGCCGGTTCCGGCTTTAGCTGGCCAAACAACCAATCATACACTTTGCGAATACTGGGCGCGGTTTCTCCCGAACCAAGCAAAACTACGTAACCGGGTTGTGGCGTCATGCTCCAAATCCTGGTGGTTTAAAGTTGGCCGGACATTACCCGCCGGCCAACAACAGATTTACAGGCAAAACATCCATTTTATTGTAGCACAGCCGTTCTTGCCGGCCAATTTAGATTTTATTGCCGGTAAAAACTCGTCACAAATGGCGGATACGGCTATAATCTGGCTTTCTGGCCCAGCGTTTCGGGCTTAAGCTCCCGTTGGGCAACCGTGAGGGTCGCCTTGGGTGACATTCGCAATTCGCTATTTTTCAAGGAGGAGATTTTACCATGCGATTGTGGCAATCGGGCATGATTTTTTTAGCCCGCAACCAGCCGGTCAAGAATTTTATGCAAAACCGGGCCACCATGTCCGAGTTGGCCAGCCGGTTTGTGGGCGGCAGAGATGCGGCGGCGGCTACTCAAAAAAGCCGCGCCCTAAAATTACAGGGGCGCACGGCCTCGCTGTTTTATTTAGGTGAATACGTTGAGGATTTGGCCATTATCAACCAAACCGTTGCCACGCTAAAGCTGATGGCTCACAATCTGGCGGATTTTAAGCTGGATGTGCATATTTCGGTAGACCCCACCCAGATTGGCCATCAGCTAAACCCGGAAATTTGCCACCAAAACGCCTTTGAAATTGCCCAGGCCATCAAAAGCGCTACCGCCGGCGCTACCGGAGCCGGCCACAATTTTATAATGCTGGACATGGAAGACTCCGCGGTCACGGCGGCCACCATCGAACTGTACCAGGCGTTGCGGGCCGCCGGATTGCCGGCAGCCATAACGCTCCAGGCGTACCTGTTCCGCACCGAGGCCGATTTGCAAAACATCATCCAGCGCGAGGGCGGGATTGTGCGGCTGGTTAAGGGCGCGTTTGCCGAAGGCAACCAGGTGGCGTTAACCCATCGCGCCGACATTGACCGGAACTTTTTAAAGCTGACCGAGGCCATGTTTTCCGACGAGGCTCACCGGTGCGGTTTTTATCCCATTTTTGCCACGCACGATGACCGCCTGATTGAAACAATCATTCAATTGGCCGGCCAGCGGGGCTGGCAACCCTCGGAATACGAGTTTGAAATGCTGTACGGCGTAAGAACCGAATTGCAGGAAAAACTGGTTCAACAAGGGCAACAACTGCGCCTGTACCTGCCGTTTGGGGTGGATTGGTGGCCGTATGCCGTGCGGCGGGTGGGCGAAAGCCCCAAAAACGCCAAATTTTTATTGAGATCACTGTTTGCTGTTTAATCCATTTTTAAAGGACAACCACAAATGCGTAACTTTTTTCAAAACCAAAAAACCATTATTGGCATGATTCACGTTGAGGCGCTGCCGGGCGTGCCCCGGTTTGGCGGTAATATGGCCCAGGTTATCGCCAAAGCCAAAGCCGAGGCCAAACTTTACCAGGCTGCCGGCGTTGATATGCTGATGATTGAGAACATGCACGATGTGCCGTTTGACCGGCATCCGGGGCCGGAAATCACGGCGGCAATGGCCGTGGTGGGCTACGAGGTAAAACTGGCCACCGGGCTGCGTTGCGGTGTTCAAATTTTGGCGGCGGCCAACACGCAGGCGTTGGGCGCGGCCAAAGCCGCCGGGCTGGATTTTGTGCGGGCCGAAGGTTTTGTGTTTGGCCACGTGGCCGATGAGGGCTACATTGACGGCTGCGCGGCGACGGTGCTGCGCTATCGGCGGCAAATTGAGGCCGACGACATTTTGGTGATTACCGACATCAAAAAGAAGCACAGTTCGCACGCCGTTACCGCCGATGTGGATATTGTGGAAACCGCTCACGCCGCCGAATTCTTTTTAAGCGACGGGGTGATTGTCACCGGCGTGGCCACCGGAGCCGAAGCCAGCCTGGACGAGTTGCAGGCGGTTAAAGCGGCGGTGAAAATTCCGGTGCTGGTGGGCAGCGGGGTAACGCTGGCCAATGTTGATAAATACCTGGCCGTGGCCGACGCGCTGATTATCGGCTCTTATTTTAAATATGATGGCTACTGGGCCAACCCAATTGAAGAGGAACGGGTAAAAACGTTTATGGCGCGGGTTAACTCGTTGCGGTAAAAGTGAGTGGAGAATAAAAAAGCGGCCCGCAGGCCGCTTTTTTGTGCCGCGTCCCGGCGATTTAGTTGCGCGGCAGGGCGTGCATGTTGGTAAAAATCCAACTGGCGGCGTGGAGCAACGCCACCGCCAGCACCAGCAAGCCGGTTTCTTGCAGCAGCCGGGGCCGGGGCATCACCCTGACCAGCAGATACCCCGCCAGCAGCGTGTACACAAACGCCGCCGGCGCAAACAAATCCCAATCCTTTTGGCCGCCGTAATCGGCGTTCCACACCCAGGTGAGCAAAACGTACATAAAAGCCGTTACCGCCAAAAATTGGGCGTAATCGCGGTCAGCCGGGGTATCGAACACGGTCAGCTTAAACTTAACAATAACCAGCCCGCTCAAAACCAGCAGCGGCAGGCCAAACGGAGAAATCAAAAAATGGAGGTTGGCCCAATCCAGCATGTGCGCCGCCGAAAACATAGTGTAATGCTGCCATTTGGTGGTGGTTTCAAACAGCGGCACAAACCAAACGCCATCGCCGCCGCCGGGCCGGTCCGCGCCCAACAGGGCAGATAAACCGTGCCCGCCGCTTTCCATTAGCGCCAGCACGCTGCCACCCACCAGCAACGGCGGCAAAACCGTAAACAACAGCGCCTGGGGCGTATTGACCACGCCGCGTTTCCAGCCTAAATACACCAGCCAGAGCATGCCCGGCCACAAAAACACCGTCGAGGGGTGAAAAGCATTGGCTGCCGCCAGCCCCAACACCGGCCAATAAAGTTTGATCTCGCCTCGCCCGGCTCGCCAGGCCAAAATCAGCGTTACCAGCAGCAACAGCGAGATGATGGTGTAATTTTCAACATAGCCAAAAAACAACTGCATCGAGCCGGTGGTGAGAATCAACCCGGCCAGCAAAACCTGCTCGGTGAGGGTGCGGCCCAGCCGGGCGGCAAAAGTTAGCAGCAAATACACAAAAATAACGCCGCAGCCCACGCTGGTTACGGCGTACACCGTTTCAACCGGCCAGCCCAGCAACGGATTGGCCACATATTGCCACATGCGCTGGTGCCAAAAAACGGTAAAAGGCGCTTGCCAGTTGTACACCACCCGCAAACTCAAATCCGGGTAAGACAGCCCCACCGATAACATGTAGCTATCTCCCCAGCGCAAATGGCGCAGCCGGGCCAGCCAAAACAACCCGCCCGCGGCCAGGGCCGTGGCGGCAAACCAGCGGCGCGGGTGCGGGCTGGTAAAGGGGATGCGCCCCGGCCCGGCCAGCCGGTTGAACCCGGCCCGGTTTGCCGCCGGCACGCTCAACGCACCCAGCAGCAACATCAACAGCCAACCCAACCAGGGCGGGATAAACGTGAACGGCCACACACTCCAGGCGGCAGCGGCGGGCAGGGCGTAGGCCGCCCCGTGCAGCGATAAAACCAGCAACGCCCACCATCTCAGGCCAATCGCTAACCATTCCTGGGCTTCAACCGGTTTTGAAGGCGCAGCAACCTGCGCGTTAGAAATCATTTTGAATCACAACTCTATAATAAACCTGATGGTCAATTAGCGAGGTGAGTGTATTACGCTTTGGCCGGTTTGCCAAATTACCCAAAATGGAGAAGCGTTAACGGGGCATTTCGTGATACTCATGCACAATTTCGATGGTTTGCATATTGGCGGCAGCCTGATTTTTTTGGCGTTTCGCTTCCTGAAATCTGTCCCAGCGGTAAAAAATTGTTTCCTGAATTGAACTGGGGTTAAACACCCGTTTAAAAGAGAAATCACCCGTAGCGCCGGCGGTTTTTATGGTGACATCGCCCAGGTTAATAAGCTGCTCCCACCAACTGGGAATGTTGTACGTGATATTTTGAATGCTATCAAAACCGCCCTCGCGCACATGCTCACCGCGCAGTTTAAACGCCGAACTTTCCACGTCAATGATTTTATCCGCGGTTAGAATATAAACATCGCGCCACCAGGAATCGTAACGGTGGGTATACCAGAAAAAACACATCCCAAACAACAGCAGTTGGCCGGTTATAATCAGCCAGTGACCGGGTTCGCTAAAGGGGCGCAAGCCAAATATGCCGGCTACCAAAAAGTAAAAACTGGCAATAACCGCCAGCAGCGGCAAAAAAATCCGCTTAACCAAAACCAGCGGGTGTTTGCGCCAGGTAATTTTTGCGTCTTTGCTCTCTTTAACGCGGGGAACAAAATACCCGTAGTTGAATTTGGGCAAAGGGTTCTTGAACATATTACGCCGCACAACTTTTGGTTCGGCGGGCGGTGGCGCGGTTTCGGCCAGAATTGTTTTTTTGCGCTGCGCGTTGATTTGCTGCCGGATATTGGCTTTATCCAGCGCCGCCACGCGCCGTTTGGACTCATTTTGCGCGGCCAGGATGCGCCGGCTAAGATTGTGCGCGGCCTTAAGGTTGCTCACCGACATAGTGCCAATGGCGGCAGTGCGGATTTCGATATCATCCACATCAAAAAGCACGTCCAACAGATTTTGTGATTTTACCGTAACGCTCTGAATTTGGGTAAGCGGCGCTTCGTACCGTTCCTCGCTATAAAACAGAATGCGCTCAATATGGATAATCCGCTTTGAGGTGAGGATTAGCTCATCGTTGCGCCAGTCAATGTAATGGTACAGGGTTAATAGCGCCGCCGCCACAAGAAAAGAAATAATCGCCGGTAAAAAAATAGGGCTGACAATGGCCCGGTCAACGCCAATCCCAAAAATTTCGGCCAGCAACAAAATAGCCACGGGGATAATCAACAATGTAATGGGAATGGTTAGCCGCTTGATAAAAGCCAGGTAATGCCGCTTGGCAATGAAAAAGGTTATTTCATCGGGGTGTTTGCCGCTAAACCCAAGTTTGGATTGTTCTTCCAGCCGCTCTTCGAGTTGCCTAACCTGGTCTTCAATTCCGGGGATAGCTTCTAGTAACCAAAGCCAATTATCCTCGGAAAAAACGGTGATAATGGAATCCGAAACGGCCTCTACGGTGGCTGCCCGTTTGCCGGTTTTGGATAACAGCGTTCTAAACCCAAAAAACGCGCCGGGACCAAGATAGTTTAACAGCCGGCGCGGGATTTCGGTTTCGTCAAAAGCGGCCAACTCACCCCGAACCACCAGAAAAAATTGTTTGTCCTGATCGCCCTGCTTTACAATTTTTTCATTATGTGAAATTCTTTTGGCTTGACCGGCGACTTGCTCCAAAAATTCTTCAAGCCGGGACGCATCCATTTCGGCAAAAAAAGGATGGCCTTGGAATATGGGTCTTAAAACGGTAATAATTTCTTCAGGCTGGATGCTCGACATAAATCATCTTCGCTTGCACTTAACTGGGCCAATTATTCTCTAATTTTACCACAAATCTTTTTAATTGTGAACAACTGAGCTATTTACATAATAGTATATCCAAAATTCGCTTTTTGGCCTGCTAAAATAATAAAAAAGCCCGGTTGCCAAAAGCAACCGGGCTGAAACAGCACAGATTTTTAGCGCCGATTAGGCAAATACAACCAAAACTTCGTTTTGTTGAACGTTTTGGCCAACCTGAACTTTAACTTCTTTAACAACGCCATCTGCCGGGGCGCTGATATTGGTTTCCATTTTCATGGCTTCAAGCACAACCAACGGGGTGTTGCCTTTAACCGAATCGCCGGCTTTTACTTTTACGGCTTTAACCACACCCGGCAGCGGTGAGTTAACGGTTCTCAACCCGGCGCCGCTGCTCGGCGCTGCCGCTTTGGGGGCCGCCGGAGCCGGAGCTACCGGGGCGGGCGGCGGCGCTACGGGCGCAGCCACCGGCGCGGGCATGTAGGGCGCTCCATAAGAAACGCTGTCATCATCTTTTACAACTTCAACATCAACTTCGTAGGTAACGCCATTAACGGTGATAAGTAGTTTTTTCATTAAATAAACTCCTGTAAAAGTAGCTTTTAAGGAGGCCCATTTATAGGTTTGGCCTCTGATGGTTTTGGTAATGGATGCCGTAGCCAGGGTAATTGGTTAGCCCCGGCATTAAGAAGCGCGGTTAGCCGCTTCTGGTAATCTTGCAACCACGGGCCGGGCGCTTAACGCCGGATCACGTGGGATGACATAATTGTAACGCGACCCTGCCGTTGCCAGGCGGTATCGGTAATGCTTCTGCGGATGTGCACAACCCGCACTTTTTTATCCAGCACAGTCGCCGCCGCTGCCGAAATGACAGCAATCACTTCGGGCGAAATCCCTTCATTAACAGGTAAAGACTCAGTTTGATTTGGCAATTTGATACTCCTTGGGCTAAAGGTTATTAACCTTTGCAAACATTATAGCGGAATTAAACCGTGTTTCTTTTGCGGGCGCAGTTCTCGTTTGGTGCGCAACGATTCCAGCGCCAGGCTCAAATAGCGACGAGTATCCTGGGGTTCAATCACGTCGTCAATCAGGTTTAGCGAAGCCGCCAGGTAGGGGTTGGCAAATTCGGTATTGTACCGGTCAATGAGTTCACTGCGGGCTTCAACCGGGTTTTTGGCGTCTTTAATTTCGTTGCGGTATACAATGCTCACCGCGCCTTCGGCCCCCATTACGGCGATTTCGGCGGTAGGCCAGGCTGCAATCCGGTCAGCGCCCAGGTCTTTACAGCACATGGCAATGTACGCGCCGCCGTAGGCTTTGCGGAGCACAATGGTAATCTTTGGCACGGTTGAGGCCGAGTAAGCAAACAGCACCTTCGCCCCGTGGCGAATGATGCCGCTGTGTTCCTGCTGAACGCCCGGCATATAGCCCGGCACGTCAACAAACGTTACCAGCGGAATATTAAACCCGTTGCAGAAGCGCACAAACCGGGCAATTTTGTCCGAGGCGTTGATATCCAGCACCCCGGCCATGTACATAGGCTGGTTGGCTACAATACCAATGGTTTGGCCGTTAAGCCGGCCAAAACCAACCACCGCATTGGGCGCAAACCGTTCCTGCACTTCCATAAAATCGCCGTTGTCAACCACCTGATGAATAATATCTTTGACGTTGTAGGCGTGCTGGCGATTATCGGGGATAATGGCATTGAGCGCCGGGTTGGGCGCGAATACCAGTTCGCCCTGGCCGTAATCGGGCGGGTCTTCCATGTTGTTGGAGGGCAAAAAGCTGAGCAGCCGTTTGACAATGTTAATGGCGTCGGCTTCGTCGTTGGCCAAAAAGTGAACCACACCGCTATAGGTCATCTGCGCTTCAGCGCCGCCCAACTCTTCGGAGGTGATTTTTTCGCCCGTAACTTGTTCGATGACCTGCGGGCCGGTAATGAACAATTCGGCCCCGCGAATCATGATGATAAAGTCCGACAGCGCGGGCGAGTAAGCCGCCCCACCGGCGCACGGCCCGGCAATCACCGAAATTTGCGGCACAACGCCGGATAACAGCACGTTGCGGTAGAAAATGCGTCCGTATCCGCTGAGGGCGCTAACCCCTTCCTGAATCCGGGCGCCGCCGCTATCATTGATGACAACTACCGGCGCGCCACATTTAATGGCCAAATCGAGCATTTGCGCCACTTTGTCGGCGTGCATTTCGCCTACCGAACCGCCCAGCACGGTAAAGTCCTGCGAGGCCACAAACACCTGCCGGCCATCAACATAACCGGACCCAGTTACCACGCCTTCGGCTGGCGTTTCTTTATCGGCCATACCCGATGCGTTACTCCGGTGTTTGGTAAACATGTACAGTTCTTGAAATGTGTCAGCATCAAATAATTGAGCAATGCGCTCGCGGGCGGTAAATTTACCTTTGGCGTGTTGCTGCTCAATCCGTTGTGGGCCGCCGCCCAGAACAATTTTTGCTTTTCGTTCTCTTAGTTCTTTAATTTTTTCTGCGGTTGTCTTTCCCATGTGTATCCCCTTTCGCAATTATCGGTGTGGAATGGACCGCTAATTAATTAGCAAATAGTTACGGCAAAATGCCAAACTCGGCTGCGCATTACAGCCGGGTTTTATTTCATTTATCCTCGGAAGAAAAAGTACCAAAGAGCGCCAACTATTGAACCCAGCGCACAGCTAACCACCAGCAGTTGCAAACCGCAGGCAATCGGCGCGTAACCCAGTTCAAATTGGTGTTCGTCAACGGTGAGCATAATTTTTTATTTTCTCCTGCCAAATGTCCATTTGCATGCATTTGCACGGTTTGGCGGCGGCCTCGTGGCCGGGCCGGTAACTGTGCGGGCAACTTTGAGCCATTCTACCATGCAGCGCCGGCGCGGAGTGATGAATATGCCACCAGGTTCCTTCGCCGCCGGCATAACCACAATTATTGGCCATTACCTGCAAATCAAAACTTGTACCAAGACTTTGGGCGGGAATGGGCTGCGAGATGATACATCCATAGCGGTCGTCAAATATACAGCGGCGGGGCACTTCGGCGGGCTTTTGCCAAAAACGGCCAATTCGTCTGAGGTAACTTAAAAAATTATACACAAACCGTAATTAAGTTTATAAATCGCACCATTTTGTGCAAACAACTTACACAAAACATGGCCTATATTACGTTTTATTTACTACTTCAGCAAATAACCAATGCTCCAATTAAACCGCCACTTTTTAGAGGGGTTCAAAACCTGTGGTTTTGAACCCCGGTTTTTGGTTAGAGTGATTATCCGCGTTAAACGCCGAACTATGCCTTTTCGTATAGCTCAATCAGCACGCCGTGCGCCGATTTGGGGTGAATGAACACGTATTTATCGCCGCGTTTGTTGGTGCGCGGCTGGCCCAAAATTTCCATGCCTTTGGCCTGCATCCGGGCCAGGCTTTCTTCAATGCTTTCCACTTCCAGGCACACGTGGTGCAAACCTTCGCCGCGTTTGGCCAGGTATTTGGCCACGCCCGAATCTTCGGTGATGGGCTGAATCAGTTCAACTTCACCGGCGGGGGTGGGCATATAGGCCACGCGCACGGCTTCATCCGGCTCTTCGTGGATGGCTTGCAGCGGCAGCCCAATGGCATCGCGGTATACTTCTACGGCTTTGTCAATGTCGGCCACCACAATGGCGATATGGTTAATTTTTGCGGTCATAATATTTTCTCTCTTTCTAAAAAATACGGATTAGCTTTGTTCAAAGACTGCCAGCAATTTTTGAGCGGCAGCCGTAGCCGGCAATTCGCCCGAAGCCACCGCCGCTTCGATGTGCGGCAGGGTTTGGCGGATTGCCGGGAATTGGAAAAATCGGCTGAGCAAATGCTCTTCAATCATCGAGCGCATCCAGTCAACGGCCTGCGCCTGCCGCCGCCGGGCAAACACGCCCGAAGCGGTGGTCACCTGCCGGAACTTTTCAATCACATCCCACAATTCGGGAATGCCCAGCCCGGCCACCGATGAGCAGAGGTAGGCTTTGGTTTGCCAGCCTTCGGTGGCGGGAGCCAGATAGTGCAGCGCCTGGTTGTAATCGGCGCGGGCGCTGCGGGCTTTGTGGATGTTGTCGCCATCGGCTTTGGTAATGGCCAGAGCATCGGCCAGTTCCATAATGCCTTTTTTAATGCCTTGCAGTTCATCGCCGGCTCCGGCCAGCATGAGCAGCAGGAAAAAATCCACCATTGAGCGCACCATTGTTTCACTCTGGCCCACGCCCACGGTCTCAAGCAGCACCACATCAAAGCCGGCGGCTTCGCACACCAGCATGGTTTCGCGCGTTTTGCGGGCCACGCCGCCCAGCACGCCGCCGGTAGGCGAAGGCCGGATAAAGGCGTTTTGCTCCCGCGATAGCTGTTCCATACGGGTTTTATCGCCCAAAATGCTGCCGCGAGTTACGCTGCTGGTGGGATCAATGGCCAGCACGGCCACCCGGTGGTTGCGCTCCAGCAGGTGCAGCCCAAACGATTCGATGAAGGTGCTTTTGCCCACGCCCGGCACGCCGGTAATGCCCACCCGGATGGATTTGCCGGTGTGGGGCAGCAGTTGTTGCAGCACTGCCTGCGCGGTGTCCTGGTGAGCGGCGGCGTTGCTTTCAATCAGGGTGATGGTTCGGCCCAGAATGGTGCGGTCGCCGGCCAGCACGCCCTGCACGTAATCGTCCACGGCTAGCTGCCGCCGGCGCGGGGCCGGAGTTTTGGCGGCGGGCCGGTCGGCGTAGGGCAGGCCGTCGTGGCGGCTTTCGCGCCCGGTCACTACCCGGCTGGCAAAAGCGTCGTCGGCTTCGGCGGGTGCCCATTCCGGCTTGCGCGAATCGGATTGCGGAGAATCAGGATTAGTCACGGATTACTTTGCTTCAAACTGTTGCAACTGCGGGGGCGTGTTCCATCAATTTTGCCAACGGAACACGCCCCCGGCCCGGCTTAGGCCGATACGCCCAACCGCCGGTTGACTTCTTCTAACACTTTTTTGGCCGCTACCGGAATAACCGTGCCCGGCCCAAAAATGGCGGCAGCGCCGTGTTGGTACAAAAATTCGTAATCTTGCGCCGGAATAACCCCGCCGGCCACAACCACAATATCGCTGCGGCCCAGTTTTTCCAGCTCGCCGATGAGTTGCGGCAGCAAGGTTTTGTGGCCCGCCGCCAGCGAACTCATGCCGATGACGTGCACGTCGTTTTCTACGGCTTGCCGCGCGGTTTCTTCGGGGGTTTGGAACAGCGGGCCTATGTCCACATCAAAGCCCAAGTCGGCAAAGGCCGTGGCAATCACTTTGGCGCCCCGGTCATGGCCATCTTGCCCCATTTTGGCAATCATAATGCGCGGGCGGCGGCCTTCAACCTGCTCAAATTCATCGGCCAGATGGCGCACGGCGGTAATGGCGTCGGTTTCGCCGTATTCGCTGCTGTACACGCCCGAAATTGAGCGGATAACCGCTTGATGCCGTCCGAACACTTTTTCCAGCGCGTCGGAGATTTCGCCCAGCGAGGCGCGGGCGCGGGCGGCATCTACCGCCAGAGCCAGCAGGTTGCCTTCGCCGCTTTGGGCGGCCTGGGTAAGCGCCGCCAGCGTGGCCTGGGCTTTGGCTTCGTCGCGTTCGGCGCGGAGTTGGGCCAGCCGCCGCAGTTGCGATTCGCGCACGGCGGTGTTGTCCACTTCCAGAATATCAATGGCTTCTTCTTTGGCCAGCCGGTAGCGGTTTACGCCCACAATCATCTCTTTGCCGGAGTCGATGTGCGCCTGGCGGCGGGCGGCGGCTTCTTCGATGCGGAGTTTGGGCACGCCGGCTTCAATGGCTTTGGCCATGCCGCCCAGCGACTCAACTTCGAGGATGTGGCCCCAGGTGCGGTGCAGCAGGGCGTGGGTGAGGGCTTCAACGTAGTAGGAGCCGCCCCACGGGTCAACCACTTTGCAAATGCCGGTTTCATCCTGCAAGTAAAGCTGGGTGTTGCGGGCAATGCGGGCCGAAAAGTCGGTGGGCAGGGCAATGGCTTCGTCCAGGGCGTTGGTGTGCAGGCTTTGGGTGTGGCCCAACGCGGCGGCCATCGCTTCGATGCAGGTGCGGGCCACATTGTTGAACGGGTCTTGCTCTTGCAAGCTCCAGCCGGAGGTTTGGCTGTGGGTGCGCAGCGACATAGATTTGGGATTTTTGGGGTTAAACTGGTTGATGAGCTTGGCCCAAATCAGCCGCCCGGCCCGCATTTTGGCTACTTCCATAAAGTAGTTCATGCCAATGGCCCAGAAAAAGGAGAGGCGCGGCGCAAAGGTGTCCACGTCCATGCCGGCTTTGAGGCCGGTTTTTACGTATTCCAGGCCGTCGGCCAGGGTGTAGGCCAGTTCCAGGTCGGCGGTAGCGCCGGCTTCTTGCATGTGGTAGCCAGAAATGCTGATGCTGTTGAACTTGGGCATGTTCTGGCTGGTGTAGGCAAAAATATCGGCGATGATGCGCATCGAAGGTTCGGGCGGGTAGATGTAGGTGTTGCGCACCATGTACTCTTTGAGAATGTCGTTCTGGATGGTGCCGGTGAGCTGCTCTTGTTTTACGCCCTGTTCTTCGGCGGCCACAATGTAAAAGGCCATAATGGGCAGCACCGCCCCGTTCATGGTCATAGAAACCGACATTTTATCCAGCGGGATGCCGTCGAACAGGGTTTTCATATCCAGAATGGAGTCGATGGCCACGCCGGCCTTGCCCACATCGCCCACCACGCGGGGGTGGTCGGAATCGTAGCCGCGGTGGGTGGCCAGGTCAAACGCCACGGACAACCCTTTTTGGCCGGCAGCCAGGTTGCGGCGGTAAAAGGCGTTGCTTTCTTCGGCGGTGGAGAAGCCGGCGTACTGGCGCACCGTCCACGGTTGAGCCACGTACATTGTGGCATACGGCCCGCGCAAAAACGGCGGAATCCCCGACATAAAACCGAGGTGTTCCAGGTTGGCGTTATCGGCGGCGGTGTAGAGCAGTTTTACATCAATCTGCTCGTTGGTTTTCCACACCAACTCATCAAGCGGCAAGCCGGTTTCTTTTTCGACGCGCTTTTGCCAGTCTTCGTAACTGGCCGCGGCAAAAGTAACATCATCGTAATTAATTTTTGTAAAATCTGGTGTCTTACTCATTTGTTTTCCTCTGCAAAGGGATTGGGATTAAAAGCCAGATTGTATTTTTTGGCATTCGTTCCCAACAGATAATCCCCAGTAAAAATTACAAGCCACCCTGCAACTTTGACAGGATTTCTACCACATTGGCTTTGATGTGGATAAACTCATCCACACCGGCGGCTTTGTGCGCCTCAATCTGGTCAGCCGGGTAGCCGGCCAAAATCACCGTTACTTTGGGGTTGGCGGTTTTTATGGCCTGGGTCAGCGGCGAAACCATGGTGGGGTACATGTCGTCGGTGCCGCAAATTACCACCACCGGCGCGCCCGAAGCGAGTGCGGCTTGCGCGGCGGCTTCGGGGGTAGCAAAACCATCGTTGTTGACCATCTCAAAGCCGCCCACCTGAAAGAAATCGGTGGAGAAATCGGCGCGGGGTTTGTGTTTGGGAATGGGGCCAATGTTGGCCAAAAATACGCGGGGCCGATTGCCGTTTTTGGCGGCGTAGGCTTCGGCAAAGGCGCGCAAGGTTTCAAACGGTTCGGCGGCGCGATGCGGCGCGAGCGGCGTGACGGTGGTTTTGGCCTCGTCGCCGGTGCGCAGCGTGCGCGACAGTTCGCCCAACGTTGCCCCGGCCAACGCCGCTTCGATGGCGGCATCCAGCACGGCGGCTTCTTCGGCTTCGAGCACCTTGGAAAGCAGCGCCAGTACGTGGGTGCTTTGTTCGTTATCCAGTTCGGTGCGGTAGGCGGTAATGTAGGCCGCCCGGCTGTGGTGCAGCGCGGCGTAATCCGGTTTGATGGCCGCCGGCAGCGTTTCAATCAAATTGGGATATTTGTTGGTGCCCACCAGAATATCTTTGCGGGTGGCCAGGTTTTTGGCCTGCGCGGCGGCGGTTTGCGCCACCTGCGTTTGCGGAAAACCGGCTTGCAGCGCCGCCGCCATGCCGCCCTGGTTTTCTACGGTTTGGAACAGCGCCCACGCCGCCCGGGCTACTTCGTCGGTGAGTTTTTCAACGTACCAGGAGCCACCGGCGGGATCAACCACTTTGGTGAGATGGGCTTCGTTTTGCAGGATGATTTGGGTGTTGCGGGCAATTCGCCGCGAAATTTCATCGGGCAGGCCAATGGCTTCGTCAAACGAGCCGGTGTGCATGCTGTCGGCTCCGCCCACGGCCCCGGCAAAGGCTTCGGTGGTAACGCGCAGCATATTTACGTAGGGATCGTACACGGTTTTGTTCCACGAGGCGGTACGGGCGTGGAGCGTCATCTTTTGAGATTCGGTGCTGCCGCCAAACGCCTGCACCACTTTGGCCCACACTACCCGGGCGGCCCGCAGTTTGGCTACTTCTAAAAAGTAGTTAGCGCCAACCGCAAACGAGAACCGGATGCGGGGGGCCACGTCGTCAACGGCCAGGCCACGGGTTTGGAGCTGGCGCAGGTATTCCACGGCGGTGGCGACCACAAAAGCCAGTTCTTGCACGGCGCTGGCCCCGGCATCGGCATACGGCTGGCCGTGTACGGTGACAATATCGAGTTTGGGCGCGTTGGCCACAGCCCAGCGTAGCAGGCTGGCCATTACATTATAAGCTCCGGCCACCGAGCGCGGCAGTTGGCCGGTAGCGGCCAGTGTGCCCAGTGGGTCCATTTCCAGGCTGCCCTGCAACTTGCCAGGGTTGCGCCCCTGCCGTTTGGCCAGCGCAAACAACAGCGCGGCGGTGGGTACGGCGGCAGAACTGGCCCCAAAGAAGAGCGCCGTCTGTTCCAAATCAATGCCGTCAAGGGCGGTGGCCAAATCATCTACCGTGGCCACAGATACCCCACCGGCCCCAACATCGCCCACGGCGGCTTCGTCGGGGTCCTGCCCCAGTTGGGTGGCGCGGTCTACCCGCAGGTGAACGGCGGTTTGGCCGCGTTCCAAATCGTAGCGCACGGCCCCGTTAAACTCGGCGGCGGTGCTGTAGGGGAGTTCCTGGCAAATGCCCCACGGTTGGGGCTGGGCTTCGGTGCCACGCAGAAACGGTGCAAATCCCGGCAAAGAATCCTGGTGGGGCAGGCCATCCACATCAGCTTGCCGGTAAATCGGCTGAACGTCAATACCATCGTAGGTGCGGGTTACCAGCTTATCCAGGGGTTTCCCTTTCAGTGCGCGTTCAGCTTCTTCCCGCCACTCCTCATAACTGGGCGGGGAGAATTCTGTTAACAATTGATTATTTAAAGGTTGTTGGGCTGCTGTCATGAGCATAATTCTCCCTAAAACTAAAAATTAAAACCGTCCAATTATAAGCCCTTTGTGCATTCATCACAAAATGCCGTTGGTGCATGTCGTAAAATTCACTATTTGTTGTAAAATGAGAGTATACCAAGCGGGGGTTGCGCATGTCCAGTATGAATAGTATGGTTGGGCAAACGTTGGGGCAATACACCATTACCAAGTTGATTGGCCAGGGCGGCATGGCTACGGTGTTTTTGGCGCGCCAACCCAGCCTTAACCGCGATGTGGCCTTAAAAGTGCTGCCGCCCTACGTGGCCGACAAAGAGGGCTTTTCTGAGCGATTTGTGCGCGAAGCCCAGGCGATTGGCGGCCTGCATCACCCTAACATTTTGCCGGTGTACGATACCGGCCAGGAGCGCGGCTACAGTTACATTGCCATGCGCTACATTGCCAACGCCCGCACGCTGGCCGATGTTATGAAAGAACCGCTGGAGGCCGAGCGCATTGTGCAGCTAACCGGCCAGATTGCCGGCGCGCTGGATCACGCCCACCAGGCCGGGGTTATTCACCGCGATATCAAACCCAGCAATATTTTAATGGATGGCGATTGGGCGCTGCTCAGCGATTTTGGTCTGGCCAAATTGACGGAATCCACCTCGGATTTAACGGGCACGGGCGTGGGCATTGGCACGCCGGCCTACATGTCGCCGGAGCAGGCGCGTGGTGAAAAAGTAGACCATCGCACCGATATTTTTTCGCTGGGCATTATTTTATATGAAATGCTCACCGGCCAGGTGCCGCACAAATCCGAAACGCCGCTGGGCACGGTGGTCAAACGTATTAAAGACCCGCTGCCGCCGCCGCGCAGCTTTAACCCCAACATTCCGGCGGTGGTAGAAAAAGTGCTGCTCAAGGCGCTGGCCGCCACCCCGCCGGAACGCTACAACAGCGCCGGTGAACTGGCGGCGCAACTCAAACAGGCGTTTGAGCCAAGCGCCAGCCGCAATACCTTTCCAGGCCGCTCCGGGGTAATCCCGGTCAGCACTCCCGCCAATGTGCGCCCGCCGGCCAAATCCGAGCCGGTGATGTCACCGCCACCGGTCAAACCGGCCAAAAGCGGCGGCGGCCTCAACCCCATCGAAATAGTGGTGATGACGCTGCTGGGCGTAATGGCCCTGTGCGGCGTGAGCGGCTTTTTTATATCATTCACCAACAACGACCAGGGCGAATCTAACATTGCGCTGGCTCCGGCCTGCATGGGGCTGGCTTTTGCCGGGCTAACCAGCGCCCTGATGATTGGACTGCGCCGCCGCGACCATCCGGCCTCGGCGTGGCTGGCGGCGGGGATTGGGTTATGGTTTGTGGGGATTAACCTTTTGGGCTGGGGCATTTTTGCGCTGGTATCACCAAGCGACAACACCATCCTTGAAAACATCAGCTACACTATGGCGCTGTGTTTTGCCCCCGGCGCAATGCTAACGCTGGTGGGGTTGCTGGTGTACGGTTTTCATTGGCGGCGTGGGTACCTGGCGGCGCAACAAATTCGCCGGGCGGAACAGCCGGCGGCCAAAACCGCTCCCTCCCGCAACGATATTATGGAGCAAAAACTGCAACGCGCCGTGGATTACCGCAAACACATTGAAAAGTTAATCAAGGAAAAACAGCACAGCCCGCTGGCCGACCAACTGGCCCCCATCAGCGCCAACCTGATGCAGTGGGAAACCCACCTGCGGCAACTGGCCATCCGGGTGCGCAATTTTGAGGCCAACCAGCTTGTTCAACGCGACCTGACCGAAGTGCCGGCAGCTATTCAACGCCTCGAAGCGCAACTGGCCTACGAAACCAATTCGCAGGTGCGCCAGGAAATCACCGAAACGCTACAAAGCCAGCAAACTCACCAGCGCCAATTGCAAGAACTGGTCACGCTCATCCGCCGCACCGAACTGGATTTTGACGAAACACTGGCCGCCATCGGCGGGATTTACTCGCAGTTGCAACTGCTGGGCGCCAAAGAGATAGACCGGGAGCGGGCCAAACGGCTTTCAACCGATGTGCATGAACAGGCCAACCGGCTGGACGACCTGCTCAAAGCTATGGACGAAGTGTACCAAAGTTCCGCCGGCCTGAAATTGAGCTAATCCCCGGCTACCCCAAAATCTCTTGCGCCCGTTGCGCCACGGCCAGCCCCAGTTTGCGGTGCTCCGGCGCTTCAAAATGGATGCCGTCCAGCAGGCTGGAGACAATGATGGGCGCGGTATCTAAAAAGTGGCAGCCGCATTCGGCGGCAACTTGCGCAAAGTGCCGCGAAAACTGGCGCGATTTGGCCTCGGCCCCACCAAACATATCGGCGTAATCGCTCAATTGAACCACCGGCGGAGGTGCCAGCAACAACACCTGCGGCGCGTGGTCGGCGGGGCCGGTGTCGCTGCGCTGCACAATTTCAACCAATACCCCCGCGCCTTTGGCCACATCCTGCGCCGGCACGCCAAACCGGGCTTTTAAATCGTTGGTGCCCAGCATAATAATAACCAGATCAAGGGGTTTGTGGGTTTCAAGGCACGGAATCAAATATTCCTTGCCGTTTTTGTACCCTTCGATGGGGTCATCCCACACCGTGGTTCGCCCGTTAAGGCCCTCTTCAATGACGGTGTAGCTTTGGCCCAGCGTTTGGCGCAACACGCCGGCCCAGCGTTCGGTGGGGCCAAACCGGCCATGCGTGGCAGGGTTATACCCCCAGGTGTTTGAATCGCCGTAACACATAATCACTTTCATGGCATTCCTCCCCAAATGCTTTGTTTTTGGCGGGATAAAAAAGCGAATGCCGGAAAACACCGGAATTCGCTACGGCGGCCGGCCAAAAATCAACGTTGATTTTGTGGCCTACCCAATGATAAAGTACCCCCGACAGGAGTCGAACCTGCGACACAAGGTTTAGGAAACCTCTGCTCTATCCTCTGAGCTACGGGGGCAAT
>CAZFCE010000014.1:0-133059 GCA_964517605.1 uncultured Caldilineaceae bacterium | reverse complement strand
AAGGGTCTGCAACGGTCGCGCAAGGGTCTGCAACGGTCGCGCAGGGGTCTGCAACCGCCGGTCACGTATTGTAAGGGCCGGGCTGGCACCCTCAAGGCGACATTCGTAATTTGTAATTCGCAATTCGTAATTTTCAAAGGAGATTATTATGCCCCAAGATAGAGTAGCCCTGTATTTACAAGACGCGCACGACCTGCGCGAAGGCATGAAGCTGGTTCAGTACGCCGAAAAGCACGGGTTTGAAGCCGTGTGGCAGGCCGAAAGCCGGCTGGTGCGCGACGCCATTGTGCCAATGGCCGCCTTTGCCGCCGTGACCGAGCGCATTAAAGTTGGCTCTGGCGTTATCAACAACTGGACGCGCAATATTGGCCTGCTGGCCGCCACCTTCCTTACGCTGGATGATTTGGCCCCCGACCGCATTATTTGCGGCATTGGCGCGTGGTGGGACCCGCTGGCCAAAAACGTGGGGATTGACCGCCGCAAGCCGCTGCTGGCCATGCGCGAAACCATCGAGGTAATGCGCCGCCTGCTGGCTATGGAAAATGTTACGTTTGAAGGCGAATTTCACCAGGTGCACGGCATCGAGCTGGATGTGGTGCATGGCCGCCGCGAGCCGCGTAATGTGCCCATGATGATTGGCGCTACCGGCGAAAAAATGATGGAACTGACCGGTGAAATTGCCGATGGCGCGGTGCTTAACTACTGCGTGCCGCCCGAATACAACCTGCCCGCCCTGCAACAGCTTGAAGCCGGGGCCAAACGCGCCGGTCGCACGTTGGCTGATATTGACCGGCCCCAGTTGATGATTTGCTCGGTGCACACCGATAAAGCCAAGGCGCTGGATGGCGCGCGCTGGATGCTGACTCAATACATTGCCCAGCAGCCGCACATTACCAAAGCCAGCAACACCCCGCCGGAAACAGTGAAGCAAATTCAATCAATTTTGGGCTGGCCGGCCACCAAAGAACAAATCCGCGAGGCCATGAAGCTGGTGCCGGATGAACTGGTGCAGCGCGTTACCGCCAGCGGCACGCCCGAAGAGGTAAAAGCCAAAGTGCGCCAATACGTGGCCAACGGCTGTACCTGCCCCATTCTGTACCCGTTGGGCGACCCGTACCTGATGATCGAAGTGTTCAGCGACGGTTACAGCGAATAACCAGCCGTTAACCGGTGTCGCAGGCCACGGCCTAACGTGGCCTGCAATTTTTGTTTTCGGTGATTAAGCATTATATTTTGACAAACGCCTCAGGATGTGTTAGTTTTGCAACCAATTTGTGAGCCTCTTTTAACGCTATAAAAACAATCTGAGCGGTTAACCCCGGTAAAAACTCAACGAGGATAAAATGCCGGTTGACAATCCTGGAATTTGGGCTAAAATGCAACAGATTGAATGGATGAACGTCGCAAAGTTAATAACGCTTCCGGCCTCGAAGCCCTGAACCAATGGTAAAAAAGTGTGGTTTGGGGTTTTTTTGTTTAAACTGAACCTGCCAATAACCAAAAACAGCGCCGCTTTCATCTTTACCACCCGTGAAGCCGGCAACACGCCAACACTTTCTGAGGGAGAATACTAATTTGGGAGTCTCCACCGCAAAACCATCGAGCCGCCAAATTGCCGCCAACAAAAATTTTCAATTTGATCGGCTCATTGACCTGTTGCTGCCGTTAGTGGCGGTGTTCGGGGCGTTATTAATCGGCGGGGTAGTTTTAATCCTGCTAAAAGTTAACCCGATTGAAGCCTACACGGCCATGTTTTCGGGGGCGTTTGCCACCAAAAACGGGCTGGCCGATACGCTGGTAAAGGCCACGCCGCTAATATTGGTGGGCCTGGGCATTGTAATTGCGTTCCGGGCTAACGTCATCAATATTGGGGCCGAAGGGCAACTGATTGTGGGCGCAATGCTCACCACCTATTTGGGGCTGCAACTGGGCGAAACGCTGCCCGGCTGGCTGGCGATTACCATTTGCATTTTGGGCGGCACGTTGATGGGCGCTATTTGGGGAGCCGTGCCCGGCGTGCTCAAAGCCCGGCTGGGCGTAAACGAAATCCTCAGCACCATTATGATGAACCAGATTGCCATTCAGGTGAGTTATTACCTGTTGCGCGGCCCCATGATTGACCCCAAAGAGCTAGAGGCCGGCACCAACATTCCCCATTCGGCCCGGCTGGTCAGGGCGGTAGATTTGCCCCGCTTTACCGACATGGCCAAAGCGTTGGGCTTTGGCGATACGGCCCAAAGCCTGGGGTTAAAAGGGCTGCAAGCCGAAATTTACGGCCTGCTGGCCGAACCCACCCGGCTGCATTTTGGGCTGATTTTTGCCGTGGTGATGGCCATTTTGGTGTACGTGTTTTTATGGCGCACTACTATTGGCTACCGCATCCGGGCCGTGGGGTTAAACCCGCACGCCTCGCGGTACGCCGGGGTGAATGTGCCAAGCTACGTGGTGTTATCGCTGGCGTTGAGCGGCGCTTTTGCCGGATTGGCCGGCGCGATTGAAATTGTGGGGCTGCACCACCGTATGTTCGAGCCGGGAGCGGTGTCGGCGGGGTACGGCTTCTCCGGGATTGTGGCGGCGCTGTTTGGCAAGCTGCACCCGCTGGGGCTGATTCCGTCATCCATTTTATTTGGCGGCCTGCTGGTGGGCGGCGATAAAATGCAGCGGGCGGTGCAGGTGCCGCAGGTGTTTGTGACCATGTTATTGGGGCTGGTGGTTGTTTTTGTGGTAAGCAGCGATATTTGGTCTCGCCGCCGCGCCCGCCGCCGGGTATCCGTTGATGCCGAGGAGGCGGCCAATGAATGAACTCAGCTTTTGGGCTATTTTGATTGGGATTGCCCACTCCGGCATTCGGCTGGCTACGCCGTATTTGTATGCGGCCATCGGCGAAACTTTTAGCCAGCGTTCGGGCGTGCTCAACCTGGGCGTTGAAGGCTTGATGCTGCTGGGCGCGTTCAGCGGTTTTTACGCCACCTATATGACCGGGAATCCCTGGTTGGGGCTGGCGGCGGCGGCGCTGGTGGGCGCGGTGATGGGGCTGGCTATGGCCTTTGTGAGCGTTACCCTGCAAGCCGAACAGGGCATCAGCGGGATTGGGTTTTACCTGTTTGGGCTGGGCGCATCAAGCCTGCTGTTTAAAGTGATGATCGGCTCAATTGAAGGCGTTGAGGGCTTTCCCGAACTGCACGCCTGCCTGCCGGGCGGCTACTGCTTAAGTGATATGCCGGTGATTGGCCAGATTTTCTTTGGGCACAGTTTGCTGGTTTACGGCGCGTATTTAATGGTGCCGGTGGCCTGGTACGTGCTTAACCGCACCACCTGGGGCTTGAATATTCGGGCGGTGGGCCAAAACCCGCAGGCCGCCGACACGCTGGGCGTGAGCGTAACCAAAGTGCGCTACCTCACGGTTACGTTTGGCGGGTTGATGGCGGGCGTGGCCGGGGCATCGCTCTCTATTTCATTGTTGAACATTTTTCAGGAAGGGATGACCAACGGCATCGGCTTTATTGCGGTGGCGCTGGTTTATTTTGGCAGTTGGACGCCGGTGGGCGTGTTGGCCGGGGCGTTGTTGTTCAGCGCGGTGAACGCGCTGCAACTGTGGGTGCAGGTGTTGGGCCTTAACATCCCTTCGGATGTGGCGGTAATGCTGCCGTATTTGCTTACCATTTTGGCGCTGGCGTTCCCTTTTAGGCGAGCGTTGCAACCGGCGGCGCTTACCAAACCGTTTGAACGCGGCGAAAACTAACCCCAGGCGGCTCGCGCCGTGCGCCACATTCGGTTGGGGCGCACGGGGTGGGCCGTTTGGAACCCACCCATTTTGGCGTAATCAAGCAAAAAGGAGGTGTTAACCAAGTAAACCTAAAACCATAAATCCGTGTTTTATAAGATTTGGTTAAATCAAATATAACAGGAGGAGATTTTTTATGAAGAACCGATTATTGCTGGTAGTTGCTATCCTCACCATGCTCGCCCTGCTGGCCGCTTGTGGTGGCCCAGCCCCCGCCGAACAGCCTAGACAAGCGGATCAGGCCAAAGAACAGGCGGATCAGGCTAAAAAAGAAGTAGAAAAAGCCGCCGATCAGGCTAAAGAACAGGTTGACCAGGCTAAAAAGGAAGTAGAAAAAACCGCCGACCAGGCCAAAGAAACCGCGCCCAAAGCCGGTTGCGATGATGCGTTAGGTTGTGTTGTTGTTGCTCCCGGCGACCCCATTAAGTTAGCCGGGGTGCTGGTACTGTCTGGGGCCAACGAATCTTTGGGCGTTGACGCTCAAAACGGCATTAAAGTGGCCATTAAAGAACGAGACAAAGTAGCCGGTCATCCCATTGAACTGGTGTCCCAAGATGACACTTGTTCCGCCGAAGGTGGGCAAACTGCCGCCACCAAAATCGCCTCCGACAGCAGTATTGTGGCGGTAGTGGGCCATAGCTGTTCCAGCAGTTGTACGCCGGCAGCCCCCATCTACAACGATGCCGGGCTAACCATGATTGCCCCCAGCTGCACCGCCCCGGCCTTAACCGCCGAGGCTACCCACGTTGCCAGCTTTTTGCGCACCGCTTACAACGATAAAGCCCAGGGCCGGGTCATGGCCGAATTTGTGTACAACAAGTTGGGCCTGCGCAGCGCCGCCACCATTCACGATGGCAGCCCCTACTCCGAACAGTTGGTGCAAGTGTTTGCCGATACGTTCACCGAACTTGGTGGTAAAATCACCGCCCAGGAAGCCATCAACGTGGGCGATACCGACATGCGCCCGGTGCTCACCTCGATTGCCACCGGCAAGCCCGAATTTCTGTACTACCCCGTGTTTGTGGCCGAAGGCGGCTTCATCACCGTGCAATCCCGCGAAGTGGCCGGGATGGAAAAAACCGTGCTGGCGGGCGGTGATGGTATGATTGGCCCGCAGTTTGTGTCTGCGGCTGGCGCTGCCGGCGAAAACATGTACATCTCCGGGCCGAGCCTGGATTTCTCCGGCGAACGCTACGATAAATTCAAGAGCGAATACAAAGCCATCAGCGGCCAAGAGCCGTTCAGCGCTTTCCACGCGCACGCCTACGATGCGGCCAACATGGTTTTTGCCGCCATCGAAAAAGTTGCCAAAACCGATGCCGACGGCAACACCGTAATTGGCCGGCAGGCGCTCCGCGATGCGTTGTACGCCACCAAAGATTTTGACGGTATTACCGGCAAAATCACTTGTAACCCCACCGGTGACTGTGCCGATACCCGGATTGCCATTAACCAGATTCAAAAAGGCCAGTATGTGCAGGTGTACCAGGGCGGGCAAGGCGGCGGTGAAGAAGCCAAACCTGCCGAAACCAAACCTGAAGCCACGGCTGAAGCCAAACCTGCCGAAGCCAAGCCCGAAGCCGCAACTGAAAAAGTTGATATTAAGCCGATTCGCATTGCGGTGGTTATGCCCAGCACCATCACCGACATGGCCTGGACTCAATCGCTGTACGACAGCTTAATCAAGCTGCAAAAAGCAGCCGGCGGCCCCAAAGTGGTGGATATTGCCTACACCGAAAACATGTTCAACGTTACCGATGCGGCGGCGGCCATTCGGGATTACGCCACCAACGGTTACAACATTGTGATTGCTCACGGGGCGCAGTACGGCACCAGCCTGTTTGAAATCGCCCCCGATTTCCCCAAAACCAGCTTTGCCTGGGGTACCACCACCAACTTCGGCAAGGACGAGGGCCTGACCAACGTGTTTGCCCTTGAACCCCGTGGTGATGAAGGCGGCTACGTGATGGGCGTGTTAGCGGCCAAACTCACCAAAAGCGGCGTGATTGGCCTGGTTGGCCCCATTGATGCCGGCGATGCCAAACTGCATGTGGATGGTTTTGTGGCCGGCGTGCGCGATACCAACCCCAAAGCCAAAGTGAACGTTTCGTTCACCGGCTCCTTTGGCGATACCTCGCTCGCTGCCGAAGCCGCCAACACCCAAATTAGCGCCGGCGCCGACATTCTGACCGGCTCCTCGCAGCAAGTTGTGGGCGCTATTGGCGTGGCCAAAGAAAAAGGCATCCCCTGGTTAGGCTTCCAGGCCGACCAGAGTTCGCTGGCCCCCGAAGTGGTGAAAGGCACCGTTATTTACGATTGGCAACCCCTGTTGCTGGACATGATTAAAATGCACCAGGCTGGCGAGATGGGCGGCAAAGTGCTGCAACTCACGCTGGCTAACGGCGGCGAAGTGCCCGTTTACGCCGATGGGCTGCCCGCCGATGCCGTAGACGCGGCCAAAGCTGCCGCGCAGGGCATTATTGACGGCAAAATTAAAATTGTAGCCGAAAAACGGTAATCTTTTGGGTTAACCGCCCCCTCCCCAAATTTCTGGGGAGGGGGTTAATTCCACCGGGTTTACAGGGTTGGGCGCAATTGGCCAAACTCTTGCGCCCAACCCCGCGCATCTGGAGAAATTAAAAATGGATTTAGTCATTCGGAATGCTATTTTAGATACAACCGGCGCGCCGGTAGAAGTGGGCATTGCCAACGGCGTGATTGCGGCGGTGGCTCCGGCGGGGTTGCCGGCCGGAACGCAGGAAATCAACGCCGAAGGCGGGCTGCTTTCGCCGGCGTTTTTAGAAAGCCACTTTCACCTGGAAAACGCGCTGCTGTGGGATGGCGTTATCAACCAGAGCGGCACCCTGCACGAAGCCATTGAACTGTACGCCGGCGTAAAACAGCAACTCACTGTTGATGATATTGTTAACCGGGCCGGGCAGGCGTTACGCGCCGCCGCCGCCAACGGCGTGTTGTGGCTGCGCAGCCACGTGGATATTGACCACATTGCCAAACTGAGCATCCTTAACGGCGTGGTTGCCGCGCGGGAGCAGTTTGGCGAGCTGGTTAACATTCAGTTGGTGGCCTTTCCGCAGTTGGGGCTGGCCCGCAATCCCGCCGCCGTTGACATGATGTGGCAGGCCATGGAAAACGGCTGCGATCTGGTGGGCGGCATGCCCCACGGCGAGCGCGACATGGCCGACGCCGCCCGTCACATTGAACTGGCGTTTGAAATAGCCCAACACCACAATGTTGACATTGATATGCACATTGACGAAACCGATGATCCCTACTGGCATTCGCTGGAGTTGCTGGCCGAAAAAACCATCGAAGCCGGCTGGCAGGGGCGCGTTACCGCCGGCCATTGCTGCGCCATGTCGGCCTGGAACGACGCTCTGGCCGAGCGCATTATTGCCAAAGTAAAACAGGCCGGTATTCACATTATCACCAACGCGCCCATCAATTTAATGCTGGAGGGGCGCGGCCACGGCTACCCCAAACCGCGCGGCATTGCCCGCGTTAAACAACTGCTTGAGGCCGGGGTAAACGTGGTGTGCGGCCAGGATGATTTGCAAAATATGTTCTATTCCTACGGCAAAATGGATCCGCTGGAAGTGGCACTGATTACCGCCCACGCCGCCCACCTGGCCGCCCCGGCTGAAATCCAGGCCGCGTTTGATATGCCCCGCTACAACGCCGCCCGGTTGTGGCGGTTGGCCGATTACGGCATTTACGTGGGCGCGGCGGCCAATCTGGTTATTATTGATGCCTGTTCGGCGGTGGAGGCGTTGCGCCGCCAGCCGGCCCGCCGCTACGTCATCAAACAAGGCCGCATTCTGAGCGAAACGCGCACCACCACCACGTGGCGCATGTAACAGAGGTGAGCATGACCCCCCAACCCAACCTGTTGCCCTCCGGCTTGCCCCGGATTGAATCAATGGTAATGCGCGGCATCACCAAACGGTTTCCCGGCGTGCTGGCCAACGATAATATTGATTTTGATGTAAAAGCGGGCGAAATCCACGCGCTGCTGGGCGAAAACGGCGCGGGCAAAAGCACGCTCATGAAAATTTTATACGGCCTGTACCAGCCCGACGCCGGCGAAATTCAGCTTAATGGCCGGCCCATAAAAATTCACTCCCCCACCGATTCCATTACGCACGGCATTGGCATGATTCACCAGCATTTTATGCTGGTGGATAACCTGACCGTGGCCGAAAATGTGGCGCTGGGGCTGCGCTCAACCCGCGAACCCCGCCTGGATTTGGATGTGGTTTCGCGGCGCATTGTGGAACTGGCCAATAATTACGGTCTGGACGTAAACCCTAAAGCCGTTGTCTCTAATTTGGCGGTGGGGCAGCAACAGCGGGTAGAAATTATCAAAGCCCTTTATCGCGGCGCGGCGCTGCTGGTGCTCGATGAGCCGACCGCCGTGCTCACCCCGCAGGAAGTTGACGAACTGTTTGTTATTTTCAGGCAAATGGCTGCCGATGGCCACGCTCTCATTTTTATTTCGCACAAGCTGCACGAAATTTTAGCCGTAACCGACCGCGTAACCGTGCTGCGCGATGGCCGGGTAGTGGGCACGTGCCAAACCGCCGGAGCCACCAAACAGGGTTTGGCCCAAATGATGGTGGGCCGCGAGGTAGCTCTGGAACGCGACCGCCCGCCGGTGCAGCCCGGCCCGGTGCAACTCAACGTTGAGGGCGTGAGCGCCGTTAACCGGCAGGGTAAATCCGCGCTGAAAAATGTGAGTTTTCAGGTGCACAGCGGTGAAATTTTAGGCGTGGCCGGGGTTTCGGGCAACGGGCAGCGGGCGCTGGCCGAAGTTATTGCCGGCCTGTTGCCGGTAACGCAGGGCAGCATTACGCTGGAAAACCGTTCCGTCACCGGCCTGCCGCCCGCCAAAATGATCGAAGCCGGGCTGTCGTACATTCCCGAAGAGCGCATGCACGACGGGGCCATCAAGGATTTTTCCGTGGCCGAAAACCTGATTTTGCAGGATCACATTCGCCGGCCTTATAGCCAGGGCATCTTTTTAAACTTTAAGCAGATTAGCCGCCACGCCCGCGACATGATTCGCGCTTTTAGCATCAAAACGCCCAGCCAGGATACGCCGGCCAAAAATTTATCGGGCGGCAACATTCAAAAGATGATTCTGGCCCGCGAACTGGCCCGCAAGCCCAAATTTTTAATCGCGGCGCAGCCCACCCGTGGCGTTGATATTGGCGCAATGGAATACATTCACACCCAACTGCTGGCGCAGCGCAGCGAAGGGCTGGCCACGTTGCTCATCTCGGAAGATTTGGATGAGGTGCGCGCCCTGTCGGACCGGATTATGGTGATGTTTGGCGGCGAAGTGATGGGCATTGTTAACAACGCCGATGTGACCATTGAGGAGTTGGGGTTAATGATGGCCGGTGAAAAGCGAGTTTTGCGGCATGATTAGCCGCTTTGACATCTCACAATGTCATGGTAGCATGGATGCGCCGGGGCTAACTCTCTAGTGCCGCCGGCCCCGAAAAATTTTTAAGGAGGGTGCAGATAAAAAATCAAACCAAATAAATCTGGTCGTTGGCACATCGTTTGTGGCAATGAATCTGTCAAACTTGCCCGGTTGTCACTAATGTGTAACTTTTAAGCAGTATTTTTTACGGAGGAGAATATAATGAAACGTGTACTATCACTTGTAGTATTGAGCCTGATGCTGGCTCTGTTGGTTGGTTGTGGTGGGACTGCCGAAAAGCCGGCTGAAAAAGTGGCTGAAAAACCCGCCGAACAACCTGCTGCCGAAAAACCTGCCGATAAACCGGCTGAACCGACTGCTGAAAAAGCGGCTGAAAAACCTGCCGCCGAACCCACCGCCGAAAAAGCGGCTGAAAAGCCCGCCGATGCCGCCGCTTCTGCCGAAAGCAAATACCAGATTCCGGCCATTGAAGAAGGCAAATTTAACGTGGCGTTTGTGTATGTTGGGCCGCACGATGATGGCGGCTGGTCGCAAGCCCATGATGTTGGCCGGATGTATGTAGAAGAAAAAGTAAAAGACGTGCACACCGCCTACGTTGAAAACGTGGCCGAAGGTGCGGACGCCGAACAGGTAATTCGCTCGCTGGCCCGCAAAGGCTTTAACGTTATTTTCACCACCTCGTTTGGCTTTATGGACGCCTCGGAAATTGTGGCCAACGAATTCCCGGACGTGAACATTATTCACGTTAGCGGCTATAAATCCAACGGCGCTAACTTTGGCAACCTGATGGGCGCGATGGAAGACATTAAATACCTGGCCGGGATGCTGGCCGGGTCGCGGGCCAAACTGGATGGCAACCCCAAACTGGGCTACATTGCCACCTTCCCCATCCCCGAAGAAATGCGCCTGGGCAACGCCTTTGCGTTGGGCGTGCAAAAAACCTGCCCCGAATGCAAGATTGATGTGCGCTGGATTTTCACTTGGCACGATCCTATCCTGGAAAAAGAAGGGGCTTCCTCGTTGTTTGATGGCGGCGCGCAAGTGGTTATGACCGGCGCCGACACCCCCGCCCCCGTCGAAGCTGCCCCCAAAGGCAAATGGGGTATTACCTACGACTACAGCGGCAACTGCAAAGATGATGCCTGTCTCACCTCGATGTACTGGAATTGGGGCGTGGTTTACGCCCGCATCGTTGAAGACTCCCGCGCCGGCAAGTACAAAGGCAGCTCGGAATACTTTGAAGCCGATAGCGGCGGCCTGGGTCTGTTTGGCTTTATGGAAGGCGAAAAAATGCAGCCCGGCGTTGAAAAACTGCCCGAAGCCGATCTGAAACTGGTAAAAGACACGCTGGCCAAAATGCTCAAAGGCGAATTCACCCGCTTTGACGTATTCAAAGGCCCCATCAAAGACAACCAGGGCAACGAAGTGTTAGCCGCCGGCAAGAGCCTGGAACAGGCCGACCTGGATGGGTTTAAACAATTTGGCAGCACCTGCAAAACCTGCATGTACTGGTGGAACGAAAACATCACCGCGCAACTGCCCGAACTGAAATAACCCTAATTTAAGAAGTATCTTCCCACACTAAATTTGGGGGGAAGGCAACCCGGCTACGGGCTGCCTTCCCCTTACCTTGCAGCATTTTCCTCCGGTGATTAGAAATTAGAAATTGGGCGTTAAGCACAGAATTTTCAGTTTCAAGTTTCTAATCTCTCGCAAAATTGCCTTCAATGTAGTCCCAAAAATTTAGGTTGAGGACACCTCGATGACAGAAGCGTCTTACGCAGTCGAAATGAAAGATATTGTTATTCGTTTTCCAGGGGTGCTGGCCAACGACCACGTGAATTTTACCCTGAAGCCGGGCGAAATCCACGCGCTGCTGGGCGAAAACGGAGCCGGCAAGAGCACGCTCATGAATGCGCTGGCGGGCCTGTACCGTCCGGTTTCTGGCAGCATCAAAATATACGGCGAGCCGGTTCAGTTCAACTCGCCCCGCGATGCCATTGCCAAGGGGATTGGCATGGTTCACCAGCATTTTATGCTGGTGCCCACCCAAACCGTTACCGAAAACATTTTGCTGGGCCTGAACGAACCCAAATTTTTTATGCGGCTGGCCGATTACGATAAAAAAATCCTGGCGTTGCAAGAACAATTTGGGCTACGGGTTGACCCCACCGCCAAAATCTGGCAGCTTTCGGTGGGCGAGCAACAGCGGGTTGAAATTTTAAAAATGTTGTACCGGGGCGCCAAAATATTAATTATGGACGAGCCAACGGCGGTGCTGGCTCCGCAGGAAATTGAGGATTTAATGCACACCATGCGGTCAATGGTGGCGCAGGATAAATCCATTATTTTTATCAGCCACAAACTGCACGAAGTTACCGCCGTAGCCGACCGGATTACTGTGTTGCGCAAAGGCAAAGTTACCGCCGAAGGGCGCGGCATGGCCGGCGTTACCAAAGAAGAACTGGCCCGGCTGATGGTGGGCCGCAACGTGGTGTTTACCGTAACCAAAACCCACCGCGAACCCGGCAACGTGGTGCTGGAACTGAAAGACGTTCATTGCGAAAATGAAAAAGGCGTGCCGGCGTTGCGCGGGGTATCGCTGCAAGTGCGGAGCGGCGAAATTTTGGGGATTGCCGGGGTAGCCGGCAATGGCCAAAGCGAGCTGGCCCAGGTGATTACCGGGCTGCGCCCGTGCCGGGGCAGCATCACCGTAAACGGCAAAGAGGTGAGCAACCAGCCGCCCATTGTGGCCATTAACAGCGGCGTGTCGCACGTGCCCGAAGACCGCAATCGGGTGGGCAGCGCCCCCAACCTGAGCATCACCGAAAACACCATCATGAAAAACTACCGCTCCGAGCCAATTGGCAACGGCTGGAGCATCAACTTTGCCAGCGCCCGCGACCAGGCCCGCAAACTAAAAGACCAGTACGATATTTTAGCGCCCAACGTCAAAACAATGGCCCGCAAATTATCGGGCGGCAACCTGCAAAAAGTGATTCTGGCCCGCGAAATTTCGTCGGGGCCGCAAATGATGGTGGCGGTGCAGCCCACGCGCGGGCTGGATGTGGGCGCGATTGAGGCCATTCAAAAGTTAATTCTGAATCAGCGCCAATCCGGCACCGCTGTGCTGCTAATATCCGAAGAACTGGAAGAGCTTTTGTCGCTGAGTGACCGCATCGCCGTTATTTTTGACGGGCGGATTATGGGCGTTGTTTCCGCCGCCGAAGCCGATGTGCATGACATTGGCCTGATGATGACCGGCAGCGAGCGCAAACAGCCCACGCCGGAATAAAGCCGCTCCTCCGCATCTACTTTTACCAAAAACGGGAGGTACCTGTTTATGTCTGCTGGAATAAAGGCCGGATTCCAAATGCCTTTTATGATTACCTTTGAAAAACGAGTTGAAGATGTGCCCCGGTGGCTGCCTATTGCCACTTCGGTGGGGTCGGTGGTGATCGCGTTTATCATCAGCGGGATTATCCTTAAGCTGGTTGGCGGCCAACCGCTGGTGGTGGCCCGTTTCTTTTTTAACGCCACCTTTGGCAGTTGGGCGGTTTTTTCGGATACAATGGTTAAGGCCACGCCGCTGATTTTGGTGGGGTTGGCCTGCGCCGTGGCCTTTAAAATGAAGCTGTGGAACATTGGCGCCGAAGGCCAGTTTTATGCCGGTGCATTTGGGGCCAGTTTGGTGGTGCTGGTGCCGCTGCTGCCCAAAGACAGCCCCAAAGTGGTGGTGATCGCCGCGATGATGGTGATGGGCATGGTGGGCGGCGCGGTGCTGGGCTTTATCCCCGGTTTTCTCAAGGCGCGGTTTAACGTCAATGAAATTATTACCACCCTGATGCTGAACTATGTGGTAATTTTGTGGAACAACTTTTGGATTTTTAACCAATGGAGCGACGCCGGCTTTCAAATGACGCCCACGTTTGACCGGGCGGCCTGGCTGCCGCGTCTGGCCGATTACGCCCGCGATTACCGCATTTTTTCCGGCATTACGTTGCATTTGGGGGTGGTGTTTGGGCTGGTGGCCGCCGTTATTGTGTGGTGGGTGCTGGACCGCAGCCGCTGGGGTTACGAAATCAAACTGATTGGCGATAACCCCAACGCCGCCCGCTACGCCGGGTTGAACATTACCCGCAACATTATTTTGGTGATGATGTTTTCCGGGGCGCTGGCCGGTTTGGCCGGGATGTCGGAAATTAGCGGGGTGGTGCATCGCCTGCAAGAGCGAATTTCGCCGGGGTACGGCTTTACCGGGATTATTGTGGCCTGGCTGGCTAAACTTAACCCGTTTGCCATTGTGCTGGTTTCGGTTTTGTTTGGGGCGCTGATTGTGGCCGGGCGCGAAATTCAACCGTCGGGGCTGGCGTATCTGCTGCAAGGCATCATCCTGTTTATGGTGATTAGCAGCGACGTGTTGTTGCGTTACAAAATTCGGCTGGTGCGCCGGGGCGAGGAGTTGGCCGCATGAATTTGATTATCATTTTGCACGCCGGGTTGGCTACCGGCACTATTTTGCTGTTTGCCAGCATTGGCGAAATTTTTGCCGAGCGGGCGGGCATTCTCAATTTGGGCGTTGAAGGGATGATGTTGTTGGGCGCAATGGCCGGTTTTAGCGTGTCGCTGGCTACCGGCAATCCGTGGGTGGGCCTGCTGGTGGCCATTGTATCGGCGGGCGTGTTGAGCCTGGCGCACGGCGTGGTGACAATTCACTTTCAGGCGGATCAGGTGGTGAGCGGTTTAACCCTGACATTTTTAGGCACCGGGCTGGCCCTGGTGCTGGGCGAAGGGTTAACTGGGCAGAACGCGCCGGAAATCCCGCTGTATAATATTCCGGGGTTGGCCATGATCCCGTTTATTGGACCGGTGTTTTTTCAAAACCACAGCCCGCTGGTGTATGTGGGTTACTTTTTTGCGCCGCTGGCCTGGTATTACATTTACAAAACCCGGCCCGGCCTGCACCTGCGTGCCGTTGGCGAAAAGCCGGAAGCCGCCGATACGATGGGCATCAACGTGTACGGGTTGCGTTATTTTTACGTGTTTGTGGGCGGCTGCCTGGCCGGTTTGGCCGGAGCCACCATCAGCCTGTCGGTGTCGCCGGGGTGGTACAGTTCTCAGACTACCTCCGGCCAGGGCTGGATTGCCATTGCCCTGGTGATTTTTGCCCAGTGGGATCCGCTACGGGCGGCGGCGGGCGCGTATCTGTTTGGGGCGCTCCGCCGTGGCATTCTGGATTTGCAGGGGCCGCCCACGTTGTTTGGCTTTACCAACCCGCTGTTCATCAACTCTAACTGGGGTTTCTTTTTACAGATGACGCCTTACCTGCTTACCATTATTGCTTTGGTGTTGGGGTCGCGGGCGGCGGCCCGCAAACGGCTTGGTTCGCCGGCGGCGTTGGGCGTGCCCTACATTCGTGGTGAACGCGGCGCGTAGTTGTTTTACAACAAACAAAATAAAAGCCCCCGGTGTTGATTAGCGGGGGCTTTTTGATTCCAGAACGATTTGTGCTTTACGAACCGTCGGAGATTTTCAGTTCGTAGTTTAGCGGGCCAATATCGTGGTTAAAAACCTTGATGTAATAAATATTTTGGGGCATCAGTTGGCCATCCCACAGCACCTGTAACGATTTTACGTTTTTCACCGGAAAGGGCGACGGGGCGCTGGTTCCCAGCGGTTCTAGTTGATCCACCGTGCCGCGCGTCCACAGTTGGAGCGAGTTGCCGGGATAAATGGCAAAATCGGCGTGGCGGGCCAAAATTTCGTTGGTGGGGGTGTTGGTCAAATAAATTTTAAAGTCGTGGTTGGGCTTGTCACCATTGCCGGAATTGTGAAAGAAAAAGCTGTACCACATTTCCTTGCCGGCATCGAGCGTGCCGGTAGTTGTGCCCACTTTCAACGGGATGGCTTCGGGCGGGCCATCGCCGGGAACGGGCGGCGGGCCAGGGCGCGTGGGCGGCGAGGCGGCATACGGCACTCGCCCGCCGCTGATGTCGCCGGAGTAGAGGGTGGGGTTGCCCAACTGCGCGTTTTGAACATCGCTGGGAAACAGGTAATAATCAACCACTTCGGGCGTGCCGTTTTTTATTTTGATGAGGTAGCGGTCACCATCTACCAGCGTGCCGTTCCACAACCGTTCGCCGGTGTTGGGGTCGTTATCGCGCGAAACCCACATACCCACCCCCAGGTTTTCCATGTAATCGGCGTCGCCGCGCTGCCAGATTTGGTACTGGCTGCCGGGGAAAATCTCAAAATTGATGCGATTGCTCAAATATCCCTGAATGGGGGTAAAGAACATTGTCATTTTCATATTTTCAATTTTGTGGCTATCCAGGTCATCGCGCAGCAGCGAATACCAGTGCTCGCCGTAAGGGGCCAGCCGGCCACTGTTAACTTTATTAACATCAAACGGTAGCGGGTTGTTGGGGTAAATATTTACCGGCTGGTACTCGGTTTTGGGCGCTACCGGCACCGCCGGAGGCGGGGCGCTGCCGGCTTTATCGCCGCCGCCGCTGCCGCCGGTGCCGGCTTTGGCCGGCTCAACCAGCGGTTGCTTGGCGGTGTTCGGCGGGATGGCCAACCAGCCCAGCGAATCGGCCTGGGAGAGCCAGCGGGCGGCGTCTTCGGCCTTTTGCCCGGCAATGGCCTGCGCGGCCAGCCGCCACAGGGTTTGCGGATTGGTTTTGGCCGGGTTGGGGATGGCATCGGTGGCGGTGCCGGCGGTTACAATCCAGCCGGCGGCCTGCGCCTGTTGCATCCAGGCGGCGGCTTCGCTGGCCGGCATTTTTTCGACGGCCTGCGCGGTTAACGTCCAGGACATTTGCTGGATATTTTGCGGGATGGCGCTGCTGGCGGTATTGAAGCTGGCCGGAGTTGCGCCGGAAACGGCGGCTTGTTCGGCTTTGGCTTCAAGGGTGTAATCCAGCCCAAACGGCGAATTGTTGAACACCCGCACAAAATAATTATCCTGTTCGCCCACCTGGCCGGTCCAAAAAGTTTCCAGCCGGTTGGCGTTATCGGCCCGCAACGGCGAAGCCAGCCCCGTGCCCAACGGCTCGGTGGCCGGTTTGGCCTGTTTAAACCACGAGCCGGCTTCGGCGGTAAATACCTCAAAATTTACCTGGTCGGCGTTAACAATGGCTTCACTTTCGGTGCGCAACGCCAGCGACACCCACGAGAAATTGGGGTCCTGAAAGCTGTTGCGGCTGTAAATGTACCAGTTTTCCTGGCCGGGGTTAAGGTGGTTAAGGTTGATGCCTTTGGAAAGTGTTTGCGCGGATTGCATAGAGTGCCCGGTGGTGGCGCTGCGCGAAAAATCAAGCAGGTTGCTGCCGGTGGTGGTGTTGGCCAGCACCGGCACCGCCAGCGCCAAAATCATCACCGTGATTAAAATATAGCCCACCAGAGCTTTGGTTGAAAGGGTTGTTGGTTTAAATGTTAATTTCATCTCTACCTCGTTGCCTCCTGTCGGAAGAGATACTAACCCACTTTATGTCTACTTACAGTGTAGCATAATACCAGGGTTTAGTCAATTATGTCAATTTTCCTGCCGGGGGAAAGCGGCTATTTTGGGGTAAAGCAAAGTTTGCCCACTAAATATTGGGGAAAATAAAAAATCCCCTCTGCCGGGGGTGGCGAGGGGATTTTGAGGTTTTTGGAGCGGGCAACGGGGGTTAGCTCAGTTCAATTTTTAGCGATGACACGCCCACCAAAATTACATCGCCTTGCACCAAGTAGTGCGGCCCGGTGATTTGCTGCTCGTTGACAAAGGTGCCGTTGAGGCTGTTTTGATCCTGAATCACAAACTGGCCGGATTCTTTTAAAATGATGGCGTGGCGGCGCGAAATTTCCTTGTCGTTGATCAGCGCAACCACGTTATCCGCCGAGCGGCCAATGGTGGTGATGCCGCTGGCCAGCATGAACACCTGGCCGGAATGCGGCCCGGCCACGCAGGCAAGTTTTCCGCCAAGTTCTTTGGGTTTTTCCGGGTGCAGGGGAAAGACAATATCGTCATTTTCCGGTTCGGGGGTGTCCAGTTTGTGATCCAGCACCACCGTCATATCGGGTATTTCGTCGGCGGCTTCGGCCTCAACCTCAACCGGAGGCGCAACCGGCGTGGGCGTAGAAGCGGCAGCCACGGCGGCCAAAAGCTCATCGCTGCTGGTGGGCAGCACCACCGTGCCATCCTCGCCGGCGGGTTCCGGCTCTGGTTCGGGTTCCGGTTCCGTTACCAAAATGAGGGTGCCTTCGTCCTCATCTTCGTCCACGTCTGGCGACGGTAAAATGATGGCATCCCGGGTTTCATCGGATAGCAACGGGGCGGGTTTTTCAACTACCGGCAGCGGCGGCGGGCTAACCGAGTCGCTGGTGGCAGCCTGTTCGGGCATGGGCTGGGTTGACAGCGGATCAACAATGCTGTCGGGCGAGGAGTCGCGTTCGATTTGTTGCCCTTGCAAGCCGCGAATCCAGCGGATTTGCAGGCGCGGCACCATCAGCGGCTCGTTATCAACCTGTACAAACACGTTGTAGGCATCCTGCGTGGCAAATTCCCCTTCGATGATTTCGCCATCCATTAAATGAACGGCAATCTTCCCTTTGAGAGTGAAAAGAACGTTTTTGTTGGTATAAACCACGCCATCTGGCATTGTAGTGTTCCTCCCGCATCAATCTATTTAGGTTTGGCCAAAGTTGGCCAGAATTTTGGTTACGGTGGTTATAGCGCCTTGGACGCAATCGGGAATGCCGATGCCCCGGAAGGCGCTGCCGGTAAAATACAGGCCCGGTATGGCGCCGGCATGCGCCTCAATTTGAGCCACCCGATCCAGATGGCCCACATCGTATTGGGCGTTGCCCTGCGGCCAGCGGTACACCTGGCTTACCACCGGCGCGGCGGTGATGCCCATAATTTCGCGCAGTTCGTTTTGGCCCAGTTGCACCAAATCGGCGGTGGGCAGGTTTACCAAATGTTCGCGGCCCGCGCCGCCCACAAACAGGCGAATGAGCACATCGTTGTTGGGGGCGCGGTGATCAAATTTGGTAGATGACCAGGTGCATGCCAAAATTTGGCGCTGTTCGCTTTTGGGAATCATAAAGCCAAAGCCGTTAAAATCATGGAGATGTTTTATCTCGGCCCAGCGGTAGCCCAGCGAAACCGTAGCCGTAGACACGTACCGGATTTGTTGCAACAGGCCGGCCAGGGTGGGGTTGATGGCTTCTACCAGCCGGGCCGCCGCAAATGCCGGAGCGGCAATCACCACGGCGTCGGTGGTGAGGCGGCGCGAGCCACCCGGCGTGGCCAGCGTTACCTCAAACCCCGGCGAGAGCGGGCGCAGCCCAATAACCGGTTGCCCCGGTTGCAAATCGCCGGCCAGGTTATCTACCAACGCCTCAACCAGATCATTCATACCGCCGCGCAGGCTGGTGAACATAGCCGGCGGTTTGGCGTTGTTGCCGCCCGCCGGTGGCGACGGATGTTTTTGGCTGTGCCGCATGGCTTTGATGAGGCTGCCGTATTTTTTTTCCATCTGGCTAAATTGCGGAAAGGTGCTTTGCATGCTCAGCCGGTCGGGATCGGCCACGTAAATGCCGGCCATAATTGGCCCGGCAATCCGGTCGAGCGCCTCGCGGCCCAGCCGCCGCCGGATAAAATCACCCAGGCTTTCATCGCTGGTGGCGGTGCGGGCGGGGATAACCAAATCCAGCCCCATGCGGAGTTTGCCCAGCGGCGAAATCAGCGGCGAAAGCGCAAACGGCACAAACTCGGTGGGCACGGTCAGGCGGTAGCCGCCCGGAAACGGGGTGAGCCGGCCATTTTTTAGCACAAAGATATTGCGCCGGGCATCGTTGGTGGGGATGAGCTGATTTTCCAGCCCCAAATCGCGGCAGAGTTGCATGCCGCCCGGCTTGGTGGTGACAAACGAGTCCGGCCCGCCTTCGATGACAAAATTTTGGGTGGCGGTGGTGGCAATTTTGCCGCCAAAGCGCGGTTCGCTTTCAATCAGGCTGTATTGCACCGGCAGCCCCGCCGCGCGGCTTTTTTGTTGCAGGTAAAAGGCGGTGGCTAACCCGGCAATGCCGCCGCCGATAATGGTTACGTGAGGCATGGTGGCCTTAAATCAATCCAGTTTTTCTAAAATTGCGTCGGCCAGCGCCGCAATGAACAGTGGGTTGCTGTTCATCGATTCGGTGCGTTCCAGCCGCAGGCCGTTTTCCTGGGCCAGTTGTCTGGCTTCGATGTCAATATCGTACAAAATTTCTACGTGGTCGCACACAAAGCCAATCGGTACCACCAGCGCGTTTTTATAGCCTGATCGGGCCAGTTCAACCACCACGTCTTCCAGTTGCGGCCCCAGCCACGGTTCGCCGGTGTGCGCGGCGCTCTGGTACGAGAACATCCAGTCAATATGGCCCAGCCGGTTGGCCAGCAATTGGGCGTTATCCTGAAGCTGGTCATCGTAGGGATCGCCCATTTTTTTGAGCCGTTCCGGCAGGCTGTGCGCCGAAAAAATCACCTTGACGCTATCGCGCTCATCTGCCGGAAATTTGGCCAGCCCGGCGCGCACGTTCGCTTCGAGCGCGGCCAAAAATTTGGGCTGCCGGTACCAGGAATTGATAAAAGTAAATTTGATGGCGGTGTTGTGCAGCGTTTGGGCTTCTTCTATTTTGTCCCAGTATTTACCCACGCTCATTTTGGAGTAGTGCGGCGCCAGCACAATGGCCACCGCCTCTTGAATGCCGTGCAACATCATGTGCCCCACGGCGTCTTTTATCCACGGCGACCAGTGGCGCATGCCCAGGTAAACCGGCAGGTTGTGGCCGCGCCGTTTTAGTTCCGCGCCGGTTTTTTGGGCCTGGTCGTAGGTAAGGCCGGTTAGCGGCGAGCCGCCAATCAGGGTGTAGCGGCGTTTGAACTCGTCTACAAATTCTTCGGACATGGGCCGGCCCCCGCGAATATCCGCTAAATAGCAGCGCATGCGCTCAACGGAGGCCGGGGTGCCGTAGGCCAGCATTAAAACGGCTTTTTGCGTCATGGGGCATCCTCTTTTTTCTGCGCCGAATATTCATGGACAAAATCAACCAGCGCGGCCACGTGTTCCACCGACGTGCGCTGCAAAATGCCGTGACCTAAATTAAAAATGTGGCCGGGCCGGTGGTTTACGCTATCAATAATGCGGGCCGCCTGCCGCCGGATTTCGCTGACCGGGGCAAACAGCACCACCGGGTCCAGGTTGCCTTGCAGCGCCACCTCGCGGCCCAACAGCCGGTTGGCTTCGGCCAAATCCATGCGCCAATCCACGCCGATCACCTGTCCCCCGGCCTGTTTGAGCAGCGGTAGCAGCCCGGCGGTGCCGGTGCCAAAATGAATCAGCGACACGTTATTGCCGGCGGTGGCCAGTTCGATGGCGTGTTGAGAGTGGGGTAGCACAAATTCGCGGTAATCGGCGGGGCTAAGCGACCCCACCCAGCTATCAAACAGTTGCAGCGCCTGCGCGCCGGCGGCGGCCTGCGCCTGTAGATATTCGCCCACGGCGGTGGCCAGTTTGTGCATAAGCGCGTGCCAGTGGTGGGGCTGGCCGTACATCAATTTTTTGGTGGTGATGTACTCGCGGGAAGCGCCGCCTTCGATGGCGTAACTGGCCAGCGTAAACGGCGCGCCGGCAAAGCCAATCAGCGGGATTTTGCCGTTTAATTCCCGGCAAACCAGTTTGATGGCCTCCAGCGTAAAGCCGAGCGTTTCGGCGGGCGGGCGCACGGTAAGGGCGTTGATATCGGCGGCGGAGCGCACCGGGTTGTGGATGACGGGGCCTTCGCCTTTGAGAAATTCCAGCCGCAGGCCCAAACCTTCTAAAACGGTGAGAATATCGGCAAAAATAATGGCCGCATCAAGGTTAAAGGCGTTGATGGGTTGCAGGGTAACTTCGGCGGCCAGTTCCGGGGTTTTGATCAGCTCTAAAATAGAGTGATGCTGGCGCAGGGCGCGGTATTCGGCCATGTAACGGCCAGCTTGCCGCATTAGCCAGATGGGGGTAGCGTCTACCGGTTGGTTACGGCACGCCCGCAAAAAACGGTCAGCTTGCGACATGGAAGTCCTTTCTGAGATGTTGGCACGTTAACCGATATTATAACCTGATTTACCGGCGAGGCAACTACTTTTCAAATTCCCCCTCTCCCACAGTTTAGGGCGGGAGAGGGGGGCGGGGCAAATTATTTTTCGGTGATGGTAACGCTGGTCATCACATCGCCCTGGCGAATGGCGTTGACCACGTCTTGCCCGCTGGTAACTTTGCCAAACACGGTGTGGCGGTTATCCAGGTGGGACTGAGGGGAATGGGTGATAAAAAACTGGCTGCCGTTGGTGCCGGGGCCGGCGTTAGCCATTGAAATTACGCCGGTTTCGTGCCGGAGCGGGTTGCCTTTGAACTCGTCTTCAAAGCGGTAGCCGGGGCCGCCGCGCCCGGTGCCGGTGGGGTCGCCGCCCTGAATCATAAAGTTGCTGATCACCCGGTGAAAGGTAACGCCATCATAAAAGCCTTCGCGAGCCAAAAATACAAAGTTGTTCACCGTTTTGGGGGCGTACTGCGGAAATAGCTCCAGCACAATTGCGCCGCGATTGGTGGTAATGGTAGCGGTGTAGCTTTTTTTGGCGTCAATTTGCAGCGCCGGCGGAGTTGTCCACTGTTTTGGTTCCATGAGTAATCCTTTCTGTAATTGATGATACAAGGTTAAAAATTATACCACCGGCCAGGGCTTAACTCAACATGCCGGCGGTTAATCGGCGCATATAGTCCTGGTAGTGGGCGTTAAAATGGGCCATAACGGTTTGGGTAACGGGGCCAACCTGCCCGTTGCCCACCGGCTGGCCGGCGATGCTGGTAATGGGCATCACGTGCATGCTGGTGCTGCTGATAAAAAATTCATCGTACAGCGATATATCCACCGGCACCGGCGCTTCTGTAACCGGCGCGCCGGCGGCGGCCATCACCTGCAAAATAACGTCGCGGGTAATGCCCGATAACACCTCGGCGGTGGGCGGGGTGATGATTTGGCCGTGGCGCACGGCAAACAGGTTGGTGCGAGCGCCTTCGGTGAGGCAGCCGTGGTGGTGCAGCAGCCCTTCTAGCGCGCCGGTTTGCCGGGCCTGGCGGCGGGCCAGGTAGTTAACCAGCGTGTTCAGGCTTTTGCAGGCGGGGATTATCCGCTGGCCTTCGTACAGAATGGCCGCCGCGCCAGTCTGGTACAGGTGCGGGGCGTAGGTGGGCAGCGGCGTGGGCTGCATGGCCACAATCGGGCTGTCGGTGGGTTCGGTAGCGCCCAAAGCCAAAATTCGCAGGCTCCAGGTGGCGGCGGGGTCAAGCTGAATGAGCCGGCGCACCCAATCGGCCAGCGTGGCGGCATCAACATTAATTTCCAGGTTGATGAGTTCTGCCGATTGGTGCAGGCGGCGCAGGTGTTCTTGCAGGTAAAACGGGCGGCCCTGGTCTATTTTGATGCTTTCGTACACGCCAAAACTGGCGGAAAAAGCCGGGTTAAACACCGAAATTTGGGCCTGGTTGACCGGCATCAATTGGCCGTTGAATATGGCGTGGTTAAAAATGTTGGGTTTGGTCATTAGCTGTCTAGCACCTCTCGGACTTTGTGGATTATTGTAGTGAGTGAGAATGGTTTTTGCACAAATTTAATCCCTTCGGTTAAAAGGCCCCGGCGAGAGATTGTGTCATCGGTGTAGCCCGAAATAAAAAGCACCTTTAATTGAGGGCTGAGGCTAACAAGCTGGTCGGCCAGTTCTTTGCCGCCCACGTGCGGCATAACCACATCGGTAATCAGCAGGTGAATGGGCGCGTTAAAGGCTTGAAAAACCTTAAGGGCCTCGGCGCCGTTGGTGGCTACCAGCACGGTGTAACCCTGTTGCAGCAGCAATTCGGTGGTCAGTTCGCGCACCGAGGCTTCATCTTCTACCAGCAAAATAGTTTCTTCACCCATCGGCATGGTGTTGACAGCGCGGGCGAATTTGACCGGCGGCGCAACGGCATCGGCACGGGGCAGGTACACTTTAAACGTAGCGCCGTGGTTGGGTTCGCTGTACACCCAAATGTAGCCGTTACTTTGTTTGATAATGCCAAATACCGTGGCCAAGCCCAGCCCGGTGCCTTTGCCCTGCGGTTTTGTGGTAAAAAACGGCTCAAAAATGTGGTTTTTTATCTCCTCGGGGATGCCACAACCGGTGTCGCTAACGCTGAGTTGCACGTACTCGCCCGTTTTTACGCCCATGTGGTTGGCCGCGTAGCGCCGGTCGAGCGTTATGTTGCCGGTTTCTATGGTTAACGTGCCGCCGTGCGGCATGGCGTCGCGGGCGTTAACCACCAGGTTTACAATCACCTGTTCAATTTGGGCGTGGTCGGCTTTGATGGGCCACAGGTTGGGCGTGAGCGCCAGATTCATCTGGATGTCTTCGCCGATAACCCGCTGGAGCATTTTGCTCAAATCGGCGGCGATGTCGTTGAGGTTGAGAACTTTGGGTTCTACGCTTTGTTTGCGGCTAAAAACCAGCAGTTGCCGCACCAAATTGGCGGCGCGCTGGCCAGAGTTGGCCACTTTATCCAGCATTTCACGTAACGGGTCGCCTTCGGCGACCTGATTTTGCGCCAGTTCCACAAAACCGTTAATCACCGTGAGCAGGTTGTTAAAATCGTGGGCAATGCCGGCGGTAAGCTGGCCAATGGCTTCCATTTTTTGCGCCTGCTGGTACTGGTTTTCCAGGTCTACCTCGCGGCTAATATCGTGCTGTACCGACACAAAACTGATGGTTTCACCGTTTTCGGCCCGAATGGGGGTGATGCTGGTGTCTTCGGTGTACAGGCGGCCATCCTTTTTTTTGTTGATAAAGCGCCCATGCCAGGTTTCGCCGGAGGTGATGGTGCGCCACAGGTCGTTGTAAAACTCTCGGCTGTGCTTGCCGCTTTGGAGAATTTTGGGATTCCGGCCCAGCAATTCGGCCTGAGAATAACCGCTCACGCGCTCGCAGGCCGGGTTTACGTACAAAATAATGCCCTGCGTATCGGTGATAATCACGCTTTCGGCGGCCTGCTCAATGGCGGTGGCCAGCCGGTAGTATGTTTGGGTCAGGTGAACGCGGTTAATCGCGCCCGCCACCTGGTCGGCGGCGCTCCAGGCCAGGCTGATTTCCTGGGGCAAAAAGCGGCGTGGCTGGGTGTGGCCCAGTACCAGCCCGCCAATAATCTCGTCTTTAAACAACAGCGGCAGCAGTACCACTGCCGCCACTTGCTGCCAGCCCGGCACCCGCCGAATCCCGGCGGCGCGGGGGTCGGTGGGTGCGTTGTTCACAATCATGGGGGTTTTGTGGGTGAGCAAATGGTGAATGAGCGGATCAACCGCCACCGACAGCATCCAGTTAAAACCGGGTAGCGCCTCTTCGGGGGTGTATTCGGCGACCATAGTGGCAATGGTTTTTTGCGGATTGAGCAGCAGCGCCGCCACCTGGGAAATGTTAAAAATTGTGGCCAGTTCGCGGCAGGTGATTTCTAAAATGTATTCCGGCGGCTGGTTGGCCACAGACGCCTCGATGATGCGGTTAAACAGGCTGAGTTCGCGGTTGCGGCGGCGCAGTTCCTCTTCGGATTGTTTGTGCTCAATGGCCATAGCCACCTGCGTTGACACAAACACCAAAATATCCTGGTCGTCCGGTTTTATGCGCATGGTTTCTACGTAGCTTTGCACTGCGAGCACGCCAATGGTTTTATCACCTATTTTTAGCGGCACGCCCAGCCAGTCAACCGGCCGCCGGCCAATCTGTTCGATTTCGCCGGCGGCCAGCAGGCTATCAAAAATCTCGCCGGTGGCCAAAAGCGGCTGCCCGGTGCGCAGCACGTAGGCGGTTAACCCTTTACCGGGAAACTTGGGCAGCGGCGTGGGGTCATCATCAATTACATAGGGAAACGTAATCTCGCCGGTTTCGTTATCATACAGCGCCACGTAGATGTTTTCGGCGGGTAGCAGGGTAACAATTATGGTGTGAATTTGCCGGAACAGCTCTTGCAGGTTGTTGGTAGAATGTACCGCTTTGGAAATATTGTAAATGGCTTGCTGGGTGAGCTCGGTTTGCCGGTGGTGGGTAACGTTGTTGCAGTAAAAAATTGCGCCGGTTTGGCTGCCGGCGGTATTCAGCAGCGGCACGCCCAAAAGTTCCAGGTAAAATTCCTGGCCGGTTACAGGCTGATGGTACACCACCTGGCTGGCAACGCGGTGGCCATTTAAAAGCCGGCCAATCATCTCCGAGGCATCGGTGGTGAGGTGAGCGCAAACCTGGCTGATGGGCTGCCCCACCACCGAAACGGCCTGACCGGTGAGTTTGCCCAACAACTCGCGGGTAGCCGGGTTTTCAAAGGTGATGGTACCGTGGTTGTCCAGATAAATGGTGGTAATGGGGGATGCGTCTACCGCCCACCAGTCATGGGCGGCGCTGGCGGGCAAATCGGCGGCGGCTAATGACCCGGTTTTTTCTCCGGCGGATAAAGGAGGCGTGTTCATGCTTTTTCTCCTTACTTGGCTGCCGTGGCCGGGTTAGTTCCCGGCAATTTTTATAGGTAACTGTTCGCCTAACACCGGCTCCGGTTGCAAAATGTTTACATCCAGCCAGGCCCGCACCGTGGCGGCTACCTCTCGGATTTGCCAAAAATTGTAACCGCTGTACGGGCGGCGGTCGGCGATGGCCCCGGTAGCCTTAATACCCACGGCGTTGCACAGGTACAGCGCCCGGTCAAGATGAAACCGCTGCGTGACTACCACCAGTTCATCCACCCGAAAAATGGCTTTGGCCCGGTAGCACGAGTCGTAGGTGCGGCGTCCGGCGTAATCCAGCACCAAATCCTGGTTGGCCGCGCCCAGTTCTATGGCCAGGCGGCGCATGGCTTCCGGTTCGTTGTAATACTCAAACCGATTGTCGCCGCTTAACAGCAGCTTTTTAACCACGCCGGTTTTGTACAAATCAACTGCGGTGGCCACCCGGTCGTGCAGCACCGGAGTGGGCTGGCCGTTCCGTTGCAACCCCGCCCCCAGCACCAGCGCCACGCCAGTAGCGGGCCGGGGGCGTCCGGCTTCAAACACCACCGGAGCCATTCGCCAGTGTATCCAGGCGCGGAGCAGCCACGGCCAGGCTAAAATCAGCGCCAACAACACCAAAAACGCAATCAGGAGTTTTTTCATTAAACGGATAATGGCGGCCCCGATGTATAAGTTATATCAAAATAAGATTCTACCAGTAATCGGCGCAACCGCCAAAAGACAAAGGGGTGGAATTGTGGTTTAACGGCGGTCAAAATGACGCGCCAGCAGCCAATCCATTAGCCCTGGCATGAGCATGCCGGCGGTAACAAAAGCTAGGTCAAACCAGGTGATGAACACATCGCGGGGTTCGCGGCGCACGGCGCGTAAAATGGCGCGGGCTACCCGTTCCGGTGGCACGCCGGTGGTGCGCCCGCGCCCGCGCCGGCTGCCGCCCAGCGAATTATCATTAAAACGGGTGCCGGTAACGCCGGGGTACACCGTACTCACCCGAATGTTGTCGGCGCGTAGCTCTACCCGCAGGCTTTCGGCCAGCTTTTCCAGCGCGGCTTTGCCGGCGCAGTACCCGGCAATGCCCGGCATGGCCCGCCGCCCCACAATCGAAGAAATGTTGATGACCAGGCCGCCGGCGGAATTGCTTTTAAAATACGGAATGGCCGCCTGAATGAGCGCCACCGGCCCAAAATAGTTAACATCCCACATGCGGCGGTGTTCGGCCTCGTTGATGTCGGTTACAAGGTCGCGCAGGCCAATGGCGGCGTTGTTGATTACCACATCAATTTGGCCAAAGTGTTGCGCGGCGGCGTGAACCAGCCCGGCGGCCTGGGCCGTATCGCCCAAATCGGCGGGCAAGGCGAGGGCGGTATGTCCGGCGGCGGTTAACTCGGCGGCCAGCGCGTGCAGCGGTTCGGCGTGGCGGGCCACCAGCGCCAGGCGGCAGCCGGCTCGGGCCAACTCGATGGCGGCAGCGCGGCCAATGCCCTGCGTGGCCCCGGTGAGAATCACAACCCGGTGGTGGGGATTCATGGCAGTTTGCGGCGGCGCGGCCCGGCGGCGGGGGTATCGGTGTAGCCCAGGCCAATTTTTCGCCGCAAAATGGCCAGCCCAATCAACCCCAGCGAAGTGACGCCCACCAGCAGAAAGCTGGCAAATTGCAGCACTTCCAGCCGCCATTCGCGGGCGTAGCGCACCGTGGTTGGCGTTTGGCGCAGGTTGCCGGCGGAATAGGCTTGCTCGATGGCGGCATTTACTTGCGGTTGCGGCGCGTTGGGCGGCGGTGCGGCGTTGCGGGCAATGCCGGGCGTGGCCAAGTTAGCCACCGGCAGGTCGGCGGCGGTTAGCGGCGGAGTGTCGGCGGCGGGTGGCTGGCCCTTGTCAATTTCGATGCTGTGCTGGCCGGTGGGCGCGTTGAACACCAGGTAGGTATCGCGGCCAACGGTTTCGGCGGTAATTTGGGCCGGATTGCCATCAATTTTGATGCTCTGGATTTGCTCGGAGCGGAGTTTGAACAGTTTAATCACCACCGGCCCGGCGGCGTTGGTGCCGTAATTGAGTTTGGTGGTGTATTGGTCCCAATCGTAGGTGTAGGCGGCGTAGCGGTTGGTGGCGACCTGGTACACCCGAATGTAGCCATCGTTTAGGCCCAGCCGGGGTTGCAGGGTAAGGCCGCTGCCGGTGAGCCGCACCCCAAAAAAGCCGTCAATAATGGCGCTGCCCATAGTGCCGGCGGCGGCGCTGTAGTAGTGGCTGCCTTCGTGGCGGGGGTCGGTGCTGCTTTGCCATTCGATGATGTTGCCGGGATGTTTTTGCCAATCGTTGGCCACTTGAAACAGGTGTTTTTGGGCGGCCTCGGCGTGGCCGGTAAGAAATTCGGCCTGGATTTGCACGCCGCCCCACCAATCCCACACGCCGCCGTTTTGGTAGTTGCCGTAGCCCATGCCGGAATAATCAAAAAACAGGTTGGGCCACTGGTTGGGATAAAACGGATACAACGACAGCCCCGGCTTGTTCACCCCGGCGGCGGCGCGGGCCTGTTCCAGGTTAGCAAAAATGGCCTGGGTTTGGGCGGGATTGGTCAGCCCGGCGTACACGGCCAGGGCGTTGGCAATGCTCACCATCGCGCTTTCGTCAAAACCGTGCTGCAACGGGGTAATGTGCAGGTGAGTCAGGTAATAGCCTTTTTCCGGTTGCCAGAGGAGGGCGTTGGTTTGCGTTTTTAACTCTTCGGCGGTGTTTTGCCAGTGGTCGGCCTGCGAGGTGTTGCCAACCGCGGCGTTGAGTTCGGCCAGTTCCAACAGGGCCATGTAGGCCAGCGCCTGGTCATAAATGGAAGCGGTCTGGTGGTCGCGGGCCGGGTTGTAATCGGTGTAGCCGGGGCCTTTTTCAAATTTTACGTCGCCCCAATCGGTGGTGTGGCCGCGCCACAGCAATTTTAACTGCGGATTGAGCCGGTGGGCCAGCAGCCAATCGGCGGCCAGGTTGAGCCGCTCAATGAGCGGGCGGCCATTAATCTGGCCGGTTAACCAGCCGGTGTTGTAATTGAGCCGGTAATACAGGTAGGCGGCGTGAATCAGGCTGGTTTCTTCGTCGGTGGTGGCGGTTTGTTTGTTGCTGCGCCCCTGCGGGGTAAGGATGCCGCCAATTGCGCCCGCGCCGGCTACCACGCCAAAATCGCCATCTAAACTGACGGTTTCGGCGGTGTACTGGCGGCGCAGGTAGGCTTCGATGGGGTCGCGCAGGTATTCATCCGGGTAATAATATTGAGCGGTGGTCATGCCCCAGGCAATATCGCGGATGTACATTTCGGCGTATACTTTGCCGGGCCGAAAGCCGTGAATGGTTTCGTTGCCAATTTGAAAGATGGCGTTGCCGTGCGAAAAATTGTGCGGAATGTAGCCCGATGCGGCGCTCAAATCGGGCAGGCCGGGCAGCAGCCAGGTGGTTTCGGTGCTGTACGACAGGTCGGTGGGCAGGGGTGAATTGGCGCTGACTGCCGGGGTAAACGCCAGCGCCAGCAGGGCCATTAGCCAGGTCAGAGTCAGTTTTTTCAGACCCATTGCATTGCTACCAATTTGCTGAAAACAATCCAGATAACCATAATTAGTATACATAATGTATAGAATCAAAGCAAGTAACGCCAGATGTTGGGGGCGGTAATCGGAATACCGCTATATTTAGTAAGTTCTGAGAGTTGGAGAGTTTAATGAGTGCGGTGAGTTTAATGAGTTGAGGAGTTTCACTCACAAAACTCCTCAACTCACAAAACTCCTCAACTCACAAAACTCCTCAACTCACCAAACTGTTTTCAAGGGGGATTGCCATGACCGTCACTCTAAAAAAATACTGGATTGGCCACATCATCGTTATTATTGGGGTGATTATTCTGGTAAATTTGGGGTTTTGGCAGTTGCGCCGGCTGGAACAGCGCCGCGCCCTCAACGCCGAAATTATCGCCGGGTTGAACGCCGCGCCGGTGGCGCTGACCGGCGAGCCGGTTAACCCCGCTGAGTTGCAACGCCGCCGGGTAACTGTAACCGGCGTGTTTGATAACGCCGAAAATATGATTTTGCAAAACCGGCCTTTTCAGGGCAAACCGGGCGTTGAGTTGCTCACGCCGCTCAAAATTACGGGCAGCAACCAGGCTGTAATTATCAATCGCGGCTGGATTCCGCTGGATCAGGTTACGCCGCAGGTGCGCCATGCTTACGACATTACCGGCGAAGTAACGATTACCGGCCTGGCTTACCGCAACCAGCCGCAGCCCGGCGGCTACCTGGTCATACCCGACCCCACGCTGGCTCCCGGCGAAACCCGGCTGGACAAGTGGTTTCGGGTAGACACCGAGCGCATAAGCCAACAATTGGCGTATCCGCTGCTGCCGCTGTACGTTAAACAATCGCCCGGCGCTGATCCCGCTGAAATGCCGCGCCGTGAAGAGGATTTTGACCTGAGCGAAGGCAGTCACCTGAGTTATGCCATCCAGTGGTTTACGTTTGGGCTGGTTTTGGTGGGGGTGTACGCCAGTTTTTTGTGGCAGGAAAGCCGAAAACAAGCCTAACAAATGCGCGGCAGTTGTTCGCCGCTGAGCATATCCACCACGCGCAGGCCGCCCACGCGGCTGCGTAACAACACTTTGCCCGGATGCTCGGCCACCACCTCTCCAATAATGGCCGCCTCTTGCCCCAGCGGATGCTCTTTCATCGCCGCCAGCACGGCTTCGGCCTGGTCGCGGGCCACAAACGCCAGCATTTTGCCCTCGTTGGCCACGTACAGCGGGTCAAACCCCAAAATTTCGCACGCGCCGCGCACTTCATCGCCAATGGGAATGTCGCGCTCTTGCAACCGGATGCCCACCCGCGATTGCGCCGCAATTTCGTTGAGGGCGCTGGCCAGCCCGCCGCGAGTGGGATCGCGCAGAACGTGCACGGCCTCGCCGCCCGCCGCCAGCGCCGCCGCGGTTAGCCCGGCCAGCGGCGCGGAGTCGCTTTCCAGCGTGGTTTCAAACTCCAGCCCTTCGCGCACCGACATAATGGCGATGCCGTGCACCGCGATTGCGCCGTTAATCAGCACCACGTCGCCGGGTTGGGCGTTTTGCGGCGAAACCCGCACCCCGGCGGGGATCAACCCCACGCCGGCGGTATTAATGTAGATGCCGTCGCCCTTGCCGCGATCCACCACTTTGGTATCGCCGGTAACAATGGACACGCCCGCCGCCTGCGCCGCCGCCTGCATGCTCTGCACCACCCGCCACAGGTCGGCCATGGGGAAGCCCTCTTCTAAAATAAACCCCGCCGATAGCGCCAGCGGCGTTGCGCCGCACATGGCCAGGTCGTTCACCGTGCCGTGCACCGCCAGCGAGCCGATATTGCCGCCGGGAAAAAAGGCCGGGCTGATCACATAAGAATCGGTGGAAAAGGCCAGCCGGGCACCGCCAGCCTGTAGTACCGCGCCATCGCCCAAACTGCATAACTCCGGATTGCTGAAGGTTGGCACAAACATCTTTTCGATAAGCATTTGGCTGAGCCGCCCGCCGCCGCCGTGCGCCATCACCACGGTGGGGTATTCGCTGATGGGAATGGGGCAGGCCGCTCCGAAAAGCAATGGTGAATGGTGAATTACTGATTGGCTTTGGTTGTTTTCAGGCTGGCGTTGCTGATCCGGCATAGTTCGTCGCTTTCCTGGGAAAATTCAATTATTCACTGATTTACCGGCCATAATGGTAATAGGCCGCGCACGCGCCTTCGGAGGAAACCATCGGCGCGCCGATGGGCTTTTCGGGCGTGCATTCCCGGCCAAAGGCCGGGCAATCGTGCGGCTTTTTGAGGCCCTGCATAATTTGCCCGGCAATGCACACCGGCGATTCGGCGGCGGTGATGTCGCTCACCTCAAATTTTAGTTCGGCGTCAAAGGCGGCGTATTCCGGGCGCAGTTTGTAGCCGCTGTTGGGAATCAGGCCGATGCCGCGCCACTGGCGATCCGTGGTGGCAAACACCTGTTTGAGCAGCTTTTGCGCCGGTTTTAGCCCTTCATACGTTACGGCGCGGGTGTACTGGTTTTCCACTTCGGCCCGGCCCTCTTCGAGTTGCAGCACGGCCATGTAGATGCCTTGCAGCAAATCCAGCGGCTCAAAACCGGTTACAACAATGGGCGCGGCGTATTTTTGGGCCAGCGGCGGATATTCCCAGTAGCCCATCACCGCGCATACGTGGCCGGCGGCCAAAAAGCCCTGCACCAAATTGTGCGGCGAGCCAAGAATGGCTTCCATGGCCGGCGGCACCAGCACATGCGAGCACAAAATAGAAAAATTGGTTAGCCCCAGTTGATGGGCTTGAAAAACGGCCATCGCGTTGGCCGGGGCGGTGGTTTCAAAGCCCACCGCAAAAAAAACCACCTGGCGATCGGGGTGTTTTTGCGCCAGCTTCACCGCATCCAGCGGCGAATAAACCATGCGCACGTCGCCGCCCTGGGCTTTGATGCTGAGTAAATCGGTTTGGGAACCCGGTACCCGCAACATATCGCCAAAACTGGTAAAAATAACCTCCGGGCGGCGGGCAATGGCCAGCGCCCGGTCAATTAATTCCAGCGGCGTAACACACACCGGGCAGCCGGGGCCGTGTACCAGCGTTACCTTGTCCGGCAGCAGCTTATCAAGGCCAAACTTGATGATGGTGTGCGTTTGGCCGCCGCAAATTTCCATCAGCGTCCAGGGGCGCGTGGTAATTTGATGCAGCCGGTGTATAAATTTTTGGGCGTCAGCTTCGTTGCGATATTCGTCAACGTATTTCATGGTTATTCCGGCTGCGGAATGTTTAGTTCGGCCAGTTCATCCATTTGTTTGAGGTAATCAAACACTTCCATCGCTTCCTGCTCGTCAATCACGCTGATGGCAAAGCCCACGTGCACCACTACATAATCGCCAACTTTGGCTTCGGGCACGTAAGACAGGCACACTTCTTTGTTAATGCCCGAGAAATTGACCTTGCCCATAATTAACCCCGGCGGGTTTTCTTTAATTTCAATAATTTTACCCGGTACGCCTAAACACATGGTTTGTCTCCATCGCCAACTTTAGTATCGTAAAAAATTATTATAACCCAAACCCGCTCACATCCAAGCTATTCGGTCTTTGCGCCGGTTAAAAAATCGGGTTGGGCGTAGGCCGGATTGGGGTAACGGTAAAAGCCCTGCCCGCTTTTCATACCGAGTTGGCCCCGGTCAAGGTAGCCCTTTAAAAAATCGGCGTTGGCCCGCAGTTGAGGTGTTTGCAGGGCTTTGGCCCAATATTCGGTAATGTGCCAGGCCGTATCCAGCCCCACCAAATCCAGAATACCCATCGGCCCCATCGGGGTTTTCATAACGGCCATCCAGGCCCGGTCAATATTTTCAATTGGAGTAACGCCGTTGGCTGCCAGCGTAAGCGCCGCCCCGTTGAGCGCGTTGAGCATGGCGTTAAACACGTAGCCGTAGTTTTCTTTGTCCAGCACAATGGGAATCTGGCCAATGCTCTGGGCAAAGCCGGTGAGCAGTTGCACCACCTCCGGCGCGGTATCGGGGTGCGGCATCACATCGGCTACCGGCGCATCCCACACGGGGTTGTGAAAGTGCAGCGCCGCAAATTGCGCCGGGCGACCCGTGGCGGCGGCAAACATGCTGGGCACCAACGACGAGGTGTTGGTGGTAAAAATAGTGTGCGGCGGGCACAGGGCATTAAACTGGGCAAACACCCGGCCTTTGAGTTCCGGGTTCTCCGGCACCGATTCGCTGACCAAATCGGCGGTGGCGGCAGCGGCGGCGGGGTCGCTGGTGGTTTTAATGCGGGCCAACGCTTCAAGGGCTGCCGGCTGGCTCAGCGTGCCGGCAGCTATAAGCTGGTCAATGTACCCCTGAATCCGGGCCAGCGCCGGAGCCAACGCCTCCGGGTTTACATCAAACAGGGTAACGTTGTAGCCGTACATGGCGCATTGCAGGCCAATTTGCTGGCCCATAGTGCCCACGCCGATGATGAGAATATTTTTAATTTGATCGAGTTGCATCTTGAATGTTCCTTTTTGGCTAAAAATAGCTCAATTTGATTTTACAAACCGGCCAGCCGGGCCGCTGCCACGGCAATTTGTCCCAAGCTGATGCCGCCATCGTTGGGCGGCACATGGCGGTGCAGCAACACCTCAAACCCGGCCTGCCGCAGCCGGGTAACGGCCTGTTCGGTGAGCCACCGGTTTTGAAAACAGCCGCCAGAAAGCGCAACTTTGGGTTCGCCCACGCGCCGGGCCACGTTGACCATCGCTTCAACCAGCGCGTTGTGAAATCGGGCCGAAATGAGCGCGACGGAAACATTGCGCCGCAAATCGGCCAGAACGGCTTCGAGTAGCGGTTGCCAATCCAACACAAGCGACGCGTGGCGAGCGACGAGTGCCAGCGGATACGCGCCGGATTCTGTGGGGTCGGCGGCAAATTCCAGGGCCATCGCCGCCTGCCCCTCAAAATTTACGCGCGGGTGCAGGCCGATGAGCGCCGCCACGCCATCAAACAGCCGCCCGGCGCTGGTTGTAACCGGCGCGTTGATGTTTTTGGCCAGCATTTGCCCCAGCAGGCGGCGCTCGTTGGCGGACATGGCGCGGAGGGGCGGCAGGTCGTCGCGCTCAAGCGCCGCCGCCCCAAACATTTCCCACAACAGGGCCAGCGCCACCCGGCGCGGCTCCTTTACGGCGGCATCGCCGCCGGGCAGCCGGAACGGGCGCAAATGGGCCACGCGCTCAAAACTGGCGGCGTCGCCGCGCAAAAATTCGCCGCCCCAAATGGTGCCATCGGTGCCCAGGCCGGTGCCATCCCAAATAATGCCCAGCGCCGGGCCGGCTTTGCCGTTTTCGGCCAAACAGGCGGCCAGGTGGGCGTGGTGGTGCTGCACTCCAATTAACTCGATTTCGGATTGGGATTCAGCTCTGGCCAATCGTAATTCGTCATTCGTCATTCGTAATTGTTCCTGCGCCCATTTAGTAGAGAGGTATTCCGGGTGCAGGTCATGGGCAATGGCCACGGGTTGGGTTTGGTACAGACGCAGAAAATCAGCGATCACCCGCTCAAAGGCGGTCAGCGATTCGGCGGTTTCCAAATCGCCGATGTGCTGGCTGATGAATACCTGGTTTTTAACGCCGAGCGCCACGGTATTTTTAAGATGCGCTCCCACCGCCAGTAGCGGGGGTAGGTCATCGCGCAGCAAAACCGGCAGCGGCGCAAAACCGCGCGCCCGGCGCAACAACCGGGTCTCGTCGGCCAGCAACCAGGCCACGCTGTCGTCTACGTGGCGCTCGATGGGGCGGTTGTGCAGCAAAAAGGCATCGGCGATGTGGCCCAGCCGGTGGCGGGCTTCGGCGTTGTCAATGCAAATGGGTTCATCGGACAGGTTGCCGCTGGTGGCGACTACGGGCCGGCCAAATTCGGCTAGCAGCAGGTGGTGCAGCGGGGTGTAGGGCAGCATCACCCCCACGTTGGGGTTGCCGGGGGCAATGTTTTCGGCGATGGGCGCGTTGGCGCGGCGGGGCAGCAGCACAATGGGCGCTTCGGCGGCGGTGAGCAGGGCTTTGGCCTGCGCCGAAAGTTCCACCAGCGCGCGGGCCTGCTCAAGATTGGCTACCATCACGGCCAGCGGTTTATCGGTGCGCTGTTTGCGCTGGCGCAGCCGGGCTACGGCCTGGGCGTTGGCGGCGTCAACCATCAAATGAAAGCCGCCCAGCCCTTTAACGGCAACAATCAGGCCGGCGCGGAGAGCGGCAACGGTATTTATGATTGGGGTATCGTTGTTTAAACGTAAATACTCTGGCGGGCACAGGTCGTCATTCGTAACTTGTAAATCAATATATTCCAACTGCGGCCCGCAGGTGGGGCAGGCGTTGGGCTGCGCGTGAAAGCGACGATTGAGCGGGTGGGTGTACTCGGCATGGCAGGCCGGGCACATTTTAAAGTGGCGCATGGTGGTGTTGGGGCGGTCGTAGGGCAACGCCTGGATAATGCTAAAACGCGGGCCGCAGTTGGTACAGTTGGTAAAGGGGTATCCGGCCCGGCGGTCAGATGGATTGAGCACTTCGGCCAGGCAATCGGCGCAGGTCGCTACATCGGGCAACACAAGCACGGTTTTTTCGCCGTGCTCCTCGCTATGCCGAATTTCAAACCGCTCGTATCCGTGCGGCAGCCGCTGGTCGGAGTGCAGGCTGTGGATAATTGCCAGAGGTGGTTTTTCTGTGGACAGACGCTCCAGAAAGGTATCTAAAGCGGTTTGGTCCCCTTCAACCTCAATAAAAACACCGTTTGAATTGTTAATAACCCAGCCGGTAAGGGCCAGTTCGGTGGCCAGCCGGTACACAAAGGGCCTAAAACCCACGCCCTGCACCGCGCCTTTAATTTGGACGCACAGGCGTTGGCCGGCGGCAGGCAAAGAGGCGGCCATCGCTTAATCCTGGGCGGCGCTTTGGGCGGTAAGCCAGGCCAGCCAGTTATCCAGGCCGGCGCCGGTTTTGCTGGACACAATAAAAATGGGCGCATCAGGGTTGACCATTTCAACGCCGCGCCGGAAATAGTCAACATCAAACTCAAACACCTCGATCATATCGGCTTTGTTGAGGATGACCGCGTTGGCGGCCACAAACATGTTGGGGTACTTGTAGGGTTTGTCGTGGCCTTCGGGCACGCTGGCCACCACCACGTTTAAATTGCTGCCAAGTTTAAAATTGGCCGGGCAAACCAGGTTGCCCACGTTTTCTATAAACAGCAAAGTGATGTCGTTAAGGGGAAGTTGCGGCAGAGCGGAGCGTATCATCGGCGCGTCAAGGTGGCAGCCGCCGCCGGTGTTGATTTGCACTACGGGAATACCGTTGCCGGATATTTTATCAGCATCAATGCTCGATGCCAAATCGCCTTCAATAACGCCGGGGCGTAGCGTTTGGGGCAACCGGGCGCAAGTGGCCAAAATAAAGGTGGTTTTGCCCGCCCCCGGCGAGGCCATAATGTTGAGCGCAAAAATGTGGTGCTGGCTAAAAATAGCGCCGTTTTCCTGCGCAATCTGGTCGTTGGCGCTGAGAATATCTTTAACTACCGGAATGATTTTGGTGGTCATCGTCAACCTCAATACTTTCAACGTAAAATTCTTTGCCGCCGGTAATCAGTAATTTGTTGCTGCCGCACTGCGGGCAATCGGGCGTAAACGGCGGCGTTACGCCGGTTTGGTGCTGGCAATCCAGGCAGATGGCGGTAGCCGGTAGCCGCCTAAAATTGAGAACCGCGCCGGCTGCCGGCGTGTCTTTGCTTAAAATATCAAAATAAAATTGCACCGAGTCATCAAGAATACTGGCTAACTCGCCGATAACTAAGTTGATGGCAGTTACCCGGCGGCTGCCATTTTTTTGGGCGGCGTCAACGGCAATCGCAAGGATGCTTTGGGTTACGGGCAGTTCGTGCATGGAATCTACTTTCAGGAACCTGGGTGCCAGCGGCGTGGTCGCTCATTGATCGGCGTTATTGATTTGGGTGGCTGCCGTCAGGGCATCGCCTAAAATACTACGCATAATTTCCAGGGCGTCCAGCACCCGCGAATCGGCCAGTTGATAGTAAATGTAGGGGCCTTCCCGCCGGGTAGTGACCAACGCCTGATCTCGCAAAATTTTGAGATGCCGTGAAACGGTGGCCTGCGGCAACATTAACGCTTCAACCAGTTGATTAACGTGCTTCTGGCTTTCGCCCAGTTCGTACAACAGGGCAATGCGGGTGGGGTCGGCAATGGCCTGGCACAGCGTGGCGTGCATAATCCTGAGTTCTTGAGCTTTGGGTTTAATCATCAAACAATCCCTGCCAGCATATTTGTTTATTCAAATATGCTGGTTGTAATAATAACACAAAATTTGGGTTATACAGGGTGACATTTGTCACCAGAAAGTGTGACAAATGTCACTAGGCAGTGAAAGGCGGGTATGTTATATATAGTCTGAATGAACATATTCGTTTATCCGAATATTGTAATAAATGCAAATAGATTTATAAAATGATCCTGCTCACAGACATTGATTCAGGCAGGTGTAAAATTTTTTGATAGCGGCGAGGCGCGATGAAAAATTCCAAATACGTTGGGTTACTCGGTGCAATTACAACATTGGCCATCATTTTTGTCCCCATTATCCTGTTTGTGCCGGAAAAAACTCCGCCCCGAGATACGCCTCTGGCGCGCGTGCCCACGCCCATGCCACACACCGACCACAAGGATTTGATGCCCGGCCCCTACAAAACCGGCGAGGAAGTAACCGCCGCCTGCCGCACCTGCCACCCGCAAGCCGCCGAGCAGGTGATTCACACCTCGCACTGGCGCTGGGAAAGCGATCCGGTTTACTCGCCGGAACACGGCAAGGAAATTGCGTTTGGCAAAAAAACCGCCATCAACAACTTCTGCATCGGTATTGAGGGAGGCAACTGGGCCGGCTGCACCAGTTGCCACACCGGCTACGGCTGGCAGGATGGCAGTTTTGATTTTTCAAACCAGGCAGCGGTAGATTGCCTGGTTTGCCACGACCAAACCGGCGGCTACAAAAAATCCAAAGGCGGCCTTCCCGCTGATGGCGTGAATCTGGCGGCGGCGGCGCAGAGCGTAGCCAGCCCCACCCGCGAAAACTGCGGCGGCTGCCACTTTAAAGGCGGCGGCGGCAACGCCGTAAAACACGGCGATCTGGACGAAAGCCTCTATTTCCCCACCGCCCGCATTGACGTGCACATGGGCAAACTGGGCTTTCAATGTGTTACCTGCCACCAAACCACCAACCACATTATCAAAGGTCGCTCGCCTTCGGTGAGCCTGGGCGCGTTGAACACCCAAAATCAGGTGCACTGCACCGATTGCCACAACCAAACTCCGCACGAGGATGAGCGCCTTAACAAACACACCGCTGCCGTGGCCTGCCAAACCTGCCACATTCCGGCTATGGCCAAAAAAGAGGCCACCAAAATTAGCTGGGACTGGTCGCAGGCCGGGCAGGATCGCCCGGAAGACCAGCATCAATATTTAAAAATAAAGGGGCAATTTGTTTACAAAAAAGATATAACCCCCGAGTATTTCTGGTACAATGGCACTACCCAACGCTATCTCAAAGGCGATAAAATTGACCCCGCCGGGGTAACGCCAATGGACGCCCCCAACGGCGACATCAACGACCCCACCGCCAAAATCTGGCCGTTCAAAGTGCATACCGGCAAACAGGTGTACGATACCCAATACAACTACTTTTTACTGCCCAAAACCTTTGGCGAAGGCGGCTACTGGACCGACTTTAACTGGGATCAGGCGTTGCGGTTGGGGTCGCAAAACTCCGGGCTGGCGTATAGCGGCCACTACAGCTTTACCGTTACCTCAATGTTCTGGCCCACCACCCACATGGTATCGCCCAAAGAAGACGCCCTGCAATGCGTGGATTGCCACAACGAAGCCGGCGGCAGGTTGAATTGGGCGGCGCTCGGTTACAACGGCGACCCGGTGAAGCACGGCGGGCGGCAACTTTCTACGGCTATTTCTCAAACAACTCAAAAGGATGCCCAATGACGACAGCCACCCCCTTAACCCTGCTCAAATTGATTGTGGCCGTGGCGTTGTTGGCCATGCTGCCGGCGGCGGCGCTGGCGCAAGAGCCAACCAATGCGCCATCCGGTAAAAATTTGCATCCCGTTTTTCCTATGCTGGATGCCGCCGGGCAAAACGTGCTCACCAGCGGCCAGCCCGTTTCTACCATGAAAACCTGCGGCGGCTGCCACGATACCAACTTTATTGCCAGCCACAGCTTTCACACCGATGCGGGCCTGAGCGCCACCACCGCGCCGGGCCAAACGCCGGGCGGCCATCCCTGGGATACCAGCCCCGGCTTTTTTGGCAAATGGAACCCCATTAATTACCGCTACCTCACCCCGCCGGGCGATAAACTGCTCGATTTAAGCGCCGCCGATTGGCTGCGCCAGTTTGGCTTTAGGCATGTGGGCGGCGGCCCGGCCCAGGTTGCCGCCGATGGCACGCCGCTGGCCAAACTTTCGCCCGATGCCGCCAACCCCGCCGCCAGCACGCTCAACCCGGCCACCGGCCAGCCCCAACCGTGGGATTGGGCCAAATCCGGCACAGAAGAGATGAACTGCTTTTTGTGCCACATTCCCAACCCCAACGGCCCGGCCCGCGCCGAAGCGTTAGCCGCCGGCAACTTTGCCTGGGCCAACACCGCCACCCTGTTGGGAACCGGCATTGTTACCCAAACCAACGGCCAGCTAAAATGGAATCCATCGGCTTTTACCACCGATGGCAAACTGGCCCAACAGTATGTAACCATGCAAGACCCCGTTAACAGTAATTGCGGCCAGTGCCACGGCCTGGTGCATACCAGTAACAATACCCCTGTTGTGCTGCAACGGTGCGATTGGCGCACCGCCACTACCGGCGAAATTTTCTCGCCGCAGCGGCTCAACCACACCGGCATGAATTTGCAAGGCAAAGAAAGCCTGTCGCGGGCGTGGGATATTCACGCCGAGCGGGTGGTGGATTGCGTGGATTGCCACGCCTCGCTCAACAATCCCGTTTATTTTCAGGGCAGCAAAGACAAGACGCTCACCCATCTGGTGTTCGATGCCCGCCGCATCAATATAGAAGATTACCTGTACCGGCCCTCGCACCAGTTTGCCAAAGGCCAGAGCGTGCAAAGCACCGCCGCGCCGGAGTACAACGCCAGCATGCGCCGCTGCGAAGGTTGCCACGACCCCGCCGCCGGCCATGATTGGCTGCCTTATAAACAGGCTCACTTTGCCAATGTTAGCTGCGAAAGCTGCCACATCCCCAAAATGCACGGCCCGGCGTTACAACAGGTTGACTGGACGGTGGTTAACTCTGCCGGCCAAAATTTGCGCGTGTGTCGGGGGGCCGAGGGCGACACCAGCAACATCACCACGCTGATTACCGGGTTTAACCCCGTGCTGTTGCCGCAACAGCGGGCGGGCGGCGGCGCGCCGATTGGCCCGTTTAACCTGATTGCGGCCTGGTATTGGGTGTACGGCCAGCCGGAGCGCCCGGTGCGCCAGATTGATTTGCAGGCGGCCTACCTGGCCAACGGCCAGTATCGCCCGGAGGTGCTGGCCGCGTTTGACGCCAACAAGAATGGCGCGCTGGACAATTCTGAGTTGCGCCTGAACACCCCGGAAAAAGAGGCGCTCATCAAACAAAACCTGACGGCGCTGGGGCTGGACAATGTTCACATTAAAGCCGAAGTGCAGCCGTACAACATTAACCACAACGTTACCAACGGCGAGTGGGCCACCAAGGATTGCGCCGTGTGCCACAGCCAAGCCTCGCGGGTGGCCGCGCCTATGCCGGTGGCGGCTTATTTGCCCGGCGGCGTAATGCCCCAGTTTTTTGGCGCAGAACGCCTGGCTGCCGCCGGTCAATTTAAAGTGGCGGCGGATGGCAGCCTGAGTTACCAGCCGGATGTGACCGCCGAGGGGTTGTACGTGTTTGGCTACAGCTCGGTAAAATGGATTGACTGGTTGGGCGTGCTGGCCTTTTTGGGCACCGCCGTGGGCGTGCTGGTTCATTCCGGGTTGCGGGTATACTGGGCCGCGCGGCTGCCGCGCCACGCTCACGCCACCCGGTCGGTGTATATGTACACCGTGTACGAGCGGTTGTGGCACTGGCTGCAAGCGGCGGCCATCTTTTTGCTGATTTTTACCGGCCTGATTATCCACAAACCGGATATGTTTGGCGCGTTCTCGTTTCCGTATGTGGTGCAGGTGCATAACGTGTTGGGCTTTATTTTGCTGACCAACGCCTTTTTGGCCGTGTTTTATCACGTGGCCAGCGGCGAAATCCGGCAGTTTATCCCCAAACCCAGCGGTTTTGCCCTGGAAATGGTCACGCAGGCCAGCTACTACCTGCGCGGCATCTTTAAAAATGAGCCGCATCCGTTTGAAAAAACGCCGCAGAAAAAATTTAATCCGTTGCAGCAGGTGGTTTATTTTGGCCTGCTCAACGTGCTGTTGCCGCTGCAAGTGATTACCGGGGTGGTGATGTGGGGCATGCAACTATGGCCGGCTCAGGCGCAAATGCTGGGCGGGCTGCCGGTGCTGGCCCCCATTCACTCGCTGATAGCCTGGCTGCTGGCTTCGTTTATTGTGATGCACATGTACCTGACCACCACCGGCCACACCGTGCTGGGCGGCGTGCAATCTATGATGAACGGCTGGGATGAACTGGAGGTTTCTGCCGGCGAAGCTGACCGGCCCGAAGCGATGGAGGCGATTTAATTATGGCTGTAACCGTAACTGTAAAAAAACAACCCAAACCGTATGCTAACCCGTACCTGGCTGGCCTGTTGCTGGGCGTGGTGTTGTTTACGGCCTTCTTTCTCACCGGCAGCGGGTTGGGCGCGTCTGGCCCGCTTAACCGGTACGTGGTTTTTCTGGAAGATGCCGTAGCCCCGCAGCACGTTAACCAGGTGCCGTACCTCATCAGCATGGCCGGCGGCGAGAAAAATCCACTGGATGATTACTGGGTGTTTTTAAGCGTGGGCGTGCTGATGGGCGGTTTTGCCTCCGGGTTAATTCACTACCGGGTGCAGAGCGAAACCAACAAAGGCCCGCGCATCACCGTAAAAACGCGCTGGGTGATGGCCTTTTTGGGCGGCATTTTAATGGGCTACGGCGCGCGGTTTGCCCGCGGCTGCACCTCCGGCCAGGGTTTATCGGGCGGAGCGGTGCTGTCGGTGGGCAGTTGGGCCTTTTTGCTGGCCGTGTTTGCCGGAGCCTACGCCGTGGCTTACCTGCTGCGCCGGTTGTGGACATAAGGAGGCAATTATGAACTTGTTGGCATCGTTCCCCGGCCCTTTTCCCATTGAGGCCGTGTACGGCAAAGTTGGCTACTACCTGGTGGCGCTGCTCATTGGGTTTGCCTTTGGCTACGTGCTGGAAATGGGCGGCTTTGGCAACTCTACCAAGCTGGCGGCTCAATTTTACCTTACGGATATGACCGTTTTTAAAGTGATGTTCACCGCCATTGTGGTGGCTATGGTGCTGGTGTTTGGCGCTACCGGCCTGGGCCTGCTCGATTACAACCGGGTGTATGTAAACCCCACGTACCTGTGGCCCGGCGTGGTGGGCGGCCTGATTATGGGCGTGGGTTTCGTCATCGGCGGCTTCTGACCGGGCACCTCTTTGGTAGCGGTCGCTACCCTTAAAAAAGATGGTATGTTTTTTGTGTTGGGGCTGCTGTTGGGCATTTTTGCTTTTGGCGAAACCGTTGATAGCTGGCTGAGCGGCTTTTGGAATTCGTCTTTTATGGGCCGCTTTACCCTGCCGGAATTGTTTGGATTGCCCGCCGGAGTGCTGGTAGCCGGCATTGTAATAATGGCCGTGTTTTTGTTCTGGGTGGTAGAAAAAGTAGAAGCCTGGATGACCGGCATCCCGCCCAAAACCGAGCAGCGTCCCTACAAAATGGCCGGTGCGGCGGCGTTGATTGCCGTGGCCGTGGCGGTTATGCTGATTGGCCAGCCCACCTCTGCCGCCAAATGGCAGCAAATGGCCGCCGAAAAGCAGCCGTTGCTGGACAGCCGCGCGGTGTACATTCACCCCGCCGAGGTGTTGAGCTATATTTACAACGACCGGGTGCAAACGGTGCTGCTCGATGTGCGGCCCGAAAGCGATTACAACCTGTTCCACCTGAACGACGCCCAATTGGTTGCGCCGGAAAATCTGCCGGCGCTGGCCTACGATTTGCGGCAAAAACCGGCCAACACCCTGTTTGTAGTGATGGGCAACAATGAAGCCGCCGCCACCGCCGCCTGGAAAACGCTGGTGGCCGAAAGCGTGCCCAATGTGTATATTCTTGAAGGCGGGGTTAACAAATGGCTCGATACCTTTAATGTGCAGCCGGCGGGGTCGCCGCCCACCGCCGTGGCAATGGTAACGCCCGCTTTCGGTGATGATTCCTTGCGTTACACCTTTCCGGCGGCGTTGGGGGCGCAGTACCCGGCGGCCTACCCGGAACCTACCGAATTTAAGGATATTGTGTTTGAATCCAAAGTAAAACTAAAAATGAAGCAAGCCTCCGGCGGTGGCTGAGGCTGATCCAACCAGCCGCCGGTGGCGGCTACTCAACTTTGAATTACCTTTTAAGGGCCGGCGCATTGCCGGCCTTTATTTTGTTTGGGTTGGCCCGCCAACTACGCCGCAAAATTGACATCTGCCCGCTCCTTTAGATAATATTAACGTTGACTTTCCTGTTTCGCCGCCATTTTTGGGCGCGAGACCCAACCGTTAGCGAGTAAATTTTATGGCCAAAAAAGCGGATTCAAAACTTATTTTAATAGTTGATGACGAAGCCCGGATGCGGCGCTTTATGCAAATGAACCTGGATTTGGAAGGCTACCGCGTCATCGAGGCGGGCAACGGGCTGGAAGCCATTGACCGGGTGCGCGAAAACCTGCCCGACCTGGTGCTGCTTGATGTGATGATGCCCGAAATGGACGGCTTTGAGGCGCTGCGGATTATCCGCGAAACCGCCACCGTCCCCGTAATTATGCTCACCGTGCGCAACGACGAAAGCGACAAGGTTAAAGGGCTGGAACTGGGCGCGGACGACTACGTCACCAAACCCTTTAGCCCGCGCGAACTGGCCAGCCGCATCAAAGCCGTGCTGCGCCGGGTTGATATGGACGCGCCGGGGCAATCGGCCAGTTCAACCATCAAAGTTGATGATTACCTGCGGATTGATTTTAACCGGCGGGTGGTCCAGGTGGGCGGCAAAGAAATAAAACTGCGCCCCACCGAATACCGGCTGCTGTACCATTTGGTGCAAAATGCCGGGCAGGTGCTTACCCACGAGATGATTCTTTCCAAAGTGTGGGGCTACGAATACCGCGACGAAAGCCAGTACGTGCGGCTGTACATCACCTATCTGCGCCAAAAAATAGAGCCGGACCCCGGCAACCCCAAATACATCCTCACCGAGCGCGGCGTGGGCTACAGCTTTATAGATTTTAAACCCACCGCCCCATGAAAATTTGCCTGATTGTAAACCCCAACGCCGGGCCAATCGCCTTTAAAAACCAACTGCGCGATGCCCAGGATTATCTGCTTAAACAGGGTTGCGAACTGAAGCGGGTAGACACCCAAAAAAAAGGCGATGCCACGCTGTTGGCTCGGCAGGCCGTGGCCGATGGCTTTGATGTGGTCGTTGCCGTGGGCGGCGATGGCACCGTGAACGAGGTTTGCAACGGGCTGGCTAATACCTCGGTGGCGATGGGCGTGCTGCCCGCCGGCACCGCCAACGTTTTTGCCGCCGATGTCGGCATTCCCATCTGGTCGCCGCTGGCCCTGGATGCGGTAATCAAAGGGGCCGAAATTATCGCCACCGGGCCACGCCGGGTGATAGATTTGGGCCAGGTGCGGCTTGAGGACAACACCTCGCGCTATTTTTTAATGTGGTGCGGCGTGGGGCTTGACGCCGCCATTACCCAATCCAAACCCCCGTCCGGCGGCTCCCGCTCCGTTAATTACGCCTCGTGGCTCATTGCCAGCATGATGGTGATTTACGATTTTATGGGTACGCGGGCCACCATCACCATGGATGAAGGCGTGGTGCGCCAGCGGCTGCTAATGGCCGTGGTGAGCAACGGCCAGCTTTATGGCCGGGTGTGGCGGCTGGCCCCCGAAGCCAAACTCGATGACGGGCTGCTGGATGTGGCGATTATGGTGGGCCACCGTTGGCCCTCAACCTTTAAACATGTGCTGGGGCTTACGTTGGGCCGCCACGTGCAAGACCCGGACTTTCACCTGCATCGCACCCGCCGCCTCACCCTATCGGCCAAAGAAAAGCTGCCCGTTCACGCCGATGCCGAAATTGTGGGCCACACGCCCGTTGAAGTAGAAGTTGCGCCCGGCGCGCTCACGGTAATTGTGCCGCCCGACGCCCCGGCGCGTTTATTTGAAAAGGAAAACCGATGAATCCCCCAACCGTTTTGCCCAATCTCCCCGGCGATGGCGCTAAGTTGCGCGGCCCGGCCCAGCAACCGCCCCGCCCGGACGACAACACCTACTGGCTCATCCCCGGCAAATTTTTGGCCGGCGAATACCCCGGCGCCAAAACCGAAGCGCCGGCCCGCGCCAAACTCAATCGCTACCTTGATGCCGGGGTGAACGTGTTTATTGACCTGACCGAGCCGCACGAATTGACCCACTACGATGGTTTTTTGCAGGATGAGGCCCGGCAGCGCGGCCTGCCGGTTGAGTACCATCGCCTGTCTATTAAAGATACCAGCCTGCCCGGTTCGCCGCAGCACATGGTAAAAATTCTCAACACCATTGATGCGGCGCTGGCTGCCGGCCAAACCGTGTACGTGCATTGCTGGGGCGGCATTGGCCGCACCGGCACGGTGGTGGGCTGCTATTTGGTGCGCCACGGCAACACCGGCAGCGAAGCCCTGCAAGAAATTACCCGGCTGTGGCAAAATATGGCCAAAAAAGAGCGCAAGCCCCACTCCCCGGAAACCGACGAACAGGCCGACTATATCCGCCGGTGGATGGAAGCCGCGCATGGATGACGCCCGGTTTAACCGTTTTGCCGGGGCGCTGCTGGGCCTGGCTGTAGGCGATGCCGTTGGCACCACGCTGGAGTTTAAATCGCCGGGCACGTTCACACCGATTGCCGACATGGTGGGCGGCGGCCCGTTTGGGTTGCAGCCCGGCCAATGGACCGATGACACCAGCATGGCGCTTTGTTTGGCCGCCAGCCTGGTTGAGCAACAGGGTTTTGACGCCCACGACCAGATGGAGCGTTACGTGCGCTGGCAGCGCGATGGCTACATGAGCAGCAACGGCTACTGTTTTGATATTGGCAACACCGTGGCCGGGGCGCTGCATCGGTTTAAACAAACCGGCGAACCGCTGGCCGGCTCGGCCAATCCCAACACCGCCGGCAACGGCTCGATAATGCGGCTGGCCCCCGTGCCCATGTTTTACCTCAACCAGCCGGCCCTGGCCATTGAATTGGCCGGCCAAAGCTCCAAAACCACTCACGCCGCGCCCGCTGCCGTTGACGCCTGCCGTTTTTTGGCGGGCCTGCTGGTGGGGGCCATCAACGGCGCAGATAAGGCCGATTTGCTTTCGCCCGGCTACATCTGGGCGGCCCAACCGCTGCACCCTGCCATTGCCGCCATCGCCGCCGGCTCTTACAAAGAGAAAAACCCGCCTCAAATTAAAGGGACGGGCTACGTGGTTGATTCGCTGGAGGCGGCGTTGTGGGCGTTTTACCACACCAACAACTTCCGCGCCGGCTGCCTGCAAGCGGCCAACCTGGGCAACGACGCCGACACCACCGCCGCCGTGTACGGCCAACTGGCCGGAGCCTTTTACGGCGCAGCGGGCATCCCGGCGGAGTGGCTGGCCAAACTGGCCCACCGCCCCACCATCGAGGCGTTAATTGCCGGGTTGTGGCGCGCCGCCACCGCTGAATAACCCATCGTGAAAACAATGGGCTGCGTTCACCGCCACTTAACCTTAGGCGATAGGTTTCTTGCAGAAGGCATGAACATGAAATTTTTCTTGAATTTTGCCTTAGCTTTACTGGTGTGGGTGGGCTGGAGCCGTGTTGTTTTGGCAGACAAGCCCAGCGACCTTGACCTCGGTTTTAACGGCACGGGGATTGTAACCACGTCTGTTAGCGGCAGTTGGGATCAAGGATTTGGCGTCGCTGTTCAGGCCGATAACAAAATAGTGGTTGCCGGTAACTCCGAATACAGCACTAATATAGCCGTACTCCGCTACAATCCCGATGGCAGCCCTGACCCGGCGTTCAATGGCACCGGAATTGTGACCACCAGTGTTGGTAGCCTTTCTTATAAACAGTCGGTTGCCATTCAAGCTGATGGAAAGATTGTAGTTGCCGGAAGAAGTATCGGTATTAAAGATGTAATTGTTGTAATTCGTTATCTTGCCGATGGCAGCCCTGACCCGGCGTTCAACAGTGCCGGAATTGTGACCACGACTATTGATAACGGCAATGCTTACGGGCGTTCTGTTGCCGTTCAAGCGGATGGCAAAATTGTGGTTGCCGGGAGTGCTAACAATAACCTGGCGGTGGTTCGGTATAATGCCAACGGCAGTCTGGATACCGATTTTAACAGCACCGGGATTGTGACCACCGCAATCGAAAGTGTGAGCAGCGGGGTGGCTGTAGCCGTTCAAGCCGATGGCAAAATAGTAGTTGCCGGTAGTAGCAATGGCGGCGATAGTAATTCAGACTTTGTTCTCGTTCGTTACAAGCCTGACGGTAGCCTGGATGAAACATTTAATAATTCCGGCATTGTTATTACTGCTGTCACCGGCAAGTACGACAGGGCAAATTCAGTTGCAATCCAAACCGATGGCAAAATTGTGGTTGCCGGAGATATTGATACCAACGGTGCCGCGCGTGTGGCTTTGGTTCGTTACAATCCCGATGGCAGCCTGGATACAACGTTTAAGCATACCGGCATAGTAACCACCGCTGTTGGTCCTGTTGCCTATGGTATGTCGGTGGCAGTTCAGGGTAACGGCAAGCTGGTGGTTGCCGGCGCTTGTGACAGCGGCGGAAGTCCCAGATTTATGGCCATCCGGTATAACCGCGATGGGAATTTGGACTATACGTTTAACGGTACGGGCATTGTCACCACTACCCTCAACGGAACTTCGAGCCAGGGCCTGGCAATGGCGCTTGACCGTGATGGTAAAATAGTAGTGGCCGGTTTTGGTTATAACGGCGATATTGCGGTTGTTCGTTATCTTGGCGGAGAATATCCGTTTTCGCTGTATTTGCCGGTTATTTTCAAAATGTGATTTGATAGCCATAAATTTGAGAGGAACTTATGCCAAACCCAAACGCTGCTAATTCTGCCGGGCCAACGCTTACGGGCAGGCCGCGCATGCCCGCCGATTACGGGCTGGCGGCGGCGGACTCGGCCAATTTTTTGCCGTGGAGTTGGGCCGATTTGCGCCTGACGCTGGCCCGCAACTACTGGCTGGGCACTACCCGGCCCGATGGCCGCCCGCACGTATCGCCGGTGTGGGGGGTGTGGCTGGAAAACGCCCTGTACTTTGGCACCGATCCAAACTCGGTGAAAGGCAAAAATTTGGCGGCCAACCCGGCAGTGGCCGTGCACCTGGAAAGCGGCGACGAGGTGGTTATCCTCGAAGGCGTGGTTGAACTGCTCACGGATACCGCCCAACTGCCGCCACTGGATGACGCCTACGCCGCCAAGTACCATCTGAAGTTGAGTGAAGCCGGGGCCAATGCGGCCATCTGGGTGGCGCGCCCGCAGGTGGCGCTGGCCTGGCTGGAACACGATTTTCTCAACACGGCCACGCGCTGGCGGTTTGAATAACCCGCCGCCGCTCAAAGCAGCCGGTTTTTTACATAAACACCGCCGCCGAAACGCCAAACCTCCGGCTCAACGCCTTGATTTGCCGCAAGTTTAAGGCTCTCTTTCCGTTTAGTATTTCCGAAACCACGCCCTGGCTGCCCAGTTCGGTCATGTCGCTCTGTTTTAAGTTGTGTTCCGCCATAAAATGTTTCAGAATGGCAATGGCCTCACCTTCGGGTTCCGGGATGCGCTCGTTCTCGTAGGTTTCAATCAAAACCCCCAGCACGTCCATCAAATTAGCCAGCGGGTGAGTTTCGTCATCCCGGACAATATCAGTCATCTCATCCAGCAGCAGGCTCAGTTTTTCAAACTCCTCTGCGGTGGTGGGCACAAATATAAACCGGGCGGTTTGAGCGAAATTTTCCACCAGTTGCGGTTGCAACATCTTACAATCTCCATTTGTTTTTGCTGTACTCTACGTGCGTTAAAATGTCTCGAATATATACTTTTTTCCGGTTAAAGTGAACCGCAGCAATCAGCCGGTATTTATTGCCGCTGATGTTGAACACAATAAATCCTTCTACATAATCAGCGCCGGAAAAATGGGTTTTTATTTCGGCCAAAGAGGCATAATCATTCTTTTTGATGATAACATACCAGCTCTCCAGCGATGATTGGCTATCGGGATATTTCTCTATGAAGTCGCTAATTCGCTTGCGGGTGATGATATGCATGGTAAAGATAATGTATCTCAAAAAGAGATATTGGTCAAGCTCTAATTAACCTGACTTTGGATAGGTGCGGCGGTGACATTGTGGGTTATAATAAGAGACAGAATTGTAAGGGCTGCCCTGTCTAATCCCGGAAAGGATAAAATTTATGACCAAAAGAACCGAAGCCGATAAAATCATTCAAAGACACGTGATTTGGGCGATGGGCGGCGGGTTGCTTCCGCTGCCGCTGCTTGATTTTGCCGCCGTCACCGCCATTCAGATTGATATGCTCAGCCAGCTCACCGGCCTGTACGGGGTGGATTACAACGCCTCCACCGGCAAAACGTTTGTGGCCGCGCTCACCAGCGCCACTTTTGCCAAAATCGGCGCGAGCCTGCTTAAAATTATTCCCGGTTTTGGCACGGTGCTGGGCGGCGTGTCCATGTCCATTTTGTCCGGGGCCTCAACCTATGCCGTGGGGCGCGTGGCGGTGGAGCATTTTGAATCCGGCGGCACGCTGTTTGATGTGGATTGGGCCTCGGCCAAAAAGGTGTACCACGACTTTTTTGAAGAAGGCAAAGAAGTGGCCGCCAACCTGAAGGCGGAGCAGGAAAAACCGCAGGCTCCGGCGGCGGGCGGCGTGGCCACGCTGCTGGAATCGCTGGAAAAGCTGGAGCAATTACGCAGCAAAGGGGCCATCACCGAGGCCGAGTTTGCGGCCTTAAAACAAAAGTTGATGGAGCAGGCGTAGCGAGGAATCGCCGCAGCGGGCGCAAAGGGCGCAGGGCGTTTTTATTGCGGGGTAAAAGTGAGGAGTGAGAAGTGAGGAGTGAGCCGATTTTTCACTCCTCACTCCTCATTCGTCTCGTCGCCTCCTGAAATCCGGTTGAGCCTTCTCGGTCAGGCCACCTGCCTGCCGACCAGCGCCCGCCGTAAAAATGCGCCGGTGTGGCTGCTCTCTACCTGGGCTACCTGCTCCGGCGTGCCCGCCGCGATGATTTGCCCGCCGTCGTCGCCGCCTTCCGGCCCCAAATCTAAAATCCAGTCCGCGCTTTTGATTACGTCCAGGTTGTGCTCAATCACAATCACGCTGTTGCCGGCATCGGTGAGGCGGTGCAGCACATCGAGCAATTTCTGAATGTCGGCAAAGTGCAGGCCGGTGGTTGGCTCATCCAGAATATACACGGTGTCGCCGGTGGCCACGCGGCTCAACTCTTTGGCCAGCTTCACCCGTTGGGCCTCGCCGCCGGAGAGCGTGGTGGCGCTTTGCCCCAGTTTAACGTAATCCAGCCCCACATCGTGCAGGGTGGTGAGGATGCGTTTAAGGCGCGGCACGTTTTCAAAAAAGTTCAGCGCCTCGGCCACGTCCATATCCAGCACTTCGGCTATGTTTTTGCCTTTGTATTTTACTTGCAGCGTTTCCTTGTTAAAGCGCAGCCCCTTGCAGACATCGCAGGTAATCCACACATCCGGTAAAAAGTGCATTTCTACCAGTTTTTGGCCGTAGCCCTGGCAGGCTTCGCAGCGACCGCCCTTGACGTTAAAGCTGAAGCGGCCCGATTTGTAGCCGCGCGCTTTGGCTTCCGGCACCTCGGCAAACAGGTTGCGGATGTCGTCCCACAGTTTTACGTAGGTGGCCGGGTTGCTGCGCGGCGTGCGGCCAATGGGGTCCTGCGTAATGTGGATGACTTTATCCACGCTGTCCAGCCCGTCGAGGCGCTCAAAATGGCCGGGGCGCTCGTGGGCGCGGTGCAACTGGCGGGCCAGCGCCGGGTACAGCGTTTCGGTGATGAGGCTGCTTTTGCCGCTGCCGCTCACCCCGGTGATGGCCGTAAAACAGCCCAACGGAAAGCGGGCGGTAACGTTGTGCAGGTTGTGGTGAGTAACGCCGCCCAGTTCCAGCCAGCGGCCATTGGGGTTGCGCCGGCCCGCGCCGCTTTCAACCGAGATGTGGCCGGCCAGGTATTGCCCGGTCAGCGAGGCGGGGGCGGCTTTGATTTGCGCCGGGGTGCCGGCGGCCACCACCTGCCCGCCCAGCACGCCCGCGCCGGGGCCAAAATCAATAATCCAGTCGGCGGCGGCCATGGTTTCTTCGTCGTGTTCAACCACCAGCACGGTGTTGCCCAGGTCTCGCAGGCGCAGCAGGCTGTCCAGCAGGCGGCGGTTATCGCGCTGGTGCAGGCCAATGGACGGTTCATCCAGAATGTACATCACGCCCACCAACCCGGAGCCAATCTGCGAGGCCAGCCGAATGCGCTGCCCTTCGCCGCCGGAAAGCGTGGGCGCGGCCCGATCCAGCGTAAGGTAGTATAGCCCCACATCCAGCATAAATTTAAGCCGGTCGCGGATTTCCTTGAGCAGTTCTTCGGCCACTTCGAGTTGCGGGCCGCTGAGTGGCTGCACTTCGGGCGCGGGCCGGTGGTTGCCGTTACGGCCCGGCTCAACAATACCGCGCGCGCGGAGTTCTACCTTTTCACCGCGCAGGCCGCAAATCCAGGCGTAGGCCTGGGCAATGGTCATACCGGTCACATCGGGCATGGTGCGCCCGCCCAGTTTTACGGCGCGGGCTTCGGGGCGCAGGCGCAGGCCGTGGCAGGTAAGGCACGGTTGCTCGCTGAGGTACTGGCTGTAATAATCGCGCATGCCCTGCGATTGGGTTTCTTTGTAGCGGCGGCGGGTGCTGTTGATCACGCCTTCGTAGGGCCAGTTGCCGCTAAAATGTTCGCTTTGGTATTTAAAGCGGATGTTGGGATTGCCGTGTAAAATCAGCTGGCGCACGTCGGCGGGCAGTTCCGGCCAGGGGGTATCCAGGCTGATGTTAAAGCGTTCGGCGATTTGGCCAGCAATCTGGTTAGCCCAGCTTTTCTTTTTGAGCAGTTCGCCCCAGGGCAGCACCGCGCCCTGGTTAATGGATTTGGCCGGGTTGATGAACAGGTCGGGGTCAAATTCGTAGCGCACGCCCAGGCCGTTGCACTCCGGGCAAGCGCCTAACGGCGAGTTAAAGCTGAACATTTGCGGCGTTAGCTCCGGGAAGCTGAGGCCGCAGTGCGGGCAGGCGCTGGCTTCGCTGAGCAACAGTTCTTCGCCGTCAATCACATCAACAATGAGCATGCCTTCGCCCCAACGCAGCGCCGTCTCCACCGAATCGGCCAGGCGGCTGGTAAAATCGGCGTCCGGCTCGGCGGGGATAATCAGCCGGTCTATCACCAGTTCAATATCGTGCTTTTTGTTTTTGGCCAGTTTGAGGCGCTGATCCAACTCGGAGATAACGCCATCAACCCGAACGCGGGCAAAGCCGTCGGTGCGGGCCTGGGCAAAAAATTCCTCAAAGGTGCCTTTGCGCCCTTTGGCCGCCGGAGCCAGCAGTTGCAGCCGGCTGCCGGGCGGCAGGCCGGTAATCTGCTCGGTGATTTGCTGGCTGGTTTGGGCTTTCACCTCGCGCCCGCAGTTGTAACAGTGCGGCGTGCCCACGCGGGCAAACAGCACCCGCAGGTAATCGTACACCTCGGTCACGGTGCCCACGGTGCTGCGCGGGTTTTTGCTGACCACTTTTTGCTCAATGGCGATGGCCGGGCTGAGGCCACCAATAAAATCAACTTTGGGTTTTTCCATTTGCCCCAAAAATTGGCGGGCGTAGCTGGACAGACTCTCTACATAACGGCGCTGCCCCTCGGCGTAAAGGGTGTCAAACGCCAGTGAGCTTTTGCCGCTGCCGCTAACGCCGGTAAAAACCACCAGTTTGTGGCGCGGAATTTCCACATCAATATTTTTGAGATTGTGTTCTTTAGCGCCTTTAACTATAATTTTTTCTGCGTGAACCATATTCCACCCAATTTTACTTGACATATTAGAACATACATTCTAAGCAACGTGCTATTGTAGCACAAAGGCAAGCCGAATCAAAACAGAGCGATGCGTCTCTGTCGGGTTGCCACAAAAGGAGGTTTATCATCAACTACCGTTTATTTTTACTTGCGGGTTTAATTTGGGGATTAACCGGCTGCGCCCAAACGCCGCCGGCTTCGGCGACTGTGCCGGTGCGCGTGTCCACTTCGATTGCCGTGGCGGCTACCTCGCCGGTGGTAACGCCCCCGCCAGCGTCGCCCGTTGCCACGCCCACGCCCGGCAGCGGCCCCGGCGCGGTAAGCGGGCGGGTGTGCTATCCCGGCTCGTTTAACCCGGCGGTTAATATTACGTTTAAAAATAACGCCACCGGCGCAGAAACCACGCTCGCTGTGGCTGCCGGGCAGGCCGAGTACCGTCAAACGCTGCCGCCCGGCGAGTATGTGGCTTATGCCCGCACCACCGGCACCGGGCTGGAAGGCAGCTACTCGCAGGCCGTGCCGTGCGGCCTTACCAGCGATTGCCCCGACCACAGCCTGCGCCCTTTTACCGTGCCGCCCGGCGGCGAAGCAAGCCGGATTGACCTGTGCGATTGGTCGCGGCGGCCCGGCGTAACGCCTCAACCGGCCGGCGGGCCGGTTACGGTAACAACCGTGCAAAATATGCAGGTGTTCAGCGCCACCGGCCTGGCCAATCCGCCGCTGCAAACCCTGCCCGCCGCCGTAACCGCGCCGGCGGTGGGGCGCAGCGCCGATGGCCTGTGGCTGCAAATCAGGCCGCCCACCGGCGTAATCGCCTGGATTTTTGCGCCGCTCCTTCAAATTAATGGCGATCCCGCCACTTTGCCGGTGGTTGGGCCGGCAGAAGCGCCCGTCGGGCGGGATCAATTTACGCCGGAATCGCGCTGGAGTTACTCGCCCAACGCGGTGGTGGGCCGGTTTGCGGGCTACCTGCGCAATCAGCAGGGGCAGCCGGTTAACGGCTACAGCCTGTTTATGTACAACGGCACCTGGAGCGCGTTAACCCATCCCAGCGGCCCCAGCCATCACTACCCCAACTACGCGCCCGGCCAGTGGGATATGGTGTTTTATAATCCAATAGACACACCGGGCTGGTGGAGTATGATGGTGGTGCGGTACGATTGCCCCAATTTTGACAAAGGCTTTAACGCCCAGTGCAAACAATTTACGCCGGTTTCGGCGCCTAAAGTGGCCAAACTGGTTTTTCCCGACGCTACCGTGCTCGAAGGCAACTGGATTTGCCAGCGCGACTGCAACCAGGGCTTGTACCATTGATGCGGATTTTGCGTTTGTCGCAACTTGCAACTCTGCCGGGCTGAGAGTAAAGTGACGGGAAAACAGGCGGCGATTGATGTCAAAGAAGCGTAAAAAAAACAAAGACAAGAAAAAAGACAAAGCCAAAAAGCAGGAAACGCAACCGGTACCGCATGCCTCCCGGCCCAAACCCAAAGTAAAAGTTAAGTCCAAAGCCAAACCCCGGCCTAAACCCAAACCCAAAGAGCAAAATGTGATTATCCGGGAGATGACGCTCGAAGACCTGTCGGCGGTGTACGCGTTGGGCGAGCGCCTGTTTACGGTGGATTGGCCCACGCTGTACCGCACCTGGGATGAGTACGAAATTGTGGAAATGTTCGCCTCCGATGGCGAGTCCTGCCTGGTGGCTGACCAGAAGGGGCGGGTGGTAGGGTTTGTGCTGGGCACGCTCATCGAAAAGCGGCACAGCGCCTGGAGCTACGGTTATTTGCTATGGCTGGGCGTTGCGCCGGAGTTGCGCGGCATCGGCCTGGGCGAGCGGCTGGTTAACCGCATCACCGAGCAATTTATTGCAATGGGGGCGCGGATGATGCTGGTAGACACCAGCATCGAAAATCAACCGGCTATTAACCTGTTCCAAAAACTGGGCTTTGGCGATGAAACCCAGCACATTTATTTCTTTCGCAATTTAACCACCCACCCCGATTACCTGCACCGTAAAGAGGAGCGCCAAAAGCGCCCGGCCAGAAACAGTAAAAGCAGCAAAATTCTTACAGCAGCCGCGCCGCCACCCGAAATTCCGGCTCCCTGAAAGTAACCTGCAAAAAAATAAAAAGCGAGGCGGTTGGGCCTCGCTTTTTTTTGTTGGGTTGATAAACCGCCGGTTACAGAGCAGTTTGCGGGCGGGTTTCGTCGGTGCTGCGGGTGCTGGGCGGCGTGGGAATGGGCTGCTGGCCAATGGTGGGCGCAGACGGCCCGGCGGCGGGCCGGGGATATGCCGGCGCTGGGGTTGGCATGTAGGCTTCTCGCTCAATAGCCGGTTCTGGCGCGGGTTGTTGCATGCGCTGGGTAGCCACGGCGCGTTGCCCCGACGAGTTATCAAAACTCTGGTTAAAGGGTTGTTCCGCTTTTACCGGAGTGGCGCAGCAGGGGCAAATGGTCCAGGCCAGGTGCAGTTTGCTGCCGCAGTTGGCGCACACGTTTTTCAGGGTGGTGTGGCAATCCGGGCACAGAATCCACTCGTCTTTTACCTGCCGCGAACAACCGGGGCAGCGCGGGCGCTCTTCCAGGTCTTGCAGCAGGGCTTCTTCTTCCAGCGACCGTTCGTACAGTTCGGCCAGCGTTACCGGCGGGCGCAGCAGCGCGTAGAGCAGCAAGCCCAGCGGGCCAAAAATGGCGGCCATCAGCGTGGCCAGCAGCACGGCAAAAATGTCGCGGGAGCGGCGGCGGGCATCGCGGAAAGTCCACACAATCAAGCTAATCCACAGCGCTACAAAAAAAGCGCCAAAAAAGGCCAGTACAACTTGCAGTCCCGTAATGACAAATGACGGGATGGTAATTTGAGGCATTGAAAACTCCTGTTATGTAAAAGCGTCAAACGCAGGCGTTAGCCTGTTGCGATTTTTAATCGAGGCATTATACCACAAACCAAAATATGCGAAAGCGGTAACGGGCTAATTAGGCCAACGGTCTGCCGTCATTTTTCCAACGACCGTTTTTCCAGGTGCACCAGCAACAGGCTGATGTCGGCGGGGTTTACGCCGGCAATGCGTCCGGCCTGGCCTACGGTGGCCGGTTTGAACTGTTTGAGTTTTTGCCGGGCTTCGGTGCGCAGGCCGGTAACGGTATCGTAATTAAAGGTGGCGGGGATGCGCCGGGTTTCGAGCCGTTTTACCCGCTCAACCTGCTGCCTCTGTTTAGCAATGTAGCCTTCAAATTTGGTTTCGATGCTCACCTGCTCGGCTACGCTGGCGGGCAGCGGTTGGGGCGGCGGCGTGAGCGCGTTGATTACGCTGTAGTCCACTTCGGGGCGGCGCAAAAGTTGCTGCGCGTTTAAGCCGTTTTCGGCGGGCGGCAGGCCCAGTTGGGCTAAAATTTGGCTGGCTCCATTGGCCCCGGAGATGTTGGTTTTTTGCAGGCGGGCAATTTCGGCTTCAATGGCCCGGCGTTTGGCTTCGATGGCCTCAAAGCGCCGGCGCGGTACCAGCCCGGCTTCGTAGCCCAGATGAGCCAGGCGCAGGTCGGCGTTATCCTGCCGCAGCAACAACCGGTATTCGGCCCGCGAGGTCATTTGCCGGTACGGTTCGGTGTGCTCCATTGTGACCAGATCATCAATTAATACGCCGATGTAGCCCTGGTCGCGGCCAATGGTGATTGGAGGGCGCTGCTGGGCCTTGAGCGCGGCGTTGATGCCGGCAATCAACCCTTGCGCGGCGGCTTCTTCGTAGCCGGTGGTGCCGTTGATTTGCCCGGCGTGGAACAGCCCTTCGATCCGTTTGGTCTCTAGCCAGGCCGAAAGCTGGTCGGGCGGTACGTAATCGTATTCAATGGCGTAGCCCAGCCGCATAATTTCTACGTTTTGCAGCCCCGGAATGGAGCGCACCAGTTCCCATTGCACGTCTTCGGGCAGGCTGGTGTTGCCGCCCTGCAAGTAAACCTCGGTGGTGTCCCAGCCTTCCGGCTCTAAAAAAAGCTGGTGGCTGTCTTTGTGGGCAAAGCGCACAATTTTATCTTCGATGCTGGGGCAGTAGCGCGGCCCCACCCCTTCGATGATGCCGCTGAACAGCGGGGCGCGGTGCAGGTTGGCGCGGATAACGTTGTGGGTGGCGGTTTGAGTGTGCACCAGGTAGCAGGGCATTTGGGGCCGCCAGCCGGTTTGGCGCGGAATGGGATACACCGGGTGGGCCGGTTGGTTGAGCCATGCCGGGGGCGCGGGTGGGTTTTCTACGTTTTCAAAGCTAAAGTACAGCGGCTCGTCGCTGCCGTACTGAATAATGGTCTGGCTAAAATCAATGGTGCGGGCATCGAGGCGCGGCGGGGTGCCGGTTTTTAGCCGGCCCAGCGTAAAACCCAGTTCGCGCAGCGAGGTAGAAAGGTGAATGGCGGCCTTTTCGCTGGCGCGCCCGCCCTCGCTGATGCTTTCGCCGGTGATGATGCGCCCGTTTAAAAACGTGCCGGTGGTCAGCACCACGGCTTTGGCCCGGTAGCGCGCGCCGTGTTGGGTTTGCACGCCGCAAATCCGGTCGCCCTGCACCAGTAACCCATCCACCATCGCCTGCCGGATATCGAGGTTGGGAGTGCTTTCCAGCATGCGCTGCACGGTGTAGGCGTACCGTTTTTTATCGGCCTGGGCGCGGAGCGCGTGCACCGCCGGCCCTTTGCTGTAGTTGAGCATGCGGATTTGGATGTGGGTTTGGTCGGTGAGGCGGCCCATTACCCCGCCCAGCGCGTCAATTTCGCGCACCAGGTGGCCTTTGGCCGAGCCGCCAATGCTGGGGTTGCAACTCATCCAGCCAATATTATCCAGCGAAATGGTCAGCAGCAGCGTTTTTACGCCCATATTGGCCGCCGCCGCCGCCGCTTCGATGCCGGCGTGACCGCCGCCCACCACAATGACATCGTAATACTTTTCTAAAATCATGCCTGCGCCTTTGGTACTTTTATTGCTAATTTCAAGCTGATAAGTATAGCGCAGCGCCCAGGGCAAGGCAAACAGCGCCGGCAGCGGGGCTATTGGGCGGCGAAAATTGTCAAATTGGGCGAAAAATTGGCCCGATTTGATGGCGTTTCCCAAAAACCCAAAATTTCAATATTGGCGATTGGCCATAACCGGCAATTTATTAAATTCCGGCAAATCGGCGTCTCTTTTGGGAAAACAGGGTGTTATTAGGTAAGCAGAGGGGCGTATAATTTACGCATTAAACCTCAAGCCCGGTGGGCCAGTTAAAACAGGAGAAGTTCACAATGGAAAAGCGGGTTGTAGTTACCGGAATGGGAGCCGTAACCCCCGTAGGCAACACAGTTAACGAAGCATGGGCCAATTTAAAAGCCGGCAAAAGCGGGATTGCGCCCATTACCCGGTTTGATACCTCGGATTTGGTCACTAAATTTGCCGGCGAAGTGAAAAATTTTGATGCCGGTGAGCTATTGGGCCGCAAAGAGGCGCGCCGGCTGGACCGTTACACGCATTTTGCCATGGAAGCCTCCCGGCAGGCCATTGACGCCTCCGGGGTGCTGACCAACGGCGTTGACCGCGAGCGGGCGGGGCTGGTGATTGGCTCGTGCGTGGGCGGCATGGATTCAACGCTGGAGCAGCACGATGTTTTAAACAGTCGCGGCCCCGGCAAAGTCAATCCATTTACCATTACCATGCTGCTGCCCGACAGCGCCGCCGCCCGGATTGCCATTGATTACAACTTGATGGGGCCAAACATGTGCATTGGCACCGCCTGCGCCACCGGCACCAACGCGCTGGGCGAAGCCTTTGAAATTATCAAACGCGGCGATGCTGATGTAATGATTGCCGGCGGAGCCGAAGCCGCCGTTAACCGGCTGGTGATTGCCAGCTTCAACGTCATGAAGGCGCTTTCGGAGAATAACGGCAATCCCGCCGGCGCATGCAAACCCTTTGATTTAAACCGCGATGGCTTTGTAATGAGCGAAGGCGCGGTGGTGCTGGTGCTGGAAGAGTTGCAGCACGCCCAACGGCGCGGCGCGTCTATTTTGGCCGAGTTCATCGGTTACGGCACTTCGGTAGATGCGTACCACATGGCCTCGCCCCGCGAAGACGCCTACGGCGCAATTTTGGCCATGCGGCGGGCCATCAACCGGGCCGGCATCCAGCCCAACCAGATTGATTACATCAACGCCCACGGCACCGGCACCAAACTGAACGATTCCGTGGAAACCAAAGCCATTAAAGACGTGCTGGGCGAGCACGCCTACGATACGGCCATCACTTCGTCAAAATCAATGACCGGCCATTTGTACGGGGCCGCCGGGTCGTTAGAAGCAATGGTTTGTGTGAAAACTTTAACCGATGGTATCATCTCGCCCACCATAAACTACGAAACCTCCGATCCGGAATGTGATTTGGATTACACGCCCAACGTTGCGCGTCAGGCCACGGTAAACATTGCCATGTCAAACTCATTTGGATTGGGCGGGCGTAACGCAACCATTATTTTTAAAAAGTATGCTGACAGTTAAGTAAAACGAGGAGATTTTTGTGGCTCTTTACGCGCATATTGTGGGCTGGGGCAAGTATGTCCCTGAAAAAATTGTAACCAACGATGATATTGCCAAAGTGATGGACACCACCGACGAGTGGATTCGCTCTCGCACCGGCATTGGGCAGCGCCGGTTTGCCGGCCCCCACGAAACCACCGCCAGCATGTCCATTGCGGCGGCGAAGGTGGCGCTGGATCGAGCCAGAGTTACGCCTTCGGCGATTGATTTGATTATTGTGGCCACGCTTACCCCGGAGCATATTTTCCCGTCAACGGCCTCGCTGGTGCAGGACGCGTTGGGGGCCACCCACGCCGGAGCGTTTGACCTGAGCGCCGCCTGTTCCGGCTTTATTTACGGGCTGTCAATGGGCAGCAACGCCATTCAGGCCGGTGCAGCCAAAGTGGTGCTGATCATTGGGGCCGAAACGCTATCGCGGGTGCTGGATGACCAGGACCGCACCACCTACCCGCTATTTGGCGATGGCGCGGGGGCGGTGGTGCTGCAATCTTTTCCCACACCCGGCGGTGTGCTGGCCTACAAACTTGGCTCCGATGGCTCCGGCGGCGAGTATTTGAACATTCCCGCCGGCGGTAGCAAACAGCCCACCAGCCAGTACACCATTGATAACCGGCTGCACTACGTTAAGATGAATGGCCGCGAGGTGTACCGCTTTGCCACGCGGGTGATGGGCAAGGTGGCCAAAGAAGCCTGCGAGCAGGCCGGCATCCCGCTGGATGAAATTGATCTGTTCATTCCGCACCAGGCCAACGTGCGTATTATCCAGAGCGCCAGCAAATATTTGGGCATCAGCGATGACAAAGTGTTTACCAACCTGGAAAAATATGGCAATACCTCGGCGGCGTCCATCCCCATTGCGCTGTGCGAGGCCATTGAAGAGGGCCGGGTTAGCACCAACGATAAAATTGTGATGGTGGGGTTTGGCGCCGGCCTTACCTGGGGCGCGGCGGTGGTAAAATGGGGCTTGCCTATGCCGTACAAACGGCGGCAGTGGTGGTATCGCGGTATTCGCTGGACGGTGTACCGCTGGGCGCGGGTGCGGTCGCTGTGGCTGCGCTGGCGGCGGCAAATTGCCAACACCCTGCCCAAAGACGAGCAGAACGATTTTCTGACGCCGCCCAAAGAGAGCAAATCGCCTAAGCCCGAAAAGCCCAAAGAACTGGCCGAAGTTCAGCCGGCGGGCAATGGCCGGCAGCCCGGCGTAACCGCCCTCAAACCGGACGAAGAAAAAGCCGTGGCGCTGGTAACGGACAAGAAAAAGGAAAAATAACCGGCCCGGTTTTTAACTCAAAAGGGGAACGCGCCGGGCGTTCCCCTTTTGAGTTTTAAAGTTAGCTACCCGACACTTTAAACTTGAACCTATAAATTCTTAACGCGAATACCCCGAATTGGGCGAATATCACGAATTTTTCAACAACATTCGCGTTATTCGTTTTATTCGCGCCATTCGTGTTAAAAGCTGTCGGGCAGCCAGGTTTCAAGGCAAATTACGGGCCACCGCGAGAGTTTCCTCTGCGGCTAAAATTTAAATTCGCCGCTGTTTTGTTGGACAGCCGCTGCCGTTGGCGCGTCTTCAAGGGCCAGTTCGGCCAGCACGTCGGTGAGCGCCGCGATGAATTTGTTGTTTTCGGCGGGCAGGCCCACCGTTACGCGCAGGTGGTGGGGTAAATAAAACTGGCCCATTGGCCGCGAAATCACGCCCCGGCGCAGCAGCCGCTCCGAAACCTCGGCGGCGGCAAACGGCGGTTTGAACAAAATAAAGTTGGCCTCGCTGGGCCACACCCGCACGTTAAGCTGCGATAGCCGCTCAAACAGCGATTGCCGCCCGGTGGTCACTACTTCGACGGTTTTTTGCACGTGCGCGGTGTCGTTCAGGGCAACCAGCCCGCCTTCGAGCGCCAGTTTGCTCAGGTGGAAGGGCAGCCGCGCCCGCGACAGGTAAGTGGCAATCTCCGGCGCAGCAATGCCGTAGCCCAGGCGTAGGCCGGCCAGCCCGTAGGCTTTGGAAAAACTGTGCAAAATCACCACATTTTTGCCCTGCCGCACGTAATCCAAAGTGCGGGGGTGGGCGGTGGCAAAGTGATAGTACACCTCGTCAATTACCAGCATCACGTGCGACGGCAGGTGGTTAACCAGGGCATCAAGTTGCAATTGAGAAATAGCCGAGCCGGTGGGGTTGTTGGGGGTGCACACGTACACCAGCCGCGTTTGGGGAGTGACTGCGCCCAAAATGGCCTCAACATCGTAGTTAAAGTGGTCGGGGTCCAGGTCAACATACACAATGGTTGCGCCCGTGCGCCGGGCGGTGCTATCGTAAACGGGGAAAGTGGGGCGGCAAATAATGGCTTCGCTGGTTGGGGTTAAAAAGGCGGTGGCCAGTATGTTCAGTATATCGCAACCGCTGTTGCCGGTCACAAAATTGCCCGGCTCCAGCCCGTGGAATTGGGCCAGCCCGTGGCGTAAATCATCATCGCCCATGGGCGGGTAGCGGTTGAGGCCGGCAGCGGCGGCGGCAATCGCGGCCACGGCCTGCGGCGACGGCCCCAGCGGGTTTTCATTAGAGGCCAGTTTAACCACATCTTCCACGCCGTACTGCTTTTGAATGTCTTCAACGGCGGCGCCGCCCACGTACACCGGCGCGGCGACAATATTGGGGTTCAGGAATAAAGTCATCAATTGGCTCCTTTAAAGTAACGAATTACGAACTACGAATTACGGATTTCATCGTTGTTGCTGCGCCCCTGCTTAATTCTGGTTTACCCGCAGCCATTCGTACATCAGCACGCCGCCGGCAATGGACACGTTCAGGCTTTCGGCGTGGCCCACCAGCGGCAGGCTGACGTAATGCGTTACGTGCGGGTGCAGTTCCGGGCTGAGGCCACGCGCCTCGTTGCCCAGCACCAGCGCCGCCGGGCCGTTAAAGGCCGGGCTGCGCCACACCGTTTCGCCGCGCGGGGCATCGGCACCGACCAGATGGTAGCCCAGTTGCGCCAGCCGGGGTAGCACCGCCGTGGCGCTGGCAATCCGCGCAAACGGCACGTTAAAAATTGATCCCATGGTGCCGCGCACGGTTTTGGGGTCGAACGGGTCAACGCACGGCTCCAGCAGAATAACGCCCGCCGCGCCCACCGCGTCGGCGGTGCGGATGAGCGTGCCCAGGTTGCCGGGGTCTTGCAATTTATCCAGAAACAAAAACAGTCCCGGCGCGGTTTGGGCGCGGGCCAGTAAATCATCAATGGACCATTCCAGCGCGCTCAGTTTAAAAGTGGCGGCCAACCCCTGCGAGGTGTCGCGGTCCGAAATGGTGTTGAGCACCTCTTCGGACACGGGCAGGGGCGTTGCGCCAATCCGGGTGAGTTGAGCCAGCAGGCGCGGCGCGGTTTCGCCGGTGAACAGGTCGGGGCAATAAAAAATCTCCTGCGGCTGGATTTTGGCGGGCCAGGCGGTCTGCATGTCTACGGCCATCGCCAGCAGTTGCAGCCCTTCCACCAAAAATCTGTCCTGCCGTTGGCGATATTTACGCTGCGCCAGCTTGCGCGCCTCGATAATCCGGGGATTTTGGGTTGAGGTAATCATAGTTGTTCCAGCCGCCGTAACGCTTCTTGCAGGCGAGGAGTGGCCGCCACCAGCGAAATTCTGGCCCAGCCTTCGCCGTTTGGCCCGTACACCGGGCCGGGCGTGATAGATACGTGGGCCTGTTCCAGCACCCGCGTGTGAAATTGAGTAGAAGTGTAACCCGGCGGCACCCTGAACCAGACGTACAGCCCGCCGGCGGGAGTAACGGCCTCCAGCCCCAACCGCCGCAGCGTGGCCAGCGTCAGGTCGCGGCGCTGCCGGTACACAGCGTTGCGCGGTTGCAGCCAGCTTTGGTCGCCGGTCAGAGCCTCCACGGCCATTGCCTGGATGGGCTTGGCCATGCCGGAATCAATCTGGGTTTTAACGGTGGCCAGCGCCTCCACCGCAACGGGATTGCCCACGGCCATGCCAATCCGCCAGCCGGCCAGGTTGTATGTTTTTGACAGCGAGTTAAACTCGATGGCCACATCTTTGGCCCCCGGCACTTGCAGCACGCTGGGCGCAACGTGGCCGTCAAACGTTACATCGGCGTAGGGGGCATCGTGGCAAAGCAAAATATCAAACTGGCGGCAAAAATCCACGGCTTCGGCAAAAAATTCCAGCGTGGCGCAGCCGCCGGTGGGATTGTTGGGGTAATTGAGCCACAGCATTCGGGCCGATTTGGCCACGGCGGTGGGAATGCCGGCCAAATCGGGCAGCCAGCCACGGTGAGGCAGCAGCGCAAAACGCTCAATGCGCCCGCCGGCCAGCAGCGGCGCGTACACGTAGCTGGGGTAGCCGGGGTCCGGCACCAGCGACAGGTCGCCGGGGTCCAGCCAGGCCAGGTGCAAATTGACCACGCCTTCTTTAGAGCCAATGAGCGGCAGCAGTTCGGCGTTGGTCAGTTCCACGCCAAAACGGCGGTGGTAGTAAGTGATAATCGCCTGGCGGAGCGGCGGCTGCCCGGCGTAACCACCGTAATTGTGCTGGGTGGGGTCATCGGCGTGGCGTTTGAGGGTGTCTATCAGGCGCGGGTCGGGCGGCAAATCGGGGCTGCCGGCATCCAGGTTGATGATGTCGGCTCCGGCGGCGCGTAACTCGGCAATGCGCCGGTTAAGGCCGGCAAAAAAAAGCGGCGGTAAATTTTGGGCGCGTTGGGCGGCTTTCATGGCTGGCGGTTGGGTGTCTCCGGGGTAATTTTGGGGCCAATCCACTGCACCTCAATATCGGGCGGCGGAGCGGCGGTAATGGGCAATTGCACGGTAAATTTGCTGCCGGGGCAATTTTGCATGTCAAAACCGGGGCTGTCGGCGGCTACCGCGCCGCCGTGCGCTTCGACCAGCCCTTTAACAATGGCCAGCCCCAACCCCGGCCCCGCGCCCATAAATTTTACCTTGCCGGTGGAATGCAGCGCCGAATCGCTGGCGCGGTAGAATTTTTCAAAAATCCGGTCGCGGTCTTCCGGGGCAATGCCCACGCCGGTATCGCTCACGGTGATTTTTACCAGCCGGCCCGGCGGCGGCGTTTCGCCGGCAATGGCAATGCGCCCGCCGTCGGGCGTGTATTTAATGGCGTTGCTGATGAGCTGCCGGAAAATTTGGTACAGGCGGGCGGCATCGGCTTCAATTTCGGGCAGGGTGTCCAGCCCCGTTACGGTGATGGTTTGTTGCCGCTGGTGCAGCGGTTGTTCGGCTTGCGTCGCAATCAAATTGATGATTTTGGCCAGGTTAACGTTTTGCAACGCCAGGTGCAATTTACGCATATCCAGCGCCGACAGGTCGAGCATGTCATCAAGGATGCTGTTCATGCGCTCCACGCCCCGGTCTATGCCGGTGGTGAGGTTTTTGCCATGCTCGCCAATGTCCAGATCGTGCAGAATATTCACGTAGCCCTGAATAATGGTGAGCGGGGTTTTTAGCTCGTGGGCGGCAATGCTGATAAAGTCGGTTTTGGCCTTTTCCAGCCGGGTCAGTTCGCGGTTGGCCCGCGAAACTTCGGTGGCGTATTGCATGACTTTCTGCTCGGATTCGGCGTACAGCCGCGCCATTTCGGCGGAACGGGCGGCCAGGGCCAGGCCGGTGGTGGTGGTGTAGGCGTCAATGGCGTTGCGGGTAACGTGCGTAAAAATGGCGTCCAGCGCGGTGAGCATAATAATCGCCGGTTCGGCATCAACTTCTTCATCCAGGCGTTGCCAGATGCGTTGGCGCAGGGTTTGAGGCACGTCCAGCAGGTGGGTGAGTTTGCGGCCAATGGCGGCGGCGTGGGCGGCGGCGCTTTCTACCACCGAATCAATCATGCGGGTATCGTGGTTGAGCGCCATATCAATAATGCCCTCGTACAGGGCCACGTAAAAGGCGCTGTCTGGCGAGGCATCGGCGCTGCCCAGCATGTTGGTGTGGTCTTGCAGCCATTGAGCCAGTTGTTTATTCTGCATAAACTGCCTTTACCGTAAGATGATCCAGCCCGGTGGCGGTGATGGTTTGCTCCAAATCCTGCTGCGCCCGCTCGGCGTAATGCTGATAGCGCAGCTTTTTGTTGCGCACGTTCTGTTCCAGCGGCGGCAGCAAGCCAAAGTTGGCCTTCATCGGCTGAAAGTCTTTGGGTTCGGCGTGGGTAACGTAATGGCACAGCGCCCCCAGCATGGTGGTGGGCGGCAGCGTTACCGGCGTTTGCCCGCGCCGCAGCCGGGCGGCGTTAATGCCCGCCAGCAGGCCGGTGGCGGCGTTGCCCACATAGCCCTCCACGCCGATGATTTGCCCGGCAAAAAACAGGTTGGCGCGGGCGCGCCACTGGAGCGTTGGCTCCAGTAGCGCCGGCGAGTTAAGGTAGGTGTTGCGGTGCATTACGCCGTAGCGCAAAAACTCGGCGTTTTCCAGGCCGGGAATCAGGCGGAATACCCGTTTTTGCTCGCTCCAGCGCAGGTTGGTTTGAAAACCCACCAGGTTATACAGCGTGCCGGCCAGGTTATCCTGCCGGAGTTGCAACACGGCGTAGGGGCGGCGGCCCGTGCGCGGGTCGGTGAGGCCCACCGGGCGCATGGGGCCAAATGCCAGCGCCTGGTCGCCCCGGCGAGCCAGTTCTTCAATGGGCAGGCACATTTCAAAAAAGTGAGGGTCTTCCTGCTCAAACTGCTTCAGCTCGATTTTTTCGGCGGCGCGCAGGGCGGTGATAAAAGTTTGGTATTCGGCTTGGGTAAAAGGGCAATTGATGTAATCGCCTTCGGCTTGTTCGCCGCGCCCGTAGCGGCTGGCGCGGAAGGCAACTTCCATATTGATGGATTCGGCGGCCACAATGGGCGCGGCGGCATCGTAAAAATACAGGTAATCGCTGCCGGCCAGTTGGGCCAGTTCTGCGGCCAGCGCCGCCGAGGTGAGCGGCCCGCTGGCGACAATGGTGGGCGTATCGGGCAGGCGCGTTACTTCCTGCCGAATCAAGGTAATGCGCGGGTGCGCCTCGATGCGGTGGGTAACGGCGGCGGCAAAAGCCTCGCGGTCAACGGCCAGCGCCCCGCCGGCGGGCACGGCGGCCTCGGCGGCGGCCTGCATCATCAGCGACCCCAGCCGGCGAATTTCGGCTTTGAGCAGGCCGGGGGCGCGCTCCGGCACATCGCTGCCCAGCGAATTGCTGCACACCAGTTCGGCCAGTTGGCCGGTAACGTGGGCCGGGGTGGGTTGCGCCGGGCGCATTTCAAACAAGGCCACGGTTAAGCCCCGTTCGGCGGCCTGCCAGGCCGCTTCGGTTCCGGCCAAACCGCCGCCAATTACGGTTAAATCTGCTGACTTCATGTCGGTCTCCTGCTGGGGGGGTAGTATAGCACATAGCCGGCTGGCCGTAAATTGTGGGCGCGGGGTTGTTTTCTATTTCGCCGGGCTTGGGCTATAATTCTGGCTATGAGTCAACTAGACCGACTGGAACAATTGGCCCAGCGATTGGTTGAGGGCGCGTTTAACCGTTTTCTTCACGCCGAAGACAAATCGCCAACCCGGCCCGCGGCCACGCCCGCCGAAACCCGGGAAGTGTTAAGCCTGGCTGCCGGAAAATTTGCCGCCAAACGGTGGGCGCTCCGCATTGATGGCCGCCGGCTGGCGCTGGGCGAGCCGGTGGTTAACGTGGGCCGGGCGCTGGATAATGATATTGTGCTGGCCGCTTCTACCGTGTCCCGGTATCACGCCCAGTTGCGCTGGCGCAACGGGCGCTATTATTTGTGCCCGCCCCAGCCTTTTACCGACCCGCAAGCCGAGCCAACCCGGCGGTTGGCCTCTGCTCCGTATACCCGCGTGAATGGCCGGGCCGTTAGTAGCGACGACCAGTACGCGCTTGCGCCCGGCGACGCGCTTGAATTTGGCCAGATTGGCGCAATGATTGAGGTTCAGTGAGCTTGGAGTGGATATTGTTTGGGTTGCGGCTGGTTGCCGCGCTGATTTTATACCTGTTTTTGGGGCTGGCCTTTTTTGCCATCTGGCGAGATTTACAGCGGGCGGCGGCCCAACCGTTGCCCCAACCGGCGTACTGCCTGCGAGTGCTGGCCGCTACCGGCAATTCGGGGCTGGCAGCGGGCGCGGTGTTGCCGTTGCAGCCGGTGACATCGTTGGGGCGCAGCGCCGAAAACACCATCACCTTAACCGATGACGCCGCCTCGGCCCGCCACGCCCGGCTTAGCCGGGATAACGGCGTGTGGTGGCTTGAGGATTTGGGCAGCAAAAATGGCACGCTGCTCAACGATTTACCGCTGTCAAAACCGGCCACGCTCGCTCAGGGCGATGTGATTGGTATTGGCAGCTTACGCCTAAAATTTGAAACGGATACCACCGACTAATGTACCTGGAACAACTTTCTAATGCCTGCGGCGTTTCCGGCGACGAAGGCAGCGTGCGAAAAATCATTCTAGAAGCCATTAAACCCCACGTTGACCACTGGCGCATTGACGCGATGGGCAACCTGTTTGCTACCCGCAACTGCCGGCAGCCGGTGAACAGCCCGCCGCTCCGGGTAATGGTTACGGCGCACATGGACGAAGTGGGCTTTTTGATTACCCGCATCTCCGGCAGCGGCCTGCTAAAATTTGAGCCGGTGGGTGGCTTTGATTCGCGCGTGCTGCTGGGCAAGGCGGTGGTGGTGGGGCCGGACAAATTGCCCGGCGTGATCGGGCTAAAACCCATCCACCTGCTTAAACCCGGTGAGTACAACAAGGCCGTCAACATTGATGCCATGTACATTGATGTAGGCGCAACCGTCCGCGCCGATGCCAAAGTTAAACCCGGCGATTTTGCCACGTTTGCCACTCAATTTGGCTATTTGGGCGGGCAGCCGCGCCGCCGCAAAGACCGGGGCCGCGTTAAAGGCAAAGCCTTTGATAACCGGGTTGGCTGCGCTATTTTGATTGAACTGCTCCGGGGCGACTACCCGGTTGATTTGATTGCCGTGTTCACCGTGCAGGAAGAAGTGGGCATGCGCGGCGCGCATGTGGCCGCCTTTGCCGCGCACCCCGACGCGGCTTTGGTGCTTGAAGCCACCGCCGCCGATGACCTGCCCTCGCTGGATGAAGACGCCGAACCGGGCCTGCCCCGGCTGGATCACGGCCCGGCCATCACCGTGATGGATCGCTCATTCATCCCCGACCGGCGCATGGTGGACGCGCTCATCGAAGCCGCCACCGCCGCCGGGCTGCCGTATCAATTTAAGCGGCCCGGCATTGGCGCTACCGATGCCGGCGCGGTGCATTTGGCACGCGAGGGCATTCCGGCGGCAGTGGTGAGCGTGCCCACGCGCTTTATCCACGGCCCAGTGGCGGTGCTGGAACTGGCCGATTTTTGGCGCACGCACCAGTTGGCGGCGGCGGCGCTGCGCCACCTGCCCGGCCAAACGTGGTTAGCGCCGCAGTCGCAGGCCACGGTTGATTTACGATAATCAAAAATCAAGTTTGGCGCGGCGGCCAATTCACCGGCCCAGCCGCCTATTTTTTAAGGACACCACAATTTTATGAAAGAGCTGATCAAGCAACTCACCGAAGCCTACGGCCCGCCCGGTTACGAACACGCCGTGCGCGATATTATCCAAACCCACGTTGCCCCCCACGCCGATTCGGTGGAGATTGACCCGTTGGGCAACCTGCACGCCGTAAAAAACGGCTCCGGCGGCGGCCTTACCGTAATGCTGGCCGCCCACATGGATGAAATCGGGCTGATGGTTTCTAGTATTGATGCCGCCGGTTTTGCCCGCTTTACCGCGTTGGGCGGCGTTATGCCCGAAACGCTCATTGGCAACCGGGCCGTATTTACCAACGGCGCGTTGGGCGTGATCAACGTGGATAACTGGCTGTTCCACGACCAGCCCGACCGCTCCCACCGCTCGCTGTACCTGGATTTTGGCGTGGCTCGCCCGCAGGATGTGCCGGTGCGCGTGGGCGATGTGGCCGCTTTTCAGCGCCCCTTTGTGGATTTGGGCAACGCGCTGCTGGCCAAAAGCATGGATGACCGCGTTGGCTGCGCCATTCTGGTTGAAACGTTGCGCCGCTTTACCGGCTCGGCGCACCGGGTGCATTTTGTGTTCACCGTGCAAGAAGAAGTGGGGCTGCGCGGCGCTACCACCGCCGCCTACAAAGTTCACCCCGATGTGTCCATCGCTGTGGACGTAACCGACAGCGGCGATATTCCCCGGCGCAAAAATTACGAGGTGAAAATGGGGCTTGGCCCGGCCATCAAAGTGATGGATCGGGGGCTGCTGGCCCATTCCGGCTTAAAACGCGCCATGGTTGACGTTGCCGTTAAACATAAAATTCCCTACCAGCTAGAAATTCTCACGGTGGGCAGCACCGACGCTACCGCTATGCAGGTGGCCCACGAAGGCAGCGCCGCCGGGGCGCTGTCCATTCCTTGCCGGTACGTGCACACTCCATCCGAGATGGTGAGCGCCGCCGACGTGCAGCACGCGGTGGATTTGCTGCTGGCGCTGCTGGCCAGCCCCCTCAATCTGGATGAATAATCAATGGCCAACATTTTTTCAACCACGCCCCGGCAAACGGCGCAAATAAAATTTTCCAATGGGCAGGTGCTCGAAGGGCCGCTGGGCGCAACCATTGAGGATTTTGTCAAGGCGGGCAACTTTCCGGCCCAGCCCATGCCGATTGCCTGCCTGGTTAATGGCCAACTTCGCGAGCTAACCTACTACGCCGTCCGCGATTTGGACGTGCATGTTATCACCGCCGCCGATAGCGACGGCATGCGCGTGTACCGGCGGTCGTTATCATTTTTGTTGATTGCCGTTGCCAACGAGCTTTTTCCCGAAGCCACCATTTTAATTGATTACGGGCTGAATTTTGGCGCGCTCTACTGCGAAGTGGTCGGGCGGAAGCCGTTTACGCCTGCCGAACTGGGCCAACTCGAAACCAGAATGCGCCGGTTGGTTGAAGCCAACCTGCCCATTACCAAAGAGCGCATTTCAATTGCCGAAGCCGAGGCGTTGTTCACCGCTCAAAACGCCGACGACAAATTGCGCCTGCTCAAAAATCGCAAAAAACCGTATGTCACGGTGTACACGCTCAACGGTTATCAGGGCTACATGCACGGCTACATGGCCCCGTCCACCGGCTACCTCAACACCTTTTCGCTGGCAACTTATTCCGATGGCTTTGTGTTGCGCTACCCGCGCACCGGCGAATCCACCGAACTGCATCCCTGCGTTAATTACCCGCAACTGGTGCATGTGTTCAACGAATACGGTGAGTGGATGACCCGGCTGGGCGTAAAAGACGTGGGGTCGCTCAACGAGGTGGTGCGGGCGGGCAACCTGTTTGAAACCATTTTGGTGTCCGAGGCGTTGCAAGAGCAGCGCATTGCCCAAATTGCCACTTTTCTCAGCACCGTGCGCGACCAGGTGCGGCTGGTGCTCATCTCCGGGCCGTCATCCAGCGGCAAAACCACCTTTAGCAAGCGGCTGGCGGTGCAATTAAAAGCGCACGGAGTGCGCCCGTTTGCGCTGGGGCTGGATGATTTTATTGTGGATCGGGAAGCTACCCCGCTGGATGACGAAGGCGATTACGACTTTGAGCATCTGCACGCGCTTAATCTGGAGCTGTTTAACAAAACGTTGCTGGCATTAATGCGCGGTGAAAGGGTGCGGCTGCCTCGCTTTAACTTTATTGCCGGCAAAAGCGAGTGGGCCGACACTGTTTCGATTACGCCGGAACACATGCTCATCATCGAAGGCATCCACGGCATGAACCCGGAACTGGTGCCGCACATCCCCGCCGACGCCATTTTCCGCATTTACGTGTCGGCCCTCACCCAACTCAACCTGGATCGCCACAACCGCATTGCCACCACCGATACCCGCCTGCTACGCCGCATTATCCGCGATGCCCGCCACCGGGGGTATTCGGCCCAGGATACCATTTTGCGCTGGCCCAAAGTGAGGCGCGGCGAACACACCTGGATATTCCCCTACCAGGAAAACGCCGATGTGATGTTCAACTCCGCGCTGGTGTACGAACTGGCGGTGATTAAATCGCTGGCAGAGCCGCTGCTGCTGCAAATTGAGCCGGGCAAGCCGGGCCACATCGAAGCCAAACGGCTGCTGAGCTTTTTGCAATGGCTCGAACCCAGTTCCGGCGATCTGGTGCCGGATAATTCGCTGCTGCGTGAATTTATCGGCGGCTCAATTTTAAAGGATTACAAGGCGCAGGGGTGATCTATGAGCATAAACGAAACTCCGCTCAAAACCAAAGCCGAAGAAATTATGGTGGCCGTTAGCCGCGATTTGCAGGCGGCTGCCGCCAAACCGCTGGCGGAACAGGCCGAGATTGACGCCAAAGCCACCGCTCTGGTTGACCGGCTGTTCAGCGTGGTCAGCGATGTGGACATAGGCGCGGCCACCTTGCGGGTAGAGGAATTGCGCCAAAAATACCCAAATTTGCCGGCACCGGAACTGGCCCAAAAAATCATCGGCCTGAAATGCCAAAAAACCGGCACGGTGGGCGCTGTTACCGCCGGAGCCGGGCTGCTGCCGGGGTTGGGCACCGCGGCGGCGCTCACGCTGGGCACCGCCGCTGATATTGGCGTTACCTTCAAAATGCAGGCCGAACTGGTGCTGGAAGTGGCCGCCGTGTACAACTACCCGCTCTCCGACGACGAAAAACAGCGGCTGGTTTTGGTGATTACCGGCCTCAGCGCCGGCGCGGTCACGCTGGCGCGCCAGGCCGGGCAGCGTTTGGCCATCAAAGCCGGCGAGGAATGGGCCGGCAAAGCCCTTTTAAAAGCCATCCCCGTGGCCGGGATGCTGGCCTCGGCGGGCACTAATGTGCTGTCAACCTACATCATCGGCCAGCGCGCCGACGCCTATTTTCGGTTGGGGCCGGAGGCGGTGGGCAGTTGGGGCGATAGCGTGCGGGCCATTTCGGGCATTGACGAGCGCAAAATTGGGGCGTGGCTGGCCGAAAGCGGCAAAACCACCGGGCTGGCGCTGGCCGCCGGAGCCGGCAAAGTAGGCGAAATGAGCAAAGTGGCCGGCAGCGCGGTGGTAGCCGGGGCCGGCAAAGTAGCCGAAACCGTTGGCCCGGCGGCAGCCGATGGCGCAAAAATGGCCGGCGCTGCTGCCCAGCGGGGCGTTGCGTTTTACTGGCGCTGGACTAAAAATTTGTGGCTGGCCTTTTTTCGGTTTTTGGGCTGGGTGTGGGCGGCCATCACCTTTATTCCGCGCAAAATTGGCGGCCTGTTCCGGCGCAAACCAAACCGCGCCGCTGATTGAACGGCAAAATTATGGCGCAGCAAAAATCCCTTCTTGATTTAACCCGAACCGAGTTGCAGGCGGTGCTGGCCGGTTGGGAGCAGCCGGCCTACCGGGTGGCGCAGCTAGAAAACTGGCTGTACCAGCGGCACGTGTGCGATCCCGCCGAAATGAGCAACCTGCCCAAACCGCTACGGCAACGCCTGTCCGCCGAATTTGCGGGCCAGCCGCTCCGGTTGGTGACGGCCATTGATTCAACCGATGGCTTTACCCGCAAATCGTTGTTTGCCTTGCCGGATGGCCGTGAGATTGAAGCCGTGCTAATGCGTTACGATAAACGCAACACGCTGTGCATCAGCACGCAAGCCGGCTGCGCGATGGGTTGCCCGTTTTGCGCCACCGGGCAAATGGGCTTTTTACGCAACCTCACCGCCGGCGAAATTGTGGCGCAGGTGTTGTACTACGCCCGCCAGCTCACCACCGAAGAAAAACACGTCACCAACATTGTTTTTATGGGGATGGGCGAGCCACTGGCCAATTACGCCCAAACGTGGCAGGCCATTCGCCGCCTGAACGACCCGGACGGCTTTAATCTGGGCGCGCGCAACATGACCGTTTCTACGGTGGGGCTGCCCGCCGCCATCCGGCAAATGAGCCGCGAGCCGGAGCAGGTGGGGCTGGCGGTATCGCTGCACGCGCCGGATGATGCCCTGCGCAACCAGATTGTGCCGGTTAACCGCCGCTACCCGCTGGATATGCTCATGCCGGCGGTGCGCGATTATCTGGCGGCAACCCGCCGGCGGGTTACGTTTGAGTACGCGCTCATGGATCACCTGAACGATTTTTCGGCGCAGGCCGACCAGTTAGCCGAGTTGCTGCGCGGGCTGTTGAGCCACGTTAACCTCATTCCGTTAAACCCCACGCCCAATTCACCGTGGAGCGGTTCGCCGGATGAGCGGGTGTACGCCTTCAGGGATCGGTTGCAAGCCGCCGGCATCCCCGTTACGGTGCGCCTGCGCCGGGGCGTTGATATTGCCGCCGGATGTGGCCAACTGCACAACGCACACAGCCAACAGCGCCAAAATTCCCCGGATGAATTTTAAAAAACCCTTGATTTTTTAGTTTGAACGTTGTATCATTAGCGGGTTGTATCGCAGGTGTGCCAACAAAAAAGGCCAGCGTTGTGGCTGGCCTTTAAAGGTTAAAGCGGGGTAATAACAAATCAGCTTTTGTTAGAAGCCGTGCGCAGGCAGCGAGAACAAACTTTGATCTTCTGTAGCTTACCATCAATAATAATCGTTGCCTTTTGAATATTGGCTTTCCATTGACGTTTGGTGTGGCGCTGTGAGAAGCTAACGCTGTTTCCGCTCATTGGCGTTTTACCGCAAATTTGACATTTGGCCATTGGTTCACGTTCCCTTTTCTAAAAAGAAATTACTAAAACAATTGCATATCTGCTAAAGCACAAGTGAAAAATATAGCACGGACGCCCGATTTACGCAAACAGCTTTGGCAGAGTTAGTCGCCCGGAATGGAGTCCATGACAACCGATTTTAACCTGGCCGCCCAGGGCTTTTTGGTAGAAGATAATGGAGTTTACGCCTGCAACGGGGTCGGCTTTAAAAATTTACTCAACGCCGGAACGCGGTGGCTCGAAGCCCATGTGGCCGTGGTTAACCAGCTCAACGTTTTTCCCGTGCCCGATGGCGACACCGGCTCTAACATGTTGTTGACCATGCGGGCGGCGTTGCGCGAAGCGGCTCAATCCGGTGACCACGCCGTGGGAGCCATTGCCGCGGCGGCGGCGCACGGCGCTTTGTTGGGCGCGCGCGGTAATTCCGGCGTTATTTTATCTCAGTTTTTGCAGGGGGTGGCCGCCGGTTTAAAGGATATGGTGGTTTTTACCGCCGCCAATCTGGCTCAGGCCGCGCAGTTGGGCGTGGCCCAGGCTTACCAGAGCGTGCAAACACCGGTGGAAGGCACAATTTTAACTGTGGCCCGCGCCGCCGCCGATGCCGCCACTTCTGACCGCGATTTGGTGAGCCAGTTGGCGCAAATGGTTGCCGCCGCCAAGGTGGCGCAAGCCAGCACGCCGCACCTGCTGCCGGCGCTCAAAGAAGCCGGCGTCACCGACTCCGGCGGCCAGGGCTTGCTGTACATTTTGGAAGGTTGGCTGCGTTTTGTGTACAATCAACCGGTTGAAGGCGCTGCCGAGACGGAAGACTGGCCGTTGCCGGTGGTTGGCCCCGGCGAATACGGCTACGAAGTGCAGTTTTTAATCAAAGGTGATGGGCTGAACGTGCCCCAAATCCGGGCGCGGGTGGCGCAACTGGGCTGGTCAACGGTAGTGGTGGGGCATGCCCAGGTGGTTAAAGTACACCTGCACACGCTTGATCCCGGCGGGCCGTTGAGTTACGCCGTTACGCTGGGAACGCTTGGCGATATTGTGGTAGAAAATTTAACCGAGCAGGCGCAACACTTTTTAGCCGATGCCGACGCCGTTGAAACTGCCGTAAGCGCGGTGGTGGTAGCGCCCGGTCCCGGTTTTGAAGCCATTTTTCAAAGCCTGGGAGCCGCTCAGGTGGTAGCGGGGTGGCCAACTTTACCCAGCACGCACGAGTTATTGGCCGCCATTCACCAAGTTGCGACTCAAAATGTGCTGATTTTCCCGAATAACGGTAATATTATTTTAGCGGCGCAACAAGCCGGTGAGCTGGCCGCCAAAAATGTGTGGGTAGCGCCAACTCACACCGCGCCGCAAGGCGTGGCGGCGCTGGTTGCCTTTAACCCGGAACTCACCGCCGAAGCCAATCTGGTTCAGGTGGCGGCGGCGGCCCAAAAAATTGTTACCATCGAAATAACGCGGGCGGCCCGCGCGGCGCAACTCAACGGGCGGGCCATTCAGCCGGGCGAAATGATTGGGCTGGTGGATAACCGGCTGGCGGGCGTTGGCCCATCGGCCAACCAGGTGGCGCAGGATATTCTGGCGCAGCTTGCGCTGGCCGAGTTTGAACTGCTCACCATTTATTTTGGCGAAACCTGCCCGCCGCAGCACGCCGCCGAGCTGGCAGCCAGCCTGAAACTGGCGCATCCGGCTTTTGAAGTAGAAGTATACAACGGGGGTCAACCCCATTACGAATATATTTTATCATTGGAGTAGTGGTTACTTGTCAAGAAAAGTCGCCATTGTCACAGATAGTACTGCCCATTTTGAACCGGGCGAAGCCGAAAAACTTGGTATTCACGTGGTGCCGTTGAATATCCAGTTAGGGAATACTGTTTTCAAAGAAGGCATCGAGCTAGACACCGACGAACTCTTTCGCCGTTTAAACTACAGCGGCGGCTTTCCGGTGAGCCATCCGCCCCAAATCAATGCGTTTGAGGCGCTCTATGCCCGGTTGCACCAAGAGGAAACCGACCAAATCCTGTCAATCCACATATCTAATCATTTGAGCCGCACGGTTGAAATTGCTCAACAGGGCGCGGAATCGCTGTTGGGGCGCTGCTCCATTGCCGTGGTTGATTCAATGACCACCTCGATGGGGCTGGGCATTTTGGCCAAAGCCGCCGCCAAAGCCGCCGCCAAAGGCGCTTCGCTGGATGATATTGTGCGGCTGGTGCGCGGCATGCTGCCCCACATTTACATGATTTTTTATGTGGAAACCATGGAATACCTGGAACGGAGTGGGCGCATTGGAAAAGCGCAAGCCATTTTAGGCACAATGCTCAACATCAAACCGATTTTGTTCATTGAAGACGGCGATATTATCCCGCTGGAAAAAGTGCGCACCACCGACAAAGCCATCGAAAAACTGTTTGAGTTTGTGGCCGAATTTGATAATCTGGAGCAAACTGCTATTATTCAGCGGGGCAAAACCCCCAACAAAGAGGCCAAAACCCTTCAGGAGCGCCTCCAGCAAAGCTTCCCCAACCTCCAGTTTCCGATTGTGCAATACGGCCCCGACCTGGCAACGCGGGTTGGCCCTAACGCGCTGGGGATAGTTGTGTACGAAGGCATCACATTTTAACAGAAAAATCGGTTATGCTTCCCAGTTTTGATAAACTCAGTAAAATGCTCACCCAGGAAAAACGCCTGGGCTACAAAAACAAGGCTGTTTTTGGCGGGGTAGAAAAACTGGCGCCCAATTGGGCCAGAGAAGCCTTGCAAGAAGCCACTCGCGCCGAAGAACGCCAGGCCATTGAAGAAATTGAGCAGGATTTGGGGCGTTACCCGGAAATTGCCGAAGAAGAACGCCCCGGTTACCTGCACCGAATTCTGGTGAAATTGCACAAAGCCAGCGCCGGCGGCTCGCCTGATGATGAATTGGAGCTAACGGCGGCGCTGCCGGATGAGCAATCGCTGCCGGAGCCGGCGGTGTCTGCCGGCCCGGTTGAGTTTGCCTCCGAACCGGAACCCGAACTTGAATCCGACCTTGAGCCTGAGGCGGAGCCGCTGCCCCCAACCGAAGCTGATGCGCCCGCCCCAAAAGCGCAGCATGACCGGAACCGCCCGGCCCGGCCCAAACCGTCGCCGGTATCGGCGCAGGTCAAAGCCGAATACGCCGGCTCCGGCCTGGATTCGCCGGTGACGCGGCTGCCCGGCATAAAACAAGCCCTGGCCAAACGGCTGGCGGTGCTGGGCGTAGACGCCGTGGGCGATTTTCTCAAACTTTACCCCCGCCGCTACGACGATTACCGCGCGCTCAAGCCCATCAATCAACTTGAATACGGCGAAGATGTGACCATCATTGCCCACGTGTGGGAAACCCGCCAGGTTGAAACCCGTACCAAAAAAGTGATGGTCAAATCCATTTTGTCCGATGGTACCGCCACCATTGAAGTAACCTGGTTTAACCAACCGTGGCTCGCCGCCAAACTCAAACCGGGCGAGCAAATTGTAATCAGCGGCAAGGTTGACCAGTTTTTGGGCCGGCTTACCTTTAACTCCCCGGAATGGGAAGAGTTGGACGCCGAAATGATTCACACCGGGCGGCTGGTGCCGGTTTACCCGCTCACGCAGGGAATTACCGCCAAATGGCTGCGCAACCGCATAAAAAGCGCCGTGGATTACTGGAGCGAGCGGCTGCCGGACCACCTGCCCGCCGATACCCGCGACCGGTTAAACCTGTTTGCGCTGGATACCGCCATCCGCCAGATTCACTTTCCCGATAATTGGGAGGATTTGGAAGCCGCCCGCCGCCGCCTGGCTTTTGACGAACTGCTGATGATTCAATTGGGCGTGTTACGCCAGCGGCAAAAATGGCAGGCGCAACAGGGACGGGCCGTTAAAATTGAATCCGAAACCCTGACGCAACTGTTAGCCGCGCTGCCGTTTCCGCTCACCGGGGCGCAGCAGCGGTCGCTCAATGAAATTGTGGCCGATTTGCAGCGCGACGTGCCCATGAGCCGGATGCTGCAAGGCGATGTTGGTTCTGGCAAAACGGTGGTGGCGCTGGCGGCTATGGTTTTGGCCGCGCTCGATGGCGGGCAGTCCGCCATTTTGGCCCCCACCGAAATTTTGGCCGAACAGCACTTCAAAAGCATGGGCCGGGTGTTGGCCGGCCTGGGAGCGGCGCTGGGCCGCGAATTTAACATCCGGTTGCTCACCGGCAGCACGCCGGCCGCCGGGCGGCGGCAAATCCTTGAGGATTTAACCGCCGGCAACGTGAACATTCTGGTGGGAACGCACGCCATCATTCAGGAAGATGTCGAACTGCAAAATTTGCGGCTGGCCATAATTGACGAGCAGCACCGTTTTGGCGTGGAACAACGCGCCGCCCTGCGCGACAAGGGCTTTAACCCCCACATGCTGGTAATGACCGCCACGCCCATTCCGCGCACGCTGGCGCTCACCATGTACGGCGACCTGGATTTGTCCATCATTGATGAGATGCCGCCGGGCCGCCAACCCATCAAAACGCGCTGGCTTTCGCCCCGCGAGCGCGAGCGGGCCTACGGTTTTATCAAATCGCAGGTGGAAAAAGGGCGGCAAGCCTACATTGTGTGCCCGCTGGTTGAGGAATCCGATAAAACCGAGGCCAAATCCGCCGTTGAGGAACACAAGCGGCTCTCTACCGAGGTTTTTCCCCGGCTAAAACTGGGGTTGCTGCATGGCCGCATGAAAGCCGACGAAAAAGAACAGGTGATGAAAGCCTTCCGCGACCGGGAAACCCAAATTTTGGTTTCAACATCGGTGGTGGAGGTGGGGATTGACGTGCCAAATTCCACGGTGATGCTGGTTGAAGGAGCCAATCACTTTGGGTTGGCTCAGTTGCACCAGTTCCGGGGCCGGGTGGGGCGCGGTGAGCACGAAAGCTACTGCCTGCTGCTGGCCGATAAACTCACCTCCGAAGCCGAAGAGCGGCTGCGGGCGGTGGAACAAACCACCAACGGCTTTGAACTGGCCGAAACCGACTTGAAAATGCGCGGCCCCGGCGAATTTTTTGGCACCCGGCAAAGTGGATTACCGGATTTAAAACTGGTAAAATTAAGCGATACCAAACTTTTAGAACTGGCTCGAACCGAGGCAGTCAATATTTTTGAAAAGGATAAACAGTTGGAACAGCCCCAGCACCGGCTGCTGGCTAAACAAGTCGCCGAATTCTGGGCTAAAACAACTGACTTAAGCTAATGGCCTCTGCGGTTTACCCTGCTACGTTTGACCCAATTACCAACGGACACCTTGACATTGCTGCCAGGGCATCAAAATTATTTGATAAACTTACGGTTGGCGTGTTTGACCGCCCAATGAAAAACCTGCTCTTCTCCACCGAAGAGCGTTTGGCTATGACTCGCGTGGCGCTGGCGCATCTGTCCAACGTAGAAATAAAACCCTACAGCGGGCTAACCGTAAATTTTGCCCGCGACGTAAACGCCGGCTACATTGTGCGCGGCCTGCGCGCCCTTTCGGATTTTGAGTGGGAATTGCAACTTTCGCTGGCCAACAACAGCCTCGATCCCCAAATTGAAACCATTTGTTTGATGGCCAGCCAGGAACACTCGTTTCTCAGTTCCAGCATCCTCAAAGAGATTGCCTTTAACAACGGCAGCATTGAGCATTTGGCCCCCAAAGTGGTGGTTGAGGCGCTTAGAAAAAAAGCAATGGTAGATATTAACGGCAACAGCAAAGTAAAAATTGTTTCCGTTAGAGATTAGCTTGCAATTTGGCGCGGCCAATAATTTTATAAATTAAGGTGGGCACCATGGACATTCTGCACCTGATTGACCGTTTGGAAGATTTAGTTGAAGCCGGATACGACCTTCCGTTTACGTCGAATGTGATTTTGCACAAAGACGAAATTTTGGATATTGTTGACCAGATGCGGGTTACCATCCCCGAAGAAGTGAAACTAGCCAAACGCACCGAAGCCGACCGCGAGCGCCTGCTGTTGCAAGCTCAGGAAGAAGCCAACCGGTTGATTGAAATGGCGCGCGAAAAAGCCAGGGCGCTCACCGAAGACCATGAGCTGGTTCATTTTGCCCGCGAACGCGCCAACGACATCGAAGCCGAAGCCTACCAGCAAGCCGAAGATATTCTGGCCGAAACCGACGAATATATTGTTGACCAACTCAGTGATTTGGAAGAACAGCTTATGAAAACGCTCACCACCGTGCGTAACGGGCTACGGCTGGTGCGCGAAACCCACCAGCAACACGACCAGACCAAATCCAAGCCCGCACCGGATAAAAACGAAGGCAAATAGCCCAAAACATCAACCCGAGGGCGTCTTTCCGTGTGGGTACCCCGCATTTTGAGATTTTGCCATTCTGCTCTAAAATACCGGTTTTGTGTGCAAGAACTATGGATAGTAAACAAGACTCTAACATTGCCCACGAGTTACAGTTTAATGTTGCCCAGCTTTTAAAAGAAACAACCGGCGCAACTCGTGACCATGATATTTATTTTACCGGCGTTAACCAGTTTGATGAACTGGAACTGGTTGAGCCACTGACCGGCTCGGTTTACTTTTTGCGCACCGGGCAAGATGTGCTGGTAACCGGCAAATTGCACACCACGCTGCAACGAGTGTGCGGCAAATGTCTGGCTTCGTTTACCGCGCCAATAACGATTGTGCTGGAGGAGATATTTTTCCCCACCATTGATCTGGTTAGCGGAAATATGTTGCCGGCTCCGGAAGATGCCGACGAAGCCAATCGTATCAACGAGTTTCACACTTTGGACTTGTACGAAGTGATTCGGCAGGCCATCATGCTAGAAAGCGTTGCCTGCCGTTACTGTCGCCCGGATTGCAAAGGGCTTTGCCCGCATTGTGGCCAGGATCGCAATACCAATCCCTGTACTTGCCATGAAAACGCGATAGATGCACGGTGGTCGGGGTTGTTAGAAGTCCAGATAGAAGAATAACCTCTATTGCGAATATAGAAGAAAGGATTACGAAACCATGGGAGCTTTACCAAAACGAAAAATTTCCAGAGTACGGCGCGACCGGCGGCGAGCGCATTACCTGCGCCTGAAAATGCCAAATATGACGCCCTGCCCCAAATGCAATACTTTGCGTCTGGCTCATCGTGTTTGCCCCAAATGTGGCACTTACAACGGTGTGCAAGTTTTGCCCGATAAAGATTTGGCCACCGCCCAATAAATTCGGGTTGATTGAGTCTGAAAATTTAAACAAAGCCGTGCTGCTGATTATTACTCAACTGCACGGCTATTATTTTGTTGAGTGACAATGACTAAAATTGCCTTTGTATTTCCCGGTCAGGGATCGCAGGAAGTGGGCATGGGCCAGGCGTTGTTTGAAGCTGTGCCTGCCGCTCGCGCCATTTTTGACCAAGCCGATGCCGTGTTGGGCTTTCCGCTTAGCCAGCTTTGTTTTGTCGGCCCGGCAGAAACCCTTGATGACACCAGCAACACCCAGGTGGCCATTTATACCGTGAGTATGGCGGCGCTGGCCGCGTTGCGGGCCGCCGGTTATACCGCGCAGCCGGATTACGTGGCCGGCCACAGCCTGGGCGAATATTCGGCTTATGTTGCCGCCGGCGTATTCTCTTTTGAAGCCGGTCTGCGGCTGGTGCGTGAGCGGGGTCGCCTGATGAAAAAAGCCGGCGAGTTAAACCCCGGCGGCATGGCTGCCTTTCTCAAACTTGATGACGATGCCGTGGTTGAAATTTGCCGCCAGGTAACTGCCGCCGCCGAATACGGCACGTTGCAAGTGGCCAATTACAACTCGCCGGGGCAGGTGGTGGTTTCGGGGAATATTGCCGCCGTTGAGCGCGGCATTGAGTTGGCGCTGGAAGCCAAAGCCCGCCGGGCCGTAAAACTGCCGGTGAGCATTGCCGCCCACTCGGAATTGATGCGGGTGGTTGCCGCTGAGTTTATGCAGGCCATTGAGGCTACGCCGCTCAACTTGCCGGAAACCCCGGTTGTGGCTAACATCACTGCCAAACCGCTGGAATCGCTGGAGGCGATCCGGCAGGAAATGACCGGCCAGCTGACCTCTTCGGTTTACTGGACGGCCACCATTGAATGGATGGTTAACCAGGGCGTGGATACTTTTGTGGAAATTGGCCCCAAAGATGTGTTAACCGGCCTTATCAAACGCATTAACAAACCGGCTACGGTGTTTAACATTGCCACGCCCCAGGATGTGGCCAATTTTGTAAACAGCGTGGCGGCCTAAAAAACGGCACTGGGGAATTTTATGTTCGATCTCACGGGAAAAGTTGCAGTTGTAACCGGCGGCTCCAAAGGTATTGGAGCCGGCATTGCCCAGGTTTTGGCGGCGCAGGGCGTAAAGGTGGTGGTTAACTACCGCACCAGCCCCGCCGAGGCCGAAGCCGTGGTGGCTGCCATCAAAGCTGCCGGCGGCGAAGCGGTGGCGTTGCCCGCCGACGTGAGCCAAAGCGAAGCGGCGCAGCAACTCATCAAAACAACCATTGAAACGTTTGGCCAGATTGATATTTTGGTGAATAACGCCGGCACCACCCGTGATCAGTTGATTATGAAGATGAAAGACGAAGATTGGGATTTGGTGTTGCAAACCAACCTGTCGAGCGTGTTTTATTGTTCCAAAGCGGCGGTACGCCCTATGATGAAACAGCGCGGTGGCCGGATTATCAACATCACTTCGGTGGTGGGTTTGGCCGGGCAGGCGGGCCAAACCAATTATGCCGCCTCAAAAGCGGGCATCATCGGTTTTACCAAATCATTGGCCAAAGAAGTGGGCGGTCGCAACATTACCGTGAACACCGTTGCGCCGGGGTTTATCCCCACGGCGCTTACCAACGTGCTGCCGGCGGAACAAATTGAAGCCGTAAAACAGAACACCCCGCTGGGCCGGCTGGGAACCACCACCGATGTGGCCTACGCCGTACTGTTTTTGGCCTCAACCGAAGCCGCGTTCATCACCGGGCAGGTGCTATCGGTGGATGGCGGCCTGGTGATGCAATAGAGGGCCGGCAGTTTTACCAAGGCCGGCAGCGTGTGCTATAATAAGCACACTAATTTAATCAAACTACGCCCCGGTGGGGCAAATGATGTGGAAACACTGCATCATTATGAACATTGACATTTTAACACCCAGCAACACTGATAGATTTTTCAGAGGGATAAAGTAATGAAAGTTCGACGACGTGCCCGGGCAGCTGTACTTCAAACTTTGTACGAGCTGGACTTTACTGACCACGACCCTAAATCGGCGCTGGCCGCCCGGTTTGAGGGGAGTGTGTTGCCGGAGTCTGCTGAAATTTTTGCGTGGACTTTGGTGCAGGGGGTGCAGGCGTATCGAACTTACCTGGACAGCGTAGTTGGCGAGTTGGCCCCGGAATGGCCAATTGACCAAATTGCGGCTGTTGACCGGAATGTATTGCGGATTGCCATTTATGAACTGCTGTTTGAAACCAAAATTCCTCCCAAAGTAGCCATCAATGAGGCCGTTGAACTGGCCAAAATGTTTGGCGGCGAAAGTTCTCCCCGTTTTGTTAATGGTGTGCTGGGCAGCCTGGTAGCCAAAGACCGGGCTAAAATCCGAGAAACGCTCAAAATGCCCGCGCACCTCACTGTTTGAATTTGCGCTTCTCTAAAAAATCGCCAGAGTCGGGCGGCACTCACCCGGAAACGGTTATTTTAACTGAATGGATATTTTTGGTATTGGCTTTCCTGAACTGCTGTTTATTTTTGTCATTGCCTTGATGGTGTTTGGCCCTCGCCGCCTGCCCGAAATGGCGCGGCAGGCTGGCAAAATTGTGGCCGAACTGCGCAAAATGTCGCAAACGTTAATGGCCGAATGGCAGCGCGAACTTGAAGCCTCTGAACTTCAGACAGAACTGAACAAGACCAAAACGGAACTCACGCAGGCCCGCAATATGATAGTTGGCAGCGGGCAGGCCATTGCCCAACAAGCCGCCGCCATAACCAACACCATCGCGCCGCCCCCGGCCAATCCCGCTGATTCAATTGATTTACCATCCGGCAACTCCGTTCAGGAAGAAACATTGCCTCAAACGGCGGCCTCTGCGCCTGATAACTCCCCGGATTCCGATAGGGCCGTGAATGAGCCGTAACCCCAAAAACAATCCCTCTCGATATGGCGACATGACGTTGCTGGGCCACCTGGAAGAGTTGCGCGACCGGCTGGTAAAATCGGCGGCAGCGATTCTTGTGACCACCGTCATTGCCACAATTTTTACGCCCCAAATTTTAGAAATTCTCATTGCTCCCTACGGGCAAAAACTCCAGGTGCTTGGCCCCACCGAGGGCATCACCATCTATTTTAAAGTGGCGCTGACTGCCGGTTTGGTGCTGGCTATGCCGGTGCTCATCTATCAATTTTTAATGTTTATTTTACCCGGCCTGGAATCCAGAGAAAAACGGTACGTGTATTGGGGCGTGCCGGTGGCATTTGGGCTGTTTTTAATTGGCGTGGCGTTTGCCTGGTTTATTTTGCTGCCATCGGCCATTAGCTTTTTAAGTAGCTGGCAAACCGATATTTTTATCCAAACCTGGCAATCGCAAAAGTACATTCCGTTTGTCACCTCGCTGCTCTTTTGGATTGGCCTGAGTTTTGAAACACCGCTCTTTATTTTTATCATGGCCAAATTAAAGCTGGTAACGCCCGGATTTTTGCTCAAACAGTGGCGTTTTGCGGTGGTGATTATCGCCATTGCCGCCGCGATGATTACCCCCACGGTTGATCCCTTTAATATGGCGCTGGTTATGCTGCCGCTGGTAGTGCTGTACGGTGTTAGCATTTTACTGGCGTATCTGGCGTAACTACCGTGAACTCGCTGCCGATTTTTCACCTGGTTCCCGCCGCTGTTTTTTGCGCCCAGCCAGCCAACCGGCCCTATTTGCCCCCCGATTTTGCCGCCGAAGGTTTTATTCACTGCACCGCCGGCCTGGATGTGCTGGTTGAGGTGGCCAACGCCTTTTTTGCCGATTTCTCCGGCGAGTTGCTGGCGCTGCAAATTGACTCCCACCGGCTGCAAGCGCCGCTCAAATTTGAGCCACCCGTACCACCGCCCGGCAGCGCCACCGATTTTGCTCCGGGCGAGGCTGTTCTTTTTCCCCACATTTACGGCCCGCTCAACCGCGAGGCGATTGGGCGCGTTATTACCCTGTCCCGCAATTCTGCCGGGCGCTGGCAAGCGCCCAACTAAAAAATGATGACATTTGTCACTGGTTTTGGGCGGTTTTATCCGGTATAGTGTAAACAGGTAGTTCTCCGTAAGGTTCTGGCAAAAACCTCGCCATCCTGTTTGTAAACGGCTCTCGCATTGGTGCGCGGGCCAGGAGCGAGCGATTACAAAACCTATTTGAACATGCCGGTATCCCGCCTCAACCCGTGCCCGGCAGGGAGTGGCTGCGATGGAATCGATGCTTGGACAAACCCTTGGCCAGTACCAGCTTCTTGAGCAGATTGGCCAGGGCGGCATGGCAACCGTGTACAAAGGCTACCAGCCCGCCCTCAACCGTTACGTAGCCATAAAAGTATTGCCCCCTTATTATGCCCACGACCCCGGCTTTGCCGAGCGTTTTACCCGCGAAGCCCAGGCCATTGCCCAGCTTGAACACCCCAATATTTTGCCCGTGTATGATTTTGGTAAACAGGGTGATGTTAGTTACATTGTGATGAAATACGTGCCCGCCGGCACGTTGCGCGACCGGCTGGGCCAGCCGTTGCCGCCCATTGACGCCGTTCACCTGATTGAACAGATTGCCGCCGCTCTGGATACCGCCCACGACCGGGGCATTCTCCACCGCGATATCAAACCCGGCAACATTCTCCTTGATGAGCGCGGTTGGGTGTACCTGAGCGATTTTGGACTGGCCAAAATGGTCGAAGGCACTACCAACCTCACCGGCACCGGCGTGGGCGTGGGCACGCCCGCGTACATGAGTCCGGAGCAGGGCCAGGGGTTGTCGGTAGACGCCCGCACCGATGTGTACGCGCTGGGCGTGGTGCTGTTTGAAATGCTCACCGGGCGCGTGCCGTACCGGGCCGAAACGCCCATGGCCGTGGTGATAAAACACGTCACCGACCCCATCCCTTTACCCCGCCGGATGAATCCCAACATCCCCGAAGCCGTGGAGCAGGTGTTGCTCAAGGCGCTGGCCAAAAATCCCGCCCATCGCTTTGCCCGCGCCGGTGATCTGGCGCAGGCGCTCAAACGGGCCGTGCAGGGGTTGGAACCGGCGGTCGCCGCCGCGCCCATCCCACCCGACCCCAGCGCCACCGTGTTGCGCCGGGCCGCGCAACCGGCTCCAAACGCCGCTCCTCCGGCGGCGGCTACGCAAAATAACTGGCTGCTGTTAATGTTGGGATTGATTGCCGTTGGCGCGATTGGTATTTGCGGCGTGGTTGGCCTGTTTGTGGCGTTGAAGCCGCCGCCGGCAGCGCCCGCGCCCGTTTCAACTCGGCCCGGCCTGATGGTCAGCGTGATTTCGCCCACGCCCACCACTACTCCCGCGCCGCTGCCACCCGCCACCACCATCGCGCCCACGCTTGCCCCACCGCCCGAAGCCACCGGTACGCCCACCGAAACCCCATCACCCACGCCCACGCCATCGCCCAGCCCCGCCGCCGCCCGCGCCGAGGTGTTACCGGGGGCGGTCACTCCGGCCTGCGCCCGCCCCCTCTGCGAGAGCGGCCAGGTTTATTTTTGCGCCGATACCTGCCCCGGCGATTGCGGCCTTCAGTGCGCCACCGTGTCGCCCACCGCTACCCCCTCGCCAACCCCCACCGAAACGCCATCGCCCACCAGCACCTTCACCGCCACGCCCCTTCCGCCGCGCTGGAACGATACCGGGCTGCGGCCCACTGGCGAGTTTGCCCGTATCTGGGCTTTGGAACAGGCCGAAGCCGGCCCATTGGCCTACCCGCAGGCCGCCGCCGTCACGGATCGGTTGTGCGCCCGCCAGCAATTTGAGCGCGGTTACATGCTCTGGGTTGACCTGCCGGAAAACCCCGACGTAATCTGGGCCACAATCGGCGCTTCGGCCTCGGCTGGCAGCGGCGCAAAATGGTACCGGCTGGTAGACGATTGGCCCGGCACGCCCGATTTTTGGTGCTCCGAAGCCGAAGCCAACGCCCCACTTGGCCCTCGGCGTGGTTTTGGCAAACAGTGGTGTGCCGTGCCCGGCCTGCGCGTTGATTTGGGCCAGGCGGTGGCCGAAGAAAAAGGCGGGGCGGATAACCCGCGCTGTGAGTTGCAGTTTTTTCAGGGCGGGGCTATCCTTTACGCGGCGCTCGATAACGCCTACTTGGTGCTGTATGATGAAGGCGGCTGGCGGCGCTACTAACCGGAGTTGACAGAAAGGCAAAACACCATGAGCTACCCCGCCACCATGATGGCTGTTCGCTTGCACGGCCCCCGCGATTTGCGGGTTGACCAAATTCCGCACCCCGGCTCACCCGGCCCCGGACAGGTGCTGCTGCGCGTGACCACCACCTGCATTTGCGGCAGCGATTTGCACGCTTACAAGGATGCCCGCATCAGCGATGCCAGCATCGCCTCGCCCACCATTTTGGGCCACGAATTTGCAGGCGTCATCGAAGAAATTAGCAGCGAGGCCGTTGGCGGCGACTCGCAGCCGCTCACGCCCGGCATGCGGGTAGCCATTGACCCGGCCCAGCCGTGCCGCCGTTGCGACATGTGCGAGCAGGGTCATCCCAACCTGTGTTACAACCTGCATTTTTGCGGCCAATACCCCGATGCCGGCAGCCTGAGCCAGTGGTTGCACGTGCCGGCTCGCTCTTGCTTTCCCATCCCGGATAATATTGATGACGTCAGCGCGGCCATGCTGGAGCCGTTGGGCATTGCGCTCCACGCCATGAGTTTGGCCAAAATTCAGGTGGGCGATAGCGTGGCAATTTTGGGGGCCGGTTGCATCGGCCTGAGCATTTTAGAACTGGTCAAACTGGCCGGAGCGCAGCCCATTTTTATTTCTGATAAATTTTCGTGGCGGCTGGCGCAGGCCCAGGCCCCGTTTGTAACCGCCATCAATTGCGATGACCAGGACCCGGTGGCGGCGGTGCGCCAGGCTACCGGCGGGCGCGGCGTTGATGTGGCCATCGAGGCTGCCTGGGCCGACCATTCCGTGCAGCAGGCGGCAGAAATGGTGCGCGTGGGAGGCCGGTTGGTGGTGGTGGGCATTTCGGAGGATGATAACCTGTTGTTCAAGCATTCTACGGTGCGCCGCAAAGGCGTAACCATCCGGCTGGCCCGGCGTATGAAGCACACCTACCCCCGCGCCATCAAACTGGTGCAGAGCGGGGCCGTCAATTTGAGCCGGTTTATCAGCCACCGTTTCCCGCTGGCCCAAACCCCCGCAGCATTTGCCCTTAACCTGGCTTATCAGGATAATGTTGTAAAAATAGCTATTGAATATTAGCCTGAGTGTAGCCCATGAGCGCATTTGCTTCCAGTTCCGTCAGTTTCTCGCAAAAATTATCAATTTGGATTAACCGCCGGTTGATGTGGTTATCAAAACACTGGCTGGCGGTGGCCAACCTTTTCTTTTTTACGTATGTGGGGTTGCCCTTTTTAGCCCCGGTTCTGCTGGCGTTGGGGTTTACCGGCCCGGCCAACACCATTTATCAGGTGTACAACCTGCTGTGCCACCAGTTGCCCACCCGCACCTACTTTATTCTGGGCGAGCAGGTTTCTATGTGCGAACGGTGCATTGCCATTTACGTGGCCATGTTCACCGGCGGAGTGGCCTATAATTTTGCCCGTTACCGGCAGTTGCCGGTGCAGTGGTATTTGCTGTTTGTGCTGCCTATGGCGCTCGATGGCGGCACCGCGTTTGTCAGCGAAATTACGGCGGTGTTGCCGCTGTGGCCGTTCTGGTTGATTGCCGTGGCCGCGATGGGCTTTTTGTGGCTGGTGTTGTACAAGCAAAAGCTGCTGTTTTGGCAGTTGTACGTGGTTTTTATCGCCGGGCTGCTGGGGCTGGCGTATATTCAGTTTTTTGGCCCGCGCATTAGCAACCTGTACCTGCGGAACATCACCGGCCTGATTTTTGGGTTTGGAACCGTGTGGTTTGCTTACCCTTCGCTGGAAGAGGGTTTTAAGGATAGCTGGCGCGAGGCCAGCGATTATTTTAACCGGGCGGAATAAAACTCCACCGAAATTTGCTAAAAAAGGGGCCAACCGGCCCCTTTTTGGCTTTAAAATCAAGCAGAGTCCTCCGGGCGAAGGACTCTGCTTTTAAGAAAAGAGGAGGCGGAGGTGTGGTGCCTCCGACCAAAGTTGATTAAAGAGTATCACGGAATACCCAAAATAGAAAGTGACAAACATCACGGTAAATAGATGACATTTGTCACCTGTTGCCTGATTACGGCCTGCATGGTACCTACTGGCACAACAATTTTGGCACGCCCATGAGCCATGGTTGCGTTAACCTGCCCACCCCCGATGCTCGCTGGCTTTTTGACTGGGCGCCGATTGGCACCAAAGTTGTAACGCATTACTAACCCCGATTTGACAGCCCAAATGATCCGTGTTATTTTATACCCAATTTTGGGAGCGCTCCCAAAATTGGGTAGACACCACGGAATTTTATTATTTTTGCCAACATCCCGACATCCTCACCGTAAATGACTCAAATTGGCCAGTATCGCAAGTTTTCGAAAGATTTTGTCAACAATATTCGCGCTGTTTGTTCTGTTGTATTAGCTGTGGTGGTCGTGTTTTAAGTAAATTTGGGAGCGCTCCCGTGAAAATCAATCAACCGGACTTTATTATGAGCAAACTTACCCTTGAACAAATTGCCAAATTATCGGGCGTGTCGCGTTCCACCGTGTCGCGGGTGGTGAACAATCACGTCAGCGTCAAACCCGAGGTACGCAGCCGGGTGTTACAGGTCATCGAAGAAACCGGCTACCTCCCCGACCCGGCGGCGCGGTCGCTGGCCGGGTATGGATCGGGTATTATTGGGCTGGTGGTGCCACGGGCCGTGCAATTTCTGTTTTCGGACCCCTACTACACCCGGTTAATGCAGGGCGTTACCCAGGCTTGCAACCGCCATGATTATATTTTGGCCCTGTTTCTGTTTCACACCGCCGATGAAGAAGCCCGGCTGACCACCCGCGTGCTGCGCAATCAACTGGTTGATGGCGTAATTGTGAGCGCCCTGCCCGCCGACGACCCCTTTGTATCGCAATTGATGGAATTTGAGGTGCCGTTTGTAATGGTGGGCCGCCCCGGCGACACCGCGCCCGATGTGAGTTTTGTGAATGTGGATAACGCCACCGGCGCGTTTCAGGCCACCAGCCACTTGCTCCGCCTGGGCCACAAACGGGTTGCTGCCATCACCGGCCCGCTCAACACCACGGTGGGCGCGGACCGGTTGCAGGGCTACCTGGAGGCGCTCAATTCGCGCGGCATGCCGGTTGATGCCTCGCTGGTGGTAGCCGGCGATTTTACCGAAGAAGGCGGTTTTATGGCCATGCAGCGGTTGCTGCCGGCCAATCCCAGCGCCGTGTTTGTGGCTTCGGATACTATGGCTTACGGGGCGCTCCGGGCGCTGCGCCAGGCCGGCCTGAGCGTACCCGATAATGTGGCTGTAGTCGGGTTTGATGATTTGCCCTCGTCGGCCATCACCGAGCCGCCGCTCACCACCATGCGCCAGCCCATCCGCCGGTTGGGGGCGCAAGCGGTTGAAATGCTGATTGATGTTCTCAACAACGGCGCAACTCCGCCGCGCCGCACCGTGGCCGCCACCGAACTGGTTATCAGAAAATCGTGCGGCGGCATTTAATTCAGTCAATTTATAAAAAAGGGGATTAGCATGAAATTTGGTTATTTTGATGACGCCAACCGTGAATATGTGATTACCCGGCCCGATACGCCACTACCCTGGATTAACTACCTGGGCTGCGAGGAGTATTTTGGCCTTATTTCCAACACCGCCGGCGGCTACACATTTTTTAGAGACGCCCGCCTGCGCCGGTTAACCCGCTACCGCTACAACAACGTGCCGTTTGATACGGGCGGGCGCTATTTGTACCTGCGCGATGCCGCCTCCGGCGAGTTTTGGTCGCCAACGTGGCAGCCCACCCAAACCGATTTGCAGGATTACACCTGCCGCCACGGCATGGGCTACACCAAAATTGGCTCAACCTACGCCGGTATCAGCGCCGAAGTGCGCTATTTTGTGCCGCTGGATGAAACGCTGGAAATCTGGCAGGCCACCATCACCAACCGCCGCGCCGAACCGGCCAACCTGTCGCTGTTTTCGGGCATTGAGTTTTGCCTGTGGGATGCCAACGACGACGCCACCAACTTTCAGCGCAACTTCAGCACCGGCGAAGTTGAGGTGGTGGGCAGCGTAATCTACCACAAAACCGAATACCGCGAGCGGCGGAATCACTTTGCCTACTTTGCCTGCTCGGCGGAGGTGGCCGGGTTTGATACTCAACGCGATGCCTTTTTGGGCGCGTACCGCAGTTGGAACCGCCCGGCAGTGGTAGAACGCGGCCAATCGGCCAACTCGGTGGCGCACGGCTGGGCGCCGGTGGGGTCGCATCACGTAAAACTGGCGCTCCAACCCGGCGAGTCGCGCGACATCATCTTTTTGTTGGGCTACCACGAAAACCCGCGCGACCAAAAGTTCAATCCGCCGCTGTCAAACATCATCAACAAAAGCACCGTTGAGCCGGTGATTGCCCGCTACTTAAACCCGGCCAACGTGCAGGATGCTTTTGACCACCTGGTTGGCTACTGGAAGCAGCTTTTGGGCGGGTTGCAAGTGCAAACCCCGGACCAAAACACCAACCGCATGGTTAACATCTGGAACGCCTACCAGTGCATGATCACTTTTAATATGTCGCGGTCGGCCTCATTTTTTGAATCCGGTATTGGCCGGGGCATGGGCTTCCGCGATTCAAACCAGGATTTGCTGGGCTTTGTGCACATGGTGCCGCGCCGCGCCCGCGAGCGCATTCTGGATATTGCCGCCACTCAGCTTGAAACCGGCGGCGCGTACCACCAGTACCAGCCGCTCACCAAACGCGGCAACAACATGGTCGGCGGCAATTTTAACGATGACCCGCTGTGGCTGGTGCTGGCCGTGGCCGCCTACATCAAAGAAACCAGCGATTGGACTATTCTGGATGAACTGACGCCCTACGATAACCAGCCCGGCACCGAGCAGCCGCTGTACGATCACTTGCAGCGCAGCCTGCAACACACGCTGGATCGGTTGGGGCCGCACGGCTTGCCGCTGATTGGCCGCGCCGACTGGAACGACTGCCTCAACCTGAACACCTTCTCCGAAGAGCCGGGCGAATCGTTCCAGACCACCACCAACAAAGATGGTCAGGTGGCCGAATCGGTGTTTATTGCCGGGTTGTTTGTGTTGGCCGCCCGCGAAATGGCTCAATTGACTGCCGCGCGCGGGTTGGCTGCCGCCTCGGAGTTTTACCAAACCGCCGCCACCGCCATGGAAGCCACCACCCTGCAACATGGCTGGGACGGCAACTGGTTTTTACGCGCCTACGATGACTTTGGCAGCAAACTCGGCTCGCGTGAATGCGAAGAAGGGCAAATCTTTATTGAGCCGCAGGGCATGTGCGTGATGGCCGGCATTGGCTACGATGGCGGTTACGCCCACAAGGCGCTGGCATCCGTGCAGGAACGGCTGGCCACGCTGCACGGCATCGTGTTGCAGCAACCGGCGTTCACCCGCTACTACCTCAATCTGGGTGAGATTTCCACGTACCCGCCCGGCTACAAAGAAAACGCCGGCATCTTTTGCCACACCAACCCGTGGTTAATGATTGCCGAAACCCGGCTGGGCCACGCCGACCAGGCATTTCAATACTACACCGCCATCAACCCGTCGGCCCGCGAGTCCATCAGCGAGATTCACCGCTGCGAGCCGTATGTTTACGCCCAAATGATTGCCGGCAAAGATGCGCCCACCCACGGCGAAGCCAAAAACTCGTGGCTGTCCGGCACCGCCGCCTGGAATTACGTGGCTATTAGCCAGTGGATTTTGGGCATTCGGCCCACTTACGGCGGCCTGGAAATTGCGCCGGTTATCCCCACCGATTGGCCCGGTTTTAGCGCCACACGCAACTTCCGGGGTGTTACTTACAACATCAAAGTTGAACGCCGGGGGCCGGGCAATGCCGTGGCGCTGGTGGTAAACGGCCAGCCGGTAGCCGGTAACATTGTGCCGCCGCCCGCCGCCAAAGATGTTGAAGTTCTGGTTGAAGTGACGCTCAGTTAGATTTTGTAGCGGCAAAACATAAATTTTAAAAGGAGTCCAAAACTACAATTTTGGACTCCTTTTTACTTCCACCCCGACGCTGTTTTTTTTAGATTGCTGTTAAAAACCGGTAATGTTATGTATAATGGAATTCAACTTTAACCGAGGTAAAAAATTTATGTCCTCAATTCAATTTCCAGAGAATTTTATGTGGGGCGCGGCCACCGCCTCGTATCAAATTGAAGGCGCGTGGGATCAGGCCGGCAAAGGCGAATCCATTTGGGACAGGTTTAGCCACACTCCCGGCAAAATTGCCAACGGCGACACCGGCGACGTGGCCTGCGACCACTACCACCGCTGGCCCGCCGACATCGCACTGATGAAATCGCTCAATTTGCAGGCTTATCGCTTTTCGGTGGCCTGGCCGCGAGTTTTACCGGCGGGCCGGGGGCCAATAAATCAGGCCGGGCTGGATTTTTACAGCAAACTGGTAGATGGCTTGCTCGAGGCCGGCATTACGCCGTTTGTAACGTTGTACCACTGGGATTTACCCCAAAAATTACAGGATGAAGGCGGCTGGCCCAACCGCGCCACCGCCGCCGCCTTTGTGGATTACGTTGAAATTGTTACCCGCCATCTGGGCGACCGGGTAAAAAACTGGATTACCCACAACGAGCCGTGGGTGATTGCCTTTTTGGGGCATCAAACCGGCTGGCACGCGCCGGGCTGGCAAAACTGGAACGCCGCCCTTAAAACTTCGCATCACGTGCTGCTGTCGCACGGCTGGGCGGTGCCGGTTATCCGCCAGAACAGCGCCGGGGCGCAGGTGGGTATCACTCTCAACCTGGCTCCCGCCGAAAGCGCCACCGGCAGCGCCGCCAGTTGCCAGGCCGCGCGTTTTCTGGATGGCTACCAAAACCGCTGGTTTTTGGATCCGCTGTACGGGCGCAACTACCCGGCGGATATGGTCGAAGCCTACCTCAACTCCGGCCACCTGCCCACCGGGCTGGATTTTGTGCAACCCGGCGATCTGGCAACAATCACCGTTCAAACCGATTTTTTGGGCGTTAACTACTACACCCGCCAGCTCACCGGCGAACCCACCCGCAGCGACGATCCCTTCTCGGCGGTTACGCCCGGCAGCCCGCAGGCTCCTCGCACCGATTTTGATTGGGAAGTGTGGCCCACCGGCCTTTACAACATTCTCAACCGCGTTTATTTTGATTACCAGCCGCCCCGGATGTACATCACCGAAAACGGGGCCAGCTACGCCGATGGCCCCGACGCCGCCGGCCAAATCAACGATGAGCGCCGCCGCCAATATTTGCAGGATCACTTCAGCGCCGCGCATCGCGCCATTGCCAATGGCGTGCCGTTAGCCGGATATTTTGTCTGGTCGCTGCTGGATAATTTTGAGTGGGCCGAAGGCTACCGGCAGCGGTTTGGCATGGTGTGGGTGGATTACCACACCCAACAACGCCTGCCCAAAAACAGCGCCCTGTGGTATAAAACGGTCATCGCCCAGAATGGTTTTTAGCCCGGCCCGGTTAATCCTATGAAAACGCTACCCACGCTCTTCAAAAATCGGTTGTTTTTATTGTGGCCGGCGGCGCTGCTGCTGGCCGGTTTGTTGTTCTCTCCGGCGCAGGCGCAATCACCGGACTTGCTTGGCCAAAATTTAACTGCCGCCGCCACCGAGTTTTCGGTGCCGGTAGACTTGCTGGTGGCGCTGGGCTGGACCCGGTCGCACTTGCGCAATCAGGTGAGCGAAGCCGGCGAGTACGGGGTTATGCAGTTGCCCACCCAATCGCCTACCAACCAGGCGGCGCAGGCGGCAACGCTGCTGGGCATTACCGAGGACGAGCTAAAAACCGATACCCGGCAAAATATTCGCGGCGCGGCGGCGCTGCTGCGCCAGGCCGCCGACCGGCTGTTCTCCGGCCAAACGGATTTGAGCGCGGCCAACTGGTTTGAGGTGGTGGCCGCCGTCAGTTTTCCCGATAACGCCTCGCTGGGGCGGGAACACGCCCGGCAGGTGTTCACTTTTCTGGCCGATGGCTTAACGGCGCAGGTTGAAGGCGAAACGCTCACCGTATCGCCGTGGCCCGAAGCCCAGCCGCTTATTGAGCGCCCGGAGGTTTCCATTGCCTCCGATGACTTTGCCCCGGCGCACTGGGTGGCGTCCAGTTCATCCAACTATACCGATAGCCAGCGCACCGATGCCGACATTGACATGATTGTCATCCACACCACCGAAGGCAGCTACAGCGGGGCCATCAACTGGCTTACCCAGGCCGGGCGGGGGGCCAGCGCCCACTACATTGTGCGCAGCAGCGATGGCGACATTACCCAAATGGTGCGCGATGAAGATGTGGCCTGGCACGCCGGCCACTGGAGCACCAACCTCCGCAGCATTGGCATTGAACACGAAGCCTTTGTGAGCGATTCCAGTTGGTACACCACCGCCATGTACCAGTCTTCGGCCCGGCTGGTGCGTTATCTGGCCGCCAAATACAACATTCCGCTGGATCGGCAGCACATCATTGGCCACGTTGAAGCGCCCGGCTGCACCTCTGGCTCCGGCGGCGGCGTAAGCTGCCACACCGACCCCGGCAAATACTGGGACTGGACGTATTTTATGCAACTGGTGTTATCCGGCAGCGCCACGTCAACACCAACGCCAGTGCCAACCTCAGTATCAACACCAACATCAACGCCACCGCCGACCACCGCCGCCACGGCTACGGCCCTTGCCACCGCTACGCCCACGCCGGCGGCATCCACCGGCAGCGGCAATTTGGTGGGGTTGGTGGTTAACTCTGCTACCAACGCCCGGTTGCCCGGCGCGGTGATTTCGGCGGGCGGGCAAACCACTCAGGCCAACCAGAACGGGGTGTATTACCTTACCGGGCTGCCGGCGGGCAGCATTTTGATTACCGCTACGTATCCCGGCTTTGTTTCGGCCACAATTACCGGCCAGGTAGAAGCCGGAACCACGCGCTGGGCCAGCTTCCAATTAACCCCGCAGACCGGTTCGCCCACGCCGGCGGCTACCGTTACGCCGGTTTTGGCCACCGCCACGCCCGCGCCCACCTCAACCTTCACGCCAACACCGGTGCCGGCCACTGCCACGCCCACAGCCACTACGCCCACCGGCACGCTGGTGGGCATTATTCAGGATGCCGTTACCGGCCAGCGGTTAACCGGAGTTACGGTTTCGGCGCTGGGCAAAACCTATCTCACCGATAGCCGGGGCTACTACTGGCTGGATTTGCCGGCGGGAACGCAGGTGATTACCGCCCAAAAAACGGGGTACAAAACCGCGCAGAGCCAAAAGGTGGTGGTAGCCGGGGCCACGCAGTGGAACAGCCTAAAATTGCAGCCGCAATAGTCATTTGTCGCGTGCCAAACACAAAAAAGGCGCTCCCACGAGCGCCTTTTTTATCTGGATTTTGGCCGGCTTAGCCGGTGCGGAGCCGGTGGCGGCGGGTGGCCTGCTGGTATAAAGCGATGGCCTGATCCTGATCGCCGCGCCGTTCGTAGATGGCTCCCAGCCGGTTGTAGGCCCAGGTGTAATCGGGGTCAAGCCGAATGGCGGCTTCGTAGGCGGCAATGGCCTCATCGTCGCGGCGCAACGAGTTGTAAATATCGCCCAGGTTGTTCCAGGTAACGGCCAGGTCGGGGCTGTCGCCAATCCGCCCGATGATTTGCTGGTACAGGTCAATGGCTTGCTGCGGCTGGCCCATGCTTTCAAACACCACGCCCAGGCTGTTGTAGGCCCACACGTAATCCGGGTCCAGCGCAATGGAACGTTGAAAGGCGTCAACCGCTTTTTCGTGGTCGCCCAGTTGATAGTACACATCGCCCAAGCTGTTCCACGGCAACGCATAGCCGGGGTTCAGGCGGATGGCCTCGCGGAAGGCGGCGGCGGCGTCATTCAGCCGGCCCAGCGTGCTGTACACGTTGCCCAAACAATCCCACGAAACCGCCTTGTCGCGGTCGGCCCGGTGGCGCTCGATGGCTTGCCGGTACAACGCGCCGGCTTCGCCGTAAATTTCGCGTTTTTCGTACACCAGCGCCAAATTGTGAAAGGGCCACGGGTCTTCGGGTTTTAGCTCAATGGCGCGGCGGTAGGCAATAATGGCCTCGTCATCCTGCTCTTGCCCGGCGTACACGTTGCCCAGGCTGTACCACGGCGAGGCGTAGGTGGGGTCAAAACCGGTGGCTCGGCGATACGCCTCGATGGCGGCGTTGGTTTGGCCGGTAACGCGGTACAGATCGCCCATTTTATCGGCCAGCACCGCTTTGTGGCCGGGGTTGGTGTGGCGGGCAATGGCTTCTTCGTAGTAATGAATGGCCTGCTCGTAATCGCCGCGCTCATCGTACACCAGCCCCAGGTTGTGGTAGGGCCAGGGCTGGCGGTTGTCCAGTTCGATGGCTTTTTCGTAGGCGTGGATGGTGTCATCGTAACGGCGCAGCCGCCAGTGGGCATCGCCTAAATTATTCCACGCCTGCACGTAATCGGGCGCGCGCCGGATGGCCTCCTGGTAGGCGGGTACCGCTTCGGCGGGCCGGTTGGTGGCAAAGTAGATTTCGCCCAGGCTGTTCCAGGGCAGCGCGTAATTGGGGTGCAGTTTGATGGCCGTTTGGTAGGCATCAATGGCTTCCTGGTGGCGCTCCAGCAGGCTGTAAACGTTGCCCAGGTTGTTCCACGAAACAGCCACGTAGCGGTCATCGTTAAAGCGGTCTATGGCCTGCACGTACAGCCCAATCGAGCGCTGGTAGTTGCCCAGTTGCTTTTGCACAAAGCCCAGGTTGTGGTAGGGCCAGGCATCGGCGGGGTTAAGCTGAATGGCCTTTTGGTAGGCGTCAACCGCCAGATCATACTGGCCGGTAGCCAGGTACACGCTGCCCAGGCCGTTCCAGGAAACGGCGCAATCAAGATCGGTTTGGTGGCGTTGAATGGCCTGCCGGTAGTAGTTAACGGCCTGCGCATACGCGCCCTGTTGTTTGTAAATTACGCCCAGGTTGTGGTAGGGCCAGGCGTAGGCGGGGTCTAAAATAATGGCCTGCTGGTAGGCTTCAATCACGCCCTCGGAGCGGCCCTGCGCCCGGTACACGTCGGCCAGGTTTTTCCAGGGGCGGGCAAAGCGCGGGTTAAGGGTAATGGCCTGCTGGTAAGCCTGCTGCGCCTGCGGATATTGGCGCTGGGCCTGGTAGACATCACCTAAATTATTCCAGGAGATGGCTTTGGCCGGGGCGTCGGTGTGGCGCTCGATGGCTTGCCGGTACAACGTGGCTGCTTGTTGGGCATCACCCTGGCGGCCCAGCACCAGCGCCAGGTTGTTGTAGGCCCAACCGTAGGCCGGGTCCAGTTCGATGGCGCGGCGGTAGGTGGCGGCGGCCTGTTCGTATTCCTGCCGGTTGGTGTGCACGTTACCCAGGTTAAACCAGGGCAACGCAAACCCGGCGTGCAGATCAATGGCGCGGCGGTAGGCGGCGGCGGCATCGTTGAGCCGCTGCACGGCGGTGTAGGCATCGCCTAAATCATTCCATGCGCCGGCCAAATCGGACCGGTAGGCTTCGTTATCGCCATACAGGGCAATGGCCTGCTGAAAAAAGCCAATGGCCGTTTCGTACTGGCCCAGGTGGCTGTGGATAATGCCCAAACTGTGGTGCGGCTCGGCCAGGGTGGGGTCAAGCTGAACAGCCTGCCGGTACGCCCGGATGGCCGGCTCGTTCTTATCCTGCGCCCAGTAAATATTGCCCAGCCCATCCCAGGCTTGCGCCTGCCAGCCGGCCTGCTCCGGCGAGTAGCGGGTAATGGCTTGCTGGTAATAATCAATGGCGGGCAGGTAGTTTTTCTGGATTTCGTTAATCAGGCCCAGGTTGTAGTAGGGCTGCGGCATGGCCGGGTTGAGCGCCAACGCCTGCCGGTAGGCGCTGCTGGCCTGCGGGTAATCCTCCAGCAGGCGGTACACATCGCCCAGGCCCAGCCAGGGTTGAGCGGCGGCGGGCTTCAACTCGACGGCGCGGCGGTAGGCCGTAACCGCCCGCGGGTATTGGCCGCGCCGGGTGTAAATGTGGCCCAGGTTGGGCCAGGGGTCAACAAAATTTCCGTCCAGCGCAATGGCTTGTTCGTAGGCGTCAATCGCCGCATCGAGGTTTTGCTGGGCTAAATACACGTTGCCCAAGTGGCTCCATGTTCTGGCGCGGGGCTGGGTTTCATCCAGGCGGTAGTGGCGTAACGCCTCGCGGAAGTGAAGCGCCGCCTGTTCGGCGTTGCCCTGTTCCTCAAAAATCAGCCCCAGGTTGTGGTAAGGGCCAACCGGCCCGGCATCCAGGTTGATGGCTTGCCGGTAGCAGGTGATGGCTTCCTGGTTTTGGCCAAGCTGTTGGTGTACCTCGCCCAGGTTGCGCCACGGTTCGGCCAGGGCGTTATCAAACTCGCTGACGCGGCGGTAAGCCGATACGGCCTCGTGCGGGCGCGACAAAGCCTGGTATGCCTGCCCCAGTTTTAGCCACAACTGCGCCTGCACCGGCTGCGTGGCGGGGTCGGTGGGGTAGCGGGCGGCGGCTTGCTGGTAAAAGCCCAACGCCGGCTCAAATTCGCCGCGCGCGGCAGCCAGCACGCCCAAACTGTGGTACGGCTGGGGTAGTTCCGGCCCAAATTTGATGGCCTGCCGGTAGGCATGGTCGGCTTCGTCGGGATCGCCCAGCGCGGTGGCCACGTCGCCCAGTAAATTCCAGGAGATGGCGCGCCGGCGCGGATCGGTGTGGTGGCTAATGGCCTGCCTAAAGTATTGCAGCGCCGCCGGGTAATTGCCATCGGCCTGGGCAATTACGCCCAAACTGTGCAGCGGCGCGGCAAAATCGGGGGCCAGTTCGCTGGCCCGCCGAAAAGCTTGCGCGGCTTCGGCGCGTTGCGCCAGCGCCAGGCAAGAATCGCCCAGGCTGTTCCAGGCCACGGCGTTGCCGGCATCGAGCGCCGTCAGTTCGCGGTAGGCGCTGATGGCTTCGGGGTGGCGGCCCAGCTTTTGGTACAGGTTGGCCAGGCTAAACCAGGCGGCGGCGCGGTCGGCGGCGGTTTGGTGCCGCTCAATGGCCTGCCGGTACAGGCCGATGGCCAGTTCATTATCGCCGCGCTGTTCGTGCACCTGCGCCAAATGATGGTGCGGCCAGGCGTAATCGGGGTCCAGGGCGATAGCCCGGCGGTAGGCGTTGATGGCCTCGTTGGGCTGGCCCAGCGCCACCTGCACATCGCCTAAATTGCTCCAACTGAGAGCCTGTCCGGCGTCGTCGGGGTGCAGGCTAATGGCCTGCCGGAAAAGCTCGCGGGCCGGATCAAACTCGCCGCGCCGGCTGTAAATGTAGCCCAGGTTGTGGTAGGGCCAGGCGTAATCGGGTTCCAGCCGGATAACGTGACGGTAAGCCTCAATTGCTTCATTGTAGCGATCCTGGTCGGCGTAAATGTTGCCCAGGCTGTTCCACGGCGCGGCAAAGTCGGGGTCTAGCTGCACGGCCCGACGGTATGCGCCAACGGCGGCTTCGGTGTTGTCCAGCGCCAGGTAAATATCGCCCAGGTTGTTCCAGGCATCGGCGTTAGCCGGGTCCAGCTTGATGGCCCGCCGGAACGCTTCGATGGCGTCGTGCGGGCGGTTTAACTGGCGGTAGGCCGTGCCCAAACTGTCCCAGGTAACGGCCCGGTCTTCGTCCGAGGCGTGCCGTTCCAGCGCCTTTTGGTAATAAGGCAGCGCCGTGGCGTAATCGTTTTGGTCGGCGTAAACCTGCGCCAGTTTGTGGTGCGCCCAGGCATGGGCGGGATCAAGCGTAATGGCTTTGTGGTAGGCGTCAATGGCTTCGCGCTGGCGGGTTAAGGCGCTGTACACGTTGCCCAGCCCGTACCACGGCGCGGCGTAGGTGGGGTACAGCACCCCGGCCCAGCGGTAGGCGCTGATGGCTTCATCGGAGTTGCCCAGCGCGGCGTGGGCGTTGCCAAAATTGGCCCAGGTGATGGCCCGGTCTTTATCATGCTGGTGAAATTCGATGGCCTGCTGGTAGTAGCCCAACGCGGTCTGGTAATCGTTCTGGTCGGCGTAAATCAACCCCAGGTTGTGGTAGGGCCAGGCGTAGGCGGGGTCAATCTCGATGGCCCGCCGGTAGGCGGCTTCGGCATCGGCGGGGCGGCGCAGTTTGCCGTATACCTCGCCCAGATTGTTCAGGTAGTGGGGTCGCGGCTCAAGCTCGACGGCCTTTTCGTAGGCCGTGGCCGCCGGTTGAGGCTGGCCCAGGCAATCCAGCGCCGCGCCGTAGTTAAACCACGCGCCGCCGTTGGCCGGCTCCAGTTGCACGGCGCGGTGCGCCGCCAGTAGCCCGGCCTCCGAGGGCGTGGTGGCAGCGGCGGCTTCCGGCCACAAAAAGCGGCTGCTGATTTCGTAGTAGGCTTTGCCCAATTGCTGGCGCAATCCGGCGGCATCGGCGGGCAGGTGGTCATCGGCCTGGCGGTAGGCGGCCATAGCCTCATCTAGCTTGCCGTTTTCTACGCGCCAGTTGCCCTGCCACAGGTGCAAAATGCTCAGGTGGAGCGGGCTAAGGCCGGGCGCGGCCAGCAGGCTATCGAGCATGGCACCAATGGCTTCGCCCGGTTCGTCAAACGTCCAGTCCAGGTCGCGCAGGCCCACGCGCATGCGTTGCAGCAGGGTGGCGTAGGATTGGCTAAAGGTGGCAGCGCTATCGGTGAGAAATTCTTCGGCTTGCAGCAGCAGGCCGTTGGCAAAGGCGCGGTCAAAGCCCAGCCCTTCCACAAAGCGCGGCAGTAAAAAGATTACGGCCCGATCCGGGTTGTGCCAGAGCAGGGCGTTGAGCAGATCGCGGGTGGCGCGCTGCCAGTGGGGATGGCGCACGCGCAGGGTGGCATCGGTAAAGCCGGCGTGCAGTTTATCCCACCGGGCTTGAAAATGGTCAGCGGCGCGGCGGCTGAGCAGATCACGGGCGGCGGCCGCCTGCGGCATGGCGCGTAACTGGCGGCGCACAAACTCGTACACGGCATCGTGCAGCCCTTCGGACACCACAAAGGCGTAGCGCATTCGCAGCGAGTAGATGGCCTCGGCTACCGATTGCTGGGCGGGTAGCCGCCACACGGCAGCCAGCGCCTCTTCGTCAATGCCTTTGCGCAGCAGGGCCATCGCCTGCACCCGTTCCATGTCCTGCGGGTTGGTGAGGCAGTAGCGCAAAAAGCGCTCGGCAATTTTGTTAAGCCGGTCGCCGGGCAACAGCGAGCGGTCATCAAGGGCAAATTCGCGTAAAAATTCGGTGCGCTCCATGGTAAAGAGCGCGTCTGTAACCATTTCTACCACCAGCGGCACGCCGCTGCTGGTGGCTTTGATGGCCTCAATTAAATCATCGTCAATGAGCAGAGTGGTGCGGCGGCGGTCGGCTTCGGCCACCAAGTAATCGCGCAGGTCGGCGTCGCCAAAAATGCTCATGTCCCACACCACCGGCGGGTTTTCGCCCAGCAGGTCGCGGTAGCCTTTGTAAATGTGGGTAACGCCGTTCAGTTCAACCAGCCGTTCATCGGCCAGGTTGTAGCGCCCGCTGAGCAGCCAGATTACCGGCGACTGGTTGGTGGGCATTACCAGGCAATCGCGGATGAGCGGCTCCAGCGCCACCACAATTTCCAGGTTGTCCAGGCCGATGACCAGCGGTTGCTTGAGGGCAATCTGTTTGATTGCCGTGACCAGCCGGGCCGCCTGCGCCGCCGGCGGGTTGCGGAACAGCGCCGCTTCGTCGGCGTCAAGCTGGCCGGCCTGCACCATTTGTTCCAGCAGCAGATCGTAGGCTTTGGCCAGGGTAGGCGCGTCGCGCCCGGCGGTTTCGGCGCCGCTGGCGTGGGTGTAGGCCAGCGAGGTTTCGCCAAAAGGTTGATGGCTGATTTCGGGCGGGCGGCGGGCCACCAACTCGGCGGCCATAGTTGCCAGCCGATCCCACTGGTTGCGGTGTTCAAATTGATAGCGTAGCACCCGGCTAACTATGGCGGGCGTATCGGCCTGAGCTTGACGGTAGGCGGCCACATACAGTTCGTAACCGGCGGCGGCCAGTTGATCGGCCAGCCGGTTGAGCAGGTGCCCGGGTTCCAGCACCGGCGCGCCCAGCGACACGTCATCGTACAGGGTGAGAATGGGCGGGTCGGTGGGGATGCCCTCGGCCAGGGCCAAACAGCGGCGGGTGAGCCAGCTTTTGCCAATGCCGCCAATGCCGTGCGGCAAAAAAATGTTGGCGTAGGAGTTATCGCCGGGGGCGCGGTTAAAATCAAACTCGGGGCCAAGCTGGCGGGCCAGTTTAGTCCAGCGATGGTGCTGAGCCAGCAGCCCTTGTAACGCCACCAAAAATTGGCGCTGCTCCTGCACCCGGCCCACAAAGCCGGCGCGTTCTTCGGCGGGTTGAGTTGAGCCTGCGGATAACGGCATAATAATTCTCGCTTTGTGCTAATTTACCTGAACTTAACTATAACACAACTTGGCCATTTCCGAAAGTGAATTATGTAAAATACCGCTGTCAATCCGTATTTTTGGCCTATCCGCCCGCGTAATTTTTCTGTTATAATGTTTTACACCAGCGAAAGGAAGGGGAGCCGATGCCAAAAATTTTAATTATTGAGGATCGCCGGGAGAATATTGTTTTTATTGCCAACAATATTTTGCGGCCATTGGGGTACGAGGTGATTACGGCGCGGGATGGCGCGCTGGGTTTGCAACGGGCGCTGGAAGAAGCGCCGGATTTGGTGATTACCGATGTGCAGTTGCCCAGTATGAGCGGGTTGCAGGTGCTTGAGCAGTTGCGAGAAGAGGGAATTAACATTCCGGCTATTGTGATGACGTTTCACGGCAGCGAGGAAACCGCCGTGCAGGCTCTGCGGTTGGGCGCGGTGGATTACCTGATTAAGCCATTTACATTTGAGGAAATGCAGAGCGCTTTGGATAGAGCGTTTAAAGTTAGCCCCAGTCCCAACGGCAATAATAAGGCGCACGCCAAAGTTTTGGAGCTGGAAAAGGAACTGGCTCAAACCCGAACGCTGTTATCCAAACGCGAACACCAACTGCGGGTGCTAATCAAAAAAACCACCGAAAACGTGGCCGCATCGGACGTTTCTCCCACCTGGGAGGAGGAGAGCGCCCGGTTGAACGAGGCGCTGGCCAAAACCAAGTTTGCGTTGAGCAAAGCCGAAAACCGGGTGGGGGCCGTGGAAGAAGCCATGACCACGCATCGCAGTCACCTGCGTAAATACCAGCAGGAAGCCCGGCGGCTGGCCAACGAACTGTTAAATCTGACGGATGCGGTACATCATTTATCGCAGGAAATGGACCAGCAATTAGACCGGCTGAATGTGTTAACTCCGCTGGATGAAAGTGAGCGATAACCGTGTTCAATACCCAATTTCGACTTGAACAAATCCATCCCTCCGTATTTGTGGCGCAGGGCGCGGTGATTGTCGGCGATGTTTTGCTGGCGGAGGAGTGCGGGGTGTGGTTTAACGCCACCCTGCGCGGCGATACCGACCCGATTGTGGTGGGGCCGCGCACCAACATTCAAGAGGGCGCAATTTTGCACGCCGACCCCGGTTTTCCCACCGTTATCGCGGCGGGCGTTACCGTGGGGCATGGCGCGGTGGTTCACGGCGCAAAAGTGGGGGCCAATTCGCTCATTGGTATTAGAGCCATTTTGTTAAATGGTGTGGTGGTAGGCGAGGATTGCATTGTGGGTGCCAATGCCCTGCTCACACCGGGCAAGCAATTTCCGGCGGGTTCACTGATTTTGGGGTCTCCGGCAAAGGTGGTCAGGGAATTAACGCCCACCGAAATCGAGGGCAACCGGCACACGGCTCAACGCTATGTAGAACGGGCGCAGGCGTTTAAAGCCCGGCCTTAATTTGGCCCCTGCATTTTGGGGGTGCCGGAACTAGCCGGAGTTACCGCCTGAACGGGGGTGCTCGCGGCAGTGGGCGTGCGGGTTGGCGTAGACTTTGCCTGCGGTGTGGCGGCGGTGGGCGTTGGCTCAACCGTGCCGGTAATAACCGCCGTGGTCGTTACCTCGGCCGTAGCGGTAACCGGCAGGGTAATGGTGGTGGTTATGGCTTTTTTGGCTTGCGGCGGAGCAGCCCGCGTTTCTCTGGGGGTGGGCTGCGGCGTGGGCGTGGGCGGTTGGCCGGCCCACAGGCCGATGCCTTTGGCTTTGGCGTCGGCTTCGGCCTTGAGGATTTCGGTTTCAAAGCGGGTGTCCGGGGCGGTAATGGCCGCCTGAGCCAACCCGCGTTGCGCCAGTTCGGTGTTGATCATCTGGTTGCCCACGTAAACGTAACGCAGCAAGTACCCATCGGCGTCGGCATCGGTTTTATCGCGCACCAGTTTGACCACTTTTAGATTGGTTAACTTGTGGTTGGTTTCATACGCCACCACGCCCCAAGGATCGGCGGGGGCGTTGGGCGGGGTGGTAATGCCCAAATAGCGCACTTTGTAGGCCATCTTCATAGAATCGCCGTTGAGCACCACAGCGATGGTGTTGCCATCGAACACTTCAACCACCATTCCCATCGTTTCATCCGGGATGGGGGTAATGCTAGGCGTGGGTGCCGGGGTGAGCGAATCAATGGGCATAACGCGGGTGCTTACCGGCGAGGGGGCCACGGTGGGGCGCGGCGTGGGCAACTCAAAATTAGCCTGACCGGTAGTGCTTCCACCCGGTACAATAGCCGCGCAACCCGCCAACATAATAACCGCCAGCGCCAAAAGCGCGATTGATTTGCTGCCAAACCGGTAAATGTTTTTCATGCCCGCGTCCTTAACGTTGTGGCTTATTATACCCCCATTACATTTTGCCTGAAAATTAACGCGAGTCAGTTGAATTAAAAAAGCCCCGGTCATTCGGGGCTTTGATTTTTACTGGGCGGGTAACAGCACAAAAAACTTGCTGCCCGGCAGTTTTTCCCGATCAAACCCATCGCTTTCCACCCAGATGCGCCCGCCGTGCAGCTCGATAATCCCTTTGGCAATGGTTAGCCCCAGCCCGGCTCCGCCGCCCATAAATTTGGTGCTGCCGGTGCTGTGCAGGGCTACGTCTTCGGCGGTGCCAAATTTTTCAAAGATTAGTTTTTGCTTTTCGGTGTCAATACCAACACCGGTATCAATCACTACAATTTTGATAAAGGTTTGGGGCGTGCCGTTTTCTGTGTCAACAAGAACGCTCGCCTCAATTTGAATTTGGCCGCCGTCGGGTGTGTATTTTATGGCGTTGCTTACAATGCGCGATAACGCCGAATGCAATTGTTTTACATCGCCGGCAACCATAGGTAAATCGTTGGGAATTTTGGCGTCCAGAGCTAATTGGCGAGAATTCAGCGTTTTGAGTTGTTCAATTTCAACGCTACGGATAACGCTGCGAATGGACACCGGCACAAAATTGATGTTTTGGTCCGATAGCTCAAACCGGATCACGCTGACCATGTCGTTCATAATTTCTTGTAGCCGCGCCACGCCTTTGGCCACCCCGGCCAAAAGTTCCGTGGCCTGAGCATCTTGCTTGATGACGGGCAGCATTTGCAGCATTTGGGTGTAACTGTGAACCACCGTGAGCGGGGTGCGCAACTCGTGCGAGGCCACCGAAATAAAGCTGCTTTTGGCCGTTTCCAGGTGTTTTAGCCGGTCATAAGCGCCTTTTAACTCGGACAGTTTACGTTCAAGCTCGCCAATCAGGTTGAGGCTTTGTTCTTCCAAATAATATTCGCGTTGGGTGGCGGCTTGCTGGGCGTGATGGCCAACCGCAATGTGTTTGGCCACGGCTTCAATCAGTTCGTCAAGATCAATGGGTTTATTAAGGTAGCCATCGCAGCCAATGGCTTTGGCCCGCTCGCGGTCATCGCTTACGGTGCGGGCGGTGAGAGCCAAAATTGGCACTGATTTGAGGTGTTGAAAGCTGCGAATCCGGGTGACTGCGGTAAAACCATCCAAATCGGGCAGGTTGATGTCCATTAATATCAAGTCTGGCCTTATTTGAGTGGCTTTTTCAATGCCATCCAGCGCGTTAACGGCATCAATCACCTGATAGCCTTCGCTTTCCAGAATGCGCCTGACTAAACTGCGGTTTTCAGGGTTGTCTTCTACGTTGAGGATGCTTTGTGGCGAATTCATTCTTGTTAACTCTGCTCCCGAACAGGTGTGGTGGCGGTAATACCGGCCTTAACCGCGCCGGATACACGGCAGGCAGCTCTAGTTTGTTATGATAGCATATCCAACTTTAAAAAAGTATAGGATAACCATCCCAAAAAACGGAGCGTCGTCCGTCCCCATTAAATCATAACCTGTTGAAAATGTAAAGGTTTTTACGACGGAGTAAAGCGCATAAAGTACCACACCCGGTGTTCAACATCCATGGTCACGGGGATGGTGTCTGATACCTGCCGGCCGTTTTCCGCTTCGAGGTGAAAAAACCACGCGCCGGTAACGTAATTGCTGATTGGCTCAAATTTGGTGTTGCCGGTTTTTACCACGTCACCGGGAGGCGTATGCCCAGTTGCTTTGCCCTGCGATAACTCCGATTTGGTTACAACGCCGTTGGGGTCAACTCCCACCAGCCGCAACCCCGGAATAAACTCGTTTTTGGAGGTTTGGACGGCCACCATAATTGATAAAATGTTGGCCTGCGTGGGGCCGGTGTAAAGCTCGGCCAGTTGATAATCCCACTTGGGAGCCGGGGTGTTGGTGGGGAGCGGCGTGCTGGTGGGCGGCGGTGGTGGCCCCGGGGTGTGGGTGGGCGGTTTGGTTGGAGTGGCGGTGGCTCGTGGCGTGGGGCTGATGGTAGGCGTGGGCGTGCTGGTGGGGAATGGGGTTAACGTGGGCGTGGGCGTAATACTGGGCGTTGGTGTCGCCACCGGCGTGGCGGTAAAGGTGGGGTGCGGGGTAAATTCCAGTTCGGCGGCGGACTGAGGCGCAACCGGCGTGGCCAGCAGTTGGTCAAACGGCGAAGCCAGTGTGCAGCCGGATAAAAACGCTGCCGCAATCAACGGTAACAACCACAAAAACTTTTGCCGGTTTGTTTTAATTTTTTCAACCATCGGATATCACACCTGGCCTGGATTGCTAACCATCTTCCTCAAGCCCTGGATTCTAGTAAGTTTTAAATACCTGTCAATTCCGCGCAAAAACTATCGTCCTATTCACAAAAACAGAAAACGGCGTTATAATTTTTACATATTACGACACCTGTTTCTTGTAGAAATCTAACGCATCAACTAAAAAAATCCCTATGGAATACAAAAGCACTATTTTAATTGTTGACGACAACCTGGCTGGCCGAGAAACATTAAAAGGGCTGTTGTATGGCCAGGGGTATAATTTGGCCTTTGCCAGCAACGGCCTTGATGCGCTGGAACTGGCTGAAAACCTCACCCCGGATTTGATTTTGCTGGATGTAATGATGCCCGGCATGGACGGTTATGAAGTTTGCGAGCGGCTGCGGGCCATGCCGGTTGTGGCCGAAGTCCCCGTGATCATGGTCACTGCGCTAGAAGACCGGGATTCGCGGCTGCGGGGGATTGAGGCCGGGGCCGACGATTTTGTTTCAAAGCCGTTTGACCACGCCGAACTCCGCAAACGGGTGCAAACCATTACCCGACTCAACCGGTACCGGCGGCTGTTATCGGAGCGCACCAAGTTTGAATGGGTGGTTGAACAGGCCGACGATGGCTACCTGACGGTTAACCACAACGATATTATCGGTTATATTAACTCTCAGGCGCGACTCTACCTGAATTTGTCGGCTGACGACAATTTGCAAAGCACCACTTTTTTAGAACTGGCTAAACGCCAATACAATTGCGAACCCTTTACCGCCTGGTCGGTATGGCCCACGCCGCCAACGGCGGCGCTGCCGCGCTATCTGGTGCAGCCGGCTACCGCCACCACCAACGCCTTTTGGCTGCAAGTTGATATTGTTGATATGAACCCGGGCAGTCTGGATGAGCATCTGGTGCGGCTGCGCGATATTAGCCCCAAAGTGGCCGAACAACGTTCAATGTGGACCTTCCACGGGCAAATCAGCCATAAACTCAGAACGCCGCTAAACCACCTGTTTGCCTCGATGGATATGATTACCGAAGCCGACCTGGCCTGCACCGATGCCGATATCAGAACCTTTTTTTCCATTGCCAAACAGGGCGCAACCCGGCTAAAAAATGATTTGCAGGATATTTTGCAATACATTGATACCCCGCACATTGCCGGAGACGGCGTTGATGGCTGCCTTCTGGCCGAACTGCCCCGCATTATTGAAACCGTTCGTTCGTACCTTGACATAAAAACCGTCAACGTGCATTTTGATGACATTGACTCCGCCGACCCCATTGTAATGGTGGTGGCCCGTCCGGCTATCGAGTTAATTTTGTGGGAATTAATGGACAACGCCAAAAAATTTCACCCCGCCAACTCGCCCCAACTGGATATAAAAGTTTCTGTTGCCGGCCAATATTTAGCCCTGGAAGTGAACGACGACGGCATCCACTTATCGCCCTTTCAACTGGAAAAAATGTGGGCGCCCTACTACCAGGCCGAAAAGTATTTTACCGGCCAGGTGCGCGGAGCCGGGCTGGGGCTGGCTATCATCACCTCAATTTTGTGGGGCGCGGGCGGCGCTTGCACCGCCCACAACCGCATAGATCACCCTGGCATTGTCATCAAACTAAAAATTCCACTTATCCCGGTGCCGCAAAAATAAATTCTGAAAACTGCGGAGTTGTTGCCCGTTGTTTCCTTTTGTGGTAAGATAGTGCCATATTTCACAGACTGTACTTCGCAATTTTTCTTTGGAAGATTAACCCCACCAAAACAAACACAAAAGGAGGAACCGCGTAATGGCCGAAGTAGAGGTTCCAGATATTGTGATCGGACGATTACCCATCTACTTACGCGCCCTGCGCCATTTAATGGCCGATGGGCAAGAATTTACCTCGTCGCAGGAATTGGGCCGGATTTTGGGCATTGGTTCCGCGCAAATTCGCAAGGACCTGTCGCATTTTGGCGAATTTGGAAAACAGGGCACCGGGTACGAAATTAGTTACCTGAGTAAACAAATTTCAAAAATATTAAATGTTGACCAGGATTGGTCGGTGGCGCTGGTTGGCTTTGGCGATTTGGGGCAAGCCATTGCCCATTACGGTGGTTTTGCCGTAGAAGGCTTTCACATTGAGGCCATTTTTGATAACGATCCCACCAAAATTGGCCTGCACCTCAACGGCACCACCGTTTTTGATGTAACCAGCCTGGTTGAAATGGTTTCAAGCAAGCATATAAAAATGGCCATTGTGGCTGTGCCTGCCGCCACCGCGCAGGCTGTTACCGAACAATTGGTGGCGGCTGGCGTGCGGGCCATTTTAAATTACGCGCCCATTACCCTGAACGTGCCCGACCACGTGCGCGTGCAGTATATTGACCCGGTAGTTCACCTGCAACGGATGACTTATTACCTAGCCTAACTCCGCAACCCAACAAAAAAGCCGCTCGATGTTTGGAGCGGCTTTTTTTATTTGGCCCGTTTTTGGGCCTAAATTCCATAAAAAGAAGGTGATGCGGCTCGTTCCAGCGCCTCTTTGATTTCCAGGCCCCAGCCCGCGCCCAACGCCACGCAGGCTTCGGGGTTATCGGCAATGTAGCAGGGCACGCCAATTTGCTCGGTGAGCATTACGTCCAGGTTGCGTAAGCGGGCAGTGCCGCCGGTAATAATCACACCCCGGTCAATAATATCCGAAGCCAGTTCGGGTGGCGTTTTTTCCAGCACGCTTTTAACCACCCCGCTAATGGCCGCCAGCGGTTCGCTCATGGCCTCGGTGATTTCATTGGAGGTGACGGTAATGGTGCGCGGCAGCCCGGCAATTTGGTCGCGGCCTTTAACCTGCATTTCCAGCGGTTCGTCGAGCGGGGTGGCGCTGCCAATGTTTATTTTTACCTCTTCGGCGGTTTGCTCGCCAATGGCCAGGTTGTACTTGCGCCGAATGTAGTTGATGATGGCCTCATCGAGTTTCATGCCGGCAATCCGCACCGAATCGCTGGTGACAATGCCGTTCATCGAAATAACGGCGGCTTCGCTGGTGCCGCCGCCAATATCCAGCACCATGTTGCCGGTGGGGGTGTCAATGGGCAGGCCGGCGCCAATGGCGGCGGCCAACGGCTCCGGGATGGTGTACGCCTGCCGCCGGGCCGCTTTTTTGGCGGCGTCTTCTACGGCGCGGCGTTCTACACTGGTAATCCCCACGGGGGTGCTGATCATCACTTCGGGCGGGAACAGCCTAAACCGGCCCGCCAGCCGTGTAATGTAAAAATCGAGCATTTTCTCGGTAACGTAATAATCGGCGATAACGCCGTTCCGCAGGGGCCGGGTAATTTCGATGGCTTCGGGCACGCGGCCCAGCATCGCCAGCGCCTCTTGTCCAATAGCCACAATTCGGTCATCTTTTTGCGAAATGGCAACAACCGAGGGTTCCTGTAGCACAATGCCTTTGCCTTTTACGTAAATCAAGATACTAAATGTACCCAGGTCAATGCCAATCTTTTTGCCAAACATAACTTCTCCGCAGACTGAAAAATTGTAAACTTCATTATTGTAGATTAAATCAGTTTTTGGGCAAACCGGGTCATCTGCCACAAAAAAACCAGGAGTCAGCGGGTAACTCCTGGTGTTAACAAACAAATATGTTGGGCGTAGAAATTGATTAACGGTTACAACCCGCCGCCTCGATTAATCGTGGTGGTAGCGGTCATCACCGCCGCGTCGCCGGCGGGCCACCTTGATCCGAGTGAGCGACCGGCGCAAAGCTGATTCGGCGCGGGCAAAATCCATTTCATCATCTTTGGCTTTGGTCAGCATCTCTTCGGCGCGTCTGCGGGCGGCATCGGCCCGGGCCAGGTCAATTTCTTCGGCGCGTTCAACGGCATCGGCCAAAATGACCACGTGGCCCGGCTGCACTTCCATAAAACCGCCGCCAACGGCAAAGTACAGGTCGGGTTGGCCTTCTTTTTTCACCACCAACTCGCCGTAACTGAGGGCCGTTAGCAACGCGGTGTGGTGCGGCAAAATACCCAACACCCCTTCGGAGCCGGGAGCCACCACCATATTTACATTGTCATCGAGCATTTTTCGCTCGATGGTAACAATTTCCAGACGAAGTGTTGCCATTGCGGTACCTGTTAATCTTTGGCTTTTTCGTGCCGTTCAAGAACCTCGTCAACCCCGCCCGCCATGTAGAAGTGCTGTTCGGAAACGTGATCCAGTTCGCCGTCGAGCACTTTTTTGAAGCCGGAAACGGTTTCGGCAATGGGCACATAGCGTCCGGGCCGCCCGGTAAATTGTTCGGCCACAAAGAATGGCTGCGAGAAGAAGCGCTGAATTTTGCGGGCGCGGGCCACCGCCAGTTTGTCATCCTCGGAAAGTTCGTCAATCCCCAAAATAGCGATGATGTCTTGCAGGTCTTTGTACCGCTGGAGTATCTGCTGCACCCCGCGCGCCACGGCGTAGTGTTCTTCGCCCACAATTTGCGGGTCGAGGATGCGGCTGGTTGAGGCCAGCGGGTCTACGGCGGGGTAAATGGCCAGGGCGGCGATGGAGCGTTCCAGCGAGATGGTGGCGTCGAGGTGGGCAAAGGTAGTTACCGGAGCCGGGTCGGTGTAGTCGTCGGCGGGTACATACACGGCCTGCATACTGGTAATCGAGCCGCGGGTGGTAGAGGTGATGCGCTCTTGCAACTCGCCCATTTCGGTGGCCAGGGTGGGCTGGTAGCCCACGGCGCTGGGCATCCGGCCCAGCAAGGCCGATACTTCGGAGCCGCTCATTACAAAGCGGAAGATGTTATCAATAAAGAGCAGCACGTCGCGGCCTTCGTCGCGGAAATATTCGGCCATGGTCAGGCCGGTCAGGGCCACGCGCAGGCGCACGCCGGAGGGTTCGTTCATCTGGCCAAAGACCATGCAGAGTTTGTCGAGCACGCCGGCTTCTTGCATTTCTTTGTAAAGCTGAGTGCCTTCGCGGGTGCGCTCGCCCACGCCGGCAAACACGGAGTAGCCGCCGTGTTCGCGGGCCAGTGAGGCAATCAATTCAAGAATGACCACGGTTTTGCCCACGCCTGCGCCGCCAAAAATGCCGGTTTTGCCGCCTTTGGTAAAGGGCGCTACCAGGTCAATAACTTTTACGCCGGTTTCAAAGATTTCGGCTTTGGTCACCTGGTCTTCAAATCTGGGGGCCGGGCGGTGAATGGGGTAGTAGGTTTCGCTTTGCGCCGGGCCTAAATTATCAACCGGACGCCCCAGCACGTTAAAAATGCGCCCCAGGCTGCCGGGGCCAACCGGCACGCTGATGGGCGAACCGGTGTTGATGGCCCGCATGCCGCGACGCAGCCCGTCGGTGGCGTCCATCGCAATGGTGCGGACGGTTTCTTTACCTAAATGCTGTTGCACTTCCAAAACCATGGAATCTTTCCCCTCCAGGGGAACTTCGACAGCATCAAAAATTTCGGGCAGGTCATCCGGGGATGGAAACTCAACGTCTACTACCGCGCCTAAAATCTGTTTTACGTGGCCTGCGGTTCCTTTCGCCATTCAATCCTCCTGTGCACAGTTAACAGGCGTGCTGTAATAATTTCCTAAGATTTTGCCTTGGCCAACGCTTCGGCGCCGCCGGCAATATCAAGCATTTCACTGGTGATGGCTTCTTGCCGCGCTTTGTTGTAGCTAAGGGTTAAATCACCAATGAGTTCTTTGGCATTTTCAGTGGCGTTGCGCATGGCTACCATTCGGGCCGAATGCTCGCTGGCCTGGGCTTCCAGAAGAGCCTGGTAAACCTGCAATTCGGTGAAGCGCGGCAACAATGTATCGAGCAGGGTAGCCGAGTCGGGTTCGTAAATGTAATCAACCCGGGCCATGGTAAACTCTTTGCCCAGGTATTCGCTCATCACTTTGCTTTCAACGCTGCCCGGCTGGATGGGCAACAACAGGCGGATGGTGGGTTCTTGGGTGAGGGTGTTGATAAAATCGGTGTAGGCCAGGTAAACCTGGTCAAAATCGCCTGCCAAAAAGCTGTCCATGGCAATCCGGGCAATCGGCATTGTATCCAGCGACGAGGGTTGGGCCGGTAAATCGGCAAATTCGGCCACAATTTTGCGCCCGTAACGCAGCATAAAATCGCGCCCTTTGCGCCCCACCGTTACCAGATTGGCGTCTTGCCAATTGTTATCGCGCATAAATCTGGTTACTCTGCGGATGATGTTGCCGTTATAGGCCCCCGCCAGCCCTTTATCGGAGGTAATCATAATGATGGCAATGTTTTTTACATCCGCGCGTTGCCGGAGCAGGGGGTGGAGTTGTTCCACATCGCTGCGCTGCGAGACAATGTGGGTGAGAATTTCCCAGGATTTGGCGGCGTAGGGGCGCGAAGCCAGCGCCTGTTCCTGCGCTCGGCGCATTTTTGAGGCCGCCACCATTTGCATGGCCCGTGTTACCTGGGAAATGTTTTTTACACTTTTGATCCGTCGTTTGATTTCGCGAACAGAGGCCACAAGTTACCCCTTGTCTACGGGAATTGCGTATCCTGCGGATTGGTTAAATTCGGCCAGCGACGCATTGAGCGAGGCTCTAATATCATCCGAGATTGCTTTTTGGCTGGCAATGGCCTGTCCCACTTCGGGATGGTTGATTTTCATAAATTCAATCAGCCGGGCTTCGTAATCCTGAATTTTATCAACCGGCACGTCGCGGCCAAAGCCGTTGGTGAGGGCGTAAATGGCAATCACCTGCTCTTCGAGCGGTACGGGCTGGTATTGCGGCTGTTTGAGCAATTCGGTGAGCCGCAGCCCGCGTTCCAGTTGTTCGCGGGTGGCTTTATCCAGATCCGAGCCAAACTGGGCAAACGCGGCCAGTTCTCTAAATTGGGCCAATTCTGACCGCAACCGTCCGGCCACCTGTTTCATGGCTTTGGTTTGGGCGTCACCGCCCACGCGGGACACCGAAATACCGGCGTTTACCGCCGGGCGTTGGCCGGCGTAGAACAGGTCGCTTTCCAGAAAAATCTGGCCATCGGTGATGGAAATAACGTTGGTGGGCACGTAGGCGCTCACGTCGCCGGCCAGTGTTTCGATGATGGGCAGGGCGGTTAGCGAGCCGCCGCCGTTTTGGGCCGAAAGTTTGGCGGCACGTTCCAGCAGCCGGGAGTGCAGGTAGAACAGGTCGCCGGGGTAGGCTTCACGGCCAGGCGGGCGGCGCAACAGCAACGAAATTTGCCGGTAGGCCCAGGCGTGCTTGCTGAGGTCATCGTATACAATCAGCGCCTCTTTGCCGTGATCCATAAAATATTCGCCCATGGAACAGCCGGCATACGGGGCAATGTATTGCATGGGGGCCGGGTCGGCGGCACCGGCAACCACCACAATGGTGTGTTCCATTGCGCCGTATTTTTCCAGAGTGCCGACCACTTGCGCTACCTGGCCCTGTCGCTGGCCAATGGCCACGTAAATGCAGATCAGGTCTTTGCCTTTTTGGTTGATGATGGCGTCCAGGGCCAGCGCGGTTTTGCCGGTTTGCCGGTCGCCAATGATTAGCTCGCGTTGGCCGCGCCCAATCGGAATCATCGAGTCTACCGCTTTGATGCCGGTTTGCACCGGGGTGTTAACGTTAGCGCGTTCAATTACGCCTGGCGCGATTTTTTCAACCGGGTAAAAGCCATCGTTTTGAATGGAGCCTTTGCCGTCAATGGGTTCGCCCAGCGCATTCACCACACGGCCAATCATGGCCTCGCCCACCGGCACCGAGGCAATCCGGCCGGTGCTTTTGACAATATCGCCCTGTTCGATATGTTCAAACTCGCCCAGAATTACGGCCCCCACCTGATCTTCTTCCAGGTTGAGCGCCATGCCCATTACGCCACCCGGAAATTCCAGCAGCTCGGTGGCCATTACGTTGGCCAGTCCGCTTACCCGGGCAATCCCGTCGCCTACACCGATAACCCGGCCAACGTCGGCAACTTCCAGTGGCGCTTCGAACGATTCTATTTGTTCACGAATACGCGCGGTAATATCATCTAATTTCAGAACCATTTCGCCTCCAGAGCGGTGTTAAGAGGTTCACGGGGACTTATTTAACCCCAAGCAAGTTGCTCATCGCTTCCAGCCGGGTGGCCACGCTGCCGTCAATGATTTTATCACCAACTTGCACCATGGCCCCACCGATAATTGATGAGTCAACAATAAATTCAAATTCCAAACCTTCGCCGTATTTTTGCCGCAGTTTTTGCCGAAACTGATCTTTTTCGCTGTCGGTTAGGGACAAGGCCGTGGTTACGGTAGCCAGTTGAACTTGCGGGCCGCCCTGAGTGATGTGTTCGAGTTCGGCCATAATTTCGGCCAGCAACCCAACGTGGCCTTCTTTAAGCAGCAGATAGAAAAAGTTTTTCACATACTGATCGCTGCCATCGGGCAGAATGGAATCAATATCTTTCTTTCTGCCTTCAAATGAGTAGCGGGTATCTTGCAATTTTTGGGCCAGCGCCGGATTTTCGGCCAACCGATCCCGCACCACGCGCAACGCGGCCAGCCATTTTTCTAGAGCCTGGCTAAACACGGCAACGGCATACTGGCGCGAAAGCTCTTGTGCTTTCACTGGGCATCTCCTAGATCAGCCAGAAATTGGTTTACCAGCTTGCGTTGAGTGGCTTCGTCAATAGCCTGGCCCACAACTTTGCCGGTAATTTGCATCGCCAGCGAAGCCGTTTGTTTTTGCAAATCGGCCATGACGTGCTGGCGTTCCAGCAAGGCTTCTTCTCTGGCTTTGGCTTTAATTTCCTCGGCTTCTTTTTGAGCCGCTTCCAAAATGCCCTGGCGCATTTTTTCGGTGGCTTCAGCCGCTTTTCGGGCTTCTTCCTGGGATGCCTGACGCGCTTTGGCCAGTTCTTTTTCAAACTCGCCCCGCTGTTGAGCGGCCTCTTCGGCGGCGCGGTCGGCGGCGGCCAAGGCGTTAGAAATGCGATGCCGGCGCTGTTCCAGCATATCTTTTACCGGTTTGTACAAAAACATCCGTAGCAGCACCACCAGAATGGTGAAGTTGACAATGTAAGCAATAATCCCAGACAGGGAAATTCCTAATGCACCCAAACTGCACCTCCCTTCCTGTTGACCTTAATCTGATGTTGGTGGGTTAACCGCAACATAAAAGCTATCCAATCAAACCACAAACAACAAGATGAAGGAAATAACCAGGGCGTAAATGGCAATTGCTTCAGCAAATGCAATACCGATAAACATAACCGTTTGGAGTTGGCCTTGCGCATCGGGGTTGCGGCCAATGGCTTGCAAAGCGCCCATCACTACCAACCCAACGCCAATACCCGGACCAATAGCGCCGGCGCCAATAGCTACCCCGGCCCCCAAGAATTTAAGGGCTTGTGCTAATAGTGTAAAGGTTTCAGCAGTAAGTTGCATAACTATCTTTTCTCCCGGTCTTATAAATTTTTTTGAATGAGTTGGGTAATCCTGAGGATTTGCCCTTATTTCTACCTTAAATAACTACTTAATGTTCGTGGTGTTGGGTAGCCAGCGAGAAAAACACCAGCGACAGGATAAAAAAGACAAACGCCTGGATAAACCCAACAAAAATTTCAAAACCAAAGAATATAATCACCAGCAACAAAGTTACCAGCGATGAAATCACAATCAGCACCACTTCACCGGCAAAAATGTTGCCGAAAAGCCGGAAAGAGAACGAGATGATTTTGGCGAGTTCGCTGATGCCTTCAATCAGCCCAATCACAAAATCAATCGCCCCCATCATCGCGCCTTTTTCACTAAAGCCTTTTACCCGGATAAAGTTACCAAAATACCCCACCCCATGTTCGCGGATGCCAAACACCTGCACCAGCACCATAGTTATTAACGCCAGGGCAAAGGTCAGGTTCAAATCGCTGCTGGGGGCGCGGAAGATAGGCACAATCATGGCCTGCTGGCTGCCTTTTCCGGCGCTGGCGCTTTCGGCGGCTTTGGCTTCGGTGCCGGATTCTCCGCCTTCTTCACCGTGATGCAGCGTGTCGGCGCTGCCGGTTATAAAGGTGATCTTCTCCACGGGGATACCGCCGGAGGTAACGGGATGCACAACCCCAAAGCTGCCCAGCAACGGCGTAAGCAGGCTAAACCAGTTAGCAAACAGCAGGTAAATAAAAATGGTGATCAAAATTGGAAAGAATGTAGCCGCCCATTTTTTGGGGGCCAGCGAGGTGATTAATCCGTCAAGGGATTCAATCATGTACTCAACGATGTTTTGCAAAACGCCCGGCTGCTCTTTAAGGCCCCGGCCTACCACAAAGGCCAACCCCAAAATCAACAGCGACAGCAACATCGAGGTGAAAAACGCATTGGTAATTACCACCGGGCCGATGGTGAAAACAGGTTCCGCCGCCACCACAATCGCCGCCCGGTCAACCGGCAACAAAATATTGCCGATGATAATCACCACAATTGCCGCCAGTAAACCAAATATGACTTTTTTGATCATACTTTGTGCCACCTTTATTAGTTGTTGGATAGGGGCGGCCAGATTATTTTGATTGGGTTACAGTACGGTAGATGGTATACATAGCTAACGCAACCCCTAACACCAACAGGATAAGCAAAAACCACGGGGCCGTACCCAACCTTTTGTCTAGCCAGATGCCTGCGGCCAATCCACCAAAAACTGAACATAACCAGATACTACTTATCTGCGCAAACAAGTAGTAACCTTTAAGGGAACCCATAAAGTTTTTCATTTTTTAAACCGGCTGAAAGCGCCGGAAAACTGCGCTTTAATTTTTAGATATTGGCATCCTCTTATTGTATAGAGGTTAATTGTAATTTTTAGAGGCTGTTGTGGCGGATTGCTGTTGACTTCGCAATTGGGCAAAATATTACACTACTTCAACCCATTTGTCCAATTCTAAAGCTATTTCGGTAAAAAATCCTATAAAAAATTACTTATGCCTGTTTTGTAAATTTTCGCTGGTAAATAAATTTCGTTAATAATTGGGGTTGGTTTATGGGATTAACCACCCGGATAACCGCCGTTTTAGCCTCAATGGCATTAGAATCTGTTATGCGTGCCGCCATAAAGCCAAGGGTAGTTTTTAACCGGATTTAACCCATATTTTACCGGTATTTAACGCAAACCGATTTAAATTGTTCTTGCCAAGCCTGTTTTTCTGTGTACAATTACCACCACAGTTGTGGTGATTAACCGCCATGTGGCGGTTGCCTTAACTGTAGGATTATCAAGCGTTGCTTGAATTATCATTCTCTAAAAATTATTGAGTTTGAGAACCGTCAGTTGATAAGAGCCTTCCAATTGCGCGACTCACGCCTGGTGGCGCGCCTTCAACGAGTGGGAATGCCTCTGGACATAGAGGAACAGCTTACCCATCCCCGCTCCCCGTTGCGGTCGGTATTTATTAATGCCGCTCTTGTGCCGCGTTTGGGGCCTACCACGTTCATCCTAAAACAAAAAGATGACCAGGGCCAGTTGTTGGGGTTAGCTCAAGTTCGGTTGCGGCCTGGTCGCCCGGAGCGCGATGTGGTGTTTATATCGCCCCGGCTTGATAACGGCTCCGGTAGCCACGCAATCTGGCAGCGGCTGCTCACCCACATCTGCGTGCAAACCGCCGAGCGCGGCAGCATGCGGTTGTATGCCCGCCTGCCGCTCGACAGCGAAGAAGCGCAGGTGTTCAAAAACATCGGCTTTTTAGAATACGGGCAGGAAGATATTTATCAACTCAACCCGGCTACCGACCGGGCCATGCTCAAATCAAACTTGCAACTGCGGCCCCAACACCCCAACGATGGCTGGGGCATGCAAAAATTATACGCCACGCTCACCCCGCGCAGCGTGCAAAATGCCGAAGGACTGGCGCAGGGCCAGTGGGAACTCACCGGTCGCCATTGGGGTGAACAGGGTCGCCGGTACGGTTACGTGTGGGAAGACGATGGCGAAATTATGGGCGCGTTGCATCTCAGGGCGGGCAAACGTGGTTATTGGCTGCGCACGCTGCTGCACCCCAACGCCATCGAACAGGCGGCGGCGTTGTGCCGGGCGGGCTTAATGCTGACCACCGCCAACCCCCGCCTGCCGGTGTATTTTGCCCTGCGCCAATACGAGGCCGGCTGGCAATCTGCGCTTACCGAGCTGGGTTTTGGCCGGCTCACCAGCCAAATGCTGCTGGTTAAACCGATGACCGTGCGGATTAGAGAAAAAACGCCCGCCATTGTGCCATCGCTGGATACCAGCCACCCCGAAGGCGCTGCCCGGATTGTTACCCAACCCCCGGCTACTTCCAACCACTCATCCGGTTGATAGCCGTTTTTTGGAGGCAATTATAGAAACTCAAGATAAACACCAAATCAGAATTACCGATAACCTCGACGCCCTGCTGAACGTGCTGCCGGTGCATATTAAAGAAGTGCTGGAAGCCGTGAATCAGGGTGAAAAATTAATAGAAATTGTGCTGGATTTGGGCCGCAACCCCGAAGCCCGCTACTCTGACCACGAAATGATTCTGAGCGACCACGAGGTCACTCAGGCCGATTTGGATTTTGTGGTGCAGCGCATTGGCCGGTTTATGGGCGATAACCGCGCCGGCATTGAGCGCACCCTGCACCGCATCTCAGCCATTCGCAACCGGCAGGGCAAAGTGATTGGGCTAACCTGCCGGGTGGGCCGGGCCGTGTTTGGCACGGTTGATATTGTGAGCGACATCCTGGAATCCGGGCAGAGTTTGCTGCTGCTGGGCCGCCCCGGCGTGGGCAAAACCACTCTGCTGCGCGAAGCCGCCCGCATTTTGGCCGCCAACAAGCGCGTGGTGATTGTGGACACCTCCAACGAAATTGCCGGTGATGGCGATATTCCGCACCCGGCCATTGGCCGCGCCCGCCGCATGCAGGTGGCCGACCCCAGCCTGCAACACGAGGTTATGATTGAAGCGGTAGAAAACCACATGCCGCAGGTCATCATCATTGATGAAATTGGCCGCCTGCTCGAAGCCGAAGCCGCCCGCACCATTGCCGAGCGCGGCGTGCAACTGGTGGGCACCGCCCACGGTGTGTCGCTGGAAAACCTGCTCATCAACCCCACTTTGTCCGATCTGGTGGGCGGCATTGATAGCGTTACCCTGTCCGATGAAGAAGCCCGGCGGCGCGGCACCCAAAAAACCGTGCTGGAACGCCGCGCTCCCCCCACGTTTGACGTGCTGGTAGAAATTCAGGATCGGCAAACGTTTGCCGTGCATCACAATGTGGCGCTGGCGGTTGATATGCTGTTGCGGCAGCATCCGCTGGCCCCGGAGGTTCGCTATCGCGACGAAGCCGGCAATATCCAGGTTGATCAACCGCCGCAGCCCAGTTTTGAACTGCCCGCCCGGCCCACCAGCCGGATTAAAAATGGCGGGTACGCGTCGCCGGAACGCGGGCCAAGATTGCCCATTGAGCCGGCGGAACCCGCGTTTCAGGCCACCCAGCGGCTAGAAGACCGGCGCATGCTGCCGGCCAAAAAAATCTATTCCTACGGCGTGGGGCAAAACCGGCTGCGGCAGGCCATCAAAACTTTGGGCGTGCCAGCGGCGTTGGTGCCGGAACTGGAACAGGCCGATGTGCTGGTTACGCTGAAAAGTTACTACCGCAAACATCCGCAGCCCATCACCCTGGCCGAAAGAATGGGCAAGCCGGTGTACGTGTTGCGCACCAACACCGTGGTGCAAATGGAAGCCTGCCTGGCCGATATTTTCTCGCTTAGCGCCGAGGACATAAACCCCACTTCATCGGCCATGCGCGAAACCCAGGATGCCATTCGGCAGGTGTTGGGCGGCATGCGTAGCGTGGAATTAACGCCTCAAAGCGCCACCATCCGGCGCGGCCAGCACGAACTGGCCCGGCAAGCCAATCTGGTTTCGCATAGCCTGGGACGTGAGCCGTTTCGGCGGGTGCGGATTTACCGCGAAAAAACCGTAGAGGAAAAACCTTGAGCCTGTTTGTTACGTTTGAGGGGCCGGATGGTTCCGGCAAAAGCACGCAAATCAAGCTGACGGCTGATTACCTGCGGGAGTTGGGCTACAACGTGCTCTGCACCCGTGAGCCGGGCGGCACCGACATCGGCACCCAAATCCGCACCATTCTGCACGATGTGGCCAACACCGCTATGGCCGCCCGCGCCGAAATACTGCTGTATTCGGCCAGCCGGGCGCAGTTGGTAGAACAGGTGATTTTGCCGCACCTGGCCGCCGGCGGCGCAGTGGTGTGTGATCGCTACGCCGATAGCACTTACGCCTACCAGGGGTATGGCCGTCAACTGGATTTTGAGGTGTTGCGACAGATTACTCGCTTTGCCACCCAGTCGCTTCAGCCGCACATCACTATTTATTTGGATATTACCGTGGAAGAAGGGCTAACCCGCAAAGTGGCCGCCAACAGCGCCGGTGAAGGCGAGTGGAACCGCATGGATCGGTTGGAGTTGGATTTTCACCAGCGGGTGCGGGCCGGCTATCTGCACATGGCCCAGACCGAGCCGGACCGCTGGCTGGTGATTGATGCCAGCGGCCCGGTAGCCGCCGTTCAGCAGCAAATCAGGGAGCGGTTGGGGCAGGTGTTGGCCCGCCGGGAGCAGTAGCGCCGGGCGGTCAATCGCCAAACCAGTCGTCGCCGGCAGCGCCGCCGCCGGCCTGGCCCAACTCCGGCATTGAGGCTTCAATGGATTCCGGATCTTCGCCGGCTTCCAGCCGGTCTACCATTTCATGGAATTCGGGGCCAAGGTCTTCGCCGGCTTCTTTGCCCATTTTGCGCATCCAGCGGCCAATTGATTTGGGATCGTTTTCGTCCAGGCCGCTCATGCTGGTGGGGTCGGCCAAACTTTCCAGCCGGCTTTCCTCCGAGCGCAACACCGCCACCTTTGACACCAGCCGCTTGAGGTTACTGCCGCCGCACCGCGGGCACACCGGCGGGCGGGCGGTCACATCGGTAAAAGTTCTAAAAAACAGGCTGACCCGTTTGCGACAATCATAACAGCCGTATTCATAAATTGGCATTTTTTCTCACCTGCGGTAAGTTTAAATACAATTATACCCCGGCTGATAAGCCGCCACAAAACCCAAACTATTGCCGGCCCGCCGCCAATCGGGCTGTGTTTTTACTGATAACAAAGGAGCAAAACCTTGTCGCGCATCATCGAACCATACACCCACAAAGAAGCGCCGCTGCTGGTGGTTATCTCCGGCCCGTCGGGCGTTGGCAAAGATAAAACCATCAACCAGATGAAGGAGATGGGCTATCCGTTTTATTTTGTGGTGACGGCCACCACTCGCCCCAAACGCGACAACGAAGTAGACGGCAAGGATTATTTTTTTGTGTCAATGACCGAATTTGCCGAAATGATCGAAATGAATGAGCTGCTGGAATACGCCGTGGTGTACGGCGATTACAAGGGCATTCCCAAAGCGCAGGTGCGCAAGGCGCTGACCAGCGGGCAGGATGTGATTATGCGGATTGACGTGCAGGGCGCCGAAACCATTCGGCGGCTGGTGCCCGAAGCCGTGCTGATTTTCCTTTCCGCCGAATCCGAGGGGGCGCTGGTGCGCCGCCTGCGCGAGCGCAAAACCGAGCCGGACGAGCAGCTTAAAATGCGGATTGCCACCGCCCGCCAGGAGCTTAAACGGATTGACCTGTTTGATTACGTGGTGATCAACCGCGAAGATCAACTTGATGTAACCTGCGAAAAAATCCGGGCCATTATCACCGCCGAACGCTGCCGGGTGCAACAACGCGAGATTAAACTGTGAACGATAACGACACTCCGCTACCGCCCAATCCCGCCGAAGACCCTGCCGCTGTCGAGCCGCCGCAATATTTGGCCATCCCTGTGGCCAAACCCGTAGTTACCTACGGGCTGTTGGGCGTTATCGGCCTGATGTGGCTGCTCATGGAGGTGATGGGCGGTTCCGATAGCACCCGGGTGCTGGTGGCTTTTGGCGCTAACGCCGGCTGGGAAATTTTAGCCAACGGCCAAATTTGGCGGTTGTTTACCAGCATGTTTTTGCATATTGGGTTTATGCATCTGGCGTTTAATGGGTATGCGCTGTTTATTTTTGGCCTGGAAATGGAACGCCTCTACGGCCCGGATCGTTTTTTGGTAATTTACATTTTGGCGGGGTTGTTTGGTAGCCTGTTCAGTTTTGCCGCTCGCGGGCCGCTGGTGTTGTCGGCGGGCGCGTCGGGCGCAATTTTTGGCATCATCGGCATGAATCTGGCTTACTTTTTTTTGCACCGCAAAAATTTTGGCCAGTTTGGCCGGCAGCGAATGTTCAACACGCTGTTCATCATTGCCATTAATTTGATGTTTGGTTTCACCGTGACCGGCATTGACAACCTGGCCCACCTGGGCGGGCTGTTGGCCGGGTGCGCGTTGGGCTACGGGCTGGCTCCCCGCTATCAGGTAGATTATTACAGCTTTCCGCCCCGCGTGGTAGATACCACCTCGCTGCTTAACCGCTGGTGGGTGCCCACGCTGGCGGCGCTGGTGTTGGGGGCGGGCGTTTACCTGGCAATGATTTACTGGCTTACCCAGTTAGGAGGTTAACCCTATGGCCATCACGCCAATCCGGCAGCCTCAGTTTGCCGACGATATGTGGTACAAAGCCGATCCGGCTCAGCTAGACCTGGCCTTGCAAAGCTACCTCTCCGCCGAGCCGCCGCCGTTTGATCCCGCCACGCTGGTGGGGCTGGTGGTGCCGCACGCCGGGCATCGGTTTAGCGGCCATGTGGCCGGCGCCGGATTTGCTCACCTGGTCACTACGCAATTTAACACGGTGGTGCTGCTTGGCCCCGACCACCGTGGCGCAGCGCCGGGCCGCATTTCTACGCCCGCCGTAACCGCCTGGCGCACCCCGCTGGGCGATATTCCGGTGGCCTGGGATTTTCTGGATTCAATCAAGGCCGATCTCCGGCTGGCCATGCTTGCCGCCGATGACGAGCACTCGCTGGAAGTTGAGTTGCCGTTTTTGCAAAAAACGCTGGGGCAATTCCGGCTGGTGCCGCTGCTCATGGGCGATCAATCGCGGCAGGTTTGCCAGCAGCTTGGCTCGGTGCTGGCGGGCGCTATCCGCCAGAGCAATTTGAACGCCCTGCTGGTAGCCAGCAGCGATTTGAGCCATTTTTTTGACGACACCACCGCCCGCCAGCTTGACACCGAAACCATTCAGCCCATTTTAAACTTAGACGCGCGCGGCCTGCTGGAACACGTGGCTATGGGCCGGCTGCGCAACCAGCCGCTAGCCTGTGGTGCCGGGCCGATTGCCGCCGTAATGCTGACCTCGCGCGCGTTGGGCGCTACGCAGGTACACCTGCTAAAATACGCCACCAGCGCCGATGCCCACGCCGACCGCAACCGGGTGGTGGGCTACGCGGCCATCGCGTTTACCCGATAAACGGCCTGACCGCCCCCACCGACCATGCCCACTGCCCTGCCTGCCTGCCCCAAATACGCCGAAGTGGTGGTTAACCAAACCACCGTGCGGCGCAGCGGGCGCGATTTTGTTGAACACCCCGAAGACGACGACATCCCCGCGCCCGAAATGACCGCGCCGGAAGATGACGCCCCGGACGGCGACAACCCGCTGGCCATGACCTTTCATTACCACCTGCCGCCGCCGCTGGCGGCCCAAATTCGGGTGGGGCATTTGGTGGCGGTGCCGTTCCGCACCCGCCAGTTAATGGCGATTGTGGTGGGGTTAAGCGATGTTTCTCCGGTTGACGCCACTCGCCCGGTAGCCGCCCTTCTGGACCCGGAGCCGGTGCTGTTGCCGGCGCAAATCGAGCTGGCCCGCTGGCTATCGCGCGAATTTTTGGCCCCGTTGCCGGTTTGTGTGCGTTATTTTTTGCCACCCGGCTCCAACCGCAAACCCGAAGTGATGCTCAAACCGCTGCCCGGCGCTCCCGCCCAGCCGCTCACCGCCCCGGAGCAAATTTTGCTGGCGTACCTGCGCCAAAAAGGCGTGGTGCCGCTGGCCGATGTGAATCGGGCTGCCGCCGATTCACTTATAGCCAAAGGCGCTGCCGCCAGCGAAACCGTGCTCACCCAACCCCGCGTTGGCCCCAAAATTGAGCGCATGGTCGAGTTGCTCATCCCCCCCGAAGAAATTGAGGCGGTGCTGCCCACGCTGGGCCGCCCCTCCAAACAGGCCGATTTGCTCATGCACCTGGCTCAACTGGATGACCCGCTGCCGCCGCTGGCCGCTGTGCTGGCCGCTGTGGGCTGCTCCGCCGCTCCCGCCCAGGCTTTGGTTGAAAAAGAACTGGTTGAAATTTTGCCGCCGCAAAGCCGGCTTGATGTACCGCCGGCGGCGCGCCGCCAATCCGCTACCCAATTAAGCAGCATCGCCACCGAACAAAAGGTGCTGGGGTATTTGCTGGGTCAGGCGCGCCCGGTGCCGCTACAAACCGCGCTGGCGGCCACCGGCGCGGAACTGCCCACCGTTACTGCGCTGCTGGCGCAAAAGCTCATCGCCAAATTTGATGAACCGGAACGCATCCGGTTAACCATTCCCGCCGGGCAGGTGTTGGACGCCGTGGTTGATTTGCGCCACGCCGCCCCCTACGCCGATGTGCTTAATTTGCTGGCCGTGGAAGATGGCCCGGTGTGGATTGGCTGGGTGTACGCCCAAACCGAAACCAACTTTGGCCACCTTAAAAAGCTGGCCGAAGCCGGCCTGATCAGCATTGACGAAACCCGCCGCTGGCGCGATCCGCTGGCCGGCCACAGTTTTACGCTGGATAAACCGCCCAAACTCACCCTTGAACAGCAGGCGGTGTGGGCCGAAGTGGCGCTGGCCTGGCGCACCCCTAACCCGGTCACGCTACCCGTTTTACTGCACGGCGTTACCGGCTCCGGCAAAACCGAAATTTACTTGCAGGCCATTGCCGCCGCGCTGCGGGCCGGGCAGGGCGCTATTTTTTTGGTGCCGGAGATTACGCTGGCCACTCAAACCGTTGAGCGGGTGGCGGCCCGCTTTCCGGGGCAGGTGGCGGTGTGGCATTCGGCGTTGTCGCCGGGCGAGCGGTACGATACCTGGGAACGGGTGCGCCGGGGCGAACTGAAAGTGGTGGTGGGGCCGCGCTCGGCGTTGTTTGCGCCGGTTAACAACCTGGGCGTAATGATTGTGGATGAAGAGCATGAGCCGGCCTACAAACAGCGCGACCGCGCGCCCATTTTTCACGCCCGCGATGCCGCTCTGGAATTGGGCCGGTTGAGCCGCGCCCTGGTTATTTTGGGCAGCGCCACCCCCGATGTCACCACCTACCGCCGGGCCGAGCGGGGCGAGTTCCGGTTGCTCGGTTTGCCCAGCCGGATTTTGGCGCACACCAAACACCTGGCGGTGCAGGCGGCGCTGCTCAAACGCGGCCAAACCGTGCCCACGCCCGCCCCCGGCAGCGATTTTGTGGCTCTGCCGCTGCCCCAGGTGGAGGTGGTGGATTTACGCGAGGAGTTAAAGGCCGGCAATCGCACTATTTTTAGCCGGGTGCTGCAAGCCGAAATCCGCCAAACGCTGCAACGCGGCGAGCAGGTTATCCTGTTTCTCAACCGGCGCGGCACGGCCAGCTTTGTAATTTGCCGCGATTGTGGCTACGTGCTGACCTGCCCCCGCTGCGAAACTACGCTCACCTACCACTCCACCGGCGAACTGCTGGTGTGCCACTACTGCGGCTACCGCACCCAGCAACTGGCGGCTTGCCCCAAATGCCGCAGCGATAAAATTAAATTTTTTGGGCTGGGAACGCAGCGGGTCGAGGAGGCGGTGCAGGCGTTATTTCCGCAGGCCCGCACCCTGCGCTGGGATTGGGACACCACTCGCCAAAAGGGCAGCCATCACGTTTTTTTGCAGCACTTTATCGAAGGCCGGGCCAACGTGATGGTTGGTACGCAAATGGTGGCCAAAGGGCTGGATTTGCCGCTGGTAACGCTGGTGGGCGTAATTTCGGCAGATACCGCCCTCTATTTGCCGGATTTTCGCGCCGCCGAGCGCAGTTTTCAATTGTTGATGCAGGTGGCGGGCCGGGCGGGCCGCAGCCCGCTGGGCGGCAAGGTGATTGTGCAAAGCTACAACCCCGATCAGGTGGCCATTGAAGCCGCCGCCAACCACGATTACGATGGGTTTTACCAGATGGAATTGGCTTTTCGGCGTGAGCAGCGTTACCCGCCGTTTAAACGACTGGCCCTGTTGCTTTACACCGGCCCTGACCACAGCAGCCGCGCCGCCCGCGAGTTGGCCGAGCGGTTGCGCCGCCACATCGAGCGGCAGGGGTTGCCCGCCGTGGAAATCATCGGCCCCACGCCCGGCTATGTGCGCCGGGTGCGCAACCAGTACCGCTGGCAAATACTGGTCAGGGCCAACGATCCGGCGGCGGTGCTGCGCCCGCTGTTGCCGCTGCCGCCCGGCTGGAAAATTGATATTGACCCGGTGAGTTTGTTGTAACTAAAAAGCGGTTAGCTACCGGCTAACCGCTTTTTTAAATGGGGAACCGCGAGGAGTTTTTACGCGGCGGGCAGGGTAAAATAGAATTTGCTGCCGTGGCCCGGCTGGCTTTCTACCCCAACCTGCCCATCGAGCCGTTCCATAATCCGGCGCACAATGGATAGCCCCAGCCCGTGGCCATCGCCGCGAGTTTCATCCAGCCGGGTAAATTCGGTGAACAGCCTTTGCTGGTTCTCCGTCGAAAGCCCCGCGCCGTTATCAAGCACCCAAAACCGCACTATGCCGTCAATCGCCGGGTCTGCGCCCAGTTGCAACCGGGGCGGCTGGCCGCCGTATTTTAACCCGTTGCTAATGTAATTAACCCACACTTCTTCAATCCAGGGCGAGTAGCCGTTCACCACCGGCCAACTCTCCGGCGTTAAAATATTACCGTGGTATTGCTCAATCATTACCCGCAGGCGATTTTGGGCGTTCTTTACCAAAACAGCCATGTCAACGGGCATGCGCGGCGCGTTGTATTTGCGCACGCCAGCCAGCAGCAGCAGTTCATCAACAATATTGATGGATTTGTAGGTGAACTGCCGAATGTTCACCAGCGTTTCGTACAGTTCTGCCGGCTCTATCTCCTGAAAAAAATCAACCGCGTAATCAATGTAGCCGTTGATAATGCTCAACGGGTTTTTTATATCGTGGGCCATGGTGTGGGCAAAGGCGTTGAGTTCGGCGTTGCTTTTTTGCAGCTCGCTGGTGCGCTCCTGCACCCGGCGTTCCAGTTCGCGGTTCATTTGGCGCAGCGCTTCTTTGGCCTGCGCTTCTTGCCGGTACGCCTGGCGCAGCCGCGAAACGTGGGCAATGGCTTTGGCAATGGTAAGCCGCACATCCTCAAAATTGAGCGGCTTGGTTAAAAAATCAAACGCGCCGGCGTTCATCGCCTTGCGAATGTTTTCCATATCATCGTAAGCCGAAATCACAATGGGCGTTAGCACCGGGTTAAGCTGATTTCGCATTTCCTGGATTTTAGCCAGCAGCAACAGCCCGTTCAGGCCGGGCATGTTCAAATCGGTGAACACAATATCAATGTCCGGCTCGGTTTGCAGGGTTTGCAGCGCCGCCGCGCCGGTTTCTACAAACAAAACGTGATACTCGCCGTGGCGAATTTCCTGGCGGAGTAATTGCCGGATAACGGCCTGCAACTTTGGCTCATCATCAACAAATAATAGTTTCACCGACATAATCATTTCCTGCGGGAGTGGATTTGGGTAAGCGGAGTACAAACTCGGTGTACTGCCCTACTTTGGATTGCACCGTGATTGAGCCGTGATGCTCTTGCACCATAATATCGTAACTGATGGATAACCCCAAACCCGTGCCCTGGCCGCCGGGTTTGGTGGTAAAAAACGGCGTAAACAGCTTGTCCAGTTCTGCGGCGGGAATGCCAATTCCGTTGTCTTTAATGGCAATCTCCACCGCATCGGCCAGGTTTTGGGTGGTAATCACCAGTTTAGCCTGGTAAGGGCTGCCAACCTGGGTGTATTTTTCGCTGGTTGCATAGTAAGCGTTATTGATGAGATTAACAAACACGCGGCTTAGATTCTGCGGCACCACCGGCAGCAGCGGCACGGCGGGGTCGTAATGGGTTTCAATGGCCAGGTTAAAGTTGATGTTTTTAGCCCGCAGCCCATGAAAAGCCAGGTTAACCGCCTCTTGCAGCAGCGCGTTGAGGTCGGTGGGCTGCCGCTCGTTGCGGCTGCTGCCCCGCGAATGCAGCAGCATGCTTTGCACAATGCTGTTGGCCCGTTGCCCTTCCTCGTTGATGCTAACGCAATTGGCCTGCAACTGGGTTAAAAGGGCGTCAATTTCGGCCTGGGCGGCGGCGCTAAAGGGCTGCTGCGCCACAACCTGGCGCAACTCGGCGGCCAGTTCGATGGATAGCTGGGCAAAGCTGGTGACAAAGTTGAGCGGGTTTTTTATTTCGTGGGCAATGCCGGCGGTGAGCATGCCCAGCGATGCCATTTTTTCTTGCATTACCAACTGGTTTTGGGTGGCCTTTAGTTTGGCCAGAGCGGTTTCTACAATCTGGCGCTGCTGCTGCGCCTGGTTGAACAGCCGCGCATTTTGAATAGCAATGGCCGCATGGCTGGCAAACGCCTGCAACACCCGCATGTTTTCTTCGGAGTAAATGCCCAGCTTAAAGCTGTCCAGCGTTAGCACCCCAATGGCTTCATCGCCGCTGAGCAGCGGCGCGGCCATCCAGCTTAAAATAAGCCCGCTGGTTGGCTCGGATTCCCAGTGCGGGTCCTCGCGCACGTCCGGGGTGATCATGGGTTTTTTGCTGCGCAGCACCTCGGCGGCCCGCACCTTGCTGTTAAGGGGAATGCGGTAGCCCAGGTGTTTTTTATCCAGGTAAGCCCCGCCGGTAAGCAGCAAATCGTCGCCGTCCACCAAAAACAGGCCGGCGCTATCATACTGAATCACGTTGCGGAGTTGTTCAAGGATTTTGGTCACCACCACATCCTGGTCAAGGCTGTTGTTGAGAATGGCCGCCACCTGCTGCAAACTTTCGGCGACCTTGCGCTGGCGCTGGGTTTCGTTGAATAACTGGGCGTTTTGAATAGCGCTGGCGGCCACCGCCGCAATCGGCTCCAGCATGAGGATGTCGTCCATAGAAAAACGGCCCGGCTGCGAATCGGCCAGGTTCAGCACGCCAATCACCTCGCCTTTGGCCCGCAACGGAATGGTTAACATTGCGCGCAGGGGCAGGCCGGTGTGCAAATCAACCTCTCTTACGTGGTCTTTTTCCTGCCACAAATCGGCCACAATAAGCGCCTGGCCGGATTCGGCGGCCTGCCCGGTTAGCCCCTGGCCCCGCGCCAGCCGCCAGCCCACCACCCGGTCGCTGTGCGGGCCGGAGGCTTGCTTGCACAGCAGTTCGCCGGTTTCGGGCACGCGCAACCAGTACGAGGTGGCCAGCACGTTAAACAGGCGGTGCATTTCGCCCAGAATAATCTGGATCACTTCGTCCAGTTCCAGCGTTGAGCTAAAAATCTGGCTGGCGTGGTTGATTAAGGTTAACTGTTGATGCTGATACGGCACTTTTCCTCTGTTGGCAATAACTGAAAACAGCAAATTGATGTAGGGGCGACCCTCGTGGTTGCCCACTGGGGGCGGGCACAAGGCCCGCCCCCAGTGTATCAATCGTTGCGCGACGATTGCAGACGGTTAAGGGATCATTCCAGACCCCTAAGGAACCGTTGCAGACGGTTA
>CAZFCE010000013.1:0-144776 GCA_964517605.1 uncultured Caldilineaceae bacterium | reverse complement strand
CCTCCGTCAACAACTCAAAAATCCATCTATCAAAATGTCTCTTGCGTAAGTCCTATATCTTTATTCCCAAGGGCGGTAAGGCGCAACTCTAGAAGATAAGTATAGAGACTGTTGTCAATCCTCTTATTCGTATCAAATCTGGGGGTTTCAAAAGCTCCTCCTTTCCAGGTATCACCGCTCCCCGCCCAAGCAAGACGTTGGCAGCCCGTCTGACCGCTGTGGTCACAGCTAACCAGATAGATTTGAATTTTCCCTTGATCATCGTTGTCTAACCCAAAAATTTTCATTTCGGTTATGTTACTGTGATCAGGTAAAGACAATGGTGCCCATAAGAGATTATTGTTTTCGTTAAAATTGTGATCCTCGCCGGTAAAAGTTAATAACTGTTGAGCGAAAATCCGGTTATAACGTTCGGAGGCCTGTTGGGTTGGCATAAAAGCCAGAGCCGAGACACTAATATAACTCTTCTGATCAGAACCCTGTTGCGCTGCTGTATCAACCGACTGTGCCGAAGGCGCAGCCACGGCCCGGCTAAATATCAACAGCGAACCGCCAAGAATGACGAGCGTAAAAATACAAGATAACATAGCCGTGATTAACATTTGACGCTGATTCATTTTACCCTCCCGGTAAATAAATATAATTTGGATTATTTTAGGACTTACGCAGTTTATGTCATTTCGAGGAGCGAAGCGACGAAAAATCTCTGAAATCATCGTTTGCCAGACCGGTTCTCAGGGATTTCTCGCTTCCGTCGTCGCTCGAAATGACACGGGCGCAACTGTCATTCGGAGCGCCGGTGGGGAATCCCCCGCCTCTCACCGTTGCCAACCATCAAGAGCGAGTGGATTTCTCCCTGCTGCGCGGCTCGAAATGACACGGGCGCAACTGTCATTCCGAGCGCCAGCGAGGAATCCGCCCGACTCGCTGGTGGCAGAGCGCCTGCCGGGGGGATTTCTCGACGCTGCGCGGCTCGAAATGACACGGGCGCAACTGTCATTCCGAGCGCCAGCGAGGAATCCGCCCGACTCGCTGGTGGCAAAGCGTGTGTCGGGGGGATTTCTCGACGCTGCGCGTCTCGAAATGACACGGGAGCAACTGTCATTCCGAGCGCCAGCGAGGAATCCGCCCGACTCGCTGGTGGCAAAGCGTGTGTCGGGGGATTCCTCGGCCTGCGGCCTCGGAATGACATAAAGTGGCACACGATTACCCCGTCCCCACCCGCCGATACTCCCCCAGCGCCGCAGCTTTGACCGAGTCTGCCACCAGGGGAAAGGTGGCTAGTATGTGGCTAAACTCCGCTTCGGTGAGGCCGTAGACGTGGGCGATGAGGCCGTCCAGTTCCGCGCGGAGTTGGGCGCGGTGGGCCGGGGCGGTGACGCCGTTTTGATGGCTGCCCAGGCCGACTTCCGCCGCCAGGTCATCAAATTCCGGGGTGGTGCAGATGAGTTGGGCCGCCCGTTCGACGATGGGGGCAAAGGCCGGGTCGGCGGCGGTGAGCCGGGGGACGGGGAGAGTATAAACAAAGAAGAACGACAAATGATTAGTGACCTTTTGACGAATCAAGTAATCAACGATAAAGCTATTGGCTATTGCTACAACAAAAAGCCGACTTTTGGGGCTTTGTGACATAACGTTTAAACTAAGCTGACCATCGATAATCTTATCCTCATAGACAGTTTCTAAACTCATCGTATGAGGGCAAAACACTTTTGGAGGTAGAATTGTCGTTATCATGCAACGCTCATTTGTGCTTGCAGATACATCACGAAAGGCTAAACGATAAGACTCGTAATTTAGCCGTATATCTTTAGGATTTACTGCCCCCTCTATCTGACCTTCCGTAAGTAATTTCTGCACTTTTTTCAATCGAATTCTTAACAATTCTTTCCGAGCTTCTGACTCATCCAACCAATATTGAGGAGATCCCCATTGATGGTCAAATTGATGGATCATTTTCCCTTCATAAAGCGGCAATCGACCTTTAGGTTCAGTCTTGTAGAGATGGCTATCATCTGTCATATGAAATTCACGTGCCAAAGATAAATTCCATGTACCTTTAATTTCTTCTCCAAGCAGCGGAAAACGGCTTAACTTTTCTGCAATTTGAATATCGTGTTCTGCTTGAAATTCCGTAACTGACAAAGCTTCGGGGGAGAGTTTGCGAATTAATTCAACCGGAATCGTAATTGAATTTTCTTCAGGAAATCGTACTAAATCTTTGACATCTTGACGCATAAATGCAGCAGGAAAAGAAATCGTTTGATTCCCTTTGATAAAGGTTAATACGACAAATTTAAAACTGCGGTGAACTCCTTCAAAGATAATCTTGCGGTTCTCAAAACATATCAACCCGCTAATTCTTGTCCTATCAAAAAGTAATTCCCGGAGTTGTTTTGTGCCTAAGTCAGTATATATTCCGCTAGGGATGACCAAACCACAGTGACCTTCGTCATGCAATAATCTAAAACTTTGTTCAATGAAGAGTTTGTAGAGGTTTATGTCAGTACCGGCTTTTTTACCATTTATTAGAGTCGTTTGATTTTCATATTGCCGGGCATTGCGAAAGAATAAGTTGGCATGAGGGTAACTACTTCGATAGGCAAGCCACTCTTTAAGTACCTTTGGGTCTTTAACTAAGTTGGTCTGCTCTTTCTCAAAGTCAGTTATAGACATCTTCTTTTTTGTCACCTCATCAGAGTAATTAGCAAAAAACTCTCTCGCATAGGGTTTGAATGTTTCCCACGGCGGGTTGGTAATAATCGCGTCAAAGCCGCCGCGCTCGTTCATCACTTCGTCAAACTCGTACCCCCAATGGAAGGGCTGCAAGGCTTCCATGTCGGCCAGGGTCAGCGGGCGCTTTTTGGGTTTGCCTTCGGCGTTCTTTTTCTCATCCCAGGTGGCCTGCTCAAATTGAATGCCCAACCCCTGAAATTCGTCCAGTAAAATCTTATTGAGGGTGGCGTTGGCTTTTTGCCGTTGGGCTAAAATGTTATCGCGCAGCACTTGCAGCTCGGCGGTGTTGTAGGTGGCGGCGTCCTGGTAAATGGTTACCAGTCGGTTTTTCTCGGCCACGGTCTCGTGGTAGGTGGCGGTTTTATCGGCGGTAAACAGTCCCAGTTGGGTGGCGTGGTCGGGCAGCAGGCCCAACTGGGTACCTTGCACCGGCTGGCTGCGCGGGGGTGGGGTGTGGCGGTTAAACGCCTGCTCGTCCACCCGCAGCAGGCCAATTAGGCTGTTGCCGGGCAAAATGTTGAAGTCTATGTTAGGCAGCGGCTCCAAATCATCCACGGTGCGGGCGGCGGCGACCAGCGCCAGAAACAGGCGCAACCGGGCAATCTCCACCGCCTCGGCCATAATGTCCACCCCGTACAGGTTGTGGGTAATCACCCGCTTCTTGATAAAATAGTCCAGGCTGGGGTGCTTGTGGCGCTCGGCGGCCAGCCATTGTTTCAGCCCCTCATCCGGCAAAAACTCAATCCGGCCAATAACCCCCTGGTAAATATCCACCAGCGTCTTCATGGCCGCCACCAAAAAGGCCCCGGAGCCGCAGGCGGGGTCCAGCAGACTCAGTTTGGGTAAAATGTGGTGCAGCAGTTGGCCGGCGCGGGGGGCGTCCAGCCGGGTGAAGATATCGCCGATGGTTTCAAAGGGGGGCGGGGCGGGCAGGCCGGGCAGGGGCGGGTTGGCCTCGGCCAGTTTGTCCAGCACCAGCTTGTGGATGGTCTGCTCGCACAGGTATTCGGTGATTTCGGGCCGGGTGTAGTAGGCCCCAAACTCCTTCTGGTTGATGTACTTTTCAAAGATGTGGCCCAGCACATCGGGGTTAATCTCGTCATCGCGCCCGCCCACCGTGTCATCCAGACTCCAGGAGTAGCGGCCAAACAGGCGGTACAACTCCTCAAAGGCCACATCGGGGATGGTGATTTTTGCGCCGTACTTATCCTCGATGGGATGGGGCAAAAACAGCCCGCCGTTGAGGTACTTGACCCGGCCCAGCAGGGTTTCGGTGGCGGCATCGCGCTGCGCTTCCGGTTTGGCAAAGCCCTCAAAAAAGAGGGTCTGCAAAAAGCGGGGGTAATACTGGTTGGCGGCGGCGCTGCGGCTGGCTTCCAGCTTGCGGCTGAGATATTGGCGGTCGCCGTTGTCAATAAAGCCCTTGAACTGCAAAAACCAGATGAACATGACCCGGTTCAGAATGACCGAGGTGTACCAGCGCCGCTCCCGCTCATCGGGGATGCCGCTGATGTGGCCCAAAAACTGGGCGTGGGCCAGTTGAAACTCATCGAAGAATTTTTTGGTGACCCGCTCGATGTCCAGCGCGGCCTTCATCCGCCCGGCCACTTCTACCACCGGCAGGTTGCCGTCGGCGTCCAACTCGCTCATATCCACAAACATGGCGCTGATTTTGCTCAGGAAGAGATCGCCGGTTTGGCCTTTAACAAAGTAGTGGCTGCGGGGGTAACGTTTGTTGCCATCGCGCTTAACCCAATACCAGACGCTTTGCGTGCGCGGGGCATCGATAAAAATAAGCAGGTTTTCGTAATATTGCTCGGTGACGGCCTGCTGCACGGTAGCGCGGGTTTTGGCTTCGGGCATCTGGCCGGTGGGGGCGGTCAGTTCAAAAACCACCACCCCGGCCAATTGGGCCACCTGGCGGCGGGTGTACGTCTCACCATTCACAGTCAGCGTATCGGTTTTGGCTTGAGCCGGTTGTTCCCAGCCCAACTCCTCGATGAACAGGGTGTGAAAATCGAATTTTTGCAGCAGCGTGCGGCTGCGTTCCAGGTTGAAGGTTGCCAAAATGTTCTCCTGTTCCAAAACTATTTTTCGTATAAGCCAATGTCATTTCGAGGCCACAGGCTGAGAAATCCCCCAAATATTCTTTGCCAACGGGCATTCGGGTGGATTCCTCGCTGCGCTCGGAATGACAGTTGCCAGCGTGTCATTTCGAGGCCACAGGCCGAGAAATCCCCGGCAGGCGTTTCGGTGGATTCCTCCCTGCGGTCGGAATGACATGGCGGGCTACACTAACCCCATCGAACAGATAATTTGCGGTTCGCCCAGTTCCTTCTCTTCCTGCACCAGGCACAGGTTGTCATTCTCGTACAGGTTAATGACCAGCCTGGCCAGTTCGTCGTTGCCGATGCCGCTACGTAACTGCCGGTTAAGGCTGTTTTTGGCCGCCTCGCGCAGCGGAAAGCGGTAAATCTGATCCAGCGCCTTTTTCAGCGGCTCGGCTTCGTGGGCAAACAAGGTGGTTTCCAGATAAGCGGCATATTGTTTCAGCCGCTCGTAGGTTTTAAACCGCGCCCCGGAAGGCCGGCCCAACTGCCCGCCCGCGCTTTGCTGCTCGGTCATAATGTACTGCACCGCTTGCTCAACCAGTTGGTGATGGTTCTCCTGCCGTTCCAGAGCCGGGGTATCGGCGGCGCAGGCAGCAGCTTTGAGGATGGCAAACTGCGATTCGGTCACGCTCTGGCCGTTGTTATCCAGCCAGGCCAGGGCGCTGTTGCCCTCGGGGGTATTCATATACACCAGCACCCCCGCCGGGCCAATCACCCCATCGTCCTGCGTTCTGGCTTTGGTGGAGAGCACCACCGGCTGCAAGTTAGGGATGATGCGCTTCAGGTTGGGGTCGGCGTCAGTGGCGTTCTTCCAAATCTGGAAGGCGTGCGAGGTCAAATCAATCTCGGTGTCCGGCTCATCATCCAGCACGCCCGATTTTTCGTGGTACAGGTTCACCAGCGATTGGTTGCCCACTTCATCCTCAAAAAAGGCTTCATCGGTGCCCACCACCTCGGCGTTTTCCCGCAACCGCTGGCGCAGTCGTTCCCGCAGGCGGATAATGCGCTCCACGCCATCCGCCGGCCAGAAGGTGTAGCCCACAATCTCCGGCGCGTTCTGCCCGATGCGATCCACGCGGCCCACCCGCTGAATCAGCCGGATAATGGCCCACGGCAGGTCAAAATTAACCACAATGTGGCTGTCTTGCAGGTTTTGGCCTTCGCTGAGAACATCGGTGGCCACCAGCACCCGCAATTCCTCATTCTGGTTCACCTTATCCCGCTTGCCGTTGCTAACCGGGCTAAAGCGCCAGGCCAGTTCGGTCGGGTCGGCGGAATTGCCGGTCACGCCGGCCACGCCCTGCACCCGCTTGCTTTGGAGTTGGGCGGTGACATAGTTGACCGTATCGGCAAACTGGCTAAAGATCAGCACCTTTTCCTGCGGGTGAGCGCGGCTCAAAAGCTGCTGCAAGGCGATCAGTTTGGCATCGTTGGTCGGGTTCCAAATGCCAAAGTTTTGCAGGATAGCCAGCAGGGCGGCGGCATCGGCTTGCAATTCGGCCAGTAGCCGCTTGTTAAACAAATCAGCCCGAATCCAGCGGAAGCGCTTTTTGTAGGGGCTGGCGTACAGACCGTAAACGGTTTGGGCCTGCGCCTTAAAATCGGCCTCACTCCGCAGCGGGCCTGTCCTGAGCATCGTCGAAGGGCCGTTAGGCGCGGCGGGGGTGGTGTCATTGTCGTTGTCGCCGGTATCGTCATCAAACAGGCCGGCGGCGGTGTAGTTAACCGCATCGGCGTCGGCATCCTCAAAGCGGGTGTCCAGCATCTCCGCCCCCTGTGTGCCAATCGGTAGCGGCTGGCCGCTTTCCAGGGCGTGGATAAAGACGTAGTTGCGCAGAATGTGGCGCTCCACCGACAGCAAAAAGGCGTAGCCGCTGCTTTCCAGCCGCTTGAACAGGTTGGTGCGGCTAAAGCCCATCAATCGCCGCCCGCCGCGCGAGAGGTCGTCCAGTATTTTCTGCTCCGCCGCCGTGGGTGGGGTTTTGGGTTTGGCCACCACGTAATTACCCAGCCCGTACCGGGGCAGGTTCAGGTGGTTGATGGTGTCCACCACCGTTTCGCTATAGAGGCGGGCGTACTGGTCGGCGGGGTCGTGTTCGTTAATGGCAAAGCTGATCCCTTTGGGGGTGCGGGTGGGGGAATAAGCCCGGCTGCCATCGGCAAACAGCAGATACTTGCGACCAGTCGCCATATCTTCGCTGGCGTAATTGTCGCGGATAAAGCTGCGGGTGCGGCGCACCATAAACAGGCTCATCAGTTCGCGCCAGTCATCAGCGTATTCGCTTTTTTCAAAGGCGGCCAGCGAGCGCACCGGAGCCTGGTGCTGCCGGCTGAACTCCACTTCGCCCATTTCCCGCAGCAGCCGTTCCGGGCGAACGCCCAGGTCGCTGTCTTCCGGCAAAAAGAGCCGCAACTGGCTCGATAAATCGAGGTAAGTTTTGTTGTAGGGCGTGGCCGAGAGCAGGATACACAGGCTGTCGTTCTGCTGGATGTACTCCAGAATCGCCTTGTACCGTTTGCCCTCGCGGTTGCGCAGGTTGTGGCTTTCGTCAATCAGCACCAGCCGGTAGCGGCGCAGGTCGGGCAACTCGTTGATGACGCGGGTGACGGACATCACTTTGGCCCGCAGGTCGTACTCAAAGACGTAATCCTCCCACATCCTGACCAGGTTTTTGGGGCAAATAATGAGGGTGGTCAGCCCCAGGTCTTCCTCAAAAATCTTGGCGACTGCCGTCGCCATAATCGTTTTACCCAACCCGACCACATCGCCGATCAACACCCCGCCGCGTTGGTTCAGGTGGCGGGCGGCAATTTTCACGGCGGCGGTCTGGAACTCAAACAACTGGTCTTTGAACTGGCGAGGGATGGTGAACTCGGTCAACCCGGCGCGGGCCTCGCGGGAAAGGTGGTAGGCCATTTTGAGGTAAATATGATACGGCGGGGTCAGTTTCTCGCCGGCCCAACTCTCCTCGATGATCTCCACCAATTCTTGCGAGATATCCAGGCACCACCGATCCGCCCAGCGCTCCTCAAACCAGTGGGCCAGCTTGTTGGCGGCGTCCTGCTCCAGCACGTCAATGTTCAACTCACCCTGCCCGGACAGGCCGGAGAAGGTCAGGTTGCTGCTGCCCATATAGCCGATGATCGGGGTAAACTGGTCGCTGCGGAAAAGCAGGTACAGCTTGGCGTGCAGCGGGTGGCGCAAAAACAATTTGACCACCAGCTTGCCGTCCCTGATTTGTTGGGCCAGCCGCCGCAGACCGGCTTCATCGGCAGCGGTCGGCGCGCCCAGCGTCAACTGTCGCCGGAACTCGTCGGCCAGTTCCTTTTTAAGCTGGATGGCCCGCTTGTTGTCAATCCGGTCGGCGTCCTCCTCCCGAAAGCTGAAAATAACCTTCAACTCGTCCTGAGGGCGGCGGTGCATCCCCACCAACAGGCGGCATTGGTAGCCTTCGCCGCCGGTCCACGGCTCGATGTGTTCATCAATTTGTCGCCAGCCGCGCAGGTTAAAGTAGCCCACGCAGAAATCAGCCCGATAGGAGACACCGAGCGTGTCTTTGAGGGCGGGCAGAAGAGGCTGGTCAATATTATCGAAGATTTTGGGCATTCGTTTTTCCTTGAGGAAAGTTAAGACTGGCGTAGATCATTGATCGTTCGCCAGTCGCCGGTGTCGGGGTATTGGTAACGCCATAAAGTCCAACCATTACAGGATTGCCAACCAGTAGCCACCTGCCCGGCTCCTGATGGTGATTGGTACTCGACCCCATTAAATCGGGTTCGGCCACTGGCATCGAGCAATTCGGCGGTAAAGTACCCTTTTTTGATCGTGGCCTGGATCGGTAAGGGATAAACAACCGTTGGTATGATCACGGTTGTCTCTTCCGGCGTAGTCGCGGTAACTGCCGATTCACCGGCTACGTCACCCCACCATTCCTCATCCAGCGTGTGCAGGGTATGGCGTTCTAATACCACCCCAATTTCGTGTTGGATGAGCAGTCGTACCAGCTTATCACCATCTATCAAGCTGATCGGCGTTTTGCCGGGTGCTTCGGCCTCGGCGATGGCCCCTTTTGAGAACTGGCTGGTAGTGATAAAAATGCCCTGCTCATCTACTTTTAGCGCCCCTCGCAGGTTTTGAATCGCCGGCGCCTGGATATTCTTTTTCCAGCGTTTGGCTTGCACGGCAGCGTTGATGCGGGTAATACCGGCGGCATTTAGTATGCCGCGCACATCGATACCACCGTCATTGCTGTAAGAGGTCACCTCAATGGTTTCTTCCTCAAAACCCAGCGTGGTTAATAACTGGCTGATCAGCACCTCAAAGCGATCCGGCGGTATTTTGAACAAACGCTGACGGAGTTCGGCGCGGGTTTGCTGGTTGAGTATTTCAATTCGCTGGACAATGCCGGCAGGTTGGTTTTCGGCCAAACCAAACACCCCTCGCTTAACCCGCTTGAATCGAGAGTCCGGTTTCTTGGTATCCACGTATAACCGCGACCCCATTGAGGCTTCAGGCGTTTGGCCTTGAGTGTCCAAAATGCCAGCCACCAGAGCTTGCTGGGTAATGTCGGTATAGTGTAAAGGTTGTTTGGCTTGGTTAAGAATAGTGAAAGCGGCTTCAAGAAAGTTCATCGGTGGCCCCTCTGGCCCAGAAATAAAAACAAAAAAACGCGCCCCTGGGTTGACCGGGCGGCGCGTTGATATAAAATAACTGTCATTCCGATTGGGTGCCCACTGCCTGGTCTGGATTGAAATAGCCCCGTTCGCAGCGGGGCTATTTTTATTTGCGTTCAATTGTAACACAGTGAAACAATTTTTACCATCTAACAAATGTCACTATTTTTCGTGACATCTGTCAAGAGAGCATACAGCGGTCGCCGGGGGAGGCCATTATTGAGAGAATTCTTGCAAGAATGGTTAAATACTTACGCAAAAAAAGCCACCAGAAGCGACTTTTTGGTTTGCGTATATCCGGCTTATGACGGCTACGGTAGTGGGCAAAGAAAAAGCGCCCCAGAGGGCGCTATGCTGCAATGAGTTCTGCCAGTTCAAAAAGTATGGTATCTTTCAATACGAAACTACTACAAAGTTAGCAATGACGGCGGATTGCACGGCAAAGTGATGGTAAACGTGGTGTGCTGGTTGGGAATACTGTCAACCTTAATTTGGCCGCGCTGTTGCTCTAAAAAGGTTTTTACCCACCACAGGCCAAACCCCATGCCGCCGGGCGAGGTGGTAAAGTACATGTCAAAAATTTTGTCCTGGTTTTCGGGCGGAATGCCCGGCCCGTTATCGGTAATTTGCACCGACACCCAACTTTTGCCGGCCTTAAACGTGGCCACGCGAATAAAACCGGGCTGGTTGCCAATGGCCTGCGCCGCGTTGGTGAGCAGTTCCACAAATACGTCCACCAGCAAATCGCTGGTGTTGATGCTGGGGAGTTGCGGATCAAGGTTTAGCACCAACTGCACGTTGGGCGGCATCTCCACCAGCCCCACCGCCTGTTCAATCAGTTGGTTGGCGTGATGCACCTCGGTGGGGTCTTTGCGGAAACGCTGCAACAGCACCTCGGCCAGTTCCACCGTGTACAGCGAGTTGCGCTCAATGCGTTCCAGGTTGCCTTCCACATCCTGCCGCAACTCCGGCGGCATCTCCACCTGTTTGAGCAGTTCGCGGGTGTGCTGCGCGGCAATCGGCACCAGCGCCGTGCTGTTGTTAATGCGATGAGCCAGCGCGGCGGCGGCTTTGCCCAGCACCGCCCAGCGTTCGGCGGCAATCCGCTGCGATTGCGCCTCGCGTAGCGCCCGGTTGGTTTGCTTGAGCGCCGTGTATTGCCGCGCATTCTGCACCGCAATCGCCGTTGACGACGCCACCAGCCGCAATAATTGCACGTCGTCGTCCACAAAATCGCTATCCTTGTTGAGCAGTTCAATTACGCCCACGGTTTCGCCTTTGGCCACCAACGGCACGGCAATCAGCCTTTTGGTGATAAAACCGGTCAGGTTATCGGGCATTGCCGACCAGGCCGGGTGCTGGCGCACGTCGTTGGCAATCACCGGCTGGCCGGTTTTGGCCACCAGTCCCACAATGCCCTGGTCCAGCGGCATCAACAGGCCGGTCATATCGGTGAGTTCCTTGCCCTCGGAATCGTAGGCCAGCAAAAAAACCACGCCGCCGCGCTCCGTATCAATCAACGCCAGCGAACCGCATTCGGCCCCCACCAGTTCGGCGGTGCGCTGCAACAACAAATGCGGGATTTTCTGCACGTCCAGCGTGCTCGATACCAACTGGCTCATTTCATTAACCAGTTGCAAATCGCGGCTAAATTGCACGGTTTTGTGGTACAGTTTGGCATTTTGAATGGCAATGGCCGCCCAATCGGCCAAAGCCGATAGCAGCAGCTCGTCGTTGCCGGTAAACGCCCGTTGCTGGGTGCGGTTGTTGGCCCCCAATACGCCAATCACCGTTTGGCCAATCCGCACCGGCACATTAACCAGCGAATAGACCGACAGGCCGGTTTTTACCTTCAAATCGCCGCTTTCGGTGGTAAGGGTGATGGGTTGGCCGCTTTGCAACACCTGCCCGGAGATGGAATCCTTGGTTTTTATTCGAAAGTTTTGGGCTTCTGCCTGCTCCAGATTGGCTTCGGCCCGCAGGTACAGGTCGCCGTTTTCTTCGTCCAGCAGCAGTAGGTAGCTTTCATCGGCTCTGGATAGGTCTACCGTGGCTTTGGCCACCCGCCGTAACACCACCTCCAAATCAAGCTGCGAGGCCACGGTTTTGCCAATTTCAAACAGCGTTTGCAACTCTTTTACCCGGCGGGCCAGCCGCTGGTTAGAGGCAACCAGTTCGGTGCGTTTGGCCAGCACCAACTCGCTGGCGGGCAGTTCGCGGGTGAGGGCGGCGTTGATTAACAGGGCCAGTTCTGCCGGCGAATAGTTCTGGTTTAACCAGCCGGTGAGGTGCGGGTAACTAAAATCGGCCAGCGCGGCCTCGCTGTTTGAGGCCACCAGCACCACCGGCGTGGTCATTTGGCCGGCGGTCAGGTTGGCTAAAAATTGATGCGCGGGCGGGTCGGCGAGCCGGGCGTTCAGCACAATCACGTCGGGCCGCTGCTGGCGCACCTGCTCAATGATTTTGGCTCCGCCGTGCCGGTGTTCAACCACAAACCCGTATTTGCGCTGCAAATTGGCGCGCAACTCGGCGTTATCGGCTGGATCAATGATTAAAATGTGCGGTTTTGGGTTCATTGTCACTTTTAACCACGCCCCCTGTCGCGGCGATTCCCTTAAAAATTACGAATTACGAGTTACGAATGACGAACTGGCTATTTAACACGAGTAGCGCGAATGTTGTGTAAAAATCCTTGAAAATTCGTGATATTCGCCCATTCGGGCCATTCGTGTTAAGTATTTAGCCCCATCCGTTTTACGGGTTGTCGGGCCAAAAATCCAGTTGATTGCCGGAGATTCTGGCCACCGGCCCCAAAAATTGCTCCACCACCCCCAGATTGGTGCGCGTGTGCTCAGAAATGCGCTCGGTTTGGAAGGTTGTGGGCGTTTTGAGCAGCGCCAGCGGCAACACCAACTGGTCGGCCAGGTGTTCATCCACCGCCGCGCCGCTACGCTCAAAGGCCAGCAGCGCCTCAACCGCCTCCTGCGCCACCACCTCCGAGGGCTTGCCTTTAGCCCCCAACGCGCTAAAACCGGCGCGGGCGTGCTCGTATTCGGCGGTGAGAAAAATGCCCGCCCCCGGCGACACCGAGGCCACCCGTTGCGGCTGAATATCGTGCGGCAGTCCGGCGGCATCCAGTAAATTGGCGGCCCGGTTGCGAATCCGCTGGGCAATGTGGGCCGGCAGCGCCGCCGCAACCGCCACACCCAACACGCGGCGCAAACGGCCTCGCTGCCACCGGCGCGGCCAATCGGCGGCGGCAGGCCGGGCGCAGCCGGGCAGCGTGAGCGTAATTTGGCCCTGCCCGGCGGGATACCAGCCCCAGGCCAGTAACTCGGCGTTGGCCGCCAGGCCCAGTCGCGCCAGCGTGGGCAACACCACGCCGTTCAGGTAATGAAACGATGGACTCCAGGCCACGTGTGTGCCGCCCAACACAGTTACGGTGCTGGGGCCGGCGGCCAACGCCAGCGGTAACAGCACTGTTTGCAGCACCAGCGTGGCGGCGCCGGCGCTGCCGCCGGCGCGGGCGTCGGCCACATCAAATAAATACGAACCGGGGATCACCGGCGCTTGCGGCGTAAAAATCAGTTCGGTGGAGCCGAGTTCGTCGCCGCGCACATCGGCGGCGCAAATCATGGCGGCGGCTCGCACCGCGGTGAGGTGTTGGGCGGCCAGGCCGGGAGTTTGGCGGTTGGCCCGGATATTTTCAAGGCGAATGGGTTGGTTGAGGAGCACCGCCAGCGTGAGCGCGGAACGCAGAATTTGCCCGCCGCCTTCGCCATACGCGCCGTTGATAATTAGCATCGGTTTCACCTGTAGGCTAATTATACCACAGAATACGCCTGTTGCCGGCGGGGGTGAGTTCTGGGAAGTTTCGTGAGTTCTGTGAGTTCTGTGAGTTAACAAGATCACTCACTAAACTCACAGAACTCATCATACTCACAAAACTTTATTAACCATGCACACTGCTGTTGATGGGCAAATCGAGGCAAACTCGGTGGTGGCTTGGATGGCGGGCGGCGTTTGGTTGCGGTTGGTCACAGTAAAGCCCAACCGGGGGAAAAAACCGGCGGCGGTAGTGGTGAGCAGGTACAGTTCCCTAACTCCGCGCGCCTGCGCGTATTCCAACATCTGGGCGCACAACGCCTGCCCCAGCCCCAAGCCCCGGCAGCCGGGAGCCACCACCAGCGAACGTAGCAGCCCGGCTTCGCCGTAAATTTCCAGGCCGATAGCGCCCACTACCTCGCCGCGTTGTTTGGCTACCCAAAAATGCTCCAGGTGACTGGTAAAATCTTGGTGGGGCAGGTTGGCGGCAGCCAGCAGCGCCCCGATGGTTTCGGCATCGCCCGGTTGAGCCGGTTGGTACAGGATTTCGGCCATAATTGACCCCGTCACGCTTTGCGCGCAATAATTTTGGCGCTGAACAGGCGCACATCCGCCGGCACGGTGTTCCAGTCAACATCCTGGCTGATGGCCTTGCGGCTGGCTTCATCAAGCCGGTCAATTTGCTCCAGCCCGTATGAAGTTCTCGATTCAACTTCGATGTCCACAAAACCGGCCTGCGCCAGTTTTTGCAAATACGCGCCCTGATCCAGTGCGCCGGTAATGCAGCCGGCCCAGGCCTGCATGTTGCGCCGCAACTGCTCCGGAAACTCGCCTTCGGTGACCATATCCGATACGGTTAGCCACCCGCCCGGTTTGAGCACCCGCCGGGCTTCGGCAAAAACGGCGTCTTTATCCGGTGACAGGTTGATGACGCAGTTAGAAATAATCACGTCCACGCTGTTGCTGTCAACCGGCAAATTTTCAATTTCGCCCTTGCGAAATTCTACATTGGTTAGCCCCATTTTGGCTTTATTTTGATTAGCCAGCGCCAGCATGCTGTCGGTCATGTCCACGCCGATGACGCGCCCGGTTGGCCCCACCTGTTTGGCCGCCAAAAAGCAATCAATCCCGCCGCCGGAACCCAAATCGAGCACGGTTTGGCCGGGTTTGAGGTTGGCAATGGCGGTGGGGTTGCCGCACCCCAGCGAAATTCCGGTAACGCTGGCGGGCAGGCCCGCCAAATCGCCGGCCTGGTACAACACCTGGCCCCATTGCCAGTCGCCGGTGGGAGCGCAGCCATCAACGGGGCCGCAACAGCCGCCACTCGCCGTCAAAGGGATAATTTCAGTCATGTTGGACTGGCCGGCCTGGTTAAATTTATCGGCCAGCGCGCCATATTTTTCCTGCACCTGTTTTTTGATGGTATTGTCGGACATTGTTTTTCCTTTCAATTAAACATATATAAATGTATCTATTTGTTATGGCAAAAAAAGAGCTTACTCCGCTGTTTCCGGCGGGTTGGCAAGTTCAGCCAGGTTAAAATCGGTGGGGATGAATTTGGCAAACAGAATGCCGCAACATTGGGTAATGTTGGCCTGGTTGGCGTTGTAGTAGATTTGTTTGCCGTCGCGGCGGCTAATCACCAGGTTGGCCTGTTTTAAAAAGTGCAGGTGGTGCGAAATAGTTGGCTGCGATACATTAAACCGCTCCACTAGATCGCTCACGCACTGTTCGCCTTCATCCTGCAATATTTTTAAAATGCGCTGACGGGTGTCGTCGCCCAGCGCCTTGCAAAAAGCAACCATATCAAAATTAGGCATTCTTTGAAAATCCGTAATATATAGACGCTTGTAAATACATCAATATATTAGCACAATAAAAAGGTTTGTCAAACCGACAAACCTTAAAAGATTACTGCTCAGGATTATTTTGAATCGTCATCCACCGGCAGGCCGGCGGCTTTGGCGGCGCGTTTGGCCATCATCGCCTCGCGTTGAGCTTTGATTTCCTCCGGCGAGCGTTTGGGCTTTTCTTCCGGGGCTGGCGGTGGCGGCGGCGCGGGCACTTCTTCTTCCACCGGCAGGCCGGCGGCTTTGGCGGCGCGTTTGGCCATCATCGCCTCGCGTTGAGCTTTGATTTCCTCCGGCGAGCGTTTGGGCTTTTCTTCCGGGGCTGGCGGTGGCGGCGGCGCGGGCACTTCTTCTTCCACCGGCAGGCCGGCGGCTTTGGCGGCGCGTTTGGCCATCATCGCCTCGCGCTGGGCCTTGATTTCTTCCGGCGATTTTTTGCCGGCGGCGGGCGGTTCAGCGACGGTTTTAGCTTTGGCCTCGGCTTCGGCTTTGGCCGCGGCGGCTTTTTCTTCGGCGGCACGCCGTTTTTCTTCTTCTTTGCGCTGTTTTTCCTCTTCGGCGGCGCGGCGCGCGTCCTGTTCCTGCTGGTACCAGGTGGGGCGGATGCCGGCGTAATAGCTGACCGGTTTTAACAGCCGGGGCAGGGTGTGAATGTGGGCGGTGGCGCGGTCGTAATCGGCCAGTTCGTAATCGTGATCCATCCTGATGGCATCGAAGGGGCAAAACTCGGCGCAGAAGCCGCAGTTCATGCAAACGTCGGTGTCAATGGAAAACTCGGCGGGTTGCGGGATGGGTTTGCCGGTTTTGGGATCGTTGGTGCGCACAATCCAGATGCATTGCGGCGGGCAAACTTTGGAGCAAATGCCGCAACTGGTGCAGCGGTTTAACTCGCTGGCCCGGTTAAAATCGTAGGCGGGATCATCTTTGGCTACGTCGTACTCGGTCACTAAAAACGGGACAAAGCGGAAGTTCTCCGGCGTTTTTAGCTTCATTTCCGGGTATTCCACGGTGAACAATCCGGCCCCGGTTGGCCCTTGCCGCCGGGCAAAGGCATCGGCGCTGGTTTTGCTGCCGCCGGGGAAGTATTTTATGTCGTCTACAAAGGTGTTAACAAAATGTTTTAAAGTGATGCCCAAGCCTTTGAGCACGCCCAGTCCAAACATTAGCGGTCTACCTCCCCCAGAACAATGTCAATAGCGCCCAGAGCCACAATCGAGTCGGCTACTTTGCCGCCTTTGCACATATCGGCCAGAGCGTTCAGATTGATGTAAGAAGGGGCGCGCACCCGGTAACGCCACGGGTTATCGGATTTGTTGCTAACAATGTAGTAGCCCAGTTCGCCTTTGGCATGTTCAATGCGGGCGTAGGCTTCGCCGGCGGGCACACGGAAGATGTAGCCTTTTTTGCCGCCCAGAATATCGCCGGGCTGGGTGTTTTTGATGTCTTTGAATGCCTGGTGCAATATTTTTATGCTTTGGCGGGCTTCCAGAATGCGCTGGTAGAAGCGGGCAAAAATGTCGCCTTCGGCCTGAATGGGGATGTCAAAATCAAAACGGTTGTAGATGCCGTAGGGTTCAACTTTGCGGATATCGTATTTTATGCCAACGGCCCGCAGCATTGGCCCGGTTACGCCGTGGCTGATCAGGGTTTCGGCGGAAACGTAGCCCACGTCTTTGGTGCGCGATAGCACAATTTCGTTGCCGGTCATCAGGTTGTCCAACTCGTCCAGGCTTTGGGCCATAGTGTCGGTGACAATAGCGGCCCGGCGCAGCCAGTCGTCGCTGGTATCGTGGGCCACACCGCCAAAGCGGAAATAGTTGCACATCATCCGCGAGCCGCTGAGTTCCTCGAATAAGTCAAGGCAGCGTTCGCGGGCTTCAAAGGCGTAAAAGAGCGGCGTTGCCAGCGCGCCCAAGTCGTTCATTAAAAAGCCCAGCAGCGAGATGTGGCTGAAGACCCGGTTCATCTCGCCCACAATCACCCGGATGTACTCGGCTCGCTCCGATACGGCCAGCCCGGCCAGTTTTTCCACGGCCAGGGCGTAGCCCCAGTTGTTGAGCATCGAGTTGAAATAGTCCAGCCGGTCGGTGAAGGGCATGTTCATGTTCCAACTGTTGCGCTCGCCGATTTTTTCGTGGTTGCGGTGCAGGTAGCCCAGCACCGGCTCTAAATCCACCACGGTTTCGCCTTCAAGGGTAGTAACCATGCGGAACACGCCGTGGGTGCTGGGGTGTTGCGGCCCAATGTTGATAACAATGCGGTCGGTTTTAAAGTCGGTATCCTTGTGGATGTCGCGGGCCTCGATGACGTGGGCCAGGTTGTCTTCAACCAGGGCCGGCTGCCAGGCGTCAATATCCCAATCGGGCGGGTACACGGCGTTTTTGCCGTACATATTTTTGGTTTCGGCCCGCTGATGATGGCCTTCGGGCCAGCGGCTGGGGAAGGGCTTTACATAATCTTCGTAAAAGGCTTCTTCGTAATCCTTGCGCATGGGGTGGCCGTAAAAACCATCCCACAGCAGAATGCGTTTTAAGTTGGGGTGACCGGTAAAGGTGATGCCGTACAGGTCGTAAATTTCGCGCTCTTGCAGGTAGCAGGTTTGCCACAGACCATACAGCGAGGGCAGTTCCGGGTTGTTTTCCGGGCAACGGGCCTTGAACACCAGCCCCGGCTTGTCCGGCTCGGAGATGCTGTAGGCGTGGTACACCACTTCAAAGCGGTCGCCGGCGCGGCCCAGGTAATCAACCCCGGTCACATTGCTGAGCAACTCAAAGTGCAGGTCGTCGCGCACATGCTGGGCAAAGGCGTATAAATGCTCGCGGGCCACCACCAGCGTGTCGGCTTCGGCGGTGACGGCGGCCACGCCCAACGAATTGTTGATGGCGGCAGCCAGCGCGGCGGCGTGGTCGGTGGGGGTAATGTCCCATTCGGGCGTTTTGGGCGGTTTTACCACTCGTTTGGGGCGGGGTTTGGCCCCGGATTCATCGCCTTCGACTTGAGATGCTTGGCGCTGCCGGGCCAGTTCTTCTTTAATTTGCGGCAGTTGGCGCGGGTCTATAATATCCGGCCCCAAAATTGGCACCGGAATTGGCTCTAACAACTGATCTTTGCGATACCAGGGCACCGTAAAAATGGATTGCTTCTGGATTTTCTCTTGCAGGGCAATGAGGCCTTTGAGCAGAGCTTGCGGGGTGGGCGGACAGCCCGGCACGTACACATCAACCGGGATAAACGTATCAATGCCGGAGACTACGTTGTACCCTTCTTTGAAGGGGCCGCCGCCGTTGGCGCACGCGCCCATGCTGATAACATATTTAGGTTCGGGGATTTGGTTGTACAGGCGCACAATTTGGGGCACCATCTTTTTGGTAACGGTACCGGATACCACCATCAGGTCAGATTGGCGGGGAGTGGCCCTGAACAGGGCCGCGCCAAACCGGTCCTGGTCGTACCGCGCCGCGCCGGTGGCAATCATTTCAATGGCGCAACAGGCCAGGCCAAAGGTCATGGGCCACAGCGAGTAGGCCCGGCCCCAGTTATACAGGGCATCCAGTTTGCTCAGGAATACATTTTGTTGCAATTCCGGGGGAACGCCAGACTCTACGGCGGGTTGGTGGGGAGCCTCTACAGTCATATCGCCATTCATCCTCCTGTCTTATCACTGACCTGAGTAAACTTTATGTGATTTTACCAGATTTAGGGGGGTATTGGTCACACGCGGCTAAATATACCACAGCGTCCGGCGCTTTGTCAATTTGGTTTTGGAAGGGGTTTTTATGTTTTGTTCGCATAATTGATTTTTTATAAAGTTTATGATAAAATTTGGGCTTAATAATTTGGCTTTATGGTGTAGTAAAAAGCAGGCTCTAAATTGCACGAAACCCGGCAAAAAATCATCGAATTTTTAAAAGAAAAACAATACGCCACCGTTGACGAACTGGCGGCTATTGTTAATTTAACGCCAATGGCGGTGCGCTACCACCTGAACGTGCTGCAAAGCGAAAACCTGATTCACGCTTCGGATGTGCGCCGGCCGGCCACGGGCCGGGGGCGGCCCCAGCAAGTGTATCAGCTTACCGCCGCCGCCGATGCCCTGTTTCCGGTGGATTATCTCAGCCTCACCGATTATCTTTTGGACGAGCTGAATACAAAATTGGGAGATGCCGGCATTGGCGAATTGTTTGACCGCATTGCCAGCCGGTTGGCACAGGAAGCGCCACCGGCCAAAAGAAATCAATCCATTGAGCAGCGGTTGAATGAAGTGATAAACTTTTTGTCGGCTAAGGGATTTGTGGTAGACTGGGAAGCTATTAACAATGAATATCTGATTCACACCTATTCGTGCCCTTACCGGCAATTAGCCAAAACGCACGAACACGTGTGTCTGTTGGACCGGCAAGTTATCGAGGCGATGCTCAACACCAAGCCCGTGCGGGTGGCTTGCCTGTCGGACGGCGATAGTCACTGCACGTATCAAATTTCAACGCCTATCACCCTGGTTACTACATCAGCCTGATTTTAACCGGTTGTCCCCGCTATTTTTGTTTCCAGGTGAAAAATAAAAAATCATCCTTGCGCCGGGGATCAGATTAACCACGGAGGTTCATCAACTATGCAAGATCGCTTTGGACGAGAAATTAACTATTTACGCTTGTCTCTGACTGACCGGTGTAATTTGCGTTGCGTGTATTGCATGCCCATGCACGGTTTAACCTTTGAACCTGCCGAGGAACTCCTGACCGCCGCCGAAATTGAACAAGTTGTCCGGGCCGCCGCCGAAGTTGGTTTTAAAAAGGTGAGGCTCACCGGCGGCGAACCAACCTTGCGCGCCGATATTGTTGAGGTTGTCCGCCGGATTGCCGGGGTTAACGGCATTGAGCAGGTGGTGATGACCACCAACGGCTACCGGTTGCCGTTTATTGCCAAAGATTTAAAAGAGGCCGGCCTTAGCCGGGTTAATATTCACATAGATTCTCTTAACCAGGAAGTACTCGGTAAAATTATGCGGCTGGGATCTTACCCCAAAGCCTGGGCCGGCATTCAGGCCGCCGAAGAAGCCGGGCTAACGCCCATCAAATTAAACGTAGTGATTACCCGTGGCTACAACAACGAATCCGCACTGGAGATGGCCCGGCTGAGTTTGCGCCAGTCGTGGCAAATCCGGTTTATTGAGCTGATGCCCTTTGCCGGCCCCACCGAAATTCAACTGCACCACTACGTTTCCAGCGACGAAGTAAAAAACTGGATAGAAGGCGAGTTGGGACCGCTATTCCCGCTCAACAGCGGGCAGCTTGATGGCGAGGCCCGGATATACCGGCTGGCTGGCGCCGAAGGTACCATCGGGTTTATCAGCCCGGTTAGTAACCCTTACTGTGATGATTGCAACCGCATGCGGCTCACCTCGGATGGGCGGCTGCGGATGTGCCTGCTGGTTGAAGGCGAACTCAACTTTAAGCAGGCATTACGCAATGGCGGCACGCCGCAGGATTTGGTCAATCTGTTTAAAACGGCAATCCAAACCAAACCGGTTGGTCACCAACTCAAACATGGAAATTTTGCCGATAACCGGACGATGAGCCAGATTGGCGGCTAAAAAACAAGCCCATAAATTTTGCGAAGTTGATTTTGACAAAAAACCGCCTTTGAATATACTTCACTCTTGTTCTTGTTGATGCGGGGCTGTAGCTCAGCTGGGAGAGCGCGACAATCGCACTGTCGAGGCCAGGGGTTCGAGCCCCCTCAGCTCCACCACAACATAAAATATAAAACCCTACGGGGCTGTAGCTCAGCTGGGAGAGCGCTTGAATGGCATTCAAGAGGTCAGGGGTTCGAATCCCCTCAGCTCCACAAGTAAACCCTCACCAATCGGCAGAGGGTTTATTTATTTTGGCGCAGGGGGTACTTTGCGCCCCCCTGTTCTGTCTGGTAAAATGAGCAAAATTTTTCGGCAAAGGGGAAAACTTTTCAATGGCGATTCCGAAGTCAGAATTTATCTGGTTTGATGGCAATCTTGTCCCCTGGGACGAGGCCAAAATTCATGTGCTATCGCACGTGTTGCACTACGGCACCAGCGTGTTTGAGGGCCTCCGGGCCTACCAGACTCCGGCTGGCCCGGCTATTTTGGGGTTAAAACCGCACGTAAAACGGTTGTTCAATAGTTGCAAAATCATCAATATGTCTATTCCGTTTACCCAGGAGCAGGTTAGCCAGGCTATTGTCGAAACCGTAGCCAAAAACAAACACACCTCTTGCTACATTCGGCCATTGGTTTTTCGCGGGTACGAGGTACTGGGCGTTGATCCCCGCGCCTGCCCGGTGCAACTGATTATTGCCACCTGGGAATGGGGCGCGTATCTGGGCGCCGACGCGCTGGAAAAAGGCGTGGATGTGGGCGTGAGCAGTTGGCGGCGCATGGCCCCCGATACTCACCCGGCGATGGCCAAAGTTGGCGGCAATTATATTAACTCGCAGATGGTGGTGATGGAAGCCAAACGCCACGGTTATGTTGAGGGCATTGTGCTGGACGTGCAGGGCTACGTGAGCGAAGGCAGCGGTGAAAATGTTTTTGTGGTCATTGATGGCGTAATCTACACCCCGCCACGGGGCAACTCAATTTTAACCGGCATTACCCGCCAGTTTGCCATTACGCTGGCCGAGGAAAAAGGCTACAAGGTGGTTGAACAGCAAATTCCACGGGAAATGCTTTACATTGCCGATGAGGTGTTCTTTACCGGCACCGCCGCCGAAATCACGCCCGTTAAAAGCGTGGACGGTATCAGTATTGGCAGCGGCTCACGCGGCCCCATCACCAAAGAAATCCAAGCCGAATACTTTGCCATTATCACCGGCCAAACGCCCGACCGCCACGGCTGGTTGACGCCGGTAAAATAACGTAAGTCCCAAAAGAGAGGTTACTATGTCTCAGGATCGGTCATTTATTGCCAGTAACGCCCAGGCTTTGCAGCGATTAAAAGATTTAGCCGCCCGCCTCACCGAGGCCGAATTGGCCACCGAATTGGAGGGTGGGTGGCAAGTAGCCACCGATTTTGCCCACCTGGCTTTTTGGGATCAGCGGTGGCTGGCGCAAATTGAATACTGGGAACAAAACGGTATCAGTGATATGACCTGCAACTCCGATATCCTCAACCGGGCGTTGTTGCCGGTGTGGCAGGCCATTCCGCCGCGCACCGCGGTGCAACTGGCCCTAAACAGCGCCGAGTTGATTGACAACAAGCTGGCCGGGCTGTCCGATGAATTTTTGGCCGCCATGCGCAGTTTGCCCAATCCGCCCAATTTAGACCGGGGCAAGCACCGGCGCGACCATCTGGATCGGTTGGAGCAGGTTCTCTTTAGCTAAAAACGATTGCCCAAATTTGATACATCAATTCCCGGAGCCGGTCAGCCTTATGACCGGCTCTTTTTGCGCCAAAAGTTAACCATAAACTCCAAACTGTGCTACAATTAACATAATGTTTTTTGACTACGGGCTGGGTGGGAACTTTGGCCGGATTGCTAAAATTTGCCTTTAAAACCGCATTTTTGCTGGCCGGCGTGTTGGCGGTGGTGCTGATGTTTGCGGCGGTTTTTGGCGGCGGCGTTTTTCGTGCGGCATCGCCCATTACCATTGGCGACCAACCGGCGTGGGATGGTTGGCTATCGCTGGATGCCGACCGGCGGGCGTTGTATTCGGCGTTGCAGCAGCGCGCCACCGAAATCAACACCCCCATTTCCACCGATACCGGCCTGGCCAGTTTTGCCGTGGGGCCGGGCGAAACGGCGGTGTCGGTGGCGGCCAAGTTGCAGGCGTTGGGGCTAATCGGCAACGCCGATGTATTTGTTCAATTGTTGCGTTACAACAATATTGATACCCGGCTACAAACCGGAGATTATCAACTGCGCCACAATATGACCATGCGCCAGATTGGCGAGGCGTTGTACCGGGGGCGCTCATCGCGCTTTGCCGTTACCATTTTCCCCGGCTGGCGGCTGGAGCAAACGGCCCAAAATCTGCACCAAAATGGCATTATGGACGCCAATCAGTTTTATCGGGTGGCCAAACGGGGGGTGCATGTCACCCACCCGCTGCTAACCGATCGCCCGGCGGGGCAATCTTACGAGGGCTATCTTTTCCCCGGCACCTACTATTTGTTAGATAGCGCTACGCCCGAAGAGTTAATCACGCTGATGCTGGAGAATCTGGCCCGCCAACTGCCGCCGGATGCCGTGGCGCTGGCGCAGCAACAGGGGCTAACACTGTACCAGGCGCTCACGGTGGCCTCGATTGTGGAGCGCGAGGCGGCGCTGGATGAGGAGCGCCCGCTGATTGCCAGCGTTTACCTGAACCGGCTGCATCAAACCGATGCCACCGCTTATTTGCAGGCCGATCCCACTGTGCAATACGCCATGGGCTATCAGGCTGATAAAAATCAGTGGTGGAAATCGCCGGTGTCGCTGGATGAGTACGCCCAGGTTGACAACCCGTACAATACGTACCTGTACCCCGGTTTGCCGCCCGGCCCTATAGACAGCCCCGGTTTGGCCTCGATTTTGGCGGTGCTGCATCCGGCGCAAACCAAGTACCTCTTTTTTGTGTGCCGTTATCCCAATTGCGATAAAGGCGAACACGTTTTCTCCGAGACGTACCAGGAGCACCTGCAAAACGTGGCGGTGTATTACGGCCAGGGCCAGTAGCGCCCCAAATTACATTTCCGGCAGTGATAATTGAAGCTCCGGCTGGCGACCGTTGAGCAAAATAAAGGGAGCGGCGCGGTGGGCTTGCGCCCCGATTTTTTTGAGTTGCTGCAAATCGGTGAGGCGCGTTTGCTGCCGGGCGGCTAAAATCGCCTCGGCGGTTTTGGGGCCGATGCCCGGCACCCGGAGCAGGTCGGCGCGGCTGGCCCGGTTAATTTCTACGGGATTGTGGCTTAAATTGGTCTGCGCCCACACCAGTTTGGGATCGGTGGGCAGGGGCAGGTTGCCGGTGGCATCAAACGGGAGTTCGCGTAGCGAGAAACCGTAAAAACGCAGCAGCCAGTCAGCCTGGTACAACCGGCGCTGGCGCAAAGGATTGGTTTTGGGTTGGGTGGCAAACGGCGTATCCCGAATGGGGTTAAATGCCGAATAGTAGGCTCGCGCCAGTTGGGCGGTGCGGTACAACTGGCCCACGGTGGTGAGTAGTTCCTGGTCGGTTTCGCCGGCGGGACCCACCACAAATTGGGTGGTGATGCTGGGGATTTTAACCCACGGGTCAAAATTGCGGCGGTTTTGCTGCACCCACAACAGCGGCGGCCATAATTCTTGCCAGTAATCTTTTCTGGGGGCCAGCATAGCCAACCGCTGCTCGTTGGCCCCTTCCAGATTGATGGACAGCCGGTCCGCCAGCCGGGCGGCCTGCTCGATTTGGGCGCTTTCTGTGCCGGGCATTATTTTCAGGTGGATGTAGCCGCGATACTGATATTTGCGCCGGACAATTTCGGTGGTAGCCAGCATTTTATCCATAGTTTTGGGGCCGTTGCCGGCAATGCCGCTGCTCAAAAATAAACCATCAACCAGCTTTTTTTGCTCCATTTGGGCAAACGCAGCGGCCAGTTCCTCCGGCGTCAGCGACACGCGCTGAAAATCTCGCCCGGCGCGGAAGGGGCAATAAAAGCAGTTGCGCTCGCAGGCGCTGGTTTGCAGCACCCGCATAACCGGCATTTTGCCGCGTTGCGGATGCGTAACAAACAGCCGGCTATGCGCTATAAATTGCGCTTTGCTTGCTTCGCGGCTGAGGAGAGGCGGCCCTTCGCAATCGAGCGTGGCCGCGTGGCCCAGCACATCAACTTTTTCCCGAATATCCATCCTTTTATTGTACGAACTAATGTTCTGATTGTCAAATTTAAAAACAAAAGAATTCTTTTGAAATATTTGCCGGTCAAATCCAACTCACTTACAATCTTATTGAGCTTGAGTTTTTGTTGGCTTTACCGGCTTAACGGGCCGGCGGAGGTGTTATGCCTAACAACAAAGAGCGGTTGCCCGCGGTTGCCGCAACCCAAGAACCGGAACTCCCCGCCGGGCAAGAGGTATCGTGCCGGGTGCTGGATGTTTTTTTTAGGGCGTTGGCTAAAAAAGGGCTTCCGCCCGAAACGTTGACCGCCGGAACGGTGTATCCGCTGGAGTATTTGCGCAACAAAAACAGGCGCATCGCCTGGGATAGTTTTTGCATTATTATGGAAAACGCCAGCCGGGTATGGGACGATGAGGAATTTACGGCCATCTGCGAAACTTTTCTGGATTCGCCGTGGATTCAGCCGTTTACCATTATTTCCAAGTTTTTGTTTTCGGTTAAGGATATTTACCGGTTTGGCGCGCGGCCCGGCACGGGCGCGGTGAGCCAGCTTTTTCGCATTTCTGATGGCGTGGTGACGGACCTTGGCCCCAATCACATTCAGGTTGATTTTTTTACTCACCCCGGCTACAAAAATATCCACCAGCTTAATTTGATTGGCCTGGGCGTTGAGCGGACTTTGCCCAAACTGGTTGGTTTGGGCAAAGCCGTGGTTCATATGGAAGAACTGGGCAACGATGTTCGGTTTGATGTTTGGTTGCCTAAAGGCGGCGAAAGTTTTTTAACCCGGTTGCGGCAAACCATTATCTGGTCGTTTACCGTGCGCACGGTCATTGCGGAATTGCAAGAGGCTTACGAGGCGTTGGAGGCCCATAACCTTGAGCTTGAAGCCGAAATTGCCGCCCGCCAGCAGGCCGAAGAGGCGCTGCGCCAGGCCAAAACCGAAGCCGAAGCGGCCAACCGGGCTAAAAGTGAGTTTTTGGCCAACATGAGCCACGAAATCCGCACCCCCATGAACGGCGTTATTGGCATGGCCGACCTGATGCTCGGCACGGAACTCTCGCCGATTCAGCAGGAATATATGGAAATGGCCAAATCGTCGGCTATTTCTTTGCTGGGCGTGCTGAACGACATCCTCGATTTTTCTAAAATTGAGGCCCGCCGCCTTAACCTTGACCGGATTGAGTTTGATTTTGCCGATACCTTCAATCGCGTTATTAAATCGTTGGGGTTTCAGGCCCACAAAAAAGGGTTGGAACTGGCGTATTCCATTTCGGCCAACGTGCCGCCGCTGCTGGTGGGCGATCCCGCCCGGCTGCGGCAGGTGGTGGTTAATCTGGTAACAAACGCCATTAAATTTACGCAAACGGGCGAGGTTATTGTTGCCGTTTCGCTAAAATCCGAGGTTCAGAGCGAGGTGTGGCTGCATTTTCAAATCACCGATACCGGCATCGGCATCCCCCCGGAACAGCAGCAAATGGTTTTTGAGGCATTCACTCAGGCCGATAGTTCTACCACCCGCCGTTTTGGTGGCACCGGGCTGGGGTTGGCCATTTCGGCGCAACTGGTGGCCATAATGGGCGGCAAAATTTGGGTAGAAAGCCAGCTTGGGCGGGGCAGCACCTTTCATTTCACCGCCCGCTTCGATTTGCCGGGTGAGCCTAAGCCCAAACCGGCGGTTAGCTCGGCGGCTACGCTGGCGGGTATGCCGGTTTTAGTGGTTGATGACAACGCCACCAACCGGCGCATCCTCAGCGAAATGTTAACGCACTGGCAAATGAAGCCGGTTATGGCCGAAACCGGCCCAATGGCGCTGGAATTGATGACTCAGGCCGCCACGGCCAACACTCCGTTTGGGCTGGTTATCCTCGATGCGATGATGCCGGAGATGGACGGATTTGCCCTGGTTGAGCAAATCCGGCAAAACCCGCAACTGCTGGCGGCTACCATTATGATGTTGTCGTCGCTGGATCGGCCCGGCGATATTGCCCGCTGCCGCGAGTTGGGGCTAAATTTGTATTTAACCAAGCCGGTCACGCAATCGGAATTGCTGGAGACTATTTTGCAAATGCTGCACCTTTCGCCGCCGGAAGCGCCAACCTCCGCGCCGGCGCAGCGGTACGAACCGGCTAAACGCCGTTCGCTGCGGATTCTGCTGGCCGAAGATACCGAGGTAAACCAGCGGCTGGTGGTTGATTTGTTGCAAAAATGGGATCACACCGTGATTGTGGCGCAAAACGGGCGCGAGGCGCTCGCGGCGGTGGTGGGCGGCGAGCCGTTTGATTTGGTGCTGATGGACGTGGAAATGCCAATCATTGACGGCCTCACCGCCACCCGGCTCATCCGCGAGCGCGAGCGGGCCACCAACGCCGCCCGCCTGCCTGTTGTGGCGATGACCGCTCACGCTATGGCCGGCGACCGGGAGCGCTTTTTGGCCGCCGGAATGGATGCCTACCTGCCCAAACCCATCCAGGTTGAAGAGATGTTAACGCTTATTCAGGAATTAACGAAAGAAGCCCTGCAACCGGCTGCCAACGGCGAACCGGCGTTTGACCGGGAGCGGGCGCTGGCCCGGCTAGGCGGCGACGTAAGCCTTTTGCGCAGTCTGGCCAAAATTTTAATTGATAATCTGCCGGATTTACAGGCCGAAATTGAAACGGCGCTGGCTCAATCCAACGCCGAAGCCGTGCGCCGGGCCGCACACAAACTAAAAAGCTCGGTTGGGCCGTTTAGCGCCAAAGCCGCCTACGAGGCCGCCTATCAGCTTGAAGTTTTAGGCGAACAAGGCGATTTTAACCACACTGCGCCGGCTTACAACCGGCTCAAACACGAATTGGCCCGCTTACAACAGGCGTTAACCACCGCCGGGGAGCAAGAATCATAATGAAAATTTTAATTGCCGAAGATGACCTTGTTTCGCGCCATTTGTTGCAGGTAAAATTGCGGCAGTGGGGGTACGATGTGATTGAAACCGATAACGGCGTTGATGCCTGGCAGTCGCTTCAACAGGAAAACGCCCCGCCGCTGGCCATCCTCGATTGGATGATGCCCGGCATTGACGGCATAGACATTTGCCGCAGCATCCGCGCATCGGCCAGGCTCAAGGCCATGTACGTTATTTTGCTCACCACCCGCGATAACCAGACCGACATCATTGCCGGGTTGCATGCCGGAGCCGATGATTACATTACCAAGCCCTTTGAAAGCGAAGAACTGCAAGCGCGGGTGCAGGTGGGGGCCAGGATAATCAGCCTGCAAGCCGAACTGGCCGACCGGGTGACGGCTCTTGAAGCGGCGCTGGCCAAAGTAAAACAGTTGGAAGGGATTTTGCCCATTTGCTCCTACTGCAAAAAAATCCGCAACGACCAGGATTACTGGCAGCAATTTGAGATTTACATCACCGAACACTCCGAGGCCATGTTCAGCCACGGGATTTGCCCGGATTGCTTTGAAAAATACGTTAAATCCGAGTTGGAAACCGCCTGACGGCTGATGGGCAAGGCGGTGGGCGCAATTGCCGCCCCGGTATTTGTGCATATAATTTAAAGTATCGCGTTGTTATTTCTGGCCGATGTTTTTACGCGGCCTGTTAGCCGATTTCGATTTATGGAAAGGATAAAAAATGTACCAGAATTATAATTTATCTCACACCGATGCGTTGAATGTGCTGAACGCCATCCGCGTTGAACTGGAAAAGGAAAACAAAGGCGCGGCGGTGGCTGTGGTGGATAGCCACGGCGAACTGCTGGCTTTTCTCCGCACCGATGGCTGCCGGCTGCCCTCAATTACCATTGCCATGAACAAAGCCTACGCCGCCGCCCGCGAACAGAAGGAGTCAAAGGCGATTGGCGAATCCTCTAAAAATGATGGCTTTCCTATGACCAACTTTGGCGAGCTGCGCTACCCCAGTTGGGGCGGCGGCGTGCCCATTCTTTACCAGGGACAGGTAGTGGGCGCGGTGGGTGTCAGCGGCCTGCCCGAAGCCGAAGATATGGTGCTGGCCCGGCTGGGCGCGGCTATTATAAAGTAGCAAATCCAAAAGGATACCATCATTATGAAATTTGATTTATTGCATCCCCGCGAGCAGCTTGTGCAAATTATGGACCGGATTTACCGCTACGGGTTAACTACCACCTCCGGCGGCAACCTGTCCATTTTGGATGATAACGGCGATTTGTGGATTACGCCTTCGGCGGTGGATAAAGGCAACCTGAAACCCCGCGATATTATGTGCGTAAAACCGGATAACACCATTGAGGGGCCGCACAAACCATCGAGTGAATACCCGTTTCACCAGACCATCTACCAAAAACGGCCCGACGTGCGCGCCATTGTGCACGCTCACGCGCCGGCGCTGACCACGTTTAGCATTGTGCGCAAAATTCCCCAAACCCGGATTATTCCGCAGGCGCACCACGTGTGCGGGCAGGTGGGCTACGCGCCCTACGCCCTGCCCGGTAGCTGGCAACTGGGCGAAAACATTGCCGAGGCTTTTGCTCAGGGCTTTGATACCGTGCTGCTGGAAAACCACGGTATTGTGACCGCCGGCCCGGATTTGCTCACCGCTTTTCAACGGCTGGAAACGCTGGACTTTTGCGCCCGCACAGAAATCCACGCCACCGGGTTGGGGCCGGTGAAAGTGCTAACCAAAGAGCAAATTGCCCAGTTTGAATCCCGCAAGGTGGGGCTGCCGCCCTTTGAACCGGCCCGGCACAGCAGCCACGAGCGCGAACTGCGCGAGGCCATTTGCCGCATGGTGCATCGCGCTTATGACCAGCGGTTAATGACCAGCACCGAAGGCACGGTTTCGGCCCGCACCGCCGGCGACAGCTTTTTGATTACGCCCTACGGGATTGACCGCAAGTATCTGGAAATTGAGGACGTGGTGCTGGTGCAAAACGGCCAGGCCGAAGCCGGCAAGTTGCCCAGCCGGGCGACGCGGCTGCACCAAACCATCTACGCCGATCACCCGGAGGTGCATTGCATTATCACCGCCCAGGCGCCCAACGCGATGGCCTACGCCGTGACCGATGTTTTCTTTGATACCAAAACCATCCCGGAAAGCTACATTGTGCTGCGCGACGTGCCGCGTTTGCCGTATGGTTTGCCGCATGTGGCCCCGGAGCAGGTTTCGGCGACCATTTCGGCCACCGCGCCGGTAATTTTAATTGAAAACGATACCGTGCTGGCGGTGGGCGGCTCGATTCACCAGGCGTTTGACCGGCTGGAAGTGGCCGATTTTACCGCCTTTTCGCTGATTAACACCCGGAACATTGGCGAGCTGGTGCCCATTGGCGAGGCCGAAATTAAAGACCTCAACGAGAAGTTTTTTGGCAAGTAACCGCGCCCGTTTTTACGGCAGATAAAAAAGGCCGTCGCCCTGTTGTTGGAGCGACGGCCTTTTTTATTGGAAGTAGATTGTGGAGTATCTACTACTACTGCGTTTCCAGGTATTGCCGCACGGCTTCGGCGCTATCTTGCGCCAGCGCGTGTTGAGCAATTTGCCGGGCCTGCTCTATGGTCAGCTTGCGGATGGCCGATTTGACCGCCGGAATGCTGGTGGCGCTCATGCTCAGTTCATCCAGCCCCAGGCCAATCAGCACCGGCGCAGCCAGGGCGTTGCCGGCCAACTCGCCGCACATGCCCACCCAAATACCGGCGGCGCGAGCGGCCTGCGCCGTTTGCTGCACCATTCGCAGCACGGCGGGTTGCAGCGCGTTAACCAGATTGGCTACTTTGCTGTTGCCCCGGTCGGCGGCCATGACGTATTGGGTTAAATCGTTGCTGCCAATGCTAAAAAAATCGGCTTCGGCGGCCAGTTGGTCGGCCACAGCCACCGCCGATGGCACTTCGATCATAATCCCCACCTGCATGGCTTCATCAAAACTCAGGTTGGCCGCTCTCAGTTCGGCCTGAACTTCGGCCAGCAGTTGCTTGGCGGCGCGTAGTTCGGCCAGTGTGCCAATCATGGGGAACATCAGCTTAAAATTGTGGCCGGCGCTGGCCCGTAAAATGGCTCGCAGTTGGGTTTTGAACAAATCGGGTTGGCTCAGGCAAAAACGGATGCCGCGCCAGCCCAAAAACGGGTTTTCTTCGGCCTCAACTTTAAGATAGGGCAGGGGTTTGTCGCCGCCCACATCCAGAGTGCGGATAACAACGGGCCGTTGTTCCATAGCCGCCGCTACCTGCTGGTAGGCGGCCAGTTGTTCTGCTTCGGTGGGGGCGCTGTCGCGGTCAAAAAACAGAAACTCGGTGCGGAACAGCCCCACGCCTTCGGCTCCGTATTCCAGCGACAGAGTGGCGTCGCGCGGGCCGCCAATGTTGGCCACCACTTCGATGGCTTGTCCATCCAGGGTGATGGCCGGCTGTTGCCCGGCGTGCTTGGATTCTTGCTGTTTTTGCTGCCACGCGCTGCGTTTGCTTTCAAGGCTGGCCAGTTGCGCCGGAGTTGGCTGCGGCCACAGTTGCCCGGTTGCGCCATCCAGAGCGATGTTTTGGCCATCCTCAATGTGTTCAAGGTGGTCGTTTAGTCCCACAATGGCCGGAATACCCAACGCCCGCGCCAGAATGGCGCTGTGCGAGGTAGCTCCGCCGGTTTGCACGCAGATGCCCAGCACGTTAGCCGGGTCAAGCCGGGCGGTGTCCGAGGGGGTCAAATCGCGGGCCAGCAGGATTACCGGCTGGCTAAAGTTGAGTTCCGGCTGGGTTACGCCCAGCAGGTGGCGCAGCACCCGCTGGCCCACATCCAGCACATCGGCCACCCGCGCCCGCAGGTAATCATCATCCAGAGCGCGGTACTGGTCGGCCATCGCTTCGATGGCTTGCTGCCAGGCGGCTTCGGCGTTGATTTGGCGCTGGTGCAGGCAGCTTTGGGCGCTGTCTTGCAGGGCGGGGTCTTGCAAAAACATGTGGTGCACGCCAAAAATGGCGGCTTCACCGGCTCCCACCTGGCGGGTGGCGGTGGCCTGCAAGCCCTCGATATCGTGCAGCGCGGCGGCAATGGCCACTTGCAGGCGCGACCATTCGGCGGCGACATCGGTAACGGGGCGGGTAATCACTTCGGGCAGGCGGGGCCGGTACTGGAACACCGGGCCGATGGCCACGCCGGGCGAAGCCGGAATGCCCACCAGTTCGCCTTCAACGGCAGCCGTCACGGCTACCGTTGGCAACGGTAGCTGCGCCGCCGAGTCGGATTCGCCAAAATTTTCGGCGGCCAACGCTTCAAGGGCGGCTAACGCGGCGACGGCATCGGGGCCGGCGGCAGCAATCACAATTTCCTGGTTTTGGCGCACGCCCAATGTGGCTACCTGGTTAATGCTTTTGGCATTGGCCGATTTTTGATCTTTGCGCACCCAAATATCGGCTTGAAACCGGCTGGCCGTTTTTACAAAGTTGGCGGCGGGCCGGGCGTGCAGCCCCATGGGATTATGCACAGTTAATCGAATTTCTTGCGTTTCGGCTGGAGCTTGCACCGGCGCGACGGCAACCGGGGGCTGGGTGTCATCGGCCAGCCCTAACTGACTGATTTTTACCGCCAGCGCGCCCATTGCTTCGGCCAGTGCCTGTTCCAGCGTGGCCCCGGTTAAAGCCTGCACTGCCGCCGCCATAGTGCCTTCTACCAGCGGGGCGGCGCACAGTTTTACATTGGCTTGCTGTTCCGGGGTTAAAAACTCCAGCGCCATTTCGGCGCTGAGCAGGGCGCTGCCCAAATCCATCAGCACCAGCACGCCATCGGGGCTGTACACCGCTTCGATGGCTTCGTACACTTTGGTGGCGTCGGTGCCAATGGGGTGTTCGGGGTCATCAATGCCGCCGGCGGCAGCCAGCGCCACCTGGCCTTGCACCATTTGGTTGGCCAGTTCCAGCACGCCTTCGGCCAGTTTGGCGCTGTGAGAAACAATGACGATACTCACCATGATTGAAATCCTTTAAAACCTTCGCCGGTTACAAACGGCGAGGCAGGTTGGTTGCGAATTTAACGGGCGGTAACGGTTTCGAGCAGGGTTTTGAGCATTAAGTACGATGACGTTGCGCCGGGGTCCTGGTGCCCAATGCTGCGTTCGCCCAGGTAGCTGGCCCGGCCTTTGCGGGCTTGCAGCGGAATGGTGTTTTTCATGCCCTGTTCGGCGGCAGTTACGGTGGCTTGCAGCGCCGCAATTACATCGCCGCCGGTTTCGCTGGTGCTTTTAAAGGCTTGCAGCGCCGGCGACCAGGCATCGAACATGGTTTTGTCGCCCAGTTCGGCCCGGCCCCGTTGTAGAATACCGTCTACGCCGGATTGGAACAGCAGGTATAAATCGTCGTTGTTCAGTTCTTCTTTGGCGTTGAGGGCGGCCCCGCAGCGCATAAAAAAGGTGCCGTATAACGGGCCGCTGGCCCCGCCCACGCTGGAAATCAGCGTCATGCCGGTGGTTTTTAAAATGCTGCCAATATCTTTATCGGCCACGGTGGGCAGTTTTTCCAGCACTTTGTTAAAACCACGGCTCATATTAATCCCGTGGTCGGCGTCGCCAATCGGCGAATCAAGTTGGGTGAGGTAATCCTTGTTTTCGCCCATCACCACGGCTAATTTTTCCAGCCATTGCACAATGTGTTGTTTGCTAACAGACATATTAGACTCCTCTTTGAGAGTTTGGATCAGAGGGTGGCTAGTATACCATAATTACTAACCACCCTCCAACCAAAGTGATAAACTTACGCGCCCCAGCGCAGGCCAGGGGTTTTTACCGGCGCGTCCCAGAATTTCAGGATTTCTTCATCGGCTTTGAGCAGGGTAATGGAGCAGCCTTGCATTTCCAGCGAGGTGATGTACGGCCCAACCAGGTTGCGCACAATTTTAATGCCTTTGGCTTCGCAGACCTGAGCCAGTTTGCGGTACGCGGCGTACAGTTCGGAAACCGGGGTGCCGCCCATGCTGTTCACAAAAGCGATCACCTGGTCGCCGGCTTTGAAGGGTTCATCGGTAAAGGTTTTGTCTACCCAGGCGCCTTCGGCGTTGTCCCATTCGCGCACGGTGCGGGTGTATGCGGCATCATCAATGATGTTGGTGGCCATAATTTCTACAATTTCGTCCACCGTTTTCATGCTGGTGCGTTCCATGCCCGGTTCGCCGTGAATGCCAATGCCCAGTTCAATTTCGTTGTCGCCAATTTCAAAGGTGGGTTTGCCGGCGGCAGGCACGGTGCATGAGGTGAGCGCCATGCCCATAGTGCGGCCGTACTGGTTTACTTTGCGGCACAAATCGGCGCATTGATCCAGAGAGTAGCCGGCTTCGGCGGCAGCGCCGGTGATTTTTTCGGCCAGAACGGTGGTGCCAACGCCGCGTCGCCCGGCGGTGTAGAGGCTGTCTTTTACGGCTACGTCATCATCAATGAGAATGCTTTGCACTTTAATGCCGTCGGCGTGAGCCATTTCGGCGGCGGTTTCAAAGTTCAGCACGTCGCCGGTGTAGTTTTTTACAATAAACAGCACGCCCGCGCCGCTGTTAACGGCTTTGGCGCATTCGTACATCTGGTCGGGCGTGGGCGAGGTGAATACTTCGCCGGGGCAAGCGCCATCGAGCATGCCCATGCCCACAAAACCGCCGTGCATCGGTTCGTGGCCGCTGCCGCCGCCCGAAACCAGCGCAACTTTACCGGCCACCGGCGCATCGGCCCGCACTACAAAATGGGGGTCAATGTTAATTTTTAATTCCGGGTGGGCAATGGCCATCCCCTGGAGTTGTTCTTTGACTACATTTTCTACGGCATTGATTAGCTTCTTCATTGCTAAACTTCCTTTCATTGGATTGATCAATTTTGCCTATTAAATTGAGTTTGCGGTTTCTCCCGGCAGGAGAATAATCAAACTGGCCTTATTGTAGGGGAACAAGCGGGCAACCGGCAATCACAACCCCAAAAATGTTTCAAACTGGAACGAACTAAATCTTGAAATGTTTCAAAAAGAAACAGCGCCCGGCCAACTTGTTAAACCGGGCGGGTTGGGCTAGAATGTGACGGTGTTGAAAGGCGCAACCCGTGCAACCGTTTAACTACCCGGTTCAAATTGAATTGCTGGCGCAAGCCTGGCAAGCCTTTATGGAGAATGGCCGCGCTCCGCAACTGGCCGGTTTTACGCCCGACCCGGCGGTTATTCGCTCGTGGGAGCGCTGTTTGCCCCGGCTGGATGCGCGTTCTAAACCGTACCCGGCTCCGGTCAATACCCACGCGCTCGATACCGCGCTTAAAACTTACGCCGATTTACTCACCATTGCCATTCCCAATATTGAAGATATTCACCAGTTCATCGAAGGTTCTAGCTGCGCCATTGCGCTGGCCGATGGCGCGGCCCGGATTTTGGCGCTGGGCGGCGATCCATCGGCGTTGGCCATGCTGGCCGAGTTGGGGCTGGGGCAGGGCGCGTACTGGGCCGAAGGCCAATTGGGCACCAACGCGCTGGGGCTGGCGCTGATTACCGCCATGCCCACTCAGGTGGTTGGCCCGGAGCACTTTTTTAAAATTTATCACCACCTGGTCAGTACCGCCGCGCCCATTCACGATGTTTCGGGGCGGATTACCGGCATTCTGGCGGTTATTGGGCCGGTCGAAACGGCCACATCGCATACGCTGTCGCTGGTTATGGCGGCGGCGCGGGCCATTACCAATCAATTACAAACCGATTTGTACCTGGCCGAAGCCAACCGCCGCCTCACCGAAGTTAACACCGTGCTCAGCGCCATGCACGAAGGGGTGATTGCCTGGGACGCCGCCGGGCGCATCAACCAGGTTAATCCCCGGGCCGGCGAGTTGTTGCAGCTAAACCCCACCAAAGTGCTGGGCAAATTTTTGGTTGAGGTGCTGGCGGTGCCGCCGGTAATTGCCAACGCCATAAAAAATAACCAGGAATTACGTGATATTGAGGTTAGCTTTGAGCGCGACCAAACCATTGTTGATACGCTGGTGAGTTTGCGCCCCATTTTTGAGGGCGCGGGCCAGCCGGTGGGCTACATGGCTATTTTGCGGCCAATGGCCCAGGTGCGGCAGTTGGTGAGCCAGCAGGTTGGGGCGCAGGCCAGCCTGACCCTGGCCGACCTGCCGGCGGTATCGCCGGTAATGCGGCAGGTGTTGCGGCAGGCCGCCATTGCCGCGCGAGGCCGCGCCCCGGTGTTGCTGCGCGGTGAGGGCGGCGTGGGCAAAAACTCGCTGGGGCGGGCTATTCACAATGCCAGCAGCCGGGCCAGCAAGCCGTTTATCACCATTAACTGCGGGGCCATTCCGCACGAATTGATGATTAGCGAATTTTTGGGGTATGATCAGGATGCCGCCACGCAGGGCCGCCCCAGCAAGTTTGAACTGGCGCACGAAGGCACGCTGCTGCTGGACCAAATCACCAGCCTGTCGCTTGAAATGCAATCGGCGTTGCTGCACGTGCTTGAAACAAGGCATGTAATGCGGCTGCAAAGCACCCGCCTGATTCCGGTGGATGTGCGGATTATCGCCTGCACTTCGGCCAACCTGGAACAATTGGTGGCCGAGGGCAGCTTTATCCGGCAGTTGTATTACGCTTTTGGCGTGTTTAATTTTTACATTCCGGCGCTGCGCGACCGCCCCGACGACATTGCGGTGTTGGCCGAACGCTTTTTTAACCGGATTGCCGCCGCTCCCGACCAGACGCCCCGGCTTGATGACGAAGTGTTGGCGGCGTTGAGCCGGTATCCCTGGCCCGGCAACGTGCGCGAGTTGGAGAACATGCTGGAACGCGCCCTTAACCACAGCGCCGATGGTAAAATAAGAATCATTGATTTGCCCGAAGTGGTGCGGAGCGGGCGGGTGCTCAACGCCAATTCGGTGGCTCCCCAGCCGGTTATCTCCGCCGCCGAAGCCGAGCGCGAAGCGATTATCCGGGCGGGCTGGGCCTGCCAGGGCCGGGTGGCCGATATGGCGCAGCAGTTACAGGTAGGGCGCACCACCTTATGGCGCAAAATGAAGCGTCTCAACATCTCTGCCGAACATTTCAAACGCTGAGACCGCTTGAAGCAAAATTAATTAATTGAGCCTGATTAACTTTTGATTAACTTCGATATTTTATTAATACTTTCGATTTATTCTCTAATCCAGCTCAATTAAAGTTTAATCAAGCTGAATTAAAGAATAATTCACCTGGATATGCTTTTAATTCAGCTTGATATACCTTTAATCAGGCTAAATTAAAGCCTGGTGAACCTGCTCCGGTTAAGGAATCTCCGGTATGAACCGACGTTTGTTGCTGTGGCTGTTGCTGCTGGGGTTTGTGTGGCTGGCCGTGGCAAAATTCAACGAAATTCAAAAGCTGGCCCAAACGCTGGCCCACGGGCAATGGCAGTGGATTGTGGCGGCCATGGCGCTGCAAGTGCTTTATTACATTATTCTGGCGGCGTTGTACCAGGCCGCGTTTGCCACTGTTGATGTGCGCAGCCGGGTGTTTGAGTTGCTGCCGGTAACATTCGCCTCCATTTTTGTGAACGTAATGGCTCCCAGCGGCGGGGCCAGCGGCGCGGCCCTGTTTGTGGATGATGCCGCTCGCCGGGGCGAATCGGCGGCGCGGGCGGCGGTTGGCACCATTCTTATGCTCATTGCCGATTTTAGCGCCTTTACCGTGGTGCTGTTGTTTGGCATGGCGGTGCTGTTCACCGAGCACACGCTCAGAATTTACGAGGTAATTGCCGCCATCATTTTAATTGGTATTACTCTGGCCCTGGCCGGCATGCTTTTGCTGGGGCTGTTGCACCCCGAACGCCTCCGGCAGGTGTTAAGCCTGATTCAGCGCACGGTTAACCGGGTGGGCAGTTGGTTCAGGCGGCCGGTGCTGCTAAGCAAAAACTGGACGGAAAAGAACGCCGCCGAATTTACCGAGGCGGCCCAGGCCATGGCTACCCGGCCTGGCTGGCTGGCCAAAACGCTGGCGGTGGCGCTGGCCTCGCATGCGGTTAATTTGGTTAGCATGTATCTGCTGTTCCTGGCTTTCCGGTTCCCCATCAATTTTGGCTCGCTGGTGGCCGGCTACTCCATGGCGATTTTGTTTTTAATTGTGTCGCCCACGCCCATGGGGGTGGGCGTGGTTGAGGGCATTACGCCGCTGGTGCTGATTTCGCTGGAGGTGCCGGCTCCGGTGGCTACCGTGGTGGTGCTGGCCTTTAGGGGCCTGAGCTTTTGGCTGCCAATGGGCATTGGCTTTTTACTGTTGCAGCGGGTAAAGACCTTTCGGGCCGAAGAACAGGCGCAGGCCCGCAGTTGGAACGTGCGGATTGTGGCCATTCTAACGGCGGTGATGGGCGTAATCAACATTCTATCGGCAATTTTGCCGGCTTTAACCAGCCGCATGGTAATTTTGAGGCATTTTTTGCCGCTGCTGGTGCGCCAGGGCGGGCGGCTTACGGCGGTGCTGGCCGGTTTTGCGCTGGTGCTGCTGGCTACCGGTTTGTGGCGGCATAAACAAACGGCCTGGCTGCTCACTATGGTTATTCTGGTGGCCTCGGTGATCAGCCATCTGGTGAAAGGGCTGGATTACCCCGAAGCCATGCTGGCGGGGGCGCTGGCGGTGTGGCTGTTTTACCTGCGCTCGCACTTTCACGCTTTGTCGGATGAGCCATCCATTAAACGCGGGGTAGAGATATTGGCGGCGGCGTTGGGGTTTACCCTGGCGTATGGCGCGGTGGGCTTTTTCCTGCTGGATCGCCATTTCAGCGTTAATTTTAGCCTTGAGGCGGCCATCTGGCAGACGGTGGTGATGTTTACCCAGTTTTACGACCCCGGCCTGGAGCCGATTACCGGCTTTGGCCGTTCTTTTGCCGCCTCCATTTATATTGTGGGGGCGGTTACGTTGGGGTACGCCTTAATTGTGCTGATTGGGCCGGTGGTGCACCGCTGGACGGCCACCCCCGAAGACCGTCGCCGCGCCCAGGCCATTGTGCTGGCGTATGGCCGCACCGCGCTGGCCCGCTTTACGCTGTTCGATGACAAATCCTACTGGTTTAGCCCCGGTGGCTCCGTGGTGGCGTTTGTGGTGCGGGGGCGCTCGGCTATTGCGCTGGGCGATCCCATCGGCCCGCCGCCGGATGCCGCCGCCGCGATTGGCGGCTTTAAACAATACTGCGCCCGCAACGATTGGGCGGCGGCTTTTTACCAAACCCTGCCCGATTACCTGGGGCAGTACCAGGCCGCCGGGTTTAACGTGTTGCCCATTGGCAATGAAGGCATTTTAGATTTGGCTGCTTTTTCCACCGCCGGCGGCCACAACAAAAGTTTGCGCTCCGGCATTAACCGGCTAGTGAAAATGGGGTACCGGGTGGCGGTGTATCCGCCGCCGCTGCCGGTTGACCTGCTGGCCGAACTGCGCGAAATCAGCGATGCCTGGCTCACTCAAATGCATGGCCGCGAAAAGCGTTTTTCGCTGGGCTGGTTTGATGATGATTACATCCGCAACGAGCTGGTGATTGCGGTGCACACCCCCGATGGCACGGTGAGCGCCTTTGCCAACCTGCTGGGCGAGTACCAGCGCAATGAGCTATCGGTGGATTTGATGCGCCGCCGGCCCGAAGTGGAAAACGGCACCATGGAATTTTTGTTTGTGTCTATTTTTGAATGGGCCAAAGCGCAGGGGTACGATACCTTTAACCTGGGCCTTAGCCCGTTGGCCGGCGTGGGCGAGCACTCCACCGACCCCGCCGTGGAGCGGGCGTTCCACTTTATTTACGAACACGTTAACCAGTTTTACAACTTTAAGGGGCTGCACGACTTTAAACAAAAATTCCATCCCGATTGGTCGCCGCGTTACCTGGTTTACCCCAGCCCGGCCAGTTTGCCCGGCGTGGCCATCACTTTAAACCGGGCCAGCGCCGGCGATGATTTTGCCTGGATTTACCTGAAGGATTGGGTTAATTCTCGCCGCAGAAAAGCCGTTTGAGGTACAATATAACCATAACACCAACGCCGCCGGAGCGCGATTTGATATAAGCCGTAAACCGTTATGAACATACCCATTCTGCACACCAAACTTTACATCCCCCAAACTCTCCCCGGAGAATTGATTGCGCGGCCCCGGTTAATCCAACGGCTTACCGCCGCCCTGGCCCGCAAACTCACGCTGATTTCAGCGCCCGCCGGCTCCGGCAAAACCACGCTGATCAGCCAGAGCCTTTTGCATTTGCGCCTGACAACTGACAATGCGCCATTAGTGTCTGGCGATCAACCCGAAATTGTAAATCCCCAGGTGGCCTGGGTGTCGCTGGATGAAAACGATAACGCCCCGGTGCGGTTTTGGACGTATGTCATTGCCGCTCTGGAAACGGTGCAGCCCGATCTGGGCGCTGCCGCCCTGCCGCTGTTGCACTCGCCGCAACCTTCGCCGCTGGAGGTGGTGTTAACCCTGCTGCTCAACGATCTGGCCGCCCTGCCGCGCCATCTCATTCTGGTTTTGGATGATTATCACTTTATTGAAAACGCCGAAGTCCATGCCAGCCTGGTCTTTTTTCTGGATCGGTTGCCGCGCCAGGTGCGGCTGGTTGTTACCAGCCGGGCCGATCCGCCGTTGCCGCTGGCGCGCTGGCGGGTTAAACGGCAACTGGCCGAGTTGCGGGCCGATGATTTGCGCTTTACGCTGGACGAGTCGGTTCAGTTTTTTAACCAGTTGATGGGGCTGGCGCTTTCGGCGGATAATGTGGCCGCGCTGGACACCAAAACCGAAGGCTGGATTGCCGGCCTGCAACTGGCGGCGCTCTCGTTGCAGGGGCGGGGCGATGTTGCGGATTTTATTGCCACGTTTACCGGCAATCACCGGTATATTTTTGATTACATCACCGAAGAAATTTTGCACCGGCAAACCGCCGGGGTGCAGGTGTTTTTGCTGAAAACCGCCATTTTAGAGCGGTTGAACGGCGCGCTGTGCGATGCCGTAACCGGCCGGAGCGATAGCCAGGCCATGCTGGAAGGGCTGGCCCGCGCCAATTTGTTCGTTATTCCGTTGGATGAACAGGGGCAGTGGTATCGCTACCACCGCCTGTTTGCCGATTTACTGCGCCACCAGTTGCGGCAAACTCCGCCCAATGGAGCCGCCGCCATAGACATTACCCAATTGCACCGGCGGGCCGCCGATTGGCACGAACAGGCCGGCTGGATTGAGGAAACTATTTCGCACGCGCTGGCCGCCCAGGATTTTGAGCGGGTGGAACGCCTGATTTTGCTCCATGCCCGCACCATTATTGACCGCGGCGGGGCAATGTTATTGTTGCGCTGGTTTAACGCGCTGCCCGAAGCGTGGGTGCAACCCCGGTTAAAACTCGGTTTGTTCCAGGCGTGGCTGCTGTTCTTTACCGGCCACCTGGAAGAAGTTCAGCTCAAGCTGAATACCCTCGAAGCCGCGTTGAGCCAGCCGCAAGCCTTTTGGCCCGAAACCGCCGAGGACGAAGCCTTTAAAAACAACATACCGGGGCTGCTGGCCAGTTTGCAAGCGCAAATCGCTCTGGTTAAAGGCGATATTCCCCGCGTCATCGAGCTTTCGCAGCAAGCCCTGGCGCATCTGTCCCCGGACGAGTTTGGGCCGCGCAGCATTTGCGCCCAAAATTTGGCTCTGGCCTACTGGATGAACGGCGAAACGGAGCGGGCCAATCAGGTTTTAATTGATTTTGGCACGGTGGTGCCGCACAACAACGAGATGGCCGCGCTGATTACCCTCAACAACATGGCCGAACTCAAGCGGATGCAGGGGCAGCACCGGCAGGCGTTTACGCTGTACCGGCAGCTTTTGCAACTGGTGGCCGAAAAAGAAAGCCTGGGACTATCGCCGCTGGCGGGCACAGCGCACACCGAGGTGGGCCACCTGCTGTACGAATGGAACGACCTGCCCGCCGCCGAGTTCCATCTGCGCCGGGGCATCGAACTGGGCAACCAGGGCGCGGGCTTTCGGGCGTTGAGTTTGGGGTATGTGGGGCTGTTCCGGGTGCATCTGGCGCAAAAGCAATTTGTGGCGGCCCAGGAGATTATCCACCAAGCGGAACAACTGGCTTTAACCATTGCCGCCGGGCCGCTGCCCGAAATGATAATTATTATGCGGGTTAATTTATGGCTGGCGCAGGGCAATCTGGCGGCGCTGGCGCGCTGGAGACAGGCCACCGGCTTAAATGCCGAAACCGAATTTGATGGCCATCGGAATGCCTTTGTTTACACCGTGCTGGCCCGAACGCTGCTGGCCATGGGTGATTTGCCGGCGGCGGCGGCGCTGGCGGCCCGGCTGCTGGCGTTGTGGGAGGCGGCCAAACACCAGGATCGCATCATTGAAATTCTGGCGCTCCAGGCGGTGATTTTTCAGGCCCAGCACAAACCGGAACAGGCCATTGCTGTGTTGCAACGCGCCCTGAGTTTGGCCCAACCCCAGGGGTACATTCGCCTGTTTGTGGATAACGGTCTGCCGCTGGCCGCGCTGCTGGCCAAAATTCAGCCGCAGCAGCCCGCCGAAGCGGAATACCTGCGCGCGTTGCTGGCCGCGTTTAATGATACGCCACCGGTTGATGCGCCGGCTCCGCCCGGCCCCGACTTGCCGCCCGAAGTCGTGCCGGCCCCCCCCGACATTGCGGCCATGCCCGAACTCCTCACCCGGCGCGAACTGGAAGTGCTGCAACTTTTGGCCACCGGCTTATCTGGCCAGGAAATTGCCGATAAATTGGTGATTACCAAAAACACGCTAAAGGTTCACCTCAAACGGGTGTACGACAAGCTCGAAGTGAAAACCCGCGCTCAGGCCGTGGTTAAAGGCCGGGCCTTGAATCTGCTGTAACCGGCGTTAAATTATGACCCGGTCAAAAAAAATTATGACTGGGTCAAAAAAAATTATGACCGGGTCAAAAAATTTTTTGACCCGGTCATAATCAAGGAACGCCCCGCTCCCCGGATTGTGTAAAAATAACGAATTGCGAATGGCGAATTGCGAGTGTCACCCTGAGGGCGTAAGCCCGAAGGGTCTCCGGTAGGGGCCGGCCCTCGCGGTCGCCCGGTTTTAGGGCAGGCGCAAGGCCCGCCCCTACAATCCATCTGCCTGAAAATTTGTAATATTCGCCAATTCGGATCATTCGGGTTAAGAAATTCCATCTTCTGGTGTAAGCGTCAGGCGGCAATCGGCCCGGTTGTAACCCTTTGAGGTGATAACGGCCAAAAACTAACCCCGCCGGCCTGATTAACCGCTCCTCAAACATACCCCTTTTTTCACCCTTTGGTTTGATGAATCGCCCTCCGTTTTGCCCTATACTGGCATCCAAAGTGCGTAATTTAGTTACGGTAGGAAGGCAAGTGTTAATGGAGCGTGATTCATCCCCAGCCATTGAGCTACAAGCACTGACCAAAATATATTACAACCCCGATGGTTCGGCGTTTAAAGCCCTGGATGCCATCAATCTGGCTATTCCCGCCGGCTGCGTGTTTGGCCTGTTGGGGAGCAAAGGCGCGGGCAAAACCACGCTGGTTGAAATTATGAGCGGCCTGATTGAACCCACCAGCGGCGCTATCTCGCTGAACGGCAATTGCCTGGCCGCCAATAACCAGATTACGGCGGAGCAGGTGGGCTGGGTGCTGCCCGGAGTGCAAACCATCAACCGGCGGTTTTCTATTTTTGAAAACTTTGCCCGCCGGCCTCAAATTCGGGATTGGTCGGAGAAAAAGCTCAGGCAACGGCTGGAACTGCTTATGAGCGAGCTTAACCTGTGGGAATCGCCCAACTGGCCGGTGCATAAATTGCTCCCGGCCAAACAGCGATTGGTCACTTTTGTGGGCGCATTGCTGGCCAACCCTCCCATTGTGATTTTTGATGAGCCGCTGGATGGCCTGGATGTAGCCACGGCCCAAACGGTAAAGTACTGGCTGGGCCAACTGGCGCACGCTCAGGGCAAAACGGTGATTATCGCCTCGCGCCAGCCGGAACTGATTGAAGAACTGGCCGATGAAGTGGCCATCATCCACCGGGGGCGGCTGGTTACGCGCCAGCCGGTGGCGCAACTGTTACACTCGGCTCAGGCGGCGGTGTACCAGATCACCTTTAAGGGGCATCTGGATCGGCACTGGAGCGACTGGTTTGATAATCTAACCCTCACCTACCTGGAACAAGGCCAAACCATGCTCTCCGGGCCAATCAAAGACCAGGCGGCGTTGTACGGCATTTTAACCAAAATCCGCGATCTGGCTTTGCCGTTGCTGTCCGTTACCCGCACCGAACCCAGTTTGGCTAACGTGATGCAGTTTCTTCAAACCGAAGATTACGCGCTGGAATTGAGTTAACATGTCCAAATCTCCTTCCCAGTCTCTTTCCCGAACCGCCGCGCTGGAGGCCATCAATACCCACCTGGGCCGGCTGGCCTGGTTGATTACGCGCCAACTGGCCCAGCAATTGCGCGATTTTGAGCTGACGCTGCCGCAATTTGTGGTGTTGGCCACGCTGGCCAGCCAGCCCCAACCCTGCCCAATGGGTCAGTTGGCTCAGCTAACCCGGCAAACTCCGGCCACGCTCACCGGCATTATTGACCGTTTGCTAAAAACCGGGCTGGTGCAACGCGCCGGCAACTCCGCCGACCGCCGCGCGGTGCTGGTTGCGGCCACGCCGGCGGGCATCAACCAGGCCCAGCAAATTGAGCATCAACTGTTGCAAACCATCAGTTATAATTTTGCCCCGCTCACCGATGAAGCGCTGTTCACCGTTGAACAATTGCTGCTTTCGGTGTTAGACACCTGCACCCAAGGCGCAGCTCCGTTGCCGGCGGTTGGCGGCAACTCTCAAAACCACCGGCCAATCCCCTGGGATACTATCCAATAAAACTCAATAACTTATGTGTGGAGGTAAATTTTTTATGAAAAAGTATTTATCTTTTTGGTTGCCCGCGTTGCTGGCAAGCCTGGCCCTGGTAACAACAGCGTGCGGTGGCAGCGCCCAACCCGTGGCCCAGGCTGCCGCGCCGGCAGAAGAAAAAACCGTGTCGGTTGAAGTAGCCAGCGTTGAAACCGGCTCAATGGCGCTGGTGCTGGCTTACCCCGGCACGCTGGAACCCAAAGATGATGTTGACCTCATTCCCGGCGCGAGTGGCCGCATTGCCTCGGTGCTGGTTGAAGTGGGCGACGAGGTAAAAGCCGGCGACCCGATTGCCACCATTGAGGACGATACCTACCTGGCCCAACTCAAACAGACCCAGGCCGCCCTCACCAGCGCCAAGCTCAACCTGGCCAAAATGGAATTAGGTTCGCGGCCCGAAGAGATTGCCGCCGCCCAATCCGCCGTAGCTTTGGCCCGCGCCCAATTGAACGATGTATCCACCATCAGCAGCGATGAGCGCACCAAAGCCGCCGCCGATCTGGCCAAAGCGCAGGCGGCGCTCAAAACGGCCCAAACCGATTACGATAAAATTGCCTGGGCCGGCGATGTGGGCGCTACCCAGCAGGCGCAAAATCTGCAAAACGCCACCATCACTTACCAGAACGCGCTGGCCAGCTACAACATAGCCGTTAACCCCAGCGATTCAACCCTGGCCCCGCTGATGAACTCGCTGGCGCAGGCCGAGTTAGCCCTGGCCTTAAAGAAACAGCCCTACCGCCAGATTGATTTTGAAACGGCCCGCGCCGCTGTGTCGCAGGCCGAAGCGGCGCTGGATCAGGCCAACATTCAGTTGCGCGAGGTGGTGATCAAAGCCCCGTTTAATGGTGTTGTGTCCAGCCTCAATGTTAGCCAGGGCAGCCGGGTAAATAATCAAACCGTGGTGGCCCAGTTTCTCTCCAATGCCATGGAAGTCAGCCTGAATGTGCCCGAAAGCGCCATCAGCCAGGTGAAAAAAGGGCAAAGTGCCTCTTTGCAGGTAACGGCTTACCCCAACCAGGATTTTCCCGGCGAAGTTACCAGCATTGCGCCTGCCGCCAATAAAAGCACCCGCACGTTTCAACTAAAAGTAACGCCCACCAAAGGCGAGGATTTGCTGCGGAGCGGCATGTACGCCAACGTGTCCATTTTGGCGCAGGAGAAAAAGGATACGCTGGTTGCGCCGTTGGCCGCCGTAACAACCATGGCCAATAACCAGCCCACCGCGTATGTGCTCAACAGCGATGGCACCGTTAAACTGCGCCAGGTTACTACCGGCCTGGCCGATAAAGACCGGATTGAAATTTTGGCCGGCCTGAAAGCCGGCGAGCAGGTTGTTACCGCCGGCCAGGCCAATCTGGTGGATGGCGCTAAGGTTAAGGTAACTAACGCGCCCAGCCAGGCCCAGTAGTACCAACTATTGTTAGCTCTGTTTGAAAGGCAGTAACGCAAACTATGGATGCATTAACCCGGTTATCCATTAAACGCCCGCTCACCATGTTGATGTTGATTGTGACCATGATCATCATGGGCTACAAGGGCTACACCTACCTCAAGCTGGAACGCTTTCCCAATATGGACATCCCGATGGTGTCAATTTCTGTCACCTATACGGGCGCTTCCCCGGAAGACATCGAAGACAAGGTGGTTAAACCCATCGAAGACGCGGTGGCCGGCATCTCCGGCATAGACGAGATGAGTTCCACCTCAACCGAGGGTCTCGGCTCCGTTCAGATTCAGTTTGTGCAGGGCACCAATAACAGCCAGGCCGCCGTTGATGTGGAGCGCCGGGTTTCATCGGTTAAACTGCCCGACGCCGCCGACAAGCCAACCGTAACCAAAGCCGATACCGGCTCAATGCCGATTATGGTGCTCACCCTGAACGGGCCGCAGGGCCAGGATGCCCTGTATGAACTGGCCGATAACGAGCTTAAAACCCGGCTGCAAGCCGTGCCCGGCGTGGCCTCGGTGAGCGTTAGCGGCGGGCGCGACCGTGAAATTCAGATTGAAACCGACCCGGCCAAACTGGCCGCTTACAGCATGTCGCTGAGCGAAGTTCAGCAGGCGGTGGCCAACAACAACGTTACCTCTCCCGCCGGCAGCATGGATCAGGGCCGCATGAAAAAGAGCCTGCGCGCTGTGGGCGAGTTTACCAGCCTGGACGAAATGAAAAACGTGGTGGTTAAATCCGACAGCGATAACGGCGGGCAGGTTTACCTGCAAAACGTGGCCACCGTTCAGCAGGGGTTTAGCGACCGGAGCGTGATTTATCGCTATAACGGGCTGGATACGGTTAGCGTTAGCGTTACCAAAACCAGCGATGGCAACACCGTTGAAGTTGCCGAAAACGTGCGCCAGGTGCTTGACGACTTTAAAAAAGAGTTGCCCACCGGCGCAGATTTAAGCATTGTCAGTGATAACTCCACCTTTGTGCGCGAATCGGTTTTGGCCGTGGAAGAGGATTTGATTATGGCCATTCTGATTACCGGCTTGATTATGCTCATCTTTCTGCACACTATTCGCAGCACCTTTATTGTGCTCATGGCCATTCCCACTTCGTTAGTCACCACATTTTTGGTAATGTGGATTTTGGGCTTTAGCCTCAACCAGCTTACTTTGCTGGCCATGACGCTGGTCATTGGTATTCTGGTGGATGACTCGATTGTGGTGCTGGAAAACATTGAGCGCCACCTTAAAATGAAAAAGCCGTCCAAGCAGGCGGCGCTGGATGGCCGGGCTGAAATCGGCTTTGCCGCGCTGGCCATTACTCTGGTTGACGTGGTGGTTTACCTGCCGGTGGCGTTTGTCTCCGGGATGATGGGCCAGCTTTTTTACCCGTATGCCATCACCATTGTTACCTCTACGTTGCTGTCTCTGTTTGTGGCCTTTACCCTAACCCCCATGCTGGCCGCCTACTTGCTGAAGGATGAAATTGCCCCCGAAAGACCGTCGCGGGGCTTAACCAGGGTGGTGGGCCTGCTGCTCAAACCGGTAGATTGGCTCTGGCAGGGCTTTCTGTGGCTGTGGGAATCCGGCTTTGGCTTGTTAACCCGCTCTTACGCCGCCACGCTGCGCCTGTGCCTGCGCAATGTTTTTACCCAGATTATGGTGGTAGTAATTGCCATTGGCGCTTTGGGCGGCGGCATTTTTATGGTGACAAGCGGCATGGTTCGCACCGAGTTTATGCCCCAGGAAGATGACGGCGCGGCGACCATCGCCATTACCATGCCGGTGGGCACCAACCTTGACGCTACCGACCAGGCCGCCCGCCAGGCCGAACAGATTGTGCTGAGCCTGGTGCCCGAAGCGGCTACCATCCGCACCCAGGTGGGCGGCGGTGGCGGCGGCATGTTTGGCGGCGGTAGCAGTTCTAACACCGCCCAAATTGACTTGAAACTGATTGACAAAGCCAACCGCCAGCGCACCACCACCGATATTGCCGCCGCGTTGCGCCCGGCTTTGGCCGAAATTCCCGAAGCCCAAACCTCGGTTACGTTGGCGTCTTCAATGGGCGGCGGCGGAGCCAACAAGGCCATTCAGGTGCGCCTGTCCGGCCCCGACCAGAACACGTTGCTTAACCTGGCCGACCAGGTTGAGGCGGTGCTTAAAACCGTGCCCGGCACGGCAGACGTAGAAAACAACGACGCCGCCCGCTCACCGGAAACCAAATTTGTGGTGGATCGCCAGCAAGCCGTGGATTTGGGGCTTTCGCCGGCGCAGGTAGCCACCACGCTGCGCACCGCGGTGAGCGGCAGCACCATCGGCACGTTTAATCCGCCCGATGGCAGCAACGAGGTTGACATTATCCTGCGCATGCCCGAAAACATCCGCCAGGATCAAACCCAACTGCTGCAAGTGCCGGTGGCCTATCGCCAGGGGCAGCAGATTATGCTGGGGCAGGTAACTCAAACCCAGGATGACCAGGCTCCGGCCAAAATTACGCGGGCCAACCGGCAGCGGGTGCTTACGGTTGGTTCGGGCGTGGCCGCCGGCTACGGTTCGGGCGACGTAACCAACGCCATTGAAGCCGCCATCAATGAAAAAATCTCTTTCCCGGCCGGTTACAGCTTTGAATTCTCCGGGATGTCGAGCCGGCAGCGCGAATCCTTTAGCCAGCTATTCTCGGCAATGGCGCTATCGGCTATCTTGATTTACATTTTGCTGGTGGCGTTGTACCAAAGCTTTTTGCAGCCGTTGGCCATTATGTTATCGCTGCCGGTAACGGTGGTGGGCGCTTTTGGCGGTCTGTGGCTAACCAACAACTCGCTCAGCATTTTCTCGCTGTTGGGGATGATTTTGCTGATGGGGATTGTGACCAAAAACGCCATTTTGATTGTTGACTTTACCAACCAACTCCGCGAAGAGGGCATGCCCACCAAAAAGGCGCTGGTTGAAGCCGGGCGGCTGCGGTTGCGCCCCGTGTTGATGACCACCGGCGCACTGGTCTTCTCGCTGCTGCCGGTGCTGTTGGGCACCGGGGCCGGGGCCGAAAGCCGCGCCCCGATTGCGGCAGCCGTTGTGGGTGGCAACATCACTTCTACTCTGTTAACCTTGATTTTGGTGCCGGTGGTTTACAACTTCTTTGATTGGGGCAGCGGTATGATGAAACGGGTGGCGGGCTTTATTCTGGGTACCGGCTCGGATACGCCGGGCATCATTACCCCGCCGCCTGCGCCGCAAACCGGCGTGGCTATCTCGATCAACCCGCCCGCACCCACGGCTCAGCCTGGGGCCGAGTTGGTTTAAGGAATGGATATTTTTACTATGACCAAACACTGCTGGTTTTTATCACTTTTGCTTGTTGTTGCCGTGGCGTTAACCGGGTGCGGTCTATCCGCCAAAGCGGATGAAACGCCGCTCCAGCCGCTTAATGCGGCAACCTGGCCCACGCCCAAACCTACCGCGCTGCCGGCTTCGCCCACGCCTTTTCCGCACGGCCAGCCGGTAGCCGCCACCGCCACAATTGCGCCGCCCATTGCCACGGTTGCGGCCACACTGGTGGCCACAACCGCAGTTACCGCGCCCACCACTACCAAAGGTGCGGCAGCGGTGAACTACAATCTCAACAACCCGGTGGCCGCCGCTTTTGTGGCGGCGGATAACGCCGTTGTGGTTCGCCAGCCGGGGCAAACGGCGGGAGCCGCCATCCCCAAAGGCGAACTGGTGGCAGTGCTGGGCCAAAACGCCAGCGGCGATTGGCTGTACGTGCTCACCACCACGCAAGCGCGGGGCTGGCTGCCCAAAAACTCGCTGCGCGTTACCGGCACGCTGGCGCAAGCGCCGGTTTTACCGGCTGACCCGCTGGCGGCGGTGGCGCAAGCGGCGGCCACAACTCCCGCCGTTGCCACTGTTGCGCCCACCGCTACCCCTGACCTCAAGCCTGTGGCCGCTGCGCTGGTTAACAGCGATGGGCTGAACCGGCGGCAAGGCCCCGGCGCGGCCTACCCTAAACTCGATGTTTTGTCCCGCGAGACTAAAGTATCGGTGTTGGCCGTCAATCCAACCAGGGATTGGGCCTTGGTCAAAACGGCTGACGGCCAGCAGGGCTGGGTGTACCTGGCCCACCTGACCGTTCAGGGCGATGTGAGCGGCGCACCGGCGCTCAAAACGGTGAACGCGGCCTCATCCCCGGCCACACCGATAGCCACCGCCGCCGCCGAAATCGGCGGGCTGGGCGTGGCGACCACCGCCCACATTGCGCGGGATGAGGTATACATCCACCCCGGCCCCGGCGTGGAGTTTGCCGCCATTGACCAACTGACCGACCCGCAAACGCGCCTGACGGTGCTGGCGCTTGACCAGAGCGGCCAGTGGGCCTTGCTCCAGGCCGCCGGGGCCAAAACCGGCTGGGTGGCGCTGAACGACCTGGCGGTTGACGGCTCCCTCAGCGCCGCGCCCAAAATCTACACCGCCTGGGTGGTCAGCAACGCCATCGAAGTGCGCCGCGGGCCGGGCATCTTCACCGAGCCAACCGGCCAACTGGCCATCAACAGCCTGGTGCGGGTGCTGGGCCTGGACGAAAGCGGCAGTTGGGCGCTGATTCAACCCATCCCGGCGGGCAGCCTGGGCTGGGCGCAAATCCAGTTTCTCAAGAATGTGGGCCGGCCCTGGGCCAGCGTGCCGGTGGTTAAAGATAAAAGCGAAACGCTTCGCGTACAGGCTGAAGTAGAACCAACTCCCAACTCCCAACTCTCAACTCTCAATGCTCAGCCCCATCTTGTCTTTCAGCGGGCCAGCGGCGGGGACATTATGGTCATCAACCCGGATGGCAGCGGGCTGCGCCGCCTGACCAGCGGCCTTGACCCGGCGCTCTCGCCCGACGGCCAGACGGTGGCCTTGACCCGCTGGCAGGGCGAAACCGGCTCGCTGTGGGTCATCAACCTGGATGGCAGCAACGAGCGGCAGGTGCTGGGCGACATCAAACAGGCCAAAGGGGTGGATTGGTCGCCGGATGGGGCGCAACTGGTGCTCAACTACCAGCACGGGGGCCGGCTGGAGGCCAAACCGCAATGCCTGGATGTGAGCAAGGGGCAGCGGCGCGTGCCGCCCCGGAACGCGAGCGGTATCAAGGTGAAGGTGGACAACGGCTCGCCCTCGCTGTGCTGGACGTTGCCGCCCGATCCCCAGTGGGGGCTGCGGGTGGTCAATCTGGCCGATGGCAGTTTTAAGGATGTGGACGGTGGGACGTATGCCTTTAGGCCGGCCTGGGACCCGGCGCAGCCGTGGCGGATTGTATCGGATGGCGGGCGGGGGCTAGTGGCGGTTGATTTGAACCGGAACGACCGGCAAAATCTGACCGCAGAAGTCAATGACGGTTCGCCGGTGTTTTCGCCGGATGGGCGGTATTTGGTGGTGAGCGTCGGGCCGGATGGGGGCGGGGCCGGGCACGACCTGTACCGGCTCAATGCGGATGGGAGCGGGCGGGTGCAGCTAACCCAAACGCCGTTGTGGGTGACGGTGCAGCCGGACGAGGCCAAAGCCTGGAACAATGTGGCTCCGGTGTTTTCGCCGGATGGGGCGCAGATTGCCTTTGTCACCGACCGGGCGGGCCGCTGGGAGATTTGGGTGATGAACGCCGACGGCTCAAACCCGCACCCGCTGTTCTCGGCTGAGGTGAATGCCCAACTCCAACTAACCTACAACTTTGTGGATGAACACGTGCTGAGCTGGAAATGAATTTAGAGGAAGCGGTCTTGCATCAACCTAAAGAATATCGCCAGGCGGATGGCCGGCGCGAAAGGGTGCTGGCCATGCTGGGGTTGGGGCTGGTGCTGTTTTTGGTGTCGCTGGATCAAACCGTGGTTGGCACCGCCATGCCTCAGGTAATTGCCGAGTTGAACGGTTTTGAGTGGTACGCCTGGGTAGCCACGGCCTACCTGCTTACCGAAACTACCGCCATTCCAATTGTGGGCAAGCTGGGCGATATGTATGGCCGCAAATGGCTGACAATTATCGGCGTGGCCATTTTTGTGGCCAGTAGCGCCTTTTGCGGTATGGCCCACAGTATGCTCTGGTTGATTGTGGGCCGGGGCGTGCAGGGGTTGGGCGGCGGCATCCTGTTTTCAACCATATTCGCTCTGGTAGCGGACATTTACCCGGATTTAAAGGATCGCGCCCGCTACCAGGGCTTGCTGTTTTCGGTGTTTGCTTTATCCAGCGTGATTGGCCCGGTGCTGGGCGGCTGGATTACCGATAGTTTAAGCTGGCGGTGGGTGTTTTACGTTAACCTGCCACTGGGGCTGCTGGCTTTGGTGGTTTTGCCGCTGGTGTTGCCGCAAAATACGCGGCAATCCGGGGCGCGGGTTGATTACCTGGGGGCCGTTACCATTACCGTTTGTGTGGTGGCGCTATTGTTGGCGTTGGAATGGGTGGGTGCCGGGCACGCCTGGAGTTCGCCGCAGGTGATGGCGGGCCTGGCGGTGGCGGCGCTGGCGTTTATGGCCTTTGTGCCGGTGGAGCGGCGCGCGGCAGAGCCAATCATCCCCTTTGGCTTATTTCGTAACCGCACCATTGCGGCGATGTCGGTGGTGCTGTTTCTGGTGGGCATTGTCATGTTTGGCGTAATTTTGTACACGCCGCTGTTTATGCAGGGCGTTCTGGGGTTATCGGCCAGCGCCTCCGGCCAGGCGATGATCCCTATGGCCATCACTTTAACGCTGATGGGCATTGGGGCGGGCCAACTGATGGCGCGTTCTGGCGCGGTTAAACCGTTGCTGGTGTTTGGTGTGGGGGTGATGAGCCTGGGCGTGTTGCTGTTGGCCACGCTGCTGCACAGCAACTCAAACCCGTTGCTGGTTTCGGCGTTTTTGTTTGTAATGGCGCTGGGCCTGGGCACTGTCAACCCGGTTACAACGCTGGCGGTTCAGGCCGCGGTTGAGCCGGAGGTGTTGGGCGTGGCCACCTCGGTAACGCAATTTATCCGCGCGATTGGCACAACCGCCGGCACGGCGTTGATCGGCACGGTGGTGACGAACAGCTACGTGGCCCGGCTGGCTGCCGGCGCGCCGCCCGGAACGCCGGCGGCGGCAATGGCAGCGCTGCGCAGCCCCAATGCGCTGATCAACCAGGATGCGCTGCATCACCTGGCGCAGCTTATGGCCCAATCGCCCAACCAGGCCGAGCTAACCCAGGCGTTGCTGGAAGCCGCCCGGATTGGGCTGGCGGGCGCTATCCAAAATGGCTTCTGGGTAATGCTCGGCGCGGCGCTGCTGGCGTTTGTCGGCGTGTTTTTGTTGGGGATAAACCGCCGTTCTTTTGCGCCTAATCTCAAATTTTAGCCGGAACATAAAAAAACAATTGAGCCAACCGGCCAGGAATAAAATATGACCCGGTCATAATTTATTTTGACTGGGTCATATTTTATTATGACTGGGTCATATTTATTTTTGACCCGGTCATAATTCTCCGGTCTACTGGCGGTTTGTTTTGTCTATTGGAACTGGCCGTTAATCGCCCGGTTTGAGCAGTTTTAACACCGTTTTGGTGTTGATGATTTGCCGGCCCACCTCTTCAAAGCCAAACTTGTGATGAAACGCCAGCGAGGCATCATTATCGGCGTACAAATCCGAGGCCAGTGGGCAGCCGCGCTCCTGCGTAAACTCGGCCACATCGGCCAGCAGCGCCAGCCCCACCCCCCGGCGGCGCGTCCAATCGGCCACCACAATGCGGTCAAGATAAATAAAGCGGGGGTAGCGCTGCCGAAACCAATCAAAAAAAGGGCTGGCATAGGTTGAGGTTTCATCCAGCGCCACCAAAAAGCCGGCCAACCGGTCATCAAGCCAGGCCGCCCGAAAATAGGGTGCGGTTTCGGCCAGCCAGCGCAACAAATCCGGTGTTAGACTGTTAACCATGGGCATGGCGTTCTGGTTGAGTTGTAAAATTTCCGGCAGGTGCGCCGGAGCCACATTTTGAATATTCACCGGTTGCATCCCCAATTATTTTAACGTTAACATATAGGCCACCAGGTCTTTCACCTGCTGGTCAGAGAGTTCTTTACCCAGCGAGGCGGGCATAGTACCGGTGGTGTAGCCTTCAACCGTAAAGGCGTTGGGGTTGGTGATGGCTTCGGCCAGGTATTGCTCGGCGGTTTTGCCGGCTTCGCGGCTGCCGGCGCGGCTGGCAATGCCCGCCAGCGAGGGGCCAACAATCATCATATCCTTTTCCAGCGAGTGGCAGTTGGCGCAGCCGGGCTGCGTGCCGATAACCCGCTGCTGAAAGAGCTTTTGGCCCGCCGCCGCATCCGCCGCGCCGCCGCTGCTATCCGGGGCCGGGCTGCCGCCGCAGGCAACCAGAGCGGCGGCCAGAATCAGAGCCAACAGAATGATGGTGAGTTTGCGCATGCTTATTTTCTCCTTGTGAAAACTACGAATAACAAATTGTGAATAAAATTTAAGCCGGTCTTTAACTCGCTTTGGGCAAGAACCGCAGATTTGTAAAGAGCAAAGTCAGGGCAGGGCGAGCGGTTGCGGCAGTTTTACGGCCTGCGTATTTACAATCTGGCCCTGATGCAGTAAATACACGCCAATATACAAGTGGTGCGGTTGGCCGGCCATCTCCGGTGAAAGCGGGATTTCGTAGTGGGTGGTGGTGCTGTCGCCGGCTTGCAGCGTAGAGAAATCCCGCTCCGGCAGCGCGTCAACGCCCGTTACCCGGTCGCCGTGGCTGTTGAGCAGTTGCACAAACGTGGTGTAATCAAAAAGCGCTTTGGTTTCGCTGCTCCAGGTTACATCAACCGCCAGGTGATCGGCGTGCAGCCCGTACCGCAGGCCGCTGATTGCCAGGCCGTTGCCCAGCGGATAATCCAGCGGTTGCAGCGGTTGCCGGGCCAGCGCCTCGGCAGAAAAAACGGTGGCGGCGGCATCAAGCCGGTAGGTGATGATGGTGTAGTTGGGCGTTTTCTCCCGGTTAACTTCGCGCCCGTAAGCCCGCAGCAGCGCGGGAATCAGGCCGGTGGGATCGGCGTTGTAAAACTTGGCCTCGTTGCCGCCGCGCAGCCCCACAATCAAATGAACCGTCTGCACCCCGTTCAGTTGGTCGGTTAGCGTTTGCGGCAGCGTGTTGGGGTTAGCGGGCAGGTACAGCAGCGGCGTTGCGCCCCGGTACAAAAAGGCCAGGTTGGGGTTAGGTTGGTTAAGCGCCGGGTCGGCGTACCGCGCCAGCGCAAAGGCGTTGTGCGGGCCGGTTTCCTGGTTCATCCGTTTGACCAAATCAAATACCCCGGTTTCAAAAAACACATTAACCAGATAATGGTTGGCCCACCGGTAAAAATAATCCTGATAGGCTTGGTACGGCAGCCATACGGCTGTTACCAGCACAACCGGAGCCAGCGCCGCGCCCACGGCTGCCGGTGCAGGCCAGTGCCGCGCCAGCAGCCCGGCCAGCCCAAACACCGCCTCGGTAAGGCCCAGCGCCAGAATAAGATAGGTGGCGGGCAGGTTGCTAAGCAGCCGGGGGTAAAACGCCGCGCCGCCTTCCCAGGTGAGCACCGGCGCAATCAGCGTTATCACCCAATAAAGCGCCAAAAACAGGTACGGCAGCCGCCGGATGCGCCACAGGCACAGACCCAATCCGGCCCAGAACAGCAGCGCCGGCAGCGGCCCAAACAGCGGCGCGCCCGGCAGGTTAGATAAAATTCGCTCGTCGCCGGCCAGGCCCAAAAAGGGTTGGGCGTAGCTCCACAGGCTGCCGGTCAGCGCGTGCAGCGGGTTATCCTGCAACAGGATGAGCTTTTCGGCGGTGCGGCTGGCGTCGGGGTGGGGGCCGGCGGTGAGCGCCAGCAACAGGGGCGCGGCCAATCCGCCTGTAACCAGGCTGTACATCAGCAGATTGCGCCAGCGCAACGGCGGATATTGTGGGGCTAATCGCGTTGGTAGTAGTTTGGTCAGCAGCCAGCCGGTCAGCAGCGTGGCCGGGATGACCAGCATAAACGGCGCAGAACCTTCGTACAGGTAAAAGCCGCTGGCTGCAAACAGGCTGGCCAGCGCGGTGTTTAGCCAGGATGCGCCGGGCCGGTAGCCGCGCCAAAAAAAGAACACGCCCAGCATGGCAGTCACCGCGGGCAGCTCGTATTCGTAGCCAATGCGGCTGTTCACCAGCAGCGCCGGCGATGAAGCCAGCAACAGCGCCGTAAACGCGCCCAGCCATTGCGCCCGCTGCCGGCCCAACTCGGCTTTAAAGGTTTGCCACGCCGCCAGAAAACCAAACGGAATCAGCAGGATGGTGAGCGTGGCGGTGAGCAGCCGTTGCGCCAAAATTTGGGGGCCGTACAGCACAAACGCGCCGGCCAACAGGTAGTTGTAGCCCATAGGCGTTTGCCGGTGACGGGGCGAAATCAGATAAAACCGGCCCGCCAGCACATCCAGCGCATCGAGGGCGTGTTTGGCCTCGTCAAAGGTAAAACCGGGCGGCAGTTCGACCAGCCGGTAATAGCGCAAAAAGGCAGCCAGCGCGGTAGCCAGGGCCACCAGCAATAAAACCCACGGTGAAAATTGCTTGAGTCGTTTCATAGCGGCGGTTTGTCCTTCGCCGGCCACATTTAAAACGTGACCGGCGAAGGTTGAGCAAACGAGGAAGTTACAGTTCTGCGGAGCGGCTGGTGATTTTGGCCTTTACCTGCGCGATGAATTCGGCAATGGGCAGGCCGTTTTGGCGGGTGTTATCGCGCCGCCGCAGCGACACCGTTTCAGTTTCGATTTCCTGGTCGCCAACGACCAATTGGTAGGGCACCTGCATCAACTGCGCCTGCCGGATTTTGGAGTTCATGCGGTCGTTGCCCAAATCGGCGCTCACGCGGATGCCGGCGGCGCGGAGCCGTTTTTGCAGTTGCACGGCAAACTCGTTGTGGGCCTCGGTAATGGGGATAATGCGGGCCTGTTCCGGGCTGAGCCACACCGGGAACTTGCCGGCGTAGTGTTCAATTAAAAAGCCAATCATGCGCTCGTGGGTGCTGAGCGGGGCGCGGTGAATGCACAGCGGCGTTTCGCGCTCGCCCGCCGGGTTGATGAACGACAAATCAAAGCGGGCCGGCTGGGCAAAATCAACCTGGTTGGTAGCCAGGGTAAATTCGCGGCCAATGGCGCTCCAAATTTGCACATCAATTTTGGGGCCGTAAAAAGCGGCTTCGTCCGGCACTTCAACGTAGGGGACGTTGTTTTTGTTCATCACGTTGCGCACCATCACTTCGGTTTTGAGCCACAACGCTTCGTTATCCACGTATTTTTTGCCCAGCCCCTTTTTGTGGTGCGTGCTAAAGCGCATCACGTACTGGTCAATCTGGAAAATTTTAAAATATTCCAGATACATGTCAATCACGTCAATGAATTCGGCCTCAAATTGCTCCTCGGAGCAGTAAATGTGGGCGTCGTTCATTTGCATGGAGCGCACCCGCATCAGCCCAAATAGTTCGCCGGATTTTTCAAAGCGATAACAGGTGCCATATTCGGCCAGCTTTACGGGCAGATCGCGGTAGCTGTGTGGCAGCGCGTCAAAAACTTTGTGGTGCATGGGGCAGTTCATCGGTTTGATGAAGTAGCGCACGCCTTCCATTTCCATGGGCGGGTACATGCTTTCCTGATAATAGGGCAAGTGACCGCTGCGTAAGAACAAATCCTCTTTGGTGAGGTGCGGCGTGCGCACGCGGCTGTAGTTGTGCAGTTCTTCCTGCTCTTTGGCCAGCCGTTCCAGTTCTTCGATGATGATGCCGCCGTTGGGCAGCCATAGCGGCAGGCCGGGGCCAACTTCTTCATCAAAGGTGAAGATTTCAAGCTCTTTGCCCAGTTTGCGGTGGTCACGCTTTTTGGCCTCTTCCAGCATATCAAGGTAGGCTTTGAGTTCCTTTTTGCTGGGCCAGGCGGTGCCGTAAATGCGTTGAAGCATGGGGTTGTGCTCGTCGCCGCGCCAGTAAGCCCCGGCTACGGTCATCAATTTAAAGCCGTCTGCCGGGATTTTGCCGGTGTGCTCTACGTGCGGGCCGCGACACAAATCCTCAAAGGTATCGTGGCGGTAGGTGCTGATGGTGGGCGGTTCGGCGGTTTCGTTGCCGTACTCGTCAATGCCGCCCTGGGCCAGCCCGTTGATCAGTTCAACTTTAAAGGGCTGGCTTTTGAACAGTTCACGGGCTTCACCGGCGCTCACCTCGCGGTATTGAAACGGGTGTTTGCCACCGATAATCTGGCGCATCCGTTTTTCAATGGCGTCCAGGTCGTCGGGAGTAAAAGTGCGGGGTTTGCCGTCGGGGTTGGCGCCCAGGTCAAAATCGTAATAAAAGCCGGTGTCAATAGGCGGGCCGATGCCCAGTTTAACATCGGGGTAAATTTCCTGCACCGCCTGCGCCATTACGTGCGCGGCGCTGTGGCGCAGTTTGTACAACTCGTCTTTTTCCAGTTGGTTGGACTTCATGTTTGCCTCCAAAAATAAAAAACCCCGCTCCCAGATTGGGGCGAGGGCCAATTCCACGCGGTTCCACCCAAATTCAATCAACCAGAGGTTGATTCTTGTCGGGCTGATAACGGAGCCAGCCGTCGCCCCATACTGACCGGTTGGCGTTGAGGGGCGCACTTGCCAGGGGTTTTCGGCGGGGCGGTGTGAGGATGGCTTGCAGCCGGGGCCTTCCCTCTCTGGCGCACGGCCGTCCGCGTACTCGTCTGGCGCAAAGTTTATTGGTAAAAGTGTAACATGAAGGCGGGGCTGTGTCAATCCGGGCAAAGGTCGCGGGCATGGCAATTGAGAGGCGGGAATTTGCTTTTAAGAGGTCAAATTTATTGCGCCGGAGGTATGCTCAAACCGTTGTTGACGTAAATAAAGGGAATATAGTATAATCTTGGACATAACGCTTGCTTCATTTATTTCACAAAAATACATCCAAATCCAAAAAAATAGTTTGCGCTTTTGTCGTTTTGTTGCCGGAAACCCGCTTGTTAGCTGATTGCATTTCGCGGGGGGTGACGATATAATTAATTTTGGATAAAAGCCAGGAGCAAATTGTGACATTTGAGACGCAACGTCTAGAAAATTATGGTTCTGACGGTGGGTACGACGAAAATATTCTGCCTAAAGGCGTCGTGCTGCAAAGCCGCTATGAAATAAAAAAGGTTTTAGGCGTGGGCGGCATGGGCGCGGTTTATCTGGCCCAGGACCTCCGTTTTACGGGGATTACCCGCTGGTGCGCGCTCAAAGAGATGATTAGCAGCACCCCCGATCCACACGTGCGCCGGTTGGCGGTGCAAAGTTTTATGCGCGAGGCCAACCTGCTGGTTCAACTTCGGCACTCCGGCATCCCCCAGATTTACGACTTTTTCAGCGAGGCGGTGCGCAGCTACCTGGTAATGGAGTTTGTGGAAGGCAAAAACCTGGAAGAAGTGCTGGAAGGCACCTCCGGGATGCTCAAGGAAGAAACGGTGCTGGATTGGGCGGTACAGGTTTGTGATGTGCTTATTTACCTGCACAGCCAGAATCCTCCTATCATTTTTAGAGACCTCAAGCCTTCTAATATTATGCTGCGCGATAACAATAAAATCGCGTTGATTGACTTTGGCATTGCCAAAGCCTTTGAATCCGGCCAAAAAGGCACCATGATTGGCACCGAAGGCTACTCGCCGCCGGAACAATACAAAGGCATAGTTGATCCCCGTGGCGATATTTACGCTCTGGGCGCAACCCTGCATCACCTGCTCACCAAGCGAGACCCCCGGCTGGAACCGCCCTTCACGTTCCACGAAGAGCCGCCATCGTTGCTTAATCCGGCCCTTTCAGAAGCCACTAATTCGGCCATTATGAAGGCGCTGGAATACGAGCCGGACAAACGGTTCCAATCGGCGCGAGTGCTCAAGGATGCGCTGGATGCGGCGCTGAATAAACGGTCCCAGCCGGCAGCCGCCAGCACTCAGGTGTTGCCGGCTGGCAATTCTACCACCATGCTTTCGCCGGAAAAAGCGCCGCCGGCGGCTCCGGCGCAGCCGGTTTATCCGCCGCCGGGCTATCCGTACCCGCCGCAGTATGCCTATCCGCCGCAGTACCCCCCGCCGGGCTATGGCGGGCAGCCTTATCCGCCCCCTTACCCGGTTGCGCCGGGGCTGGGAACCGAGGACGAGGACGACGAACTGAGCGACTCTATCCTGCCCATCTGGAAATTTAAGGTTGAGGACGAGGTGCGGGGATCGGTCACTACGGATAAAACCAAAGTGTATGTGCCCGCCTACGATAACAATATTTACGCCCTCGACTTTAAAACCGGCGATTTTCAATGGAAATACGCCACCGATGGCGGCATTGCCACCAAACCGTTTTTGTACAAAGACCTGTTGATTTTTGGCTCGGAAGACCGGGTGGTCTATGCCATTACCACTTCGGGCCGCTTGGTGTGGACTTGCCCCACCGAAGGCCGGATTCGCTCATCGGCGGTGGTTGAGTTTGACCACGCCTTTTTTGGCTCGGATGATAACCGGCTGTACGCCGTAAATGCCCAAACCGGGCGCGTAATCTGGCGGTTTGAGGCGCTTGGCCCCATTCGCTCCACCCCCACGCTGGGCGATGAGTTGGTGTACGTCGGCTCGGAAGATGGGCACGTGTACGCTATTGATATGTCTTCGGGCGCGGCCCGTTGGAAATTTCGCTCCAACCGGAGCGTTACCTCCAGCCCCACCATGTACAAAGATTTGGTGATTGTTGGCTCTGGTGATAGAAATATTTATGCGCTTGAGGCCAAATCGGGCTATTCGGTGTGGCGCGTGCGCACCGGCCAGGTGGTGATTTCCAGCCCGGTGGTGGTTGATAATACGGTTTACATTGGCGGCGTAGATAAACAACTGTACGCCATTGATGCCAAAACGGGCCGGGTGCAATGGAAATTTAACGCCGATGCCCAAATTGTATCCACCCCGGCGGTTACCGAAGAAGCCATTTACTTTGGTACATCCGCCGGTGAGGTGGTGAGCATCAGCCGGAAAGATAGAAAAATCCGCTGGAAATTTAAAACCGGCGGCCCGGTGCCATCCTCCGCCGTGGTTAAAGATGGCGTGGTGTTGATTGGCTCCACGGACCATTACGTGTACGCCCTGCCGGGGTAAGGGTGTAAAAACCCGGCAGTTATAAATTTATTTTGCAGCAAAAGCCGATGGAAGAATCCAGGTTGCAGGCCCAAATTCCAGAACAAGAAACCCAAGCCTCGGTGCGGGGACTTAGCCATTTGCCAGCCGGGCTTCATATTGGGTGTATGTCGGATGTGGGCCGCAAACGCGAACGGAACGAAGACTCGCTGCACGTCACCCATTCCTATCTGCGGCACGATTTGGGGCTTGAATCGTTTGGGTTGTTTATTGTGGCCGATGGCATGGGCGGTCATCAAAAAGGCGAAATTGCCAGCTCTCTGGCTGTAAAAGTAGCCGCCGCCAGCATTCTGCAAGATATATACCTGCCATATTTATCGGACGATAAAAACGCCAACAACTGCCCCATTAACGAGGCGCTGCAATTGGCCATTGAACGGGCTAACACCGCGGTGATTCATTCGGTGCCAGATGGCGGCACCACCATTGTGGTGGCGCTGGTAATGGGCAACAACGCCTATATTGCGCACGTGGGTGATTCCAGGGCTTATATTTTTAAGCAGCACGTCCTTAAACAGATTACCGAAGACCATTCGCTGGCCCAAAAGCTGGAACAAATGGGCCAATCTGCTGCCGAGGCCCGGCAGGCGCAGAGCGTGCTCTACCGGGCGGTAGGGCAGGGTGAGGCCATCGAAGTGGATACCCACATTCAGCATTTGCCGGCGGGCGCGTCGTTGCTTTTGTGCAGCGATGGGCTGTGGGATTTGGTGGATGATACCACCATTACCGCCGTGCTAACGGCATCGCCCTCACCGCAAATGGCCTGCGAGCAACTTGTGGCCGCCGCCAACGAAAATGGCGGGCGTGACAATATTACCGCGGTTATGGTATCAATGGGGATCGCAACCTGACGACCGGGAAAAGAATTTGTGGCGCTTTAACCCGGCGTTAACTTTTGAAAGTAGTTCTTATGCAAATTGATAAAAATTATTATCAAATACTCCAAATTGATAATACCGCCAGCGAAGACCAGATCAGAAAATCGTACCGGCTGCTGGTGCGACAATTTCACCCCGATGTGAATAAGGCTGCTGCTGCCACCGATACGTTCAAAGATATTCAGGAAGCCTACGAAGTGTTGGGCGACCCTGAACAACGCCGAACCTACGACCGCCTGCGTGAAGCCGAAGGCCGCGCCACGTCATCGGCGCTGGCGTTAAAGGCGCTCATCAGCCATAAAACGTTGATGACCAACGTTGAGGAACAGGCGGTTTACGTGCTGCTGGATATTAACCCCGCCGCCGACCTGCCCACGGCGCGGTTGCCGCTCAACCTGTGCCTGGTGCTGGATCGTAGCACCTCGATGCAGGGCATGCGGTTGCAGCAAGTAAAAGAAGGCACCCGCCAGATTATTGACCGGCTCAATCCCAACGATTCGTTGAGCGTGGTTGTTTTTAGCGACAGGGCCGAAGTCATCCTGTCCAGCCAGTTTGGCCTGGACAAAGCTATGGCCAAATCCATTGTAAGCACCATTCAACCCAGCGGCGGCACCGAAATGTTGCAGGGGTTGAATATTGGCCTGAAAGAACTGGAGAAGAACCGGGCCAAAGCCTCGGTTAACCACCTGATTTTGCTCACCGATGGCCAAACCTACGGCGACGAGCAGGGTTGCCTGGAAAAAGCCGGTTGGGCCGGCCACAACCAGATTAGCCTCACCACCATGGGCATTGGCTCCGACTGGAACGAAAACCTGCTGGATCAAATGGCCTCGTCTTCGGGGGGGATATCGGTTTACATTGACTCGCCCCGGAAAATTGTAGACATCTTTAAGGATACCATCCGCGAGTTGAGCACCGTGGTTGCCCGTGAGCTAACCATGACCATCAGCGCCAGCCCCGGCGTAAAATATCAGGAAGGCTTTCACATCACGCCCCATATCCACCGGCTGGAAGTCCGCGCCGATAAGGTGATTCTTGGCCCGTTGGGTACCGGCAACGCCAAAACCCTGCTCATGGAATTTAGAGTGCAGTCCCACCCCATCATCGAAGAACGCCGCCTGCTGCGCCTGACCATTGACGGTGATGTGCCCAGCCAATCTAACCGGCGAAGCTGGGAATGGGTTGATATTTCGGCTCAGTTTGTTGATACTCAACCCGCCGGCGGCGAAATTCCGTCCACCATTGTAACGGCCCTGGGCAAACTGGCCATCTTTAAAATGCAAGAAAAAGCAATGGAAGACCTGGAAAGTGGCAATGTCAGTTCTGCCACGCAACGGCTGGAAACCATGGCTACCCGTTTACTCAACCTGGGCGAAACCGACCTGGCCCGCGCGGCGTTACTGGAAGCCGGCCGGTTAGCCCGCACCGGCGCACTTTCCGCAGAGGGGCGAAAGAAAATCAAATACGGAACCCGAAGCCTATCCATTTTACCAAAGGAGATTAAGCCGTGATAAAGTGCCCTTTTTGTGGAACAACTCACGTGGCCAATACTCTGTTTTGCAGTGAATGCGGTACTTACCTATTAGAAGATGATCGGCGTGGCACCGACCCGCTTGGAACCGACGAAATTGGTTGGGTGGGCGAAGAAGACGAAGGCGAATCTAACCCGCTTATCAAAGGCACCGGCCCCCTCACCATTCGGCTGCGCATTACCGATAGTGGCCGCGAAATTGAGGCCACCCTGAACAAAGCCATCCATATGGGGCGGCTGGACCCGGCCAGCGACGTTTTTCCCGAAATTGACCTGACCAACGACAACGGCCTGGAAAAAGGCGTTTCGCGCCGGCACGCCCGCATTCTCAAGCGCGAAGGTACCGTGGTGGTAGAAGATTTGGGCAGTATCAACGGCACCTTTATCAACAGCAAACGATTAGCGCCGTACCTGCCCGAAGTGCTGCACCACGGCGACCAGCTTCAACTTGGCAAGTTGCTCATCGAAGTTGAAATGCACTAACCCGAATTAGCCATCACTAAGGAGATGCTCAATGTCTATTACCGTAATCATTCACGTTGCTGGCGGCGACGCCATTGTGGGTGAAGTTGAAAAAATACCCGATCCGCAGGCCAACTATGTTGTTTTTACCAACGTGCGCGCCCGCGATGGCAAACCCGTGGTTTACATTGATCGCGAAGCCACCCGGGTGCTGTTCCCCTGGCACAGAATCAGCTTTTTAGAAACGCTCCCCTCCGAGGAAGACCAGGAAGAAGTAGAAACCTTCTTCCGCGATTAACCATTAATCGGCCCGGTAAACTGCCAAAAACCGCCACCCAACCAGCGCGTGGCGGTTTTTTATTGACATTTCATACCGCGCCGGGTAATATATTTTTTTACGTACCCACTTTGCCAAGAAAGGTTGTATTGCATAATGGCTGTTCAACAAGTAACTCCGGTTACCTGCCCCAATTGTCGCGTTAATTTTGCCGCGCCCATTGAAAATATTATCAATGGGCAGGATTTTGAATTGAAAGAGGCCTTTTTGCAGGGCCAGTTTAACATTATTCGCTGCCCGCAGTGCGGTTTTGTGGGCGCGCCCGGCGTGCCCATCCTTTATTATGATTTGGAAAAAGAGTTGGCTTTGGTTCACGTCCCCAACGAACTCAACCTGATGGGCCAAACCAGAGAAAAAATTGTGGGCGACCTCACCAACCGGTTGTTCAATAGCTTGCCTCAGGAGCAGCGCAAATTTTATCTACTCAACCCCACCAGCTTTCTGACGCTGGAGAGCCTGATCAAAGCCATTTTACAGGCCGATGGCATTACCGAGGAGATGCTTCAAGCCCAGGAAGAGCGCATGCACCTGCTGGAAGAACTCCTTAAATCTCCCGATGAAAAAACGCTCAAAGCCAAAGTGCAGGCCAACGACGCCAAACTGGATCGGCAATTTTTTGAGATTCTCACCGCCTATATGCAAACGGCCCAATTGATGGGCGACCAGGAACAGGCGCAATCAATTTTAAGCCTGAGGGCGTTGATTAGCCGCTGGAGTTCAAACGGCAAGCAAATTGTGGCCGAAATTGACCAGGAATTGGGTATTATTGTGCTGAAAAACCAGGAAGAAATGCTGGAACGGCTGCAAAACGCGGCCAGCGACCAGGAGTTTGAAGCCCTGGTTGCCGCCGGTTTTGCTATGCTCGATTACGGCTTTTTTCAGAACCTCACCAACAAAATTGACCAACTGGCCGGCAGCGGCGATAAAAACTCGGCTCAGGCGTTGCGCCAGATTCGCACCAAAATTTTGGATGTAAAAAGCAAGCTCGAAGAAGCCAATCGGGTTGAACTGGAAAAAGCCAGCCAGGTGTTACAAAATATCATCGAGGCCAAAGAGCCGGTAGCAACCATCGAAAAAAGTCTTGATCAGATTAACGATGCGTTCTTCTTTATTTTGCAGGCCAACATCGAAGAGGCGCAGCGGCAAAAACGCGATACCGTGGCCAAAAACCTGCAAGCTATTGGCGCTATCGCGGTGCAAAAATTGCAGCAACGGCATCAGCCGCAACCGCCGGCTGAACAAGCCCCACCACAACCCAAAATTCAGATTGCTACCCGGTAAAAAATCAAAGGCCACGGTTAACCGTGGCCTTGTTATTTGGTCCGTATCCGGCGGAACTCCAGAGTGCGGGCCGTATCATCAAAAATTACGTAGCAGGCTCCCGGCCCGTCGGTGGGCCGCCCCACGCTACCCACCCCCACTACATAGGTTTCGCCGGCGGTCAGTTTCACCACCGGCCCAAATTCTTGCAACAATTGATTAGCCGGAGTAAACCGCCACGCCATCTGGCGGTGAGTGTGTCCGTGAAACATCAATGGCTGATTGCTTTCGGTGAGCGCGGCGATGGTTTGCCACAGGTAATCCTCTTCAAAATCCAGGTACGGAAAGAACTTGTTGCCAAAACGCAGGTGCGAACCGGAGGTCAAATCAGCCAGCGATTGGATGACCGGCGGCCAAAATGGCGCGGCGTGGGTTAGCCACATATCAGTGCGGCGGAGCATAGGCGGCAGTTCCAGCATCCAGTGTTGGTTTTGGGTTATGGCTAGGTGTCGCCAGTTAGAAACTTCCCAGTTGCCAAAAACTGTGGCCGCGCCGCAGCCCCGCACCAAATCAATACAACTATCTATGCCGATGTCGCCCAGGCAGAAGAACGCTTCGGCGCGGCAGCGGCGGGCATCGTTGAGCACGGCTTGCAAAGCCTCGGTGTGGTTATGAATGTCGGAAAAGATGGCGTGGCGCATGGGCCAAACGGTAACACAGCCGCAGGTTTAAGGCAAGTAATCGCGGTGAAAATTTTAAGCGGGCCGAGGCAAAAATCGGCTTGACAGTTTTTTAATTCTGTGTTAATCTCTGCCCTAACAATTGAGTTAATTTGAGTAGCCGAGAAGCTCTCCCAACGCAATGCTATTTTTGCGGGAGAGTTTTTTATTTTAGGTTGTTACAACAACCCAAATGCCGGTTAAAAATTCTCTAAAAGACCATCTTTATCTCAAAGGCATAATTTAAAATTTTTGTAGTATATTGGTGGCTTGGCCGAGAAAATTAAAAAGGAGGTGGTTGATCAAATCTAATTTTGGCCCGGATTGAACATTAATTGTCCAACCTGGGCCTGGGCTGATAACTCAGCCTGTAGTTAGACCACGATTGACTCATCCGCGAAGATGAGCTGGCAAAGTAGCCGTGGGTCGAACCCCTAATCTCTAACGGTTTTTATAAATATAGGAGAAGAGTGACCTATGGAAGAACTACAATCGAATCTTGCCAGTTTAACGGTATCGGCCAATATTTTATGGGTGTTAATTGCCGGTTTTTTGGTATTTTTTATGCAGGCCGGCTTTGCCCTGGTTGAGTGCGGTTTTACCCGCGCCAAAAATGTGGCCCATACTATGATGATGAATATGATGGTTTTCTGTATTGGGGCCATTGGTTACTGGATTTGTGGTTTTGCGTTTCAATTTGGTGCAGTGAACTATACCTACCCGGCTACGGCCATCAGCGCCACGCAGGCTTCGGCCACGTGGGCCTTTTCGCCCATTACTCTGGGCGCCTGGGGCGATAGCCTGAGCACCGGCCTGCGCTTTGGCGAGCAATGGGGCATTATTGGCCTGTCGGGTTTCTTTTTACACGGTGTTACCTTGAGCATGGCCGGGATTTTTGCCTTTTTCCTGTTCCAGATGGTGTTTATGGACACCGCCGCTACCATTCCCACCGGCTCCGGGGCGGAACGGCTTAAATTCTTTGGTTTTGTGTTGATGGGTTTCTGGGTAAGCATGCTGGTTTACCCGCTGGTTGGCAACTGGGTGTGGGGCGGCGGTTGGCTGGCTAACCTGGGCCGCACGCTGGGCCTGGGCAACGGCGCGGTTGACTTTGCCGGTTCTGGTGTGGTACACACCACCGGCGGCGCGGTTGGGTTGGCCATTGCTCTGGTTTTGGGGCCACGTTTGGGCCGCTTTAACGATGACGGTACCCCCAACGCCATCCCCGGCCACAACATCCCGATGGGCGTGCTGGGCACCATCATCCTGTTCTTTGGCTGGTTTGGTTTTAACCCCGGCTCATCTCTGGGGATTCAAGGGGCGTTCATTAACCTGGTTTCGCTGGCTGCGGTGAACACGCTGCTGGCCGGGGCTGCCGGCGGGTTGAGCGCGATGGTTTACATGTGGGTTTTTGGCCCCGGCAAAAAACCCGATCCCTCGATGTCGGTGAACGGTCTTTTGGCCGGGCTGGTGGCGGTTACCGCTCCCTGCGCTTTTGTTGAACCGTGGGCGGCAGTGGTAATTGGGCTGATTGCCGGCGTGCTGGCGTGTTTGGCGGCCTTTGCTCTGGAAAAAGCCAAAATTGACGACCCGGTGGGCGCGGTGCCGGTGCACCTGTTCAACGGCTTGTGGGGCGTTATCGCGGTTGGGCTGTTTGCCAGCGGCAACCCCGATACCGCGGCCTGGAACGGCATGGATAAAGCCGTAACCGGCCTGTTCTACGGCGGCGGTTTTGGCCAGTTGGCGGCCCAATCGCTCGAAGCCATCTCAATTTTTGGGGTAGTATTTGTTTTATCCTATGGCTTCTTTGCCTTGTTAAACAGCTTTGGCCTTTTGCGCAGCGAGGCTTCCGCCGAAGTGCTGGGGCTGGACATCCCCGAAATGGGTGCCAAAGGTTACTGGGAAGGGTCTCACCCCAATCTGCGCAGTTTATACCCGTCAGGGTCAGGGCGCTAGTTTCTATAGTTTTGGCCGGCTAATCACAGCAAGGAGATAATTATGACCAAGAAAATTGAAGCTTTTATTCGTGAAGAAAAACTGGATGACGTAAAGAAAGCCCTGCACGAAATTGGCATTGTTGGGATGAACGTGGTTGAAGTTCACGGGCATGGCCGGCAAGGCGGCGTAACCCTGGCCTGGCGCACCAGCACCTACAAAGTGGACATGCTGCCTCGCTACCAGCTTAACATTGTTCTAAGCGACCACAACGTGGAAAAAACCATCGAAACCATTCGCAAGGCCGCCTGCACCGGGCAGGTTGGCGACGGGTTGATTTTTATCTATCCGGTTGAAGACGTAATCCGCATCCGCACCGGTGAGCGCGGGCGCGAGGCCTTAAGCTACGAGGGCGATATTGACGCCCGCAAAACGGCCAAATAGTTTTTGCTGATCAGGTTTTCCCCGGCAGCTTTCCGGTGGCGATTGGTTTGCCGGTAAAGCTGCCGGGGTTGGTAAATTAAGGCTCAATAACAAGTAAATAGTTTGCGGCCACGAAGCCCTCAACGGAGATTTTTAAGGATTGGTGCTATACAATTCCTGGTAAATCTGCCTTGAGGGCTTTGTTATTTGTCGCGTTCCTCTTTGCCTCCCCACCGGAGCCAGGGGGAATGTTTGTTGTTTGCTCTCAAAAATGGGCAAATAATAATGTCAATTTAATGATATCAAAGTATTTATAATATCGCATTGGCACAGAGGGATATACAAAATTATGGAAAGTGTAATTAATTCCGGAGATACCGCCTGGGTAATAACAGCAACGGCGCTGGTATTGATGATGACGCCGGCATTGGGCTTTTTTTATGGTGGCATGGTTCGCAAAAAAAACATCCTCTCAACCCTTAACCTGAGTTTTATTGTGATGGGCTTAATTAGCGTGCAATGGGTGTTGTGGGGCTATACGCTGGCGTTTGGCGCGAGTAGTAATGGTTTTATTGGCGGCCTCAACTTTTTGGGGTTGGCCGGCGTGGGCGAACAGCCCAACCCGGTTTACGCCCCGACTATTCCTCATTTGGCCTTTGCGGCGTATCAAATGATGTTTGCCGTAATTACCCCGGCTTTGATTACCGGCGCTTTTGTCGAGCGGGTGCGGTTTAAAACATTTTTGCTATTTGTGATTTTGTGGGCTACTCTAATTTATGCGCCAGTGGCTCACTGGGTTTGGGCCGCCACCGATGCCGGCAACGGCCAGATGGTGTATGGCTGGCTGCGCGGCCTGGGCGCGCTGGACTTTGCCGGCGGCACAGTGGTGCACATCACCGCTGGTTTTTCGGCGTTGGCCTTTGCGCTGATTATCCGTTCACGGCGTTGGTTTGGTTCGGGCATTGTGATTGAACCCCACAACATCCCTTTTACCGTGCTGGGCGCGGGGCTGCTGTGGGTGGGTTGGTTTGGTTTTAACGGCGGCAGCGCCCTGGCGGCCAACGGCCTGGCCGTAACCGCCGTTGTTAACACCAATACCGCCGCCGCCGCCGCCGGTTTGGTGTGGATGCTGCTCTCCTGGTCTGATAGCAAGCCGGGGGTGTTGGGCTTTGCCACCGGCGTGGTGGTGGGGCTGGTAGCCATCACTCCGGCGGCGGGATTTGTGACACCGCTGTCCGCGCTGATTATTGGCGCGGTAGCCGCGCCGGTTAGTTATCAGGCCATCAAGTTTCGGCAACGCTGCAAACTGGATGAATCTTTGGATGTGTGGGCCTGTCACGGCATGGGCGGCGTTACCGGCGCATTGCTCACCGGGCTGTTTGCCACCAAAGCGGTCAATCCGGCGGGCGCTGACGGGTTGTTTTATGGTAATCCCAGCCAATTTCTTATTCAGTTGGTTGGAGTTGTGGTGGCCGCGTTGTTTGCCTTTGTTCTGACGTATGTCATTGCCAAAGCTCTGGATGTTACAATGGGGCTGAGTGTTTCACCGGCGGAAGAAGAAGTTGGCCTTGACATTAGCGAACACGGCGAACGCGCCTACGCTTAATCTTGATTGAGCTTTAATTGGGGTATATTTTGAAACTAATGCCGCAGGCCGGGTGTTGGTGATAAAACCCCGGCTTGCCGGCATTTTGTTTTCTGGCAGGATGGATTGAATCCACCATAAGCGAGGTTTATTGTGTTTAATTCGATACTTTCCATTCTTGCTCCTGACGCAGCAACCGTACTGCCAACGTGGGCCGTTATTCCGTTTGTGGGGCTGCTTTTAACCATCGGCGGCGCGTCATTTGGAGTAGCCAATTTTCCGCATAGCCACGTGGGGCGCTTGTGGGAAAGTAACTTCAATAAGTTGGTGATTGCGCTGTTGTGGAGCTTGCCGGTGCTGGTTTTGTTAATGGCGCTGGGCAAATGGGAAGCTCTGGCTACCAGCCTGGAAGATTATTTCTCGTTTATCAGCCTGTTGTTTGCGCTTTTTGTTATTTCCGGGGGCATTTATCTGGAAGGCGACCTCAAGGCCACACCGTGGGTTAACGCCGCGTTTTTGGGCGTGGGCGCACTCCTGGCCAACGTGATTGGCACCACGGGCGCGAGCATGCTGCTAATCAGGCCGGTGCTCAAAACCAATTCAGAAAGAAAACACACGGCGCACATCCCGGTGTTTTTTATCTTTGTGGTCAGCAATATTGGCGGGGCGCTGTTGCCCATTGGCGACCCGCCGTTGTTTTTGGGCTATTTAAAAGGCGTGCCTTTTTTTTGGACGCTAACCCTGCTGGCTCCCTGGCTTACAACGCTGGGGCTAACGCTGGCCGTGTTTTGGGTGTGGGATAGCCTGAGCTACAAAAAGGAATCACCGGATAGCCTCAAACTCGACCGGCAGGCTTTTCAACCGCTAAAAATAAAGGGCGGCCTCAACTTTTTGTGGTTGTTGGGCGTGCTGCTGGGCGTGGTTTTTCTCACGCCCAACACGCTGGCCACATGGGGACTGACCGAAGGCCCGCTAAAATTTTTGCGCGAATACCTGATGCTGTTGATGGCGGCGGCCTCGTTGATTACCGCGCCGCTAAACGCCGAGACCCGTCGCAAAAACAACTTTTCCTTTGCGCCCATTCAGGAAGTGGCCTTTCTGTTTTTGGGCATCTTCCTGGCGATGATCCCCGCCCTGGAAATTCTCAAAAGCCAGGGAGCCGGGTTTGGCCTTAGCCAGCCCTGGCAATTTTTCTGGGCTAGCGGCGGCCTGTCCTCGGTGCTGGATAACGCCCCCACTTACCTCACCTTTTTATCGCTGGCGCAGGGGCTAACCGCTGCCAGCCCGGCCCTGCACCCCATCCCCGCCGGCCTGAGCGCCGTTGGCGTGTCGGCGCGGCTGTTGGCAGCCATCTCGCTGGGATCGGTGTTTATGGGAGCCGTCACTTACATTGGCAACGGGCCAAATTTTATGGTAAAAGCCATTGCCGATGATTGGGGCTACAAAACCCCCGATTTCTTTACCTACATTTTAAAATACTCCTTGCCAATTCTGATTCCCATTTTTATGGTGGTGACGCTTATTTTTATGATTGGCTGATTTCGTAGGTCACGTTTCAAACGTGACCTACGACTCCCGGCATTGCAGAGCGGTTCCCCGGCGTTGCAGAACGACTCCCCGGCAAGTGACCGGGCCGGAACAGTAGACATCCCCTTGAAATTAAGCTATAATCCCCCGGTCAGGAACCCCTTCGAGCGCCTGCTTGTTTTCCGCTTCCTGACCCCCTAAATTATCTTCAAGAGGAGACCAACCTTGAGCAAATACAAGCGCGTTACCGGCATGCGCGATGTTCTGTTTGATGACCAACCCTACTGGCGTTTTATTTTAACCAAAATTCAGGAAACCGCCGACCTGTTTGGCTATCAACGCCTGGATACGCCGGTGCTGGAACAGGCCAACCTGTTTATCCGCAGCGTGGGCGAAGGCACCGACATCGTAGAAAAAGAAATGTATATTTTCAAAGACCGCGATGGCGACCAGTTGGCCATGCGCCCGGAATTTACGGCGGGCATTATGCGGGCCTACATAGAAAACGGCCTGCACACCCTGCCGTCCCCGCAACGGTTGTGGACTACCGGCCCGCTCTTTCGCCACGAGCGGCCCCAGGCCGGGCGCTACCGCCAGCACAGCCAGTTTGATATCGAAGTGCTGGGCGAGCAGGACCCGGCGGTTGATGTGGAAGTCATCAACGTGGCCTGGCATCTGTTTACCGGTTTGGGCTTTTACGGCCTGCGCCTGTACCTCAACTCCACCGGCTGCCCTGTTTGCAAACCGGCCTACGTGCAAAAACTGGTCGAATACTTTAGCCGGTTTGAAGCCCAACTGCCCGCCGATGACAAAATGCGCCTTAAAAAGAACCCGCTCCGCATTTTGGATAGCAAAGAAGCCGCCACCCAACCGTTGCTGGAAAGCGCGCCGCACATCACCGACCACCTCTGCGCCGAGTGCAACGATCATTTTACCCGGCTTAAAAGCTATCTGGAGGCGTTGCAACGCCCCTACACCATTGATTACAAAATTGTGCGCGGGCTGGATTACTACACCAAAACCGTGTTTGAAATCAAAGCCGATGGCCTGGGCAGCCAGGATACCATTTGCGGCGGTGGCCGGTACGATGGGCTGATTGCCGAATTAGGCGGACGCCCCACGCCCGGCATCGGTTTTGGCTCCGGCATTGAGCGGTACGTGATTGCCCTGCGCCATTTGGGTATTCAACCCACCGCCGCGCCGCTGCCCAAAATAACCGTGTCCTATTTGGGCGAAGCGGCCAAACTGGCGGCCATCCGCCTTACCGAAACGCTGCACCAGCGCGGGCTGGGGGCGCAGCTTACCCCCGGCGACCGCAGCCTCAAGGCGCAGCTTAAAGCCGCCAGCCGCTCCGAGGCCGCGTTTGCCGTGATTCTGGGCGAAGAAGAGCTGAACGCCGGCCAGGCCACGGTGCGCACTTTAAGCGATAGCCAGCAATTTACGGTTGATCTGGCTCAACTGCCCGGCTGGTTAACGGAAAGATTGGCGTAATGACTCATCCGCCCGAAGCATCGCCCCGCCGCGAGCCGGCCTTTAAAACGATTGGGCTGTTGTACCACCCCAAACTGGCCGAAGCGCGGGTAATGGCCGCCGAAATTTTTGAATACGTCGAAAGTTTGGGCGCGTCGGCCTGGGTTAATTCGGCCTGGGATGAGGCGGCGGTGCGCGGCCTGCTGGCGCAATCGGATTTGCTGATTGTGCTGGGCGGCGATGGCTCGATGTTGCGGGCGGCCCGGATGACCGCGCCGTACCGCATTCCGCTGCTCACCATCAATTTGGGGCGGCTGGGTTTTTTGGCAGAAATTCAGCCCGGCGAATGGCCCGGCGGGGTGGAGCAAGCCTTGTTTGGCCACTACTGGGTAGAAGAGCGGCTTATGGTTCACGCCGAACACAAACGCGCCGGCGAAACGGTGGGTGTGTACGATGCGCTCAATGATGTGGTGATTAGCCGGGCGCAGTTTGCCCGCGTTGTCCGGCTGGCCACGTATATTGATGGCGGCTATTTAACCACCTACACCGCCGACGGCCTGATTTTGGCCACGGCGACCGGCTCTACCGCTTACGCGCTGGCCGCCGGCGGGCCAATTTTGCCGCCGGAACTGGAAAATTTTTTGTTGATTCCGCTGGCCCCGCACCTCAGTTTGGAGCGGGCCATTGTGCTTTCTAAAGGCGTAACCGTGTGCGTGCAAATTTCCAGCGATCACACTGCCGCGCTAACGGTTGATGGTCAATTTGAGCTTGAGTTGCAAAACCACGATGAAATTGTATTGAGCGCCGGCCCGGCGGTGGGGCGGTTTGTGCGGTTGCAGGAAAAAAATTACTTTTACCGCACCTTAATGCGCCGGCTGGGGTATCAGGTTGGTAAACATTAAGCAAAATAAGGATTTGTTTACACAATGAGCGACACCGCAAACGATCTGGTTCAACAGGGATTAACCGCCGCCCGCGTGGGCGATCACTCCGAGGCGCGCCGGCTGCTTACCCAGGCCACCCAGCAAAACCCCGCCGATGCGGCGGCCTGGCTGGCGCTGGCTGGAGTGGTAGAATCGCTGGAGTACAAAAAGAAGTGTTTTAACAAGGTGTTGGAGCTTGACCCCGCCAACGCCGACGCCCAGGCCGGGTTACAGTTGATCGAAACCAAACTTTCGGCGCGTGGCGAGCGGGTGACGGCCACCGAAAGCCAGCATCCGGCCATTCAAATAGATAGCAGCTCGGCGTTTTGTTACCGTCACCCGGGTATAGAAACCAGTTTGCGCTGCAACAAGTGCGGCCAGCCCATTTGTCCCAAGTGCGCCAAACGCACGCCGGTGGGCTTTCGCTGCCCGGATTGCATTCGGGAGCAGGAAAACAAATATTACACCGGCGCTAATTTTGATTACATCATCGCGGCGGTAATTTCGCTGCCGTTGTCGCTGGTGGCGGCGGCGGTGTTCAGCCTGATTTTGGGCGGGATTGGCTTTATCACGCTGTTGATTACCTTTTTTGCGGCTCCGGTGGCGGGCGGTTTTATTGCCGAAGCGGTGCGGTGGGGGGTTAGAAAGCGGCGTTCGCGCTATTTGCGGCATGTGGTGGTGGGCTGCCTGGTGGCCGGAACCATCCCCTTTATAGCGTTGGCGTTGTTTTTAGGCGATGGTTTTGGCGGCGTGCTAATGCCCGGCATGTTTTTGTTTTTGGCATCGGCCACTATTTCGGCCCGGCTGCGGTAATAACAAATGTTGCTTCACTAAATAAAAAGTCCCGACAATTTTTGCCGGGACTTTTTGATTAAATTTGATTGGGCCGGTTTTCTTTTTTAGTTAACAAACCCCATCAGCCGGCTGGCGTGATGCGGGCGGCGCAGTTTGGCCAGCGCCTCTTTTTCAATTTGTCGAATGCGCTCGCGGGTTAGGCCAAACCGTTCGGCCACATCTTGCAGGGTGAGCGGCTGGCCATCGCGCAGGCCATAGCGCAACTCCACAATGCGGCTTTCGCGGGCGGTTAACCCGGCCAACGCCTGCCGGATTTCGGTTTCAAGCAGGGTAGAATCAACCTGGTCTTCTAACGCCTGGGTTAAATCATTTTCCACAAAATCGGCCAGGGTTGCGCCGTCGTCGCCCACCGGCTCTTCCAGGCTGAGGGTTTCCTGCCCGTCTTGCAGCAGTTCATGAATTTGGGCCGGGTCATCGCCGGTAAGGGCGGCAATCTCTTCCAGTTCGGGGATGCGGCCAAGCTGTTGCGTTAATTGGCCCATCACTTTTCTGATTTTGCCCAGGTGGTCTACTTTGTGTACGGGCAGGCGAATAACGCGGGTTTGCACGGCCACGGCCCGGCTTACGCTTTGTCTAATCCAGTAGCTGGCGTAGGTGCTCAGGCGCACCCCTTTGCTGGTATCAAACTTGTCAATGGCGCGGATGAGGCCCAGCACCCCTTCCTGCGAAAGCTCGGCCAGGCTTAAGCCGTGGCCGGTGTATTTGCTGGCAATGCTAATGACCAGCCGGCCATTGGCCTGAATCAATACCCGGCGCGCTTTTTGCCCGTCTCTAACCAGTGCTTCCAGCTTTTCACGTTCTTTGTCGTTCTGGCTGTCGGCTTTTACCAGCCGCTTTCGGGCTTCTTTGCCTTTTACCATTACATTAATCAGGCGTTTTTCTTCTTTTGGAGAAACCGGGGCTGTTGCTGCAAGGTTTGCAATGCTTAATCTGAATAGTGCTTCATCGGGTGCCCAAGTTGTTGCCATAGTTTTCCTCACCTTGTTTTTAATCCTATCCCTCTTCTCACGGTCAATGATCGTAACTGCTAACCCAATTAACCTGTTTGTGGCAGTCGGGTTAATTGAGTGAATAATCTACAAACGGTAATCTTTTTATTTGTTGGTGGGCATGGTGTGCCTTTAGCATATAGGCCAAAATTTTGTTTTCTCTATCCAAAACATTGGCGGTACTGGTAACTAATTGGCTGAGCGAATTGATCGCCAGCAGGTGTTGTTTGTCGGTTAGTGGGCCTTGCACCGCCATGCCGGCCAAATAAGCCAGCGCTTCGGGGTCGCTGGGCAGGTTGGCCCCGGAAAAACTTTCGCCGGCAGCGGTGGCCAGCCGTTGAATATACTGCTCGATCATGGGTTTTAGCCGGGCGTACATTGTTTTTACTACCGGCTCATCGCTCTGATTGGTGATTGGCAGCGGGTCTACTTCGCCAACCAGGTAATCATCCTGGCTGGGCCTTATATTTTTTATGGTAAACCGTTCCCGGCCAATGGTAATTAAATTCATCCGGTTATCGGCCAGCCGTTCAACGGCGCTAATGTAGGCGGTGGTGCCTACCGGGTAAATATCATCGGCAAAAATGTTGGCCACGTTGGGTTCTACGGCCTGTTTGTTTTTGGCCAGCACAATGCCAAACGTGTTATCGTCGGCCAGGCAGCGATTAATCATAATTTTGTACCGTTCTTCAAAAATATGCAGGGGCAACAGCATCCCCGGAAAAAGAACGGTATTCAATGGAAATATTGGAATTTGCACGCCGTGATGTAACATTCTTGCAAACTGCCTAAAAACTGACTTCGATTTTTTAAAAAGAATTTTTACTAATTTATTTCCTTTGGATAATACTATGCCTAAATTAAAAATAAGTTAATTTTTTGCCAAAATTGACCGTTTCTGGTAGCCATACCGACATTATTCTTTACGTTGATGGGCCTTATTTGTTGCAGTTCGCTCCGGTTGGCTTAGGTTCAGGCTTGTGCTATAATGGTTTTTGCTTCCGATGTTCAAAATAAAATAAGGCGCACCTATGGCGAGTCGTGTTGAAAAAAATGAAAACGCGCCGCGGATTCTGGTGGTTGATGATGACCAGGAAGTAGCCAAATCTATTGAGGCTACCTTGCGGCGGAATTATCAGGTTTCGGTGGTGTACAGCGGCCTTGCCGCCATTAAAGAAGCCCGAATGCACCGGCCCAGTTTGGTGGTGCTTGATGTGGCCATGCCCGGCATTGACGGGCTGGAAACCTGCCGCAAACTCCGGGCCGATTCGGTGCTGGCCGATATTCCCATTCTGTTTTTAACGGCCATGGCCCGCACCGAAGATAGATTGGCCGGGTTTAAAGCCGGCGCCGACGATTATTTAACCAAACCCTTTAACCTGGAGGAACTTCAACTTAGAATTGAGGCCATTTTGCGCCGGGTATTGCCTTATACCGCGCCACAGCTTGGCAATTTTATCCGGGTGAATGATTTGGTGCTGGATCGCCAAAATTACCACATTCACACCAGCAAAAAAGAGGCCACCCTTACCCCGGTGGAGTTTGACCTGCTGTACCATTTGATGACTCACGCCGACGAGGTGTTTAACAGCAGTCGGCTGCTGCAAGAAGTTTGGGATTACCCCTCGGAGTCCGGCAGCCCGGATTTGGTGCGGATGCACATTAAAAACATTCGGGAGAAAATTGAGGTTGACCCGGCCCACCCAGCGGTGATTGTAACCATTCCGCGCCGGGGGTACACTATCTCGGCCAGGTAAACCCGGCCTTGCGGTGAAAAAAGCAACAAGCCCGCCTTTAGTTTTAGGCGGGCTTGTTTATTTTTTTGGTTTGGAGTTGTAGCGGTCTAACCGGCGAGATCAATTATTTTTTGTTGTTCGGTTAAGGGTTTGGGCGCTCTGACAACACGGCTGGGGCGGGTAGCAAATTCAACCAAGGCTTGTTCCAGTTGGCAAATTTCTTGCTGTAGAGTATCCGTAGCGCGGGGCGGAGCGGCGTCCCAGTCTGGCTCAGAGAAACGGGCAACAAAGCTGATCAGCGTGGTAGAGATGCGGTGCCTCAGTGGCAAAATATCCATAAACAAAAGCGTTGCTCCTTATTAGTTTTTTGCAACATACACCAATATATCATTGTCCTTTCAATGGTGTGCCCCGTCGCATCAACACGCGGCATGTTACTCCTGCCCCTGATTTTTGCAAAATTTTCTTAACAGAATTGATGGCCAATTGATCGCGGCAAAACCGGGAGAATTACCTGATCAGCGCCAGCGAAATATCATTTACATTGGTGCCGGTTGGCCCGGTAATGAGCAAATCGCCGCTGATAGCCAGGGCGTGGTAGGCATCGTTGTTGTCCAGCAGTTGGCGCGGATGGCCGCCGCCGGCGCGCAACCGGGCCACCGTGCCGCCATCAACCACGCCGCCGGCGGCATCGGTGGGGCCGTCGGTGCCGTCGGTGCCCACCGATGCAATCGCCACGTTGTCCAGCCCCTCAATTGCCAGCGCCGCCGCCAGCGCCAACTCCTGGTTGCGCCCGCCCAGCCCGTTGCCTTTAACATTGACCACCGTTTCACCGCCCAGCACAATAGCGGCGGGCCGAGGCGCCGGCTGGTTGCTGGCCATCACCTCGCGGGCAATGGCTGCCAAAAACCGGCCCGCCTCGCGCGCTTCGCCATCGAGCGTGGTGGTGAGGATAAGGGGCGCGTACCCCAGCTTTTGCGCGGCGGTGGCGGCGGCTTCGGCGGCCACGCGCACGCTGCCAATAATAAACGTGTCTACATTATTCAGCGATTTGGGCGTGTCGCGTTCCAGCGCCGCGCATACCGCCGGCGGCAAATCAAGCTGATACCGAGCCGCAATGGCCTGGGCGTCGGCGGGGGTGGTGGCATCGGGGTAGGCCGGGCCGGAGGCGATACTGTCAAGCCGGTCGCCCAGCACGTCCGATAGCACCAGCGCCAGCACTCGCGCCGGAGCCACGTGTTGGGCAAAGCGCCCGCCTTTTACGGTTGACAGCCGTTTGCGCATAGTGTTGATTTCTACAATATTGGCGCTGCAATTGAGCAGTTGGCGGGTTACATTGGTCAGGTCGGCCAGGCTAACGCCCTCAACCAGCGCCTCAAACAGGGCCGACCCGCCGCCCGACACCAAAAATAACACCGTGTCGCGGGCGGTGAGGTTGGCGGTGATGTCCAGAGCGCGGCGAGTGGCCGCCAGCCCGTTTTCATCGGGCAGGGGATGGCCGGCCTCAAAAATTTCAAGCCCGGCAATCTGGCCCTGGGCGTGATGGTACTTGGTAATAACAATGCCGCGCGAAATCCGGCGGCCCCATTCGGACTGAGCGGCCTGCGCCATGCGCCACGCGGCTTTGCCAATGGCCACTAAAATCACATTGTCGGGCGGGGTGAGGGCCTGCAACTGCTTTTTAACCGCCGCTTCGGGCAGCACGGCCTCAATGGCCTGTTGAACAATGGCGCGGGCATCTGCGGTAATGGTTGGCATCAACACTTCCTCCGAGAAAAATTTGTTTAAAGCATAATCCAACGGCGGTTTGGGCGCAACTTTTTCAAATAGCCGGCTTGCGTTATAATCCGGTTTATGACCGACGACACCCCTCAAACCAAACCCTGGAGCGATATTGACCTGGCCCGCTGGCGCGATTACCCGGAGGTAAAAACCGATTCGCTCTGGTTGTACGAAAGCCGGGCCAGCGGCGATGGCCACAAGCTGGATTATCACGGCAACTTCATCCCCCAGATTGCCACCCAGATTTTTACCCGCTATACCAAAAAGGATGAAATTGTGCTGGATTTGTTTTTGGGTTCCGGCACCAGCGCCATTGAGGCGGCCCGGCTGGAGCGCCGTTGCTTGGGCGTGGAGTTAAAAGCCGATTTGGTGGATTACGTGCGCGGCAAAATTGACCCCGCGCTGCTCAATGCCCGGATTCAGTTGATCCAGGGCAACAGCGCCAGCCCGGAGATTGTGGCGCAAGCGTCCACCGCGCTGCACGCTATGGGGGCCGGTCACGCTCACCTGTTGATGCTGCACCCGCCCTACGCCGACATCATCAAATTTTCTGCGCAGGCCGATGACCTTTCTAACGCGCCTACCACCGCCGCTTTTCTGGACGGGTTTGAACTGGTGGCCCGCCACGGGTTTGAGTTGCTGGCTCCCGGCCGTTTTGCTGCGCTGGTTATCGGCGATAAATACGAAAACGGCGAGTTAGCGCCGCTGGGGTTTTGGTGCATGGAGCGAATGAACCGGGTTGGCTTTAAAACCAAAGCCATCATTGTAAAAAACATCGAAGGCAATGAAAAGGGCAAAGGCAAAACGGCCAACCTGTGGCGGTATCGCGCGTTGGCCGGGGGCTACTACATTTTTAAGCACGAATACGTGATGGTGTTTTTTAAGCCCAAACGCGCTCCTCGCCCTTGATTCTGATTTTTACCCCGTTATTGCACATACCAAATTAAATCCGCCAGCGCCGGCTGCGGCGCAAGATTGACGGTGGTCAGTTGGGCCGGGTTAAATTTGGCCACATACCGCTCAATCACCTGTTGCAGCGCCTCAATTTCGGCCCGCAACTCCCAGTGATGGCCGTTTTTTGCATATAAAATGATAAACAGCCGGTTGGCGGTGTGGTAACGCTGCTCCCGGCTTTGGTTGTGGTACAGCCAGGTAATCAGGTGGGCTTTATTTTGCCAGGCAAAACGGGCGGATTGATCGTATTTTTGTGGGAAAACGCTGGTTTTGTGATCAAACTTAATGCCGTGTAACGCAAAATCCACCAGCCGGTCGCGGGGCGTGAGGTGCGGCTCTACCCCCGGCAACGCGCAAAATATTTTCTCCACGGCGTAAGCCGACCAAAAATTAAACCAGCGGTGAATGGCGTAATCGGCTACGGGTTTTTCCAGCCCGGCCAAATGCGCCTGCAACTCGGCCCACGGCAAAACGTGGTAAATAAAGTTGGTTTGCCGGTCCCAGGCATCAGCCTGTTTACGGCCCCAGGCAACGGGCGGGTAGCCGGCTACCCGCTTTTTTAACTCGATTTCAATTTGCCGGGTTGATACCTGAGTGGGGGCGGCCATTGAATTGCCGGTTATGCGGAGGTTGCAGGGCTGCCTTCAACCCGAACTTTTTGCATTCGGTTAAGCAGCGTCAGTTCGCCGGCATCATCCAGAATTTGCAGCGGCAAATGCGGAAATTCGTTGGACAGGTGGCTGATAAAGGCTTGCACCGCCTGGTTGGCCAGGCTGTCTTTGCCCCAAACAAGTTTGAGCGTGCGCACCAGTAGCCCGGTAGAAAGCCGGAGCGTGTGCAGGTTGGCATCGGCTTGCACCACAAAGCGGGGCAGCAGCGCCACCCCCAACCCCGAAGCTACCGCCTGCTTAATGGCCGCCGGCGAGTCGAACTCGGCGATGATTTGGGGCGAAATGCCGTTGTCGGCCAGCGTTTTTTCTTCCCAGGCGCGGGTAAGGCTGCCTTTCTCGCGCACTACAAAATTTTGCCGGTTCAGGGCGGCGGTATCCACAGTTTTTTGGGGTTGCCAGGGATGGTTGGCCGCCACCACAATTACAATTTCTTCCTCCCACAGCGGCACCCAATCGAGCGGTTGGTTGTGGAGTTCGCCTTCAACAATGCCAAACTTTATCTCGTTGGTGAGGATGGCCTCAATAATCGCCGGGGTGGGGGCCGTTTTTAGCGTAACGGTAAGGTTAGGGTGACGGTGGTAAAACGAGCGAATCCAGTTGGGCAATAGGTAAATTCCCACGCCGGGGCTGGCCCCAATGTTAACCTGCTGCGGCTGGTTAAGCTGGTCAACCTGGGTTACGGCCTGGCGCGTTTCTTCGGCCAGGCGCAGCAGGCAGCGGGTGTAATCAATGAGAATTTCGCCGGAAGAGGTGAGTTTGATGCCCCGCCGCCCCCGCCGGAATAATTGCACGCCCAGATTGGCCTCAAGGGTTTGGATGTGCTGGCTAACCGCCGGCTGGGTCAGGTAGAGTTGTTCCGCCGCCCGGCTAAAACTGCCTTCCTGGGCAACCGTTTCAAAAATGTGAAGCTGATAGAGGTTTAGCATATTAATTTATCAGTTTTGTTGATAAACCGGCCAGGCTGTTTACAAGGGTTGGAGTTACGGTTCTGGCTAAATGGGGAAACGGAGAGCGTTTTTTACGCCAACAGGGTCACTCATCAGCAAGCTGCCTAACTCCAACCTAAGTTTATACCAAGATAAGCCATAAGCAAATGCTTATGGCCGTAATTTAAGCCGGGTTAATACTTGCGCCGAAACTTTAAAAAATACCACTGTTTATCCGCCTGGCTGGTGTTAAACGGCACATCCGCCGATAGCCGGTTGCCCTGCGTATCGGCCAGATGAATTACCCAGGCGGTGGTTTCGATGCCGCCCGGCGGCTCGAATTTTACGTTGCCGCTTTTGATAACCTCGCCGGGGGCGTTGTAGCCCTCAAAAAACCAGGTTGACAGCGGGCTGCTATAGGTAAGGTTGTGGTCAAGCCGGGTGCCGATAATTTTCAAATCGCCAATGGGGATTTCTTTGGCGTCAACAATGGCCACGTACATCACCATAAACGAGTTGGTGGTGGGGCTGTTGTAAAATTCGCCCAGCAAAAAATCGTATTCGGGAACGGGCGTGGCCGTGGGCGGTGCGGGCGTGGGGGTAGCTGTGGGCGGCAGGGTGGGGATGGGCGTGGCTGTGGGCGGCGGCGTGGCGGTATCGGTAGGGGGCGGGGTTGGGGTAACGGTGGGCGTATCGGTGTTGGTGGGCGTGGGCGGCGGTGTGGCCGTGCTGGTAGGCGAGGGCGTAGGGGTTGGTGTGGCGGTGTTGGTGGGCGTAGCCGTGAGCGTAGGCAGGGCTTTGGCTGCATTGGCCTGGGCCGGAGTGGCTTCGTTGTTGGCCATCAGCCCCGTAACCGCGCTCAACAAACCGTTGGGTGTGGCCGTTGGTGGGTGCGAATGTCCGGCGCGGGCTGGATTTCCGGCGGGCTGGCCCATATCCGGGGGCGGTGGCGCGGCGGGAACGGCAGTCGCGGTTGAATTGGCGGCCACGGCCACGGGCGGCGTTGCTCCCGGCGCACTGGCGGGCGCGGCGGCGCTTGAAACCGGCGCTGCCGGCGACGGCGCGGCGCTATCGGCAATAACCGGCGCGGCGGGCGCGGGTTCACCGGCAGAGGGTGGCGGCGCGGTCAAAGCGGGAGCCGGGGCTTCGGCGGGCGGAATCAAGTTGGGCGTGAGGGCGAGGGACGGTGTTGGCAGCGCCGCCAGCCGCCAAATATGGGGCGGCGGTGTGGCGGGCCTTAATCGCTGGGTTAGCCTGGCCCCCAGATTATCCGCAAGGTGGCAGGCCAGTCCACTGGCGATCAGTAAAATAATCAAAACCGGATAAATTGACAAATAGGCGATAATTTCGGCCAAATATGAGGGGCGGCGGCTCACGGTTAGGCTCACTTTCTGCGCCGGTTTGGCGCGCTAAGCGAGAAAATCTCCCCCTTACTCCTCCAATCCCCAACCCGGCGGCGGTGCGGGCAATAATCCGGCGGGTTGGGTTAGCGTAGCCGAAAAACGGGGTGGGCTGAAAATGTATAAGCAATTAATTATGGCTACGTTTATTCTATTATCTTATCGGCTGAAATTCAATCATACTTTAGCCCCAGGCCGCGCCTTTATGTCAGGTTTACGCAGGGGAACTTACCTCGGGGAAATTAGGCCACGTTTTTAACGTGACCTAATTTTCTTCATCGGCGGAGCGTAAATCCTTGATGTTGAGTTGCAGGCTGCGGTCGCCGTTCCACTCGTTAAACTCAAGGTTGTAAACCGCCGCCACGGTGCAACCGGGCTGAAGTTTGGGGGCTAAATGTCCCTGCTTAAAGGCGATGGCGTTCCAATCCTGCTTGCCGTCAAACAGGGTTAACCGGAGGTGGTGCCCGTCGCGGCCCACCTCTTTTTTGTGTTTTACCTGCAAATTTTTAGATAAAAAACGCGGGGTGGGGTTGCCGTAGCCAAACGGCTGCAACTGGTTGATGGTGTCCACCAGTTCCGGTTTTACTCCACGCAGATTAATTTCGGCGTCAATCATAAGAGTGGGGCGCAGTTGGGCCACATCCAGTTGGGCGCGGGCAATGTCCAGCAGCCGGGCTTGCAAGGCGGGCAGATGCTCGTTTTTTACGGTGAAGCCGGCGGCGGCGGCGTGCCCGCCGTGGCGCACCAGCAACTCGGCGCATTGATCCAGCGCCTCGGTAATGTGAAACTCCGGGATACTGCGGGCCGAGCCTTTGGTTACTTCCGGCCCCTGTTCTGCCACCAGCGTGGGGCGGTAAAACTCGTCGGTTAAACGCGAGGCGGCCAGCCCCACCACGCCGGGGTTAAACTCTGGCCGGCTGACAAAATAGAGCGGGCTACGGGCGTCATCCTGCATAATAACGGCGCGCACCGCCTCAACCATTTGCTCGGTGAGCAATTGGCGCTCGCGGTTTTGCTTGTCCAGTTCAATGGCCAGCGGCGCGGCCTGGGGCGTTTGTTGCGCCATCAGCAGGTGGTAGGCGGCCAGGGCGCTATCCAGCCGGCCGGCGGCGTTGAGGCGCGGCCCAATGGTAAAGCCGATGGTGCCGGCGGTGATGGCGCGGTTGGCGGCAAAGCCGGCGTGCTCCATTAACGCGGCCAAGCCGGGCCGCAGCGACCGGTTGAGCGCCGCCAAACCCTGTTGCACCAGTTTGCGGTTTTCACCCACCAGCGGGGCCAGATCGGCCACGGTGCCCAGCGCCACCAAATCCAAAAACAAATCGGCCTGCAAGTTGGCCTGTTTAACCCGGCTGCGCAACGCCGGAGTGCGCACCAACGCCTGCGCCAACTTAAACGCCAGCCCCACGCCGGCCAACTCCTTAAAGGGGTAGGGGCAATCTTTTTGTTTGGGGTTGATTACGGCCAGCGCCGGCGGAATGTGCTCGCCCACGTGGTGGTGGTCGGTGATGATTAAATCCAGCCCCAGGTTATTGCCGTATTCCACCTCGGCCACCGAGCGAATACCGCAATCTACGGTGAGCACTACTTTTACGCCCTGATTGGCCAGTTCGGCCAGAGCCTCGTTGTTAAGGCCGTAGCCTTCGTCAAACCGGTTAGGAATGTAAGCCCGCGCGTTGGCGCCCAGCGCGGTGAATAGTTGCATCATCAGCGTGGTGGCGGTTACGCCGTCGGCGTCGTAATCGCCGTACACGGCGATTGGTTCGCCGCGCAAAATGGCCGGAACCAGCCGCGCCACGGCGGCAGGCACCCCTTTAAGGGCAAAAGGGTCGTCGGCGGGCCAGTGGTGGTTGAGAAACTGGTCAATATCGGCGGGGGCGGTAATCCCCCGGTTATACAAAATTTGCACAATCAACCGCTCAACATGCGCAAAATTATTAAAGTGACTTTCGGGGGCTTTGGGCAATACCTCCCAGATGGAATGCATAGTAACTCCAGTTTGAGGCGTGGTTGCGGATGGCCTGTATTATAAGCCCGGCGGGGTGCAAAAAAAAATCCCCGGCAGCGTTGCCGGGGATGCGTTAAAACCGGATGTTTAGTTGAGCTTAAACCCAGCCCTGTTTCTTCAAAAAGTCGGTAAGGCCGGGGATAACCACCCATTCGCCCTGGTAGGCTTTAATGGCCCAGTAAATTACCACAAACCACAAAATCCCCAGGCAGCCGCCAAACCCAAATGTTACCACCGACAGGATAGAGAGGATGATAAAGAAGGCGATTGAAAAGGCCAGTGAGTTGACCGCATGGTATTTTTGGAAGGGGCGATTCTTCATGTCTTCGACGAGCAGAATGACAATACCCACAATCGGAATAATCCAGGTGACGGCGGCCATCAATTTGTCTTGATCATTTACTTCCGTGTTCATACATTATCCTCTTTCTATATGACAATTTTTTATTAAAATAATACCCTACAGGGCCTGATTCTAACATAGGTGTTGCCGGCTGGCAATACCTTTACCAATTTTTAAGATTTTTTGGAATGTTACAAGTTGCCAGCCATTGTGCCCAATGTTATCATATTATACGTGGCTTGCCGGAAAAGGTTGCCAAAAACGTAAAGGAGAGCTTGTTTTGTTGGCCAAAATTGTATTTATGGGCACGCCGGATTTTGCCGCGCCGGTGTTAACGGCCCTAATCCGGCAAAATTTTAATGTGGTGGCTGTGGTTACTCAACCCGACCGGCCCAGCGGGCGCGGCAAAAAACTGGCTCCGCCGCCGGTAAAGGTGGTGGCCCAGCAAGCCCAATTGCCGGTGCTTCAGCCGGAAAAACTACGCCAGCCCGAGGCTTTTGCGGCGTTGGCCGCCTTTCAACCCGATGTGATTGTGGTGGCCGCGTTTGGCCAGATTTTGCGGCCCAACGTGCTGGAACTACCGCCGCACGGTTGCATCAACGTGCACGCCTCGTTGTTGCCCCGCTGGCGCGGCGCGGCCCCGATTGCGGCGGCCATTCGCGCCGGTGACGCCGAAACCGGCATCACCATTATGAAAATAACCATGGGGTTGGATGCCGGCCCCATGCTGGCCCAACGGGCCATCCCGATTACGCCGCAGCACACCGGTGGCTCGCTCACCGCCGAGCTGTCTCAATTGGGCGCGGAGTTGCTGGTTGAAACGCTGCCGGCCTGGCTGGCGGGTCAAATTGAACCCCAACCACAGGCCGACGAACTGGCCACACTGGCCCCCAAACTGGAAAAAGAGGCCGGCCAAATAGATTGGCGTTGGCCCGCCGTTGAAATTGAGCGCCATGTGCGGGCGTTTAACCCCTGGCCGGGCGCTTTTACCGCCAGCGCGCGCGGCCCCATTAAAATTTTGGCGGTAGAAGTTGCCGCGCCCGGCGTGCCCGGCGCGTATCCGCCTGGCACGCTGTTCAAGCACAACAAACAACCGTTGGTGGCAACCGGGCAGGGTGCGGTGCGACTGGCGCTGGTGCAACCGGCGGGTAAAAAAGAAATGCCCGCCGAGTCCATGCTCAACGGCTGGCCCGATTTGTGGCAAACCGTTTTGGGAGATGCCGCTTGATGGAAGCCAACCGGTTTATTCACAAGCTGGATTTTACCGATGACCAAAAAGAGTTTTTGCTGTTGGTTGAGCGGCAAATGAGCATTGTGGCCGATTTGAGCCGGGCGGATTTGCTGTTGTACGCCCGCAAAAATCCGCAGCAACTTATGGTCATCTCGCACGCGCAGCCGCACTCGCTGGCGCACGTGTACAACCAGGGGCGGGCCGGTCGGATAGTGCCCAACGACCACCGCGCCGAGATTTTAGAAACGCTGGTCAAAGGCACCAGCCACACCGGGCAGCGCAGCGTCATCACCGAGGGCGCGCCGGTGGTGCGCGAAACGCTGCCTATTTACTACCCGCCGCTACACAACCCCAAATTTCCGGCAACCAACCAGCCGCCCCAGGTGATTGCCGCGCTGGTGATTGTAACTAACCTCATTGAGCACGAGCGCCATAAATTTCGCAGCGCGGTTTATCGCGGTGAACTCAAAAAGCTCCAGGCGATGCTGCTCAACGGGTTGATTGACGGCGCGGATACCCTGTCGCCGTTTGGCGAGCAGGATGGCATTATTTTTTCCGACACCAGCGGGATTATCAAATACGCCAGCGGTATTGGCGCTAACCTGTACCGCCGGGTGGGCTACATTGAAACCCTGGTGGGGCGTCACCTGAAAAACCTGGACACCTACGACGAAGAACTGCGCCGCGATGTGCTGGCGCTGGGCCATTGCCTGGAACGCGAATCCAAAGAAAACGGCCACTACTGGGTGCGAAAAGCCATCCCGGTGATTAATTTTATGCCGCGCCACTGGTCGTTTTGGCAGCGACTCCAATACATGAGCATCGGGCATTCCCGCGAAAGCGGTGTGCTGATTATCATTCACGACGACACCGCCATTCGCCGCCAGGATGAGGAACTCCGCATTAAAAACGCGATGATTCAGGAAGTGCATCACCGCGTAAAAAATAACCTGCAAACCATTGCCGGGCTGCTCCGCATGCAAAAGCGGCGCGTAAAATCCGAGGAGGCCCGGCAATCGCTTGATGAGGCGCTCAACCGGATTTTGAGCGTGGCCGTTATCCACGAATTCCTGTCGAGCGGCGGCTCTAACATTATCAATATCAAAGAAATTTGCGCCCGCATTATTACCCAGTTTCAACAGGGCATGCTCAACCCGGAGCAACAACTGCGGCTGGAACTCCAGGGCGATACCATTTACCTGCCCAGCCGGCAGGCCACCGCCTGCTCGTTGGTAATCAATGAATTGCTGCAAAATTCCATCGAACACGGTTTTGAAACCAAACAGCAAGGGCTTATTCAGATAAATTTGGAGGATAAGGGCGATAAGGTTATTATTATTGTAGCCGATGATGGCGATGGCGTCCCCGAAGATTTCCGGCTGGAACAATCAACCAGCCTGGGCCTACAAATTATTAGAACCCTGGTCGAAAGCGATCTCAAAGGGCGAATCCAATTAAGCCAAGGGCTTAACAACAGTGGTTTAACCGTTGAGATTGAATTTCCCAAATCAACATTTGAAGGTGAAGAAGGATGGAAAGAACACGTATCATCATAGCCGACGACGAGTCAATTGTACGCGCCGACCTGAAAGAAATGCTCAACAACCTGGGCTATCTGGTGGTGGGTGATGTGGGCGACGGGCAAAGCGCAGTTAACCTGGCCCGCGAGTTAAAACCCGATGTGGTTTTAATGGATATTCGCATGCCCAACCTTGATGGTATCGAAGCCGCCAAAATTTTAACCGAGGAGCAAATTGCGCCGGTGGTGCTGCTCACCGCCTACGGCCAAAAAGAGCTGGTGGACCGCGCCAAAGAAGCCGGCGTGGTGGGCTACCTGGTTAAACCCTTCCGCGAAACCGACCTGCTGCCCGCCATCGAAGTGGCGCTGTCACGGTTTAAAGAATTCCAGTCGGTGCGGCAGGAAGTGGAAGACCTGCAAAACGCGCTCGAAACGCGCAAACTGGTGGAGCGGGCCAAAGGCATTTTAATGGATTCGCAGGGCATCGAAGAAAATGAAGCCTTCCGCAAAATCCAGAAAATGAGCATGAACACCCGCAAACCCATGAAAGAAGTGGCCGAGGCCATTATTTTGGCGCACGAGGCGGCCAGCTCAAACTGAAATGACCCATTTGCGGATTGCCCTGGCCCAAATCAATGTTACCGTGGGCGACCTTGACGGCAACGCGGCCAAAATCAAAGAACACCTCAGCCGGGCCAAAGCGCAGCAGGTTGATATTGTGTTGTTCCCCGAACTGGCGTTGGCCGGCTACCCGCCCGAAGATTTGCTGCTAAAACCCGGTTTTGCCGCCGCCAACCGGCGCGCGCTGCAAAACCTGCTGCCCCACACCGCTGGCCTCACGGCGGTGGTTGGCTTTGTAGACCGGGCCGACGACCTTTACAACGCGGCGGCGGTGCTGCACAACGGCGAGTTGGTCGGCATTTACCACAAAAACCTGCTGCCCAACTACGCCGTGTTTGATGAAGACCGCTACTTTGCCGCCGGCGATACTCCCATTTTGTTCACCTTTGGCAATTCTGCCGGCGAACGGGGCGTAACGTTTGGCGTGAGCGTGTGCGAAGACATCTGGTATCCCGCCGGCCCGCCCGAAGCTCAGGCCGTTGCCGGAGCCGAGTTGCTGCTCAATATCTCGGCCTCGCCGTACCAAAGCGGCAAAATTGCCAGCCGCGAGCGGATGCTGGCTACTCGCGCCGCCGATAACGTGGCGATTGTGGCCTTTTGTAACCTGGTGGGCGGCCAGGACGAGCTGATTTTTGATGGCAGCAGCCTGATTGTGGATGAACGCGGCAATGTGCTGGCCCGCGCCCAATCCTTTGAAGAAGACTTTATTGTGGCCGATCTGAACATGGGCAACGTGTTCCGCCAGCGGTTGCGCGACCCGCGCCGCCGCAAAGATGCGCTGGCCGAGTTGTACACCGCCGATGCCTTTGAGCGGGTGCTGCTGGCTCCGGCAGATCGCGCCGCGCCCGCGCCGCCGTTAGCCGTTGAACCGCTGGCCGAGCCGCCGGAGCCGGTGGCCGAGGTGTACCGGGCGCTGGTGCTGGCCACCCGCGATTACGTGCGTAAAAACGGCTTTAGCCAGGTGGCCATTGGACTGTCGGGCGGGGTGGATAGCGCCCTGGTGGCCGCCATTGCCGCCGACGCGCTGGGGCCGGCCAATGTGGTGGGCGTGTCCATGCCGTCGCGCTACTCCTCCGATCACTCCAAAAGCGATGCCGCCGATCTGGCGGCGCGGTTGGGCCTGCGCTACGAAGTGATTGCCATTGAGCCAGCCTACCAGGCTTATCTGCAAATGCTGACCGCGGCTTTTGCCGGCACGCCGTCCGGCGTAGCCGAAGAAAACCTGCAAAGCCGCGCCCGGGGCAACGTGCTGATGGCGCTCAGTAACAAATTTGGCTGGCTGGTGTTAACCACCGGCAACAAAAGCGAAATGGCCGTGGGCTACGCCACCATTTACGGCGATATGGCCGGTGGCTTTGCCGTGATTAAGGACGTGCCCAAAACGCTGGTTTACAAACTGTGCCGCTACCGCAACCAGACCGGGGGCGAGGTCATCCCGGAGAACGTGCTGCTCAAGCCGCCCTCGGCGGAATTGCGCCCCGACCAAAAGGATACCGACTCGCTGCCGGAATACGATATTCTGGATGGCATTCTGGCGGCCTATATTGAGGATGAATACAGCATTGCCGAAATTGTGGCCACGGGGTACGATGAGGCCACGGTGCGGCGCGTTATCCGGTTGGTAGACGTAAACGAGTACAAACGGCGGCAAGCGCCGCCCGGCCCCAAAATTACCAGCAAATCGTTTGGTAAAGACCGCCGCCTGCCCATTACCAACCGGTATCGCGGCTAAAAGCTCTAATCAGGAGAAAAAGAACGATGGGTTTTTTAACCGAACAAGCCGAAACCTTTAAAAAACAATTTGGCGAACAGGCCCAGGCGGTGCAAGCCGCCTTTAGCGAACAGGCGCAAGCCTTTCAAACCGATTACTCGGCCAAAGTGCAAGCGCTGGAAGCCGAGTTTGCCGCGCAGTTGCAAGCGTTCCAGGCTGATTTTGCCGCGCAAGCCGCCGCCGCCCGTGCCTCGTTTCAGGCGATAGTTGACGGCCAATTGCCCGCGCCGCCGCCCGCCCCCGAACCTCCAGCCGCCGAAGAGACGGCAGAAAAAAAAAGAGTCTAGCCGCGATAGCCGCGCCGTTACCGGCAGCGCCGGTAAAAACAGAGCGGTTTGGGTTTGCCCACCGCCGCCCGGCTTTGCGTCGCCCGGAGCGCCGCCGCCCGGCGTAGGTGTGGTTTTTTTCTGAGCCAAACGGGGCAACTTGTTGATTGAGTTGCCCCGTTTTTGTATGAATGGCGACGCGCGAATGAGCGTTTGCCTTGCAAAACCGGTTCACCCTTCACCATTGGCCGGGCCGCAATCGTGCCGCAGAGCCTCAATCGCTATGCGGCCACGTCGCTGGGGTCGGTGGGGCATAAAAACGCCCGGCTGTCATCGCCGGGCGTTGCCTGTTTTTGACTCGGTCATATTAAGCATAACCCCACAAATTCCTAACGCGAATAACCCGAATTGGGCGAATAGCACGAATTTTTTGAGGAATTTATTACAATATTCGCGTTATTCGTTTTATTCGCGCCATTCGTGTTAAAAACTACCAGATGGCCGGCCCGTTATTTTTAACGCGGTGGGGCCGGGCGCTCCAACTCGGTTTGGAGGGCTTGCAGCGCGGCTTCGGCCTGGGTAACGGCGGCGGCGTTGGGCGCGGCGGGGCGGTAGGCGGCTACTTCGGCCAGTTGGCTTAACCGGCGCAGCGCGGGCGGCGCGTTAACCTGCCCGGCGTATTCGGAGATGGTTTCCCACGGCTGGCGCGGGCGGATTTTGCGGCGGCGCAGGGTTTGCCCGGCTTGCCGGTACAGTTGCAAAATCCGGCGGCGGGTTTGGGTATTATCGGGCAGGTGGCTGTAACTGCGCTCGCGGCCAGGCCAATCAAATTTAAGCCGTTTGATCCAATACATAAGCAGCAGCGCCAGCCCCACCAGCAGCGCCGAACCCAGCAAGAACGGCCCAAAAAACATTGCGCTGGCCATTGCGCCGGAAGCCAGCGCGTTAACCGGTAAATTTAACCCGGTGAGCTGGGTAAAAAGCTGGCCGTTGTTGGCAAATAGCCAGTTTTGGGCCGGCGTGGGGTAGGGCTGGGGCGTCCAGCCGGGGGTGGGGTCAAACGGCACCCAGCCCGCGCCGGGAAAGTAGACCTCGGCCCAGGCGTGAGCATCGCTGTAATGCACCTCGTAGTAGCCGGTAATGGCGTTGTACGCGCCGGAGCCGTAACCGGCAGCCAGCCGCGCCGGTATGCCCAGCGAGCGGGCCATGACCACCAGCGCGGTGGCGTACTGCTCGCACACGCCTTCTTTGTCCCCAAACAAAAACTGGTCAACCACCTCCGCGCCGGGGGGATGCGGCGGCGGGTACGGGTTGTAGGGGTAGGTGTCCAGCAGATAGGCGTTCAGCGCGGCCACTTTATCAAAGGCGGTGGGCCGGGGCGCGGCCAGCGTTTGCGCCAGGTTTTTAACCCGCGCCGAGATGTTGCCGGGCAGTTGCAGGTAGCGGCGGGTAATGTTGGCCGGGTAAACCGAGGTATCAAGGTGGCGCAGCGTATCGGGGTTAAAGTTGGGGCGGTAGGAAATTACGCTGTAGGTCATGCCGGCTTGCAGTGGTTGGGGCAGGCGGATGCCGTCGCCGCTATCCAGCGACAGGCTGTTGGCGGAGATAAAAACCTCGGCGGGGCGGTAGGCGGCAAAAATAAGGTTGGGCTGCTGGCGCACAATATTAAAGGTTTGCACAATCTGCTGATCCTGCTGCCAGCCGGAGGCCGCCGGGGACGCGCCATTTTTGTTAAGGTTGAGGGTTTCCTGAATGTGGCGGGGCATCACCGGCTCATCCAGGCGGCGGCTGCCATCGGGCAGCAGGTGGCCCACCGGAATTTGCGTTTCGGGCGAACCCAGCGGGGCGGGCAACTCGTAGTAAACGCCCCGGTCTTCCAGAACCGTCAGGGAGGTATCGCTTTGCTGCCAGCGCAGGCCATCGTAAAAATCGTAGCTGTGGCTGCGCCAATAGCTGCGGCTGGGGCTGCGCACGTACATCACCACGGCGTTGCTCAGGCCGCCCCGGTAGCGCAAATCCAGGCTGGTGTTAAAGCCGTAGTAATAATCGCTGGAGCCGTTGTTCCAGCCGTTAATTTGCACCAGCGGCACGCCGGGATTGATGATTTCGGCGGAGGTTCCGCCGCTGAGCGGCAGCGTGAGCGAAAACGGCGGCACAATGGGCCGGTTGGCGTAGCGGGGTGTGAATAAAAACACCACCACCAGCACCGGTAATCCTATTGCGGCAAAACCCAGGCCAAACAGCGTTAGCGGCGCGGCGGCGCGGGCCGGTTTGGCCGGCGTGGCGCTAACGCGAGCCTGTTTGCGCCCGGATTCGGCCTCGCCGATGAAAAAGGCGGCCAGCACCAGCCCGCCAAACACCAGCAGGTAAATGGCCAGTTCGATGGTGCGACTGAGGGTAGCGGCCACGTACAAAATCGCCAAACTATGAATGAGGGTGTTAAACAGGCTGCTGCGATAGCGTAAATCAAAACTGGTAATGGCCTGGGCAAAAACGGCAAACTGGGCTTGCGGCACGGTTGCGCCTATGGCCAGCCCGGCAAACAGCCAGCACAGCGCCCCATGCACCGCGCCAAACATAATCAGCCGCAGCAGTTGCCGCTGGCGGGGCAGGGTGTAATAGCTGTAGCCGTGCCCGGCGATAATGCCCAGCGCCGCTACCAGCGAATGCGGCAGCAAATCGAGGCGGGTGTGGGCCAGCGCCGCCAGCGGGGTGAGCATGGCAGCCAGCACCACCAGCCGCAATTTTAGCGATTGTTCCGGCTCGGTTTTGGGTTTCAGGCGACTCAACATGGTTACATTGTTTTCAGCGCATCGGCCCAATTATGCGGGCTAACGGTTTTTATTTTTAGTTGATTGCCGGCCAGCGTCGTGGCTTCAACCGGAGCCTCGCCGGTGGGGGTAATGAATACCGCCAGCGCCAGGCTGCCGCGTTGAGGCAGCGCCGCCAGTTGCGGCAAAATATCGGCGGCAGGCCGGCTGATCAGCGCCACCACAAACGGCGTGGGCGGCAGATCGCGCAGCACCCGCGCCATAGATTGATCGCCATCGGGTTGCACGCGGGCCAGGTAATGCAGCACGCCCCACCAACTCAGCGCGATGTTGGGTGGCTGCCATTGCCGGCTGTGCCCCAGCAGCCTAAAGGGGATGTTGTGATGCGTGGCATAGTAGCCCAGGCTGGCCGCCAGCCGCACGGCGGTTTCAAAGGCGGAGTATTTATCATTGCCGGGGTTGCCGCCGGTAGATAAATCCAGCACCACGTGCAGCGACAGGTGATCCTGGTTGGAAAGCTCTTTCACCACCAGCTTGCCGGCGCGGGCGGTGCTGCGCCAGTGAATTTGCCGCAGCGAATCGCCGGTGCGGTATTCGCGCACGCCAATAACCTCGCTGCTGTCGCCAATGCGTTGGGCCAGCCGGTCGGTAAAGCCACGGTTTTCCAGCAACCGAAAGCGGGTGAGCGGGTAGTACTGCGGATAAATAAGGATTTCGCCGGGCGCGGTGAATGTGTCGCGCGTGCGGAACAGCCCAAACGGCCCGTTTGATTGCAGCGGGGCGGCGGTAAAAGTGTACACGCCGCGCCGGTGGCAGGTGGTGTGGTAGCTTAGTTGCGCCGGTTGGCGGCGGTACAGGGCCGGGATAAAAAATGTCTGGCGGCGGTCGGCGGGCGGGGCAAAGGGGCAATCATCGTGGCCGGATACCATAAAGGCCGGGCGCAGGCCGCTTTTTTCGACCGAAAGCGTTACGGTTACGGGGTCATCCTCAAAAAAATCGGGCGGGCTGAGGTCATCCGGCGGAACGCGCGGCCCACTAAAAGTGCGCCGGGCGGTAATGCCGCGCAACGTTCCCGGCGAAAAGATAAAGGCTGCCAGCAGCAGCGCCGCCAGCAAATCAACCATAACGTAGGCCCAACCCACCTGGGTTTGGTTGGCCACCAGATACAGCAACAGCGTCAGCGTAAAAATAACGGCGGCTCGCCGGGTTGGCATCAATGCCCTTCTTTGTTGTTGTTGAGCGCCAGCCACCGGCTGGAAAAAGCCAGCAGCCGGGCTTCGACGCGCCGGTTAACGCTGCCCTCCGGAAATTGGCCGGTTTCGTCGCGCTCGCCGGCGGGCAGGCCGGTAAGGATTTCTAGCCCCTGGTTGATGGTGGCCACCGGGTAAATGTTAAACCGGCCATCGGCCACCGCCTGCACCACATCGTGGCGCAACATCAAATGATTAACGTTAGCCTGCGGAATCAGCACGCCCTGTTGGCCGGTGAGTCCGCGCGTTTGGCACAAATCAAAAAACCCTTCGATTTTTTCGTTGACGCCGCCAATGGCCTGCACCTGGCCAAGCTGGTTAACCGAGCCGGTAACGGCCAGCGATTGTTTGAGCGGCGCTTCGGCCAGCGCCGACAGCAGCGCGTACAACTCCGCCGACGAGGCGCTGTCGCCATCAACGCCGCCGTAGGATTGCTCAAACACCAAACTGGCCGTGAGCGACAGCGGGTGCGTGGGCGCGTAGCAGGCGCTCAGATAGCCGGTGAGAATAAGCACGCCTTTGGAGTGCAGCGGCCCGCCCAGTTCAACCTCGCGTTCAATATCCACCACCTTGCCCCGGCCCAGCGCCACGCGGGCGGTAATGCGGCTGGGGCGGCCAAACGAATATTGCCCCAAACTGATGACCGACAGCCCATTGATTTGGCCCACCTGTTCGCCGGCGGTGTCAATCAGCACAATATCGCGCACAATTTGCTCCTGCATTCGCTCCCGAACGCGGCTGGCGCGGTAAATTTGGGCATCAATGGCCTGCTGTATATTGGCGGCGGTCACAACGCCGTTGCCGTTATGCCCGGCCCAGTAATCGGCCTCGCGCAGTAAATCGGCTACGCTTTGCATGCGGGTTGACAGCTTGTTGATGTCTTCGACCATGCGGGAACTGTGCTCAATGACGCGGGCCACGGCGCTGCGGTCAAAATGGCGCAGGTTTTCTTTGCGGGCCAGCGTGCCAATGAGCCGGGCGTAAAGCAGGCTATTATCGGGGTTGCGCTCCATGTCCTCTTCAAAATCAACGGCCACTTTGAATAGCTCGTTAAAATCGGGGTCGTAGGCCGAAAGCAGGTAGTAGAGCATTCTATCGCCCAGCAGCACAATTTTTACGTTGAGCGGCACGGGCTGCGGCTCCAGCGAAATGGTGCTGATAATGCCAAACTGTTGCCCCAGCGATTCAATGCAGATTTCGCGGGAGCGCAGCGCCCGTTTAAGCGCCTCCCAGGTGTAGGGCTGCATCAGCACTTTGTGGGCATCTAAAATGAGGTAGCCGCCGTTGGCGTGGTGCAGCGCGCCGGGCCGGATAAGTGTAAAATCGGTCATAAGGGTGCCGGCCTGGGTGGTGATGTGCTCAACCCGGCCAATCAGGTTGGTGTAGGTGGGGTGATCCAGGTAGATTACCGGCGTGCCTTTGGTTTGGCTGTTGTCTACCAGTAGATTAACCCGGTAGCGGCGGGCGGCGGGCGGCCCTTGCAGCGAGCGCGGCAGCGGAATGCCAGCCAGCGTGGGCGTTACTTCTTCTTCCTGTTTGCGGAAATCGTCCACATTTTCAACCACATCCTGCTGAATGGCGCGCAGGTGAGCGACCACGGCGGGTAAATCGCGGTATTTTTCGCACAGTTCCTCAATGAGATGGCCCACGGCAAACAGCGCAATCTCGCGGTCAAGCGCCCGGAGGCGTTCGCGGTGTTTGCGATCCATTTGCTGCACTTTGCGGATGGTAATTTGCAACTCGTTTTGCAGGGAGTTGAGGTGGTTTTCGATGCCCTCTTTTTCGTCATCGGCTAAATTTTGGTATTCATCGGGGTTGATAACTTCGCCGTTGCGCAGGGGCGCAAAGCCCAGCCCGGCCTGGGTGCGCACCAGCGCAAAGTTTTCGGCTTTGGCGCGTTGCTGCATCCCTTTGAAAAGTTGTTCCTGCTCCTGCGATAGTTCTTCTTCCAGCGCGGCTTTGCGGGTGCGGTAATTTTCGCTTTCAAAGGCGGCGGGAATGGCCGTGTGGAGTTCTTTGACAAAGTGTTCGGCATCGTGCTGCCAGGCCAGGCCCCGGCCCGGCGGCAGGTTGAGCACGTTGGGCTTGTGGGGCTGGTCAAAATTGTTAACGTAGCACCAATCCTGCGGCGGCGGTTCGGTGGCGGATTTTTGCTCTAAAAACTGGCGCATGGCGGTGTGTTTGCCGGTGCCGTGCGGCCCCAGCACGTACAGGTTGTAGCCCTCCTGCCGGATGCCGATGCCAAACTGCACCGCGGCCACGGCCCGGGTTTGGCCAATGAGTCCTTCCAGCGTTTCTAAATCGGCGGTGGTGGTAAAGGAGAATTGGTCGGGGTTGCAGCGCCGGTAGAGTAGTTGCGGCGTTAAGGGTTGAACCGGATTCATAGCATCTACCTCCGATTAGCCTAATGGAATTGGAATTGCGCCTAAAATTGATTCGATGAGGCTGTGTTGCAGTTGGGTGGAGCGTTCGTGGCTGATGATGCGGTGGGTAAGCACACCGGCGGCCACGGTTTTGATGTCGTCGGGGGTAACAAAGCTGCGGTGGTTAAGCAGGGCCATCGCCTGGGCGGCGCGCTGCAACGCCACCCCGCCGCGCGGGCTAACGCCCAGCAAAATATCGGGGTGGTTGCGGGTGGCGGTGAGCAGCCGCACAATGTATTCTTTAAGCGGGCGGGCCACGCCCACCCGCCGCACCAGTTCGTGCAGAGCCAGAATATCGGCGGGTGAAATGACCGGGGCCAGCGTATCGAGCGGGTCCTGGTGCTCTTCGCGCTCTAAAATGAGCACTTCTTCATTAAATTGGGGGTAGCCCAAACTGAGCGAAATGAGAAAGCGGTCAAGCTGGGCTTCGGGCAGGGGAAACGTGCCGGCGGTTTCAACCGGGTTTTGGGTGGCAATCAGCACAAACGGCTGGTCGAGCGGGTAACGGCGGCCATCAATTGTAACCTGGCGCTCGGCCATGCTTTCCAGCAGGCTGGATTGGGTGCGCGGCGTGGCCCGGTTAATTTCATCCACCAGCACAAATTGGGCAAACAGCGGGCCGGGGATAAACACAAATTCCTGCTGTTTTTGGTTGTAAATTGAGGCGCCGGTAATGTCGCTGGGGAGCAAATCCGGGGTGCATTGAATGCGCTTAAAGCTGGCGCTCACCGAGCGGGCCACGGCTTTGGCTACCAGCGTTTTGCCCACGCCCGGCACGTCCTCTAGCAGCAGGTGGCCGCCGGCCAAAATTGTGGCCAGAATCAACCGGAGTTTGTTGCGTTCAACCACGGCTACCCGGCTGACGCTTTCTTGTAACTGGTCAATCAATTGAGCCGCCACCTTGATTGTGAGCGGTTGAGTGGCGGGATTGGCTAAAACAGTTTGCGGCACAGTCATAGAAGTTGGCTCGTGGCGTTATTTGCGCCGGGCAACGCAACCCAGCACGATAGAATCATTGTAGCGTAGGGCCGCAGGGATTGCAAAGAGGGTTTTTAATTTGCCGGTTAGCCCAAACAACAGCGACCCGCCATTTGGCGGGTCGCTGTTGAGCGCGAGCAAGGCGGGGCGGCGGCGGTTACGCCGGCAGCAACACCCGGTCGGCAATATTTAATTGGCTGAGGACTTTATCTTTGATGGTAATGAAATCGCGTGGGAAGCGGACAAAATCCATTAAATCCGTTTCGATGGTGAGGATGGGGCAAAGGGTAAAATCCTCAATCCAGGCGTTGTATAGTTCGTTGAGTTGCTGGAGGTACAACGGCGAGATGTCGCGCTCAAAATCGCGACCCCGGCGGTGAATGCGCTCAATCAGGGTGGGCACGCTGGCTTTAAGGTAGATGATCAGGTTGGGCGGCGGCACAATCTGGCTGAATTCATCGTATAAATCGCGGTAAAGCTGGTAGTCGCGGTCGGCCATGTTGCGGCGCTGGTGCAGGTTGCGGGCAAACACTTCGGCATCTTCGTATACGCAGCGATCCTGGATAACGTGGTTGGGGTGGCAGGCAATCTGCCGGTGGTAGCGCAGCCGCCGCGATAAAAAGAAAAGCTGCGAGTGAAAGCTCCACTGGGGCATGTCTTTGTAAAAATCGGCCAGGTAGGGGTTGGTGTCAACCACTTCAAAAAATGGCGTCCAGCCCAACTCTTGGGCCAGCAACCGGGTTAATGTGCTTTTACCAACCCCCATATTTCCGGCAATAGAGATAGAGTATTTTTTGGTCATCTTCTCCTGTTCCTCCTGAACTTGTCATAAAAAACCAGAAACCGCTACAAGGGAATGTAGCGGTTTCTGCAATTGCACTAACTTTGGGCGGCGCAGAGCCGATTAGGCATTAATTGAGTTGTGGTTAAAGGCTGCCAGGTTAACATACCGCAAATTTTGCTTTCATCGTACAGGCTAATTTTGGGTACCGACCGATGGCAAAGATTACGGGCGAACTGGTTTGTTGGATTTGTAGCCCTAAATACAGGGCGTGTAAACTATTTTACCACAAAATATAGTGTTAGTGACCTTAAAGTTGGCGTAGTTTTTGCCAGCCGGTTTTGAGCGCGGTAAATTGCGGGCCGGTTAGCCCCATGTCGCCCAGGTCAACGGGGTTATCGGGGCGGCCATGAAAATCGGTGCCGCCGGTAATCAGCAGCCCCAATTGGCGGGCCAGTTGCTCAATGCGGCCAATCCAACTGCTGCCGCTGCCGGCGCGATGGCCGCTTTCATACGGATAGTACACTTCTACGCCTTCCAGCCCTTCGGCGGCGGCGTTTGTAACCGCCGTAATCGGGTTGAGGCCGGTATCGTAGGCGGCGGGGTGGGCCAGCACCGGCAGCCCGCCGGCGGCTTTGACCACCGCGATGGCCTGGCCTACGGTCAGGCTAAAATTACGGGGCACGTGCGCTTTTTGGCCAAAGCCCAGATATTCGTTAAACACCTGTTGCATGCTTTGAAACCGGCCCGGATTGCGTTCCATCAGCACGGTGGCAATGTGCGGGCGGCCCGGCACGCCGTTCACGCGCTCAAACACCGCCGCCACGGGGATATCAAAGCCAAATGATTGCATCAATTCTATCTGCCGGATTTTTTGCTCAATCCGGCCCTGTTTAACCCGGTTGAGCATTTCTACCAGCGCCGGCGCGGCGGGGTTGATGAAATAGCCCAGCAGGTGAATGCCAATAAAGTGTTTGTCGGGTTCGCGTTGGGTGCTAAACTCAATGCCGGGCACAATTTCAACGCCAAGTTGTTGACCGGCGGCTTGCGCGGCGGCCAAACCGTCGGTGGTGTCGTGGTCGGCAATGCCCAAAATTTTCAGGCCGCGGTGGGCGGCGCGTTCTACCAGTTGGGCCGGTGAGTGCGTGCCATCCGAGGCGGTAGTGTGCGAGTGCAGGTCAATTTGAAATTGGGCCATTAGCGGCGAGTAATGTTTTCCGTTTTTTGCCCCACCCGGCGTTCGGTGCCGGCGCGAAGGCGGGCGTAATTGGGGCGCAGCGCGTTGACAATAATCAGCATTACCAGCACGCTGCCCAAAATGTACATAAAGGGGATTTGTCCCAGCATGGCAAAAATAATAAACAGGATTACGCCGCTCACCGCCACCGCCGTGGAGAGAATGGATGCGTAGCGGCTAATCGCCAGCGCGATAATGGCGCAGGCTCCCACCAGCACCGCCACCGGCACATTTCCGCCGCCCAACGCGCCAATGGCCGTGCCGGCTCCCACACCGCCCTTAAATTTTAAAAAGATGGAATGGTTGTGGCCCAGCACTGCCGCCGGCATGGTCAACGCCACAATCAGGTGGATGTACGTATCCTGGCTGGCTCCGTTGTTGAGCAGTAAAACGGCAATGGGTAAAAGTTGTTTGGCAAAGTAAACCGGCAACAACCCCTTGAACAGGTCGCCAAGGACGGTTAGCCCGGCGGCAGGTGCGCCTGCTGCCCGCAACACGTTAGTGCCGCCAATCCGCCCGCTGCCCGAAGCCGTCACGTCAATGCCGTACATGCGGGCCACTACATAGCCCACCGGGATAGAGCCGGACAGGTAGGCCATCGCAATAGCCAAAATTCCAAGGATAATAATCACAATTCACTCCCTGTGCAGGTTGAACGGTTTGAGTATATTCGAAAGGTCAAAGGAGTCAAAGTTTTTTGCGGTTGTTGTGGGCGGCCTGCAACAGTTTTTGGGGCTGGTTCTGGTATTCGCTCCAGGCCAGGTGGCCGGAAATTAGCCCGCTGTAAATTTGGGTAAGAGCCTGATTAACGGGCGTGGGCAGGCCATATTGCGCTCCGGCGGTAACAATAGCGCCGTTGAGCGCCTCAATCTCCGAGGTTTGGCGGCCCGAAGCCAGGTCAATTTGCAGCGATGGCATTTTGGTGCCGCGCCCGCTCACCAAAAACGGGCGCAAAATGGCTCGTTGGATGGACTGAGGCAGCCGGCGGGCCAGCACCAATCGCGCCAGCCATTGCGCCGGGTAGCCCGGCAAATTTACGGCGTTTAAGCCCTGCGCCGCCATCACCTGGGCGGCTTCGCGGAGGGCCGCCAGTTCAAGGTTAAACAGGTCTGGCTGGTTGATAATTTGGGCCGGTGGCTGGTTTAAAATGGCGCAGGAGGCGTTGTTTACAATATTCAGCAGCAATTTTGACCACTTCATGGCGCGGTAATCGGCGTAAGTGCGCGTGGTTAAGCCGGCGGCGGTGAGCGCGCCGGCCAACTCGGCTACCGGCTGCCCGGCCACCAGCGGAGCCAGCCCCAACCCGCCTTTGTTTTTGCTCACCTGAATGACGCCAGGGTGGGGCGTTTGAATGGGAATGGTGATGGTGCCGGCAATCACCCGCCGGGGGCCAAATTTTTGGGCCAGGAGTTCCTCATTGCCAATGCCGTTTTGCAGCGACACAATGTGGGTGTGTTCCAGCGGCAGCACGGCCAGTTGGTCGGCGGCGTCGGCGGTAGCCGGTGATTTTACGGTAAGCAGAATAAATTGATACGGGGCGGGGGGCGGCGTCAGCGCGGTGGCGGTTTTTAAAAATATTTGTCGGGGCGGTTGGTCGGGCCAGATGATGGTTAATCCCTGCGCGGCGATTTGGGCCATTGGGGCCGGGCGGCCCAGCAGGGTAACGGCGTGGCCGTTGGCTGCCAGTGCGCCGCCCACAAAACAACCAATTGCCCCCGCGCCCATCACCAGAATGTTTAGCATTTATTTTGAGCCGGGAGCGTTGGCCCGATATTCGTAGCGGTCGTGCTGGGCTACCATTTTGAGCACCGCCCGGGCCGCAATTTCATCGGTAACCAAACAATCAATTACGCCCAGCCGGAGCGCCCCCAAAATGGCCGAGGCTTTGTGGATGCCGCCCGCCACGCCAATAACATACGGCGTGTGGCGCAAAATTTCTATGTCTACCCCAATAATGCGCTGGTGAAGCTCCAAAGGCAGCACATTGCCGCGCAGGTCGTAGTGGTAGCCGCACAACTCGCCCACGCCGCCTTGCCGCACAATTTCGCGCAGTTCGTTTTCGGTGATGTGCCCGGCCCGCAACAGGCTGGACAAAGCCGGCAGCAAGCTGCCAATACCAATCAAGGCAATGTTCATTTCATTGAGCAGGGCCATTGGCTCGCGCACGGCCCGGTCTTGCATTAACACGGCGCGGGTGGCGGGGCTTTCTACCAGCAGCGGCGCGTGGAGGTATTTGTACTGAGCGCCCAGCGTTTGGGCCAGCCAGCGGGTTAAATCCGGGCCATCAATAAGCGGGTTGATGGTGCCAACCGCGCCGGTAAGTTGCACCACGGTTACTTGCTCTTGCCGGGCCGCCTGGAGCGCCTTGACCACCTGGTACACGCCGGTATTCCACGAAATACCTAAAATCATCCCCGGTTTTAGCTGCTCTTCCAGGTGGCGGGCCGCCAGCACGCCCAGTTGCTCTTGTAATTGGGTGTAGCCAAAATCGCCGGCGCTTAAAATGCTGACGTGTTTCAGGCTAAAGTAATCTAGCAAATCCTGTTTAAGGGTTGAGAGCGTGTTTTTGGGGTAGTTGATGCTGATTTCAACTACTCCACTCTCTTTGCACTCGGTTAACAGCCGCGATATTTGGGGACGCGACATGTTAAAGTGCTTGGCAATTTCGGCCTGGGTTAAGTTTTTTTTGTAGTAGAGGTGGGCCACTCTGGCTAGCAGGTCCCAGCGCTCTTCGTCCAATTGGATCATGATAGATGGTCCGGACAGATGAATTTTGGTTTTAGTTAGTATCCACCCAATTAAAGGTGCGAGTTATGGCTTTTTTCCAGCTTTGGTACAGTTGCGAAGAGTCTTTGGCGGTAAGACCGGGTTCCCAAATTTTATCAACGGCCCACAACCCCTCAATTTCGGCCTGATTCTTCCAAAAACCAATGGCCAAACCGGCGGCGTAGGCCACGCCCAGCGCCGTTGTTTCTTTTACTTTGGGCCGAACCACCGGCACACCCAGCAAATCGGCCTGAAATTGCATCAGCAAGTTATTATCGGTTAAATCGCCGCCCACTTTCAGCTTGTCGAGCGGCGTGCCCACGTCGGCGTTCATGGCTTCCAGCACGTCGCGGGTTTGAAAAGCAATGGCCTCAATGGCGGCGCGGGCAATGTGGCCGTTGTTGGTGTAACGGGTCAGGCCCACAATCGCGGCGCGGGCATCATTGCGCCAGTAGGGAGCAAACAGGCCCTTAAAGGCGGGCACCAGGTACACATCGCCGTTGTCGGCCACGGTGTTGGCTAAAGTTTCAATCTGCGGAATCTCGTCAATAATTTTTAGATTATCGCGTAGCCATTCAAGTAAAAGGCCGGAGAAGGTGATTGAGCCTTCGAGGGCGTAAATGGGCGGTTCGTTGCCAAATTGATAGCAAATAGTGGTGAGCAGGCCGTGGCTGGAGGGCACAATCTCCCGGCCTGTGTTCATAATCATAAACGAAGCGCCATCGTAGCTGTTTTTCACGTCGCGGGGATTAAGGCACATGTGGCCTACGGCATCGGCCTGTTGCGAGCCTAAAATGCCGCAAATGGGCACGCGCCCGCCCAGCGGGCCATCGGGTTGAGTGTAGCCGTAAATCAGCGGGTCGCTGGAGGGGCGGATTTGGGGCAGCATGGCCGTGGGAATGGTCATAATATCGCAGATGTCGGGGTTCCAGTTGATGGTTTGCAAATTCATCAGCATGGTGCGCGAGGCGTTGGTGACATCGGTAACATGAACGCCGCCGTTGATGCCGCCGGTCAGGTTCCACAACAGCCAGGCATCCATATTGCCAAAGATGGCATCACCGTTTTGCGCCGCCTCGCGCAGCCCCGGAATGTTATCCAGCAACCATTTGATTTTGGGGCCGGAGAAGTAGGTTGACAGGGGCAAGCCCACATCCTGCCGAAAGCGGTCTTGCCCGCCGTTGCGGGCGAGTTCGTTGCAAATATCAATCGTGCGGATGTCGCGCCAGGTGATTGAGTTGGCGTAGGGGCGGCCCGTGTTTTTATCCCACACCATAGTAGTTTCTCGCTGGTTGGCAATGCCCATTGCGGCAATGTCATCGGCTTTTAGCCCGGCTTTTTCCATAGCCGTGGTGATGACTACCTGGGTATTGGCCCAAATTTCCAGCGGATAGTGTTCCAGCCAGCCGGCATCGGGGTGTACCTGGCGATGTTTTAACACATATCGGCTAACAATTTCGCCGTGCCGATTGAAAATAATACATTGAGTATTATGCGTGCTTTGGTCAATTGTAAGAATATAATCCGGCATAATGTATCAGGCTTTAACTACATAAAGTTTTTGGTAGCCCTGGCGGTTGTTTTACCAGCCTTTTAGTTTTCGGTTAAGGTAAACTGTAACTAAAATGGCCAGAAATGCGCCCACACCCCAGGCCAATCCAATCATAATTCCGTAGCCAACCTGGCCTTCGGCCACAATTGGATACCCGTGGGCGTAACCCAATAAAAGACACAATGACACCGAAACCACCCAGAACGCTTTGATGACCTGTTCCCGGTGAGTTTTTACATATTCAATTAGGTTAAAACTTTTATTTTCCTGGCGCTGACGTTTAGCCATAAAAATATCCTTGTTTATAAATTACAGGCGGGGCAATTTTCTACCTCGGTTACATGCCAAATGTGTTCCTCGGTAATATGCTCAACCTGATCAGGAATATAACCGGTTTGGCCGCAAGTGCAAGCGTACCACCCGGTTCCCATGTGCTGCCACGGAATTCGCGGTCCCAAATCCATCAATTCTACGTCCATGCCCCAGCGGGCGTTGGTTATCAGGCGATGGCAGCCCAAGGCGCGTAATTTGGTTACGTATTGTTTCAGGTGGGTGCAGTGGCGCATCAACAGCACCCCTAATGTTATACCGGCGGGCCAGGCGATGGCCCGGGCGTCGGCGCAAATTACGGTGAGGTTGGCCGGCAACGCTTCGGTTGGGGCCAACAGTTGGGGTTGGCGCTCTATGGCATACACCTGCCGGGCAATCCCGGCAATGCGGCGACTCAAACGTAAATCGCCGGCGCCAATATCTAAAACAACATCATCGGGGTTAACAAAACTCAGCGCGGTTTGGTAAGTGGGTTCGTCGTAAGGCGCCCAGCATGCTTCCCAGTTATCCAGAGATTTCATAATCAGCGAGGGCGCATCAAATTTGATGCGCCCTCGATCCCTTAGTTTAGTTATTAAAGTAAAACTCTTGCAAACCGTAGGCTTTGGCCAGCAATTCTATCGGGTGGATCATGTTTGCGCCGGTAGAATTGCCAATTTGCCAGCGGCAGGTTTCGCTATCGCACACGGCAATGTTCGAGCCGGATGCTTTTATTTGATCAAACAGTGGCTTGCCCACCGCCTGAGAAATGTGATATTTTTCGACTTTGTAGCCGTAGGTGCCGGCAATACCGCAGCATTCGGCCTGGATGTGGTTGATTTTTACGCCGGGGATCATTTCCATCAGGTCAATGGCCGGCAGCCCCATATTGTGGGCGCGGAGCTGGCAGGGTGAGTGGTAGGGCAGGGTCACGTTCACCGGCTGAAAATCGGTTTTGAGTTCGCCGGCGTCGGCCAAATCCAGCAGAAATTCGCAGATGTCAAAGGAATTTTTGGCTACCAGGCCGGCTTCTTCGGTGTCAATATCCAGAATGTGGTGGTAATCTGATTTTAGCGACAGGATACAGCTGGTAGAAGTACCCACAATCGGCACACCTTCGCGGGCGTATTTTACCAGCGATTTAATGTTGCGGTCGGCGTTTTTGCAGGCGGCTTCAAACTCGGCGTTTGAGAGCATAGGCAGGCCGCAGCATACCTGGTCGGGCACAATCACTTCGTAGCCGTTGTGTTCCAAAATAGCCACGGCGGCTTTGCCCACGCGCGGTTCGTAGTAGTTGGTGCTGCATCCGTGAAAATAAACCACCCGTTTATCGGACACTTTTTGGCGCGGCGATTTGCTGTGCACCGATTTGAACCAGCCCCGGAAGGTTTCAAATGAAAACGGTGGGAACGGCGCATCGCGGTGAATGCCCATTATTTTTTCGGCAAGGATGCGGACGGGGCGCACGTTCAAAAAGAAGTTAGCCAGCGGGGCAAACGGGCTGGCCAGCATGCCCAAAATTTCGGAACGGCCCAAAATACGGTTGCGCAGCGGGATGGGCTTCTTTTGGTAAAGTTTGTAGCGGGCTTTGGCGTTCATTTCCATTACTTTTACGCCGTGCGGACACACCATTGTGCAAACCCCGCAGCCGCTGCAATAATCTACGCTCACATCCACCGAAATTTCTTTGGGGCTGCGGAAGCGTTGCGCTTGCGGCCCTACAAATTTTGGCCCTGGAAACAGGCTGGTTACTTGCGTTACCGGGCAGTTTGACGTGCAAATGTTGCACTTTATGCACAGGTCGGCGCTGTATTGTACCTGATTCCAGATAGAATGTGTCACATCATCTACAATTGTGTCTGTACTCATTGATTACTCCTGGCTACGTAACCGGCTAAATGCTCCGGTTACGTGTTACTTTGCTTTCGTTTGTTGGTCGGCTCAGTTGGTTAGCTGTTGGGCCACGGCAGCGGCGGTTGCCAGCGAGATGCCATCGCCGGTGCGGCTGCGAGTCCAATCGCTGCCGGCCAAAATTGCGCCAACGGCGTACAGGTTTTGGGCCAGCGGGGCGTTATCGCCGTTAACCGGCTGTAACTGCGTGTTTACCATAACGCCGGCATCAAACACAGGCTGACCTTGCGGCGAGATGAATTGCCGGTTAAACCATTTGTGCCGGTTGTTATCGGCGGCAACGGGCAGGCCAAAAACGGTTTCGGTTACTGCGCCATCGGCGGCAGCAAAAATACCACCACCAAAAATACCGCCGGTAGCCAGTACGTAGTTGTGAGCTTTAACGGGCCGGAGCGTGCTGGCAGTTTCAATGCGGATTTGCGTAACCTGGCCGTTTTCAATAACGCCGTCGGCTACTTTGGCCCCAATAATTAACCGTCCGCCGGCGTTTAGCAGGGCTTGTTTGAAGGATTCATACAGGCGGCGGCCCGGCACCGATGGCGGCAGGGCGCTGATTTCAAACACAGGGCGATCCAGTTGTTTTTCCAGGTCGGCCATCACCTGGCTGTGCTGGGCCAAGCCCAAAACCGCCGGAAAACCAATCCGGTCAAATCCTTTAGCCTGGCTTTTTATGGCGTTGACCACCTGGTTGCGAAAGTCTGCCTGTTGAAAAGCGTTGGCCAGTTCTATAGGTGTGGCGTTCATTTTGTTGGAGGCCGGAATGTAAATGTCAACGGAGGCGGCTTCGGTTTTTACGCCCAGGTTTTGCTCATTGAGGTTTTGGCTGATGAGCGCCGGGTAAAAATCGCGCAGCTCTTTAAACCCAACAATCAGCATGCTTTGGCCGGTGGTTAAATCACCTTTGGCCAGCGATTCCGGGGCCAAACAAGTGGGGTGAACCGCACCCGCGCCGCTGGGCAACACCCAGTTGCGAGAAAAATCGCCTTTGTAGTTGCTGCCGTGCTGGTTTACAATTTGCAAAAACTTTTGCAACCCGGCTTCGATGTTGGCCCGGCCGGTAAAATTGTAGGGATGGCCGGGGCGCGAAGCCAAAAAACCGTCCAGTTCGGCGGCGGGGCTTTTAACGGGGTCAACGGAATCCGCGGGATGAAAGCCGAGCACATCAACACAACCGGAGGTTAGCAACAATGCGCCAATGCCGGTGGCAACCACTACTACTTTTTGGCCGGCTTGAGCCAACTGGCATGCCGTAGCGAGTCCGGCGGTGCCTGCTCCAATTACAACGGTGTCGTATCTAATCATCATAGAAAATCCTTCTATGCTTGTTCTAGTTCAAAATAGCCTTCGGTTTCCACTTCACCAAACCGGCTTTGGTCCAGGCCGCTTAACTCTACGGGGAGTTTGTCCAGCCCCAGCAGGCCCATAAAAATGCCCTCGTCCAGTTGAAATTGGCGTAAGTGTTGCCCCCACAATACGGGTTGAGCGCCTTTCCAGCGTTCTTGCAGAAAATCTACCAGGGCTTTGTTGGCCTGGCGGGCGGAGAGTTTTTTGTGCTCGTGCATAATACCGGCCACGCGGTAGGTGCAAAAACCGCCCTGGCACGGCCCCATACCAACCCGCAAATCGCGGCGGAGATCGTTGATGATAAAGCGGTCGCTGTGTTCGATTTCGGCTTCAATTTGGGGACGGGTTACAATTTCGCATTCGCAGATCAGTTGGCCGGCCAGTTCTTTGCGTTCGAGTTTGTCAAGGCGTTGGCCCAGCGTAAAGTGTTTTTGGGCTTCGCCGTGTTTTAAAACGGTAGTGGCAGTTTGGCAGGGGCGTTCGGTACCCAGTTTTTGGCACACCAAATCTACGGTGTGTTCGGCCATTTGGCGGTAAGTTGTCCATTTACCGCCGGTGATGGTCACAAAACCGTCCATACCGTCGCGGGTAGAGTGATCGAGCAGGGCGTATTTGCGGGTAACTTTGCGCAGGTCGGCTCCGGCGGCTTTTTCCTGGTACAGAGGCCGTACCCCGGCCCAGGCACGTAACGCCCGGAATTTTTTAAACGCGGGCACAATCTTTTCGCCCATATCCATCATTTTTTCCACTTCCCAATCTTCAATGGGATAGCTGTTGGGATCGGGCACATTAACCGAGGTGGTGCCAATAACGGCCACCGAGCCAACCGGCACTAAAATATCGCCATCGCTGGCAGGCCCGCAACGGTTGATAACGGTATTGACCATGCGGTAGTTCATGGCCACCATGGTGCCTTTGCCGGCATAAACGGTTAAGTCACAGCCTGCCATATGGCCAATTTGGCCGCCCCAAGCTCCGGCGGCGTTTACAACCAGATCGGCTTCGATGCTGATTTCTTCACCGGTAATTTTATTTTTAACAACTGCGCCTGATACTTTGCCGTTGCCGGCAATCAGGTTGATAACTTCGTGGTAAATCAGGGTTTCGGCGCCGTATTCGGCGGCGGAATCCACCAGGGATTGGCAGGCTTCCCAGGTTTCTACACTGCCATCGGGTACCATAAAGGCCCGGCTAATTTTGGGGTTAAGCAACGGCTCGCGCCGTAATAGTTCGGGAATAGAAAGCTCTTCGATTGGGATTTCAACATCCTGGCAAGCCTTTTTGAAAATATCGGCGTGTTCGGGCGGATCCCAGGGCGTGCTCACAAATAACCCACCGGTATCTTCAACACAGTGGGGCATAATTTTGCGCAGAATTTGGTTTTCAACAATGCATTCGCGGGCAGCTTCGGCGTCTTTTACGGCGTAACGGCCGCCGCTGTGTAGCAGGCCGTGAAATCGGCCCGACGTGGCGTTTGACAGCGCGCCGCGTTCCACCAGCGTGGTTTTGAAACCGCGCTGAGCCAGGTCGAAGAGTACGCCACAGCCTGTAACACCCCCCCCAATTACTAATACATCTGTTGATTTCTTCATTAAAGTGTGTACTCCTTGCCTTGCAAAAACACTTTTGGGTTAATTGTCAAGGGGGGACAGGTTTTGTCCCCCCTTGAACTAAATCTCAGTTATAGTGAGAGGAGAATGGATTATTCTACCCAGTCAAACGTGCGGGTAACGGCTTTCTTCCATTCAGCATACAGTTTGGTGCGAGCGGAGTCGTCGGCAGACGGGGTCCAGGTCTTGTCCATGCCCCAGTTCTTGCGGATGTCGTCTTCGCTGGCCCAGAAGCCCACGGCCAAGCCGGCGGCGTAGGCCGCGCCCAGAGCGGTGGTTTCGGCCACTTTGGGGCGAACAACCGGCACGCCCAACACGTCGGCCTGGAATTGCATCAGCAGGTCGTTGAAGACCATGCCGCCGTCAACTTTGAGGGCTTTCAGTGGCACGCCGGAGTCGGAGTTCATCGCGTCGAGAACTTCGCGGGTTTGGAAGGCGGTGGCTTCTAGGGCCGCGCGGGCAAAGTGGCCGCGGTTGACGTAGCGGGTCATCCCCACGATTACGCCACGGGCGTCGCTCTTCCAGTAGGGGGCAAACAGGCCGGAGAAGGCCGGTACAAAGTAAATGCCGCCGTTGTCTTCTACGGTGCGGGCCAGAGCTTCAACATCGGGCGATTTTTCAATGAGTTTCAGGTTGTCGCGGAGCCATTGAACCAGCGCGCCGGTGATGGCGATGGAGCCTTCGAGAGCGTAAACGGTGGGTTTGTCGCCGAATTTGTAGCAGGCGGTGGTGAGCAGGCCGCTCTTGGAGGGCACAATTTCGGTGCCGGTGTTCAGGATCATGAAGCAGCCGGTGCCGTAGGTGTTTTTGGCTTCGCCAACATCGAGGCCGGCCTGGCCAACGGTAGCGGCTTGTTGGTCGCCCAGGTCACCGCAAACGGGGATGCGGCCATCAAAGGGGCCACCGGGCAGGGTGTAGCCGTAGGCTTTGGGATCGCTGGAGGGGCGAATTTCGGGCAGCATGGCCACCGGCACGCCCATAATTTCGGCGATTTCGGCGTCCCATTTGCAGCCGTCAAGGTCCATCAACATAGTGCGGGAGGCGTTGGTCACGTCGGTTACGTGCGCGCCACCGTCAACACCACCGGTCAGGTTCCAGATTACCCAGGTGTCCATGTTGCCAAAGATGGCGTCGCCTTTTTCGGCATCGGCGCGCAGGCCATCAACATTGTCCAACATCCACCGAATCTTGGGGCCGGAGAAGTAGGTAGCCAGCGGCAGACCAACTTTAGCCTGGAAGCGACCCTGGCCGCCGTCTTTGGCCAGTTCGTTGCAGATTTTGTCGGTGCGGGTGTCTTGCCACACAATGGCGTTGTAGTAGGGTTTACCGGTTTTCTTGTTCCACACCACGGTGGTTTCACGTTGGTTGGTAACACCAACGGCGGCGATGTCGCTGGCGGAAGCGCCGGCTTTTTGCAGAGCGCCTTTGATCACGTCCTGGGTGCGCGCCCAAACTTCCATGGGGTCGTGTTCTACCCAGCCGGGTTTGGGGTAAATTTGTTCGTGTTCTAATTGATGAACGGCCACGCTTTCACCGGCATGGTTGAAAAGCATACAACGGGTGCTGGTGGTACCTTGGTCAATAGCTGCTACGTATTTAGCCATAATAATGAATCTCCTTTGTCACATTCTTGTTACATCTAGGTAACTACTTAAAATTTTTATTTTGGTAAGGCTGCCACTTCTGACCGCCGTTGTTTGGACGGCGGTCAGAAGATGGTTTTTGGCCGTAAGCCCCAACAGGGAAGAGGTGTGTCAGTTAGATAATCTCTTAGCTCCAGAGATCGGCGGCGGCTTGAAGCATAAGATAGGTTGATGTTGCGCCCGGGTCCTGGTGGCCAATACTACGTTCGCCCAGGTAGCTGGCGCGCCCTTTTCTGGCTTGCAGGGGGATGGTGTTTTTCATCCCTTGTTGGGCAGCAGCCGCCCCTTCTTTGAGGACATCGCTCAGGCCAGAGCCGTTCCCCAGGGCTTGTTTCATGGTTTCCAGAGCGGGCAACCAAGCATCAATCATCGTTTTGTCTTCGAGTTGGGCCTTGCCGCGTTGAAGAATACCTTGTACTCCGGCATCGAACATAGAAACTATATCAGCGGCTTCCAGTTCGGTTTTATCGGCGGCCTCGGCGCTGGCGCGCATAAAAAAGGTGCCATACAGCGGCCCCGAAGCGCCACCCACGGTTTTAATCAAGCTCATGGCCACTACTTTGAGCAGGGCCGTGGGTTGCTCCGGCAGGTCGGCTTCTAGGGCGTTTTTTACCGCGTTAAAACCACGGTTCATGTTGATACCGTGATCGGCGTCGCCAATGGCCGAATCTAGCTGGGTTAGATACTCTTTGTTCTCGGCGTAAATCTCTTGGAGTTTGTTAATCCAAGTTAGAAGATTATCTCGACTGACTGCCATCTATTATGCTCCCCATCGCAGTGCTGGTGTGTGAACCGGTGCATCCCATAGCTCTAAAATCTCGGCATCTGCCTTGAGCAGGGTAATTGAGCAGCCGGCCATCTCCAGTGAGGTAATGTAGTTGCCAACCAAGCGGCGGGCAATGGAGATACCTTTACCTTTACAAATTTGTTCTAACTCATTGTAAACCAGGTAAAGTTCGATCAGCGGGGTCCCGCCCATGCCGTTGACCATAGCAATTACCTGGTCGCCGTTTTTGAAGGGCAGGTCCGAAATAATGGTTTCGGCCATCATCTCGGTGATTTCTTTGGCGGTTTTGAGCGCCATTCTTTGCCGGCCTGGTTCACCGTGAATGCCGATGCCGATTTCCATCTCATCGTCACCGATTTCAAAGGTGGGCTTTCCGGCAGCGGGCACGGTGCAGGAGGTCAAGGCCATCCCCATCGAGCGACCGTTGTCGTTTACTTTGCGACAAAGATCGGCCACTTGTTGCAGGTTGAGTCCTTTGTCGGCGCCAGCGCCACAGATTTTTTCGGCCAGTACTGTGGTGCCTACGCCACGCCGTCCGGCAGTGTAGAGGCTGTCTTGCACGGCCACGTCATCGTCAATCACTACTGAGGCAACTTCAATGCCTTCGGCCTGGCAGAGTTCGGCTGCCATTTCAAAGTTCATAATGTCGCCGGTGTAGTTTTTAACAATGTGCAACACACCTGCGCCGCCGTCCACGGCTTTGGTAGCGGCTTCCATTTGATCTGGCGTGGGCGAAGTGAACACGTCGCCTGGGCAAGCAGCATCGAGCATACCTTTCCCAACAAAGCCACCGTGCATTGGTTCGTGACCACTGCCACCACCGGAAATAACGCTAACTTTTCCTTTTACCGGAGCGTCGGCTCTAACCACAATGTTGGGGTCGTAACGAACTACTACAAGATCACTGTGGGCTGCTGCCACACCAGCCAGAGACTGTTTTACAACATCTTCGGACTTATTGATCAATTTCTTCATACTAGTTGTTTTTCCCCCTTACGCTAAACTCAATTGAATGAGTTTAGAACCCAATATTCATTCCTACTAATACGTTGTGCAGAACCGCGCCAATGACCGCGCCAACAATCGGGCCGGCAACCGGGATCCAGGAGTATCCCCAGTCGCTGTCGCCTTTGCCGGCGATGGGCAGTACAAAGTGCATAATGCGGGGGCCCAGGTCACGGGCGGGGTTAAGGGCGTAACCGGTGGGGCCGCCCAAGCCAAGGCCGAGTACCCAAATCAGGAAGGCCACGGGGATAATGCCCAACGCGCCCATGTTAATTGGCACAGCCGCGCCACTGGGGTCTTGGACAACGCCTTTGATGCACAGGATGCCGAACATCAGCACGAAGGTAGCAATGACTTCGCCCATGAAGTTGGCAGCGGTGTTGTAGATGGCCGGGCCGGTGCAGAATACGGCCAGTTTCAGCCCTTTATCTTCCGTAACTTCCCAGTGCGGCAGGTACATCAACCAGACCAGGGTAGCGCCAATGAACGCGCCTACAAATTCACCAACAAAGTACAGGGGTACGTTGGCCCACGAAACAGCGCCAGCTACAGCCAAACCAATGGTGACAGCCGGGTTGAGGTGCGCGCCACTAACGGCAGCCGAAGCATACGCGCCCACAAACACGGCCATGGCCCAGGCTGTGGTTATCACGATCCAGCCGCTGTTTTGCCCTTTTGATTTGTTTAACAGCACGTTGGCTACTACCCCATCACCCAACAGGATGAGGAGCATGGTCCCAATGATTTCGCCTACTATGATTTGCATGGTTTTCTCCCTCTCACATTTTTAAATAAGATTCTAAAAGGTTATACAGAAATGGTTTTGGGGTACCGTGGATGCTAAATTTCTACCAGAACGGCGCCCGAGTAAAACAGGTGTTTGTTATGTAAGGGCCACCTCCTTTCTAAAAATAGATCCTCCCGGAGTAAATTGAGGATACAATATATTGAATTAGGATTTAATTATTTAATACTGAGCCAAAACAAAAAAGGCCCATAACCCGTCATAGTTTTACTATGACCGGTTATACGCCTTTTTATCCATTTCTCCGGCAAAAAGCAAACAATTTTCAGAATTGAGAATTATATTTACAGTTACCACGACAGCTTTGTCCATGAGTGATTGCCAGATTTAAAATTTTGGTCAGAAAAACAAAAAACCTTCGGTACAGATGTTCAAAATGAGGCTAAACTTGAACATCTGTATATTAGCATCGGTTCAAAATTCGGTCAAATTCTGGGATTCGAAATTTTTGGAAGATTTTTTGGGAATTTGGCGCGGGTTAATGCGCTGATTTTACTCCAAATTGGATTTTTTATGCAATTTGGGTGGCCTTATTTGTACATTTGTTACAATTGGCTTGATTGGTGGTACATTTGCTCTTTGAGTGTTTGCAAGTGATGGCTTGAGAAAGTAATTGACACAAATTTTTGGTAGGGGTATATTGGGGGCAGTTTTAATATAGAGGAGAAAATATGGTGATAAATCTGGTAAGTGTTACGGATAATAGCTTTGATCCCCAGGTTTTAAAGTGCGATATCCCTGTGCTGGCTTATTTTGGGGCTAGCCGGTTGGCTCGTGGTCAGGATTTGCGGCCAATTTTGCAAGAAATTGCCGCTGAGCATTCGGCGCAGGTAAAGGTAGTCAATGTTGAGATTGAAGCTGCCTCTGAAATCGCCGCAAAGTATCAGGTGTTGGCGGTGCCGGCGCTTATTTTGTTTAAAAATGCTCAGGAAGTTGCCCGGTTGAATGGCCCGCAATCTAAGGATGCAATTTTAAACGCCATCCGGCCATTTTTTGATCAGTAACGCACAACGGGTTGGGCAACCCAAAAAGCGTGAAACGCATGGTGCTTCGCGCTTTTTTTGTGGCATGGCTCAATGGCTAATTGACGCCGGATAAATAATCTGGTACTCTGTGACTAAATCTCAGGTTTTGTGCCCGGTGCATTACTCAATAGTTAACCGCCACTTGAGACTCCGCTACCTGATTTATACTCCGCCCCGATAGTGACATCTATTTTTTGGGAGAAGCCCATGTTGCAAGTTCACAGCGTGCCCCAAACCCAAGTAACTGCCATCAAACCAGCCGACCAACATTCAAAGGTCTTAAAATTTACTACCGGGTTGTTGGTATTGTTGGCGGTTGCCGCGCTGACTAAATTGCTCAGTGTGTGGGGGCATGATTACATTGTTAAAGCCCAGGATAATTTGTACGATAGCCTGTGGCTTAATGAGGACAGAATAACCATTTAACGGCCCGGCCTAAACTGGTTTGTTCCCGGCGCTAAGCCGGGAGTTCTGTTTTTCCCCGTGAGTTCCACCGCCGGTGAGATTATGGAATTTTTACCGGCACCAGCTTGATTTCAAAAACTTTGGGCCATAATTTCCCGGTTACAAACAGGCGATCCGTGGCGGCATCGTAGGCAATACCGTTGAGCACATCAACCGGCTCGCTTTTATCGCCGGGCGTGAGCAGCCCCTGCAAATCAATCCACCCCACCACCGCGCCGGTTGCGGGATTGATCCGGGCCACGTAATCGGTTTGCCATACGTTGGCCCACACTTCGCCGTTAACATATTCCAGTTCATTCAGCCGAACCACCGGGCCATGATTATCGCGCACCTGAACGCGGTCAATTTCCTGCAACGTTTGCGGGTCCCAAAAAAACAGGGTGTCGCTGCCGTCGCTCATAATCAGCCGGTGGTCATCATGGGTAATGCCCCAGCCCTCGGTGGGGTAGGTAAATTCTCGCTGTACCACAAATGTGTTTTTGTTGTATACAAACCCGCGCCGGGTTTGCCAGGTGAGTTGGTACAGCGTGTCTCCCCACATGGTAATCCCTTCGCCAAACAAGTCCGGCGGCAGGTTGTGGAGTTGCAGCACCTCGCCGGTTTCTACTTTGACTTTTCGCAGCGTGGAGCGTCCGTGCAACCCGGTGCCTTCGTAAAAAATGCCATCGGCATAGATTAACCCCTGCGTAAATGCCTTACGGTCATGGGGATACGTGTTGATGATGGTGTAGGTGTACATTGGCAATGGCTTAACCGGTGTTTGGGGCGGCGCGGTGAATGGAGTGGGCGTATTGGCCGGCAACATCGGGGTTACCACCGGCGAAACGGGCAGCTTTGGCCCGGCTGCCGGGTTTACTTCTCCGGCGATGCCCCAACCCAACAGCATCATTATTGCCAGCCCCATTAATAACTTAAAGGATGATTTGAACACGGCGTCTCCCGGATTGTTTGGGGCAATCATGCGCGGCCCCGGCTAAATTGTCAAAATCCCAAAATGCCACCTTTAATCGCTAACCACAGGCTGCGTTTACGGCGAGGCGCGCCAGTTTTTAAAAATAAGCAACAGGCGGTTTAAATACGCTTCGGGAATGTAGTTGAGGCGCACCGTTACGGTTTTGTCGCACAGCGGCAGCCCGCCCACAATCTGGCTGGTAATTGTTAACGTGGCGCTGTACACGCCATACGCCGCCGGAGTGGGCCGGGTGATGACCAGCGGCACGGTTAAATTGGGTTTTACGCCGGAAATTGAGCTTCCGCCCAGGCTGCCCACCCCCACCCACGATAACGCGGGCGAAATTGTGGCCGTCCAACTTACCGACGAAGTAACGCTGACCGCCAGCGGCAGGTTGTAATAATACGGCAGCGGGCCAGGGCTGTTATCCGCCAGTAAAAAAGCGGCCAGCGTTGTTTGCGGCTGCAACTTGTTCAGCGTCGCCAGCATGCGGTAGGCGTTGATGCGCCCGTAGCCGTAGGTGTTATCGCGCCCGGTGGTTCCCAAATCGTCGGCGGTGGTTTTGAGCAAAGTGAATGTTTGCGTGCCGGTGAGCGCCGGGCTGCACGATTGCGCCAGCCCGGCCAGCCCGCTCACAAAGCCCGCCGCCATTGAGGTGCCGCTCAGCGAGGTGTAGCCGCTGTTTTTGTAAGTGCTGTAAATATCTTCGCCCGGCGCAACCACCGCCAGCCCGGAGCCATAATTTGAAATGGACAAATGCTGGTCAAATGCGTCTGTGGCCCCCACCGCCACCACCGCCTGGTCAAGCCCGTTGGCGGTATCAAGCGTAAACGCCGCCGGGCAAGCCAGGCTGGAGTTGCCGTAGTTGCCCGCCGCCACTACCATCAGCACGCCTTTGGCCCGGGCGCGTTGCATGGCCTGTTGGATGGCGGTGTATCCGGCGCAGGGATATTGGGTGCCGTACCCGGCCAGGCTCAGGTTGATGACGTTGGCCCCGTTATTTGCGGCGTAGTCAATGCCATCGGCCACGCTGGCAACGGTTCCTTTTCCAATGCTGTCCAATACTTTTACGGCCATCAATGTGGCGTGCCAGTTAACGCCGGTTACGCCGATACCGTTGTTGCCGGTTGCTCCAACAATCCCGGCCACGTGGCTGCCATGCCCGTACTCATCGGTGGGGTTGTTGTCCGGTGAGCCATCGCACCGGGTGCTGCTGGTGTTGCAAAAATCCCAGCCGCGCACATCATCAATTTTGCCGTTGCCGTCGTCGTCAATGCTGTTATTGGGGATTTCGTCGGCGTTGGTCCAAATGCGGTCCACTAAATCCGGGTGGGTTAAATCGAGGCCGCTATCCACCACGGCAATGATGATTTGGCCGCCGCCGGTGTGGATGGCCCACGCTTCGGGCGCGTCAATATCGGCATCTGCCGTGCCGCCGGTTTGGCCGGTGTTGTTAAGGCCCCACTGCGCGCTAAAGTAGGGGTCGTTGGGGATATCCGCCGCCGAAAGAATGTAATTGGGTTCGGCAAATTCAACTTCGGGGCGGGCTGCCAGCGTGGCCATCGCCGCCTGTTCCTGCCCCGGCGTTACCTGCACCCGTAACACGCCGCTGTAAGGCGATACCGCCAGGGTGCGCCCGCCCACGCTTTGCACGGTGGCCTGCTGCGTGGCAACAACCTGCGTTTTAAATTTAACCAGCACTTCGCCCGGCACAAACTCTGGGCCGGTTTTAGCCGGGGGCGATTGCGCCAGCGCCGGCATAACCGCCCATCCGGCCAGACCGGCTAAAATTAATAACAGTCCCCATAAATGGATTATCTTTTTCACCGGGTTTGCCTCGCGTTGGTCATTACGGTTGGGTTTGTTCGGCCAGAATTTTATCAACCAGCCGTCGTTCTTCGGCCAGCGACGTGACCAGCCCGTCCAGCCGGGCATCGCGCAGCGCCTCGATAATCTCCCGAAACAGTGGGCTGGGCACCAGTTTTAGTTCCTGTTTGAGGTAGTTGCCGTCAATCAGGGGCGTTACATTGCGGAGATACGCCTGGTAGCGTTTAATCTGGTCGCGGGCCACCGGGTTATCCAGCGCCAGCCAGGCAATCAGCCGGGCGTCGTCGTTGGTGGGTTGCAGCAGGCGGTACAACTGGCTGTTGGTTTTGGCGGTGGCAATCCGTTGGGCGCTGCGTTTGATTTTATACACCTGTTTGAGCGTGGCGCGCTGGGCGCTGCGTAAATTGAGCCGTTCCAGCAGGTTATCCAACTCGTCGCGGGCCAGCGAAACGGACATCAGCCCCAAATAATGCACCGATTGTGGCGTTGTGTTGGCCCACGGCGTGCCGGGCAACCCGCCGCGCAGCAGCCGCACATGTTCCACATACAGGTTGTCCACCACCAAACCGGGGTGAATCGCCACCAGAATATCCAGTTCTTCAATTTTTCGCAACGCGGTTTCGGGCTGGCGCTCGTTAAAAATCAGTTCGAGTTCGTGCATAATGCGTTCGCCGCTTACCCGGCCCAATAAATCGAGCGCGTCGTTGAGCAGTTCGGCGGTGCGCTCTTCCAGTTCAAAATCAAGCCGGGCCAGCAGCCGGGCGGCGCGCAGCATGCGGGTGGGGTCTTCAACAAAACTGAGGCTGTGCAGCACCCGCACCAGCCGGGCTTCCAGGTCGTTCTGGCCGCCGTAAAAATCGAGCAGTTGGCCAAAACAATCGGGGCTGAGATCAAGCGCCAGCGTGTTGATGGTAAAATCGCGGCGGTGCAAATCCTGCCGGATGGAGCTTTGTTCAACCTCCGGCAGCGCCGACGGATGGCGGTAAAATTCGGTGCGGGCGGTTACAAAATCCAGCGAGGTGAGTTGGGTGCAATCGCCGGCGGCGTTGGGGCCAAATTGAATGGGCGCGTCTAAAATCCATTTGGCCGTACCAAACCGGCTGTGGCTGCGCACCCGCCCGCCGCGCCGGGCCTGCAACTCGTGCGCCAGGGCAATGGCATCGCCCTCTACCACCAAATCCAGGTCAAACCGGGGGCTGGTTTTGGTAGCCGCCGAATGGTTGCCCAGCAGCGTGGTCAGCAGTAGATCGCGCACAAAACCGCCCACAATATTCAACGAGTCGCCGCGCTGGTGGGCCAGGTCGCCGGCTTCGCGCAGCAGGATTAACAGGTTGGGGCAAATAGTTTTCTCAAGCTGTTCGGCCAGGTTGAGGTGCGGCGAGGCGGGCAGCGTGGCCGCCTGCCACAAATTAATCAGATCGGTGCGGGTAACAATACCGATGATTTTGCCGCCGGGCCGGTCCAGCACCGGCACCTGGCCAATGTGCTCGCGGGTCATTAGCGCCTGCACGGTGTCAATGCTGTCGGCGGGGGTTACAAAAAATTCGCCCTTTTTCATAAATTGATGGATATGCGCCCCATCGAGCTTGTGGCGGCGGGCTTTATCTACCTCGCGGCGCGACATAATGCCCACAATTTTGCCGGTGTCGGGGTCTACCACCGGAAAACCTTCGTGGCCGTAGCGATCCATCATAGCGGCGGTGTGGCGCACGCTGTCGGTGGGGGCCAGGGTGCGCGCGCCTTTTGACATAATCTGGCCGACGGTGGCCGCCGGTTGCACTTCCAGCTTGAGCAAATTCAGCAACTGGCGTTTAACTTCGCCCACGGTTTGATTTTTTACCAGCGCCGCCGAGGCGCGGGGATGGCCGCCGCCGCCAAAATATTCGGCGATGCGCCCCACGTTGATGGCGTCGGTCACGGAGCGGGCCACAATCTGCACGTGGTCGGGCATCTGCACCAAAATAAACAGGCCGTCCGGCTGGTACAAATCGCGGATGCGGCTGGCCAAACTGCTGATTTCTTCAACGTAGTGGTCAACTTTGGCCGGGCCAATCACAATGCTGTGGCCGTGAATGTGGTGCGTTTCCAGTTGCTCATCAAGTTGCTCGTACAGGGCTTTTTGGGCATCGCTCATGGGGTAGTTGAGGTACTCGCGCACCACATCAAGCCGGGCTTTGCCTTCGGATAGCAACCAGGCGGCGGCCTGTAAATCGCGGGCGGTGGTGCTGCCGTAGGTGAGCGCGCCGGTATCCTCGTAAATGCCCAGCAGCAACAGCGTGGCTTCCACCGCCGACAGCCGGCGACCGGCTTCGCGGAGTTGCTCCGCAAACAGGGTGGCGTTGGCCCCGGTTTCGGTGAGGCTGAGCACCGCGCCGGGCGATTGGTGGGCGTCGTAGTGGTGGTCAATGATGTGCAACTTTACATCGGGGGCCAGGTTTTTCAGGCCCGATGGGATTTGCTGGGTATCAACCAGCGTTAGCCGGGTAATGACGGCGCGGCCCAAATCGGTTTGGTGAATAAAGGGCAACGTGTTCTCGTACAGAATGATAAAATCGCGCACGTTGCGGTTGAGGGTAACGGGCAGCACCGGTTTGGCGTCGGGGTACAGGTACCACGCGCCCAGCATCGAAGCTACGGCATCAAAATCGGCGTTGGTGTGGGTGGTGATAATATGCATAAATCGCCAGGGCCTTGCAGTGGTTTAAACACAAACGAGCAGCGCCCGGCGCTGCTCGTTTGTGTGGTGGCTCAATTTGGTTTTATGGTGTTTGGGTGATGAAATAATCAATTTGCCAGTTGAGCACCAGTAAGTAGGCTCAGAGGGACTCGAACCCTCGACCCGCTGATTAAGAGTCAGCTGCTCTACCAACTGAGCTATGAGCCTTTGCACCCGCTATTTTACTGCCTTTGAGTTCTTTGGCAAGTTTTAGCCCGCTGTTTTAGACCGGCCACAACAGGTTGAGCAGGGGCGGCCCCAGAATGAGCAGCCCCACAATAACGGCGGTGATGGCCGCCACCAGCACCGCTCCGGCGGCCACGTCTTTTACAATTTTTATCTGCGGATGGTATTCGGTGGTGGCGTAATCCATGGCGGCTTCGGTGGCGGTATTGAGCATTTCGGCGGCAATCACCGAGCCGCTGGTTAAGGCCAAAATAGCCCATTCAAGGCGGTTGAGGCGGGCGATCAAGCCCAAAATCAACACCATTCCGGCGGCGGCCACGTGGATTTGGGCGTTGCGCTGGGTTTTGAGCGTGTGCCGTATTCCGGCCAGGGCATACCCAAAACTCTGCAAGCGGGTTATTTTGGCCACAACTGCCTTTAATTTTCGGTGGGTTGCACGTGGGGCAACCCAAGCTGGCGCATAATTGTTTGCTGCAACTCCCACATTTGGGCTTTGTTGGCGTCGGTGTCGTGGTCAAACCCCAGCAAATGCAAAACGCCATGCACCGTTAACAGCATCACTTCATCCATAGTGGCATGGCCGGCGGCCTGCGCTTGAGCCTGCGCCACCGGGTAGGCAATCACAATATCGCCCAGATGGCCGGCTAACTCCTCCTGCGGGAAATCGGGAAAGTCGGGGTCGGGCGTGTTTTCAAAAGAGAGCACATCGGTGGGGGCGTTGATGTGGCGGTATTCCAGGTTGAGTTGCTGCACGGTTTCGGCATCCGTTACCGAAATAGCCACGCTTTGCCCGGAGCGGTTGGTAAGTTGCAGGGCGGTTTGCACGGCCTGTTCCAGCCGTTCGGTGTTGATGGCGGCGGCAAACGGTTCGTCTACTTCAAGGTAAATGTCCATATTGCTTTCATTTCTGCTGGATTAAACCGGTTCCAGCGATTGATTTTAGGGATTGAGCGGTATCGGCGGGTTGTGACGGTTGTTGGGGCGGGGCGTCATCGGTTTGCAGTTGGTCCGGGTATTTGATGCGCGGGTGGTGAATGCCTTGCAGAATATCCACAAACGCGGTGCGGATGTTGTGTAAATCAGAAATTGTTAAATCGCACTCGTCGAGTTGGCCCGTATCCAGGTGGTGGGTGATGGACTTTTGCACAATTTCGTCAATTTCCACGGCAGACCGGGGTTTGAGGGCGCGCACGGTGGTTTCGGACACATCGGCCAGCATTAAAATGCCGGTTTCGCGGCTTTGCGGTTTGGGGCCGGGGTAGTGAAACCGGGCTTCGTCTACTTCGGTGCCTTTGGCTTTGGCGGCTTCTACGGCCTGGTAGTAAAAAAACCTCACCAGGCTGGTGCCGTGGTGTTGGGCAATGCCATCTTTTAAGGCCGGCGGCAGCCGGTATTTTTTGGCCAAATCCAGCCCATCGGTAACGTGGCTGATGATGATTTGGGCGCTTACCTGCGGATCGAGCTTTTCATGCACGTTGGCCATGCCATCGGGCTGATTTTCGATGAAGAAGTAGGGGCGCTGCATTTTGCCAATATCGTGGTAGTAGGCCATTACCCGCACCAACAGCGAATCGGCGTTGATGCGCTCGGCGGCCTGTTCGGCCAGGTTGCTCACCATCAGGCTGTGGTGGTAAGTACCCGGCGCTTTTAGCAGCAGTTGGCGCAGCAGCGGTTGGGTGGGGCGGCCCAAATCCAGCAGTTGGATTGAGGTGGAAATGCCAAACAGGTTGCCCACGGCAAACAGGCCAATCAGCGTTAGCCCGGCGGAGAAAATGCCGTTCAGCACGCCGGCCAGCATCAACTGGCCAATGTTATTGGGGCCGAGCATGGTTTCAAATTCAAGGTTAAAAATGGTGATGATGACGGTGTTCACCAGGCCCACATACGTGCCGGCCCACAAAATGCTGTTGATTCTGGGCAGCCGGCCCAATGCCAAAATGCCGGCCCAGCCGCTCAAGGTTAAGTAGATTACAATTTCTTCAGAGCGGTCGGGCGAGATGTAGCCGGCCAAAAAGGCCAGAATAGCGGTAATAATAAAGGCCAGCGGCGCGTCAACCAGCACCGCCACCATCATGGTTAAGGCGGCGATAGGGTACATGTAAGGTAAAAATAACCCGGCGGGAATTAGAATTTTGGCCGTGCCCAAAAAGATAATAACCAGCACCGCCAGCAGGCTTAGCCGGTTGCTCTGTTTGAGCGTGCGCGGGCTGTATTGCGCCACGTATATGCCAAAAATGATTACCGTCATCAGCAGCAAAATGGCCGGCGCAACCAAATCCTGCATCCAGCTAAATTGAGACTGTTGCAGCCCCAACGCCTGGATTTTTTCCATTTCCCGTTCGCCAACCACCCGCCCGGCGGGCACAATCAGTTCGTTGGCCTCGATGGTGACTTTGACCGGCTCAACCGCGTCGGCCACGGCTTGCCGTTCGGTTTCGGTGCGGACTTCATCGGGAAAGGTGTTGGCCCGGATCATGTTGGAGGTGATGGTCACAATCACATCGGATTGATCCTGGGTAATATCAAGCGCCACTTTGTTGGGCAGTTCCCGGCGTTTGGCCGATACCTGTAACTCCTTGATTTCGTCGCGCAGAACGGTATCCAGCAGCCGCAACGCCTCTTTTTTAACCGCGCCCCAGGTTTGGTCATCCATAATAAGGATTTGGTCTACTACCGTGTCCGGCACGGTAAAATCGGGGATGGCGTCAATCCATTTGAATTTATCGGCCAGCGAGGCGTAGGTGTCGGCGCGCACCGATTCCAGATAATCAAAGATTTTCCGCAGCCGGTTAACCTGTTCTCTGGCCACGCGGGGGTCTGGGGCGGTGTATTGCACCGGCACCGAATTGCGGGCGCGTTCGCGGGCGGCATCGGTTTCAATCTGGCTGGTGTACGAAATCTGCTGGTGAGCTGTTACCGGCTGGGTGGCAACTTCGCCAATTTTTAAATCAACCACGTTAAACGGCGAAATTTTGTAAGCCAGCACAAAAATACCGCCGGCAATAAAAATTACGGCCACAAGCGCGGCGCGCGCTTTATCGCGGTTAAATTTTTTTGGAGGAGGAAGGCCGGCCCGGCTGCTGTTTGGCATACAAATTATAGGCGATTAGCTGTTTAGTAAATCGCGCACCACCTGGCTAACCAGCTTTCCATCGGCGCGGCCTTGCAGTTGAGGCACCAGCTCTTTCATTACCTGGCCCATGGCTTTGGGGCCGGATACGCCCAGTTGGGCGATGACAGCCTGCGCTTTGGCGGTGATTTCCTCGGCGGAGAGTTGCACGGGCAGGTAGGTTTCCAGCAGGGCCAGTTCCGCTTCTTCTTTTTCCACCAGATCGGTGCGGTTGGCTTTTTGAAATTCGGTGATTGAATCGCGGCGTTGTTTGGCCTGTTTGGAAATCACCGCCAACACGCCGGCGTCATCCAGCGTTGCGCCGGCTTCGATTTCGGCATATTTAATGGCCGATTTCAGGCCGCGAATGGTTTCGGTGCGGAATTTATCGCCGCTTTTCATGGAATCTTTTAAATCTGAGTTAATTTGTTCGATCAGGCTCATTGTTTGTATCCAAATTTTTTAATGTTAGTGGTTAAATTTTGGCTGGGTTGGGGTTAAATTGATGGTTCAACCGGGCGGCCAGGTCATGGGGCGGCCCCCCAACAGGTGCACGTGCAGGTGAAACACGCTTTGCCCGCCGTGCGGCCCGGTGTTAATTACCAGCCGGTAGCCGCCGCCCAAGCCCTGGTCATCGGCGATTTTGGCGGCGGTTTGCATTAATTTGGCCAGCAGCAGCGCGTCTTCCGGCGTGGCTTCGCGCACCGAAGTGATGTGCCGGTTGGGAATCAACAAAATGTGAACCGGAGCCTGGGGGTTAATGTCTTTAAAAGCGGTAACATCGTCATCTTGAAACAGGGGCGGGCCGCCAAATTCACCCGCCGCAATTTTACAAAAAATACAGTCTGCGCTCATCTGGGTTGCTCCATAGTTTAGTGATGTTGTTCGGCTGCCGGGTTGTTGGCCAGTAGTTCCAGGGCGTGGGGCAGGGCGGGAAGGATGGTTTCCAGGTTTTCGCGGGCGGCTTTGGGGCTGCCCGGCAGGTTTATAATTAAAGTTTGATGCCGAATGCCGGCCACCATTCTGGACAGCATGGCGTGCGGGGTAACGGCCAGGCTATTGCGCAGCATGGCAAACACCAGCCCCGGCGCTTCTTTGTGAATCACCTGCCGGGTGGCTTCGGGGGTAACATCGCGGGGGGCAAAGCCGGTGCCGCCGCTGGTGAGAATAAGGTTCAGCCTGTCGTTATCGGCCCATTTTTGCAGGGTGGCGGCAATCACGTTCTGGTCATCGGGCACAACAAGCGCCCGCTCAACGGTGGCGTTAAGTTTTTCCGTAACCAGCTCGCGGAGCAGCGGGCCGCTTTTATCCTGGTACACACCCGCCGCGCTCCGGTCGCTGATGGTTAGAATGCCGGCTTTAATCATGCCCCGTTCTCGCTGTTATCAATAAGTTCCAGCCACGGGCCGTAAATGCCGTCTTCGGTAACGCCGTAGAACACGCGCAATTCCTGGTTGGAGCCGCGTTGCACCAGATCAAAGCGGATTTGGCCGCCGCGTTTGTGTTTTTTCCACAGGCCAATATCGCCCACCCAATCCACTTTGTTAATATCAACGGTGTTGGTTTCGTGCTGCGTTAGGGCGTATTGCCACAATTTTCGGGCCGATTGGCGGGTGACGTTTTGCACAATGTTGCCGTTACGCAAATCGCGCAGGCTGTAGAATGTTTTGCCGTTGCGCGATTCGCGCAGCACTATTTCCACGCCGGTTTGCGGTTCGGGCAAAACCTGGCCCAACTCCGGCGGCTCGGTGGCAACGGCGGGTTCGGGCTGGGCGGGCCAATCGCCTTTGCTGATGAAACTGCGGCGCACCAGCGCCACAATTTCATCGCGCACGGCCTGATTGGTGTCGGTTTCATCGCGCACGTAAATTTTGTACTCGTCAACCACGTAGGGCGGGTCTTCGCCCATGGGTACGTTGATTTGCAATACTTTTTTGCCCTGCACGTCGTGCTCGTCAATTTCAATGTTCAGCGGCGGCGTGATGCGCTTTTCAACATCATTTTTAATGATGTGGGCGGCTTCGGTGGGTTTAGGCAGGCCCAAAACAGGTTCCTGGGGAACATCGGATAGCCCCACGTAAATGGTGCCGCCGTTGGTGTTGGCAAACGCGCAAATATCGCACAGCACGGCGTACAAATGGCCGTCGCGGCGGGCCATTGAGGGGTGAAACGCCTGCACAATGTTGGTGCCTTCTTTGCGGGCTTCGATAACGTGATCAAGCGGGGCCTGGGTAGCCCGGAAGGGGCGCGTGCGCGAAAAATCGCTGCCCAAAAATAGTTGTTTGAGCGCGTTAAAACCCGGTTCGGGCAAATAAACTTCGGTGATGCGGTCGCCAATGCCCAGCCGGTTTTTATCCACGGGGTCTTTTAACAGGCGGTGGGCGTCGGAACCTTGAATGCAATGCATCCGGCGCGGGTATTCGGGCTTGGAGCCGTTAAAAAAGTTGGCCGTGGTGCGCCGCCGCCGGCTTTCCAGGTCGGTTACTTCCAGAGCGTGCAGGTTTGAATCCTGCGTGTAAGAAATTTTGGTTTGCCCGCCAAAATTAAAACCCTGCATCGCCACACCGTGCGATGAATTGGCATGGGCGGCAATGGCCAAACCGCCGGCTTCATTAATAATCCGGTAGGCGGTGAGCGCGTCTACGGTGGCGCCCACCTCGGTGGCCCCGTCGTCCAGTTTGTCGGCGGGCACCCGCAGGTTGAGCAAAATGTGCTCCAGTTCTCTTAAGGTGGTTTCCGGGGGAAAAATGCCCAAAATGTGAAAGCCCAGCGTGGCGGTCAGTTCAAAGCCGGGCAAAAGCAAAATTTTATCCAGCAACCGGCGAAACTCGTCGAGTTGCTGCTTTTCATCCGGTTTAATCCGGTTGAGTTGCGCCAGTAACTCAAGCTCTTTAACTTCTTCGCGCAGTTTTCTAACGCCAGCAACCGTATTGTGGTCGGTAAAAGCAATAATATCAAGCTCACGCACCTCGGCGGTGCGCAGAATATCAAGGTAAGTGGCCCTCGGTTCCTGGTAATCATTAGAGGCGGGCGTATGCAAATGTAAGTCAGCTCGGTACCAGCTCATTTCATTGCGGCTGTCGCGCTGTTTTCGAGACACGGTTATAAACCTCTCAGATAATATAAAGTAGTGTTGGTAGAGTTAGCCCTCCTGTTGTGGCGTGCATAGTAAACAAGTCCAGGCGGATCAGTTTGATAAATCAAGCGCATTGTGAAGCAAACCTTAATTGGTTTTTTTGTTATTATAACCGATTATGTGGAATTGGCTAAGAACCGCCCTGCGTAGAGCATGCTTGCCGCCAGCAACGCCAGCCCCGCGCCAAAGAAAAATGGCGCTGCTGGCCCAAAGCCCGGCCACGGCCCCCAGCCCTGCCACAACACTCCGGCTATCACCGAGGCCGGCAGCGCGCTCAACCCCACGGCGGCGTAAAACAGGCCGTAAGCCTCGCCGCGTTGCGCCGGGGGAACCAGATCGGCGATCAGCGCCTTGGCCGCGCCTTCGGTGGTGGCGTAATACACGCCGTATAATCCAAATAAAAGCCACACCTGCCAGCCGGTTTGAGCCAGGGCAAAACCCAGATAAACCAGGCCGTACATCAACCAGCCGGCCAGCATTAACCGCGCCCGGCCAATTCTGTCCGAGAGCGACCCTAACGGCCCGGACAGCAAACTGTACACCGCGTTAAAGGTGAGCTGCATGCCCATTACCCCCAGCACGTTCAGCCCGCGCTCCTGGCCGCGCAAAATAATAAAGGCGTCCGCCGAGTTGCCCAGCGTAAACACCACCATCACTCCCAAAAAAAGCCTAAACCGATAGTCCAGCGCCCGCCAGCGCAATCGCAGGGTGGGGCTGCCGGCGCGGTTGGCCGCCACCGCTATTTTGGTTTCGGTGGCGCCCAGCGCCAGTACCAGCACCGCCAGCGCCGCCGGAATAATGCTGGCCAAAACCACCCACCGAAAGCTCTGCCGGGTGAGGGTGGCGGCGTTGGTTTGCGTGGCCCAAATAATCAGCGCGGCAATCGCCAGGCCCACAAAAGCCCCGGCGGTATCGCCGGCCCGGTGCAATCCAAAGGCAATACCGCGCCGGTCGGCATCAACGCTGTCGGCCAGCAGGGCGTCGCGCGGTGCAGAGCGGATGCCCTTGCCCACCCGGTCGGCAAAACGCACGCCCAGCACCCAGCCCCAGCCGGTGGTAAAATACAAAAACGGCTTAACCACAGTTGACAGGCCGTAGCCCAGCACCGCCAGCCGCTTGCGCTCTCCCCAGCGATCCGACAGCGCCCCGGAGAACAGTTTTACCAGGCTGGCGGTGGTTTCGGCCACGCCTTCAATCAGGCCGATGATGGTGGTTTGCACCCCCAGCACATTGGCCAAAAACAGCGGCAGCACGTTAATCAACATTTCCGAGGAGATGTCGGTAAGGAATGAGGTGAGGGTGAGCACCCAAACATTGCGGGGCAGGCGAAGGTTAGCGGTAAAACGCGATTTCATGGCTGGTTGGCGGCGTAAATGCAAAGAAAGTTACCATAATCTGGGGCAAATTATACTCCAATTGTTGGCTGAGACTCAATGCCGCCGGAGAATTTTTATATCTGCTTGCATAATTATTCACTTGTTGATAAATAATCAGGTAGCGCGTATACTGAACCCGTGAATAAAAAACTACAACTTGCGTAATTATGCAATCGTCTGTCAGGTTGACCCGATGGCGTAGGAGGTTTTTATTGATGACAACCGTCCAAGACCTGAAGTTAAAGTCAATTCGCTACCGTAAAACAATTCTGACGATTATAAAAAAGGCAAATGCCGGGCACACCGGCGGCAGCTTGTCTTGTGTTGATATTTTGAATGTGCTTTACAACCGGGTGCTGAACGTTTCCCCGGAGAATTTTTCCCACCCCGACCGCGACCGGTACATTCAAAGCAAAGGCCATTCGGTTGAGGCGTTGTACACCGTGCTGGCCGACCGGGGCTTTTTCCCCTTAGCCGCGCTGGACACCCTGTGCCAGTATAAATCCCCTTTTATTGGACACCCCACCCGCAAAGTTAACGGCATTGAGCAAAATACCGGCGCGTTGGGTCACGGCCTGCCCATTGCGGTGGGTATGGCGCTGGCCGCCAAGAAAGATGGCCGTAATTACAAGGTTTACACTCTGCTGGGCGATGGCGAACTGTCCGAAGGCTCCTGTTGGGAAGCCTCAATGAACGCCGCCCACTACAAACTGGATAATCTGGTGGTAATTGTTGACCGGAATGGTCTACAAATAACCGGCCCCACCGAAGAAGTGAACTCCCTTGAACCGTTGGTGGATAAGTTTAAAGCGTTTGGGTACGCCGTTAAAACCGTCAACGGCAATGATGTAGCCGAACTGACGGATGTTCTTGCCCAGGTGCCGTTTGCGTCGGGCAAACCCAGCCTGATTTTGGCGCGCACGGTCAAGGGCTGCGGGGTCAGTTTTATTGAAAACAAAATCAACTGGCACCACAAAGTTCCAACTAACCAGGAATTTGCCCAGGCCATGAGCGAGCTGGAAGCCGCCGAAGCGCAACTGCTTGCGCCGGTAGCTGACCAGGTGGAGGCGCTGCAATGGAACTAGGAAAATCAAACTTAGAAGAATTTGGCAACACTTTGGTAGAATATGGCCGGCAAGACCGAAATTTGCTGGTAGTTACCAGCGATTCGCGGGGGTCTGGCAAGCTGGTGCCTTTTGGCCAGGCGTTGCCCGACCAAATTGTAGAAGTGGGCATTGCCGAACAAAACCTGGTGGGCGTTTCGGCGGGGTTGGCTTCTACCGGCAAAAAAGTGTTTGCGGTGTCTCCGGCCTGCTTTTTAACCACCCGTGGGCTGGAACAAATTAAAAACGATGTGGCCTACTCCGATAACCCGGTAAAAGTGGTGGGCATCAGCGCCGGGGTGAGCTACGGGGCGCTGGGGTCAACCCATCACTCGCTGCACGATTACGCCGCTTTACGCGCCATCAACAATATTGATATTGTGGCTCCCGCCGATAATTTTGAAACCCGCGAAGTGGTAAAAATTGCGCTGGATTACCCGCGCCCGCTGTATATTCGGTTTGGCAAAAAACAAACGGCTCACCTCCACCAACCCGGCACCAAATTTGAAGTTGGCAAGGCCATTATGTTACGCGACGGCGCTGACGTAACCTTTATCGCTACCGGCGAACCGGTAGCCGAAGCGCTGCTGGCGGCGGAAAAATTGCAGGAGGAAGGCGTTTCGGCGCGGGTGATGAGCATGCACACCGTAAAACCGCTCGATACGGCGGCGGTGCTGGCGGCCGCCCGCGAAACCGGCGCAGTGATTACGGTTGAGGAACACAGCGTGTTTGGCGGGCTGGGCAGCGCCTGCGCCGAAGTGCTGGCGCAATGTGGCTGCGGCGTTCCATTTAAAATTGTGGGCATTCCCGACGAATACACGGTGAGCGGCAGTCAGGCTGAAATTTTTAACCACTACGGCATTTCGCCGGCTGGTTTGGCCGCCACGGCCCGTGAATTACTGGGCGCAAATTAACCCGCGCCCGCTCCGATGGTAATTGCAGGCGTAACGCCTGTGCGGTTTTGATAACAGTCATTGTAGACATACTTTTTAATGCGGGGAGGCATTATGCGTACAGAGAATGTACTGGCTATTGATCAGGGTACCACCAATACCAAAGTTATTTTGGTTAATCCGGCGGGTGAAGTCATTCGGCGGGCATCGCGCCCACTGGATGTAACTTATCCCCAACCGGCCTGGGTTGAACAGGACCCGCTGGCGTTGTGGCGCAGCGTGCAAGAATCTATTGATGAATGCCTGCAAGACCAGCCCGCGCCGGCGGCAATTGCCATTAGCAACCAGCGGGAATCGGTGGTGTTGTGGGAGCGAGCCACGGGCCAGCCGGTCGGGCCGTGCGTTATCTGGCAATGCCAGCGCGGGACCGCGTTTTGTAAAGAATTGGTAGCGGGCGGTTTTGGCCCGTTGGTGCGCGAGCGCACCGGCCTCACGCTCGACCCCATGTTTTCGGCCAGCAAAATGCGCTGGCTGCTTGACCACACCGACCAGGGCTACCGCCGCGCGGCTGCCGGCGAGTTGTGCCTGGGCACGATAGACAGTTGGGTTTTATTCAAGCTGACCAACGGCCAGGTTCACGCTTGCGATATGACCAACGCCTCGCGCACGCTTCTTTTTGATTTGCACAAACTCCAATGGGATTCAGATTTGCTGGCGGCGTTTGGTATTCCGGCGGCGGCCATGCCCCAGGTTAACCCCTCCAGCTTTATTTACGGCCAAACCGCGGCGGTGGGCAATTTGCCCGCCGGCATCCCCATTGCCAGCTTGATTGGTGATTCGCACGCGGCGTTGTTTGGCCATGCCGGTTTTCAGCCGGGCGCAATCAAAGCCACCTACGGCACCGGTTCATCCTTGATGACGCCCACGCCCACGCCCGTTGCCTCCCAACGCGGCCTGTCCACCACCATTGCCTGGGCGCAAAAAGACGCCACCACCTACGCCCTTGAAGGCAATATTTACGTAACCGGCGCGGCGGTGCAGTGGTTTGAACAACTCCTCAGTTTAAAAAATACCGATCAGGATATTGAATCGTTGGCGGCCAGCGTGGCCGATACCGGCGGCGTGTACCTGGTGCCGGCCTTTGTGGGGCTGGGCGCGCCTCACTGGAACGAAACGGCGCGGGGGCTGATTACCGGCCTTACCCGTGGAGCCGGCCCGGCGCATGTGGCGCGGGCCACTCTGGAAGCGATTGCCTACCAGGTGCGCGACGTGTTCGATGTGATGCAGGCCGAATCCGGGGCCGAGTTGCAAGTATTACTGGCCGATGGCGGGGCCAGCCGCAACAACCTGCTGATGCAATTCCAGGCCGATATGCTCAATTGCCCCATTTTGCGCAGTTCGTCAACCGACGTGTCGCCGCTGGGCGCGGCCTATCTGGCCGGGTTGGCGGTGGGCATTTGGGCTTCTACCGCCGAGATTGCGGCTTTGCCGCGCCCGCATGATCGCATTGAGCCAAAAATGGCGGCTCCGACGCGCGCGGCGTTGTACACCGGCTGGCAAGCGGCAGTGGCGCGAGCTACCTTTAATCCCGGATTATAAGCTCTCCGTAGCTGAATATCGCTTGGGGAGATGTGATACCTGTTCACATGGCTCAGATTGACGAATTGCGGTTAATAACCAAAGTGGCTCGCCTGTACCACGAGCGCGACCTGAACCAATCCGAGATTGCGGCGCAGTTAAATTTGTCGCAATCCACGGTATCGCGGCTGCTGATGCGGGCCAAAAAAGAGCAGATTGTCAGAACGCTGATCAGCGTGCCTTCGGGGGCTTTTCCGGCGCTGGAAGAGGCGCTTCAGGCGGCTTACCGCCTAAAGGATGTGGTGGTGGTGGATTGCGTTGAGGCCGACGACCCCATGCGCGAAATCGGTGCGGCGGCGGCCTATTACCTGGAAACCACGCTCAACCAGCGCGAAATCATCGGCATTTCATCCTGGAGCAGCACTCTGCTGGCGATGGTTGATGCCATGCACCCGCTCACCCGCGATACCGAAGCGCAGGTGGTGCAGGTTTTGGGCGGCGTGGGCAACCCCAACGCCGAAGTGCATGCCGCCCGGCTCACCGGGCGGTTGGCCACGCTGGTAAACGGCAAAGCCCGGTTTTTGGCGGTGCCGGGCGTGGTCGGCTCGGCGGATAGCGCCCGGGTTTTACAGGAAGACCAGTTTACCCACGAAGTGCTGAGCATGTTCAACAACGTTACGCTGGCGTTGGTGGGGATTGGCGCGGTTGAGCCATCGGCTTTGCTGGCGAGCAGCGGCAACATCTTTTCCCCGGAAGAGCTGGATATGCTTAAAGCGTGCGGCGCGGTGGGCGATGTGTGCCTGCGCTTTTTTGATGATATGGGCGCGCCGGTGCTAACGCCGCTCAACGACCGGGTGATTGGCATGAATCTGGAGCAACTCCGGCGCACCGACCGGGCGGTGGGCATTGCTGGCGGCCCAAGAAAAGTGCAGGCTATTCGCGGGGCGTTGCGCGGCGGCTGGGTGAATGTGCTCATCACCGACCGGTTTACGGCGGAAAATCTGCTCTGATTTGATGAAAATTGTAGGGGCGGGCCTTGTGCCTGCCCTGAAACCGGGCGACCACAAGGGTCGTCCCTACGCCAAACCGTTATTTTCAGAGGAGGAAGGATTTTAATGAAGTTCACCACAAACCAATTATATCTCAATCTGCGCTGGGTTGGCCTGGCGCTCCTGCTGGTGGCAGCGAGCGCGCTTTCGGCTTGCACCACCGTTACCTTTGCCGAAGCTACCGCCGTGGCTCAGGGCGGCGCTTTTAACGCGGTATCCTTTGCCGAGACCAAATGGTCCCAAGTAACCTCGACCATTATGGAAAAAGGCGTGGATTTATCCGCCGTGCTGGCTCAAATCAAGCTGAACAGCGGGTTGGCCACCAAAGATAATTTGCAGCAGGTGGCGCAACAGTTTGGGCTAACCACCGTGGGCGAAGCGCACGTGTTTATGGTTAAGGGCCAGGGCAAAGTTACCGCCGTGGATACCCAATCGAGCACCGGCTCTATGGAACTGGCGCTCGATGGCTACCCCGGGCCAATCAAAGTGAAGGTGCTGATTGGCCCCCGCATCCCCAGCGATGAAACCTCGGTGCGCGACGGGGTGGGCTTTATTAAATTTGGCGATTTCAAAGAGCAAACCGAGTTTGGCAAGGTGTCCAGAGAATTGAACAAACGGGTGGTGCAAACCGTGTTCGAGGGGCTAAACCGCGATAATCTGGCCGGTAAAACGGTTTCATTCCACGGCGTGTTCACCATTAGAACCTTTAACGAACCCGGCGACATCAACGTTAGCGAAGTTACCATTATCCCCATCCAGCTAGAAGTTGGAGGATAACCTGATGGCCAACACAACCCCGGTTTTACCCGCCGCCGCCCACGCGCCTGCGGCCAAAAATGGCGATATTATTTTGCAGGCCAAACACATTAGCAAGGTGTTTCCGGGCACGGTGGCGCTGGACAAAGTAAATTTTAACGTTTATCGCGGCAAGGTTAACGTGCTGGTGGGTGAAAACGGCGCGGGCAAATCTACCCTGATGAAAATTATGGCCGGGGTGCAACAAGCCACCGACGGCCAGTTGCTGCTTGACGGCCACGAAATCCACATTCGGTCGGTGGCCGATGCCGAGCGGCACGGGATTGGCATCATCCACCAGGAATTGAACCTGTTCCCCAACCTGAACGTGACCGAAAATATTTTTATGGCCCGCGAAATCAAAAAGAACGGCATCATTATTGATAAAGCGGCCCAAAAAGAACACACGCGCCAGTTGATGGAACGCCTGCAACAGCCCATTGAGCCGGATGACCTGGTGGGCGATTTGCGGATTGGCCACCAGCAAATTGTTGAAATTGCCAAAGCCATTGCTCAGGAAGTGCGCATTTTGATTATGGATGAACCCACTTCGGCGTTGAGCACCTCCGAGGTGGCGGTGCTGTTTGAGGTGATTAAAGACCTTAAAAAAGCCGGCGTGGCCATTATTTACATTTCGCACAAGCTGGACGAACTGCTGCAAATTGGCGATTACGTCACCGTGCTGCGCGATGGCCGCCTGCGCGCCGAACGGCCCACCTCGGAAATAAACGTGGCCTGGATTATTGAAGAGATGGTTGGCAAAAGCTCAACCGCGCTCTTTCACGGTGAAGACCGGGCCATTGGCGACGAGATTTTGCGGGTTGAAAACATGACTTTGCCCCGCGTGGGCGGCGGCTACACGCTGGATCACGTCTCGTTTTCGCTGCGGCGCGGCGAAATTTTGGGCATTTACGGCCTGATGGGGGCCGGGCGCTCGGAGTTGCTGGAAAGTTTGAGCGGCCTGCGCCCGGAAACCACCGGCAAAATCTGGCTGGAAGGCCAGGAAGTTAAAAAGAGCGCGGTCACAGACCGGATTGGCCTGGGGCTGGCGCTAATCCCCGAAGACCGGCAGCGCGAAGGGCTGGTGCAAACCATGTCTGTGGCCGATAATATGCTGCTGGCCAGCCTTAAAAGATACCTCACCGGCTTTTACCTTTCCCGTAAAAAAGAGGCCGACCACGTTGACGCGCTCATTCAGGAGCTATCGCTAAAAGTGGCCAACCCGCAGCAAATCATCACCTCGTTGAGCGGCGGCAACCAGCAAAAAGTGGTGGTGGCCAAAGGGCTGCTCACCGAACCCAAAGTTCTGCTGATGGACGAGCCAACGCGCGGTATTGACGTGGGCGCTAAAGCCGAAATATTTGAAATTATCAGTCGCCTGGCGGCCAAAGGGCTGGGTATTATCCTGGTTTCATCAGAATTAAAAGAAGTGCTGGGCATGTCCGACCGGATTTTGGGGATGTCTAAAGGGCGGATTACCGGCGAGTTTACCAAAGAAGAAGCAACCGAAGAAGCCCTGGTCGCGGCCTCAGCCGTGGGGCACGGGGTTAAAAAAATGGAGGAGCACCATGAGTCAAGCCAACACCATGACAACCACTAAAAAACCCAGAAAATTTACCAGCACCGATTTACAGCAATTGCTGTTGCAAGCGCGGGCCTTTATCGCCCTGATTGTGGTGGTGGTTGTGTTTTCCTTTCTGTCCGAAGCCTTTTTAACCCCGGCCAACATTGTGATTGTGGCCAAACAGGTGGCCATCAACGCCATTTTGGGCATTGGCATGACCTTTGTCATTTTAACCGCCGGGATTGACCTCTCGGTGGGGTCGGTGGCCGGGCTAACGGCCATGATTGCCGGCGGGCTAATCAACGAAGGGCTGGTTTTGCCCATGTTCGGGGTGATTGTGTACTTTCACGTGTGGATGGTCATTCTCATCTCGTTGGCGGTGGGGGCGCTGGTGGGAGCCATCAACGGGTTGATCATTACCCGGTTTAACGTGGCCCCGTTTATTGCCACGTTGGGCACGCTGTACGTGGCGCGCGGGTTTGCGCTGCTGCGATCCAACGGCAACACTTATCCCAACCTGGTGGGCCGGCCCGAATTTGGCAACGAGGGCTTTCCGCTGCTGGGTGCCGGCACGTTTTTGCCGCTGGACACGGTGAACGGCTGGATTCAACACCTGCCGGCCTCAATGTCAAACTCGGTGGTTACCGGCGCGCTTACGTTTTTGGCCATTCCCTACTCGGTGTGGATTATGGTGGCTTTTGCGCTGATTGCCGCTTTTGTGGCCACCAAAACGCCCTTTGGCCGCCAGGTGTACGCCATTGGCGGCAACGAGCGGGCCGCGGAGCTATCCGGCGTGCGGGTAAACCGCATTAAAGTGGTGGTGTACATGATTTCCGGTTTCTGCGCGGCGATGGTCGGCCTGATTATCGCTTCTAAACTGGTGGCGGCGCACCCGGCCACCGGCGTTTCGTTTGAGCTGAACGCCATCGCCGTGGTGGTTTTGGGCGGCACCTCGCTGATGGGCGGGCGCGGCAACATTTGGGGCACCATCATCGGCGCGTTTGTGATTGGCGCGTTAAGCGCCGGCATGGTGATGGTTGGCGTTTCGTCGTTCTGGCAGCAGGTTATCACCGGCACGGTGATTGTGCTGGCGGTGGTAATTGACCAGGCGCAGGCCAAAATGCAGGTGCGCGTGGCGTTGCAACGGCAACAACAACTGGCCGAAGGCCAATAACTAAAAATACCCGCAGAAAAAATCAGAAAGGGGGTGATTGCCGGTTTAATTGTTGCCGGCCACATGGCAAATGTGGCAAATGTTAGAACAATTTACAGGTTCAATTAGTAGCGTTCAAAGGAGGAATTGATGAAAAACCAAAGATGGTTAACCATAGCTATGTTGATGCTGGTATTGACGCTGATTTTGGTTGCGTGTGGTGGCAGCCCGGCTACGCCCGCTCCGGCCCAGGAGAAACCCGCCGAAGCCGCTGCGCCTACCAAAGCCGCCGCAGAACCCACTAAAGAAGCGGCAGCCGAACCCACCAAAGCGGCGGCGGCGACCGAAGCTCCCAAAGCCGAAAAGAAAAACCTGATAGTAGTAATAACGCCGCCGCACGAGAATCCGTTCTTTGGGGCGATGGCGGACATTGCGGTGGCGAAAGCGAAAGAACTGGGGTACGAAACGCTGTCGCTGGTGCATGATGACGACGCGAACAAGCAAGACCAGTTGTTTGACAACGCGATAGCGAGTGGCGCGGCGGCGATCATACTGGACAACGCCGGGGCGGATGCGACGGTGGCGGCAGTGCAAAAAGCCAAAGACGCCGGCATTCCGAGCTTTTTGGTAGACCGCGAAATCACCAAGGATGGGGTTGCGGTGGCGCAGATAGTGTCGAACAACTACCAGGGCGCGACGATATTGGCGGAATACTTTGCCAAGCTGATGGGCGAAAAGGGCAAGTTTGTGGAGTTGACCGGGCGCGACACGGACACGAACGCGCATGTGCGGTCGCAAGGCTACCATGATGTGCTGGACGAGATGAAGAATATGAAGATGGTGGCCCAGCAGACGGCAAACTGGAGCCAGACGGAAGCGTACAACGTGATGGAAAGCATTCTGCAAGCAAACCCGGACATCACCGGGGTGATTGCAGGGAACGACACGATGGCGTTGGGCGCGCAGGCGGCGTTGGTAGCTGCGGGGCGGAAAGACGTGATAGTGGTGGGGTTTGACGGCAGCGATGATGCCATTCAATCCATCAAGGCGGGCGAGTTGAAAGCGACCTCGTTGCAGCCGGTGGCGGAAATGGCCAACCAGGCCGTTATCCAGGCCGATGCCTACATCAAAGCGGGCGGCAAAACCGACAAGGCCGAGAAACAATCCATTGACATGGTGCTGATTACCCCCGAAAATGCCTGCAATTACGCCAAGTTTGCGCCCACCGGCTCAACCGCGGCGTGTGAAGCGGCTCCGGCTGCCGAACCCACCAAAGAAGCGGGCGCGGCGACCAGTGGCGGTAAGTTAATCGTGGTAATAACGCCGCCGCACGAGAATCCGTTCTTTGGGGCGATGGCGGACATTGCGGTGGCGAAAGCGAAAGAACTGGGGTACGAAACGCTGTCGCTGGTGCATGATGACGACGCGAACAAGCAAGACCAGTTGTTTGACAACGCGATAGCGAGTGGCGCGGCGGCGATCATACTGGACAACGCCGGGGCGGATGCGACGGTGGCGGCAGTGCAAAAAGCCAAAGACGCCGGCATTCCGAGCTTTTTGGTAGACCGCGAAATCACCAAGGATGGGGTTGCGGTGGCGCAGATAGTGTCGAACAACTACCAGGGCGCGACGATATTGGCGGAATACTTTGCCAAGCTGATGGGCGAAAAGGGCAAGTTTGTGGAGTTGACCGGGCGCGACACGGACACGAACGCGCATGTGCGGTCGCAAGGCTACCATGATGTGCTGGACGAGATGAAGAATATGAAGATGGTGGCCCAGCAGACGGCAAACTGGAGCCAGACGGAAGCGTACAACGTGATGGAAAGCATTCTGCAAGCAAACCCGGACATCACCGGGGTGATTGCAGGGAACGACACGATGGCGTTGGGCGCGCAGGCGGCGTTGGTAGCTGCGGGGCGGAAAGACGTGATAGTGGTGGGGTTTGACGGCAGCGATGATGCCATTCAATCCATCAAGGCGGGCGAGTTGAAAGCGACCTCGTTGCAGCCGGTGGCGGAAATGGCCAACCAAGCCGTTATCCAGGCCGATGCTTACATCAAAGCGGGCAAGGCTGAAAAAGCCGAAAAGCAATCCATTGACATGGTGCTGATCACCCCCGAAAACGCCAACAACTACGAAAAATTCGCGCCCAAAGCCGGCGCGGCAGCCGCTGAACCCACCAAAGAAGCCGCCACCGATGCCAAAGCTCCGGCTGCCGGCGGCAAGGCGAAGTTAATCGTGGTAATAACGCCGCCGCACGAGAATCCGTTCTTTGGGGCGATGGCGGACATTGCGGTGGCGAAAGCGAAAGAACTGGGGTACGAAACGCTGTCGCTGGTGCATGATGACGACGCGAACAAGCAAGACCAGTTGTTTGACAACGCGATAGCGAGTGGCGCGGCGGCGATCATACTGGACAACGCCGGGGCGGATGCGACGGTGGCGGCAGTGCAAAAAGCCAAAGACGCCGGCATTCCGAGCTTTTTGGTAGACCGCGAAATCACCAAGGATGGGGTTGCGGTGGCGCAGATAGTGTCGAACAACTACCAGGGCGCGACGATATTGGCGGAATACTTTGCCAAGCTGATGGGCGAAAAGGGCAAGTTTGTGGAGTTGACCGGGCGCGACACGGACACGAACGCGCATGTGCGGTCGCAAGGCTACCATGATGTGCTGGACGAGATGAAGAATATGAAGATGGTGGCCCAGCAGACGGCAAACTGGAGCCAGACGGAAGCGTACAACGTGATGGAAAGCATTCTGCAAGCAAACCCGGACATCACCGGGGTGATTGCAGGGAACGACACGATGGCGTTGGGCGCGCAGGCGGCGTTGGTAGCTGCGGGGCGGAAAGACGTGATAGTGGTGGGGTTTGACGGCAGCGATGATGCCATTCAATCCATCAAGGCGGGCGAGTTGAAAGCGACCTCGTTGCAGCCGGTGGCGGAAATGGCCAACCAAGCCGTTATCCAGGCCGATGCTTACATCAAAGCGGGCAAGGCTGAAAAAGCCGAAAAGCAATCCATTGACATGGTGCTGATTACCCCCGAAAACGCCAACAACTACGAAAAATTCGCGCCCAAGAAGTAATCTCTTGAGCCTGAACCGGTAAAAAAGACCGCGCAGGTTTGAGTGCCTGCGCGGTCAACCCGGTTTTGCGGCAAAACCCTTTCTCCCAAGTTAAAAATTAAGGAGTCAACGATGAAGAAAATAACTCTGGGCGTGGTTGTAGGCAATCGCGCTTTTTTTGCCGATAGCCTGGTGGGGACGGGCCGCCGGGAAATTTTGGATGTGCTGGGCAAATGGAACGTTGAAACCGTGGCGCTGGATGAAACCGCCACCAAACTCGGCGCGGTAGAAACCTGGGCCGATGCCCAAAAGTGCGCCGACCTGTTCCGCGCCAACCGCGATAAAATTGACGGCATTCTGGTTACGCTGCCCAACTTTGGCGATGAAAAGGGCGTGGCCGATGCCCTGCGCCTGGCCGATTTGAATGTGCCGGTGCTGGTGCATGCCTTCCCGGATGACGTGGAAGAGCTAACCTCGGCGGGCCGGCGCGATGCTTTTTGCGGCAAAATCTCGGTGTGCAACAACCTGTACCAGTACGGCATCCCCTTTAGCCTGACCCAAGACCACACTGTGGCCCCCGGTTCCGCCGAATTCAGAGCGGAAATGAAAAAATTTGTAGGCGTGTGCCACACCGTCAAGGGGCTGCGCCGGGTGCGGTTGGGCGCGGTGGGCGCGCGGCCCAACGCCTTTAAAACGGTGCGCTACAGCGAAAAGCTGTTTGAAGCCGCCGGGATTGACGTTTCTACCCTGGATATGTCCGAAGTGCTGGGCGTGGCCGAAAAACTGGCCGACGACGACAGCCGGGTAAAAGCCAAACTCGATGAAGTGCGGGCCTACGCCAAAACCGACGGCGTGCCGCCCCGCTCGCTGGTGCTGATTGCCAAACTGGGCATTGTGCTATCAGACTGGATGGCCGAAAACGATATTGACGCCACCGCCATCCAATGCTGGAGTTCGTTGCAGCAAAATTACGGGGTGAACGCCTGCACCATTATGAGCATGATGAGCGACAAGCTGATGCCGAGCGCCTGCGAAGTTGACGTGGCCGGCACGGTTTCGATGTACGCCCTGCAACTGGCCTCCGGCACGCCGGCGGCGCTGGTGGACTGGAACAACAACTACCAGAACGACCCCGACAAATGTATTTACTTCCACTGCGGCAACTGGGCCAAGAGCCTGGTGTCCGAGATTAAAATTGTTTCGGCGGAAGTGCTGGGCACCACGCTGGGGCCGGAAAACACCTGGGGCGCGGTGGATGGCCGCACCGGGGCCGGGCCGCTTACCTACGCCCGCGTTGATACCGATGACCGCCACGGGCGCATTCGCACCTACGTGGGCGAGGGCGTCTTCACCGACGATTATCTCTCCAAAATGTCGGGGATGAAGGCGGTGGTGCAGGTGCCGGAGTTGCAAAAGCTGATGCGCTACGTGTGCCGCAACGGTTTTGCCCACCACGCCGCCATGAGCCAGGCCAGCGTGGCCGATGTGCTGGCCGACGCCTTTGAAATTTACCTGGGCTGGGACGTGTACCACCACCAGGGCTAACCGAAATTCTTCGCCATAACCCTGGCCAAAACCCGTCAACCCTGACGGGTTTTTTTTATTTTCTCCCAACTCCCCAACTCCCCAACTCCCTAACCCCCAACTCTTAACTCTTAACCCGCCGCTCCCCAACCGGCTCGGAGTGTGTTACAATCAGGCTATTCCCCAACGGAGCGCAAACCGATGGCCGATTTTGAGCAAATCCTTTTGCAACTGACCGACAACCTGCACACCCTCCGCCAGCGCGAGGCCGGACACGGCGGCCCCACGCTCGCGCCCATCGAGCTAATCAACCAGATTGACCACCACGAGCGGGCCATCAAACTGACCGAACAGGCCCGCGCCGGCCAACTGGCCGAACCCGCCTGGCGCGACAAGCTGCGCCCGCTGCTGGTTAACATCCGCCAACTCGGCGAGGCCCACCCGGAACCCTGCCGCGTTGAAATTGGCGATGTGGCCGGCGGCATCCTCAGCAGCATCATCGCCGGGGGAGACATCACCGCCGGCGGCGATATTGTCACCGGCGTTAAAATCACCTATAACCACCACCACTACCAAACCCACCCCCCTGACCCGGCCCTGAACCCCGAAGCCGAACAGGAACCGTTGCCCGACCTGTTTCCCCCGGCCCGCCACCTGATTGGCCGCCAAACCGAGTTGGCCCGGCTACAGGCCGCCTTTGGGCAGGTAGTGGCCACCCAAACCGGCCAGATTATCTTTATCACCGGCAATCCGGGGTATGGCCGGCTGGCGCTGGCCCGCACCTTGGCGGAACAGGCGCAAAAGCAGGCCCCGGTTATTGTGGGGCGCTTCAAGCCGCTGGGCCGCCTGCCGATAGAGTGCCAACCGGAGGCGCTGTGGCGCGCTGACCCGTTGATTGGCCCGGCCCTGGCCGCGCACGAAGCCCAACTCCGGCAATATTGGCCCACCGCGGCCAAAATCGGCGGCATTTCCTGGCTGTCAATAGCCGCGCAAATTGCCCGGGCGCTGGGCCAGGTACCCGCCCCAACATCTTACCACGGCGTTAGCGACAGCCCGGACGCCATTAAGCGGATGCTGCGGGCCGCCGCCAAACCCGGGCGCGGCCTGCTGTTGCTGCTGGAAAATCTGGATGACGCGCCCCCGTACTGGCTGGACCTGCTCAAATACCTGGCCCCGGAAATTTACCGGCCCAAAGGCCTGCCCATACTTGTTGTTGTTACCGCCTACGCCCCCCAACCCATTGCCGGCCTTAACCGCCAAAAATACACCGAAACGCTGCACCTGGCCCACACCCTGCAAAAAAACAACCAGGGCCAAACCCTGTGGCTGGGCAGCCTTTTGCCCGCCGAGGTGACGGCCTACATTGGCCCGGCCCGGCCCGAAGTGAGCCGCCGGCTCCACTTCCTCACCGACGGCATCCCCACCCTGGTAGAAGGCTTGTGGCAGGAGTGGCTGGCTACGGCCACGGTTATCCCAAACCGGGCCGGTGACTGGCAATTTGATGAAGCTGACCCCTGGCTGGTTTCCGGCAATGTGCGGGATCAGGCCCACGAACTGCTGAACGCCTGCCTGTACGCAGACAACCCGCCGCCCTACTCCCGCCCGCAAATTGAGGAGATTTTAAGCGCGGCGGCGCTGGAAGGCTACACCTTTACCGCCGCTGCCGTGGCCCGGGCGCTGGGGCTGGATAACGACGAGCTGCAAGATTTTCTGGACGACTTTTTGCTGGAAACTGAAGACGATTTTGGCCTGGTGGCCGCCGCCGGTTATGTGGAGATTGAGCGGCGCAACCGGTGGCAAAACAACCAGGTTGAGGAAGAGGTTATCAGCCAAACCCTGTACCGCTTTGCCCGGCCCTATTTGCGCCACGTGTGGGCTAAATTTCAGCCCGCCGGCTTTGCCTTGCCGGAGCGCCGCCTGGCCCTGATTGCGGCGCTGGAGGCGGTGTACTACCCGGCTGCTGATAAAATAGCCCCGGTTTTGATTGACCTGCTGGACGCCGCCGGCCAGAGCGACCGCGCCCAACCCTACCGCCGGCGCCGCCAGGCGCAGGCCGATACCGACAGCCTGCGCTGGTACGTGGCCTTTTTGGCCCAACAGGCCGCCGAACCCTTTGAAAAATACCGGCTGTTTGACCTGCGGCTGGAACTGGCTGACCGCCTGTACCAAACCGCCGCCTATGCCCCGGCCCTGGAACAGGCCCGGGCCGCCCTGCACCTGGCCGATGAGTTGGGCGACCAGACCCGCCGGGCGCTGGCCGCAAATCACGCAGGCGTTTACTTGCGGGCTATGGGCGACTACGCCGGGGCGCGGCCTTACCTGGAACGGGCGCTGGCCATCCGGGAACAGGTGTTGGGGCCGGCGCATCCCGCCACGGCCACCAGCCTGAACAACCTGGGCTTATTGCTGTCCAGTCAGGGGGAGTATGCGGCGGCCCGCCCCTGTTATGAACGGGCGCTGGCCATCCGGGAACAGGTGTTGGGGCCGGCGCATCCCGCCACGG
>CAZFCE010000012.1:0-150990 GCA_964517605.1 uncultured Caldilineaceae bacterium | reverse complement strand
TTCATCGGTGGGGTAGGGGGATTCGTCCCTATCCCTTATTACGAATGTTATCTAATATCTAAAATTATCCTTACCGACAATTTGGTCGCATCTATTGGCAGAAATCTTATCGTTATTTTCACCAATGTTATTGACGCTTGTATAAACACGTGATAATATAGCTATAGTAAAAAGCAAGAAAGGAGGCGACTTGGAAATGCCAGAATTGATGGGGTTGGTTAAATCCAGACAAAAAAGCAGCGGATTAAGCGTAGAACGCTACGCCAACAAAATCGGTATTACCGCTGGGGCAATGTACCATTATTTGAATGGCACAAGAGAAAGTGTCAGTTTGTCGTCGATTCGTAAAATGGCGACGTTTTACCACGGAATAAACGATACAGAAATGCTGCAAGCGTTGGCGCAATACGCGCTTGGACTGGAGACAATTCCATCGTAATAAAAAAGACACCCCATAAGGAGTGCCTTTTTTATGGGCATGTCGCCCCATTTTGTTGTTAGTAAGTATAAGTGTTATACTCACCAATAATTTAGTTGCTTTTCTCACCTACATCCGTCAAGATTGTTCGAGGAAAAGCTTGCACCTTAACAAACAAATATCATACTACCAGAGCGGGCGAAGAGATTCGAACTCTCGACCTTCTCCTTGGCAAGGAGACGTTCTACCCCTGAACTACGCCCGCAAAACCAACAGGGGTGGCAGGAATTGAACCCGCAACCTTCGGTTTTGGAGACCGACGCTCTGCCAGTTGAGCTACACCCCTTCAAATAGAGGGGTCAGTAGCGGGGGAGGGATTCGAACCCCCGGCCTCCAGGTTATGAGCCTGGCGAGCTTCCTCTGCTCCACCCCGCATTATTCTGATCATTCAAGTAAGCGTATACCCCCGATTTTGTTTTAACCGTCATCTATCTCAAACTTAACGTTTGGCAACATTTGGCTTGAAGAGTATTGCTCTTCTTTACCGTTGTTGCTGCGATGAGGCCGAACCGTTACCAGCCCGGTCCACTCACCTTACTCCCGGTTGCACGCTCGCCTAGCCGATGCCATTACTGGTCATCGCTGGTAGGCTTTTACCCTACCGTTTCAGCCATTACCCCTTAATAGGGACTGGTTTACTTTCTGTTGCGGTTGTAGTCAAATCACTTTTCAATAATTTGCCCTCACTTACGGTTTCGTGAGGCAACTTTGCTTTAGTTCCCTAAAGCTGAGAGGCGGGAAGTTCCTCTATCTGGTATTTAACCAGATAGCGACGGAAACTTACTTGAATTTTCAGTTTTTAAGGAACAAACCCCAGAACTTGCAATTTTAGCAAGATTATTTCCAGGCGTCCCCGGCAGGATTCGAACCTGCGACCTTTTGGTCCGCAACCAAACGCTCTATCCACTGAGCTACGGAGACTTGGAACCACTGGGCTATACAAGCCTTATTTTATTAAAAAAGATCAGATTGGCAAATCTTCTAATCTATTTTACGAGCTTGGGCAATTGGGTTGCCCGTAACACAAGACCAGACTATACCACAGCTTCTATCAGGTGTCAAGCCGGAACTTTTTCTTTTGCGTACAACCGTTAGCCGCTTCTCTGCGAACTTGACCGCACCACCAGTTCCGGCTGCAACAACTCCTGAAGGGGTGCAACTGCCGCCGGCTCCTGCTCGATGGCCTGATGCAGCACCTCAACCGCCCGGCAGCCCATCCGTTTTAAGCCTTGCCGCACCGAAGTAAGCGGCGGCCAATACATTGCCGCTTCGGGGGTGTTATCAAACCCAACCAAACGCACCTGGTTAGGCACCGCCACGCCCAATTGATGAGCGGTGTGCAGCGCCCCCAGCGCCATGGTATCGTTACTGACAAACACCGCATCAAGAGCGGGATTTTGTGCCAGCAACGTTTTCATCCCCTGCGCGCCGCTATCGGCCAGCCAGTCGCCTTCGGCAATCAAGCTGTCTGATACAGCCAACCCGGCCCGCTGCAAACTATCGCGCCAGCCGGCCAACCGTTCCCGCGCTTCCCACCAGTTTTGCGGCCCGGTAATAATGCCGATGCTCCGGCAACCCTGCGCCAGCAAATGGTCCGTGGCAAGGCGGCCTCCGGCCCGGTTATCAATGGCAATCACATTGAGGCTGGATGCCGGGTGCATGTGCAGGTGCACCAGCGGCGGATATTTTTCCGGCGGGATAGTTTGCACCCAATCCCGGTTGCCCTCAATCTCATGCACCGCCCAAATAATCCCATCCACCTGATATTTGTTGATTTCGTTGAGCGTGGGGCCAACATTAACGCCGTGCTGCTCCTCCACAAAATGTAGCATCAGCGAATAGCCCAATTCGGTAGCTTTTTGCTGGATGCCGGTTAACGTGGATGAATAGCCATAAAACCCCAAATCCCGGGTTTCTGTTACCACAATTGAAATAATGTGGCTGCGCTGGCTTACCAGCCCGCGCGCCATAAAATTAGGTTCGTAACCCAACTCGGTGATGGCCTGAAGAATCCGGCTGCGGGCCGCGCCCGACACCGGGCGCTTGCCCGATAACGCATTAGAAACCGTGCCGGGCGAAACCCCGGCTTGCCGGGCAACATCAATAATTGTGATGGGCATCTGTCACCTCTGTTTTGACAAATTAAAACGTTTTAATTATACTGATTTAAAACGTTTTAATCAAGTTTTTAGCTCGAAGGAGAGTGACCATGGAATCCCAAAAATCAACGTTTGCCCTGTTTTTTGGTAACCGGGGCTTTTTTCCGGCCTCGCTGCAAGCCGAGGCCCGCGCCGAATTGCCGCGCGTGTTGCAAGAACTGGGCCATAAAGTGTTACTGCTCGATGCCGACGCCACCCGCTACGGCGCGGTAGAAACCGTGGCCGAAGGCGAGTTGTACGCCAACTTTTTGCGCGAACATCGCGGCCAGTTTGATGGCGTCATCCTCAGCCTGCCCAATTTTGGCGATGAAAACGGGGCGGTGGCGGCGCTCAAAGAAGCCGGCGTGCCCATTTTTATCCAGGCTTACCCGGATGATATGGACCGCATGGGGCCGGCCCTGCGCCGCGATTCCTTCTGCGGCAAGTTTTCAATTATGGATGTGTTTTACCAGCACAACCTGAAGTTTACGGCCATTAAACCGCACGTGGTGCGCCCCGGCACCGAAAAATTTAAGGCCAACATTGATTATTTTGACCGCCTGTGCCGGGTGGTGAAAATGTTCAAACGGCTTACGGTGGGGGCCATCGGCGCGCGGACATCGGCGTTTAAAACCGTGCGCTTTGACGAAGTGGCGCTGCAACGCCACGGCATCACCATTGAAACGGTTGACCTGGCCGAAGTGATTGCGCGGGTAAAGGCCGTGCCCACCGCCAACGGCGCTTACAAAGACAAAGTGGCGGCGCTGCTGGAATACACCTCGTGGCAGGGCACGCCCGAATACGCGCTGGAAAATATTGCCAAATTGGGCGTGGTGCTGGATGAAATTGTGGCCGAACACAAAATGGATGCCATTGCCCTGCGCTGCTGGATTGAATTGCAGCAGCAGTTGGGCGTGTCGCCGTGCGTGTTGATGGGCCAACTCAACAACACCGGCGTTATGGCCTCGTGCGAGGTGGACGTAGGCAACGCCGTGGCCATGGCCGCGCTCAGCGCCGCCAGCGGCAAGCCCTCTACCGTGCTGGATTGGAACAACAACTACGGCGATGAGGATGACAAGTGCATTGTGTTCCACTGCGGGCCGGTGCCGCGCGAATTGATGACCGGCAAAGGGCAAATCTCCGACCACCTGATTTTGGCCAACTCGCTGGGCGAAAACCAGAGCTTTGGCTGCGTGGTGGGCCGGATTGCCCCGTTTGAAATGACCTTTAGCAGTATGATGACCGATGCCGGTCGCCTGAAGTTTTATGTGGGCCAGGGCCGCATCACCGAGGACGAAATTCCGGCCAACTTCTTTGGTTGCGCCGGGGTAGCCGAAGTGCCCAAACTGCAAGATGTGCTGCTGCATGTGGGGCGCTACGGCTACCGCCACCACGTTAGCCTGACGCCGGGGTTGTTCCAGGAGCCGCTGTACGAGGCGCTGGACAAGTATTTGGGTTATGAAGTATCGCTGCCGCAGCAGTAATTTTTAAACACCCCAAATTGATGCCAACTGGCACGGGTAAAACTCCGTGCCAGTTTTTTATTTTTTGAACTTTGCGCGGTGAAGAGGTTACGCCCGGAAGCGCGGCCTACATTTTAAGCCGTTCAAAGCATGATTTAGTTCATTTAATCTTTGATTGCTTTCATTTATTTGTTGATACTTTCGATTTATTCCTTGAATCACCTCATTTAGAGAATAAATCAGCTCATTTAATCTTTGATTGTTTTCATTTACTTGTTGATACTTTCGATTTATTCCTTGAATCACCTCATTTAGAATTAAAATGAGCCGATTCAGAGATTGAATCGGCTCATTTCAGGGTTGAATCACCTGTTTTGGGATTAGTTACGGGGTTGGTAACTGGGGCGGGGGCGTTTCCAGCCCGGCCAGGGCGCGGATTTCCTCAATGTAGGCGATGATGTTTTCCAGCGGGGTATCCCATAAAATGTGGTGGCTGGTTTGCAAAATATAGCCACCGCCTTTACCCAGCGTGGCCGCCCGCTCGCGCACTTCGGCCCGCACCTGGGCCGGGGTGCCAAACGGCAGGGTGCGTTCAACATCAATCCCGCCGTAAAAAGTAACTTTGTCGCCGTATTTTTGCTTCATTTCCAGCGGATCCATCGCCGCCGGTTCCAGCGGGTTAAAAATGTCCAGCCCAATTTCCACCAAATCGGGGAAAATGGGCTGAATTTTGCCATCGGAGTGCTGGCCCACGTAAGCCCCGGCCCGGTGAATGTGATCGTAAATAATGGCCAACCGGGGTTTGATGAAGCGCCGCCACATGGCGGGGCTAAAAATCATGCCGGTAGACGACCCCCAATCATCAGAAAAATAAAAACCGTCAACGCCAATGGCCAGTTGCAGGTCAATAATGGGCAAATTCCACTCGTACAAAATCCGGTCGAGCAGTTCTTCCACAAATTCCGGGCGCAGGGCCATATCCAGCAGCAACTCCGACATGCCCCGGATGCTCCAGGCCCGCTCAAACAGCACCATGCCCAGCTTGCCAAACAAAAATGTTTGGTCGCGCCACTGTTCGGCCAGTTGGCGGGCCTGGTTAAAGCGGCCTTCGCGGTGCGGGTTGGGGAATTGGTAGGTTTCCAGCCGGCGGTAATCATCGGCCAGCGGATAGGCCACCGGATGCGGCATGCCCGAAGCGCGATTCCAGACGCAGCCAAACTCATCGGTGTGCAATTGGCCGGCCTGATCCAGGTTGGTGTGGACTGCGCCGCCGCTGGGCATTAATTGCACGTTTTGCACCTCGGTGGCCCACGGGTTGTAATTAAAATCCGTGCCGATTTTTACCACGTGGTTGCCAATAAAATCGGCCACTTCCAGGCTGTTTTGCAGGCCGTAAGCCTGCTGCACCTTTTGGTAAACCAGCGGAATGGCGTGAAAGTTGTACGGCACAAAATCGGTTTGCTGGTGTTGAATGGCGCTGAGCACGCGCTCGCGCCGGCGGGTGGGGATTTGGTAAGTTGTTGTCATTTTTTATAGCACCTTTACAGTACAGCCGAAGCCGGTTTGCCGCCCGAAGGCCGGGACGGGCGCGAGTTGGTTGCCGCCGGGTAAGTGTAAGCCTCGGCGCTAACCAACGGGGTTTCGGTAAAGTTGTCGGGCAGCGGCGGCGAATCGGCTTGCTCCCATTCCAGCCCAACCGCCGGCCACGGGTTGGCCACGGCTTTTGGCCCGGCCACCAGCGACCAGCCCAAATAGAGCGGCGGCAAAATGTAAGCAATAACCAGCAAAGTGGTGCCCAGGCTAGAGGCTACTTGCAGCCCGCCAAACTCGGCGGGATACCAGGCCGAATGGCGCGACATGCCCTGGTAGCCCAGCACAAACTGGGTGAGCAGGGCCATGTTGGTGGCGGCAAAAAACAGCACCGCCGCGCCTTTGGCCACGCCTTCGGAATAAGTTCGCCCGGTGATTTTGGGCCACCAAAAATGCAGGCCGCCCCAAAAAGCCATCACTGTCGCGCCAATGGCAAAGTGCATGTGCGCCGTTACAAACGAGGTGCCGTTCAAATGGGGCGCTAACGTAAGCGTAGACAGCATTATCCCGGTGGGGCCGCCCACCAAAAACAGGCCAATCCCGCCCAGCACAAACCAGAGCGGGCTGCCGTAGCTGATTTTGCCTTTGTACAAGGTAATGGCCATGCTGAGCAGAATAAGGCTGAACGGCAGCACGGCCAAAAATGAGAAAAATGAGGCCGCCAGCGCCGCCCACGGCGAAAGGTTATCCACCATGTGGATGGGCCAACTCACCAGCCCCAGCGCAATCAACGAGAGGATGGCATACACCACCAGCCGGTAGCCGGAAATAGGGCGGCGGGTAAAGGCGGCAATCACCTCAAACCCAACGCCAATGGCCGGCAAAATCAGCAACAGCGTGGTTTGATGGCCGTAAAACCAGAACAGGTATTGAAACAGCAGCGGATCGCCGCCAAACCGGGCATCGAACACGCCCAGGTGCAGCCAGCTTTCCAGCAGCACCAGCGTTACGGTGACAATCAACACCGGGGCGGCTACCAGCGTGAGCAAACTGGCGGCCTGGATTGTCCACACCAGCAGCGGCAGCCTAAACCAGGTTAGCCCCGGCGCGCGCATTTTGTGGATGGAGATGACGTAATTAATGGCCACTAAAATTGATGACGCCGCCACCAGCACAATGCCCAGCCCGGTGAGCATTACCGGCGCACCGGTAATGGCGCTGATTGGGGCGTAAAAAATCCAGCCGGTATCTACCCCGCCCAGCACAAGGGCCGCCAGCAACAGCAATCCGCCCAGCCCAAACAGGTACCAGCCGGCCAGGTTAAGCCGGGGAAAAGCCAGGTTTCTGGCTCCAATCATCAGCGGCACCAAAAAATTACCCAAAACAGCCGGTAATGCCGGCGTTAGCCCCACAAAAATCATCAGCAGCCCGTGGATGGTGTACACTTTTTTGTAAGTTTCGGGTTGGAGCAGGGCGGCGGTGGGGGTGAGCAGTTCCAGCCGCAGCAGGATGGCCGCCATCCCGCCCAGCAGGAAAAAGCCCATAATCGCCAAAAAATAGAGGATGGCCACCCGTTTATGGTCGCGGGTAAGCAACCACGAGCTAAAACTGTAGCTGTGGCTCAAATAATTGGGGCGTTTAATTTGAGTGGGTTCAATCATAGTTGCCTCTCTCGCTAAAAAGTAGGGTGGCTCCGGGCTGCCGGGCCGGGCTGCAAACACAGCCGGCGAGGAGGTTTTTGGGCGGCAACAGCGCCACCGGGCAGTATAAATTTTTTCAAACTCAAGCCGTTACATCTTAACCTGCGGGACGGGCGGTTGTCAAATGGTAATTTGCGGTTAAATGGCGGCGGCGGGCCGGTTGATAAACTGCCGGGCAAATTCGATAAACTTGTACACGTCGGCAAAGTTGGTGGCCAGCCCCACCGAAACGCGCACTGCGCCCGCGCTTTGGTGATCGTGCTGTTGAATAGCCGCCAGAAATTGCGTAAACGTCATGCGGTCGTGGTTTATAAAACATTCGGTCATTTGGGCTTTGGTCAGGCCGTGCGCCACTTCGCCCGCGCCGGGATTGCAAAAACAGCCGGTGCGCACCGAGATGTTCTGGTCGTTGGCCAGCGCCTCAATCCGCCTAAAGTCGAGCAGCGTCCCGGCGGGGTCGTAAAAGTTAATGGTGATGGTGCCGCCGCGCATGTGGGTGGTGGTAGGGCCATACACCGTTATCAGCGGTTTGCCGTTGCTGTGGCGCAACGACAGCATATTATCCAGCAGCCAGCCGGTAAAAGCCAGCACCCGCTGGTGAATGGCATCTATACCCAGTTGGTTAAGGTACTTTAGCCCAATTTCCACGGCGGGCAGGTTGAGGTAATTCACCGTGCCGTCTTCAAAGGCGGCTTCGCCATCGGCCAGGTAGTAGCCTTCGCCCTGCACCGAGGCCAAAGTAATGGTGCCGCCGGCAAACCAGGGCCGATGCAGTTTGGCCAGCGCCGGTTTGCGGGCCAGCAACGCGCCCACGCCGGTGGGGTAGCCAAACATTTTATAAAACGACAGGCTGACAAAATCCGGCTGCCAGCGGCTCAAATCCAGCCGGTTGGTGGGAGCAAAAGCGGCGGCATCCAGCAGCACATCCCAACCTTGCGCCTGCGCCTGAGCAATCCATTCCAGCGGATGTTGCACGCCGGAAAAGTTTGATTGAGCCGGGTAGGCAAACAGGTTGTGGCCGGCAGGGTTGGCCTGCGCCAGATATTCGGCCAGCGTAGCCGGGTCGGCCCGCAAATCGGGCGGCACCACCGGCAGGTAGGTTACGGTTGCGCCTTTGGCTTTGGCAAACTCGCGGATGCCGTTGACCGAATTGTGGTTATCAAAAGTGAGCAGATAGTGGCCGCGCGCGTCAAACGGATAGGATTCGCCCACCAGTTTTAACGCGCCGCTGGCGTTCATGGTAAAGATAACCACGTACTCGGCGGGGCTGGCGTTAAAATAATTTAACACGTAAGCCCGCGCTTCTTCCACCAGCCGGGTCATGGCCAGTGAGGTGGGGTTATCGGAGTGGGGGTTGCCAAACACGCCGCTGCGGAGCAACTCCATGTGCGCCAACAGTTGCGATTCGGCGTACAGGCCGCCGCCGGTGTAATCCAGGTAAACCTGCCCCTGTTGATCCAGCCGGGCAAAATCGGTGGCGCGCAAATCATCCAGATTGTGGGTAGCAGCAATAACCGGGTTCTCCTGTTCAAACTGCTGCCGGGCAACGGCCAACGGAGCCAGCGAATTATTGGGGGTTTGTGCGGTGGGTGCGTTCATAGGTATAGCCTTTTTGAATAACGAGTGCGGTTCAAAAGTTAGTTTGGCGGATATTATACCCTAAAACAAAAAAAGCCGCTTGCGGGCGGCTTTTTGAATTTGGTTTGGTTATTTTACTGGTTGCTAAGAGCCATAGCGCCGACGTTGAAGATTATTGAGAGCACAATCAACCCGCTCCAGATTAGCATAATGGTGTAGATGCCCAGCCGGCTGGCATTGATCCAGCCCCAGATAAAGGTGTAGAGCGAACAGATAAGCCCTAAAATACCATGCAACACACCCTTTTCCTGGAATAGCTTGATCAAAACCATAATAAAACACACCAGCGATCCAAGACCAATAATCATACTAAGAATACTTAAAACGGTTGCCATAATTACTCTCTCCTGTTTATTGGACTATTTTGGGGCCGATTAGCCCGCAATTAAATGAATAAACGCCTCCCGGTAAAGCAAGAGGCGGGCCAACCAATATACAACCAACCCAACCAAAACAATTGTAACCACTCCCGTGCGCTGTTCAACCTGCCGTACCGCGTAAATGGCCCGTTGGCGGGCCGCTGCCGGCAGCAACGTAACCGCGCCCAGTAGCACCAACCCGGCCAGCAACAGCGGCGCAAAGGCGTGATAAGTTAGCGAGGTGCGCCAGTCGCCGTGGAGCAGGGCGCTTATGGCCCGCGATAACCCGCAGCCGGGGCACGGAATGCCCAGCGTGCGCTGCACGGGGCACGGCCAAGCCGGTAATCCCGCCAGCACCATCCCACTGTGAACAACCGCCGCGCCAACAATAGCCCAACTCACTGGCCGGTTTTCTAGTATTTCTGCAAGCACAGGCGGGGTAAAGTTTATCATCGCCACTTTTTAAAAGTAAGCCGGATGTTTGAGAAAGACGCCAACCACAAATTACGCAGCAATATACCCAAGTATTACTGATATTCTGGTTAAAGTCAACCTAAATTTTGGTCAAAAACGTTTAGTTTAGTTGGAGCCGTTTGAGGCGGGAATCGGCACGGATTCACCGGTGTGGGCGGCAATCCACGGAATGAGCAGGTTTTTGGCGGTTTCGGCGGGAATGGAAAAGGCGATGCCTTCGGCCACGCCGCGCTCCTGGCTTTCGCGGATGATGAAGGTGTTAATACCAATAACTTTGCCATCGGGGGTAATGAGCGGGCCGCCGGAACTGCCCCGGTTAATGGCAGCATCGGTTTGGATGAGGCCGTCAATTACAAATTTATCAATTTCCAGCGCCCGGTTAAGGCCGCTGACAATGCCAAAACTCACCGAGTTGGGAAAATCGCCCAGCGGGCTGCCAATGGCGTACACCACCTGGCCGGGCCGCACCGCCCGCGAGTTACCCCATTCGATGGCGGGCAGGTCGGTGAATTCAACTTTGAGCACGGCCAAATCTTCGGCGGGGTTGGCCGCCACCAGCGTGGCGATGGTTTCCCGGCCATCGGCCAGAATTACTTTGATGGTGCCGGCATGGTCAACCACGTGGTTGTTGGTGGCAATATAGCCCCGCGAATCGATGACCACACCGGAGCCAACCACGCGCCCTTCATCGGTATTGCTGGCATTATCGCGCTGCTGGTTGATTACCGTTACCACCGATGGCACAACTTTTTCAATCACATCGGCGGGCGCGGGGGTGTCGGCGGGTTTGGGCGTGGCGGTTGGGGCCGGCGTATCAACCGGCCCCGAGGTGGGCGTAAGCAGCGAGGTGGGCGTGGGCGTAATTTCGGCCAGATCCACCGCGCCGGAATTGTTGGCCCAAATCAGCAGCCCGCCGCCAATAACGCCGCCCAAAATGCCGCCGCCCACAAACACCAGCCCAAATAATATCAAAAGCAAACAGCCGTGGGGAGTGCTCAACAAAGTGGCAATCCGGTTGGCCGGCGGCGTTTGCGCCGGTTTGGCCGGCTCCGATGGAACCTGGCGGGTGCGATCGCTGGCCGGCGGAACCTGCTGGCGGGCGTGCCGGGCGCGCGCCAAACTGATGGGCGTAAAAATAAGCTCTTCTCGCGACTCTTTGTTGGGCGAAGAGGGTTGTTTTTTGGTCGGTTGGACGGGAGCGTCGCTCATATCAGGGTAATACCTCAATCCCGTTGCCGGGTGTTACCTCACCAATTAGCCAGGCCGATTGGCCGCGTTGGGCGCAGGCAGCGGTAAAAGCCGCCGCTTGCGCCGCCGGCACCGCCAGCAGCAGCCCGCCCGAAGTTTGCGGGTCCCACAGCAACATGCGCTGGTCATCCTTGAGTGAGGCGTGAAAAATCACATCAGGCTCAAAATAAAGTTTGTTGTTAGCCGCACCGCCGGGAAAAATAAACTCGGCGGCGTAGGTGGTTGCGCCGTTCAACAGCGGTATCCGGCTCAGTTCAAACACAAGTTTTTGGGCCGAGGCTTTGGCCATTTCCATGCCGTGCCCCAGCAGGCCAAACCCGGTAATATCGGTAACGGCTTTAATGCCGCCGGCGACCTGCGCCGCCTGCGCCGCCGCCCGGTTAAGCCGCGCCATCGAGCTAACCATTTCACTCACATGTTCGGCAGCAGCCACGCCGCGCTTGAGGGCAGTGCTAATGGTGCCGGTTCCCAGCGGCTTGGTAAGAAACAACCGATCACCGGGTTGAGCGCCGCCTTTGGTAAAAATTTTAGCCGGATGAACGATGCCCGTTACCGCCAGCCCGTATTTGGGTTCGTCATCGTTGATGGTGTGGCCACCGGCCAGCACCGCGCCGGCCTCAATGACTTTTTCCGCGCCGCCGCGCATAATTTCGGTGACGATAGCCGGGTCCATGGGGCCGGGAAAAGCGCCCACGGCCAGCGCCAACAGCACCTCGCCGCCCATTGCGTACACGTCGCTCATGGAATTGGCCGCCGCAATTGCGCCGTAATCATAAGGATTATCCACCACCGGCGTAAAAAAATCAACCGTGCTGATCACGGCCTGCTGCTCGTTGAGTTGGTACACGGCGGCGTCATCGGCGGCGTTGAGGCCCACCAACAACTCCGGGTGTCCATCGGCCTTAAACAGGTTGTGAAGAGGGCGCAGCACCTGCGCCAAAGCCTCGGGGGCCATTTTGCTGGCTCAGCCCGCGCATTTAGCCAGGGTGGTCAGTCGCACTTGTTCGCGTGTCACGGCCAATTCCTCCACAAAAGTAATGCACGGTTTATTTTACCCCAATCCCCGGCTAAGGCAAAGCCGATATTAATGCGGCTCAACCTACCGGGCCGTTTCAAGCCACACCTGCCGGCCATCGGTGGTAAATTCAATGGTGCCGCGCTGGTCGGTGCGCACCAGCGGAATGCCAAACTCGGTGTAACGGGCCAAAATTTCCGGGGATGGATGGCCAAAGCGATTATCCGCGCCCACCGAAATTACCGCAAATTGCGGATTAACGGCCTCTAAAAAAGGCCGGCTGGAGGAAGTGTTGCTGCCGTGGTGCGGCGCTTTTAACACGGTGGCGGGCGGCAGCCCGGCCTGCGCCAGCGCTTGTTCCACCGGCGCTTCAATATCGCCGGGCAGCAAAAAACTAACCTGCCCAAATTGCAAATACACCACCACCGACCGGTTGTTAATGTCCGACATAGCGGCGCTGGCCGGGCCGGGGTTAAGGATGGCGGCGGTTAAGTTTGGCCCCAGGCGCAGTTGAGCGCCGGCCTGCGCCACCTGCCGGGGAATTTGCGCCGCCTCCAGCGCCTGATGCCACGCGGTAAACAGCGAGCCGGCGACGGGCGCGCCATTTTCCAGCACTTGCCCAATAGAAAAGCGTTTCGGTAGTTCCACCAGCCCGGCCAGATGGTCGGTGTCGGGGTGGGAGTTAATCACCATATCCAGCGAGTGATCCCAGAATGGCATGTGCTGGCCCAGCCGCCAGCTTAAATCCGTGGCCGACGGCCCGCCATCAATTAAAAGCTGGCGGCCATCCGGCAACGTCACCAGCACGGCATCGCCCTGGCCGACATCCAAAAAAGCAACGTGCAACCGGCCATCGGGCAGCGATAACACCGCCAGCCACACCAGCAGCACGCCTGCCACCGTGCCGCCCAGCCACAGCCGGGTGGTTGCGTTGCCAAACTCCAACCGAAAGCCGGGCGGCGCGTCGGCAGGGGACTGGTTTTGCCACCACACGCCCGCCGCCAGCACTGCGTAATAAATGACCAACAGCCACAGCGGAAATTTGCCCAGTTCCAGCGCGGCCAGCGGCAGGCGAGCGGTTTGTTCCACTACCGCCACCGTCCAGGCCAGCGGCAAATAAACCAGCCAGCCCAACAGTTGCCCCAACGGCAGCCAGAGCGTGCCGCCCAGCGCCGCCAGTCCGCCTAAAATCATAATCGGCGGTTGCGCCGGCAAAATCAGCAGGTTTGAAAGCAAACTCACCAGCGATAACCGGCCAAAATGGTACACCACCAGCGGCCCGGTGATGATTTGCGCCGCCAGCGTCACCAGCAGCAGTTCGGCCAACAGGGCCATGGCCGGCCCTACGTGATCGGTTTTGAGGTATTTTTTCAGCAGCCGGAAGGCGGCCCGTTCCAGCGGCGGCACCAGCATAATCAGCCCCAACGTGGCCATAAAACTAAGCTGAAAGCCCACGTCGCCCAAAATCAGCGGGTTGAGCAGCGACAAGGCCAGCGCCGAAAAGAAAAGCGCGTTGAGCGCCAGCCCGGGGCGGCCCACCCACACCGCCAGCACCCATAATCCGCCCATAAAAGCGGCGCGCAGCACCGCCGCATCCGCGCCAACCAGCAGGGTGTACAAAGCAATCCCGATGATAGCCAACGGCGGGGCGTATTTTTTGCCCAGAATTTTCTGGCCCAGCAGCAGCAAAATGGCCGCAATCAAAGAAATGTTGCTGCCGGAAATAACAATTACGTGCGAAGTGCCGGTCAAATTGAACTGTTCGTACAGGTTGCGGGGGATGCCGGTTTGAATGCCCAGCAGAATGCCGTTGAGCAGCGCGGCGTAGGGTTCGGCCAGAATGCGGTTGATGCTTGCCGAAACGCGGGCTTTAAAGGCGTACAACGCCGCCCAAAAGGGCTGGCCCTGCCCGCCGGCAACGCGCTCAATGAACGGGCGGCGGATCATCGAGTGGATGCCAAACCTGGCCAAATAATCCTTGTACGAAAAATCATCAAATACCGGTGGCGTTTCCAGCCGGCCCGAAACCACCAGCCGGTCGCCGTAGGCGTATTGGGGGTAGCGCGGGGCGCGCACCAGCACCAGCCCGGCTACCGGCTGCGCCGTGCCGCCGGTTTGGATGGTTTCGGCGCGTAACCGCAGGTTGATGTAGGTATCGCGGATGTCCGGTTCGGCGGCAACCAGGCCGGTGATTTTAGCCGGGGATGGGGCATCGTTGTAAAAAGCAACGTGGCCGGCGTTGATAACGGGTTGAAAAAAGCTAAACCGACCCGCGCCGGCAATGAGCGCCAGCGCCAAAATTGCCGCCAGCCGGCGGCGAGGCGCGTTGTAATACAGCAACAGCGCGGCGGCGGGCAGCAGAATCAGCAGAATCAACACCGGCCCCGGCGGGTTGAGCCACCAGGCCAGCGCGATACCGGCAATCCAGGCCACCGCAATTTTTGACAGCAGCGGCATTTGGTTTTCACCTGCGGTGTTTTATTTGGAGCAGAAAAAAGTGACGCTGAACGGCGTGATTACGGCCGTTTAGTGATTTCAAACAGTTTGGTGGCAACCACCGTGTCGTTAACGCGCAGTTCCAGTTTGTACAGGCCGGCGCCGCGCGGCGTTAAAAACACAAACGATTGCCCCTGCTGTCCCCATGTCCACTGGCCCTCTTCGCGGGCAACTTCGGCCCCGTTTTTGTACCAAATGAGCTTAAAGCTCAGGCCGGAAACCATCCCCTTAAAGGTGAAAATGGCATAAACTTTGGAGACGCCATCGGTAAAGGTATCGGTGGGGTTAACCGGCTTCTGGTTGGCGTCGAGTTCGGCGGCAAATTGAATGGGGCTAACATGCACGCCCGTTGGGGCCGGGGTGCGGCTTGAATATGGAACAGGCGTGGGCGTATTGGCCGGTGTAGGTGTGCCGGTAGGCACGGGTGTATTGGTCGGCAGCGGCGTACCGGTGGGCGGCAGCGGCGTGTTGGTACTGGTGCCGGTAGGAACCGGCGTATCGGTGGGGGCGGGCGTGCTGGTTGGAACCGGCGTGGAAGTGAACGTTGGCGTGGCGGTGGGTGGCTCCGGGGTATTGGTGCCGGTAGGAGCCGGGGTATCGGAGGGCGCGGGCGTGTTGGTGGGCGGCAGCGGCGTGGCTGTAGGCGGTTCCGGGCTGGGCGATGGGTTTTCCGGGGCGGCAACCGTGGGCAGCGTTTCAGCCGGCGGAACGGCGGTATCGGTGGGCGCAACCACCTGGGCTACGGTGGCTACCGGCGGCTGGTCAGGCGGTGCAACGGGCGGCGGGGGTGGCGGCATCTCGCCGGGCGGCGGGGCCGACAGGCGCAGAGTAGCCAGCCAGCCGCCCAAAAACAGGGCGGTAATGGCAATCCACACAAAAATAGAAAACCGGGCGCGTTGGGCGCGGCTACTTTGCTCTTCGCGGACAATGGGAAAAATGGCGCTACTGGCTTCGCGTTGGGACCGAAAAGCAATCATCGCCGCAATAACGGTGGCCCCGGCGCTGAGGGCGGCTAAAAGCAGAAGGATTGTTGGCAGTGATGCCATCCGCAGGGTTACTCCACAATTGTAATCTGGTTAGGGTGATCTACCACAATTTCGGGTGCGTTCTGGTAGAGTTTGATTTGTCCGGTTACTTGCACCGATTTGCCTTTAAAGTAGCTATCCGGCGATTCCGGAAACAGCGACCACGTATCGGGGAAGATAACGACTTTAAAGGTGTCCCGGCGGTTCCGGTCAAAGTTCAGAAAAATAACTTTACCAGAATTATATGTATTTACCACTTCTCCGGCAACCGTGACAACCTGCCCGTTAAAGTTGGCGGCTTCTTGCCAGGAAATTGATGGCGCAGCCGCCGGAGTTGCCTGGTTTTGGCCCGGCCCGGTGGCGGCGGGCGTAGGCAGGGGCGTGGCGGGCAACGCTGTTGCCGCCATCGGCGTTACTGTTGCCAATGCGGAACAGTTGCAGCTACTGGGAATCGACTGCCCCAACGTGATTGCCACCTCAATTTGGGAAGGCTCTTTGATGATGATTTCCGGCGTGCCCTGATAATCTTTGATGAGGCCACTAACCCGCACCAGTTTACCCGCAAACAGGTTTTCGGGCGGGGTCGGAAACTTGGGCCAATCATCAGGAAAGATTACCGCGGTAAACGCTGTTTTGTCCTTTTGGCCAAAATTTAAAAATACCGCGCTGCCGGAGTTGTAAGCGCGGCTAACCGTGCCTTCAACCGTAACGGTTTCGCCCAAAAAATTCGCCGCCGCTTCTACCGGAACCACATCATCCTGAGCGCTGGTGGGCCAGATCAAGTTTTCAATTTGGGCCGAAGGTAGCCGGTTAGCCGTTGGCGACGGGTACGGGGTGTAAGTAGGATATGGCGTGTAGGTGGGCCAGGGCGTAGCCGTAGGCGCAACGGTGGGCGCGGCAGCCTGACAGCCGGCAACCAGTAATAAAGTTGTGGCCAGCACAACCGCCATCTGCAATAACCGAATCATACACGCGCCTCCCCAGCGAATTTGACATAGTATACTTTTATTGAGGGGTGAAGTCAATCACAGCCCGGCTACGGCGTAACGGTTGAACCGGCTTCGCCGCCGGTGGTGGTGGGAGTAACGGCGGGCGGAGGCTCGGTGGTGGGCGTGCTGGGTTCGGGCTGGGTTGGCGTAGCCGTAGGCGGCTCGGCGGTGTTGGTGGGCGGCGGCTGGGTAGCCGTGGCGGTGGGAGTGGCCGTGGGCGGCACGCTGGTAGCCGTGGGTGTGGCGGTGGGCCGGCTGGTAGCCGTGGCCGTAGGCCGCCCGGTAGCCGTAGCCGTGGGCGTATGCGTTGGGGTATTGGTGGCCGCCTGAGTGCCGGTGGGTGTAACTGTGGGCGGCTCATTGGTGTTGGTGGGCGGCGGCACCGGGGTAAAGGTGGCCGTGGGCACCTCGCCGGTGGGGAACGATTGGGTGGGCGTGGGTTCCAGAGTATTGGTAGCCGATGGCGTAATTTGGGGCAACTGGGTAGAGCCGGGGAGCGCGGTTTTTGCGGGCGACGGGCTAACCCACACCGGCACCGTTACCACCGGAATGGCCGTGCCAACGGCGTTTCCCAGGCTGGGGGCGGTGGACAATGCCACCAACCCCAAACAGTAACACGGAATGGTGAGTAAAATAATGCCAATCAAAACACCGTAAATGGTGCGTTTTTGTTGGGGTTGTTGTTTAAACCACTGCATGGTGGATATCGCCAGGGTAAAATTTGCCGGGGCGTTGCCCGGCTGGTTCAATTTGACCTGTTAATGATAAAAGCGTGGTGAAAAGTTGTCAACTTGGGGAATTACTCTTTGGGCGGCTCGCCAAAGGGCAAAATCAGGTGGAATTTGCTGCCGGGGCAAGCCGCAGGATCATACCCGGCGCTCTCAACCCACAGCGACCCGCCGTGCGCCTCGGCCACGCCGCGAGCAATGGGCAACCCCAACCCCACGCCGCTGCCCATAAATTCGGTTTTGCTGGTGCTGTGATGCTCTAAATTCCGCACTTCGTGGAAGGTTTCAAATATTTTTTCCTGCTGCTCCGGCGGAATGCCCACGCCGGTATCGCTGACAATAATCTTTAAAAATTGGGCCGGATTGCCGCCCATTACGGTGGTGCTGATTTCGATGTGGCCGCCATCCGGGGTGTATTTGATGGCGTTGCTCACCAGATTCCGCAAAATCTGGACAATGCGCTCGCCATCGGCCCACAGCGAGGGAATGTGGCCGGCATCGTGAATAAGCAGGGTTTGGCCGCGTTTGGCAATGGTTTCGGTAAATTCGTGCTTGATTTTTTTGTACACCAGCCACAAGCTCACCGGCGAGTGGTGTAATTGCAGCGTGCCGGCCTCAATCCGGGTGACATCGAGCATATCCTGCACAATGCCTTGCAACCGGTCTACGCCGGTGATTACCCCTTCGAGCAATTCTTTGGTGTCGGCATCGGCATGGTTCATAAAGCTGCTGCTGGGCGTGGTGAGAATGCTCAAATACCCGCGCACGGTGGTGAGCGGGGTGCGCAGTTCGTGGGCGGCCAGGTTGATAAACCGCGATTTCATGGTATCGGTAAGCGACAACGCCTGGTTGGTTTGGGTGAGTTCTTTTATTTTTTGCTCCAGGCGATCAACCAGCCGCTCGTTGTATTCGCGCAGGTAAACGTTTTCTTCTTCGTGCGAAACCTGGTCGCGCCGCCCGCCCAAAAATTCGTTGATTTGGCGCGGCAATAAATCAACATCAATGGGTTTGGCAATGTAGCCATCGCAGCCGGCGGTGAGCGCGCGCTCGCGGTCGCCGGCCATAACGCTGGCGGTCAGGGCAATGATGGGCACGGCGTTGAGTTGAGCAAAACTTTTAATGCGGGTGGTGGTTTCGTACCCATCCATCCCCGGAATGCTGATATCCATCAAAATCAAATCGGGTAGGTGTTCCTGCGCCAGCTTGATGCCGCTCAGCCCGTCGTTGGCCTCGATGATGGTATGCCCGGCCATTTTTAGCACCTGGCGCACCAGCATGCGGTTGGCGGGATTATCTTCTACGTACAGAATTTTGGCCATTAACTTAACCTGTATTCGGGCTGAAGTGAGCGGGCCGGTTCAACGGGAATTGAAAAGTAAAAGGTGCTGCCTAGGCCGGGCCGGCTTTCTACCCAAAATTTGCCGCCGTGCAGTTTAACCAGCCGGTAACTAATGGCCATGCCCAGCCCGGTGCCCTCGGCGCGCCGCGAGGCCGAGCTATCAATTTGCCGGAACGGCTCAAATACCTTGTCCACATCTTCGGGGTTAATGCCAATGCCGGTATCTTTTACGGCAAAACAGATAAAAGGTTGGCCGGCTTGCTGAATTTGGTTGATTTTCAGCGTAATCTGGCCGCGCTCGGTAAATTTGGCCGCGTTAGAAAGCAAATTGATCACCACCTGCCGGATGCGGTTGCGGTCGGCAAACAGCCGGGGCAGCCCCGGCTCAATTTCCTCTTTCAACTCAATCGGTTTGTCTTCTATTAAAATATAGGTTGAGGCAATCACGCCCACCACAATTTCTTCAACGCCAACCCAATCCATGTCCAGGCTGATTTTACCGGCGTCAATTTTAGATAAATCCAGAATGTCATTAACCAACCCCAGCAGGTGTTGGGCGCTGTCGTAAATCATAGACATATCGGTTTGCTGGATTTTGTTGAGCGGGCCAAGTTGCTGTTTGAGCAGCAGTTTGGCAAAGCCAATAATCGAGTTGAGCGGGGTGCGGAGTTCGTGGCTGACGGTGGCGATAAAATCGGTGCGCACCCGATTGGCCCGGTCCAAATCCTGTTGCAACAAAAAAAGCTGGTAGCGAGTTTGGGCCAATTCGTTAGTGAGCGCATCCACCTGCTGCCGGTCGGCCAGTTCCGGCCACGGGCGGGCTTCGGCGCTGGTATCGGTAAACAGCAGGCCCAGGGTGTTGAGCAGGTTCAAAAAGCCATCGTGGTCGGTGTTGAGCAATTGGCCGGCTTCTTCCGCCGATACCCTTTTGGCCAAAAACAGCGAAATTACGCACCAGTGGTGCGCCAGGCCGGATACCTGCGCCTCGGTGAGGCCCAACTCAAACAGGCGAGGGGGGAGATTGATGGTTACTTTTTTAAGTTCGTCCATTGCCCGATCCAATTGCGGACCTAATTCTGGCCAAAGATATCCAACCACGCTTCGATTTCATCGGGCGACAGGCGCACGTCCGGCTGGTCGCCGGGATCGGCGCCGGTTGTCGCGTTGCCGCCCAGCAGTTGCGCGGCAAATTCGCGGGCCGGCAGGCTGCGCACCCCGGCAAACTGGGCGGCGCGCTGCACGGTTTTATCGGAACTGACCACCCGCCACGCCTGCGGATTTTTTATCTGGCGCAAGCGGTGAGCAATCAACTGATCGGCGGTTTGGCCCGACGGCGCGTATTGAATGGTTAAGCCACCCCGTTTTTGGGTGCCACCGGGCCGATGGCCGGCTCCGGCATCAAACATCACAGTGATGGCGTGGCCGGTTTTGGCGCGATAGCGCAGCAGGTAATCCACCAATTTTTCTTCGTCGTGCGGGTCATCCAACCGTAAATTAGGCATGTGCCCAATGAGGTTGTGACCGTCAATCAACCAGTTCATAACCCATTATAAAATGAGACGGGTAACGATGCAATGGGAATTTGGGGGGTAAACAAATAACGAATAGCGAGCCGGTTTATCCGGCTCACCATTCGCTCTTGGCCTGTTTTTACATCCAGCGTTTGTAGTAAAAATCGCTGTCTTCGGTGGTGGTGAGGCGTTGCACCACTTCATAAAACCACTCGTCCAGGTGGGCGTCGTGGCTGTCAAGGCGGGGGAAGGGGTTATCGTAGCCGGCGGTCAGAGCCTGGCCCACGACTTCAAGCGCGGCCAGCGCCAGTTCCGGCACATCGCGGCGGCGAATGCCCTCTTTTTCCATCAACTTGTCATTAACATTGGCCATGGTCATGCCGCCGGGAATGAGCGGCAGCGCCCGGGTGCGCATCATGGGGTAAAAAATATCCATGACAACGCGCCCTTTTTGACCGTAGGCGGCGCGGGTGGCGGCTTGCAGCGCCTCTTTGGGCAAAAACAGGCTGGTAGAATACGCGCCCTGCCGGCCATATTCGGGCAGGCTGGGGTTGCGCCCGGCTTTGTCCAGGCTGCCGCGCCAGTCGGCGTACACCTCGGCTTCAACGCCGATGCCGTTGGCCTGCAACACCTGCGGAAATTGCACGGCCATTTCGCCCATTACAAATTTGGTCACTTCGATTTGCTTGTCGGTGAGCGGCGCTAATTGCCACTGGAACAGGTTGCCATCGGCATCCACATCTTTTACAAATACCGGCGGCATGCCCGGCAGCAAGCCCGATAGCGCCGCGGCCACGGTGTTAAAATACACCACGCGGTTTGCGCCGGCGGCCTGGAGCGCCTCGATGATTTCTTGTAGCGGCTTGCCTTCGAGCGCCATGCCGCCGTTGAGCCAGGTAAAGCGGCGGCCCCAACCGGCGGCCTGGGCTTGCGCTTCCATGATGGTTCCGGTTTCAAAATTGAGCGACTTTTTCAAATCGCGGCCCAAAATGGTAACGCTGGCGGCCTGGCCGTGTTTAAGCACCGCCGCGGCCAGCGCGCCGCCCAAACCGGGGCCGGTAGCGCCGGCCAGCAAAATGTGCCGTCCGGCCAGCCAATCCAGATTAAATTGCCCGGCGGCCAAAAACTGCTGCTGGGCGGCCCAGATGTTATCGAGCAGTTGTTGAGCTTCGGCGGGAAAAGCCTCAATCTGCTCCGGGGTGGGGCGGCTAACTTGCGGCGCGCCTTCGACCACCGGCAGGTTGGGGGCGGGTTGAGCAAATGGGCTGAGGATAGTTGTCATTTTTATCGCATCCTTTATGGTGAATTGCCAAAAACGGCCTGATTTTAACACGAACATGGGAGCGCGTCAATGAGTTTTCCGGCGGCTTCTGGCGATGTTCTGGCAGTTATAACCCCGGCTGATTACAGAAGTGGCGTTTTGTCCAAAAATGGGGCACTACAGGTAGCGATCAAACCGGTTTTGCGCGTCTACCAGAATAATTTTGGGGGCAATGGGCGCATCGCTCAGTTCAAACCCCATGATGATGACTTCTTCTCCGGCTTTGATGAGGTGAGCGGCAGCGCCGTTCATGGTGATCACCCCGGAACCGCGCTCACCTTCAATAACGTAGGTTTCAAGCCGGGCGCCGGTGGTGTTGCTGACTACCAGCACTTTTTCTCCAATCATTAACCCAACCTGGTCTATTAAATCGGCGTCAATGGTGATGCTGCCTATATAAGCCAGGTTGGCTTCGGTAACAGTGGCGTTATGAATTTTTGATCTCAACACCCAACGCATTGTGCAATCTCCGTAACTTGGTTATCCGTTTTTAACTTTACTCGGCAATGACAAACGCCACGGCGTAGGCCGCCGTGTGCGACAGGCTAACGGCAATGGTGCCCCACCCCTGTCGGGCGGCCAACCGGGCGGCAGCGCCGTGCAGTTCAATGGCCGGGCAGCGCCGGCTGTTGCTCACCACCTCAATTTCAAGAAAGCTCACATCGCCAATGCCGGTGCCAAACGCTTTGGCCACGGCTTCTTTGGCGGCCCACCGCGCCGCCAGCGACCCCACCTGGCCGTTGCAGTAGGCCAGTTCGCGGGCGGTGTAGACTCGCTGCAAAAACCGGTTTCCAAAGCGGTTAACGCTCCGCGCAATCCGTTCTATTTCAATAATGTCAACGCCAACGGCTTTAGTCATTTTGGCCTTTAAAACCAGTTATTGCGTTTAAATATCCACAGCATGCTGGCAACCACCATTAAAAAAACCGCCCAGATAAAGGCAAAGCCGTATTGCCAGTGCAAAATGGGGATGTAATCAAAATTCATCCCGTACACGCCGGTTAAAAACGATAACGGCAAAAAGATGGTGGAAATAACAGCCAGCGTGCGCATAATCTGGTTGAGCCGGTTAGACGTAACCGACATGTAGGTGTCGAGCGTGCCGCCGATAACATCGCGGATGGACTCGCTTAAATCGTGCAGGCGCACCAGGTGATCGTAAATATTGCGAAAGTAGATGCGGTTTTGCGCCGATATTTGGGGCAGGTCGTCGCGGCTGAGCCGGTTAATGACCTCGCGTTGCGGGCTGATAATCCGGCGTAGCGTCACCATGCCGTGCTTCAAAGCCAAAATCCGCTGGAGGGTTTGCGGCTGGGGATCGGCTAAAATGGCGTCCTCAATCTGGTCAATTTCTTCATCTACGGCATCAATGAGCGGCAAATATTCGTCCACCAGGTCGTCCAGAATGGCGTGGCACAAAAAATCCACGCCGCGTTCCAGCGGGCGCAGGTTGCGGTCCAGGCCGCTCCAGACCTTTTCGATGGAAGCAATCGGGGCCGACCGGTAGCTGGTAACCAGATACCGGTGCGAAATAAAGCAGTTGAGTTCGATGGTGTCCAGTTTGCCGCTGAGCCGGTTAAGGTCAAAATCGGCGCGCAAGGCGTGCACAATTAAAAAAATGTAGTCGCCAAAGTCATCAACTTTGGGCGGCTGGTATTCGTAACTGGCGCAATCTTCAACGGCCAACGGGTGAAAATGAAAAACATCGCGCAGCACGGCTTCGAGTTCTTCATCGGTGGGCTGCTCCAGGCTCACCCAGACTAACCCGTGTGGCTGCTCCAGCAGGTGCGGAACCTGAGCCGGCGGCACATCTTTTTGCAGTTCGCCCGACCCGGTGTAAAAAAGCGCGCGAATCATTCGCTTAAACTCAAACTTTTGGTACCAAACCCTCGCACCAAAAAAGCGTCCAGGTCAGATTCGGTATCGGGGTGTTTGGAGGGGATGGTTTTGGGCGTGACATCTACCATGCCCTGCACGTGTTTGTACACATCCGGGCTGATGATAACCTCGCCGGCCCGAGCGCCGCTGCAATAGCGGGTGGTGCGGTTAACGGTATCGCCAATTACGGTGTATTCCATTTGCTCATCGGAGCCGAGAAAGCCTTGCAGCACCGGCCCGGTATGGATGCCAATGCCAATTTCAAACAGCGGGCGGCCCATATCGCGCCAAATGCCGCCCAGCCGTTTAACGGCCCGCTGCATTTCAATGGCGGCCTGCACCGCATCGGCCCATTGCGTGCCGTGGGCATCGGGGTTGGGGCTGCCAAACACAGCCAGAATAGCATCGCCAATGTATTTATCTACGGTGCCGTTATGTTTAAAGATGATGGGAATGCACACGCCAAAAAGCTGGTTGAGCATTTCCATGACCTCGCTGGGCTTCATTTGGGCGCTTAAGGCGGTAAAGCCGCGCACATCGGAGTTGAGAATGGTGACCGGCTCAACCTGCTCGCCACCCAAACCCAACTGGCCGCGCTCTTTGAGCAGTTCTTCCAGGTGGTCGGCCACCTGCGGCGAAAATTGCCGCAGCAAATTAGAGCGCACTACTTCCTGGTGGCGCAAATCCTCTTGCAGGGCGTGGTTTTTTACAAAGATGGCGGCCTGGCTGGCCATGGCCATTAACAGCAGCAGGTCATCCTCGTTAAAGGCGTCGCCGGCAATGTAGTTATCCACGTAGGCAATGCCCAGCACCTCCTCCTGCCAGATGAGCGGAGCGTACATGGCGCATTTGGTGCCGTGCCACACAATGCTATCGGTGAGCTTGCCAAGTTCGCCGGGGGCGTCGTAGCGCCAGGTAAAGGCTTCTTGTTTTTCAATGGCCAGCCGGGCCAGGTACAGGCTCACCGAGGGTTTGGAGCGTTCGGGCAAATAGGCTTTGAGGTACAACTTGCGGCCATCGCGCAGCAGTAATGCGCCGCGCTGCGCGCCGGGAATGGCTTTGCACAGGTGGCGCACTACCGTTTTGAGCAGCGTCTCCACGGATTGCATGGTGCCCAGCGCCACGCCCAACTCGTAAAAAGCGGCCAGCCGGCGCTCGACAATTTGCATGGAGGCTTGCCCGGCCCGTTCCGAGAGCAGCAAATCCGAGGGCGAGGCCGTGGCGCTGACGCTACTGGTAAAACTACCCTGCTGTAGCAACTGCTCGTCGGGGTCGGAGTCGGGCGGGAGAGATTCGGTATCGGGCAGGGCATCAATTTTGGATTGCCGCGATTGGTAGTACACGCTGATTTCGGTTTGGCCGATTCGGATTTTATCGCGGGTGGAAACTTTAGCTTTGGCGTTAACGCGCTGCTCGTTTAACCAGGTGCCGCCCCGGCTGCCCAAATCTTCAAGCCAAAGGTCATCTTCTTCAAACAGCAATTGGGCGTGGCGGCGCGACACCGTAACATCGGGGGTTAAGTCCAGGTCAACCAACCAATCGCCGGAGTGACGGCCAATCAGAATGGTTTTTTCGGTGGTTTCCAAGCGTTTGGTTGGCGTTGACAGGTATGCGTATTCAATAACAATCATGGCTTACTTCCAAAAAAACGTGGCTAACGGAGGTAATGTTCAACGCAAGTATACTACCGGTAAGGTTACATGTTAAAATTAGCGGGCCGGGTCGTGCAGCATGCGGCCAATCAGGCGCAGCGCCTTTTCCAACTCGGATTGCCACACCTCTGGGTTGGGGTGCAGCGGCAGCGTAACTTGCCGGGGCGTAACCCGCACGCCTAAATTGAGCCGGCGTTCCAGGCCGGGCCGGTCCACCAGTTCCAGCGTGTCGGCGCGGATAACAATTTGCCCGGCTTCGGTAGTAACGGATTTTACGCCGGCTTCCATGCCCAGCACCTTGAGCTTAAGCTGGTACAGCAGGTTGGCTACCGGTTCCGGCAGTTCGCCAAAGCGGTCTTCCAGTTCGCGGGCCATCTCGTTGATGCCGTCAATCGAGTTGATGCCGGCCAGCCGCCGGTACAGCCGGAAGCGCAGTTTTTCTTCCGGCAGGTAATCTTCGGGTACCAGCGCCGGCAGCGGCAGGTTAAGCTGAATGCCCTCGGCCAGCGGGTTAAGGTAGGCCGCCGCCTCGGTTACAGAGGGCGCGGCTTCGCCTTTGAGTTCGCGCACGGCCTGCGCCAGCAGCCGGGTGTACAAATCAAACCCCACCGCGCTGATATGGCCGTGCTGTTTGGCCCCCAGCAAATCACCCGCGCCCCTAATTTCCAGATCGCGCATGGCAATTCTAAAGCCCGCGCCCAGTTCGCTGGCTTCAACAATGGCCTCCAGCCGCTTACGCGATTCCGGGTTGAGTTCCATGTGTTTGGGCGTGAGCAAGTAGGCGTAAGCCTGCACCGCGCCGCGCCCCACCCGCCCGCGTAATTGATACAACTGCGCCAGCCCCAGCCGGTCGGCCCGGTCAATGACAATGGTGTTAACGTTGGGCATGTCCAGCCCGTTTTCAATAATGGTGGTGCTCACCAGCACGTCAACTTCGCCGGAAATAAACTCGACCATCGCTTTTTCCAGGTGACGCTCCGGCATTTGGCCGTGGCCCACGCCAATGCTGACTTCCGGCAAAATGTTGCGCAGCCGGTTGGCTTTTTGCTCAATACCCTGCACCCGGTTGTACACATAAAACACCTGCCCGCCCCGATCCAGTTCGCGCAGCACGGCCTGCCGGATAAGGTTTTCGTCGTATTCGGTGACAACGGTTTGCACCGGCAGCCGCTCTTCGGGCGGGGTGTCGATGGTGCTCATATCGCGCACGCCGCTGAGCGACATGTGCAGCGTGCGGGGAATGGGCGTGGCGGTGAGCGTGAGCACGTCAACCTCGGTGCGCAGCATTTTTAGCCGCTCTTTTTGCTTTACGCCAAACCGCTGCTCTTCATCAATAATCAGCAGCCCCAGCTTGCTAAATTGAACATCATTTTGCAGCAGCCGGTGCGTGCCAATCACCACATCAACCGTGCCGGCGGCCAGGTTTTTGAGCGTGTCGTCTTGCTGCTGCCGGGTGCGAAACCGCGACAGCGTTTCTATTTTAACCGGGTAGGCTTGCAGCCGCTCGGTAAAGGTTTGGTAGTGCTGTTGCGCCAGCACTGTGGTGGGCGCTAACACCGCCACCTGCATGCCATCCATCACCGCTTTGAAGGCGGCCCGCAGCGCCACTTCGGTTTTGCCGTAGCCCACATCGCCGCAAATCAGCCGATCCATCGCCCGTGGTTTTTCCATATCACGCTTAACCTCGGCGATGGCCCGCAGTTGGTCGTCGGTTTCCACAAACGGAAAGGCGTCTTCCACTTCGGTTTGCCAGTCGGTATCCGGGCTAAAAGCGTGGCCCGCCTGCACCTCGCGTTTGGCGTACACTTCCAGCAGCTCGCGGGCAATATCCTCCACCGCTTTTTTGGTGCGCCGCTTCACCGTGTTCCAGTCGGCGCTGCCCAGCCGGTTGAGTTTGGGGATTAGCTCATCCGCGCCAATGTAGCGGGCCAGCCGGTCGGCCTGGTGAATGGGCACGTACAGCTTGTCGTTGTTGGCGTACTCCACCGCCAGATATTCGCGCTCAACGCCCTCAAAATTCAGTTTGACCAGCCCCACGTAGCGGCCAATGCCGTGTTCAATATGCACCACCAAATCGCCGGGGTTGACATCGGCAAAAAAGGTTTCCGGGGTAACGCCCTGGCGCGGTTTGGGCCGCTGAATGGTGGTGGGCTTTTTCCAGCCAAACAACTCGGAATCGGACAGCACGGTGAGCAGCGGTTTGGCCCCGGCTTCGGGCGGGCGCAGCGTCCAGCCTTCGATGAGCATGCCGTGCAGCAAGGTGAGGCTGGCCGGCGGCGGTGGTGGCGCGTCCGGCTCCAGCGTGTCCAGCGGCGAGATGGTGATGTTGGCGGCAAATTCGTTGAGCAAATGGGCCAGCCGCGCCGACTGGCGGCTGACCAGCACCAGTCGCTCACCCTGTTTTTTGCGGTTGAGCACATCGGGCAGAGCGTTTTTTACTTGCCCGCCAAAGGCCGGGCCGGGCGCAAAAGTATGCTGAAAATAAAACAAGTTGGATGAGTTAATGAGTTGGGTGAGTGGCGGCTGTTCGCCAGTCTCGGCTTCTGGCCGGAAGGGGGTAAAGCCCAGCGTTAGTGGCCGGCGGGCCGCCAGCGCCGCCGCCAGCGCCGACCAGCCAAAATAGGGGTCGGGCCAGTTGGCGGGCAAATCGCCTAAATTGACCAAATCCTGCTTGAGCGTGCGGGCCTGCACTTCCAATTCATCCACCACCCCGGCCAGTTCGGCGGGGTCTTCAATGATGACCAGCGCATTTTGGGGCAAATAATCCAGCAGCGATACCGGCTGGCTGCCGTTGTAAAAGAAAGGCAGGTAATATTCAATCCCCCTGAACGTGGCACCCTGCGCCAGCCGGGCCGTATCTTCTTCAAAGGCAACTTTGGTGCTGGCCTGCAACTCGGCAAAATTCCAGCTGTTAAGCCGGGCCGCCGCGTTGGGCGCGTGCCGGGGCAGGGTTTCGGTGGCCGGGCCGAGGGTAAAGGCTAAAAGCCGCTGCTCGGAACGCTGGGAGGAGGGGTCAAAACTGCGCAGCGAATCGATTTCGTCGCCAAACAGTTCAATCCTGACCGGCTGGGCCGCGTTTGAGGGAAAAACATCCAGAATGCCGCCGCGCCGGCTAAAACTGCCCGGCGCTTCAACCACATCCTCCGGCTGGTAGCCCAGTTCTACCCACTGAGCCACCACCTCGTGCAGCCGGAGGCGCTGGCCCACTTTAAATTCCATAATGGTAAATTCGGCGGGGGGCAGGGTGTGGTGCATCAGCGCCCGCGCCGAAGCCACCACCAGCGGCGCAGCGCCGCCGTTCTGCCCGTAAGCCGCCAGCGCCGAAAGCACCGCCAGCCGCCCTTGAATGGTTTCGCGGCCCCAGGCCACCTTTTCGTGGGGTAAAGCGTCGGGGTCGGGCAGGCGGTACACGTTGGCGGGCCGGGCGGCCCACACCTGAATCTGCTCGGTGAGGATGCGGGCGCGGTCGGTGCGGGCGGTAACAAACAACACCGGGCGCTGCAAATCGGCGTGCAGCGCGGCCAACAGGGCCGGGCGAGCCGCCGCCAGCACGCCCAACGGGCGGCGCAACTCGGCGGTGAGTTCGCCCCAGTGCAAGGCATCGGCTAAAGCGTGATAGGCCGGAATCTGGCCAAATAGTTTAAGTAACGGTGAAAGATTCATCAGGTATCAATTAACCAATTTGAGGCGCGCCGGCAAAAAGTTGGATTGGCGATTGCGGTTAAGCCGGTCATTGGGCCAAGCCCGATATTATAGCAAATGCGGCCAAAAATCTCGAATCGGCCCGGCGGCGGAACATCTGAAAACTATCGGCATAACGCCGGTTGCCCGTTGGACACAATCGCCCCGATAATATATTATAATTATCGTAGCTGATTTCTGGGAGGAAATAAAATGACAAACCAACCTGCACGTTTTTGGAGCAGAACGCTCCGGTTATGCGCCCCGGTCATGGGCCTGGCGCTGGCAGCCGGCCTGCTGCTGAATTTGGCCCACGCCGCCCCGAACACCCCCACAGTAACCCCCGCGACCAAGGCCGTTACCCGCGCCACAATTTCGCCCACGGTGGGCAACATGGATGTTGTTTTTGTGCTGGATAACACCGGCTCAATGGAGTTTGATACCATTTGCTACGGCTGCTGGGCGCGTTGCCTGGATACCAACACCACCAGCGGCGCAATTGATTATGGCGCGTACCCTAATGGCGGCAACAACGCCTACCTTATCCCCAGCGGCGAGTGCGCCACCGCCGCCGACCACTACAAACAATACCCGGCCAATGGCCGCGTCTTTCCCTTTGATTTTTACGGGGCGGCCATGACCAACCTGCGCACCGGCAACAGCGGCCTGCCCCGCCCCGAAGACCGCAACGGCGATGGCGACTTTGCCGACACCAACGAAGATTTTATTATGCTGGAAGCCGAGTTTTACAGCGCCAACTCATCCAGTTGGGACCCGGCTACCCGTAGCGCCGGGCGCGGCTATTGGGCCATGCAGCGTAACTGGGAGGGTAAAGCCTACGCTATTGACGGGTACGGTTACGGCGGCAGGTCATTTTACGCCCGGCAATTATCGGGGGCGGTGCGGCACCATCCCTATTACGCCGATACTGACGGCAGTACCCCGTTTGGCCGGTTTTACACCCTGGCCGAAGCCCAAAGCGGCAATGCCCCCATGCTGGAATACAACTTTATGCCCACCTGGAGCGGCAACACCTACATTTATGTGCGTTATCTGGACGGGCCGGATGACACCGCCGCCCGCATTTTCTGGACAATTGCCAATTCGTCCGGCACTAACCTTCAGACGGTGGCCCAAAAAGACGGCACCAGTCAGAATAGTAGCGACTGGCACCCCAACGGCTGCGATGCCTGGAATTGCGGCAACAGCGAAGGCAACATCAAATGGCGGTGGGAGTTATTAAACAGCTCCGGCAACGCCCTTACCGCCAACCAGCTTTACAGGCTGCGCATTTATGCCGGGCAGCCCGGCTTTGAAATGGACCGGATTTTGATTACCAGCCGCAAACCCACCGAATCCGATATGAACAACGCCACGTTAGGCAGTTTTGACAGCGTGCGGCTGCTGCGCGAGGCGGCGGCTACCGCCGGTTCGGCCCAGGGGTTGGCCGCCGACCCGTGCAACCCCATTTTTGGCCTGAGCGTGACCCCGGCCGATTGCACCACCCGCCCGCTAACGCAGCCGGTTAACAACCTGGCCGACCCGCTGTTTGGAGGAATGCAACCCATCCGCGGCATGCAAGAGGCCGCCCGCGAATTGATTACCCGGCTGGACCCGCGCGTGGATCAGGTGGGGCTTGTGCATTTTAGCGGTGATGCCTACCAGGATTCGCAACTGGAATGTATACGCAGCAGCGCCGCCCGGCGCGCCGCCGGCGCTCAACTGGCCAACTACCCCCTGCCCGCCGCCGCCTACCCGGAGTACGATGAATTAACCTGCGCCGACCCGGCCCAGGCCGGCCCCGGCACGCTGCCCATCAGTTTTACCAATGCGTTGATCTCGCTGGAAAATATTTACCCCTCGTATGGTGACACCGATATTGCCGACGGGCTGCGGCGCGGCCTGCACATGCTGGGCCTTAACACCGATAATGATGACAGCGACAAGCATGCCAACGATTGCGCCTGGAACAACAACAGCGTTTGGTGGCGGCTGCGGCGGTTGGACAGCACGTGGCTTAACCAGCCCGGCGCAGACAGCAAGGCTAACCCGATTGTTTCTCACTGCGCCCGCGAGCAGCAGCAAACCCAGCCGGCGCTGGTTTTGCTCACCGATGGCATCCCCACCAACACTACCCCCGGCGACAACGCCGATTGTTACGCCAACCCCACCGACCCGCTGCCTTACCCCAATTTTTTCGACAGTGACAGAAAGTATCGCTGCATAATGTATTACGCCGACCTGGCCGCCCGCCAAAACGTGCCGGTTTGCGCCATTGGGTTGGGGGCAGGCGTGGATGCTCAATTGTTGCAAGCCATTGCGGACCGAACCGGGGGGCAGGCATTTTTTGCTCCCAGCCAGGCTCAACTTGATTTTACCGCCATTGTTAATGGCTGCCTGACACCCCTTGGCGCGGATTTGGCCGTAACCGCCAGCCCAACGGAGCAAGTTGTGCCGCCGGGGCAGAACATCACCTTTACTTTAGTCAGCAGCAATACCGGCCCGGTGGCAACGGTATCGGCCACGCTGGTAAACACCTGGACGCCCACCGACGCGGTTACGGCGGCTACCGCGCCCGGCTGCGCGGTGGATGTGCCGGAGGGCGTAATCACCTGCACCACCGACAGCCTGGGGTTGCTAACGCCGGTAACGGTGCCGGTAACGCTCACCCTGCGCCCCGATTTTCTCGGCACAATCACCAGCCAAACCGAAATCACCTCAACCGGCGGAGTAACCGATACCCGGCCGGCCAATAATTACAGCGCCGTTCAGTTTGCCGTGTCCACCACCACCGTCTCGCAATCGTTGTATTTGCCGGTTATCTTTAAAATCACTAACTGATAACCAACCGGCTCCAACAAAAAAGCTCCCGGCGCACCAATTGCCGGGAGCTTTTTATTTTTTTAAGAAAAAAGCGATGGCTATTTTTGTTTCTCCCATTCGGCGGCCAGCAGGCTGAACAGGTTGTGGTCAACGTAATGGTCGTTCAGCCATTCGGCCTGGCGCAGCACGCCCTCGTGGGTAAAGCCCAGCCGTTTGGGAATGGCGCAACTGCGGTGGTTGCCAATGGCGCAGCGAATCACCACCCGGTTTAGTCCCAGGTCATCAAAAAAGTAGCCCAACGCTGCCCGACAGGCCCGCGTAACCACGCCCCGGCCCTGAAAATCGGCGGCCAGCCAGTAGCCAAACTCCACCGCCCGGTTAAGCCAATCCACCGAATGGCTGCCCAGCAGCCCCACCAAGCGCCCCTGGTAAAAAATTCCGGCGGTAAAGCCCCGGTTTTCGGCAAACTGGCGGCGGGTGGATTTGATGAACTCCAGCGAATCATCCACGGTGGTGGTGCTATCCACCCAGTTGAGCCAGCGGCGCAGATAGGCCCGGTTGGCTTCAATCAGCGAAAAAAGCTGGCCGGCGTGGTGTTCTTCCAGCAAACACAACTCCAGTTCGTGGTCTACTTTCAGGCTGAACATGGTTGCTCCCAATAAAACCGGTAAACCTACTCCCGCGCCCGCATTTGCGGGAACAAAATCACTTCGCGGATGGATTGCTGATCGGTGAGCAGCATTACCAGCCGGTCAATGCCAATCCCCAGGCCGCCGGTGGGCGGCATGCCCTGCATCAGCGCAAACACGTAGTCATCGTCTACCTGGTGGGCTTCTTCGTCGGCCAGTTGTTGCTGCTCTAAAAAGCGCTGGCGCTGCACCACGGGGTCGTTCAACTCGGAGTAGGCGTTGCCCATTTCCATGCCCACCACAAAGGCTTCAAACCGCTCCACCACGCGCGGGTCGGCGGGATTTTGTTTGGACAGCGGCGAAATATCCACCGGGTAGGTGTGAATAAACGTGGGGTTAACAATGGTCGGTTCCACATATTCGCCCAGCAGTTCATCCACCAGTTTGCCCCAGCTTGGCTGCGGCGATACGCGCAGCCCCAGTTTTTGGCACTCGGCCCACAGCGTCTTCGCATCGCCGTAGGAGGCAAAAATATCAATGCCGGTGTATTCCTTAATGGCTTCGGCCAGATTGAGCCGCCGCCACGGCGGGGTTAAATCCACCTCTTTGCCGGCAAAGGTGATTTTGGTGGTGCCCAGCACTTCCTGAGCAATAGACGCCACCATATTTTCGGTGAGCCACATCATATCCTGGTAATCGGCGTAGGCCCAGTAGCACTCCATCATGGTAAATTCCGGGTTGTGTTTGGTGCTAACGCCTTCGTTGCGAAAATCCTTGCAGATTTCGTACACTTTATCAAAGCCGCCCACAATCAGCCGCTTCAGGTACAGTTCGTCGGAGATGCGCAGATACAGTTCCATATCCAGCGCGTTGTGGTGAGTGGTAAAAGGCCGGGCCAGCGCGCCGCCGTACAACGGCTGGAGCGTGGGCGTTTCTACTTCTAAAAAGTTTTGGGCGTCCAGAAAACGGCGCATGGCGGTCACAATCCGGCTGCGCTTGCGGAAGATATCGCGCACGTCGGCGTTGGCAATCAAATCCAGGTAGCGGCGGCGGTAGCGAATTTCGACATCCTGCAAGCCGTGCCATTTTTCCGGCGGCGGACACAACGCTTTGGAGGCCAGTTGAATCGCCTCAGCGTGCAGGGTGGGTTCGCCGGTGCGGGTGCGGAACAGCCAGCCCTGCACCGCAACAATATCGCCCAGGTCGAAATCTTTTTTAAAGATGTCGTAGTCATCCCCCAAATCGTTTTTGGTAAGATAAATTTGCAGGCGGCCCGCGCCATCTTCCAGGTGGGCAAACGTGCTTTTGCCCATTACCCGAATAGCCACCAGCCGGCCCGTTACGGCGGCCCGCGCCTCCGGTTTTTCGGTGCTGCCGGGCGGCAGGGCGGCTTCGGCCTCGTCAAACAGGCGGGCGGCCTCGACGGTGGTTTGCCGGCGGGTTACGCGGGGCGGGTACGCCAACTGGTCGCGCTCGGCAAAGTTTTGCAGCTTGCCCAAACGCTGTTCAACCTGTTCGCCAAAATTTTTAAAGTAATTTAAATCTTGCTCCATTGAACCTCTTCTCCAGAGTAAAAATACGGTTTATAGGTTAATGCCGGCGGCATTTGAGATTTGCAAAAAAAAGCGGGGTCAAATTGACCCCGCTTATTATGCACGTTGACGGCAATTGGCGCAAGCTACTCTACTTTTCGTATCTTAAAAGTAATCCGCCCGCCGGGGGTTTCGGCCATTACCACATCACCAATTTTAGCGCCCAGCAACGCGCGGCCAATGGGCGATTCATTGGAGATTTTGCCTTCCAGCGGGTCGGCCTCGGCAGAGCCAACAATCTGGTAGGTTTCTTCGCCAAAGCCTTCTTCTTCTACGGTAACGGTGCAGCCAATAGCCACCACGCCGTTTGAGCCGTTGCCATCTTTTATAATAACCGCGTTCCGCAGTTGCGATTCAATGGTTTGGATTTTGCCTTCCAAAAAACCTTGCGCCAGTTTGGCTTCGTCGTAGGCGGAGTTCTCGCTGAGGTCGCCTTCTTCTTTAGCCGATTTGATGGCGTCGGCAACTTCTTTGCGGCGCACGGTGGTCAGGTATTCCAGTTCTTCTTGTAATTTCTTTTTGCCTTCTAACGTTATGTAGACAGGTTTATCTGCCATAAAATTTCCTCATGTTGTTCAAATTCAAATTTGTGTTCAACCTAAAAACCGATAAAAAAAAACAGAGACCTCTCCCCGGCCTCAGTTTAGCATAACAAATTATGTTAGGGAGATTATACTTGAAACGCGCGTTTTTGCCAAGTACTATGCCGGCCAGGCCGTAAAATCATATTTATGATGATGTTTTTCACCTCATTATACCGGGCTTTCGGGCGGAACCTTCAACTCTTGCATTAAACTCCGCCACCGGTCAACCCGCACCCGGATTTGCTCGGCCAGGGCCACCAGTGTGGCCTGCGAGTCGGGGTCGTTAACAAAATCTTTGGCGTGCAGGGTGTACCACTCGGCCTGGTGCACCAGCCCCCGGTAAACAAACTGAATTCTATCGGCCAGCGACCGGCGGTTGCGCGATTGTTTGAGCAGTTTTTCAGAAACCTCTACTGATAGCTGGGTGGGCGATATTTCACCCAACTGGCGCAGCCGGCTGGCTACCCGCGCAATGGCCTCCTGAGTGTCGTCTATGGTGGCAACCAACGCCGATTTAACATAAGGGTCAGTGATTTCGCGGTGGTATTCACGCAAAACCACCAGCCGTTCCAAGTGGGCTAAAAGGTGCTGGCTTAACAGGGCAATTGATTTTTCGTTCATAATTCACCTGACTCCGGCAAATAAATCGGTTTCCATTGAGGTGATGGGCGGCAGGCCGTGGGCGCGGGCCAAAATATAGGTTTCCTGCCAGAACCACTCATTTTCCAGCAAATTAAAATCGGGGTGCAATAGCGGCATGTCCGGGCTAATCTGGCTTAGATGGCAACAAATGGCCTGCCGTTTGATTTCGGCCACCTCCCGCACGTCAATGGTGGTGGTAATTTGTTCGGGCGGATACCCGGCAAAGGGAAACGGCACACCGCCCATGTCAACCGGCTCGCGGCCATCAAGTTGCGCCTGCGGAATGGCCCGGTGGTAAAATTTACGCACCTGATGCGCCGGGCCGGCTTCGGGCCATTTGGCCGGGTCGGCGGCCAGTTCAACGGCGGCGGTCGCCCAGCGATGCACCACCAGATGGTCAAAATGGCCGTACACGCCCTCCGGGCCAAATGACATCACCACCTGCGGTTTAATCTGGCGCAGCAGTTTTACTATTTTAAACGCCGGCTCGGCGGGCGGCACAATGGCGGTTTGGCCATCAAGGTAGCCCAGCATGTGCAGTTGAGCCAGGCTGTAATACTGGCAGGCGCGGCGTAATTCCTGTTCGCGGAGCAGGCTAAAGGGCAAGGTGGCGGCCACGTTGGGGTTGGCCACGCGCCCGGCTTCGCCGCCGGTGGCCATAATTAAATGCACCGCCACGCCTTCGCGGGCATATTTGATTAACGTGCCACCCGTGCCAAATGCTTCGTCATCGGGGTGGGCAAAAATAGCTACCAGAGTTAATTTTTCGGTCATAAATTTTACCATCAATTAAATTTGATGGCGCACGACAGAACTAATGTTCTGAATTATACGCCTTTTTTATGGCCCGTCAATAATCCGCACGGTACCCAGCGTAATGCTGTCGCCGGGCGAGTTTTGGGCGGTGTTGTTCCAAATGGGCAACCGTTCCTGCGTATCGGGGCGATACAGGCCCACCACCACTTTGTATTCGCCGGGCGGCGTGGTTGGGGCCACCGGCATCCGGAATTGCCGCGAAGAAGTCATTCCCGGCAGCATATCGGTTGTAATCAGCCGACAACCGGGGTCGTCATCGTGCTGGCCCCACAGCGAGTTTTGGTCGCCTTCCAAATGGACAAACGTGCGGTAGCGCACATCCATTAGCGCCAGCGATTGCCAGTAAAGCGTTACCGGCAGCAACTCGCCGGCGCGGGCGGTGGCGGGCAAATCAAACCCGCGCAGCAATAATTTATCGCCAAAATTAAGCGAGGCGGGCCGGCTAAAGGCATCGGCCTGGACAAAACGGGCTGGCGTGGCCAGCAAATCAAACCGGGAGCGGTAATCTTCCATGTTCAGCACTTCGGGCTGACGGGCCGGCGCGTTTTTTTGGTACAAATGCAACGAGGGCTGGCCATCTACCTGCACAATCCGGGTGAGAGTGTAGCCGCCGGCCAGCAAATTGCTTTCATCCGCCGGCCAACCTTCCCAACTGCGATGCACCCAGTAGTTTTGCGGGTCGTCGTAGCACGAGCGCGGGGTTTGAAAGGTGTACCACACCGGCACGGCAAACGATTCATTCATGCTGCGAAAATCGCCGGTGAGCGCGCCGGTAGCCCACAGGTAGCCCACCGGCTTCCAGCCGCCCAGCCGGGGGTTAGAAATAACCTTGCGCGGGCGGGGAATGCTGCGGTACACCAGGGTGTACCACGAGTTGGGGTTGTAGGTAAAATCCAGTTTTATCTGCTCGTAAGTGGCCACCAGCGCGTTGAACGATATAAACTCGTAAAACAGCACCAGCGGCGTAAACAGCACCAGCACCGCCACCAGCGCGGCGCGGATAACCCGATTGGCACTGAAGGGGCGGTCGGTGGCCGCCGGCTTGAAAAAGTCCCAAAAATCGGCCAGCCCGTACACCGCCAGCATGGTAAGGCCGGTAAACGCAATCTGAATATGATTGGAGGCATCCTTGGCCAAAAACAGCAGCACGCCAAACGGCACGCCAAACCACAGCAGCGCGGTTTTTTGCTCAATACTGACGCGGGGCAACACCAAAATTGATAACACCAGCAGGGCGTGCGGCACAAATGCAACGGTTTCGCTTTTTACCACCCACAGTTGCGGCATATAAATGGTGCTGGCGGCGGCCAGCAGCAACCCGGCAAAAAGAATCAGCCCGTTGCGGCCCCATTGCCGGTACAACAGCCGGGCCACCAGCCAGAATACCAGCGCCAGCAACACCGGCGCGTAAAACCGGCTGCTATACAGTTCGGATTCGCCTAACAGGATGTCCATGCGGTTGTACAGCAGAGACGTGCCCACGCGGTCTTCGGCAAAGTACTGGTAAGTTAGCCCGATTTCCGGGTTGAGCAGGTAAGGCACGTAAAACAGGCTGCTCACGCCCAAAAACAGCGCGGCAGCGCCCGCCGGCCACAGCCAGTATTGCCGCCAGTTGCGCGGCGACCAGTCTCGCGCCAGGATAACAAACCCAACCGCCGGCGTGAACAAAATCACCGTGGGATGGGCAATCAGCCCCACGGCCAGCGTAAACGCGGCGTACAGGGCCATCGAGTTTATTCGCTCTTTGTAATAGCGATAAGCCAGCCACACGGCCAGCACGCCCCAAAACACAATCAGCGCCCGGTTTTCCACGTGCCGCGCCAGCGACACGTAAAAGCCGTTCAAGGCCACAAACCCGGCGGCAGCCAGCCCCAAATTCTCCTTGCCGGTAAGGCGGTGGGTTAGCGCAAACATCAACGGCACCGCCAGCAGCGAGGCCAGTGCAAAGGTGGTGCGGGCTAATCCCTCATCCAGCCAGCCGTTGGCGTACCACAACGCCGCCGGCAACAGCCAGTGAATGGGGCCTTTGCTATCAGTAAACGGCGCGTACTCTTCGCCTTTGTAGGCTTGCACAATCATGCGCACGTTTTCCAGCTCATCTTCCATAAACTCGGCGTAATTTAGCCGGGTAAAGCGAGTTACCGCCGCCACCGCCACAATTGCCAGCAAAATGAGCAGCGTCCGGCGCGATGGCCATTCCAGCGGCCCGGTTGCCATATTCCGCCCAAAGAATTGCGCCGCCAGCCCGGCCAGCGTCAGCAGGTTCACCGTGATTAATACCTGGGGTTCGGTAAAGGGGCCGGGCAGCAGCACCACAAAATACAGCGCCAGCGCCACCAGCAGCGATGACGCCCCAAACAGCAGCGCCAACCGCTCGACGGCCCGGTTGGTGTGCAACCAGCCCAACGCCGGCAGCCAGGCCCAACCCGGCAGTGCAAATACAAACGCCACCACCACCGGCATTCGCAGCCAGGCCCACGCCGGGTTTATAAACAAAATAATGGCATTGCTCACCAGCAATGCCACCAACAAAGCTATCTGCGTTTTAGTTATTTTCATTACTTAACTTGCTTAATTTGAACTCTGGTAAACCTCGTCCATCGCATCGCTGAGGTCTTCCAGGCGTTGCACTTGCTCGGTGATTTCGGCTTGCAGACGATTCACCCGGCTGCCGGCATCATCTTTACTGCCAACCAGCAGCAATTGGGAATAAATGGTGCCCAACGATGACAGCGTGCTGTCAAGCTGGTAGGCGGCTTTATCTTTTTGGTCGTCCAAATCCTGCAAAATCCGTAGTTGGCGCTCTTTATCAGCGATGGTGCGTTCTAGCTGGCGCTGCACCTCTACCGAGGTTTCGCGCTCCAGTTTGCGTTTGTAATCTTCGATGGCTTTGGGCACGGCCTTTAAATCGCCTTCGATGACCTTGTTTTGCTGGAGCGTATCAATCCGCTGGGCCAGGTTGTGCACCGCTTGCAGCCAGTTGGTGGCCTCGCGGATGGTGTTTTCCAGCCGGTCGTGCAACGCGCCCGGCGGCACCTGGGCCACCGCCTCATCAATCCGCGACCAGTATTCCAGCGCCTTTTCTACTTTGGCCCGCAGTTCGCCATCGCTAATGGCGGCGGGTTGAAACGATACTTGCGGGCGCAGCATGTCGGCCACGGCCTTGGCATGGTCTTTTTCATTGATGGCCGCCAGCCACAGGTAAACGGCTTCGGCGGCCAAGCCTAACGCCAACACAACCACCCCGCCCAACGCCGAAACCACTGCCGGGGCAACCAACATCAGCGGCAAAATCACCAACGCCGCGCAGCCTCCCGCCAGAATAGTGCCGCCAATAAACATGGCGTTGAGCGGTTTAAAAAAAGCCTTGCTGAGAATCAACTTGCGGATCGCCGGATTCTTCATCCAGTCGGTGCGATTTTTTTTGTAGTTCTCAACAATATTGGCGAGAATGGCTTCTTGGGCGCGGTTCTCAAGTTCTCTGCGGATAGTGGCCATAGATTATAAGTTTGCCGGGTTTAATTTAATTACAGCTTCAGTGAATCCTCTTCGTCCGCCTCTTTGTCGTCGGTAGCGGCGGCTTTGCGGGTTTCTTTAGCTTCGTCCGCCATGCCCAGCCGGCGGCGGCGGTCTTCAAGCTGGCCTACCAGCCGGTCGCGGCCCAGTACATCATCCATTTGGCTGCCCAAACTTTCGGTGCGCATTTCCATTTCGGCGTCGGCGCGGTCAATCCGGGAGCGGATTTTATCGGTAACGCGGGCAATATCGGAGTCACCCACGCCATCAAGCGCGTCGAGCGATTTCATGCTCTTGGCGGCCACTTCTTTGGTTTTGGCCAGCTCGAGCAACCCCAGAATGTGTTCGCGTTCCTGCCGGATGGTGCGCAGCCGCGCTTCCAGCTTAAGCCGGGCATTGGCCAGATTTTCGGCTTCCTGGCTTTGGCGCAAATACTGCTGCCGGTACTCGTCGGCCAAATCCATTTTAGAGTTAAACTGGCTTTGGGCGGCCACGGCTAAATCTTCTTTGCCCAGCTTCAGCAGCCGGTCAATATCCTGGTCCAACGCATCGGCTTCGGCGCGAATAGTATCGTACTTGCGTTTGAGGGTTTTAACCTGCCCTTTGATAGTAACCAGCGCGTCTTCCAATTCGCCAAGATTGTTTTCGGCCTGGCGAATGTATTCATCCAAAACCGCCACCGAGTTCTCGTCGAGGGCTTTATCAACCATTGCGTGCAGATTGGCTTTGATCAGCGTTTCGATTTTATCAAAAAATGACTGCGCCATAAACGGCCTCCTTGTCTGGCTCAAATTGCATACTTTACGGATTGACTGCGTATACGTTGCAATTATACAACATCCGGTTTATTTTCCCAATTTAAACTAAATTGTCGCCATAAAACGGCTGTGCTACAATTCCGGCAAAGGGGATTTTTTATGACCGATATTCAAAGCGTGCAATTTAGCCTGCCCCTGCCGCCCAGCATCAACAGCCAGTACACGCAGGTGGGCCACAAGCGCGTTCTTTCTAAAGAGCACGTTGCTTTTAAGAAGCAGGTGGGCCAAAAAATCCACCGGCTACGGGTAGATGGCGTTATCACCGATGCGTTTATTGCGGCGTTAGGTAGCGGCTGGGTAGGGCTGTTTTTGGATTTCTACTTTGAGTCGCCGCTACGCCGCGATTTGGACGGCGGGTTAAAAATTACGCAAGACGCGCTGCTGGAGGCGCTGGGCGTTAACGATAACCGGGTGGTTGATATTCACCTGGTAAAACGGCTGGCACCCACCAATCCCCGGGTAGAAGTGCAACTGGAAGCTATTCCCCGCTGGCAGTTTGATGATGAATACGTGTACCTGGGCGAAACCTCGCCGCCGTAACCCGCTCTGCCGCCAAACAACAAAAAACGCGGTGATTACCGCGCTATAATTGGGGTGGCTAGTGGGGCTCGAACCCACAGCCTCCTGGGCCACAACCAGGTGCTCTACCATTGAGCCATAGCCACCATATTTTGTTACCCTAAAACAATACCGCATACGGGATTCGAACCCGTGTTACCGCCGTGAGAGGGCGGCGTCCTGGGCCCCTAGACGAATGCGGCTTTGATGATTGAAATGCCGAAGGTGGGAGTTGAACCCACACGGGTCTAATACCCACTACGCCCTGAACGTAGCGCGTCTGCCTATTCCGCCACTTCGGCGCGGCGTTAACTTACAAGGCGCGATTATACCTTACTTTCTCTGCCGAGTCAAGACTCATTTACCCAAATTCGCGGCGGCTTCGCGCTGCTGGATTAGCTCCACTTCCTCTTTGATGAAATGGTCCACCAGTAGTTTGTACATGCCCTCAACAACATCCGGGTTGAGGCCGTTGGCGGCGGCTAGTTCTCGCCGCTGCCGCATTACGGCCTGGTACCGCTCCGGGGCCGGCACATCTTCGGGCCGCTTTTTAAAGTTGGCCACCTGGTGCACGTACTTGGCCCGGTTGCCCAGCAGCCGGATTACTTCGGTGTCTATGGCGTCAATGGCATCGCGGGCGGCTTGCAGGCTATCTACCTGCTGCACGGCCAACTGCTGCGCCCGGCTATCGGCATCAAAATAGGCCGCGTAAGGCTTGATGTCCATTACCGGCGAGCCGTCCTGCGCGTCTAAACCGCTTACGGTTAAAATGTTGCCCTCAATTTTTTCTAACCGGGCCACCGTAACGCCCAACCGGCTGGGCCTAAACTGGGTGCGGGTGGCAAAAACCCCGGCCAACGGATTAGCCGGATTGTGGCGCGGGTGAAGCTGCAACTCCACCTCAACGGTGTTAACCCGGTGAAAGTGGAACAGCACCACAATATCCGCGCCGGCAACCAGGCCCAGCAGACCCGGCCCAAACTCAGGCGCAATTTCAATCCGCGAAGACTGAGCGCGCATTTCTTCGACGGGCGTGTTGGCGGCAAAACTCCCCAAAACTACGCCGATTGGCGTGAGGGTAATGGCTTGGGTCACGGCGGTTCTCCTTGATTTTTGCGCTATTTTGGCCGCAGAGTTGCGAATTGTCAAGCGGGTTGGTCATTCCGCCGGGAGTTGTGGTACAATCGGCGGTTACATTGGGGGTGCGCCCTATCTTTTTGGAGGAGATGCTTATGATTTACCTGGATGATTTATTACAGGCCACCGGCGGCCAATTACTGAACGGCACGATTGCCCGCCAGTTTGCCAGCTTTGCCTTTGACTCGCGGCAGCTTGAGCCGGGGCAGCTTTTTTTGGCCGTAAAAACCGCCACCGGCGATGGCCACGATTACATCGGCTCGGCGCTGGAAAAGGGCGCTACCGGCATTCTGTGCGAAAACCGAGAAGCCGTGCCCGGCAACGCCCGCGTTACCACCATAATTGTAGCCGATGTGCAGCAGGCGCTTAACGATTACGCTGCTTTTATCCTGCGTAAATACCAACCCACCGTGATTGGCATTACCGGCTCGGCGGGTAAAACCGCCACCAAAGACGCGGTGGCCGCCGTGCTGCAACGAAAATTCCAGGTATTTAAAAATTACCAGAGCTATAATGGCCGCTACGGATTGCCCATCGCGTTGGGACAACTGGAAGCCGGCCATGAGGTTGCGGTGCTAGAAATGGCCAGCGATACTTTTGGCGAGATCGCGCAACTGGCCAAGATTACTCAGCCCCAGGTGGGCGTGATCACCACCATTAACCGGGCGCACCTGAGCACGCTGGGCAGCCTTAATAACATTGCCGCCGAAAAAGCCCGCCTTATTGAAGCCTTGCCCTTTAACGGTTCGGCCATTCTCAACGCCGATGACCCCCGCGTGGCCGGGATGGTGCCGCGCACCCAGGCCCGCATCATCACCTTTGGCCTTAAACGGGGGGCCGACGTGCGCGCCACCGACATTAAGATTTCACCCGAAGGGTTGAGCTTTACCGTGATGTATGACGGCAAGCCCTATCGGGGCACCACCCCGCTGATTGGCCGCCACCATATTTACGCCGTGCTGGCTGCCGTAGCCGTGGGCCTGGTGTTTAAAATACCGCCCAAAGTGGCGCTGGCCGCCTTAAAAAACCTGCCCCGCACTCCGGGCCGCATGAACCTGCTGCCGGGCCGCAACGGCACCCTGATTTTAGACGATACCTTTAACGCCAGCCCCGAAGCGATGATGGCTGCGCTGGACACCCTGGCCGAGTTTCCGGGCGCGAACAAGGTAGCCATTCTGGGGGATATGCCCGACCTGGGCGAAACCGAGGAAGAAGCGCACCGGCAGGTAGGCGAATACGCCGCCACGCGGGTGCGCCGGTTAGTTACCAAGGGCGAAGCCGCCCAGCACATTGCCGCCGCCGCCATAGAGCGCGAAAGCGGCCTGGGCAAGCACGCCGTGCATGTGACCTTTACCGGCAACGATGCCGCCGCCGCCGTAGAGGATTTGCTTTCGCCCGATACGGTGGTGCTGGTTAAAGGCGGCCCCGCCGCCCGCATGGAGCGGGTGGTGCAGCACTTGCTGGATAACCCCCGCATAGACCGCTGGAGGCTGGTGCGCCAGGAGCCGGGCTTTCAACAGGTGCGGCTGGAGCAGCCCGCCCGCCCCACCTGGGTAGAGATTGATTTGGAGGCCATCGCCAACAACGTGCGCCGGCTTACCCAGATCGTAGCGCCGGCCAAGATTATGGCTATTCTCAAAGCCGATGCCTACGGCCACGGCATGGTTAAGGTAGCCCGCACCGTGCTGAACAACGGCGGCAGTTGGGTGGGCGTGGCTACCCTGGGCGAAGCCATCAAACTGCGTAAAAGCGGGATAGACGCGCCCGTTTTGGTGCTGAGTTATATGCCGGCCTGGCAAGCCCACGAGGCCATTCGTTACAACATTAGCGCCACCATCTTTACGTATGAGCTGGCCCGCGCTTTTAGCCAGGCCGGCGAGGATTTGAACAAAAAGGCGCTGGCGCACGTAAAGGTGGATAGCGGCATGGGGCGGTTGGGGTTGCTGCCGGAGGAGGTGCTGCCCTTTTTAGAAAAACTGGCCCGCTTGCCCGGCCTGGAAGTAGAGGGCATGTACACCCACTTTGGCACCGCCGACGACGATGTGCCGTATGCCCGCGAGCAATACCGCCGCTTTAGCGAACTGCTGGCCCAGCTTGATGTCGCCGGGTTGCGCCCGCCGCTGGTGCACGCCGCCAACACCGCCGGGTTACTCAACCTGCCAGAAGCGCACTTTGATATGGTGAGGCCGGGTGTGGGCATTTACGGCCTGCCGCCATCGGCTAATACGCCGCTGCCGCCCGGCTTTCGTTCGGCGCTTACGTTTAAAAGCACCGTGGGCCAGGTTAAAACCCTGCCGCCCGACAGCCCGATTGGTTATGGGGCCACCTACCGCACTCAGGGCGAGGAAACTATTGCCATTATCCCGGTGGGGTACGCCGATGGCTTTAGGCGAGCGCCCTGCACCTGGGGCGAAGTGCTGGTTAAAGGCCAGCGCGCGCCGCTGGTAGGCCGGGTGAGCATGGATCAATCGGCTATTAACGTTACTCACATTCCCAATGTGCGGCAAGGTGACGAGGTAGTGTTGATTGGCCAGCAGGGGGATGAGGAGATTACCGCCGAAGAGGTGGCCGCCCACCTGGGCACCATCAATTACGAGGTGGTTAGCGAGTTGCTGGCCCGTATTCCCCGGGTATCGTAACGCCGCCCCGGACGGGGAGCGGTTAGTTGTTAGCTGATAGCAGTTAGTCTGTTAAGCCAGACTAACTGCTATTTTTTTGTTGCACCGGGGGCGTGACCGGGGAAGCCGGGAGGATGAAGTAAGGAATATGGAGTAAGGATTGGTTTTGCGCCGGCTTAAAACCGGGCAATCATAAGGGTCATTTCGGTGTGAGCATAGAGGATGATTAGAGGATGATTAGAGGATGATTAGAGGATGGTAAGAGGATGATTAGAGGATGACCGGGAGAAAGCGGGAGAATGGAGTAAGGAATATGGAGCAGGGGCCGGTTTTGTACCGGCCCATATTGGGCAACCGCAAGGGTTGCCCCCGGTGTGAATATAGGGGTTAGTCGAAGGATGACCGAAGGATGACCGGAGCGGGGCAGGGAGTAAGGAGTACGGAGTAGGGAGTACGAAGTAGGTGGCTGGTGGTTGGGCAGAGGTAAATTCAGGGGAGCATATAGGATGATTGAAGGATGACCGAAGGATGATCGAAGGATGACCGAAGCCAGCAGCAAAGCGGGCCACGTTTGAAGACGTGACCCGCTAAATTACTGAAGGCTCCACAGGCCGATTTTGTTAAGCCGGGCGGCCTGTTCCACTTGTTGCAGCCGCGCTCCGTATTTGGTATCGGACGGGGTAAGCGCCAGCCGGGCCGCGCCCTGGCGGAGCATCTCTTCGTTAATCTGCGTATCGCCCACGTAGACGTAGCGCAACAGGTTGCCGTTGTCATCGGTGTTGGTTACATCCTGTTCCAGCCGCACCGTTTTGCCGCCCACCAGCAGCCGGTTGATGTCCAGGGCTTCGGCGGCAAACGGTTCGGCGGCGCTGGCCGAGGGCACCGTAATATCCAGGTATTTTACCGTTACTTCCTTGCCGTTAAGGTCAACTTTGATGGTATCGGCGGATAGAACATCAATGACGCGCCCCAGGTTACGGTCCGGGGTGGGCGTGCGGGTGATGGTGGGCGTGGGCGTGGCGGTATTGCCCACCACCGAGGTGCTGGTGGGCGAGGGGGTAACGGTAGGTGTGGTGGTGGCGGTAGCGGTGCTGGTGGGCGGGGGCGTAGGCGTAACGGTGGGGGTAACGGTAGGCGTGGCCGTGCCCAGCAGGGCATCGGCGGTGGCCGGTATTTGCACCAAAACAGGCCGAAAGACCAGCCCGCCCACACAGCAGGCGGCGCAGAGCAAAAACAAAACCACGCCGCCCCCGCCCAGCATAAGTTTGCCGCGCTCGGTGCGCCAAAAGGAGGCGGGGGCCGGTTCGGCCTCAACGTCATCAGCCTCAAACTCAGCTTCGGCGTCGGTTTCAACTTCGGCATCGGCGGCAGGCCAATCGGTTTTGTCCGGCGGCTGGATGGGCGGCGGCTCCGGGGCGGCAGCCGGTGGGGGCGGCAGTTTGGTGGGCGCAGAAGGCGATATATCAACCAGTTCGGTGGCGGCGGGTTTGGGTTTGGCCGGCGGCATTGCCACCGGCGGTTTGGGGGCTGCCGGCGGCGGGCCAAACTCGGCGGCCATTTTGGCGGGCAGCGGAATATCGTCGTCATCCTCAGCCGGCGGAGGCGGCGGCGGTGGCGCAACTACCGGCGGCAGAGGAGGCGGGGTGGGAGCCGGGGGCGGCTCGCCTAACATGGATAATCCCCGCCGGGCGGATTGGTTGTTGGGGTTAATACTGAGCACGCGCTCTAAACAGCGCCGTTTTTCCGCCGGGGTATCCACCACGCTCGACATCCACAACCAGGCGGCCTCGTTGTGCAGGTCGGCCTGGAGAATATCGGCCAGTAAAGCCCGTCCGGTTTGTTTGTCGCCGGCTTTAATGGCGGCAATCGCCTCTGGCAGCGAAGGTAACATTGTGGGCCTCCCAAATGACGAACTACGAATGACGAATGACGAACTACGAATAACGAATGACGGAGCGGTGGCGCGCCGGAGTAGGGAATAGGGACAAGGCTAACCGCTAACCGCTTACGGCTTACAGCTACAGTATACCCTAATCAGATTATTTTTGTAACTGCCCGGCCTTTGTACCATATACGCGCCGCGCCCGGTTTTGATTGCCCTTAACGCAGATGTATAATAGCGCCCAAATCTGGGGGGTGGAGGGTACTATGCGCTTTACATTTAAACAGTTACCGTTACTGGCGGCTTTAGGAGCGATGATGTTAGTTGGCGCGGCCTGCGCCGGCCAGGAAACCCCAACCGTAACCCCGCCCACCCCTACCCAGGCGGTGGTGGTGTTTGCCACCGAGGCTCCGCCGGCAGCCACGGCTACCCGCCCGCCGGCGGCTACCGCCACCCTGACGCCTACCGTGGTGGCAGGGATGGGCGCTACCAGCAACATCCCCGTGCTATCGTTGCAGGATTTTGAAAAGTACGTGGCCGCTCGCCCGGCGGATGTTAACCCGCTGACCGGGCTAAAGGTGGATGCGCCGCAACTGTTGCAACACCGCCCGTTGATGGTGCGCATTGGCAACGACCCGGTGGCTCGGCCCCAAACCGCCCTGCAAGACGCCGATATGGTGTACGAAGAAATCACCGAGTGGTACATTACCCGGTTCACGGCCATCTATTTAAGCCAGGCTCCGGCGGTGGTGGGGCCGGTGCGCTCGGCGCGGCTGATTAATTTGCCGCTAACGCCGCAATACCAGGGCGCGCTGGTCAGCTCCGGCGGCTCCGACGGCGTGCGCTGGGAGTTATCGCAAACCGGCATTGTTAACCTGGATGAGCTGTTTGTGCCGCAAATTTACTTTTACCGCGAGAACGCCGATTGGCAAACCCGGCTGGCGTTTGACGCCACCGCCGCCCGCGCCTACCTGGCCGAAAAGGGGCTGGATACCGGCGTAAACCTGCGCGGCTTTTACTTTGCCAATCCGCTGGATGAAAAGCTGTTGCCAACCGGCGTAATCAGCGCCGCCGCCAACGTGGTTATTCCTTACCCGCAAGTTACCAGCGAAGCCGCCTGGAAGTACGACCCCGCCAGCGGCGCGTACCTGCGCTTTACCGTAGGCGAAGCGCACTACGATGTGAGCGGGCGGCAAATTAGCGCGGCTAACGTGATTATTTACTTTGCCGACCACCAGGACACCGACATTGTGGAAGACAGTAACGGCGCTACTTCGATTAGAATTACGATGAACGGGCGCGGCGTGGCCTGGCTGCTGCGCGACGGCAAGCTGCTCAAGGGTAACTGGCAAACCGATGGCAACAGCACCCCGCTGTTTGTGTTTGATAACGGCCAACCTATGCCCCTGAAACCGGGCAATACCTGGGTTGAAGTTACGCCGCCGGAATACGCTATTCATATTGACGGCCAAAAGTTATCCTCGCAGCCGGTAACGCCCACGCCCCGGCCCGCACCCCCCACCCCGCCGGCAACCCCCACTCCGGCGGTTAAGCCCACCCTCACCCCCATTGGCGCAAGGTCTACCCCAGCCCAGTAACTTTTTTCACATATCCGGGTTTAAGCCACTACATTTTACAAGCATTTCCCTCCAATGACGTGAACAACTCAATTATAGGGCCATTGCAACCGCCACAGGCAGTAAAACAAGATTGTTTTGGCTTACGGCACTTTGCTGCCTTGCAATGGCCGCTGCCCTGTGTCAGGGGAAATGCCACTCTATTTATTTCAAACGGAGGGGATTGATGATGAGCGCAAAAAGTCAAAGTAAAGTTGTTATGCCCAGGTGGACGCCCTTGCTGCTGGGGTTGATTAGCAGTACCACCTGCGGGGCGCTGTTATATGCGTACAGCGTATTTATCAAACCGTTGCAAAAGGAATTTGGGTGGACTACGCTGGAGTGCGCCTTTGCTTACGCTATTTGCTGCCTTGTTTTTGGGTTAATCTCGTTCCCCGCCGGGCGGTTGAGTGAAAAATACGGGCCTCGTAAAATTGTTATAGCCGGCGGAATTATCCTGGGTAGCGGCTTTGTCATGACCGGTTTTATACAAACCACGTTCCAACTGTACCTTACCTACGGAGTGATTGCCGGGCTGGGCGGCGGATTGATTTATTTGCCGCCGATTGCCGCCATGCCCAAATGGTGGCCCGACCGCAAAGCGTTGGCGACGGGGTTTGCGGTGGTGGGGCTGGGGCTTGGCTCGTTTGTGATGGGGCCGTTGGCCATGTGGATTATTGAAAATATGGGCTGGCGCTATGTGTTTTGGTATTGCGGCGCGGCAATGGGCCTGATGGCGGTGCTGGCCGGCGCATTTCTCACCGTTCCGCCGCCCGGCTGGAAACCAGCCGGCTGGGAGCCGCCCACCCCGGCCACAGGCGCGGCTGCCCTCCAAACCAACCGCGATTTTACCTACGCGGAAGCCATTCGAACCGTTCAGTTTTGGCTTTTGTACGTGGCCTACTTTTGCGGGTCGTTTGCCGGCTCGGTGATTATTGGCCACATTGCCAAACACGGCATCGAACAAGGTTTGGAGCCGCTGGTGGCGGCGGGAGCGGTAAGCACGCTGGCGCTGAGCAATGCCGCCACGCGCATTCTGTCCGGCTGGTTTGTAGACAAAATTGGCATCCGGTTCTATTTTTCGGCACTCTTTGCCTTACAGGTGGTGGGGTTGTTGCTGTTGTATCCCGTGGGGGGAACCTACTGGGCGTTGTGGGCGGTGGCGGGCCTTATCGGCTGGAACTATGGCGCGATGTTTACACTGTTCCCGGCCACTTGTTTGCATTATTACGGGTCAACCGCGCAAGCGCCCAACTACGGCCTGCTATTTACAGCGTGGGGGCTGGCCTGTTTTTTTGGCCCGGTGGTTGGCGCTCAATTAAAAGACGTTTTTGGCACCTATCAGATGGCATTTATTGTTAGCGCCGCCGTGGTTGCGGTAGCAGGGGTCATCATCGCCGCCACCAAACCACCGGTAAAACAACCCGTCTGAGTTGATTACCGCTCGCCAGCAGGCAGTCGTCAGAAAGGCATTTTCATTATCGGCGTCGAACCCCCGGTTCTGTCGGACTCGCCTGAACACAACTCCAGGCCAATGCTCCGGGATTTTACGCCGGGCGGCGCTTAGAGTAATATCTAAAACAACCAACCCCATAAATCCTAAAATTCTTCGGAAAAACCGGGGGTTTGCCCCCATTTTACAAGTAGTTGTTCCCCGTTTATTTACGTGTTATAATCCGGCGCTAACTAAAACGGGCACACGTTTAGAATATTTTGTTCGGGGGAGAGAAGATAGATGCAATTTTTTGCCAATTTCCTACTGTACATTGTGATAGCTTTAGGCGTGGGGTATGGGCTGCGTAAAATTCAGCAACCCGATGGCACCCCGCGCCTTAAATGGTATATCAGCGGGGTAATCATTGGGGTTTTAAGCGGGCTGGCAAATGCGGGGCTGGTTGCCGCCGGGTTGAAATGGGGTTACAGCTTTAACCTGAATGTGGTTTTGGGCGGCGTTGCCGGCGGGCTGGGCACCGGGCTGCTGATTGGCCTTCCCATTGGCCTGATTGCCGCGTATGATATGACCAAACGGTTTACTCTGGTTGATGGCTGGTTGTTGTTCTTTAAAATCATCATCATTTTTATTGTGATTGGGGGCACCATTTCTTCGCTGGCGGTGCCCAAGTATACCGTTTCTCAATGGTTTGACTTTTTTGTGTTTGGCGTGGCGCAGGGCGGCATTTACGCGCTGATTGCGCTGGGCTACACGCTGGTATACGGTATTCTGTTTATGATTAACTTTGCCCACGGCGAAGTGTTTATGAGCGGCGCGTTCACCGCTTTTTTTGTGGCGCGCGCGCTATCGCAGCCCCACAGCGGGCAGCCGGCCATGCTCGAAAGCAACCCCGTGCCAGCGCTGTTGATTATCTTTGCCGTGGCTATGCTCACCTCAACCGTGGTGGCGGTTACGGTTGAACGGATTGCTTACAAACCGCTCCGCCGCGCCCCCCGGCTGGTGCCGTTGATTACGGCTATTGGGGCGTCGTTCTTTTTGCAGTATACCGTGCGGGGCATGTACGGCTCCGGGGTAGAGGCGTACCCCCAGGTAACGGTACTCACCGGTGATATGAATGTAGGCCATTTGGTGCTGTTTTTGGGCCTGACGGCGATTGTGCTGGGGGGCGGGTATGCGTTGCTCCCGCTGTACCGTTACCTGAAAGAGCGGTTTATGGCCCAGCCTAACCTGGGCTGGGTGCCGGTGGTGGCTTACGGCGCAATTTTTGTGGCAGCCATTTACCTGTTAGCGCCGGTGTTGCAAGGGGTAGTAAACTCGCTGGTTAACAGCGCCTTTCCGCTTAGCCCCGACCAGATCAAGCTGTACAAGGTTGATCTGCGGGCCGATGTGCCCATCCCCATCTCGCGCATTCAATTTATGGTGGTGGTCAGTTCGGTGTTGCTGATGATTGGGCTGTACAACTTTATCCAGCGCACCAAAATTGGCAAGGCCATGCGGGCTGTCTCTGAGGATAAAGACGTGGCCGCGTTGATGGGCATTGACGTAGACCGGGTGATCACCATTACCTTTGGGCTGGGCGCGGCCATGGCCGGGGCCGCCGGGGTGCTGTACGGGTTGATGTTCCGGCAGGTAAACTTTTTTATGGGCTTTTTCCCCGGCTTAAAAGCCTTTACCGCCGCCGTGCTGGGCGGAATTGGCAACGTGCCGGGCGCAATGTTGGGTGGCTTTTTCCTGGGTATATTTGAATCGTTGGGGCCAAGCCTGTTTTTGGAGGGCTTGGGGATTGCCGCCCCGTATCAGTTAAAAGATGCCATCGCCTTTACCATGCTGGTACTGGTGCTCATATTCCGTCCCACCGGGATTATGGGCGTAGATATAGGCAAGAAGAAAGCTTAGGAGTAACCCCATGCGCTTAAATTGGAAGAGTATCCTTCAATATGGATTGATTACCGGCGTGGCAATTGTTTTTGTGTCGCTGGTAGGTATGATCGAAGCCTTTAACGTGCGCTTTGTGATTGACCAGGTGCTATCGTTGGGCCGAACGTTGGTGGTGGGGATTAGCCTGGGCCTGGGCTATGCCGCCGCCAAAAAATTAGGAGAAGGCAAACCGGCGCAGGCCATTATCAGCAGCCTGATTTCCGGCGCGATTGGCGGCGGCGTAACCGCGCTGCTGGCGCTGGCGGTGAATACCTGGCCGGGCATGCGCGATATGTTTGTTAACGCCTCGCCCAACCTGGTAAAAATCCTCACCTTTTCGCAAACCTCAATCGGCACCGGGCTGGCGATACTGATTGCAACCGTGGCCGGCATCAGCGTGATTGGCGCGGTGATTGAACTTTTACCCCGAATACCCCGCCGCCTGATTATTATTGGGTTGAGCGCCGTGGTGCTGTTTGGCATGCTGCAAGAACTGCTCGATGTGCTGATGGCCCGGTTTGCCCCCACCAAAACGCTGGCCGATTTTCTATTTGGCCGCAAAGGGTTGTCCATTGGGGGGGCCATCGCCATATTTGTAATTTTTGCCCTGCTGAACGGCTTGTGGGCGTGGCAAAACAAAGCCGCCAAAAACGCCGTTCGGCAGTTGCCGCCGGCCCAACGCCGGGTTTTTAACTGGGCGTTAATCGCGGTGGTGGTGGTGTTTATGTTCTTTTTGCCGGAACTAACCGGCCCCTACATTACCCAAATTTTGGTACTGGTGGGCATTTACACGCTGATGGGGCTGGGGCTTAACATTGATATTGGCCTGGCGGGCCTGCTGGACCTGGGCTTTGTGGGCTTTTTTGCCATTGGCGCGTACACGGTGGGGCTGTTAACCTCTACCGCCAACCTGGGGTTGGCCCACGTGGTCAACGGCCAAACCGGCGCGGCGTTCACCCCGTTTTGGGTGGCCATCCCCATTGCGGTGCTGGTAGCGGCTATGTTTGGCGCTTTTCTGGGGATACCGGTGCTGCGGATGCGCGGCGACTACCTGGCAATTGTAACCCTGGGCTTTGCCGAAATCATCCGCATTTTGGTGCTATCAAACTTTTTGCAGCCGTATTTGGGCGGCGCGCAGGGTATTCTCAACATCCCCAAACCCGGTATTGGCTACCTGTTACCGCTGGAACAGATGCTACCGGCCTCGCTAAAGGGCTTTTTCTTTAGCCCCGACGGGTTTATCAAAAACCCGCAACACTTTTACTACCTGATTGTGCTGGCGTGTTTGCTGGTTGGTTTTGTGGCCTGGCGGCTGCAAAACGCCCGCATTGGCCGCAACTGGATGGCCATCCGCGAGGATGAAGACGTGGCCGAAGCGATGGGGATTAACCTGATTGCCAGCAAGCTGTTGGCTTTTGGCACCGGCGCAGCCTTTGCCGGCTTTGGCGGCGCAATTTTTGCGGCGCAGGTCGGCTCAATCTTCCCGCACAGCTTTGGGATGATCGTGTCCATTAACGTGCTCAGCCTGGTGATTATCGGCGGGTCGGGCAACATCCCCGGCGTAATTGTGGGGGCGTTGGTGCTGGTGGGCCTGCCCGAACTGCTGCGCGAATTTTCTGAGTTTAGAATGCTAATCTACGGCATGTTGCTGGTGGTGATGATGCTGGTAAAACCCGAAGGCTTTTTGCCCTCGGAAGTTCGCCGCCGAGAACTGCACGACGACAACTTAACCATCCCCGAAGATGTTGAGCCGGTGATTGCCGCCGGCCAATCAGCGTAGGAGCAAAACAATGGCTTCAATTTTATCGGCATCAGGTGTTACTAAACGGTTTGGCGGATTGGTTGCGGTTGACCACGTCAATGTTGAAATCGCCGAAAAATCAATCCACGCGATTATTGGCCCCAACGGCGCGGGCAAAAGTACCTTTTTTAACTGCATTACCGGCTTTTATTCCATTAACGAAGGCAACGTCATCTTTAGGGGCGAGCCGTTAAAAGATATTCCGCCCGACCGGATTACCCGGCGCGGCATTTCGCGCACGTACCAGAACATCCGGCTGTTCAGCAATATGACGGCGCTGGAAAACATTCTGGTGGGGCAAGAGCCGCACCTCAAATCGCGCTGGTTTGGGGCGGTGTTTGGGCTGCCCGGCACGCGCCGCGAAGAAGAACACGCCCACGAAGAGGCTCGCCGCCTGCTCACCTTTGTGGGCATGAAGGGCAAAGGCGATATTGTGGCCAAAAACCTGCCTTACGGCGATCAGCGCCGGCTGGAAATTGGCCGGGCGCTGGCCAGCCAACCCAAACTGCTGCTGCTCGACGAACCCACCGCCGGGATGAACCCCAACGAAACCGCCGAACTCACCCATTTCTTTGAAAGAATCCGGGATGAACTGGGCGTGACCATTCTGTTAATTGAACACGACATGCGCGTGGTCATGGGGATTTCCGAGAAAATTACGGTTTTGGATTACGGCCAAAAAATCGCCGAAGGCACTCCGGTAGAAATTCAAAACAACTCTACCGTGATTGAGGCCTACCTGGGCCGAAGCGCAACCAGCGGCCTGCGTAGCAAAGACAAAGCCGCCTAACCATCACATCAATAAAGAAAGCAGATCAGCCGATGGCACTGTTAGAAGTTGAAAATGTTCATAGTTATTACGGTAATATCCACGCCCTTAAAGGAATATCGCTATCAATTGATGAAGGCGAAATTGTAACCTTAATCGGCGCGAACGGGGCGGGCAAAAGCACCACCCTAAAAACCATCAGCGGCATTGTGCGGCCCCGGCAGGGCGTGGTCAGGCTTAACGGCAAAGACCTGGCCCAATACCCGGCCCACCAAATTGTAACCCAGGGCGTATCGCAGGTGCCCGAAGGTCGGGGCGTGTTTTCCCGGCTCACCGTGCTGGAAAACCTGGAAATGGGCGCGTATATTCGGCACGATGCCAAACAAATTGCTCTGGATATTGAATACGTCTATTCGCTGTTTCCGCGCTTAAAAGAACGGTACAAACAAATGGCCGGCACGCTGAGCGGCGGCGAACAGCAAATGCTGGCTATGGGGCGGGCGCTGATGGCCCGGCCAAAACTGCTGCTGCTCGATGAGCCGTCAATGGGGCTGGCCCCCATTCTGGTTGAAAGCATTTTTGAAACGGTGCAAAACATCAACCGGGAAGGCACCACCATTTTGCTGGTGGAACAAAACGCGTTGATGGCGCTGCAAATTGCCCATCGCGGCTACGTTATCCAGACCGGCCAGATTGTGCTGCACGACGACGCCAAAGCCCTGCAAAATAATGAAATGGTGCAAAAAGCCTACCTGGGTATTGATTAATCTCCACCCCAACCCTTAAGCGACGCCTTACCCCAAGCCGGTATCTTTTAGATACCGGCTTGTTTTTTGTCTGCCACGTTTAAAACCCGCCGATGAACCACTTACCTTTTTCCCATTACCTCTAACTCAATAGTTTTTAACATAAGGGCTTGACATAGTGCAAAACATGTTTTACTATGTCACTAACTAGTCAGCTTTGGGTATGGGGATGACCAAGAGCTGGCCGGGGGGAGTACCAAAGTCAAATTAGTTATTTGCCGTAGGAGGAAAATATGAAAAAAGCTTTTACTATTATTGCTCTTGTGGCAGCGCTCCAACTGTTGTTGGCCTCTGCCACCTATGCTGCGCCTCCCGGTTGGGACGGCCCCGGTCGGGGCGGCCCTGGTTGGGGCGGCGGCACGTACCACAAAGTTATGTATGGCGAAACATTGTATAGCATTGGCCGTCTGTACAATGCCCATCCTAACTGCATTGCCAACGCAAACGGCCTGTGGAATCCAAACGTAATTTATGCGGGCGAAGTTCTGTACGTTCCGGCCAACTGCGGTAGCTATCCCTGGTATGGGCAACATCCCCACCGCCCGGTGAACTACCCCAACAACTGCTGGAATAACTGCAACAATGATTGCGGCTACAACAACTGCGATAACGATTGCGGTGACAACTGCGGCGACGCCTATTACCCGCGCCCCGAACCGCGCCACAACTATGGCTACGACTACACCGGCTACTACTACGAATGGGGCCGTGATCGATATAGCTATAGCTGCGGCTATTACAACAACTGCTGGTAAATTTTAGTAAGCCAGGCCGGGGTTGCCAGGCAGCCCCGGCCTTCCCGTTAGAAACTCCCTCCGAGACCTAGTTTTTAATAGTAATTTTGGCAATAACAAAACAAAGAGCCTCACCATCCCGGTGGGGTTTTTTGTTGCTTAAAACCCAATCTTGCTTAAACTACTGTTCATTAATATAATTTTCAATTTATTAAAGGTACCACCAATTCAAGTAAGGACAATGGGGATGGAGTATATTGATTATTACAAAATTCTGGAAACCGACGAAGCCAGCAGCCTCGACGAGGTTATAAAGGCCTACCGCAAACTGGCCCGCCGGTTTCATCCCGATGTAAACCCCGGTAATGAAGAGGCGCACGCCCACTACCAAAAAATCCACGAGGCCAACCAGGTTCTCAGCAACCCCGAAACCAGAGCCAAATACGACCGTCTCCGCGCCAGTTGGGAAGCTCATCAACAAAGCGATGACGCCGCCACCACCGAATTCGATTGGACGCCGTGGCGGGTAAACCCTGAGAACGACAGCCAACCCAGCGGGCTGTCGCCGTTTTTTGATGCAATTTTTACCGGCATGGAACTCAACCCGGTGAATTTAGACACCAACAAAGGGCTGGATTACACCCAAAAAGTTGAAATCACTCTGGAAGAAGCCTTTTCCGGCGTTTCCAGAATATTGCGCATTGGCGGGCGACGGATCGAAGTGCGGATTCCCAAAGGCGCAACCACCGGCACCAAAGTGCGCGTGCGTGGCGAAGGCGGCGTTAGCCCCGATGGCAGCACCAAAGGCGATTTGTACCTTGAAATCACCGTTACACCCCACCCCCATTTTCAACGCGAAGGGGACGACCTGCGCCTGGAACTGCCGGTAAACCTGTACACCGCCGTTCTGGGCGGCGAAGTGGTGGTGCCTATGCTCAAAGGCAAAATCAAGCTCAAAATCCAGCCCGAAACCCAGGCCGGGCAAGGCTTCCGTTTAAAAAACCAGGGGATGCCCAACCTCAAAAATCCTGAGCAGCGTGGCGACCTTCACATCAGAGTGCTGGTGACGCTGCCGGAAAACCTCACCGAAGAAGAAATTGAACTGTTTGAAGAACTGGCCGATATCCGTGGCCTGTAAAATCTATTTTGAGCGCCCCGCCCTTGAAGCCTGATTCCCAACCGGAAACCGCTAATCGAGAAGCCGCCGGCATGGCCCGCGCGGCTTCATTAATTGCCTTGGGTAACGTGGCCAGCCGGCTGTTGGGCCTGGTGCGAGAAACCGTCATTGCCAGTTTGTTTGGCGCTACCGGGCTGGTATCGGCCTTTAGAGTGGCGCAAATTATCCCCACCATGCTGTACGATCTGCTGGTGGGCGGCATGGTCAGCAGCGCGCTGGTGCCGGTGTTTTCGGAACAGGCCGAAAAAGACCGCGCCGAATTGTGGCGCACCGCCAGCCTGCTGTTAAGCCTGGCTACCGTAATGCTGGCGGTGGTGGTGGTGCTCATCGAACTGGCCGCGCCGCAGGTGGCCTACCTGATGGCCAGCGGTTTCAACGCCGACCTGCTGGCGGCTACCGCCCGGCTCATCCGTATTACCACGCCGGCGGTGTTTTTTTTAAGCCTGTCGGGGATTATCACCGGCCTGTTATACGCCTTAAAACGTTTTACTCTGCCCGCCTTTACTGCCAGCATCTTCAACGCCTCGATTGTGGCGGTGGCGTTGGCCGGCGCGCTGCTCTTTAAATGGGGCATCGAGGCGCTGGCCTACGGGCTGCTGCTGGGCGCGTTTTTGCAGGTGTTACTGCAACTGCCCGGCCTCGGCGATGCGCGGCTACGGCCCGTGCTCAACTTTCGCCATCCCGCGCTGGCCCACATTCTCAAACTGGGGCTGCCCATTGTGCTGGGCCTGGTCATCAGCCAGGTAGCCATCGCGCTTGACCGCAACCTGGCCTCGCGCACCGGCGAACAAAGCATTGCCTGGATGCAGTACGCCACCACCATCATTCAATTTCCACTGGGATTGATCTCCGCCGCCATTTCGCTGGCAATTTTGCCCACCCTGTCCCGGCAGGCGGCACTGGCCCGCGCCAGCGGCGGCAATCCGGCGGCCTTCATCGAAACGCTGGCTGCCGGGCTGCGCATGGTGCTGGTGCTTATCATTCCGGCGACGGTGGCCCTGTTTGTGCTGGCGCAGCCGGTGGTGACGCTGCTGTTTCAACGCGGCGCGTTCACCACCGTTGACGCCGGGCAAACCGCGCTGGCGCTCCGGCTGTATTTGCTGGGCCTTACTTTTGCCGCCATTGACCAACCGCTGGTGTTTGCCTATTACGCCCGGCAGGATACGCTCACGCCGGCGCTGGTGGGGCTGCTGAGCGTTGGTTTTTATCTGGTGGCGGCACTGCTGCCCACGCTGCTGTATCCGCTACACATGACCAATCTGGTGCTGGCCAACAGCGCGCAACTTACCGGGCACGCGCTGGTAATGCTGTGGCTGGTTAACCGGATTACCTCGTTGCGCGGCCACAAACTGGCGGCTACCGCCCTCAAATCGCTGGCCGGGGCCGGAGTGATGGGCCTGGCGCTGTGGCCCAGCCTGCTGGCGCTGCAAGCCGTCTTTCCGGCTGACCGGCTGCTGCCCCGCGCCCTGTCGCTGGGTATGTTGATTGTTGTGGGCGGAGCCGTTTATCTTGGCGCGGCCATTTTGCTAAAAATTGATGAACTGGCCCTGATTGGCTCGTTGCTGCGCCGTTTTGTGCCGCCGCGCTGGCTCAAACTGCTGCCCTGACCGGTATTTGACAAAAGCTATTCCGGCCTCTAAAATTATTATGTCGTTTTATTATGTAAATTGACATACTACAGGTGGGGCCATGTTCAAACGCAACCTCGACAATCTCAGCGTAGAGGAGTTGGAAAAAGCGCTGCTGGTTAAAAAGCGGCAGGCGCGGCTGGAACGTTTTCAACACCTGTCTAACCGGGGGCACACGCCACAGGATGCAGTGCTGGCCGAGATTGCCATTGCCCCGCCGCCGGTTGCTCCCCAACCCAAACCCGCCGTAGAAAAAACGCGCTCCCGAAAAATAATGGATGTGCTGCTGTTGGGGCTTGAAGTGCTGGCGCTAGCCGGGCTGGTAGGCGTGCTGATGGCCTCGTACTACAACCTGCGCGAGCTGAACAACGAAGTTTCGCAGGCCCAGCAGAACGCGGTAAAAGCGCAAACCGCGCCCGCTCCCACCGCCGCGCCGCCCATCGCCTTAACAATGCTGCCCGGCGGGCACACATCGCCCACCGCGCCCGGCGGCGCTGTGCCCGATGTGCCGCCTCACCTGCAACGCTGGGTGCAGCCGGCTGCCGCCGCCGCCAATACCGCCGCCAACAGCATCGAGGTGAATCAGCCCGGCGCCAAACCGCCCACCCGCATCGTCATCCCCAGAATTAACGTGGATGCGCCCATTGTGAGCGGCGTAACCTGGGAAGATTTAAAGAAGGGCGTGGGCCACTTGCCCGGCAGCGCCAACCCCGGCCAGCGCGGCAACCTGTATCTGGCCGCCCACAACGACATTTACGGCGAGATTTTCCGCAACCTGGAACAACTGCAACCCGGCGATGAATATTTTATTTACGCCGGCCCGGAAAAATTTCGGTACGTGGTTCAAGAGCGCCGCATTATTGACCCCAACAACGTAGAAGTAATGCTGCCCACCACCGACCCCGTGGCCACGCTGCAAACCTGCTATCCGTACCTGGTAGATAGCCACCGTTTGGTAGTGATTGGTGAATTGGCTGAATAATCCGGTAAATGTTATAATTGCCAGCAAATTTAAAACTCACCGGCAATCCCGGTGAGATTTTTTTGGGTGAAGGAATGGCAAAAAGAGCACGCAGAATTAATAGAGAAGATGTACAGACCCGGATGCAACAGTTGGCGCAACTGGAAGGCAACGGAGCGCCCCGCACCGCTAAAACAGAAGCGGAATCCGCGGTGGCGCGCAGCAAAACCGTAGATTTTGCCAGCGAATACTATTATGTATACGCCGACCTGCGCAACGTAACCCTGGTGGTAACGGCCATGTTTGCGTTAATGTTTGCGCTGGGATTTTTTATTTAAGCAGCGCAGCGGCAGCTAAATCGTGGGCAATTGCCCGAAAAACGCCCCAATCTGTAAACTCCCCCGTTAATGCGCGAAGTTTTTTAGCCGTGCCGGCCAATTCAACGGGCGGCACGGCTAAAAAATCAGAAATATTCTCCCCGGCATCAACCGGCTGAGGGTTGCCGCTGGCGGGGCCGGTTAAAAAAATGTAGCTAACAAACGGGAGCGGCTTGGCCACTCCCAAAAACGTGTACGTAATTACCCCCAAACACCGCTCAATCTCCACAGAAAATCCGGTTTCTTCTTTAACCTCGCGTTGCGCCGCCGGCAGCGGCTTTTCGCCTAACTCCAAGCCGCCGGTCATCAAGCGATACGTGCCGGCAGGATAAAAACTTTTGGTGTGCAACCAAACCTGGCCCGCCGGATTGGGCACCACCAACACCGCTTCGGCCCGGCGCGGTTTGTGCGACCGGTTCATTTTATCAATCATGGTGTGCATAATTCCGGTTGATACGCGCAAATCAAAGTGATGCTGTTCAAACGGGCCGCACGTTTGGCGCAACTCCGTCAAAATAGCCGGATTATACACCGTGGCCCACGCCGAGTCTGAAGTGTGGTTCATTGTTTTCCTTTTCTTCATTGATTTTCTCCCGCCAGATACCACTCGCCGGCGTTCCAGGTGAGCGGCGCAAACGGGCCGGGCCGCAGGCCGTGCAGCCGTCGGGCCGATAACACATGTTCGTTGGGAGCCAGCACAAAATCAACCGGGCGCTCCCGGCTGAGAATTTGCTGCGCCTGCGCGTATAATTTGGCCCGCTCCGGCTGGCGGCAGCCCGGCACGGCGGCGGCCTGCTCCAGCAGCGAATCAAGCTGCGGATTACTATACGAGGTAAAATTCAGCCCTTCGCCGGCTTTGTTTTCGCGACTGTGCCAGTACGGGCGCTGGTCGGGATCGGGCAAAATTGGCCAGTTAAAAATTGCCAGCCGATAATCGTGCGAAAACAGGTCGTCAATAACGCTATCGGGCGGCACGCTTTCGGCGCGGGCAAACAGCCCCAAATCGCGGTAATAGCTGCTTACCAGCCAGCCCAATTGCTGGTGCAGCGGGTTTTTGCCGTTCAGCCGGATAGCCAGATTCAACCGCTGCCCGTCGCTGTCCAGCCAGCCATCGTTGTTGCTGTCGCGCAAGCCGATTTTTTGCAACAGCGCTTTGGCCGCCGCCGGGTTGTAATCCGGCAGGGCCAGCGTTGCATCTGCCGCCCAGTGGCCCGGCAGCAACGGCCCGGCAAACAGCACGCCATCGCCGCCCAACGCTTCGGCCAAAAGCGCGGGCCGGTCAAGGCTTTCTATCAACGCCTGCCGCATTCCGTCCGGCAAACGCGCTTCATTGCGCGGAGCGTAGTTAATGGCCACGGACACCATTTTGGGCGCGGGGTAGGTGTGCGGTTCAAAATCAGCCGGCAGTTGCGCCAGCGGCCCCGTTACCGGCCCGATAACATCAAATTGGCCGGCTCCTTCGGACAGCACAATGGCCTGTTGCGCCGCATCAATAAAGCGCACCGTCAAACTATCCAGCCGGGCCGCCACACCGTGGTAACGGGCGTTGCGGGCCAGCGTGAGGGTGCGCCCATCCGCCGACCAGTTTTTAACCACAAACGGGCCGCTGCCCATTGGGCGGCTGGCCGAAATCTGGTCGGCGGGTAGCAGCGGCAGCAGCGCCAGTTCGGTTACGGCGGCGCAATCAATTTGCAAAAACTCCAGGGTGATGGTGCGGTCGTTAGGCGCGGAAATCTGGCTGAATTTGAGCAACGCCGGGTGCTGGGTGGCTTGCAGGCTGGCGACCACACCAGCGGCAGTGAGCGGCGCGCCGCTACTCCAGGCGAGTTTGGCCGGAAGGTGAAACGTTACCAGCCGCCCGTCGGCGCTGTATTCCCAGCTTTCGGCCAGCGCGGGGCGCAACTCCGCCGTCACGGGGTTGGCTTGCAGCAGCGATTCAAACAGCAGCGGCGTAATTTGCCGCAGCGCCGGGTGATTTTCGGTGATGGGGTTGAGGCTGGCCGGACGGCCCACCAATCCCACGGTAGCCGCGCCACCCGGCGGGCGCGTTGCTTCTTCGGCGGTGGGCGTGGCGGCAACTCCGGCAGCCGTGGGCGTTAGCGCGGGTTGAACGGCGGTAGGCGCGGGCGTGGCGGTTGCCGGCTGGCAGGCCGTCAAACTAAACCACATGGCGGCAAACAACACATGCTTAAAATTTAACATAACACCATAACAGTCACCTCAAATTAAAAGAGCGCACGGCGTGCGCCCTTTCAAGCCGGTATTGTACCCAAAACCGGCTTTTACAGAAAAACTTCAACGCCGCAGTTTTTGCAGGCAATCACGCCTTTGCCGCCCAGCGCCAACTCGCCGCCGCAGTTGGGGCAGGTGTTGCCGGCTTTTAACTGCGATGCCTCTTTTGAATACAACTGGCCCTTATCCCAATTAACATAACCGGTGAACACACCCATACCCACCAGTTTGTAAATATCATTGCGGATTTGCTCGCTGGTTGAATTTAGCTCAATGACCAGATGGCTCACCTCAACCTGGCCCCGGGTTTTAACCATATCCAGAATACGGCGCTGACGCACGGCATCAACCTGCCGGCCGGCCTCGGAGTGACCGCGCAGGATTAAAAAGACGCCGCCCGCCACCGCCGGAATCGCCACTACCAGCGCCAGCGCCGTGCCCAGCACCGCCCCGCCGATGGTTACGCCGGTAGCCGCAAACGAAACCGCCGCGCCCACCAAAAATATTAACAACCCCACTACCACCAAAATGATGCCTGTGTTTTTACCGTTCATTCCCAGGGTTCCTTCAGGATTCAGTGTTTAATCGTTAGGACTTTGCGGCAGGACAATCGCCGCCGGAGATCATCCAAACCCGCGTGAGCCACCGCCCCCGCCGCCTCCGCCACCACCGCCGCCGCTAAAGCCGCCGCCCCAGCCGCCACCGGACGAGGATTTGGCCGGCGGGGTGCTGGTGAGCGTGCTGCTGGCCGAGTTGAGCAACGCGCCCAGTCCGGCGCTCATGCCGGAGAGCGAACTGCCCAGGCTGCCGCTCATCTCCGACAGGTTGGGCACACCGCCGCCTTCGCCGGCCAGCGGGCCGGGCGGTCCGCCCGCCACCGGAGCCGGCCCGCCGCCACCGGCGGGATAATGGTGCGGCCCGTGGTGATGCGGCCCCATCATCACCGGCCCCCACCAGGTTGGCGTCGGCGCGTCCACCGCCGAGAACTGGTCAATCAGCCGTTTTTCCAGGCCAAAGGCCACCGCATACGGCAAAAACTCCTGGAATTTTTCTTTTACACCGGCCACATCCGTATAGGTGTTAATGTTTTGCAGGTATTTTTTAAAGGCCAGCCACTTGGCGGCTTCTTCGGCGCCGGCGGGCGTTTTGCGCGGCATGTGCTGCCCCACCACCCACAACGCCACCATTGAGGCGGCTAACCCCAAACCGGGGCAAATCACCGCCGATGAAAAATCGCCTAAAAACATCAGCATTAAAAAGGCCAGGCCCACTGCCGCCATTAGCCCCAAAATTGCCATGCAGCCCCATTTTTGGCGGGTTGCTTCGGGGCTGGCGGGGAAAAAGCCCTGCCGCACCACCTCCTGGTACAAATCGGTTTGGAGTTTGGGGATGGCGCTGTAAAATTTTTGCCGCAAATCCTGCATCCGGCGTTCGGTGCGGTTTTTGCCAAAAATACGCTCGATCAGATATTGTTCGTGCGGGTATTGGGCCAGGCTGGCATCCTGCAAATGAAACACAAAATCGCGGTTGAGGCCCAAAAAACCGGCTTTTTGCTTTTCTTCCAGCCGGATGGCGCCGCGCTGGGCCAGATCAAAAATAGTGGCCAGAATGTCCTTTAAATCGGCGCGTTCATCCACCAGCGTGCCCACCACGCCGGCAGGCAGGTTGCCGGGCGGCTCGGACAGGTAATCCGGGGCCAGTGTGCTGTCATCGCGGCCACGGGTGTACCACAAAATATACACACCAACCGGCCCGCCGATTAACAGCGCCAGCCCCAACGCGCCAAACAGCACGCCCATAACCGGCCCCCACTGGCGGCGCAGGTCATCGCTGGTTTGCCAGGCGGGCGCTTGCGCCGATACAACGCCGTGCGGAAACTGCACCCGCACCTCTAGCTCTTGCCCGGCGGGAATATCGCGGGCGGTGAACACCACCGCGCCTTTATCGGTATAATTGGCCCCGGTAATGGGCGCGCCGTAGGCATCTACCACCAGTTGATCCTTGCGGAACACAGCCGGCGGCGTAACCGTGATGGTGGCGCTACGAATGGGAAAATTGTGATCCGAAGGGACGGCCTTCCACCAGGCCTGGTCGCCCGCCGGGTAGATGCGCAGCCCGCCCTGCACCCGGTAGCGCAGCACATACGTGTGCCGGCTGTTGCCGGTAGCCGGAAAATACCAGGTAATTTCCAGGTTGCCATCAACCTCGGCGGTGGTAAAGCCGTATTCGCCGGTAGAGTTGGGCCGGTAGTTGCGCATCGAGCCGCCCGGCATAATTTCGGCCACGCTCACATCGGTCAGGTTCTCCACCCGGCTCAACGGGATGGCCGCGTACCCAAAATGAAACGTGCCGCTGGTAAATTCAATTTCCTGAATTTCTTCCACCAGCATGTCACCGTTGGGCTGCACGGCAAGGTTAACATCGTAGCGGTTCCAGTAGAGGGTTTTATCCTGGGCCAGCGCCGGAGATTGAACAGCCAGCCCGGCCAGCACCGCCGCCAGCAGTAAAATTGCCCACAAAGTTTTTTTCATGCGCGGCCTCCCCTTAAAAATAACAATTTGAATGCAACCTGAATTTACCACGCCCTTTAATTATAGGCCAGGAGCGCGAATTTTTGAAGAAGCCCGGCCAAAAACTAGCGCAGCGCCCAGTGCGCCAGCCAGCGGCGCAAACGCAGCGCCCAACTGCCCGGCGAGGCATCGTGCCAGTCCAGCGGGTAGCTATTGGCCGCCAGCGCCGTTTCTCCGCCGAGCAGCGTGGCGGTGAGCGCGCGCGGGGCAAACTCCAGCCGGTGGCAAACCGTGCCGGCGCAAAAAGCGCTATCGGCGGGCAGCGCCAAACTTTCTAATTGATGGATGATAACGGGTACAGCATCGGCGGCAGCCAGCGTAATTTGCACGGCGGCGTTGGTAATTGGCTGGAGCGTGTCATTGATAAGCCAGATTTCGGCGGTAAACACATCGCCCGCCGCCCAGCGTTGGCCCACGCCAAATTTTAAGCTGACCAGCACCGGCGCGTACCACGTTTTGAGCCGTTCAAAGGCCAGTTTGGGCCGGCCAAAATAATCCATAATGGCCCAACTCACCGCCGGCCACGGCTCGTTGAATTGCCACACGCACATGCCGCCGGCCTGCCCTTTACGCCGCCGCATGTGCTCAATGGCGGTTTGCAGGGCCACAGCCTGGGCCAGTTGCGATTGGTAAACGGTAACGGGCAGGTTGGGCGCGGCCACCGGCGTTGAATTGTCCGGCTCTTTAAACGGGCGGGCGTAACGGGCCAGTTTGGCCAGGTCGGCGTGGTGGGCGGCTAAATCATCAATTTGCGCCAGCGTGGCAGCGGCGGGCAAGGCTTGCAGCCCAAACTCGCTGAGAAACGGGGCGTTTTCCTGCCGGTAGGCCGCAATAGGCGCGCCGCCGTGCCATACCTGCCAGTTGTGGGCATCGCCGGGGCCGGGCGAGGTGGGAATGAACGGGCGTGAGCCATCAAATTGACTAACCACCCCGGCCAGCGTGGTTAGCAGCGGGCGGTTGCGCCAACGGCTAAATTCGTTGCCGCCGCACCAGGCCACCACCGCCGGGTGATGGCGCACCTGCCGCACAATTTCGCCGCATTCATGGGCCACAAAATCCAGGTAGGCGCGGTGGCGGGGAAACTCGCCCAAAAATTCGCAGGCAAAGGGAAACTCCTGCCACACCAGCAAGCCCAACTCATCGCACACATCGTAAAACTCCTGTTTTTCGCGCAGGCCGCCGCCCCACACCCGCAGCAAGTTGGCGTTGGCGGCGCGGGCCTGCCGCAACAGGCGCTCGTAATCGGCGCGGCGCAACCGGCCCGGCAAGCTATCCGCCGGAACCCAGTTGAGGCCGCGCATAAATTGGGGCCGACCATTAATGCTAAATTGCCAGCCGCGTTTTTCTACGGCGCGAAAACCGGTGCGCCGGGTAACGGTGTCAAGCTCGGTTCCATCCGGCCCGGTGAGCGTCACGGTAACGTGGTACAGGTGCGGAAAACCGCGATCCCACGGCTGCCACATGGCCACCGGCGGCAGCGGGCAGGTTAAATTGACGGCGCTCTCACCGGCAGGCAGGTGCAGGGCAAAGTGCGCCGGGGGTGCGGCTTCGCCCTGAAAATTGGCCGGAGTAATGGTTACAACCGCCCGAACGGGCATGGAGTGGGCGGCGTGGAGCGCCAGTTCCAGGCGCAGCCGGTCATCGCCGGGCTGATAGCCGCCCAGCCCCAACTCCCGGATAACCACCGGGCCGGTGAGTCGCAGTTCTACCTTGTCCCAAATGCCGCCGGTGCGGAGGGACGGCGCAAAATCCCAGCCAAACGACATTTGGCACTTGAGCGTGGCGGTGCGGTCCGGGTAGATGCCCACCCAACTGCGGTACAGGCGTTGGCCAAGGCGCTGCCACAGCTTTTGCGCCGGCGACAACCGGCGGCGCGGCAGGGCGTGGCTGCCCCACAGTCGCACCGCCAGTTCAAAGGAGCCGTGGCGGGCGAAATCCGTCACCTCAATGATTTGGCGGGAGAACATGCCTTCGTGGCGGGCCAGTTCTTGGCCGTTCACAAACACAGCCGACAGGTAATCGAGGCCGTGGAATGCCACAAAAGCCCGGCGCGGCGCGGGCAACGGGTTAAGCCCAACCGCGCACCGGTACCACCAATCCGCCGCCTCTACCCACCGGCTGTGGCGGCAACCGGCGGCGGTTAACGGGCTGGGAATGCGCCCTGCCGCCAGCAAATCAAGGTAAATGTGGCCGGGCACGGTGGCGGGCAGCCATTCGGCCACGGCGGGCAAATCAAAGGCGGTGGCGGCGGCAAAGGGCCGGGGCGATACCCGGCCAAACTGCCAGTTTTGGTTGTGGAGTAATATTTGTTGAGGCATTATCTTTTAAAGGCGGTTAACCGGCTGAACAACCCGACATTTTGCGGACTTGACGCAATGTTCTAATGTACGTACTATCAAATATGATTACAATTTTAGTAACCCGGCGTGTTAAGCAGAAAACTGCAATTTTTTAACGCGAATGACCCGAATTGGCGAATATCACGACTTTTTCAAGTGCTTTTATCACGGTATCTCACTATTCGTTTTATTCGCGCCATTCGCGTTGAAAACTGCCGGGTAACCAGTTGTTTTATTATACATTTTAATCAAAAACCGGAATTTTACTTGCGTCTATCCGCAAAAATTGGAATTTGGCAATGAACAATAAAGCCCTAAATTTAAACCAGGTTTTGCTGGCCGCAATGGACCGGTTTGCCGGCCGCACCTGCTTTTTAATCCGGCAGGGGCGGTATTACCAGCACATTTCTTACCACCGGTTTCAACGCATGGCCTTGCGGCTGGCCAAAACGTTTTTGGATTACGGCATCAACAAAGGTGATCGCATTGCCATTGCCGCCGATAACTCGCTGGAGTGGATGGTGGCTTACGTGGCCGCGCTGTTGGCCGGCGGCGTGGTGGTGCCGCTGCGGGTTACGCTGGCCCCCGACACGCTGCTGCATATTTTAAAGGACTCCGCCGCCAGCCTGGTTATTTTGCAGGATATCCAGGCCATTAAAATTATTTCTACCAGCCTGATCACCAAACGAGACGAACTGCCGGCGCTGCACACCATTATGGCCATTGTTGAGCCGGAAATCAGCCTGCCAGGCAACGTGGTTTCGCTGACCACGCTGCTCAATCAGGCTCCGTTGCTTACCCTGGATGAGCGCAAGTTTATCCAAACCCACGCCGCCGAAGTAGCGCCGCAAGCCATCTCATCCATTCACTACGTTACCACCGAATCCGGCGAGGTGGTGGGCGCTATTTTTGACCACGGCCAAAGTTTAAACGCCCTGCGCAACATTCAGGAATGGTTCACCATTAATGATGACGACGTGGCCTTTACCATGCTGCCGTGGAGCAGCCCTTCCAGCCTGATTGCCGCTTTGCATTACTTTTTGGGCGGCATCCCCAACGCGCCGATTAACGACCACGAAGCCGTGTTTGAAAACATGCAACAGGTTAGCCCCACGGTGATGCTTGATATACCTTACACCTGGGAGCGCATGTACGAAAGCTACATGCGCTGGATTGCCGAGCAGCCGGAATCAAGCCAGGAAGTGTTCAAATGGGCCATTGCCAAAGCTCAGGAATACCGCCAGGCCGGAGCCGGAGCCTCGGCGCAGTTGCGCCAGGAGTATGCCCGCGCCGATATGACCTTTTTTAGCGATTTCAGGGGGCGCATTGGCGGGCGCATGCGGCGGTTGTATTCTGCCGGCGCGTCGCTGCCCCAAGAATTGGCCGAATTTTTTGAGGCGGTGGGGCTGCCCATGTTCAACGTTTACAGCCTCACCGAAGCCGGCGGCTTTCCCACCGTTAGCCGGCCCGGCCAGAGCAAAACCAACTCCTGCGGCAAAACCGCCCCCGGCTTTGAGGTGAAAATTGCCGAAGACGGCGAAATTTTAGTGCGCGGCCAAACCGTAATGCGCCGTTACTGGCATCAACCCGATAAAACCCACCTGGCCATAGATGCCGACGGCTGGCTGCACAGCGGCGACATCGGCCATTTTGGCGCGGATGGCTACCTGCACATTACCGGGCGCAAACATCACCTGCTGGTGCTTTCTACGGGGCGCAAAATTGCGCCGCTGGCCATTGAAAGCGCCCTCACCGCCAGCCCGTTTATTTCTCAGGCCGCCATTTTTGGCGAAAGCAAACCCTACGTGTCGGCCATGATTGTGCCCGACCTGGACGCGCTGGCCGAATATTTTCTGGACGACGGCGTAGAAGTGCCCAGCACCGGCCATCCCCGCGTTAAAGAGCTGCTGGATGAAGTCATTGGCCAGATTAACGCCCGGCTGGACCGCTGGGAGCAAATCCGCGAGTACAACCTGCTGGACCAACCCCTCACCCAGGACACCGGCGAACTCACGCCCTCCATGCGCATCAGCCGGCACGTTGTCACCGAACGGTACGCCTCGCAAATTGAGGCTATGTACCCCATTACCACCCAGATTGACAAAAGAGAGGTCACGCAGGTTCAAATTGACCCCGAACACCTGCGCGAACTGCTGGAAAAGGAAAACATCCTTGATGCCTGGATGACCGATGCCGGCATTGAATTTTTGTTTGATCTGGCCCGCGCCCGGCAAATTGACGCCCCCTCTATGGTAAGCATCTGCGACACCGCCGCCAGCATCGCCCAGATGGAAAACGAGGAAAAGGCGCTTTCTACGGCTATTATTGTGGGCGACCCCGTGCGCATTGGCCGGGTGCTGCCCGCCAGCCAGGTGCAACTGCTCTACCACGATCACATTCGCCGCATGCGCAAAACGCTGGTTACGCTGGCCAAAATGGTAGATGGCATTGTTATGGGCTACGTGGTAGACCGGTACGGCTACGTGCGGGGCGTGAACAAACTGGATGTGGAACTGGATAAAACCCCCGGCTTTTTGGGGCCGCAGTTTCGGCACCACGCCGCCATTTCCAAACAATGCAACGCTGTGGTATTTTATGTACCGGCGGGCGGGCGACAGGTGCGCGTTTTTGCCGATGGCCAACTGGTGGGCCGGTACGCCAACGGCGACTGGCAGCCCGACCGGGTGGGGCAGGTAGACGAGATTATGGCCAACCTGGCCCGCAAAAAAAACTACGATTCAGAACTGGTGCTGCGGATTTTGCGCTGCGCGTTCCATATGTCAGAACAAAACCTGGGCGCAATCTGGTTGATTGGCAACGCCAACGAAATTATGAAACACTCCGACGCCTCGGAACTCAGTTCGTTTGCGGCCATTGTCAGCGCCAGCATCAATGATTTAACCGACCGCGAGCTAATTAATTTTGCCAAACAGGATGGCGCTACCGTGATTGACATTACCGGCGAATTTAGAGGCTGCATGGTGCTGCTGCGCCCCCACGCCGATACCACCGCCGAAATTGGCCCCGGCAAAGGCGCCCGGCACAGCAGCGCCGCCAAAATGAGCGCCGAAACCGATTGCCTGGCCATTACCGTCTCTCAGGATGGCCCCATTACCATTTACGATTCCGGCCAGCGGGTGCTATCGCTTTAATTTGAAAGCTGAGTTTATGCTCAAACCAACCACCGTCAGGCGCAATTTTTTAGAATCAGCCGGGCCGGACAAAACCTTTTTGGCCTCGATTGGCCCCATTTTAAACACCAAATTATACGCGCCGCTGGCCCGGCAAGAGCTGATTACGCGCCCGCGCCTTACCCGCCGCCTGTCCGATGGGCTGCTCCGGGGCTGCAAACTCACGCTGATTGCCGCGCCCGCCGGTTTTGGCAAAAGCACGCTGGTAAGCTGCTGGCTGGATGCGCTCCAACAGGGCCGTTGCGCGGCCAACCAGCCGCCGGACAAAACCGAGCCGGTAAAAACGGCGTGGTTTTCGCTGGATGAACACGATAACGACCCGGTTCGGTTTTTAATTTACCTGATAGCCGCGCTCCAGGCCATAGACCCCGCCATCGGCGAAACGCTGCGCCAGTTTCCCCAGTTGCCGCCCGCCGAAGTGCTGGCCTCGATTTTAACCAACGACCTTGACGCCGTGCCCAATACCGTGGTGCTGGTGCTGGATGATTACCACCTCATCAGCAGCGCCTACATTCATCAGGCCATTGAATTTTTGGTAGAGCACCAGCCGCCGCATTTTCACCTGGTGCTGATTACCCGCGAAGACCCGCCGCTGCCGCTGCCCCGGCTGCGCGCCCAAAACCACATTGTCGAAATCCGGCAGGATGACTTGCGCTTTACCGCCCCGGAAACGGCGGCTTTTCTCAACCAAACCATGAACCTGAACCTGACGCCCCAGGCCGCCGAGGCGCTGGAAAGCCGCACCGAAGGCTGGATTGCCGGGCTGCAACTGGCGGCGCTATCGCTGCAAGGCCGCGACCACCTGTACGTGGCCGATTTTATTGAGGCGTTCAGCGGCAGCCATCGCTACGTGATTGATTACCTGGTAGAAGAGGTGATTAGCCGGCAGCCGGGCAACATTCGCCGGTTTTTGCGCCAAACCGCCATTTTAGAGCGATTTTCCGCGCCGTTGTGCAACGCCGTCACCGGCCAACTGGATAGCCAACTGATTATTTCGTACCTGGAGCAGGTTAACCTGTTTTTGATTCCGCTGGACAACCAGCGCCAGTGGTACCGCTACCACCACCTGTTTGCCGAGTTTCTGCAAACCGAACTCAGCCCGGCCCAAAAAGAGGAACTGCACCAAAAAGCCGCCGATTGGTTTGAGGCCAATCATCTGCTCACCGAAGCCATTCGGCACGCGCTGGCCGCCCACAACACCAACATGGCCGGGCGGTTGATTATCCGCGCTGCCGGCACGGCCCTGCGCAACGGCGCGTTTGTTACCCTGGCCAACTGGTTAAACGCCCTGCCCGCCGATTCTGTGCGCGCCAACACCGAGCTATCCACCTACCAGGGCTGGGTTATGTGGGTGATGGGCGATGTGGCGGCGGCGGCTTCATACGCCGAAGCGGCCAAACAGGCCATGCCCGCCGAGGCCTCGGCCTCGTTGCGGGGCCGGTTGCTCAGCCTGCAAGCCTGCCTGTCCGTGAGTTGGGGCCTATCCGGGATAGACCTGGCCGTTCAGGCCATTCCGCTGCTGGACGAAGCCGACACCTTTTTTATCGGGATAACTTTGCTGGTGCTGGGCGAAGCGCAAAATCTGCTGGGCGATACCGCCGGAGCCATTGACACGCTGCACCGCGCCCTGCGGCTGGGCCGCAAAAATAACGATTATTTTTTAACGGTGGGGGCGCTGGTTAACCTGGCGCAACAATACAACTGGCAGGGTAAGCGCCGCAACGCCGAGGCGCTGTGCTGGCAGGCCATCGAACAAAGCATGGACGACAAAGGCCGGCTGCGGCCAATGGCCGGCTTTTCGTACATTACCCTGGCCGAAGTTGAACTGCACACCGGCAACCTGGAAACCACCCACGAACACCTGCACAAAGGCATTGCCCTGGCCGAACAATACGGCATGACCGGGTTTAACACCTCCGGCAAACTGGTTTTGGCCCCGCTGTTGTACGCCATGAACCAGCCCTACGAAGCCCTGGCCGTGATTCAGGATATTCTCCAAACCCTGATGGACGGCAATTTCAGGTCGTACACCGCCATTTTGCACTCAATGGAAGCCGATTTTCAGTTAAAAATTGGCAACATGGCCGCCGTACAAGCGTGGGCCGCCACTGTGGCGCTGCCCGCCGCCGGGCCGCTATCGCTGATGCGCGAGTGCGAGTTGCTGGTGTACGCCCGCTACCTGTTGGCCACCCAACAATACCAACCCGCCGAAACCCTGCTGACCACCATAGAAAACTCCTCGCGCAACGCCGGGCGCGGGCTAATTTTGATGATGACCAGCCTGCTGCAAACGCTGGTATACACCGCCCTTAACCAGCCAGAGGCCGCAACCGGCGCGCTGGAACGCGCCGTAAAAATGGCCAGCCTGGAGGATTACCGGCTACTATTTTTACAAGAGGGCGCGGCGCTGCTCAACCTGCTGCCGGCGGCGCGCCATGTTGCGCCGGACTTTGTAGACAATCTGCTGGAAATGGCCCGCCACCAAAAACCGGTTGAGGCGACCCCACCGCCGCTCCGCGCCGAGGCCGCCAACCTGCTGCCGGAGCCGCTCACTGACCGCGAAATTGAGGTGCTCCGGCTCATTGCCGCCGGGCGTTCTAACAAAGAGGCCGCCGACGCGCTGGTAGTGACGGTGGGCACGGTCAAAAAACACCTCAGCAACATTTTTGGCAAGCTTGAGGTGAACAGTCGCACCCAGGCCATTGCCCGCGCCCGCGCTTTGCGCCTGGTGCCATAACCGCGCCGCCGGCCAAAAATCAACCCCTGGCTTCACCTTTGGGCCAATGATTTAGCCCCCGCCCCGTGCTAAACTACAACCGCACTGCAATCCTCTTTTCACACCGTGAAAAAAATTTATCACGTCGTGAAAAAAATTATCACTCCGTGAAAAAAAATTATCACACCGTGATAATCAAATCCTCGCAGGTCGCGTTTGAAACGTGACCTGCGGCTATCTGGCTACTGACGGCTGACAACTTTTCAGGAGATAAAACTTATGGCGGCCAAACTTAACCTGTTTGAAATCAAGGTAAAAGGGCACCTTGACCAGCGTCACCTAAAATTGATGGCGCAACTGGATATTATCCACCAGCCCGGCGGCGAAACGGCGCTCATCGGCCCCATTCCCGACCAGGCGGCGCTGTACGGCCTGCTCAACCGCCTGCGCGATTTGGGGGTGCCGTTAATTTCGGTGAACCCGGTTGAGTCCGCCGATGGGCCTACAGCGCCGCTTTGATATCGTTAACCAGGGCTTGCACGCTGGCTTCGGTGGTGTCCCAACTGCACATAAACCGCGCCCCGCCCGCGCCGATAAAGGTGTAAAAGTGCCAGCCCTGTTGGCGCAGGCAATCCAGCACCGCCGGCGGCATCTCCACAAACACCGAGTTGGCCTGGCGGGGAAACATCAATTTTAGGCCGGGCAACGCTTTGAGCTGGCTTTCCAGGCTGGCGGCGCGGGCGTTGGCGTTGGCGGCGTTTTTAAGCCACACCTCGTTTTCCAGCAGCCCCAACCACGGGGCCGATAAAAAGCGCATTTTACTGGCCAACTGCCCGGCCTGCTTGCAACGATAATCAAAATCCTGGGCCTGCTGCTTGCGGAAAAAGATAATCACCTCGCCCACCGCCAGCCCGTTTTTGGTGCCGCCAAAACAAAGCACATCAACCCCGCACTGCCAGGTGATTTCTTTGGGTTTTACGCCAAGTTGCGCCACGGCGTTGGCAAACCGCGCCCCATCCATGTGAATTTTCAGGGCGTATTTATCGGCCACATTGCGGATTTCCAGCAGTTCATCCCGGCTGTAAACGGTGCCCACCTCGGTGGCTTGCGTTAGCGTAATCACTTTGGGTTTGGGGTAATGAATATCGGCCCGTTTTTTAACCAACTGCTCAATAGCCGGCGGCGTGAGCTTGCCGTTTTCGCCGCTGCCCGGCAAAATTTTAGAGCCGTTAGAGAAAAACTCTGGCGCGCCGCACTCGTCGGTTTCTACGTGGGCCAGTTCGTGGCAAATAATGCTGTGGTAACTTTGGCACAACGCCGACAGCGCCAGCGAGTTGGCCGCCGTGCCGTTGAACACAAAATAAACTTCGCAATCAATTTCAAACAACTCCCGCAGCCGGTCGCTCACTTTGGCCGTCCACTGGTCGTTACCGTAGGCCACCTCGTGCTGCTGGTTGGCCTTAATGGTGTATTCCAGCGCCTCCGGGCAAATGCCGGAGTAGTTATCGCTGGCAAATTGTTGTGCTTTTTCACTCATGGCTTACCTCGCTGTAATGATATTCATCTGGCAAAGCTGATTATAATCCAGGCCGGCCAACTGCCAATATTTTGCCGGGTGTAGCCCAAAATTCATCCTTTGGTGGATGACAATCAACCGGTAAAGTTATATCATAACCCCTGATATTAATTTTCAGGCCGGGCGACCGCAAGGGTCGCCCCTACGCCAAAACGTTATTTTCAGGGGAAAAAACCAGTGGACGCGCCGGTTGCAAGCTGCCAGTGCACCGTTTTATTTGAAGAGCCATTTTGGGTGGCCGTGTTCGAGCGCCACGACGAGGCCGGTTATGCCGTGGCCCGGACTGTTTTTGGCGCGGAACCCAGCGATGTGGAAGTGGCGCAATTTATTTTACGCGACTATTTTAGCCTGCGCTTTAGCCAGCCGTTGCCCACCGCCGCCGCGTCCGGCCTCCAAGCGCATAACCACAAACGCGCCCAGCGCGAGGCCAAAAAGTTAGCCGGCGCGCGCGGTACCTCCACCAAAGCGCAGGCGGCGCTCCAGCAGGAGTTGGAACGGAACAAAAAAATCCGCCGGGAACAATCCAAAGAGGAACGCGACGCCGAAAAACAGCGCAAGTTTGCGCTTCACCTTGAGCGCCAAAAGCAGAAAAAACGGGGGCATTAATCCAGAAAAACAAAAGCCCCAAAGGTTGGGCTTTGGGGCCGGATTATGGCCAAAAAGGTAAACCGCGGTCAATCAGTAGCGCCCGGCTGCAATTTTAGGCGAGGCAACCTGCCGGGCCTCGTATTCATACCCCGACCACAACATTGGAATCAACTCATCGTGGCCGTGCGAAATTTGCACAATAAACTTCTCGTGGGCAGCATCAAGTTGCTCAATGGCTTCCAGCGCGCTCCGAGCCTCCAGCTTTACCGTATTCAAGACTGTGCCGGCCCTGCTAACAATAATCTGGTATTGCATACCCACCTCACCTTTAAATGGTAGCACAGTTTAACGCGCCCGTAAATAGTAAATAAGCCCACATTAAAACAATTCTACGTTTGGTATTTACTGCGGGACGTCTTATAATGGCACCAGTTTTTGCAAAGGACACGCCAAAAATGAGCATCACCATTGGCCGCTACGAAATTATTGAAACCATCGGGCAGGGCGGTTTTGCCATTGTGCACCGCGCCCATGATCTTCAGCTTGACCGGGAAGTTGCGCTCAAAGAACTACGGCCCGGCCTGCTGCACGATACCGGCTGGGTGCGCCGCTTTCAACGCGAAGCCCGCGCCATTGCCCGGCTGGATCACCCCGGCATTGTACCCATTTACGATGTGTACGAGGCCGAAAACCGGCTGTTTATTGTTATGCGGCTGGTTAACGGCCCCAGTCTGGACGGCCTGATTTCGGCGCAGCGGCGCTTGCTCTGGGCCACCGCCGTCCAGTTTATGGAACAAATTGCCGACGGGCTGGATTACGCTCACAACCAGGGCATTTTACACCGTGATTTAAAACCGGCCAATATTTTGATTGACACCGACCGCGGCCCGCTGCTCACCGATTTTGGGCTGGCCAAACTGGCCGGCGAACACAGCGTGGGCATGAGCGCCGGCAGTAGCATTGTGGGCACGCCTCACTACATTGCCCCCGAAGTTTGGGAAGGCAAAGGCAGCACCGCTCAATCTGATATTTACGCGCTGGGCTGCATTCTGTTTGAAATGCTCACCGGCGAAAAGGTGTTCAAGGGCCAAACCCCGCCGGTGGTGATGATGGCCCATTTTCAACCGCTGGAACTACCGGCGGCGTGGCCGCCCGATGTGCCCGCCGGGCTGGACGCCGTGCTCAAAAAGGCGCTGGCGACCAACCCCGCCAACCGCTACGCTTCGGCAACCGAACTGGCCGAGGCGCTCAAAAACCTGACGGCTCCGGCAACTCCGGCGCAAGCCGCGCCGCCGCCCGCCGAGGCCGTCAAACAACGCCTGGCCGCCGAAACTCCGCTGCCGCCCCCGGCAGCAACGGCCCCGGAGCCGGAACCAGAGGTGTTTGCCGGCGTGCCGGCCTACACCGACGAAATTCCCGCTGCGCCTGCGCCGCCCGAAACTCCCGCCACCGACAGTTCCACCGAGTGGCGCAGCTTTTTAGCCCATTTGGGGCCGTATGTCATCATTATTGGCGGGCTGGGGCTGCTCAATGGCATTACCAGCCCTGATTCTCCCTGGTTTTTGTGGCCCGCCATTGGCTGGGGCATTGGGCTGGCCTTTCACCTGTGGAGCGTGATTGCCGCAAAGTTGCGGCTAACCGACAAGTGGAAAGATTTTCTCAACCACCTGGCCTCGTATGGCATTATCATTGGGGCGCTGCTGCTAATGAACGGCCTCACCAGTGATTATCCCTGGTTTATGTGGCCGGCGGCCATTTGGGGCGCGGGTCTTGGCATTCATTTCTGGAACACTCTGCTCACCTCCGACGCCAAATATGCCGCCAAACGCGCCTCAAAAGAGGAATGGAAGCAGTGGAAGAAAGAATTAAAAAACCAGAAGCGCCGCGAGGTTAAAAGCCGCGTTACCGCCCGAATGAACGCCGCCACCCCGCCGGAATTAGCCAACAACTCGTTGCAAGAGCATCTGGCTAAAGCCAGGGCTTACCGAACCCAAATTGATGCCGTAGTGCGGGCCAACACCAACAAAAGTTTGCAGGTGTACCTGCGCGATCTGGCTACGCAGGTGCAAAGCTGGGTGCAATCCATAGAAGAACTGGCCCGCCGGGTAGACGCCTTTGAGCGCAACAGCCTCATCCACCACGATTTGGAGAGCGTGCCGGTTTCCATCAAAAAATTAGAAGATCAACTGGCGCAAGAAACCGACCCCGCCACCCGCACCGATCTGGAACGCACGCTCCAAAACCGCAAAAACCAACTGGTGGCGCTCCAAAAGTTGCAAAACACCATGAAGCGGGCCGAAATTAAAATTGAGCGCACGCTATCGGCGTTGGGTACCATCTACCCCCAACTGCTCACCGGCCAATCCACCAACCAGGTAGCCGATTACAGCCGCATCACCTCCGAGGTTAGCGAAGAAATCCGTACCCTGCGCGACCATCTGGATGCGCTGGAAGAAGTAAAATTTGGACAAGTCAGTTAGCCCATGTAACCGGTTATGGTCTTTTCACTGCTCACCACCAAACTTTACGTGCCGCCGCCCCGCACCGAACTGGTACCCCGGCCCCGGCTGTTAAACCGGCTTACAGCCAGCCTCAACCGCCGGCCAGGGGTGGTGCTGGTTTCGGCGCCCGCCGGGTTTGGCAAAACCACGCTGGTGAGCAACTGGCTAAAAACGCTGCCCGCCGGCAACCCCACCGCGCCGGCAACCATCAAAGCCATCTGGCTTTCGCTGGATGACGGCGATAACGACCTGACCCGCTTTTTAACCTACCTGATTGCCGCCTTGCAGCAGGCCAACCCCGCCCTTGGGCAACTGGCCCAAACCATGCTCTACACCGATCCCGCCCAAATGCCATCGCCGCAGGCCGTTGTAACCACCCTCATCAACGATCTCACCGCCGAGGCCGACGCCCGGCTGGTGCTGGTGCTGGATGATTACCACGTGATTGATAACCACGCCATTGACCAAACGCTGGCTTTTTTAATTGAACACCAGCCGCCGCAGCTTCATTTGGTGCTAACCAGCCGGATTGACCCCGACCTGCCGCTGGCCCGGCTGCGCGCCCGCAGCCAGCTTACCGAACTACGCACCGCCGACCTGCGCTTTACCGCCGGCGAAGCCGCCGCGTTTCTAAACCAGTTGGCCCCCATGCCGCTTTCGGCCAACGATGTAGCCGCGCTCGAAGCCCGCACCGAGGGCTGGATTGCCGGGCTGCAACTGGCGGCGCTCTCTATGCAAAACAGCAGCGATGTGGCCGGTTTTATTGCGGCCTTTACCGGCAGCCACCGCTACATTATGGATTACCTGGCCGACGAAGTGCTGGACCAGCAGCCCGAAGCCATCAAAACCTTTTTGCTGCAAACCTCGCTGCTTGACCGGCTAACGGCATCGTTGTGTAACGCCGTTACCGGGCAGGATACCGGCCAGCCCATGTTGGAAGAACTGGAAGCCGCCAACCTGTTTCTCATTCCGCTGGATAACGAGCGCCGCTGGTACCGCTACCATCACCTGTTTGCCGAACTGCTCCGCCAGCGGTTGCGCGCTCAAACTCCGGCAGCCGTTGTGGCCGGGCTGCATCGCCGGGCGGCAGAATGGTACGAGCAGCAGGCTAATCAAACCAAAGAGCCGGAACTGGTAACGCAAAGCCTGCAACACGCGCTGCCAGCCGGCAACATTGAGCAGGCCATCCGGCTGATTAGCAAATTTGTAGAACCCAACCTGATGGCCGGCAACATCACCACCGTTAAAAACTGGCTGGAACAATTTCCGCCCGAACTGGTGCGCCTGTATCCGCAGCTATCCATGAGCAAGGCGTGGGTAATGTACTTTAGCCAGCAGCCCGAAACCGCCGAACTGCTGCTAAACTACGCCGAAGAGCGGGTGCGGCAGATAGAAACCAGCCATCCAGCCGCAGAAATTGCCTGGGCCAAAGGCGAAATCAGCATGCTGCGGGCCTGGGTTGTTCACAGCCAGGGCCATCTGGATCGGGCCATTGAGCTTTTTCACCAGGCTATTGACCAACTGCCAGAAACCCGGCTGCGCTCGCACGGGCTGAGTTTGTTGTTTTTGGCCGGGGCCATGTTCGATAAGGACGAGGTAGCCCAGGCCATCAACCTGCTTAAACAGGGTATTACCATTTGCAAATCCGCCGGCAACAACCTGGCAGTAATGGGCGGTTCTTATGGATTGTCCCGGCTTTTGGCCATTCAGGGCCAACTGCAACAGGCTCGCGCCACGCTGGAACAATCGCTCACCTGGGCTACCACCCAAAATGTGCGGCAAACGCCCAGCATGGGCGAGCTTTACCTGGGGCTGGGCGAAATTTTATACGAACAAAACTGGCTGACCGAAGCCGAAGAATACCTGCACACCAGCCTGGAGGTGGCCCAGCGCGGCATGATGATCACCCCGCTGCCGTGTTCAACGCATTTTAAGCTGGTGTTGCTGCACCTGGCTCACCACGATGTTGAGAGCGCCCGCGAACACCTGACCCAGGCCGATGAATTACAGCGCCTGCCGGAAACCGCCAAAGATAACCTTGAGCTTGAAATCCGCCGGGTTGACGCGCTGCTGGCGCTGGCCCGCCACGATACCGCCTCGGCGGAGGCTTGGCTGCAACAGGCCGTTGAGTGGCTGCAAAAAACGGATATTTGGGCCAACGCCGGCCCGCCCGTTAACCGCCTGCTCCGGCAAACCACCGCCGCCAACATTCTGGTGGCCCAGGCCGGCCACGGCCAAAAAATTGATGCCGCCACGCCGGGCATGCTGTGGCAAGCCCTTAAACAATTGGGGCAAGAAGCGGCAGCAGCCGGGCGAATGGGCCAGTTGATTGACATTTTGGCGTTGCAAGCGCTGGCGCTAACCATTCAGGGCCGTCCCACCGAGGCGCTGGCGGCGCTAAAACAGGCCCTCATCCTGGCCGAGCCGGAAGGTTATATTCGCACCTTTGTGGATAAAGGCCCGCTGCTGGCCGGATTACTGGCCCAGGCGCAGGCGCAAAACATTACCCCGGCCTACACCCGGCGGCTGCTGGCCCAATTTCCCGCTGCCGGCTTCACGGCGATTACTCCCGGCCCGGTGGTGGTTGCCGCCCCCCAACTCATCGAAGCCCTCAGTGAGCGCGAACTGGAAGTGTTGCGGCTGGTGGCGGCGGGGTTATCTAACCAGGAAATTGCCACTGAGTTGGTGCTGGCCACCAGCACCGTTAAACGCCACATGAGCAACGTGTACGGCAAGCTCAATGTTACCAGCCGCACCCAGGCCATTGCCGAAGCCCGCGCCCTGGGGCTGCTGTAAAATTCCACCAATACACCCCCTCAATACACCATTAGACGGACGACAGCCTCCCGGTTGAGGGCTATACTGGGGGTTGTAAATTCAACGCGGCCAAACCGGGCCGCCCAAACCATAAACCTCAGGGAGCAACCAATGGTTGAATATTATCACATCATCGTGCAGGCTCACATTGACCAGAGTTGGCTGGATGACTGGGTTGAGGGCCTGACCGCCACGCCGCAAGACAGCGGTAATACCTTGATTACCGGCCCTATTGCCGACCAGCCGGCGTTGCACGGCCTGCTCAAAAAAATCCGCGATTTGGGGCTGCCGCTGCTGCTGGTGCAACGGGTAGAGCCGCACATTGCGGCGGATACCCCCAACCCGGAAACTGATTAGAACAAAAAAAGAAAGGGGTGGAGTTCTATATCTAAAACTCCACCCCTTTTTTACCTCACGCCCGGTTGAACCGCCGGTCAATCGCCCAGACAGGTGCCCAGCCGGCGGGCGCTATCAATCCAGGGATGGTCGGGCGGCACCAGCCGGCGTTTGCCCACCACCTCTTCCAGCGGCACCGGCTCAACCCCGTCGCCGCGAGCCGCCACCATTATCCCAAAATTACCCTGTTCAATATACTGAACGCAAGCCGTGCCCAGCCGGGTGGCCAGCAGCCTATCCGCCGCCGAAGGCGTGCCGCCGCGCTGCAAATGGCCCAAAATTGTCAGCCGCGATTCCAGGCCGGTTAGCTCTTCGAGTTGGTTGGTAAGCCGGAGCGTGTTGCCCAAATGCTGGTTTTCAAGCGTGGCCAGTTTGGCTTTTACCTTGTCTTTGGCCTCTTTGTCTTTGGCCGATTCAATTTTCTCGTGAACGGTCTGGAATAATTTAGCGTCGTCTTTAGACATGGCCCCTTCGGACACGGCCACAATGCTAAAATTTTTGCCGGCGCGGCTGCGCTGGCGAATCGCCTGGGCCACCACCTCAACATCATACGGAATTTCCGGGATTAAAATAACATCGGCACCGCCGGCAATGCCCGCCCCCAGCGCCAGCCAGCCGGCGTTGTGCCCCATCACTTCTACCACAATAATCCGGTGATGGCTGTGCGCGGTGCTATGCAGCCGGTCAATGGCCTCGGTGGCAATGCCCAAAGCCGTGTCAAACCCAAAAGTTACATCGGTCATGGCCACATCGTTATCAATAGTTTTGGGCAAGGTGACAATATTCAAGCCTTTTTCAACCAGTTGATAGGCGTTCTTTTGGGTGCCGCCGCCGCCCAAACAAACCAGCGCATCCAGGTGATGCTTGTGGTAATTATCGGCCATCACATCGCGCATATCCATCAACTTACCGCCGATGGGCATGCGGTTGGGTTTATCCCGGCTGGTGCCCAGAATAGTGCCGCCCACGGTTAAAATGCCGGATAGTACCTCGCCTTTTAGCCGGATGGTGCGGTTTTCCATAAACCCCCGAAAGCCGTCTTTAAAGCCAATCACCTCCATCCCAAACGAGTCGGCGGCGGTTTTACTCACGGCTCTGATGGCGGCGTTCAGGCCGGGGCTGTCGCCGCCGGCGGTTAAAATTCCAATAGATTTTGTCATGGCTGCCTCCCTTGAAAATAACGTTTTGGTGTAGGGGCGACCCTCGCGGTCGCCCGGTTTTAGGGCTGGCGCAAGGCCAGCCCCTACAATTTTCATTCTTCGGCGCGCTGCCGCAGGCAGGAAACTCCCGGTTCCGGCGGGCTTTGGTGCGGTAAAAACGATGGCTTTATTGTGCCGTACAATTACCCGTTTGTCCAGCTACTTTTCAAACTATCGGGGCGGTTTAAAAACCGGGGATTTGCGTGGTGAGCAGGTTTAAGATTGGATCGTGGGCGTTGGCCAGCGCGGTTTGGGTAAATCGGCTGATGGCTTCGCCGTGATCAAAGGCAATGCCGGGAACGGTAACTAACCAGGCCGGCAGTTGTTTGCCAAAAAGCCGGTCGGCGTAGAGCAACAACACTTCGGGCGAGAGGTGATGCCCCACGCTGGGCGACACGTTGGCGGCGGACAGCGGCGTTATCTGGATTTGCGGCGCGGGATTTGGCCCGGCTGCGGCGTGAGTATCGGCAAAAATAACGGCCTGCACCCCGGCGGCGGCTATATCCAGGGCCAGTTCGGGGACAAGTTGCTGCACGCTGATGCGCTCAGCCGGGCGGTTGAGCGTGTGGCACAGTTGCTCCAGTTGTTGGGCCAAAATCAGCCCGGCACCGTCATCCTGCCGGAGCGAATTACCGTAGCCAATAATCAAAATCATCGAATATCAAACCTCGACAGAAAATAAAAATGGGGGATGGAGATGTGGCAATCTCCGATCCCCCGTTATGTTAATCTCCCCCAAACAACAAACCCGGGTTAATCCCTGATTTGCTCGTCGAGCAATTCTCCGTCGGGCGACATCAGTTGGATGTGCAACGGCATTTGCCCCACCGCGTGAGTTGAACAACTCAGGCAGGGGTCGTAAGCGCGAATGCCATGCTCAATCCGGTTGAGAATACCCTCGGAAAGTTTACTGCCGGTAACGTAATTTTCGGCAATTTGCAACACGGTTTTGTTCATGGCCAGGTTGTTTTGGCCGGTGGCTACAATCAGGTTAACGTCTTGCAGAATGCCGTCTTCGTCCACGTGATATTCGTGGAACAGGGTGCCGCGCGGCGCTTCGGTTACGCCCACGCCCACCAACTGATTTACGCCGGCGTTGCTGCGCACGTGGTGGCTGGTAATATCGGGGTCGGCCAGCACTTCTTCAATTTTTTCCAGCGCAAAAAGAATTTCAATGAGACGGGCATAGTGGTAGTGGAAGCTGCTGGTAATGGGTTTGCCTCGTTCGCCCAGGCGGCGGAACTGGCGCAGTTCGCGGTCGGCCAGCGGAGTGCCGGCGTAATCGCAAATATTCACGCGGGCCAGCGGGCCAACCCGGTACATGCCATCGGCGTAGTTGCTATTGGCCATGGGTTTGTAATACGGGAACTTCAGGTAACTCCAGGGTTCCACGGCCTCGCCGATAACGTTACGGTAACTTTCGGGGGCAACATCGGCCAGAATGCGGCCATCGCTATCCATAATGCGGAATTTGCCATCGTAATGTTCCAGGCCGCCATCTTGAGTTACCAAACCGGCGTACAGGCTGGAGAAATTGCCGTAGGTTTCAATTTCTTTGGAGTTGCCATCGAACATATCTTTGAGCATATCCAGAGCCAGCTCGACAATGTCAAAGGCTTCGGGCAAACGACGCTTAATGTGGTCGCGGTCTTCGGGAGCCAGCGGGTCGCGCACGCCGCCGGGAACCGTCCAGGCCGGGTGCACGCTTTGCCCACCCAAAACGCGGATAACATCCTGCCCAAATTTGCGCAGGCGGATGCCGTTGCGGGCCACCACCGGGTATTTTTCAATCAACCCCATAATGTTGCGGGTGGTGGGGTCGCTTTCCATCCCCAAAATCAGGTCTGGGCCGCTGAGGTGGAAAAAGCTGAGGGCGTGACTTTGCACAATTTGTCCCCAGTTCATTAAACGCCGCAATTTTTCGGCGGTGGGGGGAATTTTTACGCCCAGAATGGCATCACCGGTTTTGGATGAGGCCAGTAAGTGACTCACCGGGCAAATGCCGCAAATCCGGGCGGTAATGCCGGGCATTTCACGGAAGCTGCGCCCCACACAGAACTTTTCAAAACCGCGAAATTCTACTACGTGAAACCGCGCATCAGTTACTTTGCCATTATTATCAAGGTGAACCGTGATTTTGGCATGTCCTTCGATGCGGGTAACGGGATCAATGGTTACGGTACGGGCCATAATTTTCCTCCTGGTCTTTTAGCCAAAGTAACGCATTTCTTCTGGTAATCTAACCGGTTCGCCCGAAACAATGGCGCTAACAGCCGCCCAAATGCGGTCGGGGTCGGGAGGGCAGCCGGGAATAAAAGCATCTACCGGGATAATTTGGTGCAACGGCACCACCCGGTCAATCAAGGCGGGCATTACTTTGTCTTCATCCAGACCCAATGGCACAGCACCGGGACCGGCTTTATAAACTTCGTTGAGCAGGTCGTCCACATTAAGCCGGTTGCGCAGGCTGGTAACATTGCCAGTTACGGCGCAATCGCCAAAGCTTACCACAAGTTTGCTGTTTTCTCGGATTTTTTCGGCCAATTCAAGATGATCTACGTTGGCCACCGCGCCTTCTACCAGGGTTACATCAACGTTTTTGGGAAATTCTTTGGCGTCGGCAATGGGGCTATAAACCAGGTCAACGGCTTCGGCCAGGGCGAGTAACTTTTCGTCCAGGTCTAAAAAGCTCATGTGACACCCGGCGCAACCGCCCAGCCAAACGGTTGCAAGTCTGATTTTTGATTTTTGTTTGCTCATATCTTAGTTCCTTGGCATCCACAATTTTGGGTTTTACTTGTTAACCGCGCGATTGCTGGCGTAGTAGGGCGCTCTCTCGCTGTGATCCCAGGTGTCTTTTTCGCGGCCAGCCATAATCCACGAGAGGAAATCGTGGCGTTTTTCCATTTCGGCCACCGAAGAACCTTTTTTGAACAACGCCCCGGTGGGGCACACCTGCACGCATTTACCACAACTGGTGCAACTATGGCAAGTTCCCCAGGGTTGGTTGAGGTCGTTGACAATGCGGCAGTTGGTGCCACGCCCCATCACATCTTTGGTGTGCGCGCCTTCGATTTCGTCGCAAACGCGTACGCAACGGGTGCACAATACGCAGCGGTTGTGGTCAAGGCCAAAGCGGTCGTGGCTCAGGTCTACGGCCAGATCGGGACACAGGTAATCGTACCGCACGTGATCCATGCCTTCAATGGCGGCCAGGGCTTGCAACTCGCAGTTGCCGTTCATTACGCACACCGCGCATACGTGGTTACGTTCGCTAAAGAGCAATTCCAAAATCATCCGGCGGTATTTGTTCAGCCGCTCGCTGTGGGTGGTTACCACCAAACCTTCGGACACTCTGGTAACGCAGGCGGCTTGCAATCCCCGTGAGCCGGCTACTTCTACTAGGCACAGGCGGCAGCCGCCACGCTCGCTCAAGCCGTCCATATGGCACAAGGTGGGTAGAAAAATTCCTCTTTCCCGGATAACTTCGAGCAGCATTTGGTCGCTACGGGCGCTGACTAATTCATCGTTGATGGTTAGAGTAACAACAGACATCAGGACTCCTCCTTACCGGCTGGCACGGGTTTGCTGGGCAGTTTGAAACGGCCGTGGCCGTTACCGTTTACATATACGGGTTTGTCTTGCACCAGGGCTTCGTATTCTTCCGGGAAGAATTTAAGCGTGCTCAACAGGGGGTTGGGGGCCGATTGCCCCAGCCCACACAAGCTGGTTTCTTTGATCATAACGCACAATTCTTCCATAATTTCCAGGTCTTTGCGGCTGGCGGTGCCGGCGGTAACGCGGCTGAGAATGCGGTGCAGTTGAACCGTGCCCACACGACAGGGCGCGCATTTGCCGCAGCTTTCATCCATACAAAATTCCATAAAGAATTTGGCCACGTCGGGCATGCTGTTGGTGTTGTCCATTACAATCAACCCGCCAGACCCCATAATTGAACCCAACGCGCGCAGGCTTTCGTAGTCCATTGGCGTATCCAGGTGGGCCGCCGGAATACAGCCGCCGCTGGGGCCGCCGGTTTGGGCCGCTTTGAACTGCTTGCCATTGGGAATGCCGCCGCCAATATCAAACACAATTTCGCGCAGGGAGATACCCATAGGCACTTCGATCAGGCCGGTGTTTTCAACCTGGCCGGCCAGCGCAAAAATCTTGGTGCCCCGGCTTTTTTCAGTGCCGATGCCGGCGTACCAGTCCGCCCCATTTTGAATGATGGGGGCTACACTGCCAAATGTTTCTACGTTGTTAATGAGGGTGGGGCTTTGCCACAACCCGCTTTGAGCCGGGTAGGGCGGGCGCGGCACGGGCTGGCCTCGGTTGCCCATAATCGAGGCCATCAGCGCGGTTTCCTCGCCGCACACAAAAGCACCGGCCCCAATGCGAATGTCTATGCGGAAGCTGAAGCTGCTATCCATTACCCGGCTGCCCAGCAACCCGCGCCGTTCGGCCATGCGGATGGCTTTTTCCAGCCGTTTGGCGGCAATGGGGTATTCGCCGCGCACGTAGATAAAGCCCTGGTCTGCGCCAACCGCGTAACCGGCAATGGCCATTCCTTCCAGCACCCGGTGCGGGTCCGATTCCATCAGAGTGCGGTCCATGTACGCGCCGGGGTCGCCTTCGTCGCCGTTGGCGACTACGTATTTTTTATCGGCAACGGCTTTGCGCACCAAATTCCATTTTAGGCCAGACGGATAACCGGCCCCACCACGACCACGCAGACCGCTGTTAATCAGTTCGGTGCAAACATCTTCGGGCGTCATTTCGCGCAGAACATGGCCTAGAGCGCTGTAACCGCCGCGCGCCACATAATCTTCCAGCCGTTCCGGGTCAATAAGTCCGCTGTTGCTCAACACCACCTTTTTCTGTTTGGCAAAAAACGGCAAGTCGCTGGGAAGGATTTTTTGGTCCAACTCGGCGGAATGGGGTTGTTTGGCAACATGCTTTTTAAGGATTTCTTCGGCCAAATCCGGGGTTACGTTTTCGTAAATAATATCTTGTTCACCCTGATCTTGGACAGTGACCAACGGGCCACGACTGCAAGGCCCCATACAACCGGTTGAAACCACATCAAGATCAGCTCGCCAGTCTTTGTTTTCCTTAAGGATGTTTTTCAGCCGGTCAATAACCGCAGCGCCACCCGATGACAAACAAGGAGTACTGCCACAGCATAACACCCGGCAGCTAAAAGCTTTTTGTTTTTCTAGTTCACGCTCGGCCAGGGACTGTAAATCTCGACGGTTCATAACGCCTCAACCTCCTCAAATTCGCGGTTTTCGGTAAGAGATGGCAGGGCCACTTTTACTTTTTGGCCATCAATTACTTGTCCGGTAACAACTGCTCTCACAAAACTCAGGGTTGATTCGGGAGTTTCACGCCCCAAGACCTCATTATCAACCACCAATACCGGCGCTAACCCACAACTGCCCAGGCAACGGGCTGTGGCAATGCTTAGTTTGCCATCGGGGGTGGTTTGCCCTGGCTCAATGCCAAACTCGCGTTGCAGGCTGGCTACAATCTCGGCGGCCTGTTTTACGTAACAGGCTGTTCCCATGCAAATGGTGCAAGTATGTTCGCCTTGCGGTTTTAATGAGAAAAAGTGATAAAATGTGGCTACGCCATAAACCCAACTGAGCGGTAGCTTTAGCTGCCGGGCGACGTAGATAAGTAAATCGTCTTCCAAAAAGCCAAAGGCTTCTTGGGCGGTATGTAGCACCTCAATGAGCGCATCTTGTTGATACCCAAACCGCTTTAATGTCCGATCTACCAATTTGAACCGAGAATCGCCACTGGGATGCTCGGCTGCTACTACTTTTTTGGTTTGTGATTTGGTTTTTACCATAATGACTCCCTCAAGTATTAGATACTCCACCCCTAGAGTTTAGCACAGCCTCACCGGGGGGGTTAGTATCATTTGTCACATATTTGTTGTGACATTTATCACAACTTACGCTTTCTGGTTGGGCAATGTCGCTCCAAATAGCGCTTTTCCCCAAAAACCGGGGCGATATTTGCCTGTAAGAAAGAGTTAATATTAAACTACTAACAGGTTTTGTTGGTTATGGAACTGGTAAGCAGGCAATAAGGAGCATCGGTATGTTAACAGGTTATTCAACAATCAATTTGGAAAAAGAAGCCGTGGCATTAGTTCATCACTTAAAAGAGGGCGATTGCTGCGCCAGTATAAATTTGGCCCGATTAATCCAGGCCGATACGCAGGGCGTTTTTCAACCATTTGCCGAAGCGTTGGCCGCCCGGCTGCAAGATCACTTGAGCCGCTGGGCAGAACTGGGCGAAACCGATCCCCGGATAACGCTGGAGGACGAGGTTTACCAACTGCTAAAAGTGGCCTCGATTGATTGGAATGGTCACCCCTGTAATGGCCGGCCCGGTGAAGAAGCCTGAGACTGGCTCAGAAATAACCCAAAAAATAATTTAAAAACGGGTAACGCATCGCTTTTTAAAATACCGATGGCACGTTGCCCGTTTTTAAATAACGCTCAAGTTATCGCACCACCCATCGCGCTTAAAGTTGCGGGCAAAACATCAAAATAAATGACATATATCGTAAACTAAGATGACATCTGTCACTTATGTTGCGGCCCTAAAAAATGGTAATATGGGTAAAGAAAGCTATTTATTTAAAAATGGTGGGGAGATAACAACCTCGGCAAGAAATTCTTATACGTTTTAATTACCCCAGCAAATGCGCGTTTCAGCACCCCAACGGCAATGAAGCCCCACGTTAAGTTACCGGCGCTCCGGTAACCAAAAATCAGAGGTGCTTCATGACAACAAAATTTGAGCTAAAAGTACTTACCCTGCTCCGCGCGGCGGAGCTAACCCAGGCAATGGACACCAATCACTTAAAAAAATTGGCGTCTGTGGCCAAAGAAGTGGAATTTGAGGCCCAAAAAATTATTTACCGTCGTGGCGATGCCGGTCAGGCCGTTTACCTGATTGAAGAGGGCGAAGTGGTGATAGAAATGGATGTGCCCGGCCACGGGTTAATGGTGATGAACACCCTTGGCCCCGGGCTATTCTTTGGCTGGTCATCCCTGTTTCCATCCGAGCGAAAAATGGCCTGGACTCGCGCTACCAAAAACACCCGCGCCATTGCCTTTGACGCCGCCCGGTTACTCGCTGCATGCGCCGCCGATACCAGCCTGGAATACGCCATTATGCGACGAGCCGCCGAATCTACGGCCAACCGGATTAAACAAAATCGCTATCAATTAAACGAGTTGATTACCCCAAAAACTTGATTCTTAATTGAAGTTCAACACCAAACCGGCAACGGAGAAAACCCAAATTCATAAAAACAAGCAACTAGCATCGTTCGATGCCGGCTAAATACTCTTTTTGTGTTTTCAAGAAGCAATGGCGCTTTTAGAAATAATCTATTGTTTGTTTGAGGAGAACGCACGATGACAAGAGAACAGGTAACGATTGACGGCAACGAAGCAGCAGCTTATGTTGCCCACAAAACCAACGAAGTGATTGCAATCTACCCCATTACCCCCTCATCGCCAATGGGCGAACACGCCGACGCCTGGACAGCCGTGGGCAAAACCAACATTTGGGGCACAGTGCCAATGGTGGTTGAAATGCAGGCCGAAGGCGGAGCCGCCGGAGCCGTGCACGGCGCGCTACAAACCGGCTCGCTAACCACCACCTTTACCGCCAGCCAGGGGTTGCTGCTGATGATCCCCAACATGTACAAAATTGCCGGAGAACTTACCAGCACCGTTTTTCACATTGCGGCCCGGTCGCTGGCGGCCCAGGGGTTATCAATTTTTGGCGACCAAAGCGATGTGATGGCGGCGCGGGCTACCGGCTGGGGCATGCTCTTTGCCAACTCGGTGCAAGAAGTCATGGACTTTGCCCTCATCTCCCAGGCCAGCACGCTAGAGGCACGGGTGCCATTTTTGCACGTGTTCGATGGGTTCCGCACCTCGCACGAAGAAATGAAGGTGGAAAAACTCACCGACGACGACATCCGGGCCATGATTGATGACGATTTGGTACGAGCGCATCGCGCGCGCGGCCTCACCCCCGACGCGCCGTTTATGCGCGGCACGGCGCAAAACCCCGACGTATACTTTCAGGCCCGCGAAACCGTAAACCCGTATTACATGGCCACTCCGGCCATTGTGCAGCAATGCATGGACAAATTTGCCGGGATCACCGGGCGGCAATACAACCTGTTTGATTATGTGGGCGCACCCGATGCCGAGCGCATTATTGTGATTATGGGTTCTGGCGCTGAAGCCGTAGAAGAAACGGTAAACTACCTGCTGGCCAAAGGCGAAAAAGTGGGGGTGGTAAAAGTAAGGCTGTACCGCCCCTTTGCCACCGAACGCTTTTTGGCGGCGCTGCCGGCTACCACCCGCGTGATTGCCGCGCTGGACCGCACCAAAGAACCCGGCGCTATTGGCGAACCGCTGTATCAGGATGTAATCACCGCCGTGGCCGAAGGCGCAACCACCGGCACGGCTCCGTTTAGCCGATTTCCACGGGTAATTGGCGGGCGCTACGGGCTATCATCCAAAGAATTTACCCCGGCCATGATTAAAGGCATTTTTGACGAAATGGCCAAAGAACAGCCCAAAAACCACTTTACCGTGGGCATTATTGATGACGTAACCCATACCAATGTTGAGTACGATCCGGCCTTTAACATTGAAGCCAAAGACGTGGTCCGCGCCATGTTCTGGGGGCTGGGCGCCGATGGCACGGTGAGCGCCAACAAAAACTCCATCAAAATTATTGGCGAAGAAACCCCCAACTACGCGCAAGGCTACTTTGTGTACGACTCCAAAAAATCCGGAGCCAGAACGGTGTCACACCTGCGCTTTGGCCCGCGCCCCATTCACAGCACCTACCTTATTGAAAAAGCCACCTTTATTGCCGTGCACCAGTTTGGCTTTTTAGAGCGCTACAACGTGCTTGACACCGCCGAAGAAGGCGCTACCTTTTTGCTCAACAGCCCCTTTGGCCCCGACGAAGTGTGGGATGCCCTGCCCCGGCAAGTTCAAAGCCAGTTGATTGCCAAAAAGATAAAACTTTACGTGATTGATGCCTACACCGTGGCCAAAGACAACGGCATGGGGGTGCGGATTAACACCATCATGCAAACCTGTTTCTTTGCCATTAGCGGAGTGCTGCCCAAAGACGAAGCCATTGCCAAAATCAAGGATGCCATCAAGAAAACCTACGGCAGCCGGGGCGAAACCATTGTAAAAATGAACTACGCCGCCGTAGACGCCACCATTCGACACCTCTACCCGGTGAATATCCCCGAAAAGGCCACCAGCGCCATTGATATGCCGCCGCCGGTGCCCAAAAATGCGCCCGATTTTGTGCAAAAAGTTACCGCGCCCATTATTGCCGGCGATGGCGACCGGCTGCCGGTAAGCATGCTGCCCATTGACGGCACTTACCCCACCGGCACCACCCAGTGGGAAAAACGGAACATCGCGCTGGAAATTCCGGTGTGGGAAGCCGACATCTGCATTCAATGCGGCAAATGCGCGCTGGTTTGCCCGCACGCAGTGATCCGGGCCAAAGTGTTTGAGGCCGACGCCGTAGCCAACGCGCCCCAAAGCTTTAAATATACTGATGCCCGCTGGAAAGAACTCCCCGGCCAAAAATATTCGCTGCAAGTAGCCCCCGAAGATTGCACCGGCTGTCAGTTGTGCGTAGAAATTTGCCCGGCCAAGGATAAAAGCCATGTTGGCCGCAAAGCCATCAACATGGCCTCGCAACTGCCCATCCGCGAACAGGAAATTAAAAACTGGGACTTTTTCTTAAGCCTGCCCGAAGTACCGCGCACCGACGGCCTGAAATTTACCAACGTTAAAAACGTGCAACTGCTCCAACCGCTGTTTGAGTTTTCCGGCGCGTGCGCCGGCTGCGGCGAAACGCCCTACCTCAAACTGCTCAGCCAGCTTTTTGGCGACCGCACCGTGGTGGCCAACGCCACCGGTTGCTCCAGCATTTACGGCGGCAACCTGCCCACCACGCCCTGGTCGCAAAATAAAGTGGGGCGCGGCCCGGCCTGGAGCAACTCGCTGTTTGAAGACAACGCCGAATTTGGCCTAGGCATGCGCTTAACTATGGACAAACAGGCCGAATACGCGCGCGAACTGGTGGCCCGCCTTGGCGATGCCGTTGGCGGCGACCTGGCCCAGGCGCTGCTCAACACCGACCAAAGCGACGAAGCCGGAATTGAACAACAGCGCCACAACGTTGAGCAACTCAAAGCCAAACTGCGCCGCCTTAACTCGCCCGACACCAAAGATTTGCTCAGCCTGGCCGACAAACTGGTTAAAAAGAGCGTGTGGATTATCGGTGGTGATGGCTGGGCCTATGATATTGGCTACGGCGGTCTGGATCACGTGCTGGCCAGTGGCCGCAACGTTAACGTGCTGGTGCTGGACACCGAAGTGTACTCCAACACCGGCGGGCAAGCCTCTAAAGCCACGCCGCTGGGCGCGGTAGCCAAATTTGCCGCCGGCGGCAAGCCTCAGGCCAAAAAAGATTTGGGCATGATGGCCATGAGCTATGGCACCGTGTACGTGGCGCAAATCGCTATGGGCGCTAACGATGCCCAAACCATCAAAGCCTTCATTGAAGCCGAAAGCTACGATGGCCCATCGCTGATTATTGCCTACAGCCATTGCATTGCCCACGGCATTGACATGGCCAAAGGCATGGATCAACAACGGCTGGCTGTTTCTTCGGCGTACTGGCCGCTTTACCGCTTTGACCCCCGCCTGAGCGCCGCCGGTCAAAACCCGCTCCAGCTTGATTCTAAGGACCCCAAAACGCCGCTGAAAGAATACATGTACAACGAAAACCGCTACCGCATGCTCACCAAGAGTAACCCGTCTGTGGCCGCAGAGCTGCTCAAAGCCGCCGAAAAAATCGTAGCCGATCATTGGCAAAAATATAAAGATTTAGCTGCCACCAAAGGAGAAGCATAAATCATGGTAGACTTAACCACCACCTATTTGGGGTTAACCCTGAAACACCCCATTGTGCCATCGGCCTCGCCACTATCCGAAACCATTGACGGCATCTGCAAAATGGAAGATGCCGGCGCGGCGGCGATAGTGATGTATTCCCTGTTTGAGGAGCAAATCAACGCCGAAAGCCATCTGCTTGACCATTATTTAAGTTACGGCACCAACAGTTTTGCCGAGGCGTTGAACTACTACCCCAACATGGATACCTTTAAAATTGGCCCCGACGAATATTTAAACCTGATCAACAAGGCCAAATCCGTCACCAATATTCCCATTATTGGCAGCCTCAACGGCGTTTCTGCCGGGGGTTGGACGGAATACGCCAAAAAAATTGAGCAGGCGGGCGCCGACGCGCTGGAACTGAACATTTACTACATTCCCACCGATATTGACCTGAGCGGGGCGGAAGTGGAGCAAATGTACGTGGATGTGGTCAAAGATGTTAAAAACTCGGTGACTATTCCGGTGGCCGTAAAATTAAGCCCCTATTTTAGCTCTACGGCCAACATGGCGGCCCGCATGGTTAACGCCGGGGCCAACGCCCTGGTAATGTTCAACCGCTTCTACCAACCCGATTTTGACCTGGAAACGCTGGAAGTAGTGCCGCGCCTTTCGCTCAGTTCGGCCAGCACCCCGCACGCGCTGCGCCTGCCGCTACGCTGGGTAGCCATTCTGCATGGGCGGTTAAATGTTGATTTTGCCATTACCAGCGGCGTGCATACCTACCAGGATGTGCTCAAAAGCGTTATGGCCGGCGCAAACGTCACCATGATGGCCTCGGAGTTGTTGCGTAACGGCTGTGGCCGCATTGGTGAAATTTTGCAGGACATGCAGGTGTGGATGGAAGAACACGAATACGTTTCAATCAACCAGATGCACGGCAGCATGAGCCAGCAAAATGTGGCCGAACCCGCCGCTTTTGAACGGGCCAACTACATGAAGGTGCTGCAATCCTGGCGGCCCGACCCGGCCTTTATGGGCTGATTGAACACCGAGGTGTAAAGAACGCCATCACCGCAAATAAAAAACGGGAAGCAGGCTGCATCAATTTGCACTATGTTTTAACCGCTAAACAGGAGCAGCTTGCCTGGATGTAGCTACAAAATTATACATAAAACCGGCATTAAGCCGGTTTTTGTTTTACTGGAACTTTTTAAATCCAGACACACCCAGTACCAAAAATACCTCCCTAACCGGTCAACTGACCGGTTAGGGAGGTATTTGGTTTAGGAGCCGACGGCGATTTAGTTATCGTGGCGGGTGATGAGCGGCAAGTAATACAGCCGAGGAGTGCTATTGGCGGAGATGGGGTGAGTCTGTGGTGGGATTACCTCATCCGGGGCGGTGGCGGCGGTGCGAATGGCGTAACGGTGAGTAATGATTGGCAGGTAATAGAGCATAATAGTGCGGGTGACGGAAATGGTGTACGTTCGGGTGGTTACGCCATCCTCGGCGGTAACGGTGGTGGTGATAAAGTTAACTCCCATGTTCAGGTTAATCTGCGCCGACGCACTTCCCGACGTTACCGCAGCGCCGTTAACGGTGATGGTGGCGTTGGGTTCGCTGCTGGTGGGCGTAACAGTGAGGCGAGTGTTGGCAATTGTTGTGGTGTAACTTGTGGTGGCCGGGTCGAAGGGCGGGTTGAGGCTGCCGCCGTTGCTCAAAACCAGGCTGGACAGGCTGGCGGTGTTGGATGGAGCGCGGCTGATGGTAACGGTATAGTCGCGGCTTGAACCATCGGCGGCGGTAACGGTCACGGTGATAACGTTCACCCCCACGGCCAGCGCACAGGTGGCCGGAGCGGAGCCGGTACAGGCAGTGGCCGCGCCGCCGTTATGAGACACAGTGGTAGTGATGGCATCGCTGGGGAAGGCGACCGTCGCCGTGACAAGGGTGCTGGTAATACTGTTGCTAACCATTGTGGTAGTGTAGGCCGGCGTGGTGCTGACAAAGGTGGGCGCCAGCGCTCCCACCGATACCGCCAACTCGGTTAGTTGCGCCGCGCTGGCGCGGACAATGGTAACGGTATAGCCGTGACTCGAACCATCGGCGGTGGTGACGGTCACGGTGATAACGTTCACCCCCACGGCCAGCGCACAGTCGGCGGGGGTGGAACCGGCACAGGCAACAGACCCGCCACCGTTATAGGCCACAATGGTGCTGATGGCATCGCCGGGATGCGCCACCGTTGCCGTAACGATGGCGCTGGTAACGTTATTGCTAACCGTTCCGGTGGTGTAGGCCAGCGTGGTGCTGATAAACGTGGGCACCAGCGGCCCCACCGACACGGCCAGATTGCTCAAGCGGGCGGTGCTGGCGCGGCTGATGGTAACGGTGTAGTGGCGGCTCGCGCCATCTATCGAGGTGACGGTAACGGTAACAACGTTCACCCCCACAGCCAATGAGCAGGTGGCCGGAGCGGAGCCGGTACAGGCAGTGGCCGCATCGCCATTATGGGCCACAACGGTGGTGATGGCATCGCCTGGGTAAGTGGTGGTGGCCGTCACCAGGGTACTGGCCACGTTGCTACCAACCGACCCGGTGGTGTAGGCCAGCGTGGTGCTGATAAAGGCCGGCGCCAGCGGTCCAACCGATACGGCCAGGTCGCTCAAGGTGGCGTCGCCGGCGCGGACAACGCCAATGGTATAGGTTTTACTGAGGCCATCGGCAGCGGTAACGGTCACGCTGATGGCATTGGCCCCCACCGTTAGCGGGCAGGTGGCCGGGAACAAACCGGCGCAGGCGGCCTCCGCCCCGCCGGCGGGAGCCGCGCTGACGCTGAGACCATCGCCGGGGAAAGCTGTAGTGGCGGTAACAATGGCGCTGGCCAAGCCATAAGCCGCCGTCGGCGTGGTGTAGGCCAGGGTGCTGCTGACAAAAGCCGGCTGGAGCGCCCCGGTGTTTGTTTCCAAATCGCTCAGGGTGGCATCGCTGGCGCGGGTCATGGTAACGGTGTAGGCGCGTTCCGAACCATCGGCGGCAATAACAGTCACGGTGATAACGTTCACGCCGGGCGACAGAGAACATGTGGTTTGGCTGGATACGGCGCAGGCGATGGCCGGACCGCCGTTATGGGCCACGGTGGCGCTGATGGCATCGCCGGGGAAGGCCGTGGTGGCCGTCACAACCGCGCTCGTTACGTCGTTGGGCAGGTCGGTGGTGGTGTAAGCCTGAGTGGTACTGATGAAAGCGGGCACCAGCGGCGCAACCGACACTTCCAGGTCGCTCAACCGGCCCGCGCTGGCCCGGACAACACCCACGGTGTAGGTTTTGCTGAGGCCGTCGGCAGCGGTAACGGTCACGCTGATGGCATTAGCCCCCACCGCCAGCGAGCAGGTGGCCGGGGAATCCCCGGCGCAGTTGGCCTCCGCAGCGCCGTTATGGGCCACGGTGGTGCTGATGGCATCGCCGGGGAAGGCGGTGGTGGCCGTAACAATGGCGCTGGCCTTGCCGTAGGCCACCGCCGGGGTGGTGTAGACAAAAGTGCTGCTGACAAAAGCTGGCCGGAGCGCCCCGGTATCCGTCCTCAAATCGCTGAGGGTGGCCTCGCTGGCGCGGAGCATGGTGACGGTGTAGGCCTGGCTTGATCCATCGACGGCGATGACGGTGATGGTGATAACGTTCACGCCGGGAGCCATCGGGCAGGTAGCCGGGGAGGAGCCGGTACAGGTTATGGCCGCGCCGCCATTGTAGGCGATGGTGACGCTAACAACATCGCCAGGATAGGTGGTGGGAGCCGTGACAACCGTACTGGTAATGTCTCTGGGCAGATCGCTGGTGGTGTAGGCCAGCGTGGTGCTGATAAAGGCCGGCACAATCGGCCCAACCGACAGTTCCAGCCCGCTCAGAGTTGCGTCGCCGGAGCGAACAACGGTGACAAGGTAATCTTTGGTGGTTACGCCATCCTGCGCGGTAACGGTAACGGTGATGCCGGTTTGGCCCACCGGCAGCGACACCGGCCCGGACTCCGTGCCGGAAATAACCGGCGTACCGTTAACGGTGATGGTGGCGTTTGGCTCGCTGGTGGTGGGCGTAAGGGTAACGCTGGTAACAAGATGAGCCACGGTGGCTGTGTACGCGGTGGTAGCCGGAGCAAAAGCGGGCGCTACTACGCCATCGCTCAAAACCACGCTGGCCAGATCGGCGTTATCAGATGGGGCGCGGGTCACGGTGATGACGTAGCTGTTGGTCATCGCACCATCCAGCGAGGTGACGGTGGTGGTGATGACGTTATCGCCCACCAGCAGCGGGCATTGAGTGGGCGGGCCGGAGCAAACCGTCTCTGACCCACCGGCGGGAGCGACCGTGACGCCGAGGCTATCACCGGGGCTGGCGGTGGGGGTGACGATGGTGGTGACGGCCAGGTTGCCCACTGCCGCCGTATAAGCCAGGGTGGTGTTGATAAAGGCCGGGGTGAGCGCGCCAGGGGCGATGGTCAATCCACGCAGGGTGGCGTCACTGGCCCGGCTGACCACCACCACGTAGGGTTTGGTCAGGCCGCTGGAAGCCGTAACGGTGGTGGTGATGAAATTCTCGCCCACCTCAAGGGCGATGGGGGCCGAGGCCGTGCCGGAAATGACCGGCGCACCGTTGACGGTGATGGTAGAATCCGTGCTCACCGTGGTGGAGGTAAGGGTGATGGTGAGCACCCCGTAGGCCACGGTGGCGGTGTAGCCGGTAGTGGCCGAAGCAAAGACCGGCGTGAGCGTCCCGTGACTCAATTCCAGGCTGCTCAAATCCGGGCTGGCATAGAAGCCATCATACGCGCCGATGGTGGGCGGGTTGGCGCGGGTCAGTCCGTCCAGATCGGTGGTGACGCCGGCAATGGTTAATCCTGCGCCAACAGCCGGGCTGCCCTGCTTCAGGTGATAGTTATCGGCGGCCATATCAAAGAATAGCGGGTCCTGGCCGGTCAGACTGTGAGTGCCGATGACCCCGGCGGTGGGCGCGTTATAGAACAGGTTGTAGTCCGAGTTGATATTGTTCACAGTGACGTGATAGATACTGGTGGTATAGCTGGCGATAATAGTGTTACGGATGGTAATGCCCCACGGCGCGTAAGCCTGGTAAATAGCCGCATTGGCCCCTACGGTGGGCGAGACAATGGTGGAATACCACATCTTGAGGTCGGTGGAGGCGGTATTGCGGTTGTAGATAACGGCCCCGTTATTCAGGGCGGTATTGCGGGCAAACAGGGTGTTGGTCACCAGCATCGCCGCGCCGCCCTGGGAAAACGCGCCGCCCTGGTTACCGGCGTAGTTGGCAATAAACCGGCTGCTGTCCACAACCATACTCTTACCGGTATTGCCACCGCGATATACAGCCGCGCCATCGTAGGCGGTGTTGCTGATGAACAGGGTGTTTTTGATGATGGTATTATCGTTATTCTGGTAAATTGCGCCGCCGGTACCGCCGATATAGGCGGGATTGGCGATATTTTGCTGGAACAGCCCGCCTGCAATCCGGGTATCGCCGTTAGTCCATGCGCCGGCAGCGCGGCCAGGCGATACAGCGGTATTGCTGACGAAAGCGGTGTTGGTCATAACGGCGGTAGAGTTGGCGTACAAACCGCCACCCGTGCAAGGATAACCCGGACGGGTTCCGCCCGTGCAACTGTTGCGGTGAAAATTGGTATCAACGCTCACCAGAGCGCCGCTCACATACAATCCGCCGCCGTTTGAACTGGCGTAGTCATTAGTCACCGAAACCACATTCTCGGCAAACAGGCTGCCCGTCATTTGAACCGCTCCCCCGGTGTACATACCGCCAGCTTTGTTACTGGGGCCGATGGCTACGTTGCGAGAAACAGTCACATTTAACAGCGCCGCCGCCCCGGTGGCATAGACCCCGCCGCCATTGCCGGTGGGGGGGGTGCTACTGGTGTTGGTACTGGTGGCAGTATTGCTCAACACGCTGACGTTGGTTAACATGATCGCCCCGGCGGCATATAACCCGCCGCCGTTGCCGTTATTGACGGTATTGCTCAACACGCTGACGTTGGTCAAGGTGACTACCCCGGCGGCATACAGCCCACCGCCGTCACCGCTGGCGGTGGTGTTGCTCAACACGTTGACATTGGTCAGGCTGAGCGCCCCCGTAGCGTAAATGCCGCCGCCGCTGCCGCCAGACCGGCCGTTTTGCACGATCAAATCCCTAAAGGAGATCAGCGCGGTAGTGTTGGTGATTAAAAACACCCGGCCCAACTGCCCGCCATCCACAATGGTACTATCTACCCCGGAGCCGACAAAATGAAGCGGCAGGGTGGCGGTCAGGTTTTCGGTGTACACGCCGGGGGCAATGTAGATATAAGTGCCCGGCAGGGTGGCCTTGGAGATGGCCCCGCCGATGGTCCGGCAGGCTTCGCCCGGAGCAAAGGATTGGCACTCGTTGCTGTCATTGCCAACGGTTGGCTCTACGTAGAAGGGGCCTTCCCAGGGGCGGCGGGTGATCACCACCGTGTAGGTCATTACGGTGGTATTGTCCGGCGCGGTGATAACGGTGGTAATGGGGTTAACCCCAATAATCAAATTGATGACTCCCGACGGTGAGCCGGAGTTGACCGGAATGCCGTTGACGGTGAGGGTTGCGGTAGGTACCGTGGTCGTGGGCGTAACCACCGTGCTGGCTATCTGGCGGGGTACCGAAGCGGTGTAGCTGATAATGGCCGAGCCAAAGTCGGGCGTCAGCGGGATATTTTGCAGTTGCAGGTTTGTCAGATAGGCGTTGTTGTCCGGGTTGAGCAGAGGCAACTCATACGCGCCGATGGTGGGCGGGTTGCCGCGCGGCTCACCCAGAGAATCGGTGGTCACATCGACTACGGCCAGCCCTTTGCTCAGGGCCGGGCTGCCGCCCCGCACCCGATAATCGCCGCCGATTGGGTCCACAAACAGCGGGTCGCCCAATACATCGTTGGCGCCGCCGCCAATGGTGCCGCTTTTGTTGGCCGTGTTGGCAAAGAAAAGGTTGTAATCGGCGGAGACGGTACCGAGGGTGCTGCCGCTATCCCGTTGGATACCCACGGCGTGGCTGGTCACAATGGTGTTGGTGATGAAGTAGGTGGCGTTAAATCCATGAATGGCCGCCAGCGGGTTCAATGCCTGGCCGGTGATGTCGTTGTAGTAAATGCGCCCCGTGCCGGAATTGCTGTAAATGGCCGCGCCTTTGGTCCCGGCGCTGTTGCCGATGAAGAGATTGTTGGCCGCACGCCAACTGCCGCCCACGGTATACATGCCGCCGCCATTGCCGGTGGCGGTATTCTGGATGAAGCGGGTACCGCTAATTGTCCGGGACGAGTAGGTCATATAGATACCGCCGCCATCGCGCCCGGAATTTCCCTGGAATAAACCGCCGGAGAGGTTAATGTTGCTGTTAGAAGCGTACAGGCCGCCGCCATCCCCCAACACCACACTGTTAGTGAGAAATTGGGTGTTAATCAGCGTCACATCGCGGTAGGTGCTCATCCCCCCGCCATAACCGGCGGTGGTGGAGGATTGAATCCGGTTGCGGATAAAGAGTGTGCCGGACAGAGTACCCCCCCCTTCCTGAATGTGTAACCCGGCGCCCCACCCCTGGTAGAGGGCGTCGGTGGTATTACCCTGAAATACACCGCCCTGTATGGTGGTGTAGTTATTGGCGAACATCCCCCCGCCATATTCAGTGTAGGTGGATTTAACGCTGTTGGACAGGAAAGTGGTGGCGGTAATGGCCGAACTGTTCCCGGCGTAGAGGCCCCCGGCCCGGCTGTAGACCCCAGCGGAGCCGGCGTTTTCGGTGGCAAGGTTGGCCTCAAACACCGCGCCGGAGATAGTGGAGGTGCCATCGGTATACAACCCGCCCCCCGCCGCGTAATAGTTACCAGCAATTGTTGACCCCAGTTGGGCGCGGTTATTCCGAAACTCGCTGTCCACCACGGCTACCTCGCCGCCGGTATAGATGCCGCCGCCATTGGAGTTGGCCGAGCGTCTGCTGCTGCGGGTGGCAGTGTTTGACAGCACCCGGCTGTTAACCAGCGTCAGGCTGTTGTTGGCATACACCGCGCCGCCGCGGGTACTCCCGCAGTCGTTGGTGGTATTAACCCCGGTGGCGCTATTGTCCGAGAAGGTGGCCCCGGAAATGATCGCCGTGGATGCCACATAAAGCGCCCCGCCACGAGCGCGAGACCCGATAGTCCAGGTGCTCCAATCGGAACAATACTCAATGCCGTAGCTGCTGCCGGTGGCGTTGACCTGGTTGTTTTGGTAGTTGCCGCCGGAAATCCAGATGGTGCTCCCCGCGTATACTCCGCCGCCGTAAGCGCCGTTATCCACGGTTGAAGCGGCGGAGACCTGGTTATTGCTGGCAGAGTTGCTGTGCACCCAAACATTGGTCAGCGTCAGCGCCCCCGTGGCGTAGATGCCGCCGCCATTGGCGTTGGTAACGCTGTTGTTGGTGACGGTAATGCCGTCGGCCAGCGATAACTCGCCGTTGGCGTAGATGCCGCCGCCGTGGCCGCCGCCGCTGGTCGAGCGGTTGTTGTTGATGGTCACCTCAGCGCCGCTGAACGGCCCGGACAGGTAAAGCCCGCCGCCACCGCCGGAGGCGGTTGAGTTATTCTCAACTATAACATTTGATAAAGACAGACCGGCGGTGGCGTACACCCCACCGCCGCGCCCGCCGAGGCTGGTGGCATTTGACAGCACGTTGACGTTGGTCAGGGTTAGTAGGGCCGAGGATGAAATCCCACCGCCATCTTGCCCGGTGGCGGCGCGGCCATTTTGCACCGTTAAATCGGTCAGGGAGACCCAGGTGCTGGCCCCGTTGACGGTAAAGACCCGCCAGGTGTCGCGGCCATCGACAAAAGTGGCCCCCACGCCGGAACCAACAAAGTGGGTGGGCATGGAGACGGTCAAATTCCCGTCGTAATCGCCCGCGGCAATGTAAATGGTGGTATCGGTATAAACCGTTTTGGCAATGGCCCCGCCGATGGTCTTGCAGGCCCGGCCCGCGCCCCAGGCATCGCACAGGTTGCTGTCATCGCCGGTGGCTTTGTCCACGTAAAACGGCCCGTCCCAGGCGCGGGTCACCGTGACTACATAGGTTTGCTGAGTTACGCTGTCCGGGGCAGTGACCACCGTGGTAATCACGTTTGCGCCCAGGGCCAGGTTGATGACTCCGGACGGCGTCCCGGAGGCTACCGGTACGCCGTTCACGGTGATGGTGGCTCCCGTTACCGAGCTGGTGGGAGTGACCACGGTTTGGTTAACCACGGTGCGCACCGTGGCGGTGTAAGTACTTTGCCGCGAGGCGAAAACCCGGCTCAGGGTCACGTTCTGCAATTGCAAATCAGTCAGAGTGGCGTCGCTGCTGGGGTCTTGCACCGGGTTTTCGTAAGCGCCGATGGTGGGCGGATTGGCCCGCCCCTGCCCCAGAATATCGGTGGCCACGCCGACATCCGTCCCGGCTCCCACCGCCGGGCTGCCATTCAGCAGGCGATAATCGCCGCCCGCCGGGTCAATAAAGAGCGGGTCGGCCAGCACCTCGCCCGTACCGCCGCCGATGGTGCCGGTTTTGTGGGTGGTGTTGCCAAAGAAGAGGTTGTAATCGGCGGTGGCCGTGCCGCCGGCCTGTTGAATACCGGTAGTGTAACTGGCCACAATGGTATCGCGGATTGTAACCGTACCGCCGTTAATATAGATGGCCTGCCGGGCCGCCAGCGTGGGGCTGGCGATGGTGGTGTGCAAAATCTGGGTGGTGGCGGCGGCGTAAATGGCCGCGCCGTTGGCCGTGGCCTCGTTGCCGATGAACAGCCCGTTGGCCACCCGCGCCACACCGGCCGCCGCGTACAAGCCGCCGCCGCTGGCCGCGTTGTTGCGGTACACGTAACTGCCGGTAATCGCGGTGGTGGCGCCGGGTGCGTTGTACATCGCCCCGCCGCCGGTAGTGGCCCGGTTGTCAGCCAGGGTACTGGCAAAAAGCTGGACGATACTGCCGGTATCGGTATTGTAAATAGCGCCGCCGTTGGCCGCCGCGTTACCGGTGAGGGTGCTGGTGTAGACCCCCAGATCGCCATCATTGAGGTTGTAGATGCCGCCGCCGTTCTGGGTGGCGGTGTTGCCGGAGATAGTGCTGTTATAAATATTCAGGGGAAAGTACTCGCTGTAAATGCCGCCGCCGTGCGTCCCCGCCTGATTGTTGGTGATAGTGCTGTCTGACAGGCTGACCGTGTTGTAGTTGTTGACCAGCGCCCCGCCGTACTGGGTAGTGGCCCGGTTGCCTTGCAGCAGCAGCCCGCTCAAGGTGGCATTGTTGTTCAGGAAAATGGCCCCGGCGTAGGTGGCGGCGGTGTTAGAGATAAACTCGCTGCTGGTGAGAACCAGTATCCCCTGCGCGTCCATTGCCCCGGCGTAAACGGCGGTGTTACTGATAAAATGGCTGCCGGTGATAACGGTATCGCCGCTGGAGACCACCGCCCCGCCCTGCTCGCTGTTGGCTTTGTTGCTGATAAAGGTGCTGTCGGTGATGGTCAGGGTGCTATATGAAACCAGCGCCCCGCCATACGTGGCCGCCGTGTTGCCCTCAAAGGCGCTGGCGCTGATCGACAGCGGGCTGCCCCCCTCGATGGCCCCGCCATACGTTCCGGCGTGGTTGCCAATAAAGCGGCTGTTGCTGAAATCAAACTCACCATACCCAACTATCGCCCCGCCCGAGGTGGCGGCGGTATTGCTGATGAAATCGCTGTGGGTGATGGCCAGCGTGCCACCAACTTCCAGAGCGCCCGCCCAGCCTTCTGCGCCATCAAGCACGGCGTTGCTCTGGAAGAGGCTATCGCTAATGGTAATATTACCCTTGGCATAGGCCGCGCCGCGTTTGGTGTAGGCGGTGTTGGTGAGAAATTGGGTGTTGGTGACCACCAAGTTGCCATAGGTGTATAAAGCGCCGCCGGAGCTTTGGGTGCTTTGGTTTTGTTCAAAGTAGCTGTTGATCAATGTGGCATTTCCATACCGCTCGGCGTCGCCTTCTCCCATAATAATCGCGCCGCCGGCCTGCCCGCCGGTGTTGCTGATCACCTGCGTGCCGCTCAACCAGAGCGTGCCGGTAATGGCCATTGCCGCGCCGGAGCCGATGTTCTGATTAACGGTGGCGTTGCGCTCAAAATGGCCACCGGTGATAATGGCATCTCCGCGCACCGAGATACCGCCGCCATCGCCGGAGGTGCGGTTGGCGATTACGTCGGTGTTGGTCAAAACAAGCTGGCCGGTCACGTGCATCCCGCCGCCGCCGTGACGAATATCGTTGGAAATATCCGGGCCGGTGGCGGTGTTGTCCTCAATGCGGCTGTCACTGACCGTGACATTTGCCAGGGCATAGACACCGCCGCCCCAGTAAGCTGTGTTGGTGTAAATGGTCACGGCCGTCAGGGTTAAGGGGGTGACGGTTTGGATGGCCCCGCCGTTGTTAGTGCCGGTCACTTTGCCGTCGCGCAGGGTTAAGCCGCTGATGGACACCGGCTGGCTGATGTTGAAGATGCGGCTGGCGTTGTTGCCGCTCACGGCGATGTTTTCCGCCCCCGGCCCGGCGATGGTCAGGGCTTTGGTAAGGTCAATCTGGCCGGTCAGAGTGATGGTGCTGCCATTCAGCGCCGGGGCAAAGTCAATCACCCCGCCGGGACAAATATCGGCCACGGCCTGACGCAGGCTGCCCGCGCCACTGTCGGCGGCGTTTTGCACGGTCACCGTGTTGCCGCAGGTTGAGATGGCGGCGCTGCTGGTATTATTGGCCGGGTCAATGTCGCCGGTGACAGTGATTTCGGCGGTGTTGGTGAACACCCCCGCCGCTAGCGAACTACTCACCACGCCGGTCAGGGTGATGACGCCGCCATCTCCGGCGGCCAGGTCTTCCACCTGCCAGGCAAAGTTGGGTGCTGCGCCGGTGAGGGTGATGACCGCCCCGCTGCTGCCGGCCACGCCGGGATTGGTGACGCTGGCCGGCACGTTGTCGATGATGACCACGCCGGTGGCAGTTTCCGGTCCCGCATTGGAGAAGGTGAGGGTGTAGGTGACGGTATCGCCCGGTTTGGCGCCGGCAGGCGATACGCTCTTGCTGATGACCACGTCGGACGGAGGTGTCGCTTCATAGGCGCCCATATCGACCGTACCGCCCTGAATGCGGGGGCTGCCGTCCAGATCGGAGGTGAGAGCGGAAGGCACGGCGCTGTTGTCACCGGCGTCAATAGCCGGGGAGCCGACTTGCAGTCGATAGTTGCCGGTGGTGGTGGGCGCGACGGTGGCGGTGATGGGGGTCACAAACAGCGGGTCTGTGGTGATAACGCCGGGACCAATGCTCACATTGCCGCCGGGATCATAAATATCATGAACATTATTGGTATCGCTCTGAATAAGAGTGTAGCTGATGGCTATGGCACCGCCGGCGTTGTATATCTGGGCACCCGGGACGAAGCCGTCGTTGTTTGTGCTATTGCCCCACACCACCCCATTAACTAACAGTATGTTGCTGGTACCAAAGTTAGCAATGGCCCCGCCGGGATTAAGGTGGGCCAGGTTGCTACTGAAGGTAACGTTGATCAGTTGCGGGTTACTGTTGTTGTTGTACAACGCCCCGCCCACCGCCGCTCTGTTGCCGGAGAAGATGATGTTGGTCAGCACCGGGTTGGCGGCGTCGGTGTTGTAGATGGCCCCGCCGGACGAATTACTGCTGGAGTTGCCGGAGAAATCGACGTTGGTCAGCGTCAGGCTGCCGCCATTGTTGTTGATCGCGCCGCCAAAGCTGGCGGCGGTGTTGCTGATGAAATCGGTGGCGGTAATGACCAGGGCGTCGGCGCTACTGGATACGTAGATCGCGCCGCCATGCGCTTCGACGTGGTTGCCCGACAGCGTGTCATTGAGCAGTGTCACGCTGGAGCCGTAATCTATGTGCATCGCACCGCCATCAATTGCATTCCCATTATTGATGATCCGGGTGTTCTCAATCCGGGCCACCGTGTTATCAAGCTTCAGTCCCGCGCCATCATCCGTCGCGCTGTTGCCCTGAATGAGGCTGTTGCTGATGGTGATGGCACTGCCGGCGGAATGGGCCGTGGTCACGCCGCCGCCGTCATCGGTGGTAGACTGGTTGGCGCTGATAGTTGTGTCAGAAATCAGCGCCGTGGCCCCAGAGACCAACAGGCCGCCACCGCCCAGGTCTGATCCCGCGGCGGTGTTGCTCATTATCGTGCTACCGAGGATGGTCAGCGTATCAAAAGAAGCGATGCCGCCGCCATCGCGGTCGGCGTTGTTTTGGGCAATTACGGCATTGGTAATGGTGAGCGTGCCGCTGTTGTGGAGGATGGCCCCGCCATCGGTGGCGGTGTACCCGTCACGCAGGGTCAACCCGTTAATGGTGATGGCGTCATCGGTTGCGGCATCCACCCGGAAGGTGCGCGTGATGTTATCGCCGCTGACGGCCACATTCTCGGCCCCCGGCCCGTTGATGGTCAGGGCTTTGGTAAGGTCAATCTGGCTGGTCAGGGTGATGGTGTCCGGGTAGGTCAGGCTGAAGTCAATTACCCCGCCAGTATCAACATCGGTCACGCATTGGCGCAAAGTGCCGGGGCCGCTGTCGCCGGAGTCGGTGACGGTGCAGGTTGGCCCGGCGGCTTGGGCCGGATGAGCCAGCAACAACAAGGCGGTCAGAACCGTCAGCACGGCGGGGATAATTCGGGGCAGTTTGAGCAGGGAAGAGTACATAGTTATTTCCTCCATTGGAATAGCAAGGGTGGGGAAAACAAATTTAGGATTCGGGCGGAAGCAATCCCAGCCACAAGGTTACGCCTCATAGTATCGGCTATTTTAAAGGCCGGTGTCACTGGATAAAACCACAAAACAAACCACAGTCTTTGACTGTGGTTTGTTAAGAAAACAGGGTTATGTATACCGAGAGGAGTCTATTCATTGATATTTGGGGTATTTACAAAGGAAGGTCGGGCAATTCATTAAATATTCCATTTGAGGTAAAATGACCATGTGGCAAACATAACAACACAACGGCTTATTTGGGTTAGAAGCGGCACCAGGCTTACATGACCACCGGCGTTATTCCCATTGTAATTTATTATCAGGCTGGCTTATTGTTCAGCATTACGGTTTGCCTGGGCGTGGCGGTTAAGGCAATCCAAATGCGACGCCGGGCGGGGGCGTTGTGGTTGGGGTTGTTTATGTTGGCCGCGGCCTGGTGGTCGCTGGCGTTGCTGGTGGAGTTTACCGTCACCACCATCCCGGCTAAAATATTCTGGGCCAAAATGGAATACCTGGGTTCGATGAGCATTTTGATTTTTTTGCTCTTTTTTGCCCTGGAATTTAACAACGCCCAGCAACTTTTAAAATTTCCTTACTGGCTGCTCTATTTCATTATGCCGGTGGTTATTCTGGTGTTAACCTGGACTAACGACTGGCACCATCTCATTTGGGCTTCTTTTACGCCGGTGGATATTCCGGGCAGCAATTCCCTGTTATTTGGCCACGGCACATTGTTTGGGCTGGTGGTGGGGTACGCCTACCTAACCCTGCTGATTGTTGCGCTGCTGCTCTTTCGGTCTGTGCTGGCCTACCGGCATGTCCATCGCCGCCAGGCGGTGCTGTTGACGATGGCCATCCTGACCCCCTGGCTGGGCAATGTGATTTATGTTCTTAACCTGGGGCCAATCCCCGGTATGGATTTTACCCCGTTTGGCTTTGCGTTGACCGGAGCCTTATTGGGGTTGGGCATCGCCCGCTGGCGTTTTCTGGAGTTAACCCCTATCATCGCCCGCGAGCGGTTGATTGAAGAGATGCAGCAGGGGGTGATTGTGCTGGATGACGCCCAGCGCATCATCGATATCAACCTGGCGGCCCGGCAAATCCTCAACCTGACCCTGGCGATCATCGGCCAATCCCTTCCTGACCAAATCCCCCAATTTACGATAGTATTGACCGAAACCGACAGCCTGCACGAGATTGAATGGCCCGGTCCGCCGGCCCGAACTTTAAGTGTTTCCGGCCTCACCCTGTTGAACTGGCGCAAACAACTGGCGGGGTACCTGATTATGTGCCGGGATATTACCGAAGCCAACCAGATTCAACAGGAATTGTGGCAGCGACAGTTGGCCATGGCGGTGATGGAAGAGCGGCAGCAGTTCAGCGATGACCTGCACGCCAAAACCGGGCAGGTGTTGGATCACCTGGTGGCTCTGGCCCATCACGCCAGCCGGTTATTGGAAAAAGAGCAACATGCGGCGGCGGCAGCAGTATTGGCCCAACAGGTTGAAATTGCTCGCGGCGGTGGGGCCAATATTGATGAGTTTATCCGCCGCCTGCCGTCCACCATCGCCCCGCCCCCGGACTTTTTTGAGGCGCTAACCCAATACGCCCACCATTTCAGCCAAACCCGTAACGTTGCCATTAGCCTCACCCACCCCCCGGAACCGGCTGACAAGCTGCTGTCGCCGCTGGCTCAAATTCAGTTGTTGCGCATTATTCAGGTAACGCTGCTGGATATGGCCCAAGCCGGGGCGGGGCTATCGGCTCAGGTGATTATTTCTGCCGGTGAAGAAGAGGTGCAAATAGTCATTACCCAACCCGGCTACCAGGCCGATGAACAGGCGATGGCATCGTTGTTTCAGTCACGGGCTGAGTCGGTGGGCGGTTGGGTAGAAATACGCGCCGGCTCAGATCAAACCGGTTATATCATCATCTACCTGCCCCGACGTAAACCGGCACATAACAAGGCCATTACCACCACCCGGATTTTGTTGGTGGATGACCAGGAGATTTTGCGGGAAAGTTTTGAAGAACTATTGACAAGCCAGGGCCTTCAGGTGGTTGGTTCTGCCGGTAGCGGCCCGGAGGCCATTGAACTGGCCCGCCGCCTGCGGCCCGATGTTATCCTGATGGATATCCGCATGCCCGGCATGTCTGGCCTTGAAGCCACCCGCCGCATCAAGACCGAATCTCCCTATGTCAAGGTGATTATCCTGACCAGTTCCCAGAGTCAGCAGGATTTGATTGAATCGCTGCGTAGCGGGGCCAGCGGCTACCTGCTCAAAACGCTCAACCCGGCCCGCTTTTTCGATCTGCTGGTGGGAGTGATCAATGGTGATACCCCGCTGGCCCCGGAAATGGTGGGGCAGGTGATGACCGATATTGCCCAAACCGGAGATACCACCCCTGGCGTAGCCCTGTTATCCAGCCACCAGCTTGACGTGCTGCGGCTGGTGGCGCAGGGTCTTACCTATCGCGAGGTAGCCGAGCGGCTTCACCTGTCGCAGCGCACGGTGCAATACCATATCGCCCAGATCAAAGATAAGCTGAATGTCGCCAGCCGGGCCGAGGCCGTGGGCGAAGCGATTCGGGGGGGTTGGTGGGAATAGAATTGAGGCTGATAATTGATTGGCAGAACTGTTCAGACAAACACCAATCGCGAAATGGTTTCCCCGTTGGGCCAGAAACTCCCAAGGGGCGCGCCGGTTTTGGTTGTCACAAATCATCAGGCTTTGGATAGCCCGGCCCCCATCAAACACCGCTCTACGTAAGGGTGCAGGTCATCGGGAATGTGGTTTACCCACCAATATTCCTGGTGATGGCTGTCGAGGCGCGGGGTAAATTCGGGGTCAACCGGGTACAGAAAAAAGCAACTGTTAATGCTGTGCACCGGAATACCGTTGGGGCCATCGGGAAAAATTGTTTCGGCGGTGTGGATAATTGGCCCCACGTGGCAGGCAATGCCCACCTCCTCAAAGGCTTTACGGGCGGCGGTTTCCTTCATCATTTCGCCTTTTAGCACCCGGCCACCCGGCACCCACCATTGCCCCTGCGCCGGCGCATCTTTGCGTTTTACCAGCAGCACCGCTCCCTGCGCCACAATGGCCACATCCACACAGGCAATTGGAACGTTGCTCAGAATTTGAAAATATTGTTCTTCGGGAATAAATCGGCTCATTATTTAAACCTTTGGGCTAACCCGGCAGGCCAAAACCGTGGCCTGCTCTGCTGATTGCTTATTTTGCGCCGCACCGGAGCACCAGCGTTAAACGAGTGCCTTCGTTGTGGCGACTATCAATATCAAATTGGGCGTTCAATTGCGAGGCCCGGGTTTGCATATTAACCAGCCCGTGATGCCCCGGTATAATTTGCGGCGGCATTTGGGCAAAACCAACGCCGTCATCTTCAATCGAAACCGTTATAACATCGCCGGTTTTGCTGATTTGGTACAGAATATGGCTGGCTTTGGCGTGGCGGGCCGCATTTGATAACGCCTCGTGGCTAATGTGAAAAATGTGCCGGGCCTGAACTTCGGTGAGGGCGGCGTCAATTTCGGGCGCAATTTCGGCGCGAATAGGCAGCAGGGTGTTTACCCGCAACTCCTTGATTAGCCCTTCGAGCCGGGCTTTTAGCCCCTGATATTTGAGCGCCTCCGGGCGCAGGTCAAAAATATAATTGCGGATATCCTTGATAACCCTGGCCAAACTTTTAAGGCTGAACTCAATTTGCTCCTGAGCGGCGTAATTGGCAGGCCGGATATCAAGTTTGGCCTGGTCGAGCGCCAACCCCACCGCGTAAATGGATTGAATAATGCCATCGTGCAGATCGCGGGCAAAGCGGTCGCGCTCTTCCAGCACGGCCAACCGCTGGGTTTGCTCGTAGAGTTGGGCGTTTTCAATGGCAATGGCCGCGTGCACGGCCAGCATTTCCACCAATTGCTGGTCGGCCTCAACAAACGCCGAGCCATCGAGCTTGTCGGTAAGATAAAGCGCCCCAATCAGCCGCCCTTTTGAAAAAACCGGAACACCCAGCAGCGTTTTCATTTTGGGATGATTTTCCGGAAAGCCGCAGGCGGCGGCGTGCGTGGAAATATTATTAACAATGATGGATTTTCCGCGCCGCAACAAATAGCCCAGTACGCCCCGGCCCACCGGCAACGGGCCAATGTTGGCGTGATCATCGGGGGCAATGCCGGTGGTAATAAACCGGGACAGCCGGCCTTCGCCATCGTGCAGGCCGAGCGCAGTAAATTTTACCTTGAGCAACTCCTGCGCGGCGTAAACAATTTTTTGCAACACCTGCTCCAGCGAGAGTTCGGCGGTGATAGCCCGCACCGATTCGTTCAGCGCCCGCAGTTCGATAATCCGCTGCTCGCGCTCTTTTTCCATTTGCACGCGCTCGGTAATATCGTGCAGCACCACGGTAAAAATCATGCGGTCGTTCATAACAAACTTGGAAATTGAGGCCGAAGCCGGAAATTCATCACCGTTTTTGCGCCGCCCGCAAATTTCGTTCCGAACGCCCATAAATTTGGCCAGTTCGGTTGATTTGGCAAAATTCTCCACCAACCACCGGTGGCCGGCCATATAACGTTCGGGCAGCAAAATATCCAGTGAGCGGCCTACAATTTCGCTGGCCAAGTAGCCAAACACGCGCTCGGCCCCTTTGTTAAAGAGCACAATAACATGCGCATCGTTAATTGAAATGATGGCCTCGTTGGCAATATCTAAAATTCCGGCAAACCGAACCTGGCTTTCCAGCAAAATTTCTTCGGTGCGCCGTTGCTCCTCGATTTTGGCCTGCAACAGCCGGTTGCTGTTTTTCAGTTCAACCGTGCGCTGCTCAACCAACTGCTCCAGCCGGGCTTTATACTGCTGCAACTCCTGGGTTTGATTGGCGGGTTCGGCAACCTGCCGGCGTAACCGGCGCAATTCGGCCAGCAATTGCGCTTTATTTTTTTTAGAATTTGCCATACCCAACAGTTCCCCCCGTAAAAAATCACTGGCAGTATAGCATTGCGGGTATAATCAATCAACATTTTGAATACTTGCACGGAATGTGGCGGCGATGTAAAATTTGAAGGCTAAACTACACTACTATATGGGGGGTGCGGCTTGGTACGGATTATGATTGTGGACGACCATGAAGTCGTTCGGTTTGGCTTGAAGAATCTGCTCGACAGACAAGCGGATTGGGAAGTAGTAGCCGAAGCCAGCACCGTGGCCGAAGCCGTAAGAAACGCCGAAGAGTGCCACCCGGATGTAGTGGTGATGGACATTCGGTTAAACGATGGCAGCGGCATTGACGCCTGCCGCGAAATTGTAAACGCCCACCCTAAAATGAAGGTGATTATGCTCACCTCTTTTGCCGAGGACGACCTGCTGTTCAACGCCATTTCGGCGGGAGCGGTGGGGTACGTGCTAAAACAGGTGGGCAACGATGACCTGGTGCGGGCCATTGACACGGTTGCTCGCGGCGAGGCCATGCTGGACCCCAGCATTACCAGCCAGGTGTTAGCCCGGCTGCGCCAATCTACCCGGGTTGAAGCCTTTACCGATTTAACCGACCAGGAATTAAAAGTGCTGGCGTTGATTGCCAAAGGCAATACCAACAAAGAAATTGCCAACAACCTGCACCTGGGCGAAGGCACGGTGCGCAACTACGTGAGCAGCATTTTTGGCAAACTGGGGCTATCTAACCGGGCCGAGGCCACCGCTTACGCCGTGCGGCACAACCTGGATGATTACGTAAAAGCCCTGGATTAGCGACTTTATCTGGTTACAAAACGCCCTCACCAGCCGGTGAGGGCGTTTTTTTGTTGGTGGTAACTCTTTTTCAGAATAAAACAGGACACTTGGCGGCAGATAAGATGACATCTGTCACTAGGAGTTTTAGCAAATTTTGATTATTCTAGTACATATCAATTCCACAGCCCGGTTGTGGGCGCAAAGATAGCGGTGTAGCTTTATAAGGAGTACTCCAGCGATGGAATTTAAAGCCCTCCGAGTTTCTACACTAACCGAGGATGGAGCGAATCGGCTGGATAATTTATTTCGGAACCTCGCCGGGGTGGAGAAGTTTACCATAAAACTCGACACTCAGGAGCTACACATTGTCTTTGACGAAAAGCGGTTGAGTTTTAAGGATTTGGTGCAAGAAATGGCCAAAGCCGGCTGTTCGCTCCAGCACATTGACGCGGCCCTGTTACTGTAGAGCCTTACCGTTTGGACACATCTTTAAACATCATGCGCAGTTCGTACACGCCGCCATCAAAATGTTTTTCCATTTCGTAGCCCATTTTGTTGAATACGCGCAGCATGCCCCAGTTATCCGCCAGCACATCAGCCGTAAAACCAAGTAGCCCCCGTTTTTTAGCCAGAATAGTCAGGTAGGTTAACAATTCGGTGCCGATGCCTTTACCCTGCCAATCATCCCTAACCGCAAACGCGGCGTCAGCCGTGTGCGATACCTCGTCAATGCTGTATTGGCCCAGGCCAAGCACCTCCTCACGGCCTTCGATGGTGGATATGGCTAAAATTACCATGTCGCGAGTATAATCAATAACAACCAGTTCTTGCAGCCGTTCATGGGGAATACTCTTTTTCATTGACATAAACCGGCGCTGCAAACTTTCATCAGATAGAGAGTAGAAAAAGTTTTTTAGCAGCGGTTCGTCGCTGATTTTTACGGGCCGGAGCAAAATTTCCTGGCCGTTTTTAAGGGTGCGGTATGTTTCCAGATGTTCCGGGTATTCACCGGCTTCGCCCTGAATAAACGCCTGGTCCCGAAAAATAAAGTGTAACTTTTTGGCCTCATCAATGAGCCAGGGCCGGAATTTGGGGTGAGCAATCGAAACCAATTCCATAGCGCGTTCGCGGATGGTTTTGCCGTGCAGGTAGGCAATGCCAAACTCGGTGACAATGTAGTGAATATCGCCCCGGTTAAAGGTAACGGCAGCGCCTTCTTCTAGCAGCGGCACAATCCGCGAAATGGTGCCATCAATGGCCGTTGAGGGCAACGCCAGAATGCTTTTGCCGTTTCTGGCCCACACTGCGCCGCGCATAAAATCCACCTGGCCGCCAATTCCCCGGAAAAAGCTGCGCCCAATTGATTCGGCGCTGGCCTGGCCGGTTAAATCCACCTCAAAGGCGCTGTTAATGGCTGTCATGTTATCCTGGCGAGAAATCACCGAGGGGCTGTTGGTAAAATCCACGGCTCTGAATTCAAAGGCCGGGTTGTTATCTAAAAAATTGTAGGTGCTTTGGGTGCCCATGCAAAACGTGGCCACGGTTCTGCCGCGATTGAGCGTTTTACGCGAGTTGTCAATCACGCCTTTTCGCATCAGTTCAACAATGCCATCGGAGAGCAGTTCGGTGTGGATGCCCAGGTGTTTTTTATCGTCAAGGTGAGATAAAATGGCGTTGGGCGTGCTGCCGTAGCCCACCTGCAACGTATCGCCGTCTTCAACCAGGTACGATACATATTTGCCAATCTGCTGGATGACCACATCATCAACCGGAACTTGGTATTCCATGAGCGGTTCATCGTATGGCACCAAAAAATCAATATCGTCCACCCGAACAAAGCCATCGCCGGGCACCCGTGGCATCATGGCGTTAACCTGGGCAATAATCACATCGGCGTTTTCAACCGCGGCTTTGGTAATATCGGCGTTAATGCCCAGGCTCATATAACCGCTGTTATCGGGCAGCGAAGTTTGCACCAGGGCCACATCAAAATGCACCAACCGCCGATAAAGCAGCGCCGGAATTTGCGACAGAAAGATGGGGGTGTAATCGGCCACGCCTTTGTTCACCGCGTCGCGGGTGCTATCGGACACAAAAAACGAATTGTGCCTGAAATAATCCTTAAACTTTTCGTCGGCGTAAGGGGCATTGCCCTGCGACCACATGTGGCAAACTTCGGCATCAAAAAAGGCGGCGGGGTGAGATTCAACGTAATCCACCAGCGTTTTTACCAGGTATTGCGGCAGGCCGCAACCGGTGCTGATAAAAATTTTATCGCCGCGCCGAATGCGTTTGAACACAATCTCGGTGGCGGCAAATTTTTCCGGGTATTTTTGGGCGAGGGCGGCTAATTTTTCGTGCATGGGCTTGTCCTTGGGCTAAAGGATTTTGGCACGTCAATTACTTGCCGGTTATAGTATACATCAAAACAAAAGTGCTGAACAGGAACAGCCATGAGCCAGACCAAAATTGTTATTGTAGAAGATGAAAGCATGGTTGCCATGCAAATCAAGCACAATTTAGAAGAATTGGGCTACACCGTGCCGGGGCTGGCGGCAACGGGAGCGGCGGCGCTGCAAGTGGTGAGCGAAACCCGGCCCGATTTGGTGCTGATGGACATCCGGCTAAAAGGCGATATGGACGGCATTGAAACCGCCCGCCAAATCCGCGCCCGGTTTAAAATTCCGGTGGTGTACCTGACCGCCTTCAGTGATGAAACCACCGTTAAACGGGCCAGCTCTACCCAACCGTTGGGTTTTATTTTAAAGCCGTTCACCAAAAACCACCTGCGGATTTCGCTGGAACTGGCGTTGAGCAAAAAACAGGCCGAGCAAACCGCCCCGGACGAGTTGTACCAGGCTTTAATTGAAGATACGCCGGCGCTGGTGTGCTGCCTAAAACCCGATGGCACGCTGACTTTTGTGAACACCGCCTACTGCATTTATTTTAACAAAAACAAAAGCGAACTGATTGGCGAAAACTTTTTTCAATTTATCCCCCTCCAAAGCCGCGAGTTTGTAAAACAGCAATTCCAAACCCTAACCCCAGAAGCGCCCACCTCCGGCTACGAACACCCCATTACCGCGCCGGGCGACGTGGTGCGCTGGCAAAGCTGGATTAACCGGGCCGTGTTCGACGACCAGCGCCGCCTGGTTGAGTACCAATCAATTGGGTACGATATTACCGAGCGCAAACGGGTGGAACAGGAGTTGCTCCTCTCGGACCAGATTCTCCAGCAAATGCCCGACGCCATCGTTTTAACCAATCTTGAAGGCATTATTCAACGCTGGATGGGCAAAGCCGAAGACATATTTGGTTACACTGCCACCGAAGCGGTAGGCCAGCCAATTACCTTTATCTTTCATCCGGCCAACACCACTTTAACCGGCCAAATCATGAGCCAAATCAGAGCCACTGGCACCTACGTTGGCGAAAATTTATACATTACCAAAGCCGGCCATGCCATTCCCATTGAAACTACGGCCAAAACGGTTTTTACCAAATCCGGCGCGCCGCTGGCCCTGATTGGCCTGCTCAAAGATATTTCTGCCCGCAAACAGGCCGAAAATGCGCTGCAAGAAAGCGAGGAGCGCTTTCGGTTGGCCTTTGAAAACGCCAACATTGGGGTGTGCCTGATTGATTTTGATGGCCGCCTGTTGCGGGTTAACCTGCGCATGAGCCAAATTTTGGGCTACAGCCGCCAAGAGTTGGAAGGGCTGAACATATTTGATATTACCCCGCCCGCCGACCACAACACTCCCGCCGAATTTATCCAGAACAGCCTGGCCGGCAACACCGACCAGATTATTTTTGAAAAACGGTATATCCACAAGCAAGGGCACACCATTTGCTGTAGAATCTCCAGCTCGCTGGTGCGCGATTCTCAGGGCCAGCCCATTTACTTTATTTCGCACGTGCAGGACATTTCGGAGCAAAAACGGGCCGAAGCCGAACGCGAACAGCTCATCAAAAAAATGGAAGCCCAAAATGTAGAGCTGGAACGCTTTACCTACGCCGTTTCGCACGATTTAAAAAGCCCGCTAATTACCATTCGGGGTTTTTTGGGCTTTCTGGAACGTGACGCGCTCAACGGCAACACCAATCGGCTTAAAGAAAACCTTGGCCACATTCGCCTGGCTGCCGACAAAATGAGGCAACTCCTCAATGACCTGCTGGAGCTATCGCGGGCGGGGCAGCTCACCGCGCCGCCGCAGGCCATTCCGCTTAACCAGTTGGTGGCCGAGGCGCTGGCGCTGCTGGCCGGGCCAATCAATTTGCGCGGCGTACAGGTGCAGGTGGCCCCGGCGCTGCCCACCATTACCGGCGATAGGCCACGCTTGTTGCAGGTGTTTCAAAACCTTATTGAAAATGCCATAAAATTTATGGGGCATCAACCCAACCCGATTATAAAAATTGGAGGCCGCAACCACGGCGATTACGCGCTTTGCTATATTCAAGATAACGGCATTGGAATTGACCCGCTCTACCACCAACGGATTTTTAACGTGTTTGACCGCCTCACCACCGAAACCGAAGGCACGGGCATTGGGCTATCACTGGTAAAACGGATTGTCGAAGTTCACCACGGCCAGGTTTGGGTAGAATCGGCGGGGGCAGGGCTGGGTTGCACCTTCTGGCTAAAATTGCCGCTGGCCAATGCCGATTAGCCCCTATTGTTACCCTAACCAGGAGATGACTTGTGAACTCAACAGGAAATTTTGCGCCGTTTGCCCAAAAAATGCAGGCCGAAAACCTGCCCGCAGTTGTGATAAAAAATTTTGAGCATTACTACCGGCAACTGGTAGAAGGCCGCACCGGCTTGCTGCCCGAAACCGAACTTGAGCCGGTGCAATCGCTGCCCGATGCCGAACAGTTGCCGGCAGAACTGGCCCAGATTGGCCGCCGAGCGCTGCCGCACACCCTTTTGCTCAAACTAAATGGCGGGCTGGGCACCGGCATGGGGCTAGAAAAGGCCAAATCGCTGCTGGTGGTAAAGGAGGGCCTCACGTTTTTGGATGTGGTGGCCCGGCAGGTGCAGGCAACCGGCCTGCCGCTGGTGCTGATGAACAGCTACAACACCCGCACCGATTCGCTGGCGGCGCTGGCAAAATACGGGCACTTGGGCGGCAGCATCCCGCTGGATTTTTTGCAGCATAAAGTGCCCAAAGTGCTGCAAGCCGATTTTAGCCCGGCTACCTGGCCGCCGGACCCCGGCCTGGAATGGTGCCCGCCCGGCCACGGCGATATTTACACGGCGTTAGTAACCAGCGGCATGCTAAACACCCTGCTGGCCGCCGGGTATCGCTATATGTTTGTGTCAAATGTGGATAATTTGGGCGCGGTGATTGACCTCTCAATTTTGGGGTATTTTGTGGCCCATGACGTGCCGTTTATGATGGAAGTGGCCGACCGCACCGAAGCCGATAAAAAAGGCGGCCATTTGGCCCGGCGGCCCGATGGCCGGCTAATTTTGCGCGAGTCGGCGCAATGCCCGGCGCAGGATGCCGCCGCTTTTCAGGATATTTCCCGGCACAAGTATTTTAACACCAACAACTTGTGGATAAACCTGCCCGCTCTGCACCAACTTCTGTCGGCCACACAAAATGTGTTGGGGCTGGCCATGATCCGCAACAGCAAAACCGTTGATCCCCGCAACAGCAGTTCGCCGGCGGTGTACCAGCTAGAAACGGCAATGGGTTCGGCCATTGAAGTATTTGCCGGAGCGCAGGCGGTGCGCGTGCCCAGAACCCGCTTTGCGCCCATCAAAAAAACCAACGATCTGCTGGATGTGCGCTCGGATAATTACTTGCTCACCGCCGGGTTTCAGGTTACGCCCAACCCAGCCCGCCGCCACGGGCCGGCGGTCATTGAGTTGGACCCGGCCTATTACCAGCTTATTGATGATTTTGAAGCCCGGTTTCCGCACGGCGCGCCCTCGCTGCTGGAGTGCGAGCGGCTAACCATTACCGGCGATATAAAATTTGGCCCCAACGTAACTTTAAAAGAAACCGTGGAGTTGGTTAACTCCACGGCTGAACAGGTTACAATTGCGGCGGGCGCAGTAATTTCGGGGCGTTGGACGGCGGCTTAAGGCACCCACACCGCGCTAAAATCAATGGCCGGGTTGTTGGTTAAATTGGTGGGATTGGTGCCATCGGCGTTAACCACGTACACATCCGCCTCTTTATCCTTGCTGGCCTGGTACAAAATCTGGCTGCCATCCGGCGACCAGCTAAAACTGCCTTCCGATGATTCCTGCGCGTCCGGGCTGCGGGTTAAATTGATGGAGTTGCCGCCGTCGGCGTCCATGCGGTAAATTTCGGCGTTGCCATCGCGGTTGGAAACAAAAGCAATCTGGCGGCCATCCGGCGACCAGGCCGGAAAGCCATCAAAACCGGGCGAGTTGGTGAGGCGCGTCGGCTCGCCGCCGGTAGCGGGCATTACGTACACTTCAATATCGCCGTCACGGTCCGACATAAAGGCAATCTGGCGGCCATCCGGCGAAACATCAGCCCCGCCGCTGTTAAATTGCGGGTCGGTTAAGGCGGTGGCTTCACCGCCGGTAACGGGGATGGCGTAAATTCCCACTTTGCCGCCCCGGTCAGAAACAAACAGCACGGTACGGCCATCCGGCGACCAGGCTTCAAACATATCGCTGGCCGGGTTGTTGGTGAGGTTGGTAAGCTGTTCGCCGGCGGGGTTAACCAGGTACACCTCGGCGTTGCCGGCGGCGACGCTGCCAAACGCTACCCACTGGCCGGTGGGCGACCAGGCCGGTGGGCTGGGGTTGGCCGGAGTATCCCGGTTGAGAATGGCCGGGTTGCCTCCATCGCGGCCCATCCGTTTAACCAAAAGTTCACCCGCGCCAGACTCGCCCAAATAGGCAAAAGTTTTTAGCTGCTTCGACCACGCCGGGATGCCTTCGTTGGTGCTGCTGTTGGTTAAATTAACCGGGTTAGCGCCGTCGTGATCCATCAGATAAATTTCAAAATTGCCGTCGCGGTTGGTCATAAACGCAATTTTGGGGGCCGGTGGTGGCGGCGGCGTCATCGGGCGAAGCTGGCAGCCGGCCAGCAGCAACGCACTTACCAGCAATGCAATGGCGAGTTTGGGCATGGGTTTTACCTTTCAAAAAAAGTGGCGAGAATTAAATGGGGCAAAAATCTGGCAGATTTCTGTACGGGCAACACTAACACATCTTGCCCAATTGGGCAATTTTAGCGGGAATTAGCGACCCGCGCCGGTAACGGGCAGCCGTTCCAACAGAATGTTGGTTAATTTGATCAGGCTTTCGGCGGCCAGCGCGTCGGGTTTGGAGAGCACTACCGGTTTGCCCAAACTGGCCGCCAGATAAAACACCTCGGGCGAGGGTGGCAGCACGCCAATGACCGGCAACCCCAACTCTTTTTCAATTTCTTTGGGAGCAATCAAGTTACTGGAGCGCGCCCGCGAAACCACCATCAAACTGGTACGGTCGGCCAGCCCCCAGGCTTTGAGCAGTTTCAAATCGGCGCGGGCGCAGGCCACAGATACCGTTTCCGGTTCCAGCACCAGCATAATCTGGTCTGATTTCTCCAGCGCCAATTGCACGCCGCTGCCGGTAACTGCCGGTAAATCCAGCAGCAGGTAAGCCGCCTGCGAGATTAACGCCTCTACAATCAGGTGAACGTGCGCGTCGGTGAGCACGTGATCCTGGGCTTTGTTAACCGGGCTGGCCAAAACCCGCACCCCGGAGGAATGCAGCGCCAACCGCCGGGTTACGTCCATTGCCCGGATTTCGGCGGGGCCGCTGCCCAGCAGGCCACCCAGGTCTTCGGCGGGCGAAAGGTTGAGGTTGTGCCGCACGGTGCCCCGATACGGGCGCAATTCGGCCAGAATCACCGATTTTTCCAGTTGCGCCAGTTGCGCCGCCACGTTAACCAGCACCGTGGTTACGCCCACGCCGCCTTTTACGCCCACCGCCGCAATTACCCTGGCTTTGGGCGGCTGCACTCCACGCCTGGCCCGCGTTAGCAGCGCCCCGGCCCGCGCCAGCAACTCTTTATGCGATACCGGCTTGGCCACGTAATCATCGGCCCCCGCCTGAAACCCGTCAAGTTTATCATCAACGCCGGCCTTGGCGCTGAGCAAAATAATCGGCAGCCAGGCCGTAGCCGGGTTAGAGCGCAAATACTGGCACACCTCAAGCCCGCTCATGTCGGGCATCATCACATCCAGCACCACCAGGTCGGGCGTAATGGCACTTACCTTGCGCAACCCGTCCGCGCCACTTTCGGCCACATGCACTTCGTATCCGGCCTTTTCAAAAATATGCGCCGCCAGCTTCAGCGTAACGCTATCATCATCAATAATTAAGATACGTTCCTTACCGGGCATAGCACAATCCTTGGCCTGACACTTATAATTGAGTTATAATCATTGTAATAGATTTTGAAGCTAAATAAAAGGTATCCTTTTGTACTGTTAAAAAATAATTACCACACCCTAAAACCACGCGGAAAAGCGCGCAATTTGGGATTTTCAATCTGGATGAAACTATGATTGATGCAGATGAAGCTACCACGCAGCTCAGGCAAGAGTTGGCGGATTGCCGCCGGCAGATCGTCGAGTTAACCAATCAGCTTACCGCGCAGGAACAGGCGCAGGCTAACCTGTGCGCCGATAACCACAATCTTTGGCAACTGTTCGATGCCATTACCGATTTTATTTTTATCCTTGATTACAACGGGCAAATATTAAATGCAAACCGGGCCGTAGAAACCCGCCTGGGCTATGCCAGGGCCAACCTAACCGGCATGCACGTGCGGCAGGTGTATCCGCCCGAAGCCGAGGCCGAAGTTAACCAACTGGTTTTGGCTATGCGCACCGAGTTGATTTTAACCGGCTCCAGCCCGCTCCGGGCCAAAACCGGGCAACTAATTTCGGTTGAAACCCGGTTGAGCCGGGGCGAATGGCGCGAACAACCGGCACTGTTTAGCCAATCCAAAGAGTCCACTCCATACCAACAGGCCGAAGTGATTGCCGCCAACCGCCATCTTTGGCAAGAAATTAAGGCGCAGGAACAATTTGAGCAAGAACTCCGCCACAGCGAGGCCAACTACCGCACCCTGTTAAACTGTACGCCCAGTTCCATTTTGGTGGTGCAGGATGGCAAATACGTATTTGGCAACCCCGCCGCGTTGCGCATGCTGGGCTACCGCCACCTGAACGATTTGGTGGGCACGCCGGTAATGCAAACTATTTCGGCCAAATTTGAAGAGAATGTTGACCAACGGCTCAAACGGATTGCCGCCGGCAATAGTAACCCGCTGCTGGAAATGGAGCTAATCAGAACTGACGGCTCAATATTGTATATTGAGTCGGTTTCGGTGCCGATGGAATTTGAGGGCAAACCGGCGGCCTTAATTATTGGCCGGGACATTACCACCGAGCGCGAAGCGCGCAGCTGGCTGCGCAAATTGTCCGGCGTGGTTGAGCAAACCGGTGATGCCGTGGTTATCACCGATAAAGAAGGGGTGATTGAATACGTAAACCCTGCCTTTGAAGCCTTAACCGGCTACAACCGGCTAGAAACCGTGGGGCAAACGCCGCGTATTCTAAAATCAAATCAGCATCCCCTGGAATTTTATAAGGACCTTTGGGAGCAAATTTTGGCCGGGCATGTTTTTAGGGGCATGGTGATTAACAAAAAGAAAAACGGCGAATTGTTTTACGAGGAAAAAACTATCAGTCCCCTGCGCGATGAAACCGGCGCGATTACTCATTTTGTATCTACCGCCAAAGATATTACCGCCCGCATTCACGCCGAGGTAGAAATGCAAAACTCCAAACAGTTTTTACAATCCAGCCTTGATGCTCTCTCGGCCAACATTGCTATTTTAAGCGAAACTGGTCAGATTGTGGCCGTTAACCAATCGTGGCGTAATTTTGGCCGGGCCAACGGCCTGCGCTGGCCCAACGATGGTGTGGGCTACAACTACCTGGAAACACTTACCCACGTGTACGGCAAGCACTCCGCCGAAGCGCCGCTGGTGGTTAACGCCATTCAAGAAATAATTACCGGCCAGCGCAGCCAGTTTTGGCTAACCTACCCCTGTCACAGCCCCACCGAACAACGCTGGTTTACGCTACGCCTCACCCGCTTTGAAAGCACAGACGGCTTGCGGGTGGTTGCCGCGCACGAAAATATTACCGAACAAATTTTGGCCCAGGAATCGCTGCACGAGCAGGAGCGCTTTTTAACCTCGCTCAACGAAATTACGCGGGCGGCGCTGGATGCCCCCGATTTGCAAACCATGTTCCAAATTCTGGTAAAATGGCTGCGAACGCTGTACGGCGCAGATGGCTGCCACCTGCTCTGGTGGGATACGGCCAAACAAACCCTTATCCCGGTTGCCGCCACCGATGTTTCGCCGGAACTCGAAGCGGATTTTATGGCGTTGCGGCTGGGGTCGGATGATCCCAGCGTGGCCCGGCTGGTGTTAACCAACGGCTGCCCGCTGCCGGTTGAAGATATAAAAAACAGCCCGCATGTTAGCCCCAAAGTGGCGCGTACCATCCGCAAAAAATCGGTGCTGGGCATTCCCTTTATTGCCGGCGACAAAAAGCTGGGCGCAGCGGTGGTAACATTTGCCCATTCCCACCGGTTTACCGCCATTGAGGTGGCCCAGGCCGAACAAATTTCGCAGCAAATTGCGCTGGCGCTGGCCAAAGTTCAACTTTTAGAAGAAACGCAACTGCGCTGGCGCGAGGCCGAAACCCTGCGCCAGGCATGGGCAGCGATGGCCGAAGAGTTGAGCCTGAATGAACGGGTAGAGCGCATTCTGGAACAACTGGAGCAGGTTATTGCCTATGATAGCGCCTCGGTGCAACTGCTGCGCGGCGACCACCTGGAAATTGTTAACGGGCGCGGGTTTGTTCACCCGGAACAGGTAATTGGGCTGCGCTTTCCCGCCACCGGCAACACCCTCAACGCCAACGTTATCAAATCGGGCCGCCCCGCGGTTTTATCAAACGTACAAAGGGATTACCCGGATATGTTTGGGCCGCCGCACCATTACATCCAATCGTGGTTGGGCGCGCCGCTCATTGTGCGCGAAAAGGTAGTGGGCATGTTCACCGTGGACAGCTTTGAGCCAAACCACTTTACCGCCGACCACATCCGGCTGGTAACGCCCTTTGCCAATCAGGTTGCCATTGCCCTGGAAAACTCGCAACTCTACGAACAGGCTCGCCAGGATGCCCAAACCAAAGCCACCCTACTGCGCGAGGTAAATCATCGGGTAAAAAACAACCTGTCGGCCATTATTGGCCTGCTCTACGCCGAGCGCCGTCATTACGGCGTAAAAGATGATGCCGTTTACCAGGCCGTTATGCAAGACCTGATTACGCGGGTAAAAGGTATTTCAATTGTGCATAACTTGCTTTCGGCAGTAGAATGGACGCCGGTACCCTTAAGCCGCATTTGCGACCGGCTAATCAGCGCGGCGCTACACCCCCTGCCGCCCAGCAAAAAGGTTACGGTGGAGATAACACCCTCGCCGGTGGTGGTTAACTCCCGGCAGGCCAACAACCTGGCGCTGGTAATTAACGAACTGGCCACCAACAGCCTAAAATATGCGCTGACTAACCGCAACGCGGCCTGCATCCGGGTAAAAATCCAGGCCGACGATAATCTGGTTCAACTGGAATACCGCGACGACGGGCCGGGCTACTCCGAAACCACGTTGCGCCAGGAGGAACAGCAACAGGTGGGGTTGTACCTGGTGCAAACCTTGGTGCGTGATGGATTATTGGGCACGCTCACCATGTTTAACGATAACGGAGCCGTAACCATAATCCAATTTAAACCGTAGAAAGGCACACAATGATCAAACGTAAAAACATCCGGGTGCTGATTGCCGAAGACGACCCCATGGTGGGCGAAATGATTCAGGGCATGCTGGATGACATGGGCTATACCATTGCCGGGCGCGCCCTTGATGGGCAGCAGGCCATCCACATGGTTAGTACTGGCCGCCCCGACGTGGTGCTGATGGACCTGGAAATGCCCCTGCTCAACGGCATCGAAGCCACCCGGCACATTATCCGGCACACCCCGGTGCCGGTGGTGGTGCTCACCGCCTACGAATCCGCGGATTTGGTTAACCAGGCCAGCGACGCCGGAGCCGGAGCCTACCTGGTAAAACCCCCCGACGACCACGAAATTGACCGGGCCATTACCATTGCCATTACCCGTTTTAAAGATTTAATGGAATTGCGCCGGCTCAATGCCGAATTACAGGCGGCGCTGGATCACGTAAAACAACTCAGCGGGCTGCTGCCCATTTGCGCCAACTGCAAAAAAATCCGCGATGACGCCGGCTACTGGCAAGAAGTCGAAGTTTACTTTCGGGATCACGCCGAAGTGGAATTTAGCCACAGCCTGTGTCCGGATTGCATTCAGCGGCTTTACCCGGATTTTTTGGCCCGCCTTAACAAGGATTAATCGTGATAAAAACCGTTACCGCAACCCGCTACGTTTCTCCGCTACGCGAAGGCGGCTCGTTGCCGGCCATTGTTGAAGCCGACGACAATCAACTGTATGTAATGAAGTTCATTGGCGCGGGGCAGGGGCCAAAGGCGTTGATTGCCGAACTGTTAGCCGGCGAAATTGGCCGGACGCTGGGCCTGCGCGTGCCCGAAATTGTGCTGATGAATTTAGACCCCGCGCTGGGCCGCTCGGAGCCAGACCCGGAGATTCAGGATTTGCTCAAGGCCAGCGCCGGCCGGCTTAATTTGGGGCTGCGCTATCTGCCCAACGCCTTTGATTTTAACCTGTTGCTCCAGCCGCCGCCCGCGCCCGCCGAAGCCTCTAAAATTGTGTGGTTTGATGCCTTTGTGACCAATGTGGATCGCACCGTGCGCAATGTAAACCTGCTCATCTGGCGCAACGAGTTGTGGCTGATTGACCACGGCGCAACGCTTTACTTTCACCACAACTGGGACGATTACCTGAGCCGCAGCCAATCGCCCTTTAGCCTTATTAGCAAGCACACGCTGCTGCCGTTTGCCGGCCAACTGCCCCAAGCCGATGCCGAATTGCGCTCGCGCCTTACGCCCAAATTGTTGGCCCAAATTGTAGAGCAAATTCCCGAAGCGTGGCTGGGCCGCGAGCCGGGCTTTTCTACCCAGCGCAAACACCGGCGGGCCTATGTGGCCTACCTGGAAAAACGGCTGGCGGCATCTTCAATTTTTGTCGAGGAAGCAATCCATGCCCGAAACGCACTCGTTTGATTACGCCCTGGTGCGGTTGGTGCCGCACGTTGAGCGCGAGGAATTTATCAATGTGGGCGTGATTTTGTTTTGCCGCACTCTGGGCTTTTTAGAGGCCAAAATAGAGCTGGACGCGGCGCGGTTGCGGGCGCTGGCTCCCCGGTTTAACGGCGATTGCGCCCGCGTGCACCTGGAGTTGATTCCGCGCCTGTGCGCCGGCGAAGCCCAACACCCGGTGGGGCAGCTTCCGCCGGCAGAGCGGTTTCACTGGCTGGTAACGCCGCGCAGCACCGTCATTCAGGTTGGCCCGGTGCATACCGGGCTGTGCGCTAATCCCGCCGAGGCGTTGGAACACCTAATGGCAACAATGGTGCGGCCACCGGGCTAACGCTGGCCAATCGGTTGGCCAGTAAGGCCATAACCAGGGCCACCGCCAGCAACACGCCTTCCAGGCCATACGCCCAAAAAATACCGGTGTAATCGGCCACCCAGCCCAGCACCAACGGCGCAATCAAAATTGCCAGCCCGCCCGCCATTGATACCCGCGCGCTGGCCTGGTCGGGTTGGTTTGGGGCCACGCCCACCGCCACCGACAATGTTAACGGAAAAAGATTGGCAATCCCCAGGCCGCACACAAACAGCCCGGCAATGTTCAAAGCGGCAATCGGGGCCAGCCAAAACAGCGGAAACCCGACAATAGTAATTGCCAGCGCCCCAATTAACAACCGGCCTCCGGCAAAACGGCGGCTTAAGCGGCTGCCCAAAAATCGGCCCAGAACCATAGCGCAAAAAAAGATGCTCATCATGGTGGCGGCATTTACCCGGGCCAACCCCACTTCATTTTCCAGAAAATCGGCCCCCCAAAACATGGTGCACCACTCCACCGATACCGCCAGAAAAATTACCACCCAGTAGGCCCAAAAAGTGGCCGGCAATTTTTGCGGTGGGGCTTCGCCTTTGGTTTTGCGGGCGCTTTCCGGCAGCGGTTCGCGCCAAAAAACAGCCGCCATTGCCACCAGCGCCGCCGCGCCAAAATACAACGCGCCCTGCCAGCCCACGCCAATCCGCTGGAATCCGCCCACCAACAACGGCGACATGCCGGCAAAAATACTGGCTGCCACATTCGCCTCGGTTAGGGCGATGGTGCGCTGGCTCTGGTACCGGTCCGAAAGCATCGCCTGAATCATGACCAGCACAAACGAGCCAAGCCAGCCCATGACCAAAATGCCGGCAAGGGTAAACACAACCGTGTTGCCCAGAGCCAGGCCAATACCGCCCGCGGCCATGCCGGCAGCGCCGCCCCAAAACAAAACATACCGGCCAAACCGGTGAGCCAAACTATCGCCGCTGAGGCCGGCTAAAACCATCCCCAGAGCAAAGGCGCTCACGTGCAGGCCCGCCACGGTGTAACTGAGGCTTAACTCGGCCCGCAAAAACGGCATCAACGGCCCCAACGATGCCTGCAAATAGGCATAATAGGCCAGCATTAAATAGGCCAGCCAGGTAAAACGGGTGCGCACAAACACAGAGCTTTGCTGGGTCAATTTGATCTGCCTTTCCAAAAAATAACCGCCGCCGTGGCGGTGCACAGCGCGGCAAAGAAAAAGACCGCGTTGCCGCCAATATGATCCCACAAATACCCGGACACCACCGAGCCGAGGCTCCAGCCAAAGCCGTTGCTGGCCACGCCCACCATTGCCTGCGTGGTAGCCTGCAAACCCGACGGCGCGGATTCGGCGGCGTAGCCAACCACGGCCACCCAATATGTGCCAAAACACACGCCAACGGCCAGCACAAGAATAATCACCAGCAGCGGCGACCCGGCCAGCCCAATTAAAGTAAAAATCACCGAGTACCCCATTGCGCCGGCCAAAATAAGCTGGCGGTTTTGATAACGCCCCAGCCAACGCGCGCCAAAATACATCATTGGCACTTCCAGCAGCGAGTTAGTGCCCCAGGCCCAGCCCACCTGCTGCTCCGCGCCGCCCAAACTTACAATCAGCATTCCCAAAAAGCCCGTGTAGGTAGAAAGCGCCATGCCCATTAAAATCAGGGCCAGGAAAAAGCTGATGAGAGAGCGTTGGCCCAGTAATGTTTTTACGCCACGCCATATGTTGGTGGCGCGCTGCATTGGCACTACGGGGATGATCAAGCTCAACAGGCCACAGCCCAACACAAACAAAATACCCTGTATCCAAAAGGTCAACGATAGCGTTTTGGCGGTGAGAAGCTGGCCAACTCCCAGCGACGCTATGCAAAAACCAACCGTGCCCCACGCCCGTTGCGCACCGTAATTGGCCCGCGTGCGCTGCACCAGGCCCATTACCGTGCCATCTAAAATGGCCAGCATTGGGTTGCGAAAGAAAAATAACGCCGTAACCAGCGGCAAAAACAACCAAAACCGGTCGGCCTGGAGAAACAACAGGCACACCCCGCCAACTCCCACCGCGCATATAAATAAAACCTGGCGGTAAATTTGCCAGCGGTCGGCCACAGCGCCCCAAAATGGATTGGCTATCAGCGTAACCAACGGTCCAATACTGCCCAGCCAGCCAATCTCGGCCCCAGAAAGGCCACGCTGCTGCAAATAGACATTAAAAAAGGGAATCATGCTGCCGACTCCCCCAAAAAAGGCCAGGTAAAACAGTTTGGCAATCAGTAAATCCCGCCGGTCCGAATTTAATTGGAAACCGGAATTAACCGCACCCGCAGATTTTAAATACCGGAAAATAGGATAACTCCCTTCGCTAGTACTGCTCAATTTTTGTTAGCGGCTGTATTGCACCCGCCGCCCCAGCAACAATCCCAGCGCCGTTTCTAACAGCAGGATAATCAGCACCACCAGCAAATCAAGCGCAATGGTGATCACAAACGCCGCCAACAGATACACCAGCAAATCCAGGCCAAATTGTTGCACCCCAATGGGCAGCGATGGATTTAGCCCCAGCCCCACCGCCAGCACAAAAGCCAACCCCAGATAAATAAAGACCGTTTGCCACGATTCACGGTCCGAGGCGCTGGGCAGCATGGCGTTAGAGATAACAAACATCAGGTAAAAGCCCAGCCACACATCAGGGATGGCGGCGGTTTTTTCTATAACCTGCCAAAACTCGCGTAAATCGCCTTTGAGCAGCGCGCCGCCAAACTGATCCAGCTCCAGCCAGCCGTAACCAATCAACAGCACCGCCACGCTACCAAAAACAAGCGGAGCCACGCCGATGACGCTATGCCTAAAGGGGTCGGTTACATCAATTTGCACCGCGCCCATTTGCAACTCGCCGCTTTTTTTGGGTTGGGGCCACAAAGAAAAGCTCCGGGTTTTTACTGCCAGCAATTTGGCAGTAATCCAGTGGCTCAGTTCGTGGAGCAGCGTGCCGGGCAAAAAGAGTACCCAAAAAATCCACAGCGCCACATTTGAGCTGCGGGTTAATAAAAAAGCTACCCCCTGAACATGGGTATAAATCCAACGGTTCAGGGGGTGGAGCAGCAAAAAACTAATTATCAACCAAAAAAGAATAGACCAACCAGACATTCAATCCACAGCGGTTATTGAGAGCCGATAGCCCGCAATAACTTTAATAATCAAAACCTTATTGCAGCCCGGCTTTAACCAACGGCAAGAAGTTTTCAATGGTCAGGCTGGCTCCGCCAACCAGAGCGCCATCAATATCGGGTTGAGCCATGTACTCGTTGACGTTAGATGGCTTTACGCTGCCGCCGTATTGCACCCGGATTTGATCGGCCACGGCGCTGCCGTACAATTTGGCCAGAACACCCCGAATGCTCTGGGCAATGATGGTGTTGGCGGTAATGGGATCGGCGTTTTTGCCGGTGCCAATGGCCCAAATGGGTTCGTAGGCCACCACAACTTTGGCGGCATCATCGGCGGAGAGGCCGCTGAACGCGGCTTCAATTTGGCCGCCCACAAATACGGTGGTTTCACCGGCTTCGTTTTGGGCCAGATTTTCGCCCACGCACACAATCGGGGTAAGGCCGTGCGCCAGCGCCACTTTGATTTTTTTGTTAACGCCGGCATCGGTTTCGCCAAAATATTGACGCCGTTCGGAGTGGCCCAAAATTACGTACTGGCACAGTTCTTTAACCATCAACGGTGATACTTCGCCGGTGAAAGCGCCCTGTTCTTCAAAATACATATTTTGAGCGCCCAGCCCCACGTTGGTTCCGGCCAACAGTTCGTTGAGCGCGGCCAAAGCGGTGAACGGCGGGCACAGCACTACATCAACATTTTTAAAATCGGCTACGGCGCTAATTACTTCTTGCGCCAGTTTTTTGGCCTCGGCAACTGTTTTGTGCATTTTCCAGTTGCCAGCAATGATTGGTGTTCGCATTTTTAATTCTCCCTGTAAAGTAAAGTTAAAAAGTAGGGGTTAAAAACCCGGTAGTTTTGAAAAAACCGTAAAGCCTGCGCATCTTATCATAATTACCCAATTTGGGCAACGATGGCAGCTACAGGACGCCTTCAAAATAGGCGGTGAGTTCTTCCAGCGCAAATCGCACCGAAGTCCAATCTTCTTTAAAAAGGTGATTTTCAATCAGGCGGGCCACCGCCGCGCGGCTAATTGACGATGCGCCTGCGCCGGCAGAGGTGGTTGATAACCCGCCCATCGCGTTGCCCAGCGCCGCCGCCGCTTCCCAGCTTAGCCCCACCAGACGGGCCATCACCACGCCGGCGTTAAAGCTATCGCCGGCGCCGGTGGAATCTTTTACTTTTATCTCAAACGATGGGAACGCAACCCGTTTTTCGCCAACTGCCAGCAAACAGCCCCGACTGCCCAGTTTGGTGACAACGGCGTTGGTGCTTTGGCCGTTTAACAAAAAATGCAGGCTTTCATCAATGGGGCGGCCCTGTCCCAACAACGCCACTTCGGTTTCGTTGGGCAAAATCACATCCAGGCGGGGCAACAACTCTAAAATGCGGGAGCGGGAGCGAATGGCGGGTTCGGTGCCTATATCCAAACTTACCCGCGTGTACGAGGAGTTTTCGGCAATATCCAGCGCAGCCAGAATGGTTTCGTACTGGTGGTGGGCCAAAAATGAATAGCTGGACAGGTGAATCCAGCGGCAACTGGCAAAATATTTGGGATCAATCTCGCGGGCCTGGGTAAAAGAGTTAGCCCCGCGCGCGCCAAACATGGTGCGCTCGCCGTCTTCGGTAACGGCAATAAAAATCATCCCGGTGCTAACCTTGCGGTCAACCTGAACCTGGCTGCAATCAACGCCGGCGTTCTTTAAATCCTCCAGCACCTGGTTAGCCAGCGGATCACTGCCAACGCGGCCAATAAAGCCCACATCCATATCCATTTTGGCCAGAGCGATGGCCGTATTAACCGCCGACCCGCCGGTGTGTAACTGCACCGAAGTGGCAATAGCTTCATTTCCGGGCAGCGGATAAGCCGGGATGGTAAAAATTACGTCTACGTTGATATCGCCCATTACAATAATATCGGGCATTATCTCTAACTCCCGCCTGGTTAAACTTCCGGCACGTCGGGTGCCGAAGGCAACACCACTACAAATTTACTGCCTTTGCCCACCACGCTTTCTACCCAAATCCGGCCCCGGTGCACCAAAACCATACCTTTGGCAATTGATAACCCCAGCCCCATCCCCTGATATTTTCGGGTTAAAGGCGGCTCAACTTGATAGAACTGGTCAAAAATTCGTTCGTATTCCGCTTTTGGTATCCCGATGCCGGTATCTATAACGTTAAGGGTATACCGATGGTCGTTAAATTGCGCGCTAACGTGGATGCGCCCGCCTTCCGGCGTAAATTTGATGGCGTTGCTCACCAGGTTGGCAATGATCAGGTATATTTTTTGCCGGTCGGCGTCAATGTTTAGCGGAGAATCTTCGGGCGTAAATTTTTGGGTGAGAACCAGCCTTTTGGTGGCAATAATCTGCGAAAATTCTTTAACAATATCCTTAACAATATCTTTGAGTGAAAAGATAGAGCGTTCCAGCTGCAACCCATCGGTTTGAACGTGGCGCAGGTTAACCATATCATCAATTAACCCCCGCAATTTGATGGCGCTGTTCAACACAATATCCAGTTGCTCGCTGGCTTCGCCCTGCACGTTATCTTTGAGAAAGGTGGCGTACCCCAAAATTACCGCCAGCGGCGTACGCAACTCGTGCGAGGCAATGCTCACAAAATCGTTTTTAAGCTGATCAATCTGCGACAGGTCGCGGTAGGCTTGCTGGAGTTCATCCAGCAGCCGGGCATTTTCAATGGCAATGGCCGCCTGCGAGGCCAACGTGGTGGCAATCTGGATATCATCCTCGTTAAAGCCATCGTTGGTGTTTTTGTTGATAACTTCCAGCACGCCAATAACTTTATCGCGCACCCGCAACGGCACGCCCAAAATGGAGCGGGTTTCAAAATCCACAGTTTCATCCACCGCCCCATGCCAGCGTGGATCGTTTTTAGCGTCGCGGATGAGGATGGGCTTATTTTTGCGAACAACATACCCGCCAATGCTCTTGTCCAACGGCACGCTCACCCGTTTTAAAACGGCGCTGGCCCCGCCCGACGCCTCGGCAAAGCGGAGTTCGCCGGTGTTTTTGTCAATGAGCATAATGGAACAGGCTTCGGTGTTGGTTAATTCGGTGGCGGACTGAACAATAATTTGCAGCAGCGGCTCTAAACTGAGGGTGGAGTTTAACATTTGGCTAACTTTTACAATCCGTTCCAGATAGCCAATCCGGTGTTCCAGCCCCAGAATTTTCTGTTTGAACAAAACGGTTTGATCGGCCTGGTCGCCAATATTCACCGCGTCCAGAGGTTGATTGTCGTCGTAATCGTCATCAAACAAAACCGGCGCTTCGTCGGAAAAGGATTCCAACACCGGCGCATCATCTTGTGCATTGGGCTCAACGTCGTCATCTGGCCCATCAAGATATTTCAACATTTCAACCTCATTCGTTGCCCGGATTTTAAGGGGTAATGAGTGAATTATACACTAGCCCCCAGGGTTTGTCTATGATATTTGCGTTAATTCTCCCGGCTGGGCGGGTGGACCAGTTGCAAGACTTGCTCAATGATCGCCTCGGTAGCCACCGGCAAAGGGGCGCATTGCCAGCCCAAATGCAGCAAAAATTCGTAGTTACCCGCCGGGCCGGTAATGGGTGATGGCGTTAAGCCCAAAAACTCAAAATTAAGTTGCTGAGCCGCCGCCACAATATCCATTAAAACCTGCCGGTGTATTTTTGGATCGCGGACAACCCCGCCTTTGCCCACCTGCGCTTTGCCGGCCTCAAATTGAGGCTTTACCAGGGCAATCACGCCGCCGGGCGCGGTTAGCCACTTGAGCACAGCGGGAAAAATCAGCTTTAAAGAGATAAACGACGCATCAATTGTAACCAAACTTACCGGTTGCGGCAACCTTTCCAGGTGACGCGCATTGGTGCGCTCCATTACCGTGACTCGTTTGTTTTGCCGCAATTTCCAGGCCAACTGCCCATAGCCCACATCAATGGCGTAAATATGAGCCGCGCCGCGCTGGAGCAGCACATCGGTAAAGCCGCCGGTAGATGCGCCAACGTCGGCGCACACCGCGCCGGTTACATCCAGAGCAAAAGCATCAAGAGCGGCGGCCAGTTTTATCCCGCCCCGGCTCACATAGGGTAATTCGGTTTCAACCAAAACCTCAGCTTCGGGTGAGGTTAGCGTGCCAACTTTGGTTTCAACCTGCCCATCCACCTGAACTTTGCCGGCCATAATCAACGATTGCGCTTTGTTACGGCTATCGGCTAATCCCAATTGGGTCAGTAACACATCCAGTCTAACTTTGGTCATTAAAAGGTTTGCTTAGCCCCGGCCATTTGAGTATCATACGGCCTTACACAAAAAGGAGTGATAATTTTGATTAAAGGTATTTTTAAAACGCTTCGGCCCAAACAGTGGACCAAAAACGGCTTTATTTTTGCCGCCCTGATTTTTGACGTCAAACTTTTTCACGTTGCGCCGCTACTGCGAACCGTGGCCGGGTTTGCGCTGCTCTGCCTGATTTCGGGCACGGTTTACCTGATTAATGATCTGGTTGATGTTGAAAAAGACCGCCAGCATCCGGTAAAAAAGAACCGGCCAATTGCCGCCGGGCAAGTGCCGTTTAATATTGCCGTAATTACCGCCATTTTGCTGCCGGCAATTACGCTGCCGTTGAGCTTTGCGCTCAATATAAATTTTGGCATCATCATCACTGCCTACCTGTTGCTGCAAATTGGCTATTCGTTCTTTTTGAAAAATATTGTTATAGTGGATGTGCTGGCGTTGGCTGCCGGGTTTGTGCTGCGGGTAGCCGCAGGCGTGCCGCTGGTTGCCGCCGAGAGGTTTTCGCCGTGGCTGTATGTGTTTACGGTGCTGTTGGCGCTGTTTTTGGGGCTGGGCAAACGCCGGCAAGAGTTGGTGCTGCTCAAAGGAAACGCCGGAAACGCCCGTTCAATCCTTAACCAGTACAATATTCCATTTCTTGATTCGATGATGTCGGTAGTCACCACCGGCACGGTGATCACCTACGCTTTTTACACGTTTTCGGCGCCCAACCTGCCCGGCAACCATTTAATGATGCTAACCATTCCTTTTATCATTTACGGCATTTTCAGGTATTTGTTTGTCATCCACGTGCAGGGCAACGGCGGCGCGCCCGACGAAGTGCTGCTCACGGACAGACCGCTTCAACTAAACATTGTTCTGTTTGGGCTGGTTGTGCTGGTTATTTTGTATTTAATTTAGCCCGGCGGCCAACCCCGCCCACAAAAACACGAAAAAGAGATACCTTTGAAGCAAAGGCATCTCTTTTTTTATTAAATCCAGGTTACAATCACTGTAATTTAATCGAATATAAACTCGACAACAATTAGCGCTTGGTGTATTGAGGCGCTTTGCGGGCCCGTTTAAGACCGGCTTTCTTGCGCTCTTTGGCCCGTGGGTCGCGGGTAAGTAAACCACTTTGCTTGAGGGTTTTGCGGTAATCGGGATCGGCTTTGAGCAGCGCGCGAGCAATGCCCAATTTTACGGCATCGGCCTGGCCCGTAACCCCACCGCCATTAACTTTAACGGTGATGACAAAGCGGCCTTCGGTGCCGGTAACCCGTAAGGGCCGACCAATTTGGTGCTGGTCAACTTGCCGAGGAAAGTATTCCGCTAACGGTTTATCATTAACCGTGATGGCGCTCCCCGAACCGCCGGTGTGCAGGCGAACACGGGCAGTAGCTTCTTTACGCCGACCAAGTCCTTCGTAGTAGTTTGATTCTGCCATAATATTTCTTCCTCAACTATTTATTTACAGTTAGTTGTTTGGGTTGCTGGGCTACATGAGGATGTTCAGGGCCAGCATATACCTTTAACTTTTTGAACATCTGGCGACCCAGGCGATTTTTGGGCAACATTCCTCGCACCGCAGATTCCAGCACTCGTTCGGGGAATCTTTTGAGCTGGTCACGCAGCGAAATTTCACGCAAGCCGCCGGGGTACCCCGTATGGCGATAATAGTGTTTTTGCGTTAATTTTTGGCCGGTGGTATGAATTTTTTCAGCATTAACCACAATCACGTAATCGCCACAATCTACGTGGGGGGTGTAAATGGGTTTGTGTTTGCCCCGCAACACCGTGGCCACCCGGGTAGCCAGCCGGCCCAGAGTTTCACCCTGCGCATCAACTACAAACCATTCACGCTGAATTTCATGTTCTTTAGCACTAATTGTCGTTTTCACTGGTAATTCTCCTCTACAAGACAATAAACCGCTTGTCTTACGTACTTTCGGGATAGGTTACTTTGATCAGACACAAACCGTGAGCCGGAGCCGGAGCCGCAGATTGTTTTAAATCCTGCGCCTGCAAAATTTGTTCCACCTGGCCGGGAGTAAGCTGGCCCAAGCCTACTTGCACCAACGTTCCCACAATTGTTCGCACCATCCGATATAAAAAGGCGTTCGCGGTAATATAAAAACTCAGTATATTATCGGCTTCGGCCTGCCACTCCGCCCGGATTACCTGCCGGATTGTGTTACTACCCTGCGGCGGCTTACCAAACGAGGCAAAATCATGGCTGCCAATCAATATCCGGCTGGCCATATTCATGGCTTCCAGATTGAGTTTATGCGCTACGTGGTAGGCATAACGCTGCCATAATACCTGCGGCCACTGTTGGTTAACAATTCTGTACCGGTAAGTACGGCTCACCGCCCCAAATCTGGGGTGAAACTCACGGTTTGTAGTTGTTAATTTACTGATCACGATATCGTGCGGTAACGTTGCATTAAGCGCACGATGCAAATCTTCTAAACGGTGACGCCAAACCACATTAAAGGCGACGACCTGCCCGGTGGCATGGACTCCGGCGTCGGTTCTACCTGCTCCATCAATCCGTACCAGGGTTTGTGTAACTTGCTGTAAACTCTTTTCAATCTCTCCCTGAACGGTTCGCCCGTTAGCCTGAAGTTGATAGCCCAAAAAATCGGTGCCATCATATTCAACTACGGCCAGGTAGCGACGCTCTGGAATCACGCCATATCAACCAACTCGATCAAAGCCATTTCGGCGGCATCACCGTGGCGTGGGCCAAGTTTGTAAATGCGCGTGTAACCACCCGCCCGGCTGTTCATGCTGGGGCCAATTTCGGCAAACAGCTTTTTAAGTACCGAGGGATCGTGCAATTCACGAGCGGCCAACCGGCGAGCGTGCAAATCACCCCGTTTGGCCAAAGAAACCAGCTTTTCAGCAATCGGCTGAATGGCCCGGGCTTTGGCTTCGGTGGTTTTTATCCGATTATGGCGGAATAATTCCGTGGTTAACCCTCTGAACAGGGCTTTTCTTTCGTCTTTCGAGCGGCCTAATTTACGGCCCATAACATTATGTCGCATTGCTTATTTCTCCTAGAATCCAGGTACAGGAACTATTCTATAAAATCGGGCGTTTTGGGCCTGGAAATTTCATCGCCGTCCTCAACCATGTTGAGGTAGCCTTTTTCTTCCAGCTTTTCCATCAATTCATCTAATGATTTTTGCCCAAAATTACGAATAGCCAGAATTTCGTCCTGTCCTTTTTTAAGCTTCTCTAAAATCTCACCCACCTGCGTAATGCCAGCTCGTTTCAAGCAATTGTAAGCCCGGACTGTTAACTCTAAATCTTCAATCGGCATTTCTTTGACTTTGCTGGGCAAATTGCTTTCTTCTTTGGGTTCATCCGGGATTTCAGCCTCGGTGACACCACCCGCAACCAACGAGAAATGCTGCACCAAAATTTTGGCGGCTTCGTTCAGGGCATCATGCGGTAAAATGGTGCCATCGGTGGTAATTTCCAAGCGCAACCGATCATAATCGGTGGCCTGCCCAATGCGGGCGCGTTCAACCACATAATTGGCTTTACGAACCGGGCTAAAAATAGCGTCAACCGGAATTTCACCAATCGGCAATTTGCCACGTTCTTCAGCCGGCGAATACCCGCGCCCCATTTGCGCTACCAGTTCGATGTCCAATTCAGCATCAGCCGAGTCTGCGGTGAGCAGGTACAGTTCCGGGTTCATCAGTTCCACATGGGGCGGCACTTCAAAATCGCCGGCGGTAACAACGCCTTCGCCTTTAATTTCTACACGCAACCGAGCCGACTCGTTCTGATGCAGCTTAAGCCGGAGCTGTTTCACGTTAAGAATAAGGGCCGTCATATCCTCACGCACGTGCGGAATGTCGGAAAATTCGTGATGAACGCCGCTTACTCTGATTGAGGAAATGGCCGCGCCGGTTAATGACGAAATTAAAACCCGGCGTAACGCATTACCCAATGTAATACCATAACCACTTTCCAGCGGACCAATTACGAAACGGCCATAACTTCTTGAGCTGGCTTCGGTTTCTATTTTGGGTAAAACCAAATTAAATTCAGACAACGGAACACCCTCCAAAAATTGTTACACTGAATTGTTTTTTGTTGTCTACACTAATCATCAACTTTTCAGCATTCCAGGTTAAAAATTCCACCTAGCGGCTGTAGTATTCAACAATTAGCTGCTCGTCGAGGGTGGCATCAATGTGATCGCGAGTGGGTGTACTGACTACCCGCGCCGAGAGTGCGGGTGCATCCAGTTGAAGCCAATCTGGCACACGCGACCCGTCTAAATTTTGAGCAATTTCTTTAAAGAAAATGTTCTTTTTGCTGCTTTCCCGTACTGCGATAACATCGTTGGGGCTTACCAAATACGATGAAACGTCGGTTTTGCGGCCATTCACATCAAAGTGACCGTGAGAAATCATCTGGCGGGCTTGCGAACGTGACGAAGCCATACCCAGGCGATAAATCACATTGTCCAGACGGCTTTCCAGAATTGCCAACAAGTTTTGGCCGGTAAGACCTTTTTGGCTTTGGGCTTCGCGGAAATAGCGCCGGAACTGGCGTTCGTACACACCATACACGCGGCGAGCTTTTTGTTTAGCGCGCAACTGCATGCGGTAATCTGATTCTTTGCGGCGGAACTGCGCCTGGCGACCATGCAACCCAGGCGGGTAAGACCGCCGTTCAAACGAACATTTTTGGGAAAAACACCGATCCCCTTTAAGAAACAACTTTTCGCCTTCAAGGCGGCACAACTTACATACTGAGTCGGTATAACGTGCCAACTTATCCTCCTAATTCTAAGTCTTTAATAAATCAAAGAGGTTTACGGGCTTGGCGACCCTTCATCCCTCTTTGTAAGATACAAGAATGCTAACTTAACGTATATTGCGTTACTACTAGATTAGACGCGGCGCTTTTTAGGCGGGCGGCAACCGTTGTGCGGGATGGGCGTTTTGTCGGTAATTGACAAAAGCCGCATTTCAGCCCCCTGCAATGCCCGGATAGCCGCCTCGCGGCCAGGGCCAGGACCTTTTACAAACACATCCAACTCGCGCACACCGTGTTCTTGCGCGGCTCTGGCCGCATTTTGAGCCGCCATCTGCGCGGCGTAAGGCGTGCTTTTGCGCGAACCTTTGAAGCCGCTGGTACCGGCGCTGGCCCACGAAATTGCGTTGCCGTAGGGATCGGTAATAGTGATAATCGTATTATTGAACGTGGCGAAAATGTACGCCCGGCCAACCGGAACGTTCTTTCTTTCTTTTTTAGTGCCAGTTCGTACCCGTCGTGATTTTTGTGTTGCCATCAATCCTCCAAATCAAATGAGAAAATACCTTACTTGCGAGCGGCTCGTTTTTTACCGGCCACAGTTTTGCGAGAACCACGCCGCGTGCGGGCATTGGTGCGAGTGCGCTGCCCACGGGCCGGCAGATTTCGCCGGTGACGTAACCCGCGGTAGCAACCAATTTCTTGCAGGCGCTTAATATTAAGGCCAACTTCCCGGCGCAAATCGCCTTCTACCACGTAGTCCCGGTCAATAATATCCCGCAAATTGATAATTTCATCTTCCGACAAATTTTTCACGCGGGTATCTGGGCTAATGCCAGATTTCTGTAAAATTTCCTGACTTGTGGTTAACCCAATGCCATAAATATAGGTTAAACCAACTTCAACGCGCTTTTCGCGTGGCAGGTCAACACCAGCAATACGAGCCATATCTTACCTCTCCTTAACCTTGGCGCTGTTTATGCCGAGGGTTTGTACAAATTACACGAACAACACCACGACGTTTAATAATTTTGCAATTTTCACATCGACGTTTGATAGAAGGTTTTACTTTCACAATACACGCTCCTAAAAATGCTTACAACAGCGTTAAAATGTCTGCTTTTCCATCAGTTATAGCAAACGAATGCTCAAAATGAGCCGAAAGTTTGCCATCGGCGGTTACCACCATCCAACCATCATCTAGTAGTTTGGTACGCCATGTTCCCACATTAACCATCGGTTCTAAGGCGATGGTCATTCCCGGACGTAATCGCACCCCCCGGCCCCGTTCACCGTAGTTGGGCACTTGCGGGTCTTCGTGCATGTTACGGCCCACGCCGTGTCCGGTGTATTCCCTAACCACACTAAACCCCTGTTGCTCAACATATTCCTGAACCGCCGCCGAGATGTCGCCGGTGCGGTTGTTAGCCTGAGCCTGCTCTATCCCAAGATAGAGCGCTTTTTCTGTAACTTCTAACAACCGTTTGGCTTCATCCGAGATGTGGCCCACCGGAATGGTGGTAGCCGCATCGCCAACCCAACCCTGAAAATACGCCCCACAGTCTACACTAAAAATATCGCCTTCTTTGAGTATTTTTTTGTAACTGGGGATGCCGTGCACCAGTTCTTCGTTAATACAGGCGGTAATAGTCGCCGGAAAAGCGCGTCCCCCTGGATGTGGATTGGGGTATCCCTTAAAAACCGGGACGGCATCGTGTTGTTTTAGCACATCTTCAGCGATGTTGTTGAGTTCGGCGGTAGAAATACCGGGTTTTACGTTTTTTCTTACTTCTTCCAGAGCCAAGGCGACGACGTAACCAGCTTTGCGCATCAGTTCTATTTCTGATTTGGTTTTGATGACAATCCGCCGGGCGCTGTTTGATCCAAGCATATTTCTATAATACAGGGTGCTAGTTAATGAACCCTTCGTAGTTACGCATTAACAACTGCGCTTCAAGCTGTTTCATCGTATCAAGCACCACACCAACCACAATCAGCAACCCCGTGCTGGTAATCAACAAGGCCTGAGTTTGCGCCCCGTTCTGGTTTATGCCGGGGATCAGGTTAACAATCCACGGGAGAACGGCCACAAACCCCAACATCAACGCGCCCACCAGGGTAATCCGTTGTAACACGGTTTCCAAATAGATTTTGGTTTGTCTGCCGGGGCGTTTGCCGGGAATAAAGCCCCCTTGCCGCTGCAAGTTTTCAGACAAATTCTGCTGTTTAAAGATTACGTCGGTGTAGAAATACGTAAAACCAACCACCATTATAAAATACAAAATCCAATATGGCCAAGAATGGGCGTTGGGACTAAACCAGGTAACAATTGCCGTTGCCACGCCTTTAATGTACTGGTTTTCGCTAAACTGAAATGACGCCGCAACCGCACTTGGGAAAATCATAATGGACTGAGCAAAAATCAGCGGGATCATCCCGGCGCTATTCACTTTTAGCGGAATATGAGCCGACTGACCACCGTAGACACGGGTACCGCGCACTCGTTTGCCATATTGCACCGGAATACGGCGCTGGCCTTCTTGCACAAAGGCAATTACGGCAATGGTGGCTACCGTAATCAACGCGAACATAATCAGGTTGATCCAGTCGCCACGGCTGGCAAAGTTAGCCACCTGGCTGGGCAGTTTTGAAACAATCCCGCCAAAGATGATAATCGAAACGCCGTTGCCAATGCCTTGTTCGGTGATGAGTTCGCCCAACCAAACGGCAATCATCGTTCCGGCTACCATTGTGGCCAGGGTAGCTATTGTTCCCAACGGATTTAAGCTAAAGCCAAAATTGGTGAGAATTCCAGGCACAGAACTTTGAATAAAGATTACCTGGCCATAAGCCTGTAAAAAGGCCAACGGCACGGTTAACCAGTGCGTGTACAAAGTTACCTTGTTGCGCCCCTGTTCGCCTTCTTTTGAAAGCTCTTGTAGGTACGGAACCAACGGGGTAAGCAACTGCAAAATAATTGATGCCGTGATATATGGATAAACCCCCATAGCCATCACGGAGAAGTTAGCCAGCGCCCCGCCTGACAGCAAGTTCAAAAATTGAACAATACTGCTGCCCCCCTGGCCCGAAGCCAGAAAGTTTTGCAGAGCGCCGCTATCCACACCCGGCACCGGCACGTGCGCAGCGGCACGGTAAACCACCAAAATCAGCAGCGTAAAAACAATTTTGCGCCGCAAATCTGGCAGGGTAAACGCATTTTTGATCGCCTCAACCATCCTCAAATCCTTATACGCTAAGAAATTACGAGAGCGGCAAAACTTCTACAGTACCACCAGCGGCTTCAATCTTTTCTCTGGCAGATTTAGAGAAGCGATGCGCTTTTACCGTAAGCGCCGCAGAAACTTCACCACGGCCCAAAATTGCCACAGCTTTATCCGAAGGTTTGATAATACCGGCTTCTACCAACACATCCGGGGTAATTTCCACAACACCTTCGCCAAAGGTTTCTTGCAAGCGGTCTAAATTAACCGGCTTGTATTCCACGCGATTGATATTAGTAAAACCGCGTCTAAAAGGCAAACGGCGTACCAAAGGCAACTGACCACCTTCAAAATACGGTCCTTTACCGCCGCCAGAGCGAGCGTTTTGCCCTTTAATACCCCGGCCACTGGTTTTACCTTTACCAGAGGCCATACCGCGGCCAACGCGTTTTTTTCTTTTAACACTACCCGGAGCGGGTCTTAAATCATTTAATTTCATCGTCGGTTCTCTCCTGATGTTGGGATTAGGGATTACAACACCTAAATTCCCAAACTACTCTTTCTCAACCGTAACCAAATGGGCTACCTTGTGAACCATCCCCCGGATAACCGGAGTGTCTTTGTGTTCTACGGTTTGCCCCAGGCGGCGCAATCCCAGCGCCCGAACCGTATTCTTTTGCCGTTGGGGGTACCCAATAGAACTTTTTACCAAGGTAATTTTCAGAGATTTTTCTGCCATTGTTTATTCCCCCCTTGAAACCCAAAACGGTTGAACCCGGCTAACCGGCAAACCACGGTTCTGAGCAACTTCTACAGGGTCTTGCATTTCACCGAGCGCTTTGACCGTGGCTTTAACCACGTTCAAAATATTGGCACTGCCTTTGCTCTTGGTTAAAATATCGCGGATACCCACCGCTTCAACCACGGCACGCACCCCACCACCGGCAATTACACCGGTTCCCGGCGAAGCGGGTTTCAAAAAGACTACCGCTGCGCTAAACCGCGAGGTAATTTCGTGCGGAATGGTGGCATCGGCCAGCGCAACTTTTCGCATTGAACGCCGGGCCTGTTCCGACCCTTTACGGATAGCTTCCGGCACTTCGCGGGCTTTACCCACGCCAACACCAACGCTACCTTTATTATCACCAACCACTACTACGGCTCTAAAACTAAACCGGCGGCCACCTTTCACCACTTTAGCGGTACGGGCAATATGCACTACGCGTTCATCGAGTTCTTCTACTGCGTCTTCAAATTCACGTTTAGCCATGAAACTTCTCCTGTTAGAATTTCAATCCCGCTTCGCGAGAGGCATCGGCTAGAGCTTTAACCCGACCATGATATTTGTAACCACCGCGATCAAACACAACTTCTTTTACACCCGCATCCAGGGCGCGTTCGGCCACAACTTTACCAACTTCGGCGGCTTGTTCAATTTTAGATTTGCCACTCAGCACGCCAGCCGCTTTAATTTTTGCGTCAACGGTAGAAGCCGAAACCAGAGTAACCCCGTTGATATCATCAATAACCTGGGCGTAAATGTGGGTTAAACTCCGAAACACATTCAACCGCGGGCATTCGGGCGTACCGCTTACGCGCTTTCTTACACGGTCATGGCGACGTTTTCTGGCAAGATAATTTGGATTAACTTTTCCCATGGGTAGCACCTATACTTCCTGATTTACTTGGCTTTACCGGCTTTACCCGCTTTTCGGCGAACCACTTCACCATCAAAGCGGATACCTTTGCCTTTATACGGCTCTGGCGGACGAGTGCGGCGAATACGCGCCGCAATTTCCCCCACCATTTCTTTATCAATCCCCGAAACCACAATCTGACGACCGTTTCGATCGGGAACCGCAAAGGCAATCCCTTGGGGTGGGTCAAACACTACCGGATGCGAGTAGCCAACATTCAACACTAACTTGATACCTTCAACTGCGGCGCGGTACCCCACGCCTTCAATATTGAGCTGCCGGCTAAAACCGGTGTTCACCCCAACTACCATATTATTGAGTAGCGCGCGGGTTAAACCGTGCTTGGAGCGATGAAAGCGGCTATCGGTGTTGCGCGCAACAACAATTTTGCCTTCTTCTTCGCCAATATTGATTTCGGGCGGAAACTCCCGGCTTAGTTCTCCCTTGGGACCCTTCACCGTGACCGCATTTTTGTTAATATTTACCGTAACCCCCTTGGGAATGGGGATGGGTAGTTTACCTATTCTCGACATAATTCCTCCTGGTTATCCCAAGCCCTGGTCATTACCACACTAAGCAGAGAATTTCCCCACCCAAGCCCTGCCGGCGAGCTTGTGCGCCGGTCATTACGCCTTTGGGGGTGGACATAATTGCGATGCCCAGACCGCTTCTCACGTAGGGAATATCACTTTTACCCGCATACATCCGCCGGCCCGGTTTACTAACACGTTCAAGCCCGGCAATGACCGGCGCAGATTGGCGGGCGCGCGTGTATTTCATATGGATTAACAAAGACGCAACCTTGCCGGGGAGAACCTCGAAATCCTTTATGAATCCTTCTTCTTTTAATATTACTGCAATAGACTCCCGCATTTTTGAGTAAGGCATTGCCACCTGGGCATGGCGGGCAATTCCGGCGTTTCTAATGCGAGTAAGCATATCAGCAATAGGATCTGTTACACTCATACAAGTTCCTCTTTAAAAATCTATCTTTGTTCTAAATACAACCTGAGGATGCGCCTTTAATCAATCCAGAAGGCGTTACCAGCTCGATTTCACCACGCCGGGAACTTTACCTTCGTTTGCAAGTTTTCTAAAGCAAATGCGGCACAAGCCAAACCGGCGCATATAGGCCCGGGGGCGACCGCACTGGCTACAGCGGTTGCGAACCCGAACGGCATATTTTCGGCGTTGTTCACGAATGGGCATACATTTTTTGGCCATCTGTCATTATCTCCTAAAGGGCATCCCCATCAAATCCAGCAACCGACGCCCCTCGTCATCGGTTTGGGCCGTGGTTACAATACTCACTTCCATCCCGCGCACTTTGTCAATCTTGTCGTAGTTGATTTCCGGCCAGATTAACTGTTCGGCCATGCCCAAGGTGTAGTTGCCACGCCCGTCAAAGCTATCGGCAGAAATCCCCCGAAAGTCGCGCTGGCGGGCCAACGAGATATTGATCAACCGGTCTAAAAAATCCCACATTCGGCTGCCCCGAAGCGTTACTTTGGCCCCAATCGGGTTGCCTTCGCGCAAACGGAACGTAGCCACGGATTTTTTGGCGCGGGTAATAACCGGGCGCTGGCCGGTGATAATAGCAATATCGCCAGAGGCTCTTTCCAGGGCTTTGGCATTTTGCAGGGCCTCACCCAACCCAATGTTCACTACAACTTTAGTGACTTTAGGGACTTGCATCACGTTGTCGTAACCAAACTCTTTGAGCATGGCCGACACAATTTCTTGTTGGTACTTCTCTTTCAGTCTCGGCATTTTAAAATCACCTAACCTTTGTCAATGAACGCGTTGCAGCGTTTGCAAAAGCGTTTCTTTTTGCCGTCGCCGTCAAAACGAAAGCCTACCCGCACCGCTTCATTACAACTTGGGCAAACCAACATCACATTAGAAACATGCACCGGCATTTCTTTGTCAATAATCCCGGTTTGGGTACGGGTCTGACTCATGGCTCGCTGGTGTTTTTTGTGGATGTTTACGCCACGCACCAAAACATGGTCGGCATTGGGGTTGCGCCCCAAGCGCCGGTTGTCCCGATCAATATTCCAGGCATTGATCACCCGATCAACTTCACCACGCGTACCAACTTCATTGCCGCAAATTACCTGAACGGTGTCACCTTTTTTGATTCTTTGCATATTGCACTTCCTAAACTAAATTAGAGCACTTCCGGAGCCAAAGAAACAATCCGCATAAAGCCTTTTTCGCGCAGTTCACGGGCAACCGGTCCAAAAATACGGGTTCCACGGGGGCCAACCGCGTCGTTATCCAGAATCACCGCAGCATTATCATCAAACCGAATGATAGAACCATCGGCTCGGGTGATTTCTTTGGCGGTGCGAACAACTACAGCTTTAACTACAGCACCCTTTTTTACGTTACCTTGCGGAGCAGCCTGTTTAACCGAGGCCACAATCACATCTCCAACGTTAGCATACCGGCGCCGGGCACCGCCCAACACTTTAATGCACAAAATTTCTTTTGCTCCGCTATTGTCAGCTACTTTCAGGCGAGTTTCTTGCTGTATCATTCTACACCTTCTGCAGTTTCCAAAATTTCCACCAGAGCCCACCGCTTTTCTTTGCTCATCGGTTTGGATTCGATGATCTTTACCTTGTCGCCCTCTTTAGCCTGGTTATTTTCATCGTGGACTTTGTATTTGTTATGGAAACGAATAATCTTGCCGTAGCGATTATGGCGCTTCAAACGTTCTACTTGAACCACAATGGTTTTATCCATTTTATCGCTGGTTACACGACCGACCAGAACCTTGCGTTGCGATCTTGCCATCTCTCGATTTCTCCTGTGCGTTTATTGCGAGGCCCGTTGGCGTTCTCGCAGGATCGTTTTCATGCGGGCAATATCTCGTTTGAGAGCGGTGATACGGGTTGAATCTTTCACCTGGCCAATCGCCAACCGAAAACGCAAGTTAAAAAGTTCTTCGCCGGCTTCTTCCACTTTTTGAAAGATATCAGCATCAGTCAGGCTTCTAATTTCGTATGCTTTCATCAAACCACTCCTACCCTACCATTCTACGCACAAACTGGGTTTTAATCGACAGTTTGTGTCCGGCCAGACGCATGGCTTCTTTAGCCAAATCTTCGGGAATCCCACCAATTTCAAACAGAACGCGACCAGGCTTGATTACCGCTACCCAGTGGTCAACCGCCCCTTTACCGCTACCCATCCGGGTTTCGGCAGGTTTGGCCGTAACTGGCTTATCCGGGAAGATGCGAATCCACACTTTACCACCGCGCCGAATATACCGCACAATCGCCCGGCGGGCCGCTTCGATTTGGCGGCTGGTCATCCAACAGGGTTCTAAAGCTTGCAAACCGTATTCACCAAACGACACTTCGGCACCGCGATTAGCCCGGCCACACATACGGCCACGCATTTGTTTTCTATACTTTACACGTTTAGGCATTAACATAGCAATTACCTCACACCCGCAAACGTAAACAAAACCTAAGTTTTACGGATCACGTTTACGAAGACTTTGAATTGATCAGATCACTCAACTTACGGCGAGACATACGCGCCCATGGGGGCGGGTTCTTCTTTACGTTCGGGTAAAACTTCGCCTTTGTAAACCCAAACTTTAATCCCAATTTTACTGAAGGTGGTTAACCCTTCAACGTGGGCGTAATCAATATCGGCTCGCAAAGTATGGCGCGGCACCTGGCCTTCGCGCTGGCTTTCACGGCGAGCCATATCAGCGCCGCTCAACCGGCCGCTACAGGTAATCATTACGCCTTGAGCGCCGGCTTTCATGGCACGCCGCACCGCCTGTTTCATGGCGCGTTTGTGCGAAATACGGCGTTCAAGTTGCATGGCAATGCTATCGCCAATAAGTTGAGCGCTTAAATCGGGGTTGGCCACTTCAACAACATCAATATGAACCTTTTTACCGGTCAGGTCTTCCAGGTTTTTGCGGAGTTGGTTTACCGCTGCGCCTTTCCGCCCAATTACAACTCCCGGTTTGGCCGTGTGAATTTTTACGGACACTTGCTTGGCAGCAGGCAACCGTTCAATTTCCACATCGGCAATCGAACCCCGGTCATGGCCGTCAATTACCAGTTTGCGAATCTTCAGATCTTCTTTTAAAAGATCACGATATTCGCCGCGCTCGGCATACCACCGCGCACGGTGTTCTTTGATAATTCCTAATCTGAACCCAAAGGGATGTACTTTGCGACCCAAATTGCATTCTCCTTAACTACTAGAGTTTCTCCATCAGTTGCAGGTCACGTTTACAACGTAACTTTCATCTTACCGACGAAGGCTACGTTAGAAATGTGACCTACGCTTGATCGTTATGCTTTATGTGCGTCCTGGTAGTTATCTTCTAACACTACCGTAATGTGCGATAAACGCTTTTTGATGGGCTTAAAGCGCCCGCGTGCGCCGTAACGCGCCCGGCTGAGTCTTGGCCCTTCATCTACCTTAATTTCGGAAATCACCATGTCTTCGGGGTCGAGCGCAAAATTTTCTTCGGCGTTGGCCAACGCGCTCTTCACCGTTTTGTAAACCGGCTGGGCAGCCCGTTGCGGCAACAACGATAATACCCCTAGCGCAACTTGGGCGCGCATTCCGCGGACACTGTTCACCACCCGGCGCATTTTTACAGGCGATCCCATTATGTATTTACTGACAGCTCTTACTTGCATCGTTTTTACCCCATCCAATCACTAGATTTGCGCCTGTTAGCGGCCTTTTTTCTCTTTAGCCATGTGGCCTCTAAAGTAGCGCGTGGGTACAAATTCGCCCAAACGATGTCCAACCATGTTTTCGGTTACGTAAATAGGCACATGCCGGCGGCCATCGTGAATAGCGATAGTGTGCCCCACCATTTGTGGGAAGATGACACTGGCCCGCGACCAGGTCCGAATGACCCGTTTTTCGCCCGAGGCGTTCATTCCTTCAATTTTTTTGAGCAATTTGGGTTGAACAAATGGCCCTTTTTTCAGTGAACGTGTCATATGCTACACCATCCTTACCGTCGTTTGGTGCGACGTCGCCGCACAATGTATTTATCGGTTCGTTTATTCTGGCGAGTTTTAGCCCCCAGCGCAGGTTTACCCCACGGAGTTTTGGGGCCGGCCATCCCAATAGGCGCGCACCCTTCACCACCACCATGCGGGTGGCTGTTGGGGTCCATAGCAGAACCGCGCACTCCGGGCCGAATACCCAACCAGCGTTTACGACCAGCTTTACCTAACACAATATTACTGTGGTCAGAATTACCAATCTGGCCAATGGTTGCCAAACAATTCTGGTTGATGTAACGCACTTCGCCGCTGGGCAACCGAACTTGCGAATAATCGCCTTCTTTAGCCAGCAACTGCGCCGATGTTCCGGCGGCCCGCACCAACTGCCCGCCTTTTCCGGCTTGCAGTTCAATGTTATGTAACTGCGTACCTAACGGAATACGGTAAATTGGCAACGTATTGCCTAACCGGATTTCGGCTTCGGGGCCAGACATCAAGCGGTCGCCTACGGTTAAACCTTCGGGGGCCAGAATGTATCGCTTTTCGCCGTCAGCATATACCAACAAAGCAATATTAGCCGTCCGGTTAGGGTCGTATTCAATGGCGGTTACCGTAGCCTGAATACCGTGCTTATCGCGTTTGAAATCAATAATCCGGTACCGGCGCTTGTGCCCGCCGCCCTGGTGGCGAACAGTAATGCGGCCCTGGTTATTCCGACCAGATTGTTTTTTTAACGGAGCCAGCAAACTTTTTTCTGGTTCCGTTTTGGTAATTACATCAAATTGCAGTACCGACATTCCCCGGCGACCGGGCGATGTTGGTTTATATACTTTTACAGGCATACTAATTTCTCCACTCGCGCCTAGTAGCGTTATACCCCTTCAAAAGCTTCAATGCGTTGGCCGGCAGGTAGAGTAACAATGGCCTTCTTTTGAGCCGATTGGCGTTTTACCCGCTTGCGTCCCCAGCGCCCAAATTTGGGCGCTCGATTGATCACTCGCACCTTTACAACATCCACATTAAAAATGTAAGATACTGCTTCGGCGATTTCTACCTTATTGGCCCGCTGATCTACTAAAAACGTGTACTGAGCATTTTCTGCCGCAGTGGCGCTTTTTTCGGTTATGAGCGGACGAATAATCAGTTTGTAAGCATTGTTTTCCATATAAACCGTTCTCCGTACCTACCCTAAAAATCCTTCAATAACCGATACAGCGCTTTTGGGGATGATCACGTAGTCGTGCCCTAACAAATCGCGAATGTTCAGGTAATGAGCGCGCAGAGTTTTTACCTCTTGCAAGTTCCGGGCGCTTTTTTCTACGTTTTCGTTGTGTTCCGGCAACAGAATTACCGCGCTACCCTGAATTTTCAGATTATCCAGTAATTCCAGCACTTGCGACGTAGCGGGGCCGCTAAAAGCAAGTTCATCCAGTACCACAATTTCAGAGGCAGAAGCTTTGGCCGAAAGCGCAGACCGCAACGCTAACCGGCGCATTTTCCGTGGCATGGCTTTGGTGTAATCACGCGGTACAGGCTTGTGCGATTGACCACCGCCCACAAAAATAGGAGCTTTGCGATCACCGTGGCGCGCCCGCCCGGTACCTTTTTGACGATACCACTTGGCCGTAGTGCCCGATACTTCGCTGCGGGTTTTAGCTTTGTGCGTACCTAACCGAGCATTGGCTTGCTGGCGAACCATAGCCTGGTGCATTACAACGGTGTTGGGTTCAATCCCAAACACGCTGTCTTGCAGCTCGATTTCTTCTACTTTTTTGCCTTCAAAGTTTTTTACATCAATCTTCATCGCTCAACCCTTTAGCCCTTTACCGCCTCGCGGATAATAATCAGGCCGTTTTTTCCCCCGGGAACTGCCCCACGAATACCGAGCAAATTCTTTTCCGGGTCTACCAGGGCAACGCGCACATTCTGCACGGTAACTCGCTGGTTACCCATGCGGCCAGCCATGCGCACCCCTTTGAAAACGCGGCCAGGCGTAGAGCCAGCCCCCACCGAACCAGACGCTCGCCAGCGGTCGGATTGGCCGTGAGTTTTTGGCCCACCACTAAAGTGGTGTCGTTTTACCACGCCGGCAAACCCTTTACCTTTACTGGTACCGGTTACGTCAACCTTATCGCCAACGCGGAAAACCGACACGTCAATCTGTTGCCCCTCGGCATAACCTGCGGGATTGTCTACTTGAAACTCACGCAGATATTTAACTGATGGGACGCCAGCCTTTTTCAGGTGGCCGCTAGCGGGTTTATTCAATCGCTTTTCTGGTATTGCACCAAAACCCAGCTGGATGGCATTATAACCATCTTGTTCAACGGTCTTTTTTTGCGTTACAAAGCATGGCCCAGCTTCAATGATGGTTACAGGGATCACCGTACCGTTTTCATCAAATACCTGGGTCATCCCAACTTTTTTACCCAAAATTCCCTTCATCTTACCTGGCTGAGGTTTGGGAACTGTTGGTGTACAGCAGTGGAAGCACACCACATCATTCCGCAAACCATTCCCCTTTCGTATTGCTAAAATCTACTGGTGTAGATGTGATATTATTTAATTTCCACATCAACGCCGGCGGGCAGGTTGAGCCGCACCAGGGCATCAATCGTCTTTGACTTGGGATCGACTACGTCGATCAATCGCTTGTGAGTTCTGATTTCGAACTGTTCCCGCGAGTCTTTATCAATAAAAGGTGACCGTATTACCGTAAACTTTTCGATCTTGGTGGGCAGCGGCACGGGGCCAACTACCATCGCCCCAGTCCGTTCAGCCGTATCCACAATCTGCCGAACCGATTGGTCTAACACCCGATGATCATAAGCTTTGAGACGAATTCTAATCTTCTGTTTAGCCATAGTTACTCCATTCAGGATCTTGTCGTTTCTACCTAACGGTCACCCGTTATTACTATTCGATAATTTTGGTGATGAACCCGGCCCCAACGGTCCGGCCACCTTCACGAATGGCAAACTTCGACCCTTCTTCCAACGCCA
>CAZFCE010000011.1:0-175664 GCA_964517605.1 uncultured Caldilineaceae bacterium | reverse complement strand
GGTCTGCAACGGTTGCGCAAGGGTCTGCAACGGTTGCGCAAGGGTCTGCAACGGTTGCGCAAGGGTCTGCAATGGTCGCGCAAGGGTCTGCAACCGTCGCGCAAGGGTCGCCCCTACTGTGGCATTCGTAATTCGTAACTCGTAATTCGTCGTTCGTAATTCGTCGCTTGTAATTTGTAACTCGTAACTTTGGCAGGAGGGCTGATGTCTACCCAAAAAATTTATGGAGCCTGCCCGCACGATTGCCCGGACACGTGCGGCTTTATCACCGAAGTAGAAAATGGCCGCGCCGTTAATTTTTACGGCAACCCCGGCCATCCCGTTACCCAGGGCTGGTTGTGCGCCAAAGTGCGCCCCTACCTTAACCACGTGTACCACCCCGACCGGCTGCGCTACCCGCTGCGGCGGGTTGGCCCCAAAGGCAGCGGCCAGTGGCAGCGCCTCAGTTGGGATGAGGCCATTGCCGAAATCGCCGGGCGCTGGCAACGCATCAGCGCCCAATACGGGCCGGCGGCCATTTTGCCCTACAGTTACAGCGGCACGCTGGGGCTGGTGCAGATGGCCGTGACCAATGGCCGCTTTTGGAACCGGTTGGGGGCCAGCCGCCTGGAGCGCAGCATTTGCGGCGCTGCCGCCGAAATGGCCGTAGAAGCCACGCTGGGCGCGCGCCTTAGCCCGGTCTACGCCCAGGCCGAACACAGCCGGTTGGTTATTATTTGGGGCCACAACCCGGCCACCACCGCCCCCCATTTTATGCCGCACCTTACCGCCGCCCGGCGCAACGGCGCGCAACTGGTGGTCATTGACCCGCGCCACACTCGCACGGCCCGCGCCGCCAATTTGCACCTGGCCCCGCTGCCCAACACCGATGGCGCGCTGGCGTTGGGGCTGGCTCATGTAATTGTGGCCGAAGGGCGGCACAACGAGCCGTGGCTGGCCGCCAACACGGTGGGCTGGCCGGAGTTCAAGGCGCACCTGGCTAATTTTACGCCGGAACGGGTAGCCGAAATTACCGGCCTACCGGCGGCAGACATCATCAACCTGGCCCGGCTGTACGCCGCTACTTCGCCCGCCCTCATTAAAATAGCCGATGGCTTGCAGCGCCACCGCAACGGCGGGCAAACCGTGCGGGCCATTTGCGCCCTGCCGGCCCTTACCGGGCAGTACGGGCAACCCGGCGGCGGGCTGGCCTACAGCACCAGCGGTTACGCCAAATGGGATGCCGACGTGCTGCACAAATGGGCCGAATGCCCAACGCCCGCCCGCGTCATCAATATGAACCGGCTGGGCGCGGCGCTGCTGGGCGAAGCCGCCAACCCGCCGGTGATGTCGCTGTACGTGTACGGCTCTAACCCGGCGGCAATTGCGCCCAACGCCGGCAAGGTAGCGCAGGGCTTGCGCCGCGAGGATTTGTTTACCGTGGTGCACGAACTGTTTTTAACCGATACCGCCGACCTGGCCGATATAGTGCTGCCGGCCACCTCGCAACTGGAACACGCTGATTTGCACAAAGCCTACGGCCACACCGCGCTGGCTTACAACGCGCCGGCCATTCCGCCGCTGGGCGAAAGCAAAAGCAATTGGGAAGTAATGACTCTGCTGGCCCAGGCTATGGGCTTTACCGAACCGTGGCTGCGCCAATCCGCCGCTGAAATTATTGCCGAAATGCTGGCGGCTATGGCGGCCAAAAACCCCGCGTTCAACGGCATCAGCCTGGAACGGCTTAAAACCGAGCCGTTTGTGCCGCTGGAACTGCCATTAACCCCGCCCTTTGCCGATTTGCGCTTTCCCACGCCCAGCGGCAAGGTCGAGTTGTACTCGGCGCAGTTGGCTGCCGCCGGGCTGGAGCCGCTGCCCGGCTGGCCGGAGCCGGTGGATGACGACGCTCCACCGCCCGGCGTTGACTCCGCGCCGCTAATACTGATTTCGGGCGCGGCCCATCATTTTGTAACCAGCAGTTTTGCCAACCAGCCGGGGCTGCTAGAGCGGGAAGGCCCGCCGTTTGTAGAAATCAATCCCGCCGATGCCGCCGCCCGGGGCATTGCCTCCGGCGATATGGTGCGGGTTGAAAACGGGCGGGGCTGGTGCAAACTGGTGGCCGTTGTCACCGATGCCATTCGGCCCGGCGTGCTGGCCTCGCCCAAGGGGCGCTGGGCCAAAAACGATCCGTTTGCCACCGGCGAGGGCGGGCGCACCATCAACTGGACCACCCCGGACGCGCTGGGCGACATGGCCGGGCAAAGCACCTTTCATGGCAACCGGGTATGGCTGAACAAATGTTAGGCAGAATGGCCATTGGTGAAACTATCCGCGGAAATCCTTGCATATTACCGGCTGATAGTGTAAACTAATCTATCACTTATGTTTAAGTAAAGTGCCTTTTAACGCTTTATATGAGCCAAAAGCGTGTATTTTGAAGGAGAAATTATCTTTAATGGCCGATAACGGGCGGGCCAAAGCCCTGGAAACAACCATAGCCAACCTGAAAAAACGCTTTGGTGACGGCGCAATTATGAAGCTGGGCGACGCGCAGCTTCTTCAGGTAGAGGCCATTCCTACCGGTTCGTTGGCGCTTGATATTGCGCTGGGCGTAGGCGGCGTACCCAAAGGGCGCGTCATCGAAATTTACGGCCCGGAAAGCTCCGGCAAAACCACCCTGTGCCAGCACATCATTGCCGAAACCCAAAAACAGGGCGGGATTGCCGCCTTTGTGGATGTGGAACATGCGTTGGACCCGCTTTACGCCGCCAAATGCGGCGTAAAAATAGAAGACCTGTACGTATCGCAGCCGGATACGGGCGAACAGGCGCTGGAAATAACCGAAGCCCTGGTGCGGTCGGGGGTGATTACGGTGGTGGTGGTAGACTCGGTGGCCGCGTTAGTGCCCCGCGCCGAAATTGAAGGCGACATGGGCGACTCGCACATGGGGTTGCAAGCCCGGTTAATGAGCCAGGCGCTCCGCAAACTCACCGGAGCCATCAAAAGCACCAACACGGTGGTTATTTTTACCAACCAACTCCGGCAAAAAATTGGGGTAATGTTTGGCAACCCCGAAACCACTACCGGCGGGATGGCCCTGCGGTTTTACGCTTCGGTGCGCCTGGACATCCGCCGGGTTGAAGGCATCAAAGAAAAAGGCGATGTGATTGGCAACCGCACGCGCGTAACCGTAAAAAAGAACAAGGTTGCCCCACCCTTTAAGGTGGCCGAATTTGACATTATGTACAACGAAGGCATTTCAAAAATTGGCGATATTCTGGATATTGCCGTTGAAGAAGCCATCATTGAAAAACGCGGCTCGTTTTATAACTACGGTGAAACCCGGCTGGCCCAGGGCCGCGAAAACGCCAAAATCTTTCTGGCCGAAAATCCAGAGATGGCGCTTGAAATAGAAAATAAAATCAGGGAGCATTACTCGTTGCCGCTGCAACCTTTATCCGAAGGCAAAGCAGCCTGAAAACCAGATGGAGCATTAAACGCGGCTAACACCGGTTGGCCGAACAACAACCGTAATTGAATTTTTTGTGCAGGGTTTAAACAGTTTTCAAATTGGGATGCTACGCGATTATTCCGTGGCAAAAGGGCTTTTGAGTTCAGGCCGGGTGCAACACCCGTTTAGATTTATCTCAAACCAATCACCCAAAAAGTTGGGTGGATTGCAGAAAATCAACTGTTCATCAATAGCATCAGTAGGAAAATTTATGTAGAAATTTCAAGGGATTTGCCTGGATTACCGGCAACCCTTAACCAAAACGTGGCAAATACACCCGCAACAACTCACCCAACGTGAGCTATTGCGGTTATTATCAACATCGTTGCCACACCATTTTGTTGAAATACACCAAATTTTCCTGTTGAACCCAACATCCTTTTTGTTTTTGAAAGCTGTAATGCCTTGCATTACGGCTTTTATTTTTTTGGCGTGGCCTGATATGATTTTTCTGTCGGCCCCACCACTTTACAATACAGAAAGAGAATTTACACATGGAAAATTTTATTATATTTATTGTTGAGGCATTGATTGCAGTTGCCGCCGGTTTTGGGGCAGGCTTTCTTTACCACAAAAACGTTACCGAAAAAACGGTAAAATCCGGCCAGGAGCGAGCCGACGAAATTGTTGCCAAAGCCGAGGCCGAAAGCAAAGAACTGGTGGTTAAGGCCAAAGAAGAGTCTTTGAAAATTAAAAACGAAGCGGAACAGGAGTCAACCCGAAAGCGGAAAGAAAGCGAACGCCAGGAAGAACGGCTGCAAAAACGGCATGAAAGCCTGGACAAACGGCTGGAAAATCTGGAAAAAAGAGAACGGGTTCTCAACAAACGCCAGAGCCAGATTGATAAAAAAGCCAACGATATTGACAAGTTGAGCGCCCAGCGCATGGCCGAATTGGAACGGGTTTCGGCCATGACCCGCGAAGAAGCCAAAGAAGAACTGCTGCAAATGGTTGAAAGCGAAGCCCGGCAGGATATGGTGCGGGTTATCCGCCAGGTAGAAGCCGATACCAAACAAGAAGCCGACCGCAAAGCCCGCGACATTATTGTAATGGCCATGCAGCGCATTGCCTCTGACCAGGTTTCGGAAACGGTGGTATCGGCGGTGCCGCTGCCCAGCGATGACATGAAAGGGCGGATTATTGGCCGCCAGGGCCGCAACATCCGCGCCTTTGAAAACGCCACCGGCGTTGACGTGATTGTGGATGACACCCCCGAAGCCATCATTTTGAGCGGCTTTGACCCGGTGCGCCGCGAAGTGGCTCGCCTGGCGATGAGCCGCCTGATTGTTGACGGGCGCATTCACCCGGCCCGGATTGAAAAACTGGTGAGCAAAGCCCGCGAAGAAGTAAACCAAACTATCATTGAAGAAGGCGAGCGGGCCGTGTTTGAATCCGGAGTGCGGCGGCTGCATCCCGATATTATCAAGCTGCTGGGCCGGCTGAAATACCGCACCAGTTACGGCCAAAACCAGCACGCGCACGCCATCGAAGCCTCGCGCATTGCCGTAATTATTGCCAACGAAGTTAAAGCCGATGTGGAAATTTGCCGCGAAGCCGCCCTGCTGCACGACCTGGGCAAGGCCGTTGACCACGAAATCGAAGGGCCGCACGCCATCATTGGCGCGGACATTTGTAAACGCTGCGGCGTAAACCCCAAAGTTATCAACGCAGTGGCCTCGCACCACCACGAAGTTGAACAGGAATCACTGGAAGCGGTGATTGTGGAAATTGCCGACGCCATTTCGGGCGCGCGCCCCGGCGCTCGCCGCGAAAGCCTGGAAAACTACGTTAAACGCATTAAAGCCCTGGAAGAAGTGGCCAACTCGTTCAAAGGGGTGGAGGAATCCTTTGCCATTCAGGCCGGGCGCGAAATCCGCATTATTGTGCGCCCCGAAGAAGTGGACGACTTTGAAGCCATCAAAATGTCAAAGGATATTGCCCGGCAAGTTGAAGAAAGCCTGGAATATCCGGGGCAAATCAAGGTTACGGTTATCCGCGAAACCCGCGCCGTGGATTACGCTAAATAGTATTTTTAACCGCAATCAAAAAGGGACGCCCAATATTGGGCGTCCCTTTTTATTTTGGAATTTTATTTTACGGTGCCGGCATTACGCCTGGATTACCACCATCGTCAGGTCGTCGTGGGGTTCGGTATCGCCCACAAAGGCCGTAACCTCGGCCTTGAGGTGATCCAGCATGGCCTGGGCGCTGGTCTGCGGCCCGTCCTTCACAATTTGTTCCAGCCGGTCAAAACCGAGCATTTGCCGCCGGCTGTTGTTAGCCTCAACCACGCCATCGCTGGTGAGAATCACCAGATCGCCGGTGGCCAGTTGCAGCGTTTGCTCCTGGTAGCCAAATTGCGACCCCAGCCCCGCGCCCAACGGCATCCCGCCCACATCAACCCACAGCACCGAGCCATCGCCCCGGCGCACAAGGGGCGTAACACAGCCGGCGTTCACGGCGCGTAGCGTTACCGGCTGGGTTGGATCAACGGGTTTGGTGAGTTCAACATAAGCCAGCGCGCAGTTTTGGCGGGTGGTGGCAGTGTAAAAAGCAATGGCTTTGTCCAGATCGGTTAGAAATTTGCTCAGCGAGTAAGCCTGCGACACCAAATCTGTAACCAGTTTGTTGAGCGAGTACACCTGGGTAATTAAATTTTTAAACGAGGCCAAACTGATGGCCATGAGCAATGCCGCCGGCATGCCCTTGCCCGAAACATCGCCCACGGCGATGGCGTACCGTTTTTTGTCTAACTGCAAGCGGGTGTCAAAAGTGTAGTACATGTAAAAATCGCCGCCAACTTCACGGGCCGATTGGGTAAAGCACACCACCTCCAGCCCCGGCCAACGCGGTGACGGCGGCGGCAGCAAGCCCTGTTGAATGCCGTGCGCCACGTTCAGTTCGCTTTGTACGCGGGTGGTAAGGTTGGTGTAAGCCGCAATCTGGTTGTTCAACTGAACCTGGAGCTGTTGCATCTTCAGGTACGGCTTTAACCGTGCCAGTAGTTCTGGCCGGGAAAAAGGCTCGGTCAACACATCATCAGCGCCCACCGACAACGCCCGGCCATTATCCGGTTGGCCAAATACAATAATCGGAATATTGCTGGCGGCGCTGCTTTTTAAACGGCGGCAACTATCGTAAATATTGGTTTCGGGCCAGGCATCGCCTAATAAAATCAGGCTGATGGGCTGGGTTTGCACTAAATCAAGCACGCCGGCTTCGTTAGAGGTGGTCACAACCTGCCAGTTAGGCGATTGAAGCAGGAACTCTATCTGGTACAATCGGGCCGGATGGGGGTGCATAACTGCAATTGTATCTACCATGATTCACCTTCCAAATCAATTAACTTTCTGGTTCCATTGTAACATAAAACAACAAGACGGTATATTTTTCATACGTTTCAAAACGTAGTACCATGGTTTTAGAAATTAACCAACCATGACCCAAACCATTCCCGCCCCAATTGGATCATCTCCGCCGGCCCCGCCGTGGACGCCCCGCGACGTTGCCTGGGCGCTGGTTTACCTGGTGGTTTGGATGGGCGCGGTAATTGCGGTGGGCAAAGCCAGCCGGGCCGCCAGCCTGCCGCTCGATGCCAGCGCGATTATTATTGTGGGCACGGCGCTGCTGCTGGTTCCGGTGTGGTACTTTTCCATGTACAAATACGGCGCAACCTGGGCCGATTTGGGCTTGCGCCCGTTTAATGCCGCTTCGGTGGGGCTTGGCTGCGGGCTAATGCTGGCTTCGCTGCTGTTTAATATAGTTTACGCCGCCGGCCTGGCCGTTTTTAACGCCCGAATGCAACCCAATATTGACCTTATGTTTGCCGGTACTCAATTTCCGCTACTTTTGCTGCTGGGCGGGGCGCTGCTGGCCCCCATCATCGAGGAGATTTTCTTTAGGGGATTTGTGTTTTCCGGGTTGCAACAGCGCTGGGGCTGGCAAAAAGCCGCCGTGATCAGCGCCGGCATGTTTGCCGCCGCCCATATTACGCCCACGGCTATCATCCCCATTTTTATTTTGGGGCTGATTTTTGCCTACCTGTACCGGGTGTCAAACTCAATTTGGCCGGCAATTTTTATGCACATGCTCACCAACACGGTGGCGCTGGCGGCGGCTTACGCCGTAACGCAGGGCTGGATTCCAACACCCTGATTAGCGGTTGCGACTTTACCCGCTTACGTTATAATACAAACCATTATTTGGGGGATGGCCAATGTATATTTTAACCGCACCGGTTCCGGCAGAGCTGGCGTTGGTGCTAAAACCGTACCGCCAAAAATACGATTCACAAGCAAAGGTGATAAACGCGCATGTTTCAATTGTGCCGTCGTTTGTGTTTTTTGGCGAGGTTAATACATTGCTGGCGCACCTGGCCCAACTGAGCGAAACCCACGCGCCAATAAAGGCGTCGGTGGTGGGCTGGGATGTTCATCCCTACCAACAAAATTTTCAGTTGCGGTTGCCGCTTATGGCCGGGCGCTCCCAGTTTTCGGCGGTGCGCGAGCATGCGCTCAGCGGGCCACTGGCGTACCTGGCTCAACCCAACCGGCCCTACTGGCCGCACGTTGAATTTGGCCAGCTTGCCAACCCCGCCGATGTAGCCCTGGCCAAAGAAAACCTGCGCCAGTTTGAACCAACATTTACCTTCCGGGTAATGCACCTGGAATTGCAACAGCGAAATTCAGCCGCGGAACCGTGGCAACTCTGCCACAAAATTCCGCTAGAAGCCACGGTGGCCGGCATGCATCAATTGCAAACCACCGCCGAATCGCTGCATCAAAATCAATTTACCAGAAAATGATTGAGGCTTATGGAATTTACACAAAAAGAACTCTACCAACTTTTGAATACGGCCACTAATCCGCTGTGGCTGGTGGGCGCAGATTTAAGTTACGCCAACCTGAGCCGCGCCAACCTGAAGGATGCCGACCTGGCCTGGTGCAACCTGGAAGGGGCCGACCTGCGCGGGGCAGACCTGGAAGGAGCCAGTTTGCGTAGCGCCAACCTGCAAAGCGCCGACCTGCGCAACGCCAACCTGAAAAACGCCAACCTGGAAGCCGCCAACTGGGAAGGCGCAAAGTTGCAGGGTGCCATCATGCCCGATGGCCGCACCTACTACTAAACCGGGATTAACCGGTTAGCCGGCGCGCTAACCACCCGGCAATTTGCTGATTAGTTTCACCAATTAAGGTCAGCAGCACGTGGCTGGCCTTTTTTGAATCCACAAATTCGGCGTGAGGCGCGGCCTGCCGCATAATTTGGGCGTGGAGCGGCGGCGCAATCAAATCTCGCCGGCTGTACACCAGCAAAATGGGCAACCGGCTCAACTGCCGCAAATTATCCGCCGGATGCAGCAACGCCAGCATTTCGGCGGTGGTGTGCCGGCTGTAATACCCGCCGCTTTGCCAGGTGCGCCACACCTGCCGCGCCGACATATCGCGCAGCAACGATGCCCCGGCCCGGCTGACCAGGGTGCGCCCCAACTCCTTATAAAACAACGAGCGGGTGTAGTTAAGGCTAACGGGCGTAGCCACCACCACCAGCGCCTCTACCGGCAGGCCGGGCTGCCGCGCCAAACTTTCAATGGCCAGCGCCCCGCCCAGGCTGATGCCAATCACGCCCACCGCGCCAATTTTTGGCTGGCGGCGCAAAAAAGCCACCGCCGCCGGCACCGCCGTTAAACAATCGGGGTAACTCAGCGGGCGGTAGCGGTAATCGCCGTGGCCGGGCGGGTCAATTACCAGCACGGTTAGCCCGGTTGCCAGCAACGTTTGCACCAGCCGCCACTTAAAAAAGGTTTTGGTATCGCCCGCGCCCGGCACAATGCACACCGCTGCCGGCACCACTGGCGCGCCGGGTGGCGGTGTTAGCAGTAAGCCCGGCATTAAAAACTCGCCATCAGGGATTGATACCGGCTGGCAGCCGCCGTGCGCCGGATGTTGGGCCGCAAACAACACCTCAGGGGTTTCGGCCTCAACCAAATACGAGCCGCCAGCCAGCAGCGCCGCCACCGCCAATAACAACGCCGGCGGCAAAAATAACAGCGTTCGGGCATCCAGTGGCAAAAACAGCGCCCCGGCAGCCAGCAAGCCCGTTCCCACGGCGTAACCGGCCCAACGGCGCGCGCCCACCAGCGACACACCCACCCAGCGCCAGTGGGCGCTAACAAGCTGGCCCAGCCCCAACAGGATTAAAAACAACGCCGTCGCGCCTGCCAAAAAGTTACTCGCTAACATTTGCCATCAATTTTGATAAAAACAAAAGCGCCCGGTAATTCGGGCGCTTTGTGGGTTACGGAAAAGTTCAGAACCGATTATTCCTGGTTCTTTTTGTCTTGAACCTCGGCCCGGATTTCTTGAGCCAGGTTTTTGATTTCTTGCATCGCTTTGCGCACGCGGGTACCGGCGGCTTTATTGCCACCCTGGTAAAATTTACGCGCGTCTTCTTCGGTGGCCAGAACCAGTTGTTTTAATTGTTCAAATTTTTCCACAATAATCTCCTTATACTTTTTAAGTTGCAATGGCGGCAACAAGCGGAAATTATAGCCAGAACCGGAGAGGGCGCAAAATCACCGCGCTCAAAGTAACTCAATTACGGCAAAGCCGTTTCGCCCATTAAATAGCGATCCACCTCGCGGGCCGCGCCGCGCCCTTCGTTAATGGCCCACACCACCAAACTTTGGCCCCGGCGCATATCGCCGGCGGTAAACACGCCCGGCACGCTGGTGGCAAAATCGCCGTATTCGGCTTTGGCGTTAGAGCGCGAGTCGCGTTCAACGCCCAGTTTCTCCAGCAGCGTATCTTCCGGGCCAAGAAAACCCATCGCAATTAACACCAACTGGGCCGGCCACACTTTTTCAGAGCCGGGGATTTCGCGGGGAAATGGCCGCCCGCCGTTTTCGCTCACCCATTCCACCTGCACCGTGTGCACTTCTTTAACGTGGCCATTGTCATCGCCCACAAATTTTTTGGTCATAATGGCGTAATTACGCGGATCGTTGCCCTGCACAGCGGCGGCTTCTTCCTGCCCGTAATCCACGCGGAAAATTAACGGCCACTCCGGCCAGGGATTATCGGGCTGGCGCGTATCGGGCGGGCGGTTGAGGATTTCAAATTGAATTACACTGTTGCAACCGTGCCGTAGCGACGTGCCCACGCAGTCGGTGCCGGTATCGCCGCCGCCAATCACAATCACATCCTGGCCCGCCGCCGAAATAAACCCGGCGGTGGGCTGGCCAGTCAGCAGGCTTTGGGTGTTGGCGTGCAAAAATTCCATCGCAAAGTGGATGCCGTCAAGGTTGCGGCCTTCTACCGGCAAATTGCGCGGTTTGGTGGCGCCGCCGGCCAGCACCACGGACTCAAACTCCTGCCGTAATTTTTCGGCGGGATAATCTTTGCCCACTTCGGTGTTGGTCACAAAAGTGACGCCTTCGGCGGCCAGCAAATCAACCCGGCGCTGCACCACGCTTTTGTCCAGCTTCATGTTGGGGATGCCGTACATCAGCAACCCGCCGGGGCGGTCGGCCCGCTCGAACACAGTGACGGTATGACCGGCTTTGTTAAGCTGCGCAGCGCAGGCCAACCCCGCCGGCCCGGAACCGATCACGGCCACTTTTTTGCCGGTGCGTTTGGCCGGCGGTTCGGGTTGCACCCAGCCTTCGGCAAAGCCGCGCTCGATGATGCTGTATTCAATATTTTTAATAGTAACCGGCGGCTCGTGGATGCCCAACGTGCAAGAACCTTCGCACGGGGCGGGACACACGCGCCCGGTAAATTCCGGAAAGTTGTTGGTTTTGTGCAGCCGGTACAGGGCTTGCTGCCACAGGCCGCGGTAAACCAGGTCATTCCATTCGGGGATGAGGTTGTTCACCGGGCAACCGGTGGCCATGCCGCTTAACAGGCTGCCGGTGTGGCAAAAGGGAATGCCGCAATCCATGCAACGGGCGCTCTGTTGGGTTAATTTTTCCAGAGGAAAGTGCAGGTGAAACTCCTGCCAATCCTTAATCCGTTCATGCGGTGACCGGTCGGCGGGGAGTTCCCGTTGAAATTCCATAAAACCAGTTGGTTTTGCCATAGTTTACACCTCATCACACTATAACTTGGGTTGATTTGATGGCTTCACCGCCGCCCCTGCGCCCGGTTGGCCGGAATGAGGCGGCAGCGGTGAGCCGTTATCACAAGAGAAAAGCCGGCCGGGTTACAGGGCTAAAACACGTTTGGCGGCGTCGTCCAGAACATCCGCCATAAACGGAATTTTGGTCTCCCGCTCGGTTTCCCGATTAGCGGAGAAGAGATCACTGCGTGAAATCTCGGCCAGCGAGAACTTTCTGGCTCCGGCGAGCAATTGTTGCAGGCCGGCGGCCAGTTTATCGGCCAAAGTCCAGATGGCAATGGCTCCCAGCGGAATGTTCTTTATCTCCGCCGCGCCGATATTCTTCTCCAAATCGTAATACCCGGCAAAAATTTCTTCGGGCATCCGGCCAAACTGGGCCACGGTCTGCGGCAACGCGTCCCAGTTGCCATGAACAACGCTGCACTGGTCGGACTGCAATACGCCCTGAATGTTTGATCCCAAAAAGCCGGGAATCATGAGGGCGCGGCCCATGCAAACCAGTTTGGTAAACGGCGCGCCCAACGCCAGCGCCTTAAAAATGTGGTCTTCGCGGGCCAGGCCGCCGGCCAACGCCAGGTCTACCACCCGGCCCTCTTTGGCGGCTACCAGCGCGGCGTATTCTTGGGCTTTGGAGTGCAGGAAAATAGAAGGAACGCCCCAGTGTTCCATCATATTCCAGGGACTCATGCCGGTGCCGCCGCCGGAGCCGTCAATGGTGAGCAGGTCCAGTTTGGCTTCGGTAGCGAACTTAATCGCCATTGCCAGCGCTTCCATGCCGTAGGAACCGGTTTTCAGGGTAATGCGTTTGTACCCCAGGTTGCGCAGGTATTGAACTTCCTGCATAAAATCGGCCCGCACCTGCTCCACGCTGTTCAGATTGGTGTACCCCAGGCGGCTGTGGCGGGCAAACGATTGAATACCACCGTGCCTAAACGATTCCTGCACTTCCGGGTGAGTCGGGTCGGGGTCAACCAGGTAGCCGCGTTCTTTCAGGAAGATGGCATAATCCAGGTTGGTTACCTGGATTTCGCCGCCAATGTCTTTGGCGCCCTGGCCCCATTTCAATTCGATGATGGCTTTGTCGCCATATTTATTAATAACGTACTCGGCCACGCCATTGCGAGTATCTTCAACGTTCATCTGCACGATAATCGCGCCGTATTCGCCGTCAAAGTAGCGCAAAAAAGTTTCAATGCGGCGGTCGAGTTCCGGCGCTTCGGTAATTTTGCCGTTTTTAATATTGGCTTTGCGGTCAATACCGACCACGTTTTCGCCAACCACAATCGGAATACCCACCAGCGCCGCGCCAACAGCAAATGACTCCCAGTATTTGGCCGCAATGAAGGTTGACCCTAACGCGCCGGTCATAATCGGAATGCGGGCTTTGGTTTTTACATCGCACCCAAACCCGGTTTCCAGGCTCACGTTCGGGAAAATACAGTCATCGGGTGAATTGGACAACCCGGAAGGCAGGCCAATCGCGCCGTAGTTATACCCCTGAATTCTCAGGGCGTTGTAATTAACCCCAACCTGAGTGGTATTGCCGCTGCCCGACGTTACCGAGCCAAAATCACGCGGGTAAAGCAGCTTACGGCCCCGCAAGCTAGAAAGCCAGGTTTCGCACTTGCCTTTACAATCGGCCCGGCAAAGTGTGCACAACCCGGACTCGGTGGCATCACCGCGATTGGCGGTGCCCAGTACATCATTAGTTTTCGACCATTGAATCGTCATGGATCCCTCTATTCTCCCTATTCTTTTTATATTATATTTTCTCAGGCAGGCCGATCAGTTAGCCCAAAAGCCAACATTCCATTTATTAGTTACCTGCCTGATTGACCACACTCCATGTTCTAACTTATCAAGTTAAGAAGAGGCCGAACAACCGGGCGGTTCTTCGGCCACCAGCCGGTATTAGTTGCCGCTGACGCGAGTCAGGTCGTTTTTGTTCATTTCAAAGGCGGTCATAATGGCTTCATCGCCGCTAAGACCTTTGGCTTCAACGCCGGCAATGATTTCCAGCATCCGCTTGTAGTCTTTGGGATAGACTTTTACAAATTTGGGCAGCAGGTCGGCCCACTGCGCCAGCACGCGCTGCCCCAGTTCGCTGCCGGTGTACTGCACGTGGCTTTGAATCATGGTTTGCACGGCGGCAACTTCATCCGGCGCAACCAGCGGCTCCAGGCTGACCATCTCTTTGTTGCAGCGAGTGGCAAAATCGCCGTTCCAATCCAGCACGTAGGCCAGGCCGCCGCTCATGCCGGCGGCAAAGTTGCGCCCGGTGCGGCCTAACACTACCACCCGGCCACCGGTCATATATTCGCAGGCGTGATCGCCCACGCCTTCTACCACCGCCTGAGCGCCGCTGTTGCGCACGGCAAACCGCTCGCCGGCCACGCCGCGAATGTACGCCTGCCCGCTGGTAGCGCCGTACAGGGCCACGTTACCAATGATAATGTTTTCTTCGGCCACAAACGTAGAGCCGTCGGGCGGAGAGACAATCAGCTTGCCGCCGGACAAACCTTTGCCAAAGTAATCGTTAGCGTCGCCTTCCAGCGCCAGGGTGATGCCGTTAGGCACAAACGCGCCAAAGCTTTGCCCCGCCGAGCCAATAAAGCGCAGCCGGATGGTATCTTCGGGCAGGCCGCTGCTGCCGTAACGCCGGGTTATTTCGCTGCCCAAAATGGTGCCCACCACCCGATTGCCGTTTTTAATGGGCAACGTGGCGGCCACCGGGTCGCCGTAATCCAGCGCGGGCTGGCACAGGTTAAGCAGCACTTCGTTATCCAGCGCCTTGTCCAACCCGTGATTTTGTTTAATCTGGCAGTAGCGGCCCACTTCTGGCCCCACCGCCGGTTGGTACAAAATTTTAGAAAAGTCCAGCCCGGCGGCTTTCCAGTGATTCACCGCATCCTGCATGGCCAGCTTATCGGAGCGGCCCACCATTTCATTGACGGTGCGGAAGCCAAGTTGAGCCATAATTCCGCGCAATTCCTGGGCCACAAACACCATAAAATTGACCACGTGCTGCGGGTCGCCGGCAAATTTTTTGCGGAGTTCCGGGTTTTGGGTGGCCACGCCCACCGGGCAGGTATCCAGGTTGCACACCCGCATCATGGTGCAACCCAATGTTACCAGCGGCGCGGTGGCAAAGCCAAATTCTTCCGCGCCTAACAGTGCGGCAATAGCCACATCGCGCCCGGTTTTGAGTTGGCCGTCGGTTTCTACCACCACCCGGCTGCGCAGGTTGTTCAACACCAGGGTTTGATGGGTTTCGGCCACGCCCAGTTCCCACGGCAGGCCAGCGTGTTTAATACTGCTACGCGGCGAAGCGCCGGTGCCGCCATCGTAACCGCTGATCAAAATAACATCGGCTTTGCCTTTGGCCACCCCGGCGGCAATGGTGCCCACGCCCACCTCGGACACCAGCTTAACGTTGATGCGGGCATTGTGGTTGGCGTTCTTCAAATCGTGAATCAGCTCAGCCAAATCCTCAATACTGTAAATATCGTGGTGCGGGGGCGGCGAAATCAGCCCAACGCCGGGCGTGGAGTGGCGCACTTTGGCCACCCACGGGTACACTTTGGCGCCGGGCAACTGGCCGCCTTCGCCGGGCTTGGCCCCCTGCGCCATTTTAATTTGCAATTCCTGGGCGTTAACCAGGTACTCGCTGGTTACGCCAAAGCGGCCCGACGCCACCTGTTTAATGGCGCTGTTGCGCGAATCGCCGTTGGTCGCCGGAATAAAGCGGGCCGGGTCCTCGCCGCCTTCGCCGGTGTTGCTCTTGCCGCCGATGCGGTTCATGGCAATGGCCAGCGCCTCGTGGGCTTCCTGGCTAATGGAGCCGTAGCTCATGGCCCCGGTTTTAAAGCGGCGGCAAATGGATTCCACGGATTCCACTTCATCCAGCGGGATGGGCGGGGCATCGGTTTTAAATTTAAGCAGGCCGCGCAGCGTGCCCAGCCGGGCGGATTGGTCGTTAACCAGTTGGGCGTACTGCTGGAAAATTTTGTAATCGCCGGAGCGGGCGGCTTTTTGCAGCAGGTGGATGGTTTGCGGGTTAAACAGGTGGTGCTCGCCGTCTTTGCGCCACTGCCATTCGCCGCCAACCTCAAGGGTTTGGCCGTTGGTTTGCCGGTCGGGAAAGCCGTGCCGGTGGCGGATTTCAACTTCTTTGGCAATCACGTCCAGCCCAATACCTTCCACGCGGGTGGGCGTCCAGGTAAAATATTTATCCACCACCGCCTGTTTCAGGCCGATGGCTTCAAAAATCTGCGCGCCGCAGTAACTTTGAATGGTCGAAATGCCCATTTTAGACAGAGTTTTGACCACGCCTTTAACGGCGGCTTTAACGTATTTGTACTGGGCCTCTTCGTAGTTGGTGCCGGCGAGCATGTTCTGGTTAATCATGTCGGCCAGGGTTTCGTAGGCCAGGTAGGGGTTGATGGCGCTGACGCCGTAACCAATGAGCGTGGCAAAGTGATGCACCTCGCGCGGTTCGCCGCTTTCCAGAATGAGCGCGGCGCTGGTGCGGTTGCCGTTGCGGATAAGGTGATGGTGCAGGCCCGATACCGCCAGCAGCGCCGGAATGGCGGCGTGGCGCTGGTCAATGCCCCGGTCAGACAAAATGATGATGTTGTAGTTGGCGGCCACGGCGTTATCGGCAGCGGCGTACAGCTCTTCGAGCGCCTGTTCCAGCCCGGCTTCGCCGTCGTCAACTTTAAACAAAATGGGCAGGGTGATGGATTTGAACCCCGCGTGATCCAGATGGCGCAGTTTGGCCAGTTCGGCGTTGGTGAGAATGGGGTGCTTCAATTTAATCTGGCGGGCGCTTTCCGGGCCGGGGTTCAGCAGGTTGCTTTCGGTGCCCAGCATCACTTCGGTGGCGGTGATAATTTCCTCGCGGATGGCGTCAATGGGCGGGTTGGTAACCTGGGCAAAGAGTTGTTGAAAGTAATCGTACAACAACCGCGAGCGGTCCGACAGCACCGCCAGCGGCGCATCGTTGCCCATGGACCCCACCGGCTCGATGGCGTTTTTGGCCATGGGGCCAATCAGCATCCGCAAATCTTCAAAGGTGTAGCCAAAAGCCTGCTGCCGCTGCAACACGTAGTTGTGGTCAATCTCCGAGGCCATGCGGCGGCCCAGCCGCGCCAGTTCTGCCTGGGCAATCACGTTGATGTGGCCGTTGCCGGCTGGCGGCTGGTTGGCGGCGGGCATGGGCAGTTCTTCCAGCGTTACCATGTCGTCGTTGAGCCACTGGCGATAGGGGTGTTCGCCGGCCATTTGGCGCTTGATTTCTTCATCGTGGATAATGCGGCCCTGTTCGGTATCCACCAAAAACATGCGGCCCGGTTCCAGGCGGCCTTTGTACAGCACCCGCTCCGGCGGCACATCCAGCACGCCCACTTCCGAGGCCATAATCACCAGATCATCTTTGGTCACGTAATAGCGCGACGGGCGCAGGCCGTTGCGGTCGAGTGTGGCCCCAATCCGCACGCCATCGGTAAAACCAATCGAGGCCGGGCCGTCCCACGGTTCCATTAAAGTGCTGTGGTATTCGTAAAAGGCCCGTTTTTCATCGCTCATGCTTTCGTGGTTAGACCACGGTTCGGGGATCATCATCATCATTACGTGCGGCAGCGAGCGCCCGGCCAGGGTGAGAAATTCCAGCACGTTATCAAACATGGCCGAGTCGCTGCCCTCCGGGGAAACGATGGGCAACAATTTTTTTATGTTGCCGTTAAACAGCGGCGATTCAAAGTGCATTTGCTGGGCGTGAATCCAGTTGACGTTGCCGCGCAGGGTGTTGATTTCGCCATTGTGGATAATGTAGCGGTAGGGGTGGGCGCGTTCCCAACTGGGGAAGGTGTTGGTGCTAAAGCGGGAGTGCACCAACCCCAGCGCCGATTCCATGCCGGGGTCTGACAGGTCGGGGTAATATTCCGGCAATTGCTCCGACATGAGCATGCCTTTGTACACAATGGTCTTGTACGACAGGCTGGAAACGTAAAAGTATTCGCCGCCGGAAAAGTCGCTGGTGTAGCGAATTTCGTTGTCGGCCCGTTTGCGGATAATGTACAGCTTGCGCTCAAAATCCATGTCATCGGCAATGGCGGGGTTGCGTTTTATAAAGGCCTGCCGCATGTACGGCTCCACCGAAATGGCCGTTTGGCCCAGAGTGCGGTTATCGGTGGGTACGGTGCGCCAGCCCAAAAACTGCTGCCCTTCGGCGGCCACAATCTGCTCAAACCGGGTTTCGATGGCGGCGCGCTGTTTGGCGTCGGGCGGTAAAAACAGCATGCCAACGCCGTATTGGCCGGGCGCGGGTAGCTCAAAGGCGCACACCTTTTTAAAAAATTTGTGCGGCGTTTGGAATAAAATACCGGCGCCATCCCCGGTATTGGGTTCAGCGCCGGTAGCTCCCCGGTGCGTTAAATTATTGAGCACTTCCAGCGCCTGCTGGATGATTTGATGAGATTGTTGGCCCTTAATGTTGACCACAAACCCCACCCCGCAGGCGTCGTGTTCAAATTGAGGATCGTACAGGCCCTGTTTGGGGGCCATGCCAACCGGTGTGCGGACAAAGTCCTGTTGCATAATTCCCATCCTTTCTGTAAAAAAACGCCCCAACCGGCTATAACACAAGCGCATCATTGCGGTTGAGGTGTTTTATAAAAACTTTTGCCCGGCCAAAAAATTAGGGGGCAATTTCACATTGTAGCAAACTTTGCTCTTGTTGTAACTACCCAAGTGGGTAATTTTTTTCACAACCGCGTTGACCCGGCGGCGAATGATTGGTATCTGCCGCAAACCGTGCTAAACTATGGCCGTAAATGAGTTTTGTGAGTGAAGTGAGTTGGTGAGTGAAGTGAGTTAGGTATCGTTCGTAATTCGTCGCTCGTAATTTTCAAGGGGGAATAATTTGAACCGATTATTACTCATTACCCTGAGCGCGCTGGCGGCGCTGCTGCTTGGCGCTCCTACCGGCGCGGCCTTGGCCCCAACCGCCACGCCGGCGGCGCAATTTCCCACTGCGCCGCTGCCGTTGAGCGCCTGGCCCCGCCCCAAAAACGATAACGGCCTCGGCGTGCACTGGAGCACCCACCTCTACGCCCAATCTCCCCAGGCCACCGCTTATTTTGTGGCCGAATTGCAGGCCATGAACATCAAATGGGTAAAAATACTGGTGGACAAGCTCAACAACCGCGATTACGACGCCACCATTGACGCGCTGGTAGCCCACGACATCATGCCCGTCATCCGCATTTACCAGCAATGCAACAAAGCCTACAACCGGCAGGATTTAGATAACATGGTGCGCCATTACGTGGCCAAAGGCGCGTACTACTTTGAAACCTACAACGAACCCAACCAGCCCGGCAAAACCGGCGGCTGGTGTAATGGCGATGAGCCGCAGCCGGAACAACTGGCCAAAATCTGGGCCGATGCCGCCCGCACCATTTACCTCGCCGGCGGCTACCCCAGCCTGCCCAGCTTTTTTGCCCCCGACCAAAAACTGCCCGATTGGCAAAACGCCTTTTTTTACCGCTTTTTCAACGCTCTCCGCCAGCAGGGCAACGAGCAAGTGCTCTACTTTAGCTGGGCCGCCGTGCACAACTACACCATCAACCACCCGCCCACTTACCCCTTTGATACCGTAAACCAATTTGGCCTGCCGCTCACCCCCGCCGAAATCAGCCGCTACCAACTCACCGCGGCCAAAGCCGCCGAAATCAACCTGCAACGCCAGGTCGCCGCCATTCTCAAATACCGCCAACTCACCCAGGCCGACGCCGCCCAATTTGGCCTGTCCCCGGCCAAAACCGCCGAAATCAACCAGGCGTTTGCCGCCGGTAAAATGCACGGCTTCACCCTGCTGGATGACTCTACCGCCTTTTTGCACTTTATCAGCTACCACAGCCAGTTCCGCGCCATGTTTGGCTTTGATATTCCCATCATCTCCACCGAAGGCGGAGCCACCAACGGCAGCGCCGAAGACCCGCGCTACCCGCCGGTTGATGGCCAAACCGTGGCCGACTGGACGCTGTGGAGCGCCGATTATATGCTTGATGCCGCGCCCGATTATTACTTTGCCACCAACACCTGGCTGCTGGCCCAGCACGCGCTGGAATACGACGAGCCGGTTTGGGAGAAAAATGCCTGGTATCACGACCGCGCCGGAAAACAGGAGCCGGTGGTGGCGGCGCTCAAAAACCGCCCCCGCAAAACCGCAGCCCGCGCCCTTTGTTTTGAAGCCGAACTCCGCGCCGCTGCCCCGCGCGGCCAAAAAGCTACCGCCAATTGTTATGCAGCCACACCACAGCCGGGCCGCAACCCGCTGGCCAACTACCCCCGCCCCGCCGCCGATAACGGGCGCGGCCTGCACCTGTCGCCCGGCAACCAGCCCCTCCCCGCCAACATCACCGACTATTTTGTGGGCGAGTTGCAGGCCATGAACATCAAATGGGCCAAACTGATTCAGGATGACCTGCCCACCGTGTCCGATCCGTATCTGGTTGAGCAGCTTGTCGGCCACGGCATCGAGCCGGTGCTGCGGGTGTACCAGCCCCGCAACGCCCGCTACCAACACTTGCCGGAGTTGGTGAAGGCGGCCACGGCGCGGGGCATTCACTACTTTGAGCTGTTCAACGAACCCAATGTGTCCGGCCCCGCCGGCGGTTGGGCCGAAGGCGAAGCGCCCAATGTGGACAAAATCATTGATTTGTGGCTGGTCGCCGCCCCCGAAGTGTTGATTACCGGCGGGCATCCCAGCCTGCCGCCGCTGGCAACCGGCGGCACCATTGACGACACGCTGTTTTTGCGCCAATTTCTGGATGGCGTCCGCGCCCGCGGGCAGGCCAATCTGCTGCCGGGCAGTTGGTTGCCGCTGCACAACTACTTTCTCAACCACCCGTTTGATTACCCCACCGACCCGGTCAACGTAAACGATGTGCTGCTCACCGCCGCCGAAATCGCCGCGCGCCAACTCAGCCCCGCGCAGGCGCAGGCCATCAACGCTGCCCGGGGCCAGGCCAAACTGCCGTTTGAGCAGGGCGGCTTTTGGGTAGGCAACACTATTGATGAAGACAGCAACGCCTTTGGCAAGTTTGATGCCTACGCCCACATTTTTTACGGGCGCTTTGGCTACTACCTGCCCATTATCGGCACCGAAGGCGGGGCCACCGTTGGCGCTGCCGAAGACCCGCGCTACCCGGCCATTACCCCCGCCGACCACGCCGACCTGACCCGGCGAGCCTACTATTTTATGCTCGATGCCGCGCCCGGTTACTTTTTGGCCCAAATGCCGTGGCTTATGGCCAACAGCGCCGCCGGCGGCAACGATTCGCGGTTTGAAAACGCCGCCTGGTACAAAGACCGCACCGGCAACACCCTGCCCGTGGTCAACGCCCTCAAAACCGATCCGCGCAAAACCGAGGTGCGCCGGTGGGCCGAGCCGGTCAATTAACGCCGCAATAACCGTAGGGGTGCAAGACCTGCCTCCGTTGGGCGACCGCGAGGGTCGCCCTTACGCCAAAACGTTATTTTCAAGGGAAACGTCACGAGCTACCGCACACCACCAATAATGAAAACACCTTTCTGGCTACTGACGACTAGCTACTGATGCCTGACTACTATTTTCAAAGGAGAAAAACCCATGCAACGCACCATTAAAGCCCCACGCGGCTTGCAACTCACCTGCAAAAACTGGCTCATCGAAGCCCCGTACCGCATGCTCCAAAACAATCTGGACCCCGACGTGGCCTTTGACCCCGACAACCTGATTGTGTACGGCGGGCGCGGCAAAGCCGCCCGCAACTGGGCCGCGTTTGACGCCATTTTAAACAGCCTGCGCCAACTGGAGCCGGACGAAACGCTGCTGGTGCAATCCGGCAAGCCGGTGGCCGTGTTCCGCACCCACCCCGACGCCCCGCGCGTGCTGCTGGCCAACAGCAACATTGTGCCGGCCTGGGCCACGCAGGCCAATTTTGATAAATGGGAAGCCGAAGGGCTGCTGATGTACGGCCAAATGACCGCCGGTAGCTGGATTTACATTGGCACGCAGGGCATTTTGCAAGGCACGTATGAAACACTGGGGTCGTTGGCCCGGCAGCACGGCTGGACTGACGGACTCAAAGGCAAATTTGTGCTCACCGCCGGGCTGGGCGAAATGGGCGGGGCGCAACCGCTGGCCGTGACCATGAACGGCGGCGTGGCGCTGGTGGTCGAAGTGGACCGCTGGCGGGCCGAACGCCGCCTGTCGCTGCGCCAGATTGACGCCATCACCGCCAATCTGGAAGAGGCCATGACCTGGATCAACGAGGCCGTGGCCGCCGGGCAACCCAAATCCATCGGGCTGGTGGCCAACGCCGCCGAAGCCCTGCCCGAACTGTACCAGCGCGGCGTGGTGCCCGATATCGTCACCGACCAGACCAGCGCCCACGATCCGCTGTACGGTTACATTCCCGCCGGGCTATCGCTGGCCGAAGCCGCCAACCTGCGCCAAAGCGACCCCGCCGAGTACCAGCGCCGCGCCATCGAATCAATGACCACGCATGTGCAAACCATGCTCAACTGGCAGGCCAAAGGCGCAATTGTGTTTGATTACGGCAACAACCTGCGCCAGCGCGCCTTTGATAACGGCCTTAAAAACGCCTTTGATTACCCCGGCTTTGTGCCGGCCTACATTCGCCCGCTGTTCTGCACCGGGCAGGGGCCGTTCCGCTGGGTGGCCCTCTCCGGCGACCCCGCCGATATTTACGCCACCGACGCCGCCCTGCTGGAACTGTTCCCGGAAAACGAGCACCTGGCCCGCTGGCTAAAAATGGCCCAAACCCAGATTGAGTTTCAGGGACTCCCCGCCCGCATTTGCTGGCTGGGCTACGGCGAACGCGCCAAAGCCGGCCTCAAATTTAACGAGATGGTCGCCGGCGGCCAACTTTCCGCGCCCATTGTAATTGGCCGCGACCACCTTGATAGCGGCTCGGTAGCCAGCCCCAACCGCGAAACCGAGGCCATGCGCGACGGCTCCGACGCCATTGCCGATTGGCCGCTGCTCAACGCGCTGGTTAACGCCGTTAATGGCGCTACCTGGGTTAGCCTGCACCACGGCGGCGGCGTGGGCATTGGCTACAGCATCCACGCCGGGCAGGTGATTGTGGCCGATGGCACACCCGAAGCCGCCCGCCGGCTGGAGCGCGTGCTCACCAGCGACCCCGGCATGGGCGTGGTGCGTCACGTTGATGCCGGCTACCCCGAAGCCATTGAATTTGCCCAAACGCGCGGCGTAAAAATCCCCATGATGACAGGTAAATAGTGAACTATCCATGACCAACGAAACCGTTTTTTTAGATGGACAATCCCTTACTCTGGATCAGGTTTTGGCGGTGGCCTATGGTGCGCCCGGCCAACCCCGCGTAGAACTGAGCGCCGCCGCCCAACACGGCGTTACCCGCGCCGCCGCAGCCGTGCAAACCCTGCTGAATCGCGGCGAGGTGGCCTACGGCATTACCACCGGCTTTGGCGCGTTCAAAGACCGGCTCATCTCGCCCGACCAGGTAGAGCAGTTGCAGCGCAACATTGTTATGAGCCACGCCGTGGGCGTGGGCCATCCGTTTGACCGGGCGACCACTCGCGCCATTATGCTCATCCGGGCCAACACGCTGGCGCGCGGCCATTCCGGGCTGCGGCTGGGCACCCTGCAACGGCTGCTCGATTTGCTCAACACCGGCGTGCATCCGGTCATCCCGCAAAAAGGCTCGCTGGGAGCCAGCGGCGATCTGGCTCCGCTGGCGCACATGGCCCTGCCTATCATTGGCCTGGGCGAAGCCGAATTTGGCGGCGCGGTGCTGCCCGGCGGCGAGGCGCTGCGCCGGGCCGGCCTGGAGCCGATCACGCTGGCGGCCAAAGAAGGGCTGGCGCTCACCAACGGCACCGCCGTTATGTGCGCCCTCGGCGCGCTGGCCGTAACCGATGCCCGGCGGCTCAGCCGGGTGTCCGACGTGGCCGGCTGCCTCAGCCTGGAGGCGCTGCACGGCACGGCGCTGGCGTTTGATGAGCGCATTCACCAGTTGCGCCCCTTTCCGCGCCAGCTTAATTGCGCCGCCTACCTGCGCAAGCTGCTGCGCGATAGCGATTTTACCCGCCACCACGATCCGCATAACGTGCAGGATGCCTACACCCTGCGCTGCATTCCGCAGGTGCACGGCGCGGTGCGCGATGCCATTGCCTACGCCCGCTGGGTCATCGAAATTGAACTGAACGCCGTAACCGATAACCCGCTCATTTTTGTTGATGATGATTCCGGCGAAATTACCGTGCTATCGGGCGGCAACTTTCACGGCGAGCCGCTGGCCATTGCCATGGATTACCTGGCGCTGGCCATGACCGAACTGGGCAACATTTCCGAGCGCCGGCTAATGCGCCTCACCGATGAAGCCAGCAACGCCCACGCCCTGCCGGCGTTTCTCACCCAAAACGGTGGGCTAAACTCCGGCTTTATGATTACCCAGTACACCGCCGCCGCGCTGGCCGCCGAAAACAAGGTGCTGGCCCACCCCGCCAGCGCCGACACCATCCCCACTTCGGCCAACGTAGAAGACCACGTGAGCATGGGCGTGACGGCGGCGCTGCAAGCCCGCCAGATTATCCAGAACGTGGAGCAAATGCTGGGGCTGGAACTGCTGGCCGCGGCGCAAGGCATTGACTTTCGCAAGCAAAAGCTGGGGCCGGCGGCGCAACTGGGACAGGGCACCGGCCCGGCCTACCGGCTAATCCGCCGACGCGTGCCGTTCATTGAGGCCGACACGGTGATGTACCCGCACATTGAGGCGGTGCGGCAACTGGTGGCCGATGGCTCGCTGGTGGAGGCCGTTAGCCAAGCGGTGGCCGATGAACATTGATTTGCTGATTACCAACGCCGCGCTGGCTACGTGCGCCAGTCCCGCCGGGCCAAAACGCGGCGCAGATTTGCAAACCGTCGGCCTGATTGAAAACGGCGCGGTGGCCGTTAACCACGGCCAGATTGTGGCCGTGGGCCAATCCGCCCAAATAAAAGCCGATTACACCGCCCGCCGCACGCTCGATGCCGGGGGCCGGGCGGTTTGCCCCGGCCTGGTGGATTGCCACACCCACGTGGTTTACGCCGGCAACCGGGTAGATGAATTTGAGCAGCGGGTGCGCGGCGCAACCTACATGGAAATTATGCAGGCGGGCGGCGGCATTGCCGGCACCATGCGGGCCACCCGCGCCGCCTCGCCGGAGCAGTTGGTGGCCGAGGCGCGCCCCCGGCTGGCGGCCATGCTGGCGCTGGGCACCACCACCGCCGAGGTAAAAACCGGCTACGGGCTGAACACCGCCGGCGAACTTGCCATGCTGCGGGCCATCGCCGCGCTGGCTACAGCCCAGCCGGTTGAGTTGATTCCCACGTTTTTGGGAGCGCACGCCATCCCGCCGGAATTTAAAAACAATGCCGCCGGTTACGTTGATCTGGTAATTGAGGAAATGCTGCCCGCCGCCGCCGGGTGGTATCGCCAATCGCCATTTGCCGCCGCCGATTTACCCTTTTTCTGCGATGTCTTTTGCGAGGCCAACGTTTTTTCCCGCGAGCAAACGGCGCGGGTGCTGCGGGCCGGGCTGGCCCACGGCCTGCGCCCCAAACTCCACGCCGACGAGTTTGTGTCGCTGGGCGGCGTAACGCTGGCGGTGGAACTGGGCGCGGTTTCGGTGGATCACCTGGACGTGACCCCGGCAGACGACATGGCCCGGCTGGGCCAATCGAACACGGTGGGCGTGGTGCTGCCGGCGGTTAATTTTAACCTGGGCAGCAGCCACTTTGCCAACGCCCGCGCCCTCATCGAAGCCGGGGTGGCGCTGGCCCTCTCCACCGATATTAACCCCGGCTCCGCGCCGTGCCCATCGCTGCCGCTGGTTATGGCGCTGGCCTGCCGCTACCAGCGCCTCACCCCCGCCGAGGCACTCAACGCCGTTACCATCAACGCCGCCCACGCCGTGGGGCTGGGCCAACGGCTTGGCTCCATTGAACCCGGCAAACAGGCCGATTTGCTCATTCTGGCCGCGCCGGATTATCGTTACCTGGCGTATGAATTTGGCGGAAATCCGGTGGAAACCGTCATCAAGCGGGGGCAGGTGATTAGCCAATAGCAGTTAGCGATTAGCAGATAGCGGTTAGTGAAACTAAAAAGCTACCGGCTATCTGCTATTAGAAAGCGAACATACCCATGAACCCGATGTTACTCGCCTGCCCGTTTGAGGGCGGCATTGAGATGATGCTCCGGTTTGGGCGGGGCGTAACCGGCGCGGCCGCCGGCCCGGCGGCGGTGCTGGCCGAACTCGGCCCGGCCCGGCCCCGGCGCGAACTGCCGCTGGCCGGCTATCACCTGCCGCCCACCGCCGCCACCCGCGACGACCCGGCAGCCATTCAGCAGCAGCAGGCGCTTACTGACGCCGTCCACGCGCTGATTACCGCCGAGGTTGAACAGGTGTGCCGGGCCGGGCAATTGCCCGTGGCGCTGGGCGGCGACCACTCGCTGACGTTTCCGCTGGTGCGGGGCGTGGCGCAGGCGCGGCCCGGCCAAAAGCTGGGGCTGATTTACATTGATGCCCACCTGGACATGCGCCCGCTGGAAAGCCACGCCGGGGTTAACGGGCTGGTAAGCAGCGGCAACTCCTTTCGGCGGCTGATTGAAGCCGGAATTGTGCGCGGCCAAAACGTGGTCGCCATTGGCATTTACCACTCCTCGTCTACCATTTTCAAGCTGATGGCCGAATTTGCCCGCGCCCACGGCGTCACCATCATTGGTGATAAAGCCTGCGATTCGCCGGAGCGGGTGGCGGCGCGGGCGCTGCGGGTGGCGTTGGCCGGCACCGATGGCCTCTACCTGAGCGTGGATATTGACGCCGTAGAAGCCGGAGCCGCGCCGGGCGTGAGCGCCCCGGCGGAACGGGGGCTGCCCGCCGCCTTTGCGCTGGAATTGGCGGCCAAAATTGCGGCTGGCGGCCCGCTGGCCGGCGCGGATGTGGTGGAGGTGTCGGCGCGGCGCAACTCGTGGCGCGAGTTGTTTGGCGAGCCGTTCACCGAAACCGAGGCGGACAAACAGGCCAAACTGCGCCAAACGGCCCAACTGGCCGCCGCCGTGGTCCATCAAATTTTAGCCAATTACGGTTAATAATTATCCGGCTACCGAACACTTTGGGCATAAACCGGCAAATTCTTAACCCGAATAACCCAAATTGGACGAATACCACGAATTTTTCAGTGAGCAAGTGCTAAAGTGACCGGCACTTTAAGTGCCGGTCACTTGTACTTAACATGAGCCAAGTAATTTAGGACTTACGTTGGTGGAGGATAAAACCTTCCAGGAAGCTGGTTTCAGTGTTTCAGTTTCCTGGAAGGTGAAAGGAAGCAATCTTAATTTTCAGGGATTTCTCGACGCTTCGCGTCTCGAAATGACGTATTTGTCACTTACTTTTGTACCACTCTCTATTTTCACGGCGTGATATTTTATTTTCACGGCGTGAAAACAGACGAGGCTTGTCCCCGCAAATTCATCGCCGGAATATCGTCACTCGTCATTCGTAAATCCCTTATTGCGGGCTGTAATTGGGCGCTTGTTTGGTGAGCACAATATCGTGCACGTGGCTTTCAATCAGCCCGGCGTTGCTAATCCGCACAAACTTGGCCTTTTGCTGCAACTCCGGCAGCGACGCCGCCCCCACATAGCCCATCCCGGAGCGAATGCCACCGGCAAACTGGTACACCATATCGCGCATGTGGCCTTTGTACGGCACGCGCCCTTCCACGCCTTCGGGCACGGTTTTACCGCTGTCCGAGGTTTGGCCGGTGCCGTAGCGGTCTTTGCTGAATTTGGTCATGGCCCCCAAACTGCCCATGCCCCGGTAATCCTTGTACCGGCGGCCTTCGTACAAAATCACGTCGCCGGGAGCTTCTTCTACCCCGGCCAGCACGCTGCCCAGCATTACCGCCGCCGCGCCGGCAGCCAGCGCCTTGACCGCATCGCCGGAGTAGCGAATGCCGCCATCGGCAATGACCGGAATGTTGAACTCGGCGGCGGCGCGGGCGCAGGCGGCCACGGCGCTCAGTTGCGGCACGCCCACCCCGGCGATAATCCGCGTGGTGCAAATTGAGCCGGCTCCCACGCCAATTTTTATGGCTTCAACCCCGGCCTGAGCCAGCGCCCGCGCGCCTTCGGCGGTGGCCACGTTGCCGCCAATCACCGGCGTGGCCGGGAAGTTAGCCCGCGTCCACTCGATGGCCTCAATCACCTTGCGGCTGTGGCCGTGGGCGGTGTCAATGGCCAGCACATCGGCTCCGGCGGCCACCAGCGCCGCCGCCCGCTCCTGATAATCCGGCCCCACGCCGATGGCCGCCGCTACCCGCAGCCGCCCCTGCGCGTCGGTGGCGGCGTTGGGGTAGTCAATCTTTTTCATAATATCCTTGACGGTAATCAACCCCTTAAGAATGCCGTTTTCATCCACCAGCGGCAATTTTTCAATGCGATGCGTTTGCAAAATTGCCTGCGCCTCTTCCAGTGTAGTGCCCACTGACGCCGTTACCAGATTTTTGCTCATCATAAAATCGGCAATCGGCTGATTGAGATTTTGGGTAAAGCGGATGTCGCGGTTGGTTAAAATGCCCACCAGCCGGCCCGATTCATCGGCGGCGGTAATGGGAATGCCCGAAATGTGGTAGCGGCCCATAATCACCTCGGCATCGGCCAGAGTTTGGTGCGGGTGCAACGTGATGGGGTTGGTAATCATGCCCGCCTCGGAGCGTTTTACCTGGTCTACGTGTTCGGCCTGGTCTTTAATGGGCATATTGCGGTGAATCACGCCGATGCCGCCCTCGCGGGCCAGCGCGATGGCCAGCCGCGCCTCGGTTACGGTGTCCATTGCCGCCGATACCACCGGAATGTTCAACCACACCTCGCGCGCCAGCCGGGTGCGCAAATTCACCTCGCCCGGCAGCACTTCGGAATAGCCCGGCAGCAACAACGCATCGTCAAAAGTATAGGCTTCGTTTGCAAATAGATCGTCGGTCATTTTTATTTCTCCTCATAATAAAAACAGTTTTGTGAGTTCAATGAGTTAGGGAGTTTTGTGAGTTTTGGAGTTCTGTGAGTTTTGTGAGTAAGATGAGTAGAGTGTTATAAACGCAGATTGGTTCAACTCACAGAACTCACCCAACTCATTTAACTCACCCAACTCAGAACTCACAGAACTTATTGATGGTAATTTTGCCCAAACCGCCAATAGTGGCATAATGGTTGCAATTTTTACACCCAACTGAACGAGAGGGCAAATGAATCGATACGCCCGTGTTGAGATTTTTAGTACCGAGTCCACGCCGCCCGGCACCGCTGCCCGGCGACAAGCCGCCCACGATGTGGGGCTGGCCAGTGTTACCGCCATCCATGCCGCCCGCCTGTTTTTTCTCCGCCATTCCGAGCTAACCGAAAACCACGTTGAAACCCTGTGCCGCCGCCTGCTGGCCGACCCGGTGGTGGAGCGTTTTACCTGGCAATGGGTTGAGGGCCAACCGCCCGCCGCCACCGCGCCGGTCATCGAGGTGGAATTTCGGCCCGGCGTAACCGACCGCGAAGCCTTTGAGGTGCGGCAGGCCGCCCAACGCCTGGGCTTTCCGCCGGTGCAGGTGGCCACCGGCTACCGCTATCAGGTAGAAGGCCAGCTAACCGCCGCCGATTTGCACCGGCTGGCCAAACAAGTGCTGTGCAACGAGGTGGTGCAGCAATACAAACTTGGCCCCATCGCCCCGGCCTTTATCGAAACGCAGGCCGCCGACGCCGTGGTGGAGCAAATAGACCTGCGGGATTTAGACGACGCCGACTTAACGGCGCTCAGCCAGCAGCGGCGGCTGGCCCTCAACCTGGCCGAAATGGCGGTGCTGCGCGATTTTAGCCGCCGGCAAAACCGGCCACTCACCGACGCCGAAGTGGAAATGGCCGCCCAAACCTGGAGCGAACACTGCTTTCACAAAACGTTCAAGGCCCGCATTACCTACAAAGAAACAGATTACGCCGCACCGCAGCCCGTCCGAGAAGAAATCATCGACGGGCTTTTGCGTGCTACCATCCGCGCCGCCACCGAAGCCTGCCACAAACCGTGGCTCATTTCGGCTTTTGTGGATAACGCCGGCATTGTTGATTTTGATGACGAGTACGAACTCTCCTTCAAAGTAGAAACGCACAACCACCCCTCGGCGCTGGAACCGTTTGGCGGCTCTAACACCGGCGTGGGCGGCGTTATCCGCGATGTGGTGGGCGTGTCGGCCCGGCCCATTGCCGTGACCGACGTGCTTTGTTTTGGCCCGCAAAACCTGCCCGCCGCCGACGTGCCCGACGGCTCGCTGCACCCGCGCCGGGTGCAGGCCGGCGTGGTGGCCGGCGTGGGCGATTACGGCAACAAAATGGGCATTCCCAATGTTAACGGCGCGGTGTTGTACCACCCCGGCTACACCGCCAATCCACTGGTGTTTTGCGGCTGCGCCGGACTGGCCCCCAAAGGCAGCCACGTTACCAACCCGCGCGTAGGCGACCGCATTATTGTGCTGGGCGGGCGCACGGGCCGCGACGGGCTGCGCGGGGCCACTTTCTCCTCGCTGGATTTGGACAGCGACACCGGCCAGGCCGAATTTGCCAGCACCGCCGTGCAAATTGGCGACCCCATCATTGAAAAAGATGTGACCGAAGTGATTATGCTGGCCCGCGACGAGCGGCTGTACCAGGCCATTACCGATTGCGGCGCGGGCGGCCTCTCCTCGGCGGTGGGCGAAATGGGCAGCCAACTGGGCGCGGCGGTAGAACTCACGCAAGTCGGCTTAAAATACAGCGGCCTGCGCCCGTGGGAAATTTGGCTATCCGAGGCGCAGGAGCGCATGGTGCTGGCCGTGCCGCCCGAAAACCTGCCCCGGCTGGCCGAACTCTGCCGCCGGTTTGAGGTGGAATGGGACGACATCGGCCTGATTAGCGGCGATGCCCGCATGGTTGTGACCTACAACGGCGCGGCGGTGGTTGATTTGCCTATGGAACTGCTGCACGATGGCCACCCCCGCCTTAACCTGGCCGCCGAATGGCAACCGCCCGAACCCCGCCCCATTGATCTGGCCCAACTCGATGCCATCAACCCGGCGGAGGCGCTGCTGGCGCTGCTGGCCAACCCCAATGTGGCCAGCAAAGAAGCCATCATCCGCACCTACGACCACGAAGTGCAAGGCGGCGCGGTGGTAAAACCGCTCACCGGCATTAAAAACCACGGCCCCAGCGATGCGGCGGTCATTCGCCCGTTCACTCGTCACTCGTCACTCGCTACTCGTCACTCCCAAAAAGGCGTGGCCGTGAGCAACGGCATCAACCCGCTGTACGGCTTGATTGACCCCTACCGCATGGCGCTGGCCGTGGTAGACGAAGCCGTGCGCAACGCCGTGGCCGTGGGAGCCGACCCCGACACGCTGGCCCTGCTGGATAACTTTTGCTGGGGCAACCCCAATTTACCCGACCGGTTGGGCGGGCTGGTGCGCGCCGCCAAAGGCTGCCACGACGCCGCCCGCGCCTTTAACGCGCCCTTTATTAGCGGCAAAGACAGCCTTAACAATGAATACGTAGGCCGCGACGGCCAGCGCACCCCCATCCCCGGCACGCTGCTCATCTCGGCTATTGCCATTGTGCCCGATATTCAACAGGCCGTCACTATGGATTTGAAAGCGCCCGGCAACCGGCTGTACATGGTGGGCCAAACCCACGCCGAACTGGGCGGCTCGCTGCTGGCCGAATACGCGGGGCTAACCACCACCACCGCGCCCGGCCTGCCGGACGCGCCGCTGCAAACCGCCCGGCAGTTGCACCGGGCCATTCGCGCCGGGCAGGTACGCGCCTGCCACGATTGCAGCGAAGGCGGGCTGGCCGTGGCCGCCGCCGAAATGGCGCTGGCCGGTGGGCTGGGCTTATCCATTAATCTCGATGCCGTGCCCGCTGACGCTGCACACCCCCTCATCACTTTGTTCAGCGAAAGCAGCGGGCGCTGGCTGGTCGAAGTTGAACCGGCGCAGGCCGCCGCCTTTGAAGAATCGCTACGGGGCTGCCCGGTGGCAGAAATTGGCCGGGTAACGGCGGAGCCGGTGCTGCGCGCCGGGGCCATCGAACTGCCGGTGGTGCAACTCGAAGCGGCCTGGCGCGGAGGTGAACTATGAAACCCAACATTTTGATTTTGCACGCCTCCGGCACCAACCGCGACCACGAAGCGGCCTGGGCCTGCGAACTGGCCGGCGGCGCGCCGGAAATTGTGCATATTAACCAGCTACGCGCCGGCGACCGGCGGTTATCAAACTACCACATGCTGGTGGTGGCCGGCGGTTTTTCCTACGGCGATGCGCTGGCGGCGGGCCGGCGGCTGGCTTTGGATTTAACGCTGGATTTAGCCGACGACCTGGCCGCGTTTGTGGCCGCCCGCAAACCAATTTTGGGCATTTGCAACGGCTTTCAGGCGTTGGTCAAAGCCGGGCTGCTGCCCAACCCCACGCTTCAAACCGGCGCGCAAACTGTGACCCTCACCCACAACCAGCGCCAGCGGTTTGAGTGCCGCTGGGTAACGCTGGAACCCAACCCGGCTTCGCCCTGCATTTTCACCCGCGAGCTGCCGGAAGCCATCTACTGCCCGGTGGCCCACGGCGAAGGCCGGTTTGTAGCCGCCGCCAGCCTGCCCACCGCCCACATTGCCCTGCGCTACGGCGGCAACGATTACCCGGCCAACCCCAACGGCTCGGACGATGCCATTGCCGGCATTTGCAACGCCGATGGCACCATTTTGGGGCTGATGCCCCACCCGGAAGACCACATTGTGCCGTGGCAGCACCCGCGCTGGACTCGCGGCGAAGGCGGCCAACTCGGCCTGCCGCTGTTTGTGGCGGGCGTGCGCTACGCCGCGAATTTGTAAAAACCACGAATGAACGAAACCACGAAAATACGAATAAATCCCGCAGTTTCAACCATTCGTAATTTCGCAAATTCGTAGATTCATAATTTTTTTGGGAGGAACTCCAATGCTCACCGAAACCGAACTCCAGGCGATTGCGCCCATGGCCCTCACCGGCGTGGACATCCCCGAACTGGGCGAAAAAATTCAGGGCAAAGTGCGCGATATTTACCGGCGCGGCCAGGAACGCATCCTCATCACCACCGACCGGCTCTCGGCGTTTGACCGGGTGCTGGGCGCGGTGCCGTACAAAGGGCAGGTGCTCAACCAGCTTTCGGCTTTTTGGTTTGAACAGGTGGCCGATGTCATCGGCAGCCACGTTATCAGCCTGCCGGACCCCAACGTAACCATTGCCCACGAGTGCGAGGCGCTGCCGGTAGAGGTGATTGTGCGCGGCTACATTACCGGCGTTACCCACACCGCGCTGTGGTATCGCTACAGTTTGGGCGAGCGCGAAATTTACGGCCACCACTTTCCCGATGGCCTGCAAAAAAACCAGGCGCTGCCGGAGCCGATTATCACCCCCACCACCAAAGGCGGCCCCACCGGCCACGACGAGCGCCTTACCTGCGCCGAAGTGGTTGACACCGGCCTGCTTGACCGGCCCACCTGGGATAAAGTGATGGCCGCCGCGCTGGAAATCTTTCGGCGGGGGCAAGCAGTGGCGGCGCAGGCCGGGCTGATTTTAGTGGATACCAAATACGAGTTTGGCCGCCTGCCCTCCGGCGAGGTGGCGCTCATTGACGAGGTGCACACCCCGGATTCCAGCCGCTTCTGGCTGGCCAATAGCTACCCGGAGCGGTTTGCCGCCGGGCAAGAGCCGGATAACTTTGACAAGGAATTTATCCGGCTGTGGTACGCCGAGCGCGGCTATCGCGGTGATGGCGAGCCGCCCGCCTGGGATACCGGCCTGGCGGTGCAGGCCAGCCAACGCTACCAGCGGGTTTTTGAAATGCTCACCGGGCGTGAGTTTGCGCCGGGCGCGTATCCGGCAGCAGAACGAATTAGAAAAAGCTTAGTGGGTTAAAGAGTTGAGAGTTTTATGAGTTGAGAGTTTTATGAGTTAAGAGTTTGGTGAGTTTGGTGAGTTTTTTGGAGGATGGATTGGGGCGGATTGAGCGATTTGAGGATATTCAGGCATGGCAAAAAGCGCGCGGACTGAGTAAGAAAATCTACACCGTGACCAGCCGGGGCGAGTTCGCCAGAGATTTTTCGTTACGGGACCAATTACGCCGGGCCGCAGTTTCAATTATGCTCAACATTGCCGAAGGGTTTGCCCGCCACACCCCCAAAGAATTTGCCCAATTTTTGTACATTGCGCACGGCTCCGCCGCAGAGGTGCAATCAGCCTTGTACATTGCGCTGGACCAACAATATATCGACTCCAAAAACTTTGATGACCTCTATCAAGACACGGATGAAGTTTCAAGGATGATCGCAGGCTTCATCAAATACCTGGGGCAAAACAACCGGTAAATTTTTATACCCAACTCATTCAACTCACCCTACTCATCTCACTCACAGAACTCACCACACTTTAAAGGAGTAACCAATGGCCGACGTTATCATTATTATGGGTTCCAAAGCCGACCTGCCGCACGTAGACAAGATCACCGCCGGGTTGAGCCAGTTTAACCTCACCTACAAGCTGCACGTGTCATCGGCGCACAAAAGCCCGGCCCACCTGCTGCGCCTGCTGGCCAACCTGGAAGCCGACCCCGCGCCCAAAGTGTACATTACCGTGGCCGGGCGCAGCAACGCCCTCAGCGGCATGGTAGATGCCAGCGTGGCCGCGCCGGTGATTGCCTGCCCGCCCTACTCCGATAGTTTTGGCGGGGCGGATATATTTTCCAGCCTACGCATGCCATCCGGCGTGGCCCCGGCGCTGGTGCTGGAGCCGGCCAACGCCGCGCTGCTGGCCGCCAAAATTTTAGGCCGCACCGAACTGGTGCAGGAATTTCAACGGGCGCAAACAGAAAAATTAATCACCGATAATGAGTCGCTACAATAGCAGGAGTTGGGAATTAGGAGTTAACTCCAAATTTCTGACAGGATACAGCAGGTTCGGGATGCAATCACCATTAACCATTGACAATTCACCATTCACAATTGATTCCCCCCGCGACAAATGCGGCGTGTTTGGCATTTTTGCCCCCGGCGAAGACGTGGCCCGGCTCACCTTTTTTGCCCTGCACGCCTTGCAGCATCGCGGGCAAGAAAGCGCCGGCATTGCCACCAGCGATGGCCACGTGGCCCACATTTACAAAGCTATGGGGCTGGTCAGCCAGGTTTTTAACGAAGAAAATCTGGCCACGTTGCCCGGCCAACTGGCCATTGGCCACAACCGCTACTCAACCACCGGCTCCAGCAAACTGCGCAACGCCCAACCGCTGCTCATCGAAACGGCGTTGGGGCCGTTGGGCGTGGCCCACAACGGCAACCTGATTAACGCCCCCCAACTGCGGCGCGATCTGCTCCATCGTGGCGTTGGCCTGTCCAGCTCGTCCGATACCGAAGTGATGGTGCAATTGCTGGCCGGCAGCCACGGCGATTGGAACAGCCGCCTGCGCGGCATGATGGCCCAGGCCGAAGGCGCTTACGCGCTGGCTATACTCACCCGCAACGCCGTGTTTGGCCTGCGCGACCCGTGGGGCTTCAGGCCGCTGTGCGTGGGCAAACTCAACGAAGCCGGCTACGTGCTGGCCTCCGAAAGCTGCGCTTTTGCCACCATTGGGGCCGAGTTAATCCGCGAAGTTGAGCCGGGTGAAATTGTCCGGCTCGATGCCAACGGCATCCATTTTGAGCAGGGCGCAGCCCCGCGCAAATTTTCGCTGTGCACGTTTGAGCACATTTATTTTGCCCGCCCCGACAGCATGTTCAAAGGGCATGTAATCCACAAAATCCGGCAGGAGTTGGGCCGTACCCTGGCCCGCGAAGCCCCCGCCGCCGCCGATATTGTGGTGGCCGTGCCCGACAGCGGCACGCCGGCGGCCATCGGTTACGCCCAGCAAAGCGGCCTGCCCTTTAGCGAGGGCTTTATCAAAAACCGTTACATTGGCCGCACCTTTATCCAGCCCAACGACCGCCTGCGCAAAAACAGCGTTAGCATGAAGTTCAACCCGCTGCCCGGCAACCTGGAAGGCAAGCGGGTGGTGGTGGTGGATGACTCGATTGTGCGCGGCAACACCGCCGGGCCGCTGGTGCAACTGCTGCGCGATGGCGGCGCGACCGAGGTTCACGTGCGGGTGTCATCGCCGCCCATTAAACACCCCTGTTTTATGGGCGTGGATATGGCCACCGAAGCCGAACTCATTGCCTCTAATTTTGATATTGACGGCATCTGCCAAAAAATTGGGGCCGATAGCCTGGCCTACATTTCGCTGGATGGCATGATGCGGGCCGTGGGCGCAATTGACCCCGACGGCACCGCGCATGGCTACTGCAACGCCTGCTTCACCGGCAACTACCCCATCGCCGTGGCCGAAGATATTGATAAAATGTCGCTGGAACAGGCGTTTGGCTAAAAACAGGAGTAGGGAGTAGGGAGTAGGGAGTAGGGCAAACTGCCTCTTACTCCGTACTTCATACTCCTTACTCCCAATAAAAAGGGGAGTGACTATGAAAATCCTGATTATCGGTTCGGGCGGGCGCGAACATGCGCTGGCCTGGAAACTTTTGCAAAGCAACCGCGTTACCGGGGTATTTGTTGCGCCCGGCAACGGCGGCACGCCCAACCGGGTTAATATCAATGTGACGGATTTTGCCGCGCTGCGCAACTTTGCCACCCAAAACCACATTGAGCTAACGGTGGTGGGGCCGGAAGTGCCGCTGGCTGCCGGCATTGTAGATGATTTTCAGGCGCACGGCCTGAAAATTTGGGGGCCGGGCCGGGCCGCGGCCCAACTCGAAGCCAGCAAAGCCTTTGCCAAAGATTTTATGCAGCGGCGCGGCATTCCCAGCGGGGCGCACGCCACTTTTTCTGATTTTGAGGCCGCCCGCGCCTACCTGCGCCGGCAAACCGCGCCCATTGTCATTAAAGCCAGTGGGCTGGCCGCCGGTAAAGGCGTGATTTTGCCCGAAACCCCCGCCGAAGCCGAAACGGCGCTGCATCAAATTATGGTTGAACGGGAATTTGGCCAGGCCGGCGACGAAGTTTTAATCGAAGAGCGGCTGACCGGGCCGGAGGTATCCGTATTTGCCTTTTGCGATGGCCACACCGCCCTGCTTATGCCCACCGCACAAGACCACAAACGGGTTTACAACAACGATAAAGGCCCCAATACCGGCGGCATGGGCGCGTACTCCCCCGCGCCGGTTTGTTCGCCCGCCATGCTGGAACACATCAACACCGCCATCATCCAGCCCACCCTGGCCGGGCTGGCCGCCGAAGGCTCGCCTTATGTGGGCGTGCTGTACGCCGGGATTATGCTCACACCCAACGGCCCGCGCGTGCTGGAGTTTAACTGCCGCTTTGGCGACCCCGAAACGCAGGTGCTGCTGCCGCTGCTCAAAACCGATTTACTGGAGATTATTGAGCGCAGCGTTAATGGCACGCTGGCCGGGTTGCAACTTGAATGGGATGCCGCCTCGGCGGTGACGGTGGTGCTGGCCTCCGGCGGCTACCCCGGCCCCTACTCAACCGGCCTGCCCATCAGCGGGCTGAACACCGCCGCTGCCGCCGAAGGCGTGGCCGTGTTCCACGCCGGCACCGATCTGGCCGATAACGGCGCAATAGTCACCGCCGGAGGCCGGGTGCTCAACGTAACCGGCGTAGCGCCCACCCTGCGCCAGGCGCTGCACCGGGCATACAGCGCCATCGAACATATTCAATTTAAAGGGATGCACTACCGCACCGATATTGGCTGGCAAGCCCTTACCGGCGAACAAACCCGCCGCATGGAGCAATTATGAGCAACCTGTACGAACAAGCCGGGGTTTCAATTGACGCCGGGAATCGCGCCGTCAGTTTAATGAAAAGCGCCGTTACCGCCACGCACGGCCCCAACGTGCTGGCCGGAGTGGGCGCTTTTGGCGGGATGTTCAGCCTGGCCGGGCTGCTTGATGGGCTGGCGCAGCCCACGCTGGTGGCCAGCACCGATGGCGTTGGCACCAAAGTAAAGCTGGCGGCGGCGCTGGGCCGCTACCAGAGCATTGGCCACGATATTGTTAACCATTGCATTAACGATATTGCCTGCGCCGGGCAGGACGTGCGCCCGCTGTTTTTTATGGATTACGTGGCCAGCAGCCAACTATCCCCGGAAATGGTGGCCGAAATTGTAACCGGCATGGCCGCCGCCTGTCGCGCCGCCAACTGCGCCCTGCTGGGCGGCGAAACCGCCGAAATGCCCGGCGTGTACCGCGACCGCGAGTTTGACGTGGTGGGCACAATCGTGGGGCTGGTAGATGCCACCGGCGTGTTTCCGCGCCCCACGCTGGCCGCCGGCGACGTGCTGGTGGGGCTGCCATCAAGCGGGCCGCACACCAACGGCTACTCGCTCATCCGCAAAATATTTGAGCGCACGCCGCTTGAAACCGAGTTTGAGGGAATTGGTTCGCTGGCCGAGGCGCTGCTGGCTCCGCACCGCTGCTACCAAAACGAGCTGGCCCAACTGCGCCAGGCCGGGATTGCCGTGCAGGGGGTGGCGCACATTACCGGCGGCGGGCTGGTAGAAAACGTGCCGCGCGCGCTGCCTGCCGGACTCACCGCCCGCATCAATCTGGCCGGTTGGCCTACACCGCCGCTGTTCCAACTGATTCAGCAGCAGGGCGATGTTCCGGCGGCGGAGATGCGGCGGGTGTTTAACCTGGGCGTGGGCATGGTCATCATTATTAAGCCGGAGCAGGCCGAGGCCGCGCTGCGCGCGCTGGGCACCGGCTGGCGCATAGGCGAGGTTATCGCCGGTAATCAAATTGAATGGGAAAGTTGAGGCAGCCAAATGGCCGCAAAAGCTAAACTGGTGGTTTTGATTTCTGGCAACGGCAGCAATTTGCAGGCGTTAATTGACGCCATTGAAGCGGGCGCGCTGCCCGCCGAAATTGGGTGCGTGATTTCTAACAAGCGCAACGCCTTTGGCCTGGTTAGGGCGGAGCGGCACAACCTGCCCACCGCTGCTTTTGGGCTGCGCAAAGGCGAAGACCGCGCCATTTACGACGAGGATTTGGGCCGGTTTGTGGCCGCGCTGGAGCCAACCTGGGTGGTTTTGGCCGGCTGGATGCACGTTTTCAGCCTGAAGTTTTTGCAGTTTTTTCCCAATCGGGTGATAAATTTGCACCCGGCGCTGCCGGGGCAGTTTCCCGGCACGCACGCCATTGAGCACGCGTTTGCGGCGTACCAACGGGGCGAAATTGAACACACGGGCATTATGGTGCATTTGGTGCCGGATGAGGGCGTAGACGATGGCCCGGTGCTGTCCAGCCAGATTGTGCCCATTTTACCCGCCGACACCCTGGCCACGCTGGAGGAGCGCGTTCACGCCGCCGAACACCATTTGCTGGTGAACACGTTGCGCCAGCTTATTGCCGGCCAGTTAACGCCGCCGGCCAACTAACCCCGCTTACTCCGCCGAGATATTCACCGGCACGCGCACCCAGTTGCCGTTTTCATCTTCTTTCACCCGGTACAGGTCTTCGGGCCGGGCCACCCGGTCAATAAACAGAACGCCGTCCAGGTGGTCAATCTCGTGGTGCACCAGCACCGCGTCAAACCCCTCAAACACCCGGTCGAACGGTTTGCCCCATTCGTCAAGCCCCTGCACCCGCAAATAATGCGGGCGAACCGTTTCGGCAAACAGGCCGGGCAAACTCAGGCAGCCGTCAAAATCGCGCCGGTCATCTTTGGCTTCGATAATTTCCGGGTTAATCAGCGCAATCGGCGGATCCGGCTCGGCCTGGGCTTCGCTGTGGTGGCCCAACTGCACCACAATCACCCGGCAGTGATCATTTATTTGCGGCGCGGCCAGGCCAATGCCATCATCACGATCCAGCAGCGTATCCTTTAAATCCTGAATAAGATTTTTTATGCGCCGGTTAACGCTGCGCACCGGCTCGCTTTTTTTACGGAGCGCGGCTTCATTCTTTTTATACAAAACAATCGGTTTTACAGCCATTTGCAAACATCCACACAAGCTAAACTTTGGGTTAAATTTATTGCACAGAAATATAACAAACAACCAGAACGTAGACAAACCGGCCAGCCGGTTATATCCACGCGGCGGCAGTATGTTCAATTTAACTTCTTTTTGGATTAAACATTACTTTGAACCACGGCACTTCTGGAGTATAATAGCTGTTGTTTTTTCCCCAATTAACCACCAACTTATTACATTCAAAGGAGAAACCGTATGGCTGCAAAGAAAATCTTGTTTTTAGTAGGTGACTTTGTTGAGGATTACGAAGTGATGGTTCCATTCCAGGCTTTGGCCGCTGTAGGGCATGCCGTTTTTGCCGTATGCCCCGATAAGAAAGCCGGAGACTTTGTGCGCACCGCCGTGCACGATTTTGAAGGCGACCAGACCTACAGCGAAAAGCCGGGACACAATTTTACCCTGAACGCCACGTTTGCCGATGTAAACGCCGCCGATTTTGACGCGCTGGTTATCCCCGGCGGGCGCGCGCCGGAATATATCCGCCTGAATGACAAGGTTTTGCAAATTGTGCAATACTTTGCCGGCGCCAACAAACCGATTGCCGCCATTTGCCACGGCGCTCAGGTGTTGGCCGCCGCGGGCGTGCTGGATGGCAAACAATGCTCGGCGTACCCGGCCTGCGGCCCCGATGTGTCGCGCGCCGGCGGTAACTACATGAGCATTCCGGTAGATGCCGCCCACGTGGATGGTAATTTGGTTACTGCGCCGGCCTGGCCCGCTCACCCGGCCTGGATATCAAAGTTTTTGCAGGTATTGGGCACCAAAATTGAGTTGTAATCAGGCCCAATTTTTGCCGTAATTGCAACAGGCCGGGGTAAAATCTCGGCCTGTTTTTTAAACGCGCCGTAATTTTATTGGATTGGAGTGTGCCGGCCCCAAATGGATCAAAAAGCTTTGTTGCGGTTCATCCCGTATTTTCAGGGATTAGACGACGCCACACTGGGCGTTATTCTTCACTATGTGATAGTGCGCCGGTTCAGCGCGGGCGAAATTATTTTTTTAGAGCAAAATCCCAATGCCGGGCTGCACCTGGTTGCCACCGGATTGTGTAAAGTGTACCGCCTGTCCGAAGAAGGGCGCGAACACATTTTGACCGTCCTCAAACCGGGCGATTCTTGCAACGAGGTGCCGGTTATTGACAACGGTCCCAACCCGGCCAACCTGATTGCCGTTGAGGATTCGGTGGTGTGGATTATTTCTGGCGAAACAATGGATCACTTGCGGCAGCAATTTCCGCAGCTCAACGATGCCATCATTTACAACCTGGCGCTGCGCTGTCGCCAATTGGTGCAACGGATTCACAACCTGTCGTTTTTGCCGGTAACGGGGCGGCTGGCCTCGTTTTTGCTTCAGTACCAAAACGAGCGCCATCAGCTTAACCGCAGCTATTGGACCCAGGATGAAATTGCCGCCCACCTGGGCACGGTGCGAGAAATGGTGGGCCGGGCCTTTAGAGAATTGCAACGCGCCAATCTGATTGCCACTGACCGCCATCACATTGAAATTTTAGACGAGGCCGGGCTGCGCCGGCTCACCTGAACCGCCGCCCATTCCCGGCCCGGATTGCAGCAACGCCGCCACCTCTGGTATCATATTACCGGCAACTCACCCGCGAGTTGTTCTTAACCAGCGCCAAAACAATACTATATTCCAATGGAGGAAAGCATGTATACCCTAAAAGTAAAAACAAACGCCCGAACCGACATGGTTGAAATCACCGCCGATGTTCGGGAGATAATCCGGCAAAGCGGCGTAAACTCCGGGATTTGTGTGCTTTTTGTGCCGCACACCACCGCCGGCGTCACCATTACCGAATACACCGACCCCGACGTGACCAAAGACATCCTCAAAGAAATTAACAAAATAGTTCCGTTTGAAGATGATTACGCCCACCAGGAAGGCAACTCGGCGGCGCACATCAAATCCAGCCTGTTTAATTTTTCGCAGGATTTTATCATTGAAGATGGCAAACTGGTGATTGGCGGCTATCAGGGCATTTATTTTTGCGATTTTGATGGGCCAAGAGACCGCCAGGTTTATGTAAAAATCATTGCCGGCTAACCCGGCTGCGCCTACGACAAATGTCGTAGGCATTGTGCCGTAGCTTAAATAAACTCGCCGCCGCCAAATACCCGACTTTAAGCGTAGTCAGGATTAGCCGGCAGGCGGATTACACCTTAACCTGGTTCTGTTATACTGTAACCAAGATTGAATAAAACGAGGTGTAATCATGGCTCACGTAAAATCAATTATCACCAACGGTCTGTTAACACTGGTACTGTGCCTCACTATTTTGGCAACTGTTTTTGTAGTCAACGATGCGCAGGCGCTCAAAGCCGACGCCGCCGAACAAGTTGGCGCGGCGCAACAGGTAGTGTACCTGCAATTAACCGATGCCCCGCCGGTGCGCGACATAAGCCAGCAACGGATTGCCCCGCTTCAATAACTGCTTAATTTTTTATAATTCCAAAGGCCGCTTATCGCGGCCTTTTTTATTTCCCACCAACCAGGTATTGACAGTATCATTTCTGTAATTATAATACTAAAATAATTTAGTCTAAGCTAAAAATTTATTTATCCGCAACTAAAAAAGGTGTACTTTATGGAGGCAATCCCAACCACAGAACGCATTTTCATAGAAGATGTGCTCAAACATATTTACCACTGCCAGCAAAAAAACCGCCGGCCCACTCTGGAAAGCATTGCCGGCGTGCTCCAGGTTTCGGTGAACGAAGCCAGCCTGCTTATTGCCAAAATGACCAGCCGCAACCTGCTCAAACTGGCCAACAGCGATTTTTTGCTCACCCCCGCCGGTGAAAATTACGCCTTGCAGGTTATCCGGGCGCACCGGCTGTGGGAACGCTACCTGGCCGATGAAACCGGCTTTCACGAATCCGAGTGGCACGAGCGCGCCGAACGCGAAGAACACCTGCTCACCCCCACCGAAATCGAGGCGCTGGCGGCGCGGCTGGGGCATCCCACCCACGACCCGCACGGCGACCCCATCCCCACCGCCGCCGGCGATTTTGTGCCGCACGGCGGGCAATCGCTCAACGCTCTAGAAACCGGCCAGGCCGCCCGAATTGTGCATCTGGAAGACGAACCGCCGGTAGTCTACGCGCAACTGGTGGCCGAAGGACTGTACCCCGGCTTGGAAATCAGAATCAAAGAAAAAACGCCGGAGCGAATCCGCTTTTTGGCTGGCGCGGAAGAATGCGTGCTGGCCCCGTTACTGGCCCGCAACGTGTCGGTGATTCCGTTGGCCGACGAAGAAATAACCACGCCGGTGCAATACCAGCGGCTTAGCAGCCTGCCCATTGGACAAACCGCCCGCGTGGTGAGTATTTCGCCGGCCTGCCGGGGCGTGGAGCGCCGCCGCTTTATGGATTTGGGCATTTTGCCCGGCACCGTCATCAAAGCCGAGATGGTTAGCCCCAGCGGCGATCCAACCGCCTACTTTTTCCGGCAATCGCTCATTGGCCTGCGCCGGGAGCAAGCCGACTATATTTTTATCAACCGTAATTTAGAGGAGGCGCAGTAATGACCGCCACACCCCAACTTCCGCCAATCTCCGACGTTTGCCAAACCTGCCCGGCTCATCACCGGGGCAACCTTACCAAATTGGGCATAGACATGGCCAACTACGATTTTGTGGTGGCGCTGGCCGGCAACCCCAACACCGGCAAAAGCACCATATTCAACGCGCTCACCGGCCTGCGCCAGCATACCGGCAACTGGCCCGGCAAAACCGTGGCCCGGGCCGAAGGCGGCTTTGAATACGATGGGCAACGCTACAAAATTGTTGATCTGCCCGGCACTTATTCCCTGTTATCCACCAGCCTGGATGAAGAAGTGGCCCGCAACTTTATTCTGTTTGGCCGGCCAGATGTAACCATCATTGTGGCCGATGCCACCCGGCTGGAGCGCAACCTGAACCTGGTGCTGCAAGTGCTGGAAATTACCGACCGCGCCGTAGTGGCCCTGAATTTAATGGACGAAGCGCGCCGCCACAAAATCCAGGTGGATGAACGCTCGCTGGCCCGCGATTTGGGCGTGCCGGTTATCCCCACCAGCGCCCGCACCAAACATGGTATCACCGACCTGCTGCAAGCGGTGCGCCAGGTAGCCACCGGCCAATACGTGTGCCGACCCCATCGCACCCAAAACGAGCCGCCGGCGCTCAAACGCGCCATCGTCGAACTGGTGCAGCGCATCGAAGCGGCTTTTCCGGGGCTGCCCAACGCCCGCTGGGTTGCCCTGCGCCTGCTTGATGGCGACCAGCGGATTATCGAGGCCATAGAACGCGGTGAACTGGGCGACCTGACCCGCGACGACCCCGGCGGCGAAACCAACGGCAATTTGGTACGGCAAATTCAGGAGGCGGCGCATGCTTAACCCGGATCAACTAACTCCGGCGGGCGGCGTTTCCACCGAGGCCGCCCGCGCCATTTTAGAAACCGCCAACCGGCTGCGCTGGAGCGTGAGCGGCAGCGTGCATGAGAATATTGTTGAAGCCATGTACACCGATGCCGCCCGCATTGCCGACCGGGCCGTAACCTACCCCGACACGCCGCCGCGCTTCAACCTGGATCGCACCATTGACCGGCTGGTAACCAGCCGGCTGTGGGGCTTTCCGCTGATGGTTTTGCTGTTCACCGTGGTTTTTTGGATTACCATTTCCGGGGCCAATTACCCATCGGCGTTGTTATCATACATTCTACTGGATACCGTTCACCCGCTGTTAAAGGCGGGCAGCGCCGCCGTGGGCCTGCCGTGGTGGCTTGACGGGCTGTTAATTGATGGCATGTACCTGGCTACGGCCTGGGTAGTTTCGGTGATGCTGCCGCCTATGGCTATTTTCTTTCCGCTGTTCACCCTGCTGGAAGATTTTGGCTACCTGCCCCGCGTGGCCTTTAACCTGGACAATATCTTTAAAAAAGCCGGAACGCACGGCAAACAATCGCTCAGTATGATGATGGGCTTTGGCTGCAACGCCGCCGGCGTGGTGGCCTCGCGGGTTATTGATAGCCCGCGCGAACGGCTGATTGCCATTATCACCAACAATTTTGCCCTTTGCAACGGGCGCTGGCCCACCCAAATTTTAATCGCCTCGCTGTTTATGGGCACGCTGGTGCCGGCGTATTTAGGCGGGCTGATTTCGGCTTTGGCGGTGGTGGGCGTGGCCATGTTGGGAGTGCTGCTGAGTTTTGCGGTTTCGTGGGGGTTGTCGCGCACGTGGCTTAAGGGCGAAGCCTCAACCTTTAGCCTGGAGTTGCCGCCGTATCGCCCGCCCCGGTTTTGGCAAACCGTTTACACCTCGCTCATTGACCGCACCGTTTACGTGTTGTGGCGGGCCATTGTGTTTGCCATGCCCTCCGGCGCGATTATCTGGCTGGTGGCCAATGTCACCATCGGCGGGGTTAGTTTGGCCGCGCATCTTATTAACCTGCTCAACCCGCTGGGGCTGTTGCTGGGGCTAAACGGCGTAATTTTGCTGGCTTACGTGGTGGCTATCCCGGCCAACGAAATTGTTATCCCCACGGTGTTAATGCTCACGGTGCTGGTAACGGGCACCTCGCAATACGGAGCCGGGGCCGGGGTTTTATTTTCAGCCGGCAACGCCGAAACGCTGGCCTTGTTTCACGCCGGCGGCTGGACGCTGCTCACGGCCATCAATCTGATGTTGTTCAGCCTGTTGCACAACCCGTGCAGCACTACCATTTACACCATCTACAAAGAAACGGGCAGCAAACGCTGGACAACCGTGGCAACGCTACTGCCGCTGGTGATGGGGTTTATCGTTACCTTTGCCGTGGCCCAACTGTGGCGATTGGCTAGCCTGTTTTAAAAATACCGACTGCGTATGGTAAACGTAGGGTAGGCGGTTAATTTTCATCAAGTTAATAAACCAAAACGATTGTATCTTAATGCTATAAGAATTTATTAACTCTTCTCCTCCTTTTGGGAAAGCCGGGCCTGGGCACCCGGCTTTTTCGATTCCTTCGGTGGTGAATGTTTTGTAGCCGCTCAATAACTCATCCCCATCGCAATGCAGGATTCCGCTGGCAAGAACGTATTAATCTTTAAAACCTTAACGTAAAGTTTACGCTAACAGGTTGCTTATTTTATGTGAACCGATTGAAAATAACATAAAGTCATGTTATAATCTTAACATTCTTAATATCTAGGACTAAAGTACCAGTCCAATAATGACTCAAAATATAAAAAACTCCATCATCCAAATTCTTGACGAGCAGGGGACCATTCAGGGAACCGGTTTTATAATTGATGACTCCACTGCCGTTACCTGCGCTCACGTAGTTGCCGCCGCCGGTATTGAACCTGGCAATAATGTATCTATTACCTTTGCCGGCAATGGCGAAACCGGCACCTCGCAAGTATTAACCGAATTTTGGCGTCCCCCCGAATATGATGATGTGGCTATTTTGCGGTTGCAAAATCCGTTGCCGGCAACGGTAACGCCGCTAATGCTCGGAGCCAGCCTTACCACCGGCAGCCATACTTTTAATGCGTTTGGCTACCCAATGGTTGGGGATATTCAGGGAGTTTGGGCGCACGGCATCATTTTAGGCCCAATTACCAACGGCAACGGCACCGCGATGCTGCAAATCCGGGCGCAGGAAATTATTGAGGGCATGAGCGGCGCGCCCGTGCTGGATACCCACACCGACCGGGTGGTAGGGATGGTTACGGCTACCTATTACCACCCCAACGCCAACGGCAAACTCAGGGATGTGGCTTTTGCCACCCCCATCGAAGCCATTCTTGGCGCATACCCGCACGCCAAACTCACCGCGACTGAAGCCGCGGCCAAGCCGGTTATCAACCAGGCGTTGCCCGTTCCGGCGCATTTTGTGCCCCGCCCCGAAATCACCGGGCCGCTTACCCAAAACCTGTTAGCCAGCGAAACCTGCACCCCCGGCATGGTAAATGCCAGCGCCCTGTTGGGCCTGGGCGGAATTGGCAAAAGCACCATTGCCGCCGCCGTAGCCTACACCCCCGAAGTTCAACGCCGCTTTAGCGATGGCATTTTGTGGGCCACTGTTGGCCAAACCCCCGATCTGCTCACCCAACTAACCTACTGGATTCAGACGCTGGGCGATTACGACATCCGGCCCAACTCAATCGAGACGGCGGCGGCCCACCTGAAAAGTTTGTTGCAACACAAAGCCATCCTGCTTATTTTAGATGACGTGTGGGAAGCCCGGCACCTCCAGGCGCTTCAGGTTTGCGGCCAACGGAGCCATTTAATCATCACCACCCGCCGGTTTGACGTGGCCGAAGAGGCCGGCGCCAAAATTTTTCAGCTTGAAGTGATGAGTCCCGCCCAAACGCTGCAACTGCTGGCCACCCGCATGGGCCGGCCAATCCACGATGAGGAACGCCGCGACGCCCTGCGGCTGGCCGAAGCCGTGGGCTTTTTGCCGCTGGCGCTGGAACTGGCCGCCGCCCGCGTGGCCCGAGGCACGCCGTGGTCGGCGTTGCGCCACGCTCTGGAAGACGAAGTGGCCCAGCTAGAGGCACTGGAAGCGCCGCGCCGCCGCCGCCGGGAACAATCGCAGGTAGAGGCATCATTCCACTTAAGCCTGAAGGCGCTGCAAGCCGATGACGAAGAAACGCGGCAAGCCTTTATCTGGCTGGGGATTTTGCCGGAAGACGCCCCAATTTCTGCGCCGATGGCGGCTACCATCTGGCAAATAACCGAAGCCAAAGCCGCCGACACGCTGGAACTGCTCTGGAACGACGCCCTGTTGCTGCCCGGCCCCACCATTTGGATTGGCAACCGGCAGTGGCCCAGCTATCGCCTGCATGATCTGCTCCGCGATATTGCCCGGCGGTTGTTAACCACGCCGTCGCCCAACGGTTTGGGGTGGAGTTTGCCCGCCGTTCACGCCACATTAATCGAACGGTACCGGCAACGCAGCCAGAACGGGCAGTGGCACACCCTGCCCCACGACGGCTACATTCACGCCAATCTGGTTTGGCACCTGGAACAAGCCGGTCAGGTTGACCAAATTCACGCTCTGCTCAATGAAGAAACGGCAACCGGGCGCAACGGCTGGTATCAAATTAAAGAACAACTGGGGCAAACCGCCGGCTATCTGGCCGATGTAACCCAGGCCGAAAGATTACTCCACCAGCAAAACCTGCCGCCGAGCAAGATTATTGGCATGCAAATCCGTTACGCCCTGATGCTGGCCTCGCTGAACAGCCTGGCCCGGAATTTGCCGCTCACCATGTTGATTGCTCTGGTTGAGAAAAAACTGTGGTCGCCGGCGCAGGGGTTGGCCTACGCCTGCCAGCTACTCAACCCGGAGCAACAAGCCCGCGCCCTGATTGAGCTATCGGTTTACCAATCGCCCGGCGCCCGCGAAATTACCGTGCAAAAAGCCATCCAGGTTGCCACCGAAATCAGCGATGCCTGGCTGCAAACCGAAACCCTGATTGACCTGGCCCAACGGCTGGCCGAACTTAACCAGCCCGTTAACGCCCTGTCCACCGCCCGCGAAATTGTTAGCGACCGCTGGCAAGCCGAGGTGCTCACCCGGCTCATTCCGCATACGCCCCACCATCTACTGGAACAGATTTTGGCGGCGGCCCGCAATATTCAGGATGAGGAATATCGGGTTGAAGTATTATCCGAGCTGGCGCCGCGTTTACCCCACGCGGCCAGAATCGAGGTGCTGCAAGAGGCGTTAACCGCCGCCCAAACTATGGACGACGAAGAACGTCAGGCCGATTTGCTGGCCAAACTGGCCCCGCATTTACCCCAGGATTTGCTGCTACAAGCCCTTAGTCTGGCGCAAGCCATTGAGTGGGAAGGGGCCAAAGCCGAACTTTTGGCCGATTTGGCCCACTACCTGCCCGAACCGTTCTGCCAGCAAACCCTGGCCGAAGCCCTGGTTGTGGCCAAAAAAATTCAGTTTGATGAACTCCGGGGGCAAATACTGGTAAAAATGGCCCCGCACCTACCCGAAAAGCTGATTACCAAAGCCGTGGCCAACGCCTGGCTGATTAAATCCAGCAAAACCCGCGCCAAAACCCTGGCTCAACTGGCCCCTTACCTGCCCAACGACACCAAAGAAAAAGCCAACCATGAGATTTTGACGGTGGTAGAAAACACCCAAAATTACGTTCAACAGGTTATGGTGGTGCTGGCGTTAGCCCCCTACCTGCCCCCCGAACCCAAAAACAGGGTGCTTTACACCGCGCTCAAATCGCTAAAAATGATTCCGCAACACTGGAAACGGGTTGAATTACTGGGCATGCTGGTTCCTCATTTATCGCTGCAACTATTGAGCGACGCTCAGGAAATCACCAAAAATATTCAGGATAGCGAGGGCCACGGCACAACCCTCAGCCTTATTGCCGTTAGAATGGCCGAGTGCCACAATTTAACCGGCGCGGTGACTATCGCCCGCACCATCCCTAATAAATGGTTACGCGCAAAAGCATTAACGGCGCTGGCTCCCTATCTTTCCGAAGAAACGCGCCGCGTCACCATAAACGAAGCCAAAGAAATAGCCCTGACCATTGATAACGCCGTAGAACGCGCCGCGGCGCTCACCGGGTTAGCGCCGCAGTTGGCTCAAATGGGCTGCCACGCCGCCGCGCTGGAAGCCATCCAGAACATTTGGTACGAACAATGGCAGGTGCGGGCGCTGGCAACGGTAGCCCCGCTTTTACCGGAAGATCAACTGATAGAGGCGCTCAAACTGGCGCAAACCATCAGAGACAGCGCCCATCGCTCCGAAGCGTTGGTGGGGCTGGCTCCGCATCTGGCCGAGCCGCTGCTGCTCAACGCGCTGCGCTCGGTGCAATCCATCCACGATGAGCAGCGCCGCGCCGAAATAACGCTGGGGCTGATTCCGCACCTGCCGGAGCCGCTCAAATTTAAGGCGTTGCGCGGCCTGGTTGCCGCCATTCGCCTTACGTGGGATTCGCCCAAACAGCTACAAATGTTGGCTAATTTGGCGCCGCAACTGCCGGCGGCAGTCCGCGCCGAAATTTTGCAGCAAATGCACGAGGCCATCTGGCAAATCACCGATAATAAAGAGCTGGCCCAAACTATTACACAGTTGGCTCCATACCTGCCGGCAGCGTTGCATCCCCAGGCTCTAAAAACCATGCAGGAGATGCCGGATGAAGCGGCCCGGGTTGAGGCGTTATTGGGCCTGGCGCCGTATTTTATGCCCGCCCAAATTGCCCAGGTATTCAACCTGATTTCGGCCATCAACAGCGAGGCCCAGCGCGGCAAAGCTCTGGAGGGATTGGCTCCGTACCTGACGGCGGCGCAGTTTGAGGCGGCCTTGGAACTGGTTCAATCTTTTCAGGATGAAAACCAAAAAGTGAGCGTGCTGGCCAAACTCACCGCCTACGCCCCGGAAAATCTGCTGCCCGCCATCACCCAGCTAACGCCCTGCATCGCCGACCAATGGCGGCAATCCGAAGTGCTGGTTGAGTTGGCGCTGCGGTTAGCCCAGTTTGGCCACGCCGAAAAGGCGTTCAGCACGGCCAAAAGCATTTGGGACGAGGTGAAACGCGCCATTGTGCTGGCCCAACTGTACCCTTACCTGCCGGCCCCGCTCAACACCGAAACCGTGAGCGAGGCCCTGGCTAACTACCACAATATTTGGTACACCAAATGGCGCGCCAAAGTTCTGGTTGAACTCGCGCCGCATTTGCCAGAGGAGGACCGGCTGCCGCTATTGCGCGAACTGCTCACCGCCATTGCCGCTATGTCCGACGAGCGAAAACGGGGCGATGCACTGGCCCAGGTTGTGCCGGTTTTGCCCAAAATGCTGCTACGCGATGCTCTGGAAGTTACCCAAACCATTCACAGCCAGCCGCAACGCGCCGAGTTGCTCACGCAACTTGTGCCGCTGGCCCCCGCTTCGCTCCATGCAGAGATGTTGGCCGCCATCCGGTCTATTCTCAACCTCAACCTCAAAACCGGACTGCTGGTAAAACAGGCGTTGTGCCTGCGCCCGCCAGAAACAAGCCAGGTTTTAAAAGAAGCCCTGAGTTTGGTTTGGTGCACGGAAAATCGGGAGCATATTCCCCAGCTTTTGGCCGAGATTGTCCCGGCGCTGGTTACGCTTTCTCGGGCGCAACTGGCCGAATTTTGGCAGGATATTCTAACGCATCTTACCCAGCGCCGGCGCAAAAACCTGCTCGCCGACCTGATTGCGCTGGAACCGATTATCTTCTCGTTGGGTGGGGCCGATGGCATTGCCGAAATCAGCCACGCCATTCAGGATGCCGGTCGCTGGTGGCCGTAACCTTATTCCCGTTGCTACAATTCCCGTAAGGCTAAATAACAAAAGGCTGTAGTCACGGTTCGGCTGGCGTACCAGGCGGTTTGATCCCCGTGCGGCGTTAAAAATAGCGGCTCGGCGGGCCAACCGCCATCGGGGCGCTGGGTTTTGAGCAGTTTGGCTCGCCAGCGGGCGACTTGATGCACCGGCGGAGAATCCGGCCCGGCGGCAGTCAGCATAAAAAAGGCGGCGCTTTGCGGCGAACTATAGGGTTGTTGGATTTCCTGTTGAAAGCGCGCCACAAAAAACGCCTCGGCGGGCGCTAATTCCACGCCAAGATCGGTTTGGCGCAGGCGAGCCAGCAGCTCAAACGCCGACCACAGCATATACGGCGTTACATAATACAGCGCCGCGCCCAACCCGTAAGTTATAAACCGCCGCCAAACGCTCCGGGCCGAAGCCGCAATCACCGCCCGGTAAGCCGGCGCATCAAAATCCAGCAGCCCCAGCAGCAGGTTTATTTCGGTAGTGGCACAACTACGGCCCCACACCAACGCCGCCGACTCAGCCGCGCCAAACCAAACCGGAATTTCCCCGGTGGGCAAAATGCCGGCAGCCATCCGCCGCAACGGTTCGGCCAGCAATTGGCGGCAGGCGGGGCGGGCGTCATCCGGCAGGTAACGGAACAACCGCAACAGCAGCCCCAAATCGTCGGCGTCGGGGGGCAACTCCGGCAGGTTAAAATACCTAAAACCGGATGCCGCCAGTTGAGCAAACACGCCGGCAACCAGCGCCGGCAAAGGCCGGCCCGCGCGCGCCAGCGCTTCGAGCGCCAACCCGGACGGAAACGCCTTGGCCGTAAGTTCCGGGCCGCCCCCGCGCTGCACGTCCCAACTTTCCCGGAACGTTTCATCCGCCAGCAAATAGCCTTCTGCCGCCGCAATAGCCGCCGCCGGCGCATCAACCGGCGGGGCGAAATGGCGCGGAACCGCCGGTTTTTGGGGTTTCAATGAAAACAGCGCGCCGGTTTCCTGCGCAAATTCGGCGGCGGCGGCCAAATAACGGGCCAAAGTAGGCAACCCCAACTGCTCCGCCGCGCTGCGGCAGGCGACCAGCCGCGCCGCATCGGCCTGGCACAGTTGAGTAACCGCGCCGGTTAGCACGGCGGCTCCCAAAACCCGCGCCGGCTCCACCGGCTGAAGCGGATTGAGGCCGGCGGCGGCCATTATCTGGGCAATGGGGTATGTAAGGTGGCGGCGCGGCAAATCGCGCCGGAGCGATAAAATATCCTGTTGAACCTGATACGCCCGGTTGAAATCATTTAACATGGCCGCAAGCTGCGGCCAGACGGCGGCTCGCCCGGCGGCATGCGCCACCGCCGCCGCCGAAATTTTGGCAAACGCCCAACGCCCCGCCAGCAGCGATTCGGCGGCGGGGTCTTGCTCTGCGGCCAGCGCGGTTTCGGCGTATTCTTGCCAGCAGGCGCGCTGCGCGTCCCAAAATGGCGCTTCGGCGGGGAAAAGCCGGTCCAGGTGATGGTTGGCCTGTTGAAAAATGAGTTGCGCCAGCGGCCCGGCGTTCTGGCTAAAGGGCGAGGTTTCGGTGTTGAGGCTGTTTTGCAAAAATACGCCGGCAAACGATAACGCCATCGCCGGCAAAAGCTGGCCGGCCACCTCGGGCCGGTCAAGCTGCCAGTCATCCAGCAGCCAAAAATGCAGGTACAGCAGCGGGTGGTCTGCCGGGCGGCAGAGAATATCGGCCAACTGGCCGGTATCGGAGCAGGAGATGGCCAGGTTGTTTTTAAGCAACGTGGCCTGCCGGTGCAAAAACGGCGGCAAATTGCCAAAAAATTGTTCTACCGGCGGCCAGTATTGGGCGCGCAGCGGTTGGTAAACGGAAAACCAGTCCATAATAAAAAAGCTATCCGGTTTTATGCAGATAGCCCATTGCCCTTACTGTTTTGATAAACAACCCACAGTTTAAACGGCGGCTTTGTTTTCGCCAAACGAAGCGGCCAGCCCTTTAAGCGATTCAACATCAACGCCGTTGAGCGCCTCCAGCAAATCAACGGTGGGTTCAATACCCGCCGTATTGAGCGTTTGTTCCGGGTTTTTAACCAACGCCTCCGCAAAACCTTCATCCGCTATAATTTTACCGATGAGTAACTGCAAATCAGCGCCCATTTCTTCCCCCAATGGCTATATTGTTTTGCTTTTTATTGCAGAGGCATTGTAACACGCCGCCCAACGGTTGGAAATATGACTAAAATCCTAAACCGTTTCTTTGTGGTCAAGCTGGTATAAATCGGCCAGCCGTTTGGCCAGCGCCCCGGCCATTTGCATTAAAATGGCGGGGTGCTGGTAGGCAATCAACTGCAAATCGGTATCGGTGAGCACAAAACAACGCGACGGGCTGACCGCCCGCACGGTGGCGTAGCGCGGATCCTCGGTAAAAAAGGCCACCTCGCCAAACATTTCGCCGGGTTCAATATGCCCCACCACCTGCTCGCCGCCGTTGCGGGTAATCACAACCTCGAGGTTGCCTTCGGTTAAAAAGTACACATCGTCGTTGCGTTCAGCCTGCCAGATCACGGCTTCGCCCGGCGCAAAATGAACCAGGCTCAACCGGGCGGCCAGTTCCAGCAGCACTTCCACCGGCAGGGGGCGGTAAATATCGGTTTGATCCAGCAGCTTCAACCGACGTGCGGTTTGCTCGGCGGCCTCATCCGGCTGAGCTTGCGCCACATGCCGGTACAGGCGGCGGTCGGTGTCGGTGGGCAGGTCGGCGGGTAAAGACAAATCGGCGTCAAGGCCGGCGGCAATGTGATGCGGAAAATAGGGGCGCAGTTCCGCCGGCGATAATTCCGATAAATAATCCAGGGTATCGGCCTGGCGCTCGTTCCAGTTTTCTAAAATGAGCCGCGCCTCGCGCTGGAGCTTTTCGGTGTGGGCGGCCACCGTTAACTCCGCCGCCGACAGCATGGCCAGCAGCAGCGCCCGGTAGCGTTTGTAAAAATAGCGGCCCACCGCCGGCGCTATCGGCGCGGCCTCAACCGAGGCCCGGTAACAGGCTTGCAGCGCGCGCGGGGTGGCGTTGTCCGGCGACGGAGATGGCAGCAGTTCAACCCCCAAATTCAGGTAATTGCGGGCAAATTCATCCACGTATTCGGTTTCGCGGCTGGTCAAATCCAGGTAAAGCCAGCCCAGGTGGTAGTAAATGTACTTAATCTGGTCGGTGGCGTACTGCTCGTCAATATTTTCAATGATGTCCTGGCGGTGCTCCAGCCGATTTTCCAGTTCAGCCGGCAACTGGCCGCTGCCTTCCAAAAGCTCCTCTGCCGGCGCGTGCAGCGAGCTTTGCAGCAGTTCCAGGTTTTCAAAATCGGCCACGCCAAGCTGGCCCGAAGCGTTGAGCGCGTGCAGCACGCTGTAGTAAGAATCGATGGCAATGTTTTTTTCGGCCATTTGCTTGGCCACGGTATCAATGGCGCGGCGCAAAAACCGGCGCGCCTCCTCTTTTTGCGCCGGTGACAGCCGGTGTTTGACCACGGCCACGGCCAGTTTATTGGCCACCTGCTCCTCAAGCCACAGGCTTTGGCCAAACAGGCCGTACCGCTGCCGCAAGTGATGGGTAAGCTCGTGGGCAATGATGTGCGGGATGAACAGGCGGAAAAAGTAGAGCAGTTCGTCGGCGGTGTCGCAGCCCAGCAGCGAGCGAAAAAAGAGCGCCTGCAACTTGCCCACCGGGCTGGCCAAATCGGGCACCGACAGGTAAATGTGGTGGTCGGCCAGGTCGTAATAGCACAACATGCCGGTGCCGCGCCGCAATTCAATGGCGGGGTCGGCCTCAATGCCATAAGCGGCAAACTCGGCCAGAAATTGCTTAAAACAGGTTTGGCCCAGTTCAAACAGGTTAACGTTTTCCACCATGTCCCCCTTATTTTTGGGTAAACGCGCCGGCCAGTTTAGCCAGCGCGGCCAATCCTTTTTGCGCCTGCCGCCCGGTTTCAGCAAGAAGTCGCCGGCGTTCGGCCAGATAAGCCAGCAGCGGCGGGCAATCCAGCGGCTTGGCGGCGGTGTTCAACGCCGACATCATCTCGGCCAGCATGTCAAGGCCCCAGGCAAAGCCCTGGCGCGCCACCCAACCCGCCACCGGCTCGGCGGGTCGGCGGCGGAGTTCGGCCTCGCTCAGAAAGTAGGTTACAGCGCCGCGCGTTAAATCCCGGTGCCAATCAAACAAATCATTGCGCAGTTGATGCCACGCGCCCAGCGCGTCTACCAGTTGGCACCACGGGCCAATCAGTTCCGGGCGGTTGTAAAAATAGCCCACCGCCGCCAGCGGAATCTTAGCAGCGCACACTTTTTGGGCCGAAACCTGCCGGAACTGGTCAAGGTTGATGGCGGGCAGTTGGGCTTCGTGCATGGCCGCCTCGGCGGATTGGTACCACGTGCGCTCAAACAACGGCCAAAAGGGATGCTCCGGGGCAAAGTAGCGCAGATACACGCCCTGAAACTGGGTGTGAAAAAAGCCCAGCGCCGGCAGAAGTTGGGTTTCAACCGTGGCGTGGCCGTCCATTACGTTATCAATCAGCCTGATGTAGTAGTACCCGTTCATGGTGGAGTAGATTAAATCGGCTTGCAGCGCGGGGTTAACCGCGCCGCGCAGGCTGGTTTCAAACCACCACGGCAACCCCAGCGATGGAAACGCCAGCGGGTGCAAAAAATAAGCCGCCGGCGCGGACTCGCCGGACAACCGGCGCAGCCACGCCCGGAGTTGCGGAGCCATCGCCGGCAACGCCTGCTCCAGTTGAGCCTCAAGCCGGGCGGCGGCCCCGGCAGCCAGTTGGCTTAATTCCGGGCTGGACATTGCCGGGCTGTTTCGGCTAAATTTTGGTAATAGGGCAGGTCAATCCGGTGAAAGATTTCGGCGGCGCGGCGCAAATGCTCGGCGCGTTCGGCATTGGCAAGCGGCAGGTGACGGCCCAACTCGTAGTGGGCCAACCCTTCATCAAAGGGCATGCCCAATTGAACGGCGGCGGCCAGGCTGCGCTGCCAGCACTGGCGGGCCACTCGCTTGCGCCCGGATAACCACTCAAAATTGCCCTGCCACAACTGCGCCCGGGGTTGGCCAATGGGAAAAACGCGGGCGTAACCGCGTAGCGCCTGGCACGCCTGCCGGGCCAGCGATTTGTGGGCAAACCGAAAAGCGGCGGGGTCAATTTGCGGCAGGCCAACGGCATCAATTTTTAGCGCCGAACACAACTCATTTTCCCACAACGTTAGCAGCATTTCGGCCAGGCCGGCGTAGCCCGGCAGCGACAGGTACGAGGTGGGCGAGGTGCGGGCCATCAATTTGAGGGTTTGGGCGGCCAGTCGCAACGCCTCGTCGGGCTGTTGTTGGCGCAACTGCGCCAGCGCCAGCAGGCCAAACAGGTCAAGCCGCAGCGCCTCGTCAATAATGGGCGAGGTGTCCTTGTGCAGCAGCGCCTCTAATTTTTGCAGCGTCGCCAGCGCCTCGGCAAACTGGCCCTGCGGCAACAGGCAGTACGCCAAACTGCGCAACGCCCAGGCCTGGTTGTGGGCATCGTTGCGCTGCTCCGCCGAGGCGTACAGGTCGGTAGACAGGCGGCGGCTGGCGGCAAACTCGCCCTCAAAATAACGGGCTGCCGCCAGATTGCCCACGCCGTCGTCCCAGCGGGCGTGGTCGCCCAGCCGTTCGGCGGTTTGGATAACCTGATCAAACAAGTGCTGCGCGCGGCTCCAGTGGCCCACGCCGGCGTAGTACATGCCGGCCCCCAGCCACACCCACATCGAGGCGGACAGGTCGGTGAGGTGGCGGGTGGCTTTGATGGCCCGCGTGCAGTACATGTGAGCCACGCGGTGCAGCGGCACAAAGCCGATAATCGCGCCCACGGTGGTGTAGCCACGGGCCAGTTCGGGCGAGGGGCCGGCGGCTTCGGCCAGGTTGAGCGAGCGAAAGGCGGCGTACAACGAGGGCAGCGTTTGGTTGGCAAAATAATAAATAGCCACCAACCCTTCGTAGGCGCGGGCGGCATCAAGCAGATTTTGCCGGTTGGCCGGCGGGCGGCGGTTAAATTTGGGGAACAGCCGCCGCACAAACTGGCGCAACACCTGCCCGGCCAACCCGGCCACCAAACCGGCGGTTGATTTTGGCGCGGCAAAGCCCAGCAATTGCAAGCCGTTTTCCAGGTGAGATTGCGCTTCGCTGAATTTTACCCAATCCACGTATGCCTGGCCCAGCTTCAATTCCCAGTGAGCGCGGCGGGCCGGAGCCAACGCGCCGGGCGGCTGCGCTTCGGCCAGTTTGATCGCCCGGTTAAAAAATTCAACCGCTTCTTCGTTGGCAAAGCGCAGCAACGCCTGTTCGCCGGCCAATTCCAGATAATCCACGGCTTTGGCAAACACATCGGCTTTGCGCCAGTGGTAGGCCAACAGCGGGTAAAACGGCGATAAATCATCCTGGTAGCTTTTTTCGTACCACTCGGCCACAGCGTGGTGCAGTTCGCGGCGCTGGGCAAACAGCATCATATTATAAGCCACTTCCTGGGTGATGGTTTGCTTAAAGGTGTAGGCCAGCACCGGCTCCGGTTTTTGCACCTGGGTAATGTCCAGCCGGTCAAGGGATTGCAAATAATCGGACAGGTGCGCCTTTTCGGCCAGAATGGGGTGAATATCGTGCAGGGTTACGTAATCAAACGCCCGGCCAATTACGCTGGCAACCTTGAGCGTAAGCTGCTGCGATGGCGTGAGCCGGTCAATGCGGCTGGTAATCACGCCCTGAATGGTATCGGGCAGGTTTAGCGTTTGCGGGTCGGCGGCTTCGGGCGCAAGCTGGCACGCGCCGTTTTGCACCGTAATCAGCCCGGCTTCGCGCAGGGCGCGGGTTAATTCTTCTGAAAAAAAGGGATTGCCTTCGGCTTTGGTGTAAATCAGTTCGGCCAGGGCCGGCGGCGGGTTGTTTACCCCCAAACAGCGGCCCACCAGCGCGGCGGTATCGGGCAGCGACAGGCCGCCCAGTTCCAGGTGTTGCGCGGCGGGCAGCGCCAGCAGTTGACCCAACTCCGCCGGGCGCGGAGACGCCACGGGCCGGCAGGCCAGCACCAGCAGCAACGGCTGCGCCTGTTCGGCCACCAGCCGGGCCAGCGCCCACGACGACGAATCAAGCCAGTGGGCGTCTTCCAGCACCAGCAGCCCAATTTGAGCCTGTTGCAAAATAAACAGCAACAAATCGTTGGTGTTATCGGCCCGCACTTTGCCGGCCATTTGCGCCGTGAGTTCGTTCTCCGGCCAATCGAGCGGCGCGACCGCCTCAAGCAGCGGCAGCAGGCGCGGCCAGCCGGCCAGCAGGTCGTTGCCAATCAGCGAGTCATCAGCCGGGGCGGGAGCGGCGGGCAAAATTTTGCGCAACCGGGCTTCTATAAATTCGCTGGGCGGAATGCCCGCGCCGGGTAAGGCATCAAGGTTGAGCAGTTGGTGAAAAATTGGTCGCCAGGCGTGGTACGGGGTGGATTGGTCAATGGCGTTGCCCGCGCCCACCACGGTGTTAACCTCCAGCGCCCGCGCCTGTTGCAGCAACTCGCCCACCAGTTGCGATTTGCCCATACCGGCCTGGCCTTCGATGATGACCACGCTACCGGCATGGTGGTGGTACAACGCCTGCAACTTTTCGGCCAGCAAAATCCGCTCGGTGGCGCGGCCCACAAATGGCGTGTGCGCCGTTTGCGGGTCCAAAATAAGCCGGTCTTTGCCGCGCGGGCGGTACACCGGAATGGGTTCGGCTTTGCCTTTAACCAGAATGGGCGGCAACGCCTCAAAATAGAGCACATCGCCTACCGCGCCGGAGCCGTCCAGGTCAACGCCCAGCAGCAGTTCCAGCGCGCCGGAACTTTGGGTGGCCTGGTAAGTGGCCGCATCGCAGAAGATGTCGTTGGCGCCGGCCTGCATCAGCCGGGCGGCCAAATTGACCACATCGCCAATCATGGTGTATTCGCGGCGCTGGTCGTTGCCCACCGAACCGCAAAAGGCCCGCCCGGTGGTTACGCCGATGGCGCTGCGCAACTGCATCTGGCGCAATTCGGCCTGAATATCAAGCGCGGCCTGCACGCCGCGCACGGCGTCGTCCTCGTGCGATAGCGGCGGCAGGCCAAAGGCGGCAATCAGCGTAACGCCTTTGTCATCAACGCTGAGTTTGTTGAGGCTGCCTTCGTAGCGGTACACCACGGTTTGCAGGCGGTGAATCAACTGGTGGGCCTGTTCCAGCGGGGTGGCATAATCAAGGTTGGGCAGGTTAACAAACAACACGGTGATGCGGCGCAACTCGGCCAGCCAGCCGCTTTGGCCGGCGGCCAGCCGGGCCAAAATAGCGCCGGGAATGTAGGCGCGCAGCCCGGCAGCCATATCCGGGTTGAATGTAATTTCTTCGGCGGGCGGCAGCGGCAGTTCGCGGCGCAGCCGGTCAAGCCGGATCACGCTTTCGGACGCACCCGGCTCGGCGCACTCGCCGCCGGCCAAAGCCACGCCGCTGCCCACTTCTTTAACCAGCGCCCAGGCCGATGGCGTTAACACCAACTCGCCGGGTTTTACCAGGTGGCCTACGCAGCCCACCTGCACCAGCGGCTCACCGGCCACCAACACTTCCCAGCGGTTGAACACGCCGCCCAACCGGGTGGTTTGGGTTTGGCCCGCGCCCAGCGCCAGTTTGAGCGACAGTTGAATTCCATCGGCCACCGGCAGGGCGTTGAGTTGTTGCTGCACCGCCAGCCCGCACTGCGCCGCCCGGTGCGTAACTTTGGCCAGCGAGCCGCCGGCCTCAACCGGCCACAGGGCAATCAGCGCGTCGCCGGCAAATTTGGCAATATCGCCGCCGTGCCGGGTAATCAGGTCAATCAGCCGGCCAAAATACATATTCAAGGCCGAGGTTAATTCTTCGGCGCCGGCTGGCCCGCGCTGGGCCAATCGCTCGGTGAGGGCGGTAAAGCCGGAAATATCGGCAAAAAGCACGGCTGCCGGAAACTGTTCCGAGGTGGGCGCCGTGATGGGGGCGGGGTTTTGGGCCAGCTTGCGTTTGATAAAGGTTGGCACATAACTCGCCAGAGTTCCAATCAATTCTTCAGCCACGAGTTTGATTCCTTAAAAAATTCCTATAACCGGGGAGTTTGCTTTTCAATTGGCTCAAAATGACAACTATTAATTATAAAATTTTCCGCCCGCCACGTCAATGAAAAATTTGGGTTGAGGTTGGGCAGCAATATTGACGCGCCCCTGTTTCTGTGCTAGATTTGGCGCAGCTAACTTATTTGCGCCTATTTAATATACATCATCCCTAACAGGGATTAAGAAAAGTGATGCACCTTTTATGAATACCCAAAATAACCAAATTTACGTTATCGGCCACATTAACCCCGATACCGATTCAATTGCCGCGGCGATGGGGTACGCCTGGCTGCTCAAAGATAATCCTCAAAATGAACCTTTTATTGCCGCCCGCGCCGGCCAGATTAACCAGCAAACCACCTGGGTTTTAAACCGGCTGGGGTTAGAGCCGCCGGTGCTGCTGCCCGACGCCTCGCCCCGGTTTGAAAGCATTGCCCACCGGCTTAACACCACCACCCCGGAACACCCGCTCCGCGAAGCCTGGGCCATTGCCAACCGCACCGGCGGCGTGGCTCCGGTGCTGGATGAAAATGGCAGACCCTATGGCCTGATCACCGTGGTGAGCCTGTTTAACTTTTTAAGCCGATCCATCGGGTCGCACCCCCGCCGCGAAGAAACCCGCATTGCCGAGCTGTTCGATCAACCCTGCCGCGAAGCCTGCGATACCACCGTGCCTCGCTTTTTGGCCAGCAGCCGCATTACCGATACCCTGCCCCGCATTTTGCAGGAAGAACGCACCGAATTTTGGGTGGTAGACGAACACGGCAGTTACGTGGGCATTTGCCGCCAGCGCGAGGCGCTCCATCCGCCCCGGTTGCGCATTATTCTGGTTGACCACAACGAAGCCGGGCAGGCGCTGGGCGCGCTCGACGAGGCCGACCTGCTGGAAATTTTAGACCATCACCGGCTGGGCAACCCCAGAACCAACATCCCCATAAAATTTACCGTGGATATTGTGGGCAGCACCAGCACTCTGGTTTCGGAGCGGATTGACGAAGCCGGGTTGAGCGCCCCGCCGGAGTTGGCCGGGCTACTGCTGGCCGGGCTAACCTCGGACACGCTGCTGCTCACCTCGCCCACCACCACCGACCGCGACCGCCGCGCCGCCGAACGGCTATCGCGCTGGGCTTTTTTGGGCGGCTCGGTTTTGGCCGGCGAAACGATAGAATCGTTTGGGCGGCAGGTGTTACAGGCCGGAGCCGACATGTCAACCCGCCACCCCGATGATATTGTAGGCGCTGATTTTAAATATTACGAAGCCGGTACGGTGAAATTTGGCGTGGCTCAGGTAGAAATTACCAACTTTGCCCAATTGGAAGAGAAATTAGAAGGGGTGCGCGCCGCCCTAAAGAGCCTGAGCGACAGCAAAGGGCTGGATTTTGCTATTTTAATGGTCACAAACGTGGTCGAGGCCGCCAGCCGGCTGATTCTCACCGACGATGTGCCGCTGCTCGACGTGCTGCCGTACCCGCGCCGCGCCGATGGCACCCGCGACGCCAAAGGCGTGGTTTCGCGCAAAAAACAACTGTTGCCGCTGGTTTTGGGCGCGCTCGAAGCCTAACCCACTGCCACCAAAACGCCGTTGCGCGAAGAGTCGCGTAAAAAAATACCGCCGGATTGTTCTTCAAACGGCCAGTTGGCGCGGCGCGCCCGCTCAACCAGCCGGCCCAATTCGGCCTGTTCCGGCAGGTTGATAACAAAATAGCGCAGCCCCACGGCGTTTTCCGGTGGCGGCGGCGCGCCCACCCCGGCCCAGGTGTTCAACCCCAAATGGTGGTGGTAGCCGCCCGCCGCTAAAAACGCCGCCTGCCCGCCAAAATGCTGCATCACCTCAAACCCAATCACTTCGCGGTAAAACGTTTCGGCTTCAGCCAGATGGCTCACGTGCAAGTGCATGTGGCCCAGCACCGTAGTCGGGGCCAAACCGGCCTCGGTATTTTCGGCGGGTTCGGCCAGCACCCCGGCGGCATCCAGCGGATCAACCGTCATCTGGAGTTGGCCGTTAACAATGGGCCACTCGGCGCGAGGTCGGTCGCGGTAAATTTCGATACCGTTGCCATCGGGGTCCGGCAGGTACAGGGCTTCGCTCACGCCGTGGTCGGCCATTCCTTCGAGGGGCGTTTGGGTTTGGGCCAGCCGCCGCAGTGACCGGGCCAGTTCCAGGCGGGATGGCACCAGAATGGCAAAGTGGTACAACCCGGTTACGCCCCGCACCCGTTTGGCCTGCGGATTTTCGGTTAGTTTTAACAAATCGTGCCGGCCCGCGCCCAATCCGGCGGAACCGTTTTCTTGCCAGTGAACCTTAAATCCCAGCGATTGCCGGTAAAAATCCAGCGAGCGGTTAAGGTTTGAGGCCGTCAGGTGAACATACCCCAATCTGGTTTCGGCATGGATGCCCATTACGCGCCCCTTTCAAAAATAACAAAACTGCCAGCCTTTGAATGCGGTAGTTTTACAAAAATTCTTTTGTGGTGTCAAGTGAAATCTGTTATAGTAGAGGCAGAAGCAAAAGCGCAGCCCAACTAGGGTTTATTACTCCATTTGAGCGTGACTTCGTAATTGGCCTCCGCGCCCACCTGCCCAATGGCAAAATTGCCCAGTTCGCCGGTAGCCGAAAGGCCAAATTTCACTTCAACTTCATCGGCTTTGAGTTCTTCAAATTGCTGGCGTAACGCCAACGCCGATTGTTTGGCGCTGGCAAAAGCATCGGTAAATTTTTGGTTAACGGTGTTAATCACGTTGCCCAGCCGGTCGCCCCGGCTAACTTTGGTAATGCCGCCGGGGGCTTGCCCGGACACCTGCACTAAAACGGTGGTGCCGTCATCAAGTTGATATTCCAGATAGTTTGCCATCACACCCTCCTGAAAGGTATTTAGTACCAAAATACTACCCATAAAGTATATGCAAAAACCAGTTTTCTTCAATGAGGCAGGCCCAGATTGACCAGAATTTTGCTCACCGGTGGGCGCGCGCCGGTTACGCTAGAATTAGCCCGGCTGTTTTATAACGCCGGCCACACCGTTTTTGTGGCCGATAGCGTGCCGTGGCAATTGTGCCAAACTTCCAAGGCGGTCACTCGCACGTTTTTGCTGCCGCCGCCCAACCGGCAATTTGCCCAATTTTCTGACGAACTGGAAGAATTGGTGACCCGGGAAGAAATTGAATGGTTGATTCCCACCTGCGAAGAAACTTTTTTTGTGGCGCTGGTAAAGCCTCGCATCAACGAACTTTGCCGCGTTTTTACCGAAACCATTGCCACGCTGCACCCGCTGCACCACAAATGGCACTTTATTTTGCACGCCCAACTGCTGGGATTGCCCGCGCCGCCCACCGAACTGGTCAGCAGCAGCGAACAGGCGGCGCAACTGATTGCCGGCGGCCAACAACTGGTGTTCAAGCCGGTGTACTCGCGGTTTGCCACCCAAACCGTAATTTGCCCCACCCGGCCCGACCAGTTGCCGCCCATCTCTCAAAACCACCCGTGGGTGGCCCAGCAATATTTGCCGGGCCGCGCCATTTGCACCTACAGCGTGGTTCACACCGGGCATATTACCGCCCACAGCGCCTACGCCGTAGAATTTACCGCCGGGCAGGGCGCAGCCATCTACTTTAAAGCCGAAGACCACGCTCCGGCGCTTAACTGGGTGCGCCGGTTTATGCTGAACACCCGCTTCACCGGGCAAATCGCGTTTGATTTTATCGAAACCGGCCCCGACCAGGTAATGCCCATTGAGTGCAACCCCCGCGCCACCAGCGGCATCCACTTTTTTGATAGCCAACTGGCCGAAGCCTTTTTAGACCCCAACTACCCCACCCTGCTGCCGCCGGCGGGCCAATCGGCCAAACTGGGGCTGCCGATGCTGCTGTACGGCCTGCCCAAAATCCGCTCCTGGGCCGAATTTTTGGCCTGGCGCACCGCCTTTTTTACCAGCCGCGATGTTGTTTTTTCGCGCCAGGACCCGCTGCCGGGACTGTTATCGCAGTGGCTATCGCTGGCTTATTTTTTAAGCCTCAGCGCCAAACAGCGCATTAGCCCCGCCGCCGCCTCCACGCTGGACATTGAATGGAACGGTGAAGATATTGAAACTCTCCTTATTGCAAGCCGGCCACTGCACGCATCCTGAGTTTATGCTGTTGCGCGGCGGGCGCTGGCGCAGCGTGCCCATTCCGGCGCTGTTTGCGCTCATCGAACACCCCCGGCTGGGGCCAATTTTGTTTGATACCGGCTACAGCCCGCGCTTTTTCAGTGAAACCCGCCGCTGGCCCTATTGCCTGTACGCCAAAATTACGCCCGTCCATTTAAACGCCGCCGATACCGCCGCCGCCCGGTTGCAGCGCCGGGGTATTTTGCCCGCCGATATTGAACGCATCATCATTTCGCATTTTCACGCCGACCACGTGGGCGGGCTGGCCGATTTTCCCCGCGCTCAATTCATCTATTTTGCCGATGCCCTGCGCCCGCTCACCGGGTTGGCCGCCGTAAAAGCCGCCTTTTTGCCGGGATTGATCCCGCCCGATTTGCCGGCGCGTTCGCGGGCGCTCAACCCCGCCGAACTGACGCCGCTGCCGCCGGAATACGCTCCCTTTACTCAGGGCGTTGATGTGCTGGGCGATGGCTCGTTGCTGGCGGTGCGATTACCCGGCCACGCCGCCGGTCAACTGGGCGTGTTTTTGCACGCCGAGGGCTGGGGGCCGGTGTTTTTGTGCGCCGACGCCTGCTGGCACAGCCGCGCCTTCCGCGAGTTGGCCTGGCCCAACCCGCTGGTTAACCTGTTTTTACCCAACCCCCGCGCCTACCGCCACACGCTGCGCTGCCTGCACCAACTGCACCGCAACCGGCCCGATATGCGCATCATCCCGTCGCATTGCCCGGAAGTGGCGGCCCAATACGCGCTATGACCAGCGCCGTTGCCCTGTTTGGCCCGCACAATCTGGCCAATTTGCCCTGGCCCGCTACCCCCACCGGCGATTACGCCCGGCGCTACCTGCTGCCGCTGCTGGAACACGGCCCGCAACCCTACATTACCAACATCCACACCGACCTGCGCCTGCTTAAAATTGATGATGTGATCCTGCCGCTCACCGTCACTTGCCCGCATCCCCAAAACAGTTACGTTTGCTCGCCGTACAACCACTACTTTGCCTACGGCCCGGAAGAATTTAGCAAACTCAACCACCGCCCCCTGGAATTTTTACTGCGGCTGCTGCTCTGGCCGGTGTTTAGGGCCTACCGCGCCACCAATTTTGACAGGGTGGTGCTGGTGAACAACTGGCTGCTCTCCACCAACCTGTACCCGGCCATCACCCCGGCGCAAACGCAGGCCGCGCTCACTTTTTTAACGGCCCAATTTCCCAACCGGCCCATCATTTTCCGGTCAATTGATGCGCTGGGCAACCCGCAACTGGCGCAATCGCTGCCGGCGCAGGGCTGCGACTTGGTTTTTAGCCGCCAGGTGTACTACCAGGATGCCCGCACCCCGGCGCTGCTGCACAAAAAGCAGGTCAAAATAGATTTGGGCAAATACCGCCGCCACCCTTACCTGCTCATCACCACCACCGAGCTTTCACCCGCCGATGCGCCGCGCCTGGCGCACCTGTACCGGCTGCTTTATCTGGATAAATATTCCCACTTTAACCCCCAGTTTACCCCGGAGTTTTTTAAACTGGCGCTACAAAACCAATTGCTGGTTTTTAAAGCCTTTCGCGCCGCAGAAACCGGCCAAAAGTCAGGTGACATCCTGGCGGTTTTGGGCTATTTTAAGCGCAACGGAATTATGACCCAACCCGTTTTTGGGTATGATACCGGCCTGCCGCAAAGTTTGGGGCTGTACCGGCTGCTCAGCACGCAGGTTTTGCTGGATGGCCTGGAACAACAGCAACTCATCAATTGCAGCGCCGGAGTGGGCCAGTTCAAACGGTTGCGCGGCGGCCAACCGGCGCTGGAATACAACGCCGTCTATTTGCGGCACCTGCCCTGGCGGCAGCGGCAACCGTGGCTGCGGCTCAAACAACTGCTCAATGGCGTGGCCGTGCCAATAATCCAAAAATACGGGTTTTAATACCACATTGTCACTGCGGCACGCCACCGTGGATGAAAATTTATGATTAACCGGTCGGGAGACCCGTACCCCAACGGGCGCAGGTTGCTGCGCTCAGGGTGACGCGATTGAACTCACCCTAATCTCCAACTCCTAACTCCTGACCCTTACTTTCAAAGGAGTTTTTTATGACGCCCTTAAAAATTGCCGGTCTGGGCTGCTATTTGCCGCCCCAAATTGTCACCAACGCCGAGGTTGAAGCTCGCTGCCAGTTGCCTGCCGGCTGGATAGAGCAGCGCACCGGCGTACAAGAGCGCCGCTGGGCCACCACCGAAACCAACGCTTTTATGGCTGCCCGCGCCGCCGAAGCAGCCATTGCCCAGGCGGGCATCCCGCTGCGCAACCTGGATTTGATTATCAACGCTTCCGGCACGCAAATGCAGGGCATCCCCGATGGCGGGCCGCTACTCCAACGCGAACTGGGGCTGGCCGAAAGCGGCATTGCCTGTTTTAGTGTTCACGCCACCTGCCTCAGCTTTTTGATGGCCTTGGATGTGGCCGCCAGCCTGCTAACCACAGGCCGCTACCACACCATTCTGGTAGCCAGCGCCGAAATTGCCTCGCGCGGAATAAATTTTAAAGAGCCGGAAAGCGCCGCGCTGTTGGGCGATGCCGCCGCCGCCGTGGTGCTCACCCGCCCGGCCCACGCCGAAGCCTCGGCGGTGCACGCCAGCCATTTTGAAACCTACAGCATCGGGGCCAATTTGGCCGAGGTGCGCGGCGGCGGCACGCGCTGCCACCCCAACCACCCGGATACCACGCCCGCCGATAACCTGTTTCACATGAGCGGGCCGCAACTGCTCAAACTCACCCGGCAGCACAGCAGCCGCTTTTTAGAAACGCTACGGCCTGGGCTGGCAACGGGGCTAAACACCATCAAATGGGTAGTGCCGCACCAGGCCAGCCTGTTGGGGCTGCGCATGCTGCAATTTTTTGGCTGGCCCACTGAGCGCATTTTGATTTCGCTGGATCGGTTGGGCAACACCGTGGCGGCGTCAATCCCGGTAACGTTGTACCAGGGCGTGCACAATGGCCAGATTGAGCGCGGCGACGAGATTTTGCTGGTGGGCACCGGGGCCGGGCTATCGCTGGGGGGTGTGATTTTAACTTACTGAGCTAACCTCACTTTGTCATCCGGCGGCGGCGGTGTTAAAATGCAACCCGGATAACATGCGGCAACCGGATTGCCGCCAATCTGCCCCAAACCCAAAATAAGGAGACAGCGGTGTCACACATAAAAATTGCAGCCTCAATCCTTGCGGCTGATTTTTCCCGGCTGGGCGAGCAGGTTACTGCCGCCGCTGCCGGTGGCGCAGATTATATTCACGTTGATGTTATGGACGGCCACTTTGTGCCCAACATTACGTTTGGGCCGCTGGTGGTTAGCGCCATTCGCCCCCTCACCGCCCTGCCTCTTGATGTTCACCTGATGATTGAAAAACCCGAACGGTACACCGCCGCCTTTGCCCAGGCCGGCGCAGATATTATCACCGTTCACGTAGAAACCTGCCCGCACCTGCACCGCAGCATCGAAGAGATAAAAGCGTTGGGCGTAAAAGCCGGCGTTACCCTTAACCCCGGCACCGCGCTGTCCAGCCTCACCGAGATTTTGCCCTACGTTGACCAGGTTTTGATTATGTCGGTAAACCCTGGTTTTGGCGGGCAATCCTACATTCCCACCAGTTCCGGCAAAATTGCCCGGTTGCGGGCCATGCTCGCTGAAATTGGCTCGGCGGCAGATATTGAAGTAGACGGCGGGGTAAACTCCGCCACCATTCGAGAAATCGTCGAAGCCGGCGCCAACGTGCTGGTGGCCGGTTCGGCTGTTTTTAATACCGGGGCAACGGTGGCTGAAAACATTCAACGCCTGCGCCGGCTGATCCCATAAACCCAATCAATTATATAAAGGAGTTTTTACCCATGATCGTTACAACCGATCAACTATTCAAAGTTGCCTACGGCAAATTTGCGGTGGGCGCGTACAACATCAACAACATGGAACAAACCCTGGGCCTGTTCAAAGGCAACATTCAATCGCAGGCACCCTTCATCCTGCAAATTTCCAAAGGCTCGCGCAAATACGCCGAAGTGAAAATGCTGGAAGGCATGATTCGCGCCGCCGAAGAAATTTTTCCGGATGCCATTTTTGCCGTTCACCTGGATCACGGCGATGAAGAAACCTGCTACGATTGCATTGCCTCCGGCTTTTACAGCTCGGTGATGATTGACGCCTCGCACCATCCCTTTGCCGAAAACGCGGCCATTACCAAACGGGTGGTAGAACGGGCGCACGCCGCCGGGTTGAGCGTAGAAGCCGAACTGGGCATGCTGGGCGGCGTGGAAGAAGACATCAAAGTGGATGAAAAACACGCGCTGCTCACCGACCCGGACGAAGCCAAAGCCTTTGTTGATGCCAGCGGCTGCGACAGCCTGGCGGTGGCTATTGGCACCAGCCACGGCGCGTACAAATTTTCCGGCAGCCAGGGCTTGCACCTGGATCGCATTGCCGAAATCCAAAAACGGCTGCCCGGCTTTCCGCTGGTTATGCACGGCTCCAGCTCGGTGCCGCAAGAGGAAGTGGCTCGCATTAACGCCGCCGGCGGCAAACTGGGCGGGGCCAAAGGCGTGGACGAAGACCAATTTGTAAAAGCCTACCCGTTAGGCGTAACCAAAGTTAACATTGATACCGATGGCCGGTTGGTGTGGACCCGCGTGCACCGCGAATACTTCCGTGATGAACCGGAAGGCTTCGACTTCCGCAAGCCGGGCAAAGTTTACATTGCCGAATACGCCAACTTTATTGCCCACAAAAACGAGAAACTCGGCTCTGCCGGCAAACTGCCCGAAGTCAGAGCGGCGTTGGGCAAATAAATTACCCGCCGCCGGCTGGTAATCCTTTAAAAACAACAACAGGTCACGCCAAAAGCGTGACCTGTTTGTTTTTTCCAACCTGGTTATCTGACAACTTACGGCAAATTCTTAACGCGAATGACCCGAATTGGACAAATATCACGAATTTTCAAGGAGCTTTAGGCTAATATTCGCGTTGTTCGTTCCATTCGTGGTATTCGCGTTAAAATTGTCAGGCAGACAGATTTCCAACCAATAATAATCCGGTTTCCTAATCGCCCAGCGTGGCCACCATCACCGCTTTGATGGTGTGCATCCGGTTTTCGGCCTGGTCAAACACAATCGAGCGCTCAGATTCAAACACTTCTTCGGTTACTTCCAGGCCGTCCAGCCCAAAGCGCTGGTAAATTTCTTCGCCAACTTTGGTTTCGCGGTTGTGGTAACTGGGCAGGCAGTGCATAAATTTGGCCGCCGGATTGCCGGTTAATTCCATTACCTGCGCGTTTACCTGGTACGGGCGCAGCAGTTCAACCCGTTCATTCCACACCGCCTCCGGCTCGCCCATGGATACCCAAATATCAGTGTGCACAAAATCCACGCCGTTTACCCCGGCGGCCACATGCTCGGTGAGGGTGAGCCGCGCCCCGGTTTGGGCCGCAATCTGGCGGCAAGTTTCAACCAGTTCGGGGTTGGGCCATAGTTCTTTGGGGGCCACCAGCCGCACGTCCATGCCCATTTTTACCCCGCCCACCATCAGCGAGTTGCCCATATTAAACCGGGCATCGCCTAAATAACAAAAGGCAACATCGGACAGGTGCTTTTTGCTGTGCTCGGCCATGGTCATCAAGTCGGCCAAAACCTGGGTGGGATGCGATTCGTCGGTGAGGCCGTTCCACACCGGCACGCCGGCATATTTGGCCAGAGTTTCCACCGTTTCCTGGGCAAAGCCCCGGTATTGAATGCCATCGTACATGCGGCCCAGCACGCGGGCGGTATCTTTCATGGATTCTTTGTGGCCAATCTGGCTGCCGCTCGGCCCCAGGTAAGTTACGTGCGCGCCCTGGTCAAAGGCGGCTACTTCAAAAGCGCAACGGGTGCGGGTGGAGGTTTTCTCAAAAATCAGGGCGATGTTTTTGCCGCGCAGCCGGGGCTGTTCGGTGCCGGCATATTTGGCCGCCTTTAACTGTTTGGCCAATTCCAGCAAAAAACCGATTTCGGTGGGCGTAAAATCGAGTAATTTCAAAAAACTGCGGTGGCGAAGGTTAAAACTCATAAAAATTCTCCTGTTGACGGGTAACATAAGCGGGTGGCTCTCCCACCCGCTTTAAGTTGCTGATTTTAAGGCGTTGCCCGATTTTTGGCCAATTTCAGGCCATGTTCAACACTTCGGTGATGGGTTCCAGCGCCCAGTCAATTTCGGCGCGGGTAATCACCAGCGGCGGCGCAAAGCGGATTACATTTTGGTGCGTTTCTTTGCACAGAATGCCACGGGCTTGCAGCGCCTCGCAAAAACGGCGCGCACCCCGCGCTTCGGGCTTTAATTCCACACCGATGAGCAAGCCTTTGCCGCGCACTTCTTTGAGGTGCGGGCTGGGAATTTCGGCCAGCCGCTCCTGAAAATACCGGCCCAGTTCGGCGGCGTTTTCAATGAGCTTTTCTTCAACCAGCACCCGCAGCGATTCGGTGGCGATGGCCGCGCCCAGCGGGTTGCCGCCAAAAGTGCTGCCGTGGTCGCCGGGGCGGAACAGGCCCAAAATTTCTTTGGAGGCCACCACCGCCGATACCGGGTAAAAACCGCCCGCCAGCGCCTTGCCAATAATCACCATGTCCGGCTTTACGCCTTCGTGGTCGCAGGCAAACATTTGGCCGGTGCGCCCCAGCCCGGTCTGGATTTCATCGGCAATCAACAGGACATTGTGCTGGCGGCACAGGCGTTCCGCCTCGCGCAGATAGCCGGCGGGTGGCACAATCACCCCGCCTTCGCCCTGGATTGGCTCAACCAAAAAGCCAACGGTGTTGGGGGTAATGGCGGCAGCCAGCGCGGCGGCATCGCCGTAGGGCACGCTCACAAAACCGGGCGTGAACGGGCCAAAATCCTCTTTGTACTGCGCCTCGGATGAAAAGCCGATGATGGTGGTGGTGCGCCCGTGAAAGTTGCCATCGCACACAATGATTTCGGCGCGTTCCGGCTGCACTTTTTTAACCCGGTAGCCCCATTTGCGGGCCGCTTTGATGGCCGTTTCTACGGCTTCGGCCCCGGTGTTCATGGGCAGCACCATCTCGTAGCCGGTCATTTGGGACAGCGTTTGGTAAAACAGCCCCAATTTATCGTTGCGGAAGGCGCGGGAGGTGAGCGTGAGTTTGGCTGCCTGCTCGGCCATCACTTTTACCAGCCGGGGGTGGCAATGGCCGTGGTTTACCGCCGAATAGGCGCTGAGACAATCCATAAATTTATGGCCGTCAACATCGTACACCCAAATGCCTTCGCCGCGATCAATCACTACATCCAGCGGATGGTAGTTGTGCGCGCCGTATTGTTCTTCGAGTTTGATAAAGTCTGTGGTTTGCATACTTTTTATTCCTTGCTCCCGACGCCAAATTTTTCCTTCAGAATATCGCCGAGCGTGGGCTGGCCAATTTCCTGCAAATCGTAGCGCACCCGCTGCCACGGGTGGTTAATGGTGATGAGGTTGCCCAGGTTGATGGGCGTGCCAATAATCACCAGGTCGCACGGCGTGGCGTTGATGGTGTCTTCCAGTTCTTTCATTTGTTTGTCGCCGTAGCCCATCGCGGGCAAAACCGCGCCGGTGGTGGGATATTTTTGGTACGTGGCCACAATCGAACCCACCGCATACGGGCGCGGGTCAACAATTTGGGCCGCGCCAAACCGCTGGGCGGCCACAAAACCGGCTCCGTAAGCCATTTCGCCGTGGGTGAGGGTGGGGCCGTCTTCTACCACCAGCACCCGTTTGCCCCGGATTTCTGCCGGTTTTTCCACACTGATGGGCGAAGCGCCATCAATCACAATGGCGTTGGGGGCCAGCGCCTGCACGTTACGGCGCACTTCGGCCACGCCGGCGGCGTTGGCGGTATCAATTTTGTTGATGACCACCACATCGGCCAGGCGCAGGTTGGCTTCGCCGGGGTGGTACTTTACTTCGTGGCCGGCCCGGTGCGGATCAACCACCACAATATGCAGGTTGGGCTTGTAGAAAGGCAGGTCGTTGTTACCGCCGTCCCACACCACCACATCGGCTTCGGCTTCGGCCTGGCGCAAAATAGCTTCGTAATCAACGCCGGCGTACACCACCGTACCCCGGTCGAGGTGCGGCTCGTATTCCTCGCGCTCCTCGATGGTGCAATTGTGCGCGTCCAGGTCGGCATAATCGGCAAAACGCTGCACGGCCTGTTCCACCAGATTACCGTAGGGCATGGGGTGGCGCACCGCCACCACTTTTTTGCCCAGTTCGTTTTGCAAAATTTCGCACACGCGGCGGGTGGTTTGGCTTTTGCCGCTGCCGGTGCGCACCGCGCACACCGATACCACCGGCTGACGGCTGATAAGCTGGGTGCTGCGCCCGCCCATCAGCCGGTAATCCGCGCCGGCAGCCAGCACCCGCGACGCCTGGTGCATAACGTATTCGTGAGAAACATCGGAGTAGGCAAAAATCACCTGATCCACGTTGTGCGTGGCAATAAGCTGCTCCAGTTCGCTTTCGGCGTGGATGGGGATGCCGGCGGGGTACAAATTGCCGGCTAATTCCGGCGGGTAAAGCCGCCCCTCAATATCGGGAATTTGGGTGGCGGTAAAAGCCACCACCTGATAGGCCGGATTGTTGCGGAAGTACACATTAAAATTGTGAAAATCGCGCCCGGCAGCGCCCATAATAATAACGGTTTGTGGAATCATCGGCGGTTTCCTTTTTTGTTTTTTCGCAATCGGTGCGAAGATTTGGCTATGGCCATAACCGGGGTTGGCAAAATTGGTTAGGCCCATAGTAAAAAATATGTAATATTCTGTAAAAATATTACTATATTAGCAATATATTGTCAATATTATTGACAATTTTTTAATTTTATGAAAAAATAATGCAAACTCTGGCTACCTGACAGTTTTTAACGCGAATAGCGCGAATAAAACGAATGGCGCGAATATTGCGATAACATTCCTTGAAAATTCGTGATATTCGTTCAATTCGGGTTATTCGCGTTAAGGATTTTGTAGCTAAATGCAAATTCTGAGGATTGAGGTTACTGATGGCGGCATCTTGTGTGGATGAATTGGATCTGGCCGTGCTGCATCATTTGCAAGAAGATGGGCGGCGCTCGTTTACGGAAATTGCCGATGCGTTGGGGGTATCGGTGGGAACGGTGCGCAACCGGGTCTCAAAGATGATCGAGGAGAATACGGTGCAGATTGTGGGGCGGGTAAACCCGCACCGGGTGGGGTTTAACGCGCCGGCTACCATCAACGTGGCGGTGCAGCCGCCGCACCTGGAAGCCGCCATTGCCCAAATTACCGAGTTTCCCGAAGTAAGCTGGATGGCGCTGATTACCGGCGAATACGACCTGATTGTGGACGTAATGTGCCGCGACGTGGATCACCTTACCGAGTTGATTACCAAACGGTTGCAGCGCGTTACCGGCGTAACCAAAACCGAAACCGCCTACATTTTGCGGATTCTGAAGGTGGCGCAGCCGGGCCTGGAGTTGGTGCATCCCAACCGGGTGGAAAGTGTAGGCGGCAATCTGGCCGGAGAAACGCCCAATTCCGGGTATCGCTAAGCGGCGGGGTTGAAGCCGGTTGAAGCCGGGTTGGCGGGGAGTTGCAGCGGCAGCAAAATGGTAAAAACGCTGCCCTGGCCCAGATCGCTGGCTACTGTAACCTGGCCATCCATGAGCGAGGTAAGCTGCCTGACAATTGAAAGGCCCAGCCCCGCGCCGCGATGTTTGCGGGTAACTGAGCCATCGGCCTGTTGAAACGGCTCAAAAATGTGGGGCTGAATTTCCGGCGGAATGCCTTCGCCGGTATCGGCCACCTGAATCACCAGTTTGGCGCAATCCGGGCACAAAATCTGAACGCTCACCTGGCCCTGTTCGGTAAATTTTATGGCATTGCCCACCAAATTTACCAGAATTTGCTCCAGCCGGTGCGGGTCGCCCAGAATCACTTCGGGCACATCGTTGGCCACGGTTATAACAAAGGCCAGCTTTTTGTTTTCGGCCAAAATCCTTAGCTTTATTTCAACCGCCCGAGCCAAATCTCTGGGCGAAAGCGGCTCGTTTTTGAGTTTGAGGCTGCCCACTTCCAGCCGGGCTTCATCCAGCAATTCATTCACAAGATCGGTTAAAAACTGGGCGCTGGTAATAATGTGCCGCAACGTTTGTTTTTGCGGCTCGGCCAGCGGCCCGTAACCATCGTATTCCAGCAATTCGGCGTACCCCAGAATGGTGCTTAACGGCGTGCGGAGTTCGTGGCTGACATTGGCCAAAATTTCGCTTTTTAACCGGCTAACTTCCAGGGCTTTATCGCGGGCTTCAACCACGGCGATTTCGGCCTCTTTGCGGGCGGTAATATCCCGCAACACCATAATGCGCCCCGTAAGCTGCCCCTGCGAATTGTAAATGGGCGAAATTTGCATATCAAAAAACTGTTGGTTTGAATTTGCGCCGCGCAGCGTGATTTCGTCGCGCACGCTGGCCGATTCGCGGTAGTGGTCGAGCAGTTTGGGCCAGCCGGTAAAAATTTGGGTGCCTTTTTTGCCAATGGCTCTGGTGGTGTTAAACCCAAATAGCCGCTGGCCGGCGGGGTTAATATCAACAATCCGGTTGCTGGCATCCAGCACAATCACGCCGTCGGTCATGCTGTCAATAATGGTGCGGTGAGCCGAGGGCATAATATCCAGCAGTTTAAAGCCGATAACGTTCCAGCCAATAATCACGCCGGAAAATACAAACAATATGGGCGTAAAATCCAAATTGGGAATGGCGGGAATTTGCAAAATGTAAACCAGATTTCCCAGCCACGGCCCCAAAATTGCCAGAATCAACAACCCGCTTTGCCATCGGAATACGGTTGAAGCCAAAAAAACCGATTGCAACAGCAACACCGACCCAAAGAACAACAGCAAATACGAATAAGCCCAGTACACCCAAAACCACAAGCCATGCCGAATTTCCAGCATGGCGGGCTGGTGGCTGGCATCGAGCTTGACCCCGGCCCAAACCAAACCGTGAGTTTCGGTGTTCCACACCAGTAACAGCGTCAGAACCGGGATAATTGCAAGCAGCCCAAGCTGAACGCGCGTAACCCAGTGCGCGCGCCCGGTACAATACAACGCCACCACAAACCAGGCCGCCGGAGTAATGGCAATCCCAAAATACTGCATCTTTCCCCAAAAAATTTTGGTGGGTAAATCGGCAGCGCCAATTTCTAGCATATAACACAGCGACCACTGCGCAATTGACAAAATTAACACCAGCAAGGCTGTTACTTCGGCCAGGTGACGCTGCTTCCACAGATACGCCGCAAAAGTTATGGCAATTGCCAGGCTCACAAACAGCGGAATCATATACGGCGAAAATTGCCAGCTAGTTTCAATGGATAAATTGGGCATAAGGCATCTTATCAATAATGGCGGTTAATTTTTTACCCCAAGAAATTGAGCTGATTTTACTCTAATTCGGGTTGGTTGTCATAGTTAGTAAAGCGATAAACGGCCTGGGGGTTAACCACAGCGCCGGTGAGCACTTGCCCAATTTAGTACACTCCGGTATAATGCTAACCTGATTTGGGTGGTTAGCTCAGTTGGTTAGAGCGCCTCGCTTACACCGAGGAGGTCACTGGTTCGAGTCCAGTACCGCCCACAGCCTTGAGGCTCTATCAAAATTGATAGAGCCTTTTTTAATCCAAATTGAAAAGCGTTTGGTAGAAAAAATTATGGAAACCACAACCAATAACAAATCCATCCGTTTTGGCGAGTTTGTGGCGTTAATGGCGCTGGTGATTTCGCTGGTGGCGCTATCAACCGATGCAATGTTGCCGGCTTTGCCGGAAATCGGGCGGTCGTTGGGCGTGCAGCGCAGCAACGACAATCAGTTGATAATCTCGTTGCTGTTTTTTGGCATGGCCTTTGGCCAGTTGATTTACGGCCCGCTATCCGACAGCATTGGTCGCAAAAAACCAATTTATGCCGGGTTTGGGTTGTTTGTGGTCGGCTGCCTGCTATCGCTAACGGCTACCAGTTTTCCCGTTATGCTGGTTGGCCGGGTAATGCAGGGTGTGGGCGCAGCCGGGCCGCGAATTGTGGCCATTGCGCTGGTGCGGGATCAATATAATGGCCGCACCATGGCCAGGGTGATGTCGTTTGTAATGGCGGTGTTTATTTTGGTGCCGATTATTGCCCCAATGGTAGGCCAGCTTATTTTAACGGTGGCCAACTGGCGAGCCATTTTTGGCGTTTTTCTGGCCATTGCGGTGGTGGCCTCAACCTGGTTTACGCTGCGGCAGCCCGAAACGCTACCCGCCAGCCGGCGCGTTCCGTTTTCTCCGGCGCGGATTGCGCAGGCTCTCCGCGAAATTTTTGCCAACCGCACCGCTTTTGGCTACACCGTGGCCGCCGGGCTGGTTTCGGGCGCGTTCATTGGCTATTTAAACTCGGCCCAGCAAATATTTCAGCAACAATATGGTTTGGGCCGGCTGTTTCCGTTTTACTTTGCGGCGCTGGCGTTGGCGCTGGGCAGCGCCTCTTTTTCTAACGCCCGGTTGGTAATGCGCTTTGGCATGCGCTCGCTGGCGCTGTGGGCGCTGTTAACGGTAGGTAGCTTTTCGATTGTTTTTTGGGGGATTGCCTTTTTGCAGGCGGGGCAGCCGCCATTGTGGGCGCTGATGGCCTATTTGCTGGTTTCGTTTTTTAACATTGGCATTTTGTTTGGAAACATGAACGCGCTGGCCATGGAACCGCTGGGCCATATTGCCGGCGTGGGCGCGGCGGTGGTGGGGTCGCTGTCAACATTAATTTCGCTGGTGTTTGGAACCATGATTGGCCAAAATTACAATGGCACGGTGTTGCCGTTGGTGGGCGGTTTTGCGCTGCTCAGCGTGGCCTCGCTGGGGGTTATCCGCTGGATTGAGGCGCAAAAACCGGAACCGGCCACAATTTAAGCCATTTTTGCCGCCTCGGCGCGGGCCAGCTTGGCGGCGGCCCACGTTTTAATATACTCCTCAACGGCAACGCCATCAACCGGCTTAAGGTCCCAAGCGGCGGTTAATACCACCGGTTCGGCGGCGATGGCCCGCCACAGCCGAAGGGCGGTTTGTTGCGCCTGCCCAATTACCTCCGGGGAAACGCCGGTAGCCGTCACCGCGCCGCTGATTTCCCACAGCGCGTTGGCGTAAATCAGCCGGACGTAACTATCGCCCTGGCTAGCAAATTTTAAAATTTCCGGTAGCGCCTCGGCAGCGCCGAGGGTGCTCAGTTTGATCACCGGCAGCACATCCTCTGCCGATAACCGTTCCACCCAAAACAACACCAGCTCCGCGCGCCAGCCGGCTTCTTGCCCGGCGCTGATGCCGTACCGGTTGTACTCCTCAAGCACGCCATCGTGCCACATGCCAAACTTGCTGCCCAAATAATCAAAAAACAGCGTTTTGGCCGGGTTTGGGCCCGCGCTTTGTAAGTTTGTCATTTTTTACCGGATGGCGTTGACCGCGCCAACTTGAATTGCGCCACCAACACGTGCAGAGATTGCGCCATCTCGCTTAATAATTGAGCCGAAACAATCACCTCGTCGGCCTGGGTATTCATGCCGGTGGTGGAGGCGTTCACATTATCTACGGCCGCGCTGTTGGCCTGGCTAACCTGGGCAATTTTGGCCATCATCTGCGAAATTTCATCCGCGCTCTGCGCCATTTCTTTGGTGGCAATTGAGTTTTCAAACACCACCGCCGACATCATGTCCGTAGAGCTAACCAGTTGGTCGGATAGAGTGGTCATTTTTTGGGCGGCCCCGGCAATTTGCCCCACCTGAAGGTTAACGTTGTCTACCGCCTGGAGAATTTTGGCCAGGGTTTCGCCGGTTTTATCGGCCCGATTGGCCTGGACTTCAACTTCGGCGGCGCTTTCGTTCATGGCGGCTACGGCATCAACCACCGTTTGTTGGACATCGCCAATGAGGTGGGCAATTTCTTTGGTGGCTTCAGCCGATTTTTCGGCCAGTTTACGCACTTCGTCGGCTACCACGGCAAAGCCCCGGCCATGTTCGCCGGCGCGGGCGGCTTCGATGGCGGCGTTCAGGGCCAGCAGGTTGGTTTGCGAGGCGATGCTGTTGATGGTTTCCACAATGGCCCCAATTTGTTCGGACCGCGACCCCATCTCCCGGACTTTTTGCGCCGACATATTGACTTTATTTTTGATGAGCAGCGTTGCGCCCATATTTTCTTTGAGCGCGGCCACGCCCTGCCGGGCAATTTCTGTGGCTTCGGCGGTGTTTTGCGCGCCCGCCTGGCTGTTGGCCACAACCTGCTCAATGGCCGCCGACATTTGCGCCGTGGTTTCGGTGGATTTTTTCATGGCCCAGATTTGTTCTTGCGCGCCTTTGGTAATCTCGTCAATTACGCCGGCCAGTTTATTAATATTGGTGGTGGCCATAGCAATGGTTTGGCTTTGTTCGCCGGTATCCTGCGCCACCTGCTGGATTGATTGCGAAATACGCAGGGTGTTTTGTTCGGAAAATTGGGCCGCTTTGGCCAAATCCTGGCTGAGGCTCATCAAGGTATCGGCCTGGTCAGATAACGACAAAATCAGCCCGCGCAGACTTTTTGGCTCACTGTTAAAGGTGGCTACAGGCACGCCCGCCGCCACGGCGCGGTTAATATAGGCAATCATTGCCCGGTCAAATACGCCGGTGGCAATGGCATCGTATTTTTGGGCCACCAGCGCCTCAAACGCCGGGCCGTAAATGGCGGTACTGTTATCGCCCGTTAGCCGGTGTTGTTCCGGTATAATCCACTGAACCTGCGCGTTATACGCTTGCAGCCGGTCCGCCGCCGCCAGCACGCCTTCGCGCACCGGGTCCCAAAATGTGGATTCGGCCCGGCCCAGCACCGCAATCCGTAGCGGGCGCGGCGATTTTCTGGCTGTTGGTTTGGCCAACCGCTGCCGGGCGGCCTCGGATTCAATCACGCCTCGATCCGGCTGCCAGTATTGAGTGTAGTTTTCCTGAGTAACAATTTCTATGGGGGTGAGCAGTTGCGGGGCCGGCGGTTTTTCTCCGGCTGCCACATAATTAAAAAGATGAATAACCGGGTCGTGGCCCTGAGCAAACGGGCCTTGCGAAACGGTGGCGGTAACAACGCCCTGCTGCAAATACCGCATGGTGTCGTCTACCAGATCGTGGCAGACAATTTTTACCCGGCCCACCCGGTTGGCCTCGACCACGGCCTGAGCCGCGCCAAAAGGCACGCCGCCATCGGTAATGTAAACGCCGGCCAAATCCGGGTATTCGCCGAGAAAAGACTGGGTGGCGGCGCGGGTAGTCTCAAGGTTAAAGTGATTTTCGCGCATGCCCACCACCTGCACCTGGGGATATTGCTCGTGCAGGACGGTTTGAAACCCTTTGGCCCGCAACCCATGCGAGAGCGAATCAAACGTGCCGGTGATGATAGCCACCTTACCTTTGCCCTGCAACGCCTGGCCCATCGCCCTGCCGCAGGCCCGGCCTTCCAGGTAAGAATCCGCGCCAACGTAACACAACCGCTGGCACGGCTCTTCTGTAACTACATTAAACTCTCTGGCGCTATCCTGAATGCTGCCAATAACCCCATTAAATATTTCTATCAACTGCCGCATTTCGGGGCTGGCGGCAAGCTGAACCGGCCTGGCCTGGATAGCCAGAGTGGTGGTTAAATCGCCCCGGGCCAGCTCGGTTAAAGCCGTGGATAAAGCAGCGCAATCCGTTGTGGTGAGGTGTTGGCCCACCTGGGTTAACTGTTGCAGCGGTTTAATAACGGTTTGGCGCAATAGCCAGCCCCAACCGATACCTACCACCAAACTCCCGCCCAACCCCAGAATAACCATCAGGCCGGCAACCTGTTGCCCCGGCGAAAGTTCGCCGGGGCTGATGGCCGAAGCCAGCCCCCAATAGCCCAAACAACCAATCACCAACAGAGTTAGCAAAATTACCCAGCCAATTTGTAGTTTTAGTTTTAAGATGATGGTTTGCATTTTGGATTACCTGTTTTTTGCAAAAGTAAAACCGGCCCAGATCGGTTTCCTTAAAGTTTTTTAAACAGTTCATAGCCAGTTCAATTGTAACACAGAAAAATAGGCCGGGCGAGTCAATTTTGGGCAAGGCCCACTGCAAAACAGGCTGCCGGATTTAAAAGGCCCAAGAATCGAAAAAGCCGGGCTGCCACGACCCGGCTCTTTCAAAAGGAGGAGAAGAGAGCGTCAACTTTATTGACACCCAAAGTATACCATTCGCCGCCATTCACAACTTGACGTGAGTTAAATGTTAACCTTCCGTTTACCCTACGCCTTCTCTACGCAATAAACACTTCCCTTCCGCCGGGCGGGCAATCTTGTCAAATTAAAAACTCAACTCTACAATTTCAATCAGAGTTCTGTTGGTGGAGTTGGTGTTGCGCAACTTTAATCGCCTTTTTTTGGGCGGGCTGATAATTGCCGCCGTTTTTATTATTTTTAACTGCGCCGGCTACCTGGCCATCACCTTGCTATTTGCTAACAAGGCTGCTACCGCTCCGGCTCAACCGGCGGCCCAACCCACCGCCGCCGTGGTCAGTTTTAGCACGCCGCCGCCGGTTTCCACCGGGCCACCGCCCTCGCCGCTGCCCCTGCTGCCCACGGTTACGCCCGGCGGCCCGGCCCCGCAGCCCACTCCCGCCGGCCCAACCAAGACCGATACCCCGCCGCCCGCCGCTGCCGCCGCGCCCGGCCAACTGGAAATTGTTAGCCACAAAAGTTATGTAGATTCGTTGGGCTGGTACCACATTGTGGGCGAGGTGCAAAACAACACCGCCACGCCTATGGCCTATGTAGAGGTGGTGGCCAAACTGTACAACACCGTAGAAGAGGTAATTGGCACCAAACTCACCTTTACCGCCCCGGATTTGATTTTACCCGGCGGCGTGGCTCCGTTTGATATTATCGCGCTGCGGCAAGCGCAATGGCAAGAGATCAAACAGTACACCCTGCAAGTTAAAGGTGATGTCTCCAGCGACTACTCCCCGCAAAATATGGTGCTGGTCAGCCAGAACAGCCAAATTCAGGCTGGGCTGATGATTATCAGCGGGCAGGTAAAAAATGTTGGCACCAGCCCGGCGCTGGCCAAACTGATTGTAACCCTGTACGATGCCGACCATAACGTTATCAACACCGGGTGGAGTTATGCCGATGGCGGCGTTATTGCCGCCAACAACGTGGCCACATTTGAGGTAAAAGTAAACCACAACACCGACCCCAATAACTTTCAATACCGCATTCAGATTGAAGAAGAAACCATTGGCACCAACTAAACCGGGCTGAATTGGGCCAATTTTTGGCCAATCTGGTACCATTCGCATCCCCCAAAAATCCTCTTTTTACCGCTTATAATTTATGCTACAATGCCTGTAAGTAAAAGCTTTCTCACCTTAAAAAAGGCATTGCTCAATGGACAGGCATCAAACTCAACAGATTATTGTTGCCCTGCCAACTCAACATTCCGCGCCCAGGCCGGCGGCTTGTAAGCCCGCTCCCCAACGGGCGCATCTGATTACCTTTGGAAATTGGCCGCACTTTTTATTGCCGGTTTCCGGCCCCAACAACGCTCAAAATTTAAACAGCAGTAGAACAGGCCCAAACTATGCCCAACATAGCTGATCAACTTGGCAAACGAGAAGATTTTAATTTTAATTTGCCCAAGCCGGGCAGCCCACCCATTGACGACTCCTTTGTACATGCGTTCACTCAGGAATCGGTTTACAACCGCCTGCGCCACAGTGACCGCCGCCTGCTGCACCAGCAGGTGGGCGAGGTGCTGGAGCGCCTGCTGGCCGATAAAACCGGCGGCGATATTCCGCTAACCCTGGCGTATCACTTTGAACAGGCGCAGGACAGGCCGCGCGCGCTCAAATATTTGCGGCAGGCCGCCATTCACGCCGCCGATACTTTTGCCAACCACGAAGCCAATCTTCTATTTAAACGGGCGCTGGCCCAGCTTGAATCCACCGAGTACGCGCTGCGTTGGGATATTTTGGGGCAAGAAGAGCAGGTGCTCGACCGGCTGGGCGAGCGGCGCGAGCAAGCCAACCGGCTGACTCAAATGCAAGCTCTGGCCGAACTTTTAGGCGATGCCCATCGTCTGGCAACCACGCACAACCGGCGGGCCATCTATTTTGATAAAATTGGCGAATACCAGGCCGCCGCCGAAGCCGCCGAGGTCGGCGCGCGTATCGCCCGGCGCACCGGAGATAACCACTTGCAGGCCCAAAGCCTTAATCTGTTGGCGCAGGCGGCATGGCGGCGGGCCGACTACCGCGATGTGCAACGCTGGGCGCAACAAGCTCTGGACGCGCTCAACACCAGCAACAATCCGGCGGAACAAATTGCCAGCCTGCTGCATCTGGGGCAGGCCGGCTACCGGCTGGGCCAGTTTGATGTGGCACTGCGTCACCTGCACGCCGCCCAAAAACTTACGCAATCTGCCGGCAGCCCCAACGATAAAGCCATTAGCCACATGATTTTAGGCTGGATTTACCAGCACTTGGGCGACTACGCCCTGGCCGAAACTCATTTTTGGGCCAAATACAACATTCGCCACGCCAACAGCGATCACTACGGCGAGGCCAAAGCCCTAAACCACCTGGGCTGGCTGGCCTACGACCAGGCCAAACCCGAAGCCGGGCTGGCCTATTGCCAGCAGGCGCTTGAAATTGCCCACACCATTCACAACCGCGAGCATCAATCCTACGCTCTGAGCGGCCTGGGGCTAAACCACGAACTGCTGGGCAATTTTAACCAGGCGGCCCAAAATTTTCAGGCGGCGCTGGCCATCCACACCGAAATTGACGCAACCATTCCGGTTATGTTTGATTACGCCGGGCTGGCCCGGCTGGCGCTGGCCCAAAACAACCGGGCTGCCGCCAAAGAATATATCACCATTGTGTGCGATTGGATTGTGGCCGGCAACGCCCAAAAATACTGGAATCCGTGGAGCATCTATTTATCAAGCTACCAGGTGCTAACCACGCTGGAACATACCGGCGCAGCCGATGCCATTTTAACCGAAGCCCACGCCATGCTGCACCAACGCGCCAACCAAATCGGTGACGACCACCTGCGCCACTGCTTTTTAACCCAGGTAAAGGTTAATTATGCGCTGGAACAGGCGTGGAACAGCCGGGGAGCGCCACAATGAAGGTAAAAATCTGGGGCGCGCGTGGCTCCACTCCGGCTCCCATCAAGCCAGAATTAATTAGAGAAAAAATTATTTCGGCGTTGTTGGGCATTGCCAATACTCCGGCGGCGCAACTGGATGAACTAACCCAGGCAATTTTAACGGCCAAACCGGCTGGCAGTTTTGCCGCCGAAGAAGAATACCACACCAGCGTGGCCCAGCGCCGGCTGGTCATCGAAGCCTACCTGGACCGGCTGTCACCGTTGGCCGCCAGCACCGCCGGCGGCAACACCCCCTGCCTCGAAATTCGCTCCGGCAACGATATTTTCGTCATTGACGCCGGTTCGGGCCTGCGCGATTTGGGCGCGGAGCTAATGAACGGCCCCTGCGGCGAAGGTAAAGGCGTTATCCACCTGTTTTTTAGCCACCCCCACTGGGATCACATTCAGGGATTTCCGTTTTTTCGCCCGGCGTTTATCCCCGGCAACCAAATTTTTATTTACGGCGTGCATGACATGGAAACGGCGCTCCGCCGCCAGCAGGAGTTTATCAGCTTTCCCATTTCGCTGGATTACATGCAGGCCACCAAAACCTTTATCACCCTAACCCCCAACCAAACGCTGGATTTTGCCGATTTGCGCGTTCGCAACATGCGCAACCACCACCCCGGCGATTCCTACAGCTACCGTTTTGAAAAGGGCAACCGGGCGCTGGTGTACGCCAGCGATGCCTCTTACCCCGACGGCATGGATTTGCATGCCTCTTTGAGCTTTTTCACCGATGCCGACCTGCTTATTTTTGACGCCCAATTTACCCAGCGCGAGTCGGATGAAAAGGAAGATTGGGGCCACAGCTCATCATTTGTAGGCGTAGAAATGGCGCAGCAGGCCAAAGTAAAAAACTTGGTTTTGTTTCACCACGCCCCGGCTTTTGTTGACCAGGATTTGGAAAAAATTCTGGAGGCCTCGCTCAAATTTCAGCAAAACCAGTACCCCGCCGCCACTCCGGTTAATATTTTGATTGCCCAAGAAGGCCAAACGTTTGATTTAACCCCGCCAACCACAACCCAGGTGCAGCAAGTGCCCGGCAGCAAAGCCGCCATTCTCAAACCCACCGGCATTTTTGATGAACACATGGTCGCCCAGGTCCGCGAGCATCTGGCCGAACTTACCCAAACCGATTGGCCGGCGCAACTGATTATTGACATGGCGGCGGTAGAAATGTTGCAGGTGGCCGGGCTGCGCGGGCTGGTCAAGCTGCGCAAAGAATACCAGGGCACGCCGATGGCGCTGGCTGCGCCCTCGCTGAACGTGCAGCAGTTGATAGAACTGGCCGGCTACCTGGATTATTTTGCCATTTACCCTTCGGTGCACGTGGCCCTGAACGCGCTCAAAGCCCGCGAAACGCTCAATTTGCCGGGCCATGTGCTCAAAAACCGGTACCGCATCGAGGCTAAAGTGGGCGAAGGGCGGCTGGGCACGGTGTTCAAAGCCACCGACCTCAAGCACAACGCGCCGGTAGCCATCAAAATTCTGTCGCCATCCTTCAGCGAGGCGGCCATTGAGCAATTTTTGCAGCAGGCCCGCCAAATCGTCAATTTAACTCATCCCAACATCATCAACGTGTACGATTGCGACGAAGACCGGGGCATTGCCTTTATGGCCGAAGAAATGGTAGAAAACCGCACCCTGCGGGATTTAATTGATGAAAACCAGGGCCGCCCCGTGCCCAATAAAGTGGCGGTAAGCGTGGCTCAAGACATTATCCGGGCGCTGGAATACGGCCACGCCCACGGCGTCATCCACGGCGATTTAAAACCCAAAAACGTGCTGTTTGATAAAACCACGGTAAAAGTTAGCGATTTTGGTCTGGGCCGGCTGGAAGGCGGCAACGCCCTGATTAATATTCACGTGCCGGTGGCGCTGGGGTCGGCCCGTTACCTGGCCCCGGAACAGGTACAGGGCCAGGCCATAGACGCCCGCGCCGATTTATACGCCTTTGGCGTAATTTTATACGAGTTGTTCACCGGCGCGCCGGTGTTTGAAGATTTAGACCCGGAAATAGTTGACAGCTATCTCACCCAGCCGGTAAAATCGCCCCGCGAACTCAACCCCAACCTGTCGCGCCCGCTGGAACACCTCATTCGCAAGCTGCTCAACCCCGATCCAACTCAACGTTACGCCACGGCGCGGCAGGTGCGGCAGGTGCTCAACAGCATGGCCGTGGCGGTTAGCCGAGACCGCACCCCCGGCATTTTTACCACCCAGCGCAGCCCCGCGCTGATTGGCCGCAACCCAAACTTGCAGCAACTCGCCAATTTGTGGGCCGAGGCGGAACAGGGGCGCGGGCAGGTGGTCTTTATCCACGGCGAAGCGGGCCAGGGCAAAACCCGGCTAATCCAGGAGTTGGCCTGCCGGCTTAACAACGCCACCGTGCTCATGGGCGAAGGCCAGCAGCTACCGGGCTATCCGCCCTACAATCCATTGATAACGGCGTTACGCGCCTACATCAACAGCACGCCGGCTCCAGTGGCGGCCAATAATGTGGGCCGGGTGTGGCAGCACGCGCTTGAGCTTGCGCCCGAAGCCGGGCAGTTGGGGCTGGAATTGGCCGCTCCGGCGGCGGACGCCGCTCCCACGCTGCTTCAAACGCTGGCCGAAGTGACCGCAACCCAGCCCTGGCTGATTATTGTGGATGACCTCCACCTGGCCGATGCCGCCAGCCTGGAACTTTTTGGCCATTTGGCCCGCTGCGCCGAACAACTGGCGCTGATGCTGGTAGCCACCGTAGAAACTCCCCTGCCGGGCCACCCGCCCGCCTTTACCGAACTGGTCAACCCGGTACAATCGCTGGAAAATTGCACCACCATCACCCTGCAACCACTTTCCGCAAGCCAGCTTAAGGAATTTTTAGAGAGCATTTGGCTGCAACCGGTGCCGCCCGACCTGGCCGCCGCCATTTTTGCCCGCACGCAGGGCAATCCGCTTTTTGCCGAAACCATTGCCAACGGGTTGATTGATGAAGGCGTCATCAACTGGCGCGATGAAAAATGGCACTTTGGCCCGGTTATGGAAACGGGCCTGCCCGCCACCCTGCCCGAAGCCGTGCTGCGCCGGGTATCCCGCTTAAGCCGAGAAACCCAAACCCTGCTCAACCAGGCCGCCGTGTTGGGGCCAATTTTTAATATTGATGACCTGAACGAATTGAGCGACCTGTCGGAGTGGGACGCGCTGGAAAGCATAGACATTGCGCTGGAGCGGCAATTTCTCAAAAACTCGCCGGGCGAACCCACCCTGCGCTTTAGCCACCCGGTGATTCAGCAGGCGATTTACGGCGAGCTGAGTTTGCTCAAACAGCGGTTGCTCCACCGCGAAGCCGCCGAGGCGCTGGAACGGCGATATCAGCCTCACCCCAAAGCCATGATCGAGTGTCTGGCTTATCACTTTGCCCAGGCTCAAGAATCGGAAAGGGCGCTGCCCTACATTATTGCCGCCGCGCAAAAAGCCGCCGCCATGCACGCCAACCAAGCTGCCATTGATTGGTACAATCTGGTGTTAGACCAAACCGGCTCCGCCGCGCTGCCCACCGACCGGCAGTTTGACCTGTTGCTGGCCCGCCAAAAGCTCCATTTTGCGCTGGGCAATATGCCCCACCAAACCGCCGATTTGAAACGGCTGGAACAGTTGGCCCGGCAACTCAACCAGCCGGACAAACAGGCTCAGGTTAACCTGAGCCGCGCCCAACTTGAGCTAACCGCAGGGCGCACCATCAAAGCCGAAACTGTAGCCCAAAACGGGCTGGTGGCCGCCCGCGCCGCCGCCAACCCGCTGCTAGAAAGCGAAAGCCTGATTCAACTGGCCGAGGTAGCCATGCTGCGCGGCAATTTTGCCGCCGCCCGCGAATGCCTGTACACCGCGCAAAACAACCTGCCTGCCGCCGATAATCCGGTTATCGCGGCCAAACGGCTCAACAGCCTGGGCGCGTTGTACCACCTGTTAAATAATTACACCGAAAGCGAGCAGTATTTTCGGCAGGCGGTTGAACTGAGCCGGCAAACCGGCAACCGGTCTCACCAAGCCATTTATTTGAGCAATCTGGGCGGCGTGTTGCTCCAAACCGGCCAACTGGCCGAGGCGCTGCGCTGCCTGCAACAAGCCGAAAAAATTGCCCGGCTGGTGGGCCATCGCCGCGCCGAAGCCTGCGCCCTCAACCGGTTGGGCGCGGTTTACGCCGCGCTGGGCCAACTGGATGCGGCGGAAAAGCTGGCCAATCAGGCCAAAACCGACCACAAAACCGGCGAAGATGAGCACGGTTTGGCCGCCGCATTACGGCTGTTGGGCCAAATTTATCGGCTCCGGCTGGATTATGTAACCGCGCGCGATTTGGCGGGGCAGGCGCTGGAAATTTTTCAGCATGCGCACAACCGGGGGCAAGAAGGCGAAAGCTGGCTGGAGCTGGCGCTGGCGCTGGAAGGATTGAACCACGCGCCCCAGGCGCTCCACGCCTTTGAGCAGGTTAACTTTATTGCCGAAAAGCTGGGCAACCACACCGGCTGCCCGGACGCCAACGCCGGATTGGCCCGGTTGTGGATGGCCGGCGGCAAAATCAACCTGGCCGTCCGGCAAATTGAAACCAGCCTGGCCGAACTGGTCGCGCCGCCGGCTATCTGGCAGGCCAAATACCCGGCGCAATTCTACCTGACGGCCTTTGAAGTGTTAAGCGCCGCCGGGCAACCCGCCGCCGCGGCAACAGTACTACAAACCGGGCAATCGCTGTTGCGCCAGCGGTTGGTCAACCTCAACAACCCTCAGCTAGAGGCCGGCTACTTTAACAATATTCCGCAGCACCGGCGGCTGCAACAATATGCCGCCCAACCCCAGCCAAAAACAGAAACCCTGCGCGGGTAAAATTGACCGGCTGCAATTTTACCGTAAATTAAATGACAAATGTCACTAACCAAATAACCGGTTTTAAGCTATACTAAAAATATCAGCAGGTACAACCGTAATTTTCCTTTTGCTGCTGCCAGCCTGGTAAAAACCAAATAAAAACTGATGTAAGCTGCAATGAAGGAGCGAAAAATGTACCATACAGTGTTAGTGCCATTGGACGGTTCAGAACGCGCCGAAAGCATTTTACCCCACGTGCAAGACCTGGCCCAGCATTACAAATCCAGAATTGTTTTACTAACCGTGCTGGAAGAGCCGCGCACAGTCGTGGCCCCGGACGGCATCTACATCCCCAGCGAAAAAGTAATCCAGGAACATTACAACGCCATAGAAAGCTACCTGAAAAAACACCAAACCCGCTTTGCCGAAATGGGTTTTCAGGTAAAAATACGGGTGGCCTATGGCCGGGTAGTGGACGAAATTTGCAAAGCGGCTCGTGAGGAAAATGCCGATTTACTGGCGCTGGCCAGCCACGGGCGCACCGGGTTGGCCCAGGTGTTTTATGGCAGCGTGGCCGCCGCCATTCTCCACCGGATTGACCGGGCCTTGCTGCTGATTCGGGCCTGACCACCCTGACCGCGATTAAGTAAACCCAATCAGGCCGGCCGGGGCTTCCCGCCGGCCTGATCTTTTTGTAAGGCAAAATCCGGTTATCTTCCACTTTTGGCCAATGACAATCACCCACCTCAACTGGTACAATAAGAGCAGACTCAACCACGGCAACCGGCAAAGCTGGAGGCTTTTAATTTATGTTTAACTGGTTTAAACGCAAAAACCAAAAAAGCGAAACCAACGGGCGTTACAAATACGGCAACAACCACCTGATTGAACTGCAACAGGTTTCAAAAATATACGAAGGCGCTGCCGGCAAGTTCATCGCCTTAAAAAATATTGATTTAAATGTTGACCCCGGCGAGTTTGTGGCGGTGGTAGGCAAATCGGGCAGCGGCAAATCCACCCTGATTAATATGATCACCGGCATTGACCGGCCCTCTACGGGCAAAGTGCTGGTAGGCGATACCGCCGTGCACACGCTCACCGAAGGGCAAATTGCCGTGTGGCGCGGCAAAAACGTGGGCGTGGTTTTTCAGTTTTTTCAGTTATTGCCCACGCTCACCGTGATTGAAAACGTAATGCTGCCCATGGATTTTTGCGATGTGTACCCCATGCACGAGCGCGAACAACGGGCCATGCACCTGCTGCAACTGGTAGACATGACCGACCACGCCTACAAACTCCCCACGGCTATTTCGGGCGGGCAGCAGCAGCGAGTGGCCATTGCCCGCGCCCTGGCCAACGACCCACCCATTATTGTGGCCGACGAACCCACCGGCAACCTCGATTCGGTGACGGCGCAGGCCATTTTTCATCTGTTCTCCGAGTTGGTGGCCGGCGGCAAAACTATTCTGATGGTAACGCACGACATGGACCTGGCCGAGCGCGCCACCCGCACCGTGGTGCTGGTTGATGGCGAAATTTACGTTGGCCGCCGCACCAAATCGGGCATGCAGGCCGCGCTCAAAGAGGCCGCCACCCCCGACGCACTCCCGCTTTCGGAGGCCCGCCATGATTAGCTGGCTGCCGCCGCGCTGGCGTAAAGTGCTGCGCGATTTATGGCTAAACAAAAGCCGCACCGTAGTAGTGGTACTGAGCATTGCCGTGGGCGTGTTTGCCGTGGGCACCATTGCCAGCTCGCAAATTATCCTTTCGCGCGATTTAAGCGATACCTACCTGGCCACCAATCCGGCCAGCGCCACCGTGCTCACCTTTGAGGCGTTTGATGACAACGTGGTGAACGCCGTAAAGAATATGCGCGAAATCAAGGAGGCCGAAGCCCGCCGCCGCGTATCGCTGCGGGTAAAGGTGGGCGATGACTGGCAAATGATGTGGGTATCGGCCATCCCCGATTTTAACGACATCAAAATTGACCGCATCAGCCCCGAAACCGGCGCATGGCCGCCCAAAGACCGTGACCTGCTGCTGGAACGCTCGGCCCAGGCTTTGTTAAAGGCCACCGCCGGCGACACTATCACCATCAAAACCCCCGCCGGTAAAATCAAAACCATGCGGATTAGCGGGCTGGCCCACGATCTCAACGCCCAAATGTACACTTTTGATGGCGTGGCTACCGGCTACATTACCACCAACACGCTCGATTGGCTGGGGCAGCCTCACAATTACAATGAACTGCGCATTATTGTGGCCGATAGCAAAGCCGACATCACCCAAATACAGGCCATCACCGATAAAGTGCGCGACAAAATAGAAAACTCCGGGCGCACCATTTGGTACACGTTTGTGCCGCAGCCGGGCAAGCACATCTTTTTGGATCCCATTATCCAGGCCATTTCAATAATGATGGGGGCGCTGGCGCTGTTGTCGTTACTGCTCAGCGGTTTTTTGGTTATCAACACCATTGCGGCCATCATTGCCCAGCAAACCCGGCAAATTGGCATGATGAAGGCCGTGGGCGCGCGGCTAAGGCAAATTGTGGTCATGTACCTGGTTACGGTGGCGGCCTACGGGCTGCTGGCATTGCTGATTGCCATTCCGCTGGGCGTGATGGGGGCGCACGTGTTCAGCCGGTTTATTGCCAGTTATCTCAATTTTGATGTCACCAACCTGCGCCTGCCCCCGGAGGTGTTCATCACCGAAATTGTGGTGGGGTTGCTGGTGCCAATTGTGGCCGGGTTGTACCCGGTTTTTGCCGGCACCCGCGTAACCGTGCGCGAAGCCATCAGCGAGTATGGGCTGGGCCGGGGGCGTTTTGGCACCTCGGTGATTGACCGGTTTTTGCTCACCGTTCAAACCGTGCCCTGGCTGCGGCAGCGGTTATCGCGCCCGCTGCTGCTTTCGTTGCGCAACACCTTTCGGCGTAAAACCCGGCTGGCGCTCACGCTGCTCACCTTAATTCTGGGCGGGGCCATTTTTATCACGGTGTTTACGCTGCGGGTCTCGTTGTTGGCTACCATGGATAGCTGGATGGCTTATTTTCAATACGATGTGGCCGTGCAATTTGAACAAAGCTACCGCACCGAAGAAATTATCAGCCAGGCGCAAAGCGTGCCCGATATTAAAGATGTGGAAACCTGGGGGTTTTACAACGTGCGCCGCCAGCGGCCCGATGGCAGCTCCAGCGACAGCCTGATTTTGTTTGCGCCGCCCGCCGCCACCAAACTGGTAAAACCCACCATCATCGCTGGGCGCTGGCTAAAACCCGGCGATACCAACGCGATAGTAGTCAACTCGATTGTGCTGCGCAACGAAGCGGACCTCAAACTCGGCGGTGACATCATCCTCAAAATCAAGGGGCGCGAGCGCCCCTGGCGGATTGTGGGGGTGGCAACCGGCGGCATGCCGATGGGCACCGTTTTTGTGAATTATCCGTACTTTGCCCAAATTGCCCACGATTCGGGCCGGGCGGAGTGGATGTTTGCCACCATCACCGGCAAGGGGCTGGAGGCGGAAACTCAGGCGGTGCGCCGGCTTGAAAGCCGGTATGAGCGGGCCGGCATGGATGTGGGCGCTACCGCCAAAGTTACGCAGGAGTTGGCGGAATCCCAGGCTATGTTTGAGGTTATCATTGTGCTGCTGCTGATTATGGCTATTTTGCTGGCGGCAATTGGCGGGCTGGGGTTGATGGGCACCATGAGCATTAACGTGCTGGAACGCACCCGCGAAATCGGTGTAATCCGGGCCATTGGCGCGTCTAACGGCTCGGTGCTGCAAGTTTTCATCACCGAAGGCGTGATTATTGGCGTTATCAGTTGGGCGGTGGGGGCGCTACTGGCTATACCGTTAAGCCGCCTGCTGAGCAACGCCGTGGGCGAAGCGTTTTTGAGTTCGCCATTAAATTACACTTTTTCGCTAACGGGAGTTTTTTTGTGGCTGGTGGTGGTGGTGGCGCTATCGGCGTTGGCCAGTTTTTTGCCGGCCTGGAACGCTGCCCGCATTACCGTGCGCGAGGTGCTGGCCTATGAGTAATCGGCTAAATTACGCGCCGGGGATTGGCTGTTGGGCGCGGGGTTGGGCAAATTGTTGCTCAACCCCGCGCCCTTTTTTATTCCACAATGATTTTTTCGTCTATGAGTTTTTGCTCTACCAGCTTGCCCTGAGGGTTAAAACAAAAGTGCTGGGCGTGCAGCCTGAATTCGACATCAATCATGGCGCGGCCCGCGCGATTTTTTTCCAGAGTGAACACCACCCAATCACGGTAGCTTTCGCTTTTGTAGGGGTTAAACGACACATGCTCTTTGGAAAGAATGTGGAATTTGTTATTCATAAGAATCGCAATATCGCACTCGTAATCCAGCGCCGAACTGCCGCGCAGGTGAAACAGGTGCATGCGTTTGCTGCGCAACCCTTCGCGGTCGGCGGCCACAATGGACACCACCGGAATGTTGTACGTCATGGCAATATCTTTAAGGCCCTCAACAATAATTGTCACCTTATCGTTTTCGTCCGAGGCCCGTTCCGGGTAGATGGCCACTTTTTGCAGGTAATCAATAAACAGCACCAGTTTGCCGCCGGTGGCTTCGGCAATTTGCCGGGTCATCTCGCGGATGGAATTGAGAGTAGTTACCGCCGGGCTGGCCTTCATCAAAATCAGGCGGTCGGCATACCGATTTATTGTGGCCATAGCTTTGGCAGTCTTGGGATGCTGTGATAGAATCTGGCTCAGACCAATATTGCCATCTTTTCTTACCCATTCACGGGCGCGTTTACTCACCACAATGTTGTGCAAATCCTTTAGCCGTAAGCCCGCGCTCACGTCTTCGCTGGTGGCATCAATGCTTTCCTGGCAGATCAACCGGTTTAACAGGTGAACCTCGCTGTGTTCGTAAGAGATGTAAAAGGCGTAGGTTGCTTCATTTAGGGCCAGATTGCGGGCCATTTGCAGGGCCGTAATGGTTTTGCCAATGCCCTGAGCGCCGCCTAATAACACCAGTTCTGTTCTGCGTAACCCGCCCCCAATCAAGCGGTCAATCTGGTCAAACCCAGTTGGAATTGGCAAATATTCGTCGAGTTCGCCTTGCACCACCATACGGTCCGCTTCTTTGAGCACCTGGCTCAAGCTGCGGGGCGATGGGCCGCCGGTGCGGTACGGGCTGGTTCCGCGAGGCGTTGGCGCTTTGGGTTGAGCCGGCGCAGATGGCGGAACCGGGCGCGCCTCTTCGGGTTGCGTAGCCATCTGATCAGACGGTTGACGGGCCTGAATGGGACGTATGGTTTGTGGCCTGATTTCTGGAGGTGCATCGGACGAAGACATATCTGCCTCTTTAATTTCATTACTAGCTGGGGCTAAATTATCCTGATTATACCAGATAGCCTTAAGCAAAACAACATAAACCATTAGGTGATGAGTCCTACAACCCAGGCGAGGACCAATGCATCCACTAATATCTTTGGCGCACCAAGCAATATATACATACCTGGCTACCGGGCAAATTTTGGCTACGCCAACGCCCCTGCCGCCAGAAATGCAGCAACCCGGCGCGGTCTTTGTAACGCTGCACGCCGCCGATGGCGAGTTGCGCGGCTGCCGGGGCACACTCACCCCCACCGAACCCAATTTAGCCGAGGCCGTGATTAAAACCGCCATCGCCTCGGCGGTAGACGACCCGCGCTTTCCGCCCATGGTTTTGTCGGAGCTAACCGGGCTGCAAATAAAAATTGATGTGCTCAGCCCGCTGGAGGCCGTAACCTCCACCGCCGAACTGAACGAGAAAGTTTACGGCGTGGTGGTTCAAGCCGGGCGGCGGCGTGGCGTGCTGCTGCCCGATATCGAAGCGGTTCACAGCGTGGCCCATCAATTAGAACTGGTGCGGCGTAAAGCCGGCATTGGCCCCACCGACCCCGTAGACATATACCGTTTTACCGTAACCCGCTACCACGCCGACAGCGAAGGCTTTTGATGGCTCGATCCCGCCAGCGCCCCTACGAACAGGCCCAAATCACCAAACGCAGCGTCATATTGTTTGCCGTGGGCGTAGCCGCCATGCTGGTTACGGTGGCCGTTGTAGTAGCCATCACCGTGCCGGCAATTAACCGCCGGCTGGAAAACCTGCCCTATTACGCCCAAACCTATTACCACAAATTGATGCCTCACCCCGCCTATTTGCCCACGCCGGTGGTGGCCATTACCGCCATCCCGGCGATTACGGCCACTCGCCCGCCGCTGCGCAACGCGGCCATGCCGGCGGCGGCAAGTTTAACCATCACGCCCACCGCCACGGCGAGTTCCACGCCGCTGCCCTCGCCCACAGCCACTACGCCGCCGCTGCCGGCCAAAACGCAGCTTACCGGCATAACCCATCAGTGGCAAACCTGGAACAACTGCGGCCCGGCCACCGTGACTATGGCGATGAGCTATTTTGGCCGCCCCGAAACGCAGGCCGACGCCGCCAAATTTCTCAAACCCAACAAAGACGATAAAAACGTTAGCCCCGCCGAGTTGGCCGCCTACGCCCGCACCGTTGGCCTGGAGGCCGTTGTTCGGCAGGGCGGCAGCGTTACGCTGCTTAAGCAATTTCTCAGCAGCGGCCTGCCCGTCATCGCCGAAACCTGGTTTATCCACGATAACGAGGGCATGGGCCACTACCGCCTGCTCACCGGCTACGCCGACGATGCCGGCCAGTTTTTTAGCGATGACTCCTTTAACGGCCCCAACGTTACGCTGGACTACGCCCGGTTTGAAGCCGACTGGCGCGTTTTTAACCGGCTGTACGTGGTGATTTACCCGCCGGAACAGGCCAATCTGGTGGCGGCGCTCATCGGCCCGGACACCGCCGACGATTACCTGTACAACCGGCTGGCGCAGGCCGCGCAAGCCGAAATCGAGGCCGACCCCGCCGACGCCATCGCCCATTTTAACCAGGGCGATGCCTATACCCGGCTGGGCCGCTACCCGCAGGCCGTGGCCGCCTTTGACCAGGCCCGCACGCTGGGGCTGCACTGGCGGCGCTTGTGGTATCAATTTACGCCGTTTGAAGCGTACTACGCCGTGGGCCGCTACCAGGATGTACTGGATTTGGCCCAGGCCACCATCGCCGGGGCGGGCGGGCTGGAAGAAGCCTATTACTACCAGGGGTTGGCCCTGCAAGCTACCCATCAACCCGGCACGCAACAGGCTTTTCAGGCGGCGCTGGCTTACAACGCCAACTTTGCCCCCGCCCGCGAGGCGCTGGCCAAACTCACTCCGTAGAGGTTTAAATATGTGGTATTTTCGCAGCCCGGAAATTATTTTTGGCCCCGATGCTTTGGATCACCTGACCCAGCTAACGGGCCGACAGGCCGGCCTCATTACCGATAAGGCGATGGTGCAGCTTGGCCACGCCGCGCTGGTGCAGCGCAAACTCAGCCAGGCCGGCCTTGACAGCCGGTTATTTGACCAGGTTGAAGCCGAACCCACCGTCGAAACCATCCGGCGCGGCGCGGCAGAACTGACCAGTTACCAGCCCGACTGGATTGTGGCGCTGGGCGGCGGCTCGGTGATTGACGCGGCCAAAGCCATGTGGATTTTGTACGAAAACCCCGCCGTGGATATTTTGGGCGTTAACCCGTTTGAGCCGCTCCATTTGCGTCAAAAAGCCAAATTGATTGCCATCAGCGCCACCAGCGGCACCGGGGCCGAGGCCACCTGGGCCTTTGTGCTCACCGACCCGGCGGAGCAGCGCAAAGTGGCCATCGGCTCGCCCGAAAACCTGCCCGATATTGCCATTGTTGACCCGGCGCTGGCGGCCACCATGCCGCCGCAACTCACCGCCGATACCGGCATGGACGCCCTCACCCACGCCATCGAAGGGTACACCTCAACCTGGTGCAACGATTTTGCCGACGGCCTGTGCCTTAAAGCCGCCCGGCTTGTTTTTGAATACCTGCCCCGCGCCGTGGCCAATGGCCACGATGCCGAAGCCCGCGAAAAGCTGCACAACGCCGCCGCCATTGCCGGGCTGGGGTTTATCAATTCAATGTGTTCGCTGGCGCACGCGCTGGGCCACAGTTTGGGCGGCCTGTTTGATATTCCGCACGGGCGGGCGGTGGGGCTGTTGCTGCCGTACACCATTGAGTTTAACGCCAACGGCGCGGCCACCCGCTACCGCGACCTGGCCGCTTTTTTGGGGCAGCCCGCCGCCACCGAAGCCGAGGGCGCAAGCAGCCTGGCGGCGGCTATTCGCCAACTGGCGGCGCACATTGGCCAGCCGCAAACCATAGCGCAGGCGCTCAACATTTCTGCCGCCGAGTTTGAACATCAGCTTGAAACCTTAATTGACCACGCCGAAAGCGACACCCAAATTGTAACCGCGCCGCGCTCGCCTTCTACCGCCGATGTGCGCCGGTTGTTTTGGGCGGCCTTCCACGGACATCCCATAGATTGGTAAAATATTTGTGATTCTGATTACCGGAGCAACCGGATTTTTAGGGCGCAACCTGTGCCAGCATTTGAAGGCGCAGGGTTACGCGCTGCGCGCCCTGGTGCGCCCCACCAGCGACACGGCGTTTCTGGCAGATTTGGGGGTAGAACTGGCCACCGGCGATGTTACCGACCGCGCTTCGGTGCGGTCGGCCATGCGCGGCTGCCGCCGGGTGGTGCACACCGCGGCCTATTTTAGGTTGTGGGGGCCGCCGGAGCCGTTCATCAAGACCAATATTCAGGGCACACAGCACGTGTTGCAAGCCGCGCAAGAAGCCGGCGTGGAAAAATTTATCCACATCAGCACCATCATTGTGGTGAGGCCGCAGCAAAACCACGCCGTTATCACCGAAACCACGCCCTACAACCCGTACCCTTCGGACAATTACGCCAAAACCAAAACCGTGGGCGAAATGCTGGCGCTGGAATACGCGGCGCGCGGGCTGCCGGTGGTGGTGTTGCGGCTGGGGGCGCTGTACGGGCCGCACGGCCACTACGCCTTTAATCGGTTGTTTTTTGAGGAGTTTTTGCACAACTGGCGGGTGCAGGTTGACCGGGGCCGGCACATTATCTTTCCCTGTTACACTGGCGATGCCGCCCGCGCCATTGAACTGGCACTGCACCGGGGTCGGGATGGGGAAATTTACAACATTTCCAACGAAAGTATCTCGCACCGCGAGGCCAACCGGATTATCAGCCGGCTTTCGGGCCGGAGCAGTTGGCGCATTAACGTGCCCACCGGGTTGATGCTGCAATTTGTAAAGGTGTTGGAGTTGTTGGCCCACGTTACCAACCACGAGCCATTTTACCCGGAAAATCTAAAGCCCTACGTGTTCAACGATTGGCGGGTGAATTCCGGCAAAGCCAGAGCCGAACTGGGCTTTGTGCCGCACACCTTTGCCGAAGGCACGCAGCTTACGCTGGACTGGTATCGCGCGATTGGCTACCGGGTGTGAGCGGCGTTATCGCGCCGGCTTAGCCGCCACAGCAAGGCCAGCGTCATCAACGCGATTACCACCAGCGCCGCCAATTTAAACACCCGCACCTCGATTAACAGCGCCAGCAGGCCAAACGCGGCGCAAAAACTGTAGTACAACAGCACAATTTGCCGCTGGCTCAACCCCAAATCCAGCAGCCGATAATGCAGGTGGTCGCGCCCGGCCTGGGTGGGGCTGCCGCGCCGCCAGCGCCAGATAATCAACCAGGCCACATCAATAATGGGCACGCTCAACACCAGCAGCGCCGTGGCCACTTTGGCCGGGGCCAAAATAGATAACGATGCCAGCGCAAAACCCAGCAACATGCTGCCGCTGCTGCCCATAAACACGCGGGCCGGGTGAAAATTAAACGGCAAAAATCCCAGGCAAGCCGCCGCCAGCGCCAACGGAAACAAGGCCACCGTGGTTTGGCCCAAACTGTAAGCGTGAATGGCAAACAGCAGGCTGGCAATGGCCGTAACTCCGGCGGCCAAACCGTCCAGGCCATCCAGCCAGTTAACGGTGTTGATCATGCCCATCACCCAAAAAATGGTCAGGGGATAAGTGATCAGGCCGGGGAACACGGTGTAGCCCCAAATGGGCAGGGTTACGCGCTCCACAATAATATCAAACGCGATGGCAATTAACGCCGCCACAAACTGGGCGGCAAACTGCGGCCACGCCGGAAACTCAAACTTATCATCAAGCGCGCCAAACCCAAACACAACCACGCTGCCCAGCAGCACCCCGCTAAGCAATTTGGCATCTTCCGCGCCCATTGGCGGCCAAATTTTAAAGGCGCTCAGGCCAAACACCAGCAACCCCGCGCCCAAAAACCCGGCAAACAGGCCCAGTCCGCCGAGCCTGGAAATATACCCCTGGTGAATCCGCCGCCCGCCGGGTTCGGCCACCATATTCCAGTGGCCTCCTAACTTGATTGAGACGGGCGTTACCAGTAAACTAATAAAGAAAGCGACCAAAAAAATTAAAAGATAACTCATCACGGCATCCACATGGGTGGGTAAGTATTCACACTCTAAAAGCAATACCGCAATTGAGCAAATTGGAGGGGGACAGAAATGAAAACCGTATTATTGCTGCGCCACGCCAAATCTGATTGGGACCACGATGAATTGGCCGATTTTGACCGCCCGCTGGCTCCGCGCGGCCAAAAGGACGCCCCACTGATGGGGCGCGTGCTGCAAAAATTTGAGTGCGTGCCGGACCAGATTATGTCGTCGCCGGCGGAGCGGGCCAAACACACCAGCCAACTGGTAGCCAAAGCCTGCGCTTACAGCGGCGAAATAGCCTGGGTGGATTCGTTTTACGGCGGCGGCAGCGAGGATTTGGTGGGAGCCATCCAGCGCCTGCCCAATTCGGTGGAACGAGCGCTGCTGGTGGGCCACAACCCCGCGCTCGAAGAAACCGCCGCCGTGCTGCTGGCCGGCCCCGAAGCCGGGCTGGATCACAGCCTGTCGCTGCAAATTCCCACCGGCGGGCTGGTATGCCTGGATTTTTCCATTATCGAGTGGAGCCAGTTAAAACCGGGCAGCGCCGTGCTGCGCTGGTTTTTAATCCCCCGGCTGGCTAAAGCCCTGAGCTAACCACAGGAGTAAATGCGCCAATGAACACCGAATGGAGTTTGCCCACCAAATATATTGTGGGGCTGGGGCTGATTATCTTTGGGCTGTACGTGCTCTACCTGAGCCAATCGGTATTAACGCTGCTGATTTTGGCGGCGCTGATTGCCTTTTTGCTGCTGCCCGTTGTTGATTTTTTCAATACCCGGCTCAAATTGCCGCGCGGTGCGGCGGTGCTGGTTACGTACCTGCTGGCGGCCATTATTATTCTGTTATCGCCGCTGGTGTTTGTGCCGCCCATTATTGACGGCCTGCGCTTTTTGTACAACATTGATTACCAGGTTTTGGTGAGCGATAGCTTCACCTGGATAAAAAACTCCCTGCAAAATTTGGAGCATACCCAACTGGGGCTGGGCCGTTTTTCCATTGACCTGGCACCGTTCATCACCCCGGTTTATGATTTGCTGCGCAACGCCGAGCGGCAAACCTCGTTTGCAATGCCATCGTTTGAAACGCTCATCAATTCCTTGCAATCGGCGGTAACGGTAACTTACGGCGTGGCCAGCAACATTGCCGGCACGGTTTTTTCGGGCGTATTCACCGCCTTTGTGTTGTTGCTATCGGCCATTTACATTACCATTGACGCCCACAACTTTTCGGATTTATTTTTGGGGATTGTGCCGCCGGCTTACCAGCCCGAAATAAGCCGGTTGCAGCAACGCCTGGCCAAAATCTGGCGGGCCTATTTTAGAGGGCAACTCACGCTGATGATTACCATTGGCCTTGTAACCTGGCTGGGCAACATGGCGCTGGGGCTGCCGGGCGCGTTTGCGCTGGGCTTTATTGCCGGGGTGCTGGAAATTGTGCCCAATCTGGGGCCGTTTATGGCCGCGGTGCCGGCAGTGGTGGTGGCGCTGCTGCAAGGATCGAGCATGCTGCCGGTGAGCAACTGGGTGTTTGCGCTGATCATCATCGGTTTTTATATTTTGGTGCAACAGTTTGAAAACACGGTGGTGGTGCCGCGCATTTTGGGCGAAGCCGTAGACCTGCACCCGCTGGTGGTAATTTTGGGCGTGCTGGTGGGCGCCAACGTGGGCGGAATTTTAGGCGCATTGCTGGCCGCGCCGGTCATCGCCTCGGGGCGGGAAATAGTGCGCTATTTGTACTTAAAAATTCTGGGCCAGGAGCCATTCCCCCCCCTTGATGACCCTGTTGCGCCGCCGCCCGCCATTTGGGACCACAGCCGCCGATGGTGGGCCAAAATCCAAACGGCGATGGCGGCCCCCAAAGCGCCATCCGCGCCGCCCGCCGAAGCGCCGCCCCAACCGCCGGAGGCGGACTAAAATTGCTTGACTGTAAGTTTGGGTTAGGCTATATTACTACTCACCATTAAAAACGGCAGGCAGCGGGCATGACCAAAACGCCAAAAAACAAACATTCCAAACCCACCACCGTGCTTTTTATCCGCCACGGTGAAAACGAATGGACGCAGAGCCACCGGCTGGCGGGGCGCATGCCCAACATCCACCTGAACGATACCGGACGTGAGCAAGCCAGAGCGTTGGGCCAACGGTTGGCCGGTACGCGGCTTGATGCCATTTACGCCAGCCCGCTGGAACGCACGCTCGAAACCGCCCAGGCCATTGCCAACCACCACAAAGTTGAAGTGCAGCCCGCGCCCGAATTTTTAGAAGCGGATTATGGCCGCTGGACCGGCAAAAAAATTGTCAAACTCGCTCAAAAAAAATCCTGGCGAATCATCCAGCATTACCCCACCGGCGCAAGTTTTCCCGATGGGGAAACCATGTTCGAGATGCAAGCCCGGTTTGTGGCGGCTATTAACCGGCTGGTAAAAGAGCATCCCGAACAAACCATTGCCATTGTCGGCCACGCCGACCTGATTAAAGCGGCGGTGGCGCACTATCTGGGCGTTCACTTTGATTTGTTCCAGCGGCTGACCATCAGCACCGCCTCGATTACCACCGTGCTGTTTTCGGCGTTGGGGCCGCGCGTGGTCTGCGTTAACGATACCCACCACAACCCGCCCGCGCCACCGGCAACCGCCGCCGAACAGCCAAAACAGGAAAAAGACAATGCCTAAAAAGTTAACAGACCTGAATCCGGTTTCAAGGATCACCATTGGGGCAGTTGGCCCGCCCGGCAAACGGACATTTCTGCTGCAAGCTGGCTACAATAAATCTACCATCACCCTGAAAATAGAAAAAGAGCAGGCCCGAATGCTGGCCACCAGCACCATTGAACTACTCGATGAACTGGATGACCACTACCCGCCGCAATCTACCGCCAAAACCGCCCCGCCGCTCAACGCCGACCTGATGCTGCAAGAGCCGGTTGAGCCTGAATTTGTGGTGGGGCAAATTGGCCTGGGGTACGACCAGGAAGAAGATATGGTGGTGCTGGTGGTGCAGGAAATCGAAATTGAGCCAACCGACGAGCCGGTGACGGTGCGGTTGTGGGCCACCCGCACCCAAATGCGGGCGCTAAGCGACCACACTCTGGAAGTTGTAAACCAGGGCCGCCCCATTTGCCCGCTGTGCGATATGCCCATTGACCCCGATGGTCACTTTTGCCCCAAAACCAACGGCTACGAAAGGGTAACATGGGCGTAACCCGGCAATTTAGCCCGGAAAATATCCGGGCCAGGCTTAATGCGGTTAACCAACTGGCTCCGGCCACCGCCCACCCTCAAATTGCCCCCGAAGTAATCTCGATTTTGCTGGAAGGGAAAATGGAACTGGAAGGGCTAATGCCCTGGAGTTCCAACTACACCTTTTTAGCCACCATTCACGCCCCAAATGCCCAGAATATTCTGGGCATTTACAAACCCGGTGATGGCGAACGCCCGCTGTGGGATTTTCCCGACCACACGCTCTCGTACCGGGAGTTTGCCAGTTACCTGGTTAGCCGGGCGCTGGGCTGGCCCAACATTCCCCCCACCGTGCTGCGCACCGGGCCGCACGGCCTGGGCAGCGTGCAGCTTTTTGTTGAAGCCGAATATGAAGCCCACTATTTTAATATGAAAACTCTGCCCGCCTTTACCGCAGATTTTATGCAGATGGCCCTGTTTGATTACATTGTCAACAACGCCGACCGCAAAGGCGGCCACTGCCTGAAAGGGCGCGACGGCACAGTCTGGGCCATTGACCACGGCCTCACCTTTCACGCCGCGCCCAAACTGCGCACCGTCATTTGGGAATTTAGCGATACGCCCATTCCCCCGCCGTTGCGGGCGGATTTGGCTCGATTGCAACATATTGTGGAAAATGCGGAGTTAGACGAGGTGTTAGCCGGCCTGCTGCTGCCGCCGGAAATTGAGGCTTTTACCACGCGGCTGGCCCGGCTGGCGGCTGCCGGAAAATTCCCATCGCTCCGGCCCGGCCGAAACGTGCCCTACCCGCCTATTTAATGGGCAGCAACACAAAGTTAGAGAAGGCTTGCAGCGGTTCAATCACCAGCCACGGGAAAAAGCCCAGCATCACCGAAGCCGCCGTGAGCAGCGCAATCACCAGCAGCAGCCCATACGGCTCATCAAACCGCAGGCGCGGCCCGCGTCCGGCGGGTTGGCCGGTTGAAGCCAGCAACACCCGCAGCCCGCGCAAGTAGCCGGCAGTTGCGCCCAGCGCCCCCACCAACAACAACACCGTGCCACGAGCATCAACCGCAGCCAAAGACCGGGTTAATTGCCAGAACGCTGGAAAGCCGGCGGTAAACGGAGCGCCCGCCAGCGTTAACCCGCCCACCACCAGCCCAACCGTCGCCACCGGCATGGAATAAGCCAACCCGCGCACCCACGAAAACCCGGCGCTGGCGCTACGCAGATTAATGGTAGCCAAACTGGCCGCAATTAACACCAGCGCCAGCGTGCGCACCATCAAACCAAACAAAATAGTGATGGCCGCTCCCCGGCCGCCAATGCCCAGCACGGTTAAAATACAGCCCAAATTAAACAGCGCCGTATACCCCACCAGTTCGCTAAATCCACGCTGAATACTGGCCAGCACGCCGCCCACAAAAGCCGTAACCACGCCGGCCAGTAAAATGGCATTCACCAAATACAACGAATCCACCAGCCAGGGCAGGTCAATGAGCACGTGCATAAACGTAGAAATGGCCACAATAGGGAACGAAATCAGCACAAACGCGCCGGTCGGCGGCGATGACTCGGCGGCGGTGCTGGTCATCCAACTGTGAAAAGGGATTACCGCCAGCCAAATGGCAAAGCCTATGCCAACGAACAGCGCAATCTGCTCAAGGTCAGAGGATGCCGGTACCACGCCGGCCAACTCATAGCCGTCAACAATCCGGGCGGCCAGTAAAAACAACGGCAACGCCAGCGACACCACCATTAAAAAGCGCAGCGCCGCCCGTGTTGATTCCAGCCGCTCCGTTTGAATCACAAACACGGTTAAAATTGCGGCCAGTTCAATAAAAACGGCGGTAATGCCCAAATGCCGGGACAGGCTGGCGGCCACAAATAGACCCAACACCACCAGCGCCGCCGGGTAAAAAATCCGGCCCTGCTGGCGAATTAGCCGCACATAAGCCTGGGCGCGCCGGTCAGAGGGGCGGGCCAGCGTTAACAGGCTCAACACAATAAACAGCGCCGCCGTGGCGGCAAACAGCAAAAACAATTCCACCTGCGATAGCTTGTCCAGTTCGACGGTGCGCCCCAGCAGGTTGAGCATTACCCCCGGCGAAAGCTCTACCACCAGCCAGGCCATAAACAGCGCCGCAATTACAGCCAGGCCGGCTCCGGCCCGCAACCGGCGCAACAAAAAAACCAGCGTTGCGGCCCCAATTGGCAACCCAACCAACACCAAAACCTGGGGCATCAGGCATCCTCCTCTACGCGCGTGCCTCGCACCACCGTAAGGTAGCCCACCGCCAGCGCCAGCAACAAATTAACCGCTCCCCACATGCCGGTGAGCAACAAACTGCTTTCGCGGGATACGTAATACAGGCTAAAGCCGGTAAACAACGTAAACAACCCGTGTCCGGCCTTCATGGGGTCTTCGGTAAGTGCCAACACGCCCAAGCCGGCCAAAACCAGCCAGTAAATAGCGGTAACAATGGTGGGAGCCAGCGGTGGCAGCGGCACCGACCGGCCAACTGCTACGGCAATCAACAATAACAATAGCGCCAAAAAAATACGGAACACCATGCCCGTGGCCGCAATGGGCCGGCGGCGCACCGTGCCCAGCAACAGGGTTGATAACGGGCTGGTTCGCCACCAGTGAACCAGTTTATTGGGCGGCGAGGCGTGGGCATGCGTTGGCAAACTGGTAGCCACAGAAACGGGGCTAACCGTTACCTGTCGCGCCGATAAAAACAAAATAGGGCACACAAACGCGCCAATCAACACGGTGAGCACGGCAATATCGGGCTGCACCAACCGCGACAGCATCAGCCCCACAATAATGTATTGGGTGAGCAGCGCCATAATCAACAGCCGCCAGTCGCGGGCAATCAAAATAATGCCGGCGGTTAACAACAAGCCCAGCAGCGCCGTTTCGTAGCTGATAAACTGTAACCTGCCTAAAATTTCTGGTAACGTTGGCATTTAAAATCAGCTCAACAGGATGATAATCGTTCCAACCAGGGCAAAAAACATGGCCCAGCCCATATAATGCTGGCCCTCAAAAACCAGTTGGACACGCAAAATAACTTTTGAAATTTGAAAAAACGCCACGTCGCCCCAGTGTAAAAGCTGGCTGCCGCGCACGTAGCCGGTGACTACCTCCGGCGGCGGCAACTTTAACCACTGTTGCAGGCGCGGTTTAAAATACCCCAAGCCCGCCGCCAGCAACACCGTCCCCGCCATCGTGATGAGGATGGGGGCCGGCCCGCCGGTATACGGAAACGGCTGCTCCGAAGTGGTGAGCGAAAACAGAATGAACGGCCCCAGCCCCGGCATTAAAAACGGCACTACCGCCAAAATTCCCACCATTGACCGGCGCAAATTTTGTTCCTGCGCCTGCACCAGCCAGCGCCAATAAAAAAGCAAACCGCTCAGCGCCAGCGCCTCGGCCAAAACCACCACCACCAGCACCGGCAGGCTATCAATTTGAAAAACGGATTGGTAACTCAGCCCCCGGAAGGTCCAGCCCAACGAAAATGGCACGCCCGCCACCGTGATTGTAGCCAGCGCCGCCGGCAAATAAGGCCACGACCACGCGCCTTCGGCCAGGCTGGGCCGGCCCAACGCCGGAGTTACCCACAACGCCACCAAACTGAGCGTTAACCCCACCGCAAACGCCGTAGCCGCCTCGAGCGAAAGCGGAGCCGCCAGCAGCGGCAGCAGCGCCAGCGTTAGCCCCAGCCACGTTACCAGCCGGGTTCGCGCCCGGCGGGTGGTAACTGCCGCCGGTTCGGCCTCCGGGCCGGTGACGTGGGCCAAGCGATGGTCGGTGAGCCAGGCCGCCAGCCCGCCAAACAGCATGGTCAACACCAGCAGCCACATGGTTCCCCCGGAAAACGGCTGTTGCACCATGCGGGCCGTTAAATAAAAGCCCACAATCAGCGTGAGCGCCAGGTAAGCCAGGCGTTCATCATCGCGCCAGTTGCGGTTAACCGAAACCTCAACCATAGGGTAAAGGCCCAACCGCAGCCACAGAGCTATCCCCAGCGCATGCTGGCCCCAGGCGGCATGCGCCGCCGGCAACAGGGTTGACAGCATTAAGGCCGCGCCAATAAACACGCCCAAAAACAGGCGGGATACAGCCACATCGCGCTGTTTTTTGGTAATCCAGTACACGGCGGTAACACCATCAAAGGCCACCACCATATACAGCGCGGTCAAGCCATTAGCCGCCACAAACAGCAAACAAGCCGCCGCGCCCATCAACAGCCAGCCCAACACCCGCACCGGCAGAACAGCCGGCGCTGCCGCATCTTGCAGATCGGTGCAGAGTAACGTTACCGCCAATAGCACCAAAAATGTCACAATCAAAAAGGGCAAGCTGAGCAAATCGGCCCGCACGGTAAGCGCCGCCACGGACTCGGTGGTAGAAAAGTTCCAGCCCGATAGCAAATCCAGGCCATCGCCTAAAATATCGCTGCCGGCGGTAATGGGGATGAACAGCACCGTAACCAGGCTAATGCCCACCAGCACCGGCGCGCCAATACTCCAGCGTTCGCGTTGGTTGGCCGGCAATAGCGGGATAACACCAAACAAAATGAAGGCGCTCAACAGCAAGCTCGCTGCCGGCGCCAGTGGGGACAAGAGTGATCCTAGCATAAGACAGAAATTTTAGCACAGGCCGGGAAGATTGAAAAATGCGGGCAGCGTTTAAAAAGAACGCCTCTGGTGTTGCCACCAGAGGCGCAGCGGGGATGCGGTGTGTGGTTTACCTGCCACACTCAGGCCGTAGGAAGGGAGGTATTAGCAAAGTAATTAAAAATCAGGAAACCCGGCGTTTTTGAATCCGCTTGCGGAGAAATGTTGGCACTTCCAAATCCTCCGGGTCGTAGATGGGTTCCCGTTGAACGGGCGTTTCTTCGCGCGCGGTGTTGGTTTCTTTCACCCGTTGTTCGGGAAAGGCGATGGTTTTCGAGTCGAGTTCGCGCTGCGGTTTGCGCCCGGCCACAACCGGTTTGCGCTTAACGGCGGCGGCTTCAAACCCGGTGGCAATCAGGGTAATCCGCAGTTCGTCGTCAAGGTTTTCATCAATTACCGCGCCAAAAATAATGTTGGCGTCGGGGTGAGCTTTTTGGCGCACAATTTCGGCGGCTTCGTTCACTTCGTACAGGCTGAGGTTGGGGCCGCTGGTAACGTTAAACAGAATGCCCTGCGCGCCATCAATGGTCACATCCAGCAGCGAGGACGATACGGCGGTTTCGGCGGCTTGCAAGGCCCGGTTTTCGCCGGTGGCGGTACCCACCGACATCAGCGCGTTGCCGCCGCCGCTCATAATGGAGCGCACATCGGCAAAGTCCAGGTTAATCAACCCGGGAACGGTGATCAATTCTGAAATACCCTGAATGCCCTGGCGCAACACATCGTCGGCGGTGCGAAAGGCTACGGTCATGCTGGCTTTTTTGTCAACAATTTCCAGCAGGCGGTCATTGGGGATAATGATGAGCGTATCAACCGATTCTTTCAGGGCTTCAATGCCTTCCATGGCCAGGTTTTGGCGGCGCGTGCCTTCAAAATTAAAGGGCCGGGTAACTACACCAATGGTCAACGCGCCGGTATCTTTGGCAATTTTGGCAATTACCGGAGCCGCGCCGGTGCCGGTGCCGCCGCCCATGCCGCAGGTTACAAAGACCATATCGGCCCCGCGAATGGTTTCCTTTAAATCTTCCGAGGATTCTTCGGCGGCTTTGCGGCCAACTTCGGGGTTGCCGCCGGCCCCCAAACCACGGGTGAGTTTATCGCCAATCCGAATGCGTTGCGCGGCATCGCTCATGAGCAACGCCTGGGCGTCGGTGTTTACGGCAATAAAATCAACGCCGCGTAAACCTTCGGCAATCATCCGGTTTACGGCGTTGCTGCCGCCGCCACCAACGCCAACAACTTTAATCTGCGCAAAATTTTCGGGCATTAAATAATCATCTTTTTTTACGTGTGCCATTTTTAACTCTCCCCGTTGGTAAGATGTTTTTTTCTTACCTGTAAAATTATCCTGGTAAAAAAGCTTTGAGCCAACCGGGCATTTTTAACGAGTTGCGGGTTGGCGGCTGCGCCGGTTGAGGCAGATCATGCGAAATGCCCCATTGTAACAACCCTACACTGGTGGCAAACGCCGGGCTGTGCAAGGTATCCACCAACCCCCGTAAATTTTCCGGTTCACCAATCCGGGTGGGCAACCCCATTACTTCTCGCGCCAAATCTTTGAGACCAGGCAGTTGCGCCGTGCCCCCGCACAAAACCACCCCGGCGGGGAGTAAACCATCGTAGCCGCTTCGCTTGATTTCTTTGAGCACCATCTCAAAAATTTCTCCGGCCCGGGCCTCGATGATTTCGGCTAAAAACTGGCGCGGCACTTGTTGCTGCACGTCCTCGCCAAAAACATCAATTTTTACCACTTCTTCGGGCATTACCATTTCTGCCTGGGCGTGCCCGTACTTAATTTTGATTTCTTCGGCGGTGTTGTACGGCGTGCGCAACCCAATGGCAATATCGTTGGTAATTTGCTCGCCGCCGGTGGGCAACACCACGGTGTGCCAAATGCTGCCTTCGATAAAGATGGCAATGCCGGTGGTGCCGCCGCCAATATCTACCAGCACCACGCCCATTTCACGCTCGATATCGGTGAGAACGGCCTGCCCGGAAGCCAGCGGCTCCAGCACCATTGCGTCAATTTGCACGTTGGTGGTTTGCACGCACTTAATCAGGTTTCGCACCGATGACGTGGCCCCGGTAACAATGTGGGCTTCCACTTCTAGCCGGTAGGCTTGCATGCCCAACGGATCGCGCACGCCGGCATCGCCATCAACCGAAAAACCGCGCGGGATAATATGCACAATTTCGCGGTTGTGCGGAATATCAATGGCCCGCGCCGCTTCCAGCGCCCGTTCAACATCCACCGGGCGAATACCGCGCTCGCCCCGGCTAATGGCAATAACCCCTTTGCTATTGACCGCGTTAATGTGCGAACCAGACAACCCCACGTAGGCGCTGGCAATCTCATAGCCCGAGGTGCGTTCGGCCCGTTGCACGGCTTCGGCAATGGCCGCTGCCACTTCGGTAACGTTAACCACCACGCCCTTGCGAATGCCGCGCGACGGCACATGCCCCACGCCCACAATTCGCATTAAATTATCGGGAGGAGGGCCAACCTCGGCAATGAGGGCGCAGATTTTTGTAGTGCCCACATCCAGGGCCACAACCGTGCGTTCCACCCTAAACCTCCCCCTCCAACCAATTTTGTTGTGTCAAACTAATGCGGGTACCAGCGACTGGCTTTGGTGCGCGTTTATTTGGGCCAAAACCCAAATAAAGCTGGTAAGATGTAACGTGTAGTGTACCACAACATATAGTATTTTGCAATAGTTTACACCACAACATCTTGTATTTTTCCTTAAAATTACTATAAGAAGTTTATCCCAAACGGATATTTTTTCAAATTTTAAGGTCTGATTTGCGGTGCGGCTGCCGGTTGGCGCGGCAACAGGGCCGTTCGGGGTTGAACCGGCTGAGTGGTAAAGTGAAATTCCGGCTTGAGTTTGTAGATGGGGCGCAACGGGTTACGCAGGTCAATATACAACGGCGGCTGTTTTTCCTGGCGTAAATCGGGCAGAATGGCGCTTAAAACCATCAGTTTGGCCCGCATTTCGCTACCATCGCCTAAATACACCGGCCAACCCTCCGGCGTGGCCACAATCAACCCTTTGGCGCGGGTGTGCCGGATTAACGTAACATTGGGAGCCAGCAATTGCAACGCCTGAGCGCCATTGATGACGGTGGGATCAATTTTAAACCCCACTTCCAGCGGTTGCAGGTCATCGTCAATAATTTTGAGCATGCCCTCAATTTGGGTTTTGGGCGGCACCACCGTGCCTTCTTCGTCAATCCACCAGATTTTATCGCCGGTTTGCCACAGCAATTGCGGACGGCGTTCCGTCACTTTGATGCTAACGCCGTCCGGCAGCGCCAGCGATACCTGAGCAGATTTGATGTTGGGCAGCGCCGCCAGTTTTCGCTCTATTTCAGCCGGGTTAAGCCAAAAGATGCTCTGGCTATCAATGCCGCTGGCCCGGTAAACCTCCATTTTAGAGAGCGCCTGGTTGCCCTTGATGTCGGCCCGGTACACAAAAAACATAGAGGTGGTAAAAATGGCGTACAGCAGCCAGCCCAGCCCGGCCAAAACCAACACCCCGGTGATTTTTGCGCCGCGCAACTGCCAAAAATCTAGCACCGGGCCAAATGATAGCGCCGGACGCGCCGGGATAGTTTGAAATTGAATGGCTTCGGCCCCCAGCCGCATTTCGGAGCGGCGAGGGCGCTTCTTTTTTACGCCAAACATTATTCTGCCGCGCTCACATCAAAATTGGTTTGGGTTTGTTGTTTTTCGGCGTGGCGCTCCAGCGCCAATTCAATCAGCCGGTCAATCAGTTCACCGTAGGGCAAGCCGCTGGCCTCCCACAATTTGGGATACATACTGATGGGCGTAAAGCCGGGCATGGTGTTCACTTCGTTTAAGTAGATTTTGCCGGTGGGTTTATCCAGCAAAAAATCGCAGCGGGCCAGCCCCGAACCATCGAGCACTTTAAAGGCCGTTATGGCCAACTGCTGCACCTCCTCAACCTGGGCCGGTTCCAGCGGCGCGGGGATGAGCAGGCCGGAGTTGTTATCAATATATTTGGCGGCGTAGCTGTAAAACTCGCGCGACGGGATGATTTCGCCGGGTACCGAAGCCATGGGATTGTCATTGCCCAGCACACTCACTTCAATCTCGCGGGCGTCCACCCCCTGCTCCACAATCAATTTGCGGTCGTATCTGGCGGCATCGGTTAGCCCGGCCCGCAGTTGCTCCCGGTTTTTGCATTTGTGAATGCCCACGCTGCTGCCCATGTTGGCCGGTTTTACAAACATAGGGTACGGCAACTCGGCCTCGCAGCGATCCAGCGCGGCATCGGGCGCATGTAGCCACTCCGAACGCAAAAATACCAGGTGCGCGACAATGGGCAGATGGTGGGCTTTAAAAATATCCTTGCACACGGCTTTATCCATGCCCGCCGCGCTGGCCAGCACGCCCGCGCCCACATAGGGAATCCCCACCAAATCCAAAAAGCCCTGCACGGTGCCATCCTCGCCAAAGGGGCCGTGCAGTACCGGAAACACCACATCGAGCGGGCCGGTTTCGGAAATGGGCAAAATCAGCGATTTTTCATCAACCGCCGCCGGCAAATTACCCAGCACCGGATGCCCCACGGCGGCTTCGAGCAGTTTTTGGTGCACATTAGTGCCGGTGAGCCACTGGCCGCTTTTGGTAATGCCAATGGGAATCACCTCGTATTTGGTTTTGTCCATGGCGTTCATCACGCCTCTGGCCGAAGACAGGCTCACTTCGTGCTCGCCGCTTTGCCCGCCAAACAGCACGCCCACGCGCAATTTTTTGGCGCTTTTACGAGTTGATTTCACCCACCACCTCTATTTCCAGTTCAAGGTTTATTCCAAATTTTTGGGCCACGGCATCCTGCGCCGTCCGAATCAATTCCAGCATATCGGCGGTGGTTGCGCCGCCCAGGTTTTGAAAAAAATTGGCATGAATTGCCGAAATCTGGGCTTGCCCAACCTGATAGCCCTTTAACCCGGCCTGGTCAATTAACCGGCCGGCGTAATACCCCGGCGGATTTTTGAACATGCTGCCCATGGTTGCGCCCGGCGGCTGGCTGCTTTTGCGCCGCTCGTTAAAGGCATTCAACTGGGCCACAATCAACTCACTGGGGGCCGAAGTAAGCTTAAACTCGGCTTGCAACACTACCCACGGTTGGCTTTGCTGTTTTATCCGCGATGACCGGTAGCCGTATTCAAACCACCCCACCTCCTGCCACATCCGCTCGCCGGAGGGTGATAACAGTTCGGCTTGCACCAGGCTATCGGCAATTTGGCCGCCAAACGCGCCGGCGTTACCGGCAATGGCCCCGCCGATGGTGCCCGGTACCCCCACCGCCCATTCCAGGCCGCTCAACCCGCGTTGGGCGCAACGCCGAGCCAAACTGGCCAAATTAACGCCGCTCTCAACCGTAATCACCGCCGGGTGGGACTCATCTGCGGGAAAATACACCTGCGTGGCCCGGTTGGCAATCACCAGGCCCCGAATACCGGCATCGCTCACCAACAGGTTTGAGCCACTGCCCAGAATAAACACCGGCACCTGATACCGGTTGGCCAGCAGCACCGCCTGCGCCAGTTCATTGGCCGAATTAACCGGCAGCCACACATCAGCCGGGCCGCCCATGCGGGAGGTGGTGTGGAAGGAAAGCAATTCATTAGGACGATACCTGAAGCCAAAGGCCACGCCAAGTTCGGCAAAAAATGGATCAGGCCAACTATGGGTGTTCATCATGCGGCGTTAGAAAGGTTGTCGTCGTGCTGGAGTTTGGCAATCAGCCGCGAAACCGCCGCCCGTTTTACCGCCCGTTTAATGGTAAGCTCTTTAAACCGGGCAATTTCGGCCAGTTCCGCCGCCGAAAGCTCAGGTTCGGCGGGCGGCGGCGGTTCTACGGCCTCGTTTTTAATCAGCTTTAAATTTTTCTGTTTCATTATCCCCTACCCCTCAAATCTGGCTAACACCATTTCGCCAACCCGGTACCCGTCGCCGGCTCCCAGAGTGAGCAACACCGCCGGAGCCGCCAGGTTTTCTACCAAAAAATCGGCGGCGGCGGTCAAATCGCCAATGTAACGGGCATCGGGATGTTGCATGTGGCTTACAATATCCCGGCTGCTCACCCGGCCATCATCTTTTTCTCGCGCCGCAAAAATATCGGTGATGATCACATGATCGGCGTGACCAAAAGCCTGGGCAAAATCGGCCAGCAATAACCGGGTGCGGCTAAATGTGTGGGGTTGAAACAACACCCACACCGGCTGCTGCGGAAAACGGGCGCGAGCGGCAGCCAGGGTGGCCCGGATTTCGGTGGGGTGATGGGCGTAATCGTCAATGATGGTAAGGCCGGCCACGTTGCCTTTTAATTGAAACCGGCGCTCAACGCCGGTGAACTGCTCCAGCAGTTGGGCGGATTGTTGTGGCGCAACGCCCTGCTGCCAGGCGGCAATCATGGCCGCCAGCGCGTTTAAAACGTTGTGCTGCCCCGGCACCGCCAGCGATAACTGAACCGGGCCGGCGGGGGTCATCACCTGGGCATCAAAACCACCACGTGAGTTGGCGCGTAAATTTTCGGCCCGCCAGTGGTTATCGGGGCCAAAGCCGTAGGTAATAACGCGGCTGCGGGCATGCTGCAACACCGGCAACACGCCGGGCGCATCGGCGCAGCCAATCACCAGCCCGTTAGCAGGCGTTAAGGCCACAAACTGCTCAAAAGCCTGTTGCAACGCCGCCGGAGTGGGAAAAATATCGGGGTGATCCCACTCCACAAATGTAATCACGACTACCTGCGGGCGCAGGCCCAAAAACATGTGGTCGTATTCGTCGGCTTCAATCACAAAGGCCGGGCCGCGCCCGGCGGCGGCATTGGCCTCCAGTTGCGGCACAAAACCGCCCACAATAAAGGTGGGATCCAGGCCGGCCTGGCGCAACACCAACGCAATCATGGCGGTGGTGGTGGTTTTGCCGTGCGTGCCGGCCACGGCAATCCCCACCGAGCCGGCCATCATTTGCCCCAGCCAATGATCGCGTTTGGCCACCGGCAGGCCGCGCTGGCGGGCAACCTGCAACTCCGGGTTATCGGCGGCAATGGCCGAGGACACAATAACGGTTTCCACGTCATCGCTCAGGTTTTCGGGCCGCTGGCCGATGAACACCGTGGCCCCCAACTGTTCCAGCCGTTCGGTTGCCGCCGAAGCAGCGGCATCGGAGCCAGAAACCCGGTAGCCGCGTTGTAAAAGTACGGTGGCAATCGCCGACAGGCCGGCCCCGCCAATGCCAATCAAGTGAACTTTGGACATAACTTTAGCTTACAACCTGCACTTTGGGTGGTTTTTCCGGCTCATCCGGCTTTACTTTCTTTCTGGAATAGCCATACGGCGCGTAATAGGTAAGTTTCCGGCCCTCACCGGCTTTCGATTCGAAGCTGGCGCGGGTATACACCATCGTTCCCAACAAAAACACGCCAAAGCCAATAATGGCCCACGGAATAACGCTATCCATCACGGTAAATTTGGGCAAATCCACCGCCTGAATACTTAGCGTTGAGGCCGCCTGATTTAATGAGTTGCTAGAAATCACGGTCAGGTCGGCGGTAGAGGCGGAAGCTGCCGCCTGGGTTGCGCCGGGCAGGCTGCGGCCATCCAGATATTCGCGGGCCAGGTTGAGGATTAAAAAGCCGTTAAAGCCGCCCAGCAGCCCGCCCAGCAACCGGGCAACGGCGCTCACGGCGTAAAATTGGCCCTTGGCGCCGTTGATGCTCCCCGGCAACATGGCCTTTGAAAGCAAACTGGCTCCGCCCAGCAGCACAAACATCAACACAAACCAGGTAAGCGGATCGGTGGCGCTGAGTTGGATGGTATTAGTGTTGAGCGAAAATACCGACCCCAACACCTGGTTGAACAAACTTGCCAGTAAATTTAACCCCTGGTTGAGCGCGCTCACCACCTGCGTGGCCAGAGTTGGCTGTTTTAGCAAAAAAACCAGCAGAGCCACCGTAAATGTGGTCACGGCTTCTTTCCACCAGCCTTTGAACAGGCCGTTAAGGGTAAAAAAGGTAATTACTACAAGGGTGATGACTGTCCAATCCACCTGCATAATGTTAACCTGTGCCCACGCTAAAAACGCAGTTAAAAAATTAAATAAAAGTTACTTGCCGTATTTTTGATAACCGTAGGGCTGTTTGCCATAAAATTTTCTGTAGCCGTTACTGCTCTTTTGGTATCCCACCCGGCTGTTCAGGGCCATGATCAGCACGCCCACTCCAACCAGAACCAATATCCAGGGGATGTAACTATCTAAAATAGTGATAGACGGCGCATTGGTGGCGGTTAACGTTACGCCAGAGCGAGCCACCGCCTGAGTGGTGGCCGTAGCCAACCCCACCGCAGATTGACCGCCGCCCGGCAGGCTGCGCCCATCCAGATATTCGTGGACTAACCCCATCGCCACAAAACCGTTAAGGCCGCCCAACAAGCCCCCAAAAATACTGGCCGTCGGCCTGACCGCGTAACCCATGCCGGCTCCGTAATTGGGCAGGCTGGAGCGGGTAATCACCACCGAGGCGGCCACAAACAACACCAGCACAATCAGCCAGGTGCCGGCGCTGCCGGCATCAAGCGCCGGAATTTGGCCCGCCGTTACATTGAATACCGTTTCTACGGTGGGCAGCACCGAACCGGGAATGAACTTCCATAACAACTCCACCAGTTTATTAACGCCATCTACTCCGGCTTTCGCCAGCGTTGGGGTAGACAACAAAAACACCAACGCCGCCAGAAAAGCCGTTGTGATAGCCTCTTTCCACCAGCCCCTAAAAAAGCCCGACAGGGCAAACAGGGCAATTACCGCTAACGTGAGTGCCGTCCAATTAATCTGTACCACGGGTTCGTACCTCCAAAATTTCCTGCGCCAGTTGGTCGGCGGCGTTGGGTTGGGCCAACGCCCGGCTTGCCTGGCTCATGTGCTGCAACTTTTGCGGATTTGTTATCAAATTGAGCGCGGTTTCTTTTAGAGTGCGCGCCAAATCGGCATCATTAATTACTACCGCCGCGCCGTGGCGGGCCAAATAATTGGCATTGAGCGCCTGATGCGTGCCCGCGTAGGGATACGGCGCTAAAATAGCCGGCAGGCCAATCACCGGAAACTCGCCCAACACGCTGGCTCCAGCCCGCGACACCACCAAACTGGCCGAAAGCAGCGCCGCGGTCATTTCCTGGTGCAAATATTCAAACACGTGATACCGGGCCTGCTGCTGCGCCGGCAGCGCCGCCCGGCGGGCCTGCACCTGGCTAAAATCGAGCGGGCCGGTAATATGCACCATCTGGGCCGCCCCCAGAAAATCCTCAATGGCGGCAGTTACGGCCTGGTTAATGCTCCGCGCGCCCCTGCTGCCGCCAAACACCAGCAACACCGGCGAGTCGTCATCCAAGTTGAGCCGGCGGCGAGCCGCGCTTTGATCCGGCTGCTGGAGCAATTCCGGGCGCACCGGATAGCCGGTGACAACCGTCTGGCCGGGCCGGAAAAATTTTTGGCTGTCGGGCGTGGTTACGGCCACCCGTTGGGCAAAGCGGGCCAAAAATTTAATAGCCAGCCCCGGCTCAATATCGGGCAGGTAAATGAGCACCGGCACCCCGGCCCGGCGGGCGGCCAACGTAACCGGCACGCACACATAGCCGCCGGTCACAAATACGGCTTCGGGTTGAAATTGCCGGATAATGTCCCGGCTTTGGCCGTAGCCCCGGTACTGCGTTGCCAAACTTTGCGCCGCCGCCACCGGATTTTTGCCGCGCACCCCCACCGCCGAAATCAATTGAATTTTTAAACCGGCCCGTTCAACCAGAGCTTGCTCCATACCGCCCTGGCTGCCCACCCACAAAATTTGGGCCTCTTCGCCGGCCTGGTTACACAGCCGGGTTAGGCCGGGCACGGCGGCCAGAGCCGGATACACGTGTCCCCCGGTTCCGCCCCCGGAGATGATCAATCTCATGGAGTTCCTCTTTATCTTTGGGGTTGGCCGGCATGGTGCGCCGCGAAACCGCCAGCAGCAAGCCCACACTGGCCATGCTCACCACCAGCGACGAGCCGCCAAAACTGAACAGGGGCAGGGTTATGCCGGTAAAAGGAATACTGGCCGTAACCACCCCAATGTTAACAATCGCCTGAAAGATAAGGCTACAGGTAATGCCCGATGCCAGCACCGTGCCAAATAAATCCGGCGCGGCCAGCGCAATTTTAAACCCGCGATAGGCCAAAAAAGCAAACAGCCCAATCACTACCAGGCAGCCAATCAGCCCCAACTCTTCGCCTAAAACGGCAAAAATACCGTCGGTGTGCGAGGCCGGAATGTAGCCAAATTTTTGGCGGCTGGCTCCCAGCCCCAACCCGGTCAGGCCGCCCGACCCCAACGCAATGAGAATTTGCCGGATTTGGTAGCCATCGCCCAGCGGGTCGCGGTTGAGCGGGTCTAAAAACGAGGTAATCCGCGCCAGCCGGTACGGGGTGCGAACAATCAGCAGCGCCAGCGTTAGCAACCCCAACATTAGCCCCATAACAATTTGCAGCAGGTTGCCCCCGGCCACAAAAAACATGGCCAGCGCCGTAATGGCAATGAGCAACGCCGTGCCCAAATCTTTTTGCAGTAAAATCAACCCCACAATTACGCCCAGCAAAATGGCAAATGGCACCAGCCCGTAACTTACTTTTTTAATCTGATCGCCTTTAGACGACAACCAGGCCGCGATGTAAATAATTACCGCCAGCTTGGTAAACTCCGAAGGCTGAATGGAGCCGTTGAACAACCAGCGCTGCGCCCCAAAAGTTACCTGGCCAATCACCAGCACCAAAATGAGCAACCCCAGATTTACGGCCATAATCGGCACCGAAAACCTTTGCCACACGTGGTATTCAACTTTGGCAAAAACCAGCATCGCCAAAATACCCACCCCCAAAAAGAGCAACTGCCGGATAAAGTAGTAGGTAGGTTGCTTGTACAATTGGTAGCCCAAAGCAAAGGTGGCGCTGTAAATCATCATCAGCCCTAAAATTAACAGGGCCGCCACCGCCACCACCAGCATGTAATCAAATTTATGAATATCGTCCGTTTTAGGTTGCGACATAATCCGGTTTATAACTCGTTGACCAGCCCGGCAAAACGGCTGCCGCGCTGGGTGTAACTGGGAAACAGATCAAAACTGGCGCAACCGGGCGATAACAGCACTACGTCGCCGGGCCGGGCCAATTGAGTAGCCAGTTGCACCGCCTCCTCTAAAGTGGCGCAGCGGTGAACCTGCGACAGGTGGCCGGTTGCGGTTTGGCGGGCGTTATCCAGCGCCCGCTGAATGAGCGGGGCCGCCTCGCCAAACAGAACAATCTGCCAGGCGGTGCTGTGCATTAGCCGCGCGGCCTCTTCCCAGGGCAGGTGTTTGTCGCGGCCACCGGCCAGCAGCACAATCGGCTCAGAAAACGAGCGCAGGGCGGCAATCATCCGCTCCGGGCTGGTGGAGATGCTGTCGTTGAAGTACTGCACCCGGTTAACTTCTCGCACCAGTTGCAGCCGGTGTTCCACGCCGGTAAAAGTGGCGGCAACCTGGCGCATGGCCGCCACCGAAGCGCCCGCCTCACGGGCCAGCAAACAGGCCGCCAGAATATTGGCCAGGTTATGCCGACCGCGCAACTTTACCTCGGCCACCGGCATAATCGGCTCGGCGCGCCCTTCGGCATTAAAAAATGCCAGCGATTTTTGGTACACCCCGGCTCCGCCCGGCATGTGCGCCTCAAGGCTAAACCATTTTACTTTATCGCCAAACTGATAGCCGATGGTGCGGGTCATATCGTTGTCCAGCCCCAGCACCAGCACGCCATCCGGCTCCTGGTAATCAATGCCGGCCCGTTTGGCCCGCACGTAATGCTTCATGGACGGGTGGCGATCCAGGTGATTGGGCGTGATGTTTAAAATAGCGGCCACCGGCGGACTCCAGCCGGCCAGCAAGCCGGCCAACTGCGGCAAATGAGCCGGAACGGGTTGGGGATGAAAGTATTCCAGTTGAAAGCTGCTCAATTCCATCACTACTTTATCGTGCGGCGCAATCTCATCCACCACCTGAATCAGCGGCAGCCCGATGTTACCGCCCACCCAAGTTTTTAAGCCTTCGGCTTCCAGCATTTTGCCCACCAGCGTGGTGGTGGTGGTTTTGCCGCTGGAGCCGGTAATGGCCACAATGGGTGCCGGGCACAGGTAACAAAACAGCCGGCTTTCGGTGCTGAACGGGAGGTGAAGCTGCCGGGCCTGCTCTAAAAAGGGGATTTCCGGCGGTACGCCAGGGCTAACCAGCAGTAAATCGGTGTTAGCCAGCAGCCAATCGGGGTGCCGGCCCAACTCCAGCGTTACCCCGGCGGCGCGCAGAGTAGCTGCCGCCGGCCCCAGTTGCGCCTCGGATTGCATATCGGTGGCGGTAACGGCCACGCCGTGGCCGGCCAGGTAAGTAGCCAGCGCCACGCCTTCGCGCCCCAGGCCAACAATTAACACCCGCACCCCGGCCAATACGCCAATGTCTGCCATTTTTGGGCCTTTCTGAGCCTTTGCCGTTAAATTTTAGGCCGCCAATTCTTGCGGCATTTGCCACATCAAATCGCGTTCGGCGGAGAGCAGCAGGTTGTCATCTAAAATAGCCAGCACCACTTCATCCAGAGTGGTGAGCAGCCGTCCGGCTTTGGTGCGGTAGTGGCGTACCCCACGGGTTAATTCTTCATCAATTTGAGCCACCAGTTCTAACGCGGCATAGTAGGTGGCTTCTTGCTCATTCTTTTTGGCCGATTTCACTAATTCCGGGCGGCGGTGGCCATTATTCACAAGCTGCAAATGAGACATTTTGGGTGATCCTCCTTGTTGGTTCAACGTAAAACTTTGATTAGATAAATTCAATGAAGCGCCGGTCATCTTTCCCCCCAAAAGCGGGCCGGGCTAAATTAAAGCCAGCGCAATGCCTAACATGGCCGATAAAATGCCAATCAACCAAAACCGTTGGGTCACGTGTGTTTCGGACCAGCCCAACAGTTCAAAATGATGGTGTAACGGAGCCATTTTAAATAGACGCTTACCTCCCGTAAGTTTAAAATATGACACCTGCAAAACCACCGAGAGATTCTCGGCCACAAACATTAGCCCCACCACCGGCAGCAGTAACCACTGGCCGGTCATCAGGGCGGTTACGGCCAGCGTAGCGCCCAACGCCAGTGAGCCGGTATCACCCATAAACAGTTCGGCGGGGTAGGCGTTGTACCACAGAAAGGCTAAAATTGCGCCCACCACGGTAAACACAAACGCCACCAGCCAAATTTGTCCCTGTAAAAAAGCAATCACCCCGTAGGCCGTAAACGCCACCGCCGCAATACTGCCGGCCAAACCGTCCAGGCCATCGGTGAGGTTAACCGCGTTTGACATGCTCACAATAATGAACATAGCCACGGGAATATACAGCCAGCCAATATCTATTTTTTGGGCAATGCCGGGAATGGCAATGCTGCGCAAATCAAGGGCGTAGTGCAAAAACAGGGCGGTGATGGCGGCAAATAAAACCTGCCATGCCAGTTTGGTGCGGGCCGACATGCCGGAGGTGATTACCTTTACGCCCATCAAATCATCTACCGCGCCCAGCAACCCAAACGCCACCATTACGCCCATTGGCACCAGCACCGAGCGGCCAATCAGGGTAATATCCAGCAAATTAGCCACGTTGAGCACGCCCGTAATCACCAGCACCGGGATTAAAATCATGATGCCGCCCATTGTGGGCGTGCCGGTTTTTACCTGGTGCGTGCTTGGCCCTTCAATGCGGATGCCTTTGCCCACGCCGTATTGCCGCAGCAGGTTAATAAGGGGTTGCCCCCAAATAACCGCCAGCAAAAACGAAATGGCGCCGAGTGTGAGTGAATAAGCCATAGCTTAACGGTTTGCCCCTTTAATTTGCTGCATCTTTTGCGCCGCCGGGCGATTTTTGCACGGTGAGCGCGGCCACAATTTCGTACATTCGCTGCGAGTTTGAGCCTTTGACCAACACCAGCGTATCCGGCTTTAAAATTTCTCCAAGCGCCTCAATGGCGGCCTGGTTGGTTTCAAACTCCAGCACTGCGTCCGGCGGCAGGCCGCAGGCGCGGGCTTCGGCGGCAATCAGCCGGGCGCGCGGGCCAACGGTCATCAATATATCCACAATACCGGCGGCGCGGCAGCCCACTTTGCGGTGGCCTTCTTCTTCAAAGCTGCCCAATTCCATCATATCGCCCAGCACGGCAATTTTGCGGGCCGCCGTTAAATCATCCAGCAAATTCAGCGCGGCAATGGTAGAGGCCGGGCTGGCGTTGTAAGTATCATCCAATAAAGTTGATTGGTTTGGCCCCGGCACGGCAAACAGGCGCAACTGGGCCGTGCTGGGCAAAGATTGCAACCCCGACACAATTTCATCCCAGTGCAGCCCTTCAACCAGCCCCACCAGCGCCGCTCGCAGCGCGGTGTGCACGCTGTGCCGCCCCAGCAGCGGCAGCCGCACATGGATGCGCTCGCCCTGGTAGTGCAGCACAAACCGAATGCCTTCCAGCCCGGCGCTTTGCACGTCGCTGGCCCACAAATCGGCCTCCGGCGATAGCCCATAGGTAAACACATTGGCCTGGGTTAATTGAGCCATTGGGCGCACCAGCGGGTCGTCGTAATTAAGCACCGCCACCCCACCGTCGGCGGGCAACGCCTGCACCAACTCCGATTTGGCCTGGGCAATCCGCTCAATGGTGCCCAACCGCTCCAAATGAACGGGGCCAACGTTGGTTACTACGCCCACATGCGGGCGGGCAAGCTGGCACAGCAGGGCAATTTCGCCCACGGCGTACATACCCATTTCCAGCACCACCCGCTGGTGTAAACTGTTCAGGTTGAGCAGCGTTAGCGGCAACCCGATTTCGTTGTTAAAGTTGCCCTCGTTTTTAAGGGTGACAAAACGGGTGTCCAACACGCCGGCTAACAGTTCTTTGGTGGTGCTTTTGCCCACGCTGCCGGTCACGCCAATTACCCGCGGGTTAAATTGATTGCGCCAGTAGGCCGCCACCTGCTGCAACCCGGCCAGACTGCTTTCTACCCAAAAACACACCGGCGGATTTTTGATGGCTTGCGCCATCTGTTCAACGCCGGCTTGCGCCGCCGCCACCGTTTGAACACCCGGCACGGGCCGCTGCACAATGGCCGCCAGCGCCCCGCGCCCAAAGGCATCGGCTATAAATTGATGGCCGTCCAGGTTTTCGCCGGGCATGGCCACAAACAACGAGCCGGCTTCGGCCTGCCGCGAATCCACCGTAACCCGGCTGATCGGCTGGCGGGCTTCAACGGCCAGGCCGGTTAGCCCCTTGATGACATCGGCCAGGGTTAATACGCGCATTATTGATCACTCCCCTGCATGGCCACATGCACATCATCCGGTGAAATGTTGAGCATTACCGCCAATTGCGAGGCAATCCGTTGAAAGGTGGGCGCGGCGGTTTCGCTGCCCCACTTGGAGGTGGCCGGGCGGTCTATAATCACCAGCACCAGCACCTGCGGGTTGCTGGCCGGAAAGAAACCGGCAAACGAGGCCAACGTAAGGGTGGGGTGGTAGCCGCCCGGCACCGGAATTTGCGCCGTGCCGGTTTTGCCGGCCACCCGGTACCCTTTTACCTGCGCCTCGGAATCGGCGCGATCCAGAGCATCTACCAGCATATTGGTGAGCGTTTCGGCGGTTTCTTTTTTGATGGCCTGCCGGATAACGGTGGGCTGCATGGTCACGGAGCGCTCGGAATCCACAATCCGCTCCACAATGTAGGGCTTCATGAGCACCCCTTCGTTGGCCACCGCCGCAATGGCCGTGGCAATTTGCAGCGGGGTAACAGCAATCCCCTGCCCAAACGAGTTGGTACCCAGGTCGCTTTCGTGCCAATCCACATCCATGGGCGTTTTGAGCGTGCCGGGGCCTTCGTTGGCCAGGTCAACATCGGTGAGTTGGCCAAAACCAAAGCGTTTTAAGTAGGTGTAAAACCGATCTTTGCCCAGCGCCACCGCCACCTGCGCCACGCCCACATTAAGGCTTTTGGCCAGCACGTCGGTCATATCAACGGTGCCGTGGCCCACCCGATCCCAGTTGTACATAACCTGCCCGCCCACTTCAATCGAGCCGCCATCATACACCGAGGCCATTGGCCCCACCACGGCGGCATCCAGCCCGGCGGCCATAGTGACAATCTTAAACACCGAGCCGGGTTCGTACTGGTTACTCACGTTGGGGTCGGCAAAAAGGTACTTATTGCTCTCATTAAATTTGTTGGGGTTGTATTTTGGGTAGCCGGCCAGGCCCAAAACAGCGCCGTTTTTGGGGTTAAGCACCACCACCGAACCGCTCTGCGCGCCGTATTTGCGCACGGCCTTTTCAATTTCCTGTTCAATCACAAACTGCACGCCCCGGTCAACGGTAAGGTACAACGTTGCGCCGGGCGTTGGCGGCACAAACCGGCTGGAACCCAGCGGAATCAACTCGCCAAAGGGGCTGCGTTCGCCGGCCAGCAAGCCGGGCGTGCCTTTGAGCATGTTATCGTAATAACCTTCCACGCCGTAAAAGCCGTTGTGGTTGCTGTTAACAAACCCCAGCACGTGCGCGGCCAAATCGCCTTCGGGGTACACCCGCTTGGAGCGGGTTTCTACCTGTACGCCCACAATATCCATCCGCATAATCGCTTCGCCGTTGGCCTGCGACACGCCGTTTTGCAGCGATACCCACAGTTCCTTACTGGTGAGTTTGGCCGCCAGTTCATCGCGGGATAGGTTTAAATATTCAGCCAGGCGACCGGCGGTTTTTTGCGGATCGCCAATAATTTGCGGGCTGGCCGAAATATCGTATTCCACAAAATCAGTGGCCAGCAAATGGCCGTTCCGGTCACGAATGTCGCCCCGGCGCGGCGGGATAACCACCTCATCCTGATGCTCGGCTTCAGCCCAGGCAATAAACCGGTAGTGCTCAACCACCTGCCAGCGCACCAATTGAGCCACCAGCACCAGCGTCATGGCGCACATTATGGCCATTATGGTATAAACCCGATATTTTGTCCGTTCAATATGCAGGCCCGGCTTGTCCATGATTAACCGCAAGTACTACTTATTGGCTACCCACCCGGCCAGAGAATCCAGTTTTTCAACCAGCCAGCCGGGCTGTTCAACATCATTTACATAAGCATCAACACTGTTTTCAACCGGAACCGCAGAGTCCGGTGCGGCGCTTTTTTCCGGCAACGGATAGTTTTCCACGGTCAGGTACTTCACTTCGGTGGCCGGTTGATAGCCTAACTCCAGAGCGCGTTTTTCTATACGATCCAGGGTTTGCAGTTGGGCAATCTCCAGAATAAGCGCCGCGTTTTGGTTTTTAACGTGCTCCAATTCCAGGCGTCGTTCATCAATTTGATAACTGGTGGTGGTTACGGCGCTGGCCTGGGTTAAATACAGCCAGCCAACCAAACTCAGAATTGTAAAAATCAACACCAGCCCCAACGCCGATTTGCTGGTAACTCGCCACGGAAGCTGGCGAATGACATTTTCCGGCTTGAGACTGATGATAATATCATTTGACATAATGTCACCCCCCTTTTAACTCAACAACCCGCAGCTTTGCGCTACGGGCTCTTGAGTTTCGTTCTATTTCAGCCAAACTGGGCGTTATTGGCTTTTTGGTAATCAGGTTTATAATTGCTTTATGTTGACATGTACAGAATGGCTGTTCTGGCGGGCATATACAATCTTGGGATTCCTGCTTAAAATATTGTTTAACAATCCGGTCTTCAAGTGAGTGAAAGCTAATCACCGCCAGCCGTCCGGCGGGCTTGAGCAGCTTTACCGCTTGTGGCAACACTTGCGTTAACACGGCCAACTCATCGTTAACGGCAATACGGAGCGCCTGAAACGTGCGCGTGGCCGGGTGTATTTTTGAGCGTTCTTTGTAATGAACCGCCTTAACCACCACCTCGGCCAGTTGTAACGTGCGCTCAATGGGGCGCGCCCGCACAATGGCTCTGGCAATCCGGCGGCTTTGCGGCTCTTCGCCGTATTCAAAAATCAGGTTGGCCAGCTCTTCTTCCGGCAGCGAATTAACCAAATCCGCCGCCGTGTCACCGTGAGTGGGATTCATCCGCATATCCAGCGGGCCATCGTGCTGCAACGAAAAACCGCGGTCGGGCCGGTCAAACTGCATAGACGACACACCCAGGTCAAACAGGATGCCGTCGGCGGGCGGCAGGTTGTACAACCGGACTAACTGGGCCAACTGGCCAAAATTGGCCTGGTACAACCTGGCGCGGTCGCCAAATTGAGCCAAATTCTGGCGAGCCAGATCTAACGCCTGGAGATCCTGGTCAAACCCGTGCAATTGCCCGGTGGGCGCGGCTGCCGCCAAAATTGCCGCCGCGTGACCGCCGGCACCGACCGTACCGTCAATATAAACGCCACCGGCGCGCGGTTGCAGCGCCTCGATTACTTCTGGCAAAAGAACAGACTGGTGCATCGGCGGTTAACCTGATCATCTGGTCGTCGCTACACTAAATGTTAATCCCAAGCTCCTCGAGCTTGGCCACAAACGAATCCGGATCGGCCTCAACCCGGTTAAAGACTTCGCCCCACCGCTCCGGATTCCAAATTTCAATCCGGTTCATCATGCCAACCACAATGGTATCGCTGGTGATGCCGGCGTAATCCCGCAAATTCTGCGGAATCAGCACCCGGCCCTGGCGGTCGGGAAAGGAGTCAGACGCGCCCGAAAAGACAAAGTAGGCTAAATCGCGGGCAGCCGCATTGGTGGTGGGCAAAGCCGCAATTTTTTCGGCCAGTTTTTCCCATTCGCCCCGAGGCAACCCCCACAGGCACCGGCCCAACCCGCGCGTAATCACCACCCCGCCTTCCATTTCATCACGAAACTTGGCCGGGATGGTCAATCGCCCTTTATCGTCTACGGAGTGTTCAAACTGACCAAAAAACATAATATTCGCGCGCCGTTGATAATCCGTGCCGGGAGGGAATTCCCCACCAGGGTGCCAGAACAAGTGTTCTGTGACCCACTTTAACCCACTTTCCCCCACACTCCCCCACATTATAGCCCACTTTGCCCCACCTGTCTAGCAAGGCGCGAGATTTTTTAAGGTTGGGTATCTTGGGCATGGCCGCCGGCAGAACCATCTTTGCGGCTGCCATTGATGTGAACTATAATGTACGCCTTTGAAGGTTGCCGTTTACCCTTATTTAAGGAGATGCTGTGTGCGGGCATTAATTACCGGAATTACCGGCTTTGCCGGGGGACACCTGGCGCAAATTTTAATTGACCGCGGCGACACCGTATTTGGCGTTGCCCGTGACCTGGGCTACAGCTTGAATCATCTCAGCCAGCCGGTTGAGCCGGTGATCAAAGACATGCTTGATGCCCAGGTGGTGCTGGATTTGCTGGAAGAGGTTCGCCCGGAGGCCATTTATCACCTGGCGGGGCAGGCGTTTGTGCCCACGGCCTGGGCAGACCCGTGGGATACGTTTGAAAACAACGTGCGGCCCCAATTGAACATTTTGCTGGCCATGCTCAAACTCAACTTAAAGGCGCGGTTGCTGGTGGTGGCATCTAATGAAGTGTACGGGCTGGTGCCGCATCACCAACTGCCGGTTAAAGAGGATACGCCGCTGCGTCCGGACAACCCCTACGGCGTGAGCAAAGTGGCTCAGGATACGCTGGCCCTGCAATACCACCTAAGCCACGGTCTGGATGTGCTGCGGGTGCGGGCGTTTAACCACATTGGGCCGCGCCAAAGCCCGGTGTTTGTGGCATCATCATTTGCCAAACAAATTGCCGAGATAGAAGCGGGCCACAAAGAGCCGGTACTATCGGTGGGCAACCTCGAAGCGCAACGCGATTTTACCGACGTGATTGATGTTATGCGCGCCTACGCCCTGCTGGTAGAACACGGCCAGCCCGGCGAGGCCTACAATGTGGGCACCGGGCAGGCCCATTCCATTCAAAACCTGCTTGATGTGCTGCTGAGTTACACCACCGCCACCATCGAAATAAAACCCGATACCAACCGCATGCGCCCTTCGGATGTACCGGTGATTTACGCCGATAACACTAAACTTAAACAACAAACCGGCTGGCAGCCGACCATCGGCTTTGCCGAAAGCCTGCGCCGGGTGCTGGATTACTGGCGGCAACAAGTTAGCCGGTAATTACCAATTTAAAACAAAATTCAGGAGATTGTTTAATGATTACCAAAACCGCCTTAATTACGGGCATCACCGGCCAGGATGGCTCATATCTGGCCGAATTTTTACTGGAAAAAGGGTACAGAGTGGTGGGGATGGTGCGCCGTAGCAGCACCGTTAACTTTGACCGGATTGCCCACATTCAGGAACACGAAAATTTGGAGATTGTGCAGGGCGACCTGCTCGATCAAATGTCGCTGATTGACATTTTGCAAGAATACCAGCCCGCCGAAGTATACAATCTGGCGGCGCAATCCTTTGTGCCCACCTCGTGGAAGCAGCCCGTGCTCACCGGCGAATTTACCGCGCTGGGTGTAACCCGCCTGCTCGACGCCATTCGCATTGTTAACCCCCAAATTCGCTTTTACCAGGCCAGCTCCAGCGAAATGTTTGGCAAAGTGGTTGAAGTGCCGCAAAAAGAAACCACACCCTTTTACCCGCGCAGCCCCTACGGGGTAGCCAAAGTTTACGGCCACTGGATTACCGTAAACTACCGCGAAAGCTACAACCTGTTTGCCTGCTCCGGCATTCTGTTTAACCACGAATCGCCCCGGCGCGGGCTGGAATTTGTAACGCACAAAGTAACGCACGCGGCGGCGCGCATTAAACTGGGGCTGCAAGATGAACTGCGGCTGGGCAACCTTGAAGCCCGCCGCGACTGGGGCTACGCCGGCGATTACGTGCAGGCCATGTGGTTAATGCTCCAGCAAAGCGAACCCGATGATTACGTGATTGCCACCGGCGAAACCCACTCGGTGCGCGAGTTGTGCGAAGTGGCGTTTAAATGCCTGGACTTAAACTACAAGGATTATGTGATTGTAGACCAGCGGTTTTACCGCCCCGCCGAAGTAGACCTGCTTATTGGCGACGCCTCCAAAGGCCACGCCAAACTGGGCTGGAAACCCAGCGTGTCCTTTGAAAAACTCATCCAGATGATGGTCAACGCCGACCTGGAATCCCTGCGCGCCGAAGGGCACGGTTTATAAGCCACCCATCGCTCTGCCTAAAGCCCTGGTTTTTACCGGGGCTTTTTTGTTTGACAAAGGCCAATTTTAATCCTACCATAAAATCTATGCCTAAAATTTTGGCTCATGGTTAGAACAAGTGCTAAAGTGACCGGCACTTATCGCTATACAAAGAAATAGCCTCTAAAAAATGCGGGGTACCGGAAAAACCAAAGTGCCGGCCACTTGTACTTAACAAAAATTTTATGCTCGCAAAGGAGCGTGTTATGAAAATTGCAGATAGAGAGTTGCAGTACCTGAATTTATTGGCGCGGCAATACCCCACCATTCAGGCGGCCTCCACCGAAATCATCAACCTGAATGCTATTCTCAACCTGCCCAAAGGCACCGAACACTTCCTGTCGGACATTCACGGCGAGTACGAAGCCTTTTTGCATGTGCTCAGAAACGGCTCCGGCTCCATTAAACGCAAAATTGACGAAATCTTTGCCCACACCATGCTGGCCAAAGAAAAACGCGCCCTGGCCACGCTCATCTACTACCCGGAACTCAAACTGCCGCTCATGTTGAAAGAGATGGAAGACCCCGCCGAATGGTATCACATTACCCTGTTCCGGCTGATAAAAATCTGCCGGGTAATTTCATCAAAATATACCCGCTCCAAAGTGCGCAAAGCCCTGCCCGACGACTTTGCCTACATCATCGAAGAGTTGCTGCACGAGCAGGAAAGCATTGGCAATCGGCAGGAATATTACCAGAGCATCATCAACACCATCATTGCCACGGGCCGGGCCAGCGCCTTTATTGTGGCCATTTCGCGGCTAATTCAGCGGCTGGCCATTGACCACCTGCACATTATTGGCGATGTGTACGACCGCGGCCCCGGCGCGCACATTATTATGGACCGGCTCACCGAATACCACTCGGTGGATTTTCAGTGGGGCAACCACGATATTCTGTGGATGGGCGCCGCCGCCGGCAGCGAAGCCTGCATTGCCAACGTTATCCGGGTGGGGCTGCGCTACTCTAATATGACCACCATCGAGGATGGTTACGCCCTTAGCCTGTTGCCGCTGGCCACTTTTGCCATGGAAGTTTACGCCAGCGACCCCTGCCGCCAGTTTGTCCCCAAACTCTCCGGCGAAAAAGAATACAGCGAGCAGGAAATCCGGTTGATGGCCAAAATGCATAAAGCCATCAGCATTATCCAATTTAAACTCGAAGCCGAGGTGATCCGGCGGCAGCCGCAATTTGGCATGGCCAGCCGGCTGCTGCTGGACAAAATTGATTACCAGAACGGCACCATCACCCTGAACGACAAAACCTATCCCCTCAACGATACCAACTTTCCCACCATCAACCCCGCCGACCCATACGCCCTCACCGAACCGGAACGGATGGTGGTAGAAAAGCTCAAGCTATCCTTTTTGCACAGCGAAAAACTGCAAAAACACGTGCAGTACCTTTACTCCAAAGGCAGCATGTACCTGCTGTACAACGGCAATTTGCTGTTTCACGGCTGCATCCCCATGAACGAGGACGAAACGCTGCAAAACACCGATTTTGGCGGCGAAGTTTTAGGCCCCCGCGAAACCCTGGACAGGGTGGAACGGATGGTGCGGCAGGGCTACTTTGCCACCGAAAACCCGCAGCAAAAACAGGATGGCCTGGATATGATGTGGTATTTGTGGTGCGGCGCGCAATCGCCGTTGTTTGGCAAAGACCAAATGACCACCTTTGAGCGGTATTTCATCAACGATAAAGAAACGCACGTTGAAAAGAACAACCCCTACTTTGCCCTCAGAGAAAAAGAAGATACCGCCCGCAAAATCCTTGAGGCGTTTGGCCTGGACCCGGACAAAGGCCACATTTTTAACGGCCACGTGCCGGTAAAAGTAAAAAAAGGCGAAAAACCGGTTAAAGCCGGCGGCAAACTCATTGTGATTGACGGCGGTTTTTCCAAGGCGTACCAAAAAGAAACCGGCATTGCCGGCTACACCCTTATTTTTAACTCCTACGGCTTGCTGCTGGCCGCCCACCACGCCTTTGAATCGGTGCAAAAGGCAATCGAGGAAGAAGTGGATATTGACACAGAAACGATTATTCTGGAGCAAGGTTACGGCCGGATTCGGGTAAAAGACACCGACCTGGGCCGCGAACTCCGGCGGCAGGCCGAAGACCTGCACGCCCTGCTTGAGGCCTACCGCAAAGGGGACATCATTGTAAAAGGCATTTAGCCGCCGTTCAAAAGGATGACCAAGCCCGCGCCCACCCCCAACTTAACCGGCAGCCAGTTTACCGCCCGGCCACGGCCCTGGGCCGTATTGTTGCGCCCGGTGCCGCCCACCGCCGATTTAAACCACCCCGGCCTTTACCTTAACTCCGAGTTGAGCCGGCTTGATTTTAACTGGCGGGTGCTGCACCAGGCGCTCGACGAGCGGCATCCCCTGCTGGAACGGCTGCGCTTTATGGCTATGGCCGCCGGCAACCTGGACGAGTTTGTGCAAAAACGGGTGGGCCACCTGAAACGGCAAGAGGCCGCCGGAGTGCAAACCCTTTCGGCGGATGGCTTAACTCCCGCCGAACAACTGCGGCAGTTAAGCCCGGCCATCCAGGCCATGCAGCGCGCCCTCACCGAAACGTGGGAAAATCTGCTCAAACCGTTGTTGCGCCGGCAAGCCGGCATCATTGTGTTAAATTACGCCGACCTGCGGCCCGCGCAACAACAGGCCATGCGCCACTACTTTCAAACCCAAATTTACCACCTGCTCACGCCGGTAATGGTAGAACCCGGCCAGCCGTGGCCAGCCGTTTCTAATCTGAGCCTGTCGCTGGCGGTTACGCTACGCCAGCCCCGGCAGAAAACCGCGCACTTTGCCCGGCTTACGCTGCCCGCCGGGTTGCCCCGTTTTGTGCCGGTGCTTGAGGCGGACGGCCCTGTTGCCGGGCATTTTTTGCCGGCGGAACAACTGCTGGCCCACCACGCCGCCGATTTCTTTCCGGGGCTGGAGTTGATAGAGGCGCAGCCGTTCCGCGTTACCCGCGCCGCCAATGCCAACCGTGATGATGACGATGAAGCCACGCCCGAACAGCGCGAGCGTCGCCCGGCCCCGGTTGTGCGGCTGGAAGTGGCCCACACCATGCCCGCCGCCGAGCAGCAACGGCTGCGGCGCGAACTGGAACTGGCTCCCACCGAGGTGTGCCCGGTGAGCGGCCTGCTCGATTTGGCCGGCTGCCGGCAACTGGCCAACCTCAACCTGCCCGATTTTCAGTTTAAACCGTGGACGCCCATTGTGCCCGACCGCCTGATTTTTAAGGGCGAAGCCAAAACCGCCCCGGATATTTTTGCCGTTATCCGGCAGGGCGATGTGCTGCTGCACCACCCCTACGAGTCGTTTAGCGCCAGCGTGCTGCAACTCATCGAAGAGGCCGCTGCCGATGAGCGCGTGCTGGCCATCAAACAAACGCTGGGCTACGCCCCCACCGAATCGCCGTTGGTGCAGGCGTTAATGCGCGCCGCCGAAGCGGACAAGCAGGTAGCCGTGCTGGTTAACGCCAATGCCCAGTCTAACGAAGCCGCCGCCCTTGAATGGGCCAGAACGCTGGAAAACGCCGGGGTACAGGTGGCTTACGGGCTGGCGGGGCTAAACACGCACGCCCAGGCCACCCTGATTGTGCGCCGCGAGGATGACGGCCTGCGCACCTACTGCCACATTGGCACCGGCAGTTACCACCCGGCCCGCCACACCAGCGATGTGGGGCTGCTCACCGGCTCGCCGGAGTTGGGGCGCGATCTGGTAAACCTGTTCCACGGCCTTACCGGCTACGCCCTTAACCAAACCTACCGGCAGGCCGTAGTTGCGCCGCAAACCATGCGCCCAACCTTTAACGCCCTCATTGACCGGGAAATAGAGCACCAAAACCGGCACGGCAGCGGCAAAATCATCGCCAAAATGAACGCGCTGGACGACGTTGACCTCATCCGGCGGTTGTATAAAGCCTCGCAGGCCGGGGTACAAATTGATTTGATGGTGCGGGGCCACACCCGGCTGCGACCCGGCCTGCCCGGTTTTAGCGATAACATCCGGCTGATTAGCCTGGTGGGCCGCTTTTTAGAGCACGACCGCATTTACCACTTTCACAACAACGGCCAACCTCTTACCTACATTGGCAGCGCCGATTGGTGCGCCGGCAGCCTGGATGACCGGGTTGAATTGCTGGTTCCCGTCCATGAGCCGGCCCAGCAGCAGCGCCTCTTGCAAATTTTAACGGATGCCCTGGCCGATAACCGGCTGGCCTGGGATTTAAACGCCGAGGGCGATTACACCCTGCGCCACCCCGAAACGCCGGAAACCGAGCGCAATTTCCACACCATTTTGATGAAACAGGCGTTAACCCGCGCCCACAAAGCCATCAAACCCCAACGCAAATAATACCGAGCTACGAGCTACGAGTTACGAATGACGAATTTTATAAAACTATTCGCGTTATTCGCGCCATTCGCGTTGATGTTTTGCTCAACCCAACACAAATAAAGCAAAGAGGCGGCGGTAGGGGCGGGCCTTGCGCCCGTCCACGCCGGGCGACCGCGAGGGTCGCCCCTACATTTTCCTTGACCAAAGGTTAGTCAACCCTGACCAAAGGTTAGTCAACCCTGACCAAAGGTTAGTCAACCTCGACCAAAGGTTAGTCAACCTCGACCAAAGGTTAGTCAACCTCGACCAAAGGCTGGTCAACCTCGACCAAAGGTTAGTCAACCTTGACCAGAGTAATGTAGGTCACGTTTAAAACGTGACCTGCACTCAAACAAAACACGAATGAAACGAATTTTTGACGGGGATTCTTCGCGGTATTCGGCCAATTCGGGCCATTTGCGTTGGCTGAAAAGCGGCCATAAAAAAGCAGCGCCCCGGAGAAATTCTCCGGGGCGCTAATGAAACCAGCCTTACGCTTAAAACCGCACTCTTTTCAGAGAGATTTCGCTATCCCTCGAAATGGCGGTTTAAATAATTTTTTAAGTTTGGGTTAGTAATACCCAGTCTCGTCAAACAAGCTACGAAAGAAATTTTTTGCTTTTATTGCTTCAAATTGATACGACAAGAAAATCATCATATAAGCTACAATGAGCATTAAGCTTATCCAGAAAAATCCGTCAAGTATTGAGATCAGTTTAGCCAATCCGGGATTTGTCAAAAAATTGGTTAGTATCCGTCCCAAATCAAAAATAAAAAAAATGAGCCCCAAAAAGAAAAGCCCAAAGAATGCCATCGTTCTCTTTTTTATTTGAATGGTCAGATTTATGACACTTCCATTTCCATCTGGATGGATTTCACCTTCAATCAAAGGTAAAAAATCATTTCTGTAAGAGATAATCCGCCTAACCCTGAAATAGTTCTCGTTAATTTCACCATAAAAAGGTTTATCTGAAGAGCCAAAAGGGAACCACGGACGATTTGGGCTAACCGCTCCATTGAGTTTTTGCCGTACTTCATCAGGATTAAGGTACGTCCTTATTTTCAATTGCTCATACGGCAAGAACCACATGTTTTTACACCATTCGTCTTTTATCCAACATTACAAAATTATGGATTGGACTTCGACAGCAATTAAATTATTTTTGGCCACTTACCGCCGGTTAAGGCGCGGGTTGAGCGCGTCCTGCAACCCATCGCCCAGCAGGTTAAAGCCCAGCACCACCAGCGCAATGCAAATACCGGGAATCAGCACCAGGTACGGGGCGGTAAAAATCTGGTTGCGCTCCGCGCTTACCATTGATCCCCACTCCGGGGTGGGCGGCTGCGCCCCCAAACCCAAAAACGATAGCGCCGCCACCTCAACAATGGCCGTGCCAATGCCCAGCGTGCCCTGCACAATCAGCGGGGTGATGGCGTTGGGCAGCACATCGCGCCACAAAATGCGCGTTTGCGGCACGCCCACCGCTCGCCCGGCCAAAACATAGTCCTCTTCCTTTACGGCGATGACGCTGGCCCGGATCACGCGGGCGTAAGCCGGAATGGTCACAATGCTGATGGCAATCAGGGCGTTGATCAGCCCCGGCCCCATCACCGTAACAATGGCAATGGCCAGAATCAGGGCCGGAAAGGCCAGCAGCACGTCCATCAGGCGCATAATCACGTTATCCAGCCAGCCGCCCAAAAAACCGGCAATAGCCCCCAAAAATGTGCCAATGAGAATGGCAATTGTCACCGAGGCAATGCCCACCACCAGCGATAGCCGCGCCCCGTACAGCACCCGGCTGAAAAAATCTCTAAAGTTGGCATCTACGCCAAAAATGTGCTGCGGTTTATCTTCGGCGCAGCCCAATATGTGCACGCACGGAGCCGAGCGTTTTTTAATGCCCTGCTCTTTGCCAATAAGCTGCAATTCGGGGTCATACGGGGCAATCAGCGGCGCAAAAACCGCCAGCAACGTTAAAATCAGCAGGATGAGCATGCCAATAACCGCTGACCGTTTTTGCACCAAATGACGCCAGGCATCTTTGTAAAGGCTGCTGGGTTCTTTGGGTTTGGTCAATACCGGGGCATCCGGTTGAATTGTGTTTGCTGTTGTCATAAACTCCCCCTAGCTCAACCGAATCCGAGGATCGAGAAATGCGTAAGAAATATCCACCAACAAGTTAATCACCACATACGTTATGGCCACAATCAGTGTAAACCCCTGCACAATCACGTAATCGCGGGAGGTAATGGCATCAAACAGGGTTTTGCCCAGGCCGGTTAAATTAAAAATAGTTTCGGTGAGGATAGCGCCGGCCAGCAAATAGCCCAGTTGCAACCCCACAATTGTTACCACCGGCAGCATGGCGTTACTTAACCCATGCCTAAACACCACCGCCATTTCGGCCAGCCCCTTGGCCCGCGCCGTGCGAATATAATCCAGGCTCAGCACATCGAGCAGGCTGGAGCGGGTGATGCGGGCAATAATGGCCAGCGGAATGGTGCCCACCGCCACCGCCGGCAGAATAATATGGCGCAGGGCATCCATAAACACCGGGGTGTTAAATGTAACTATGGAGTTAAAAAAGGTAAGGTTGGCTAAAAATTGCAGAAAATTATGCCAGCCGGTTCCGGCCTGGTATTGCCAGCCCCACACCTCGTAAAACGGCGTGTCGGTAATGGTGGGCGCAAGCCGGCCCGAGGGCGGCAGGGCAAACATTGTGTCCTTTAGCACCAGGGCAAAAATATATTGCAATAACAGCCCCAGCACAAACACGGGAACAGACACGCCAATATTGGCCCCCACCATAGTGGCCACATCAATGGACGAGTTATGCCAGTAAGCCGAAACCACGCCCAAAATCACGCCAAAAAAGGTGGCAAAAAGCATGGCCGCCAGCGCCAACTCGATTGTAACCGGCAGCCGTTCGATGGCCAGGTCTACCACCGGGCGGCCATATCTAAACGATTTGCCCAGGTCAAAATCAATCAGCATTTGTTTTAGATAAATACCAAATTGAATTGGAATCGGCGCGTTGAGGCCGTTGCGTTCCATGAACGCATCGCAAATTTCGTTGGTGGCGCGTTCGCCCAGCACGGCGCGGCAGGGATCGCCGGGAATTAGCCGCGCCAGCGCAAAAGTTACAAACAAAATGCCAACCAAAACCGGAATGGCTAATATCACTCTTCGCGTTATGTATTGACCCATATTTTAATAAACATTCCTCCCTTAAAAGTAGCGGGTATCGGTTTTATCATTACTCGGTTTAGTTTGAGGTTTAGCGGAAGCGGCCCGGCGGTTGTGGGTTTGCCGCGCCCGGAGTTTTTTGGCAACATGGCCGGGCTATCAACAATCTGACAGAAAATAAAAAGGCGGGGTGCTAAAAAACACCCCGCCCATTTTACACCAACCTTAGCGGTTTAGCGAATGGAACTTGGCCTAACTATTTAGCGTTTTTGAAAGCGCCAAACAGAGCCGAGAAGTAAGTGAACGTGCCCATCCGGCCAACGTGCATGGGGCTTTTGGCATCCCATTGCGCTTCAAAGCTGGTGAGTACGTCTTTGGCATCCAGGTCGCTGCCGTCGTGGAATTTTACACCTTTGCGCAGGTGGAAGGTCCATTCGGTCAGGTCTTTGTTGGATTCGTAGCTTTCGGCCAGAGCCGGTTCTACTTTGGTGCCGCCCACTTCGTAGGCCAGCAGGCTTTCCTGCACCTGTTCGCACAGGCGGAAGGCTTCGCCGTCTTCTTCATCGGCGCAGAAGGCGCTGCCGGGTTCGCCGTTTTGCATCCACACCAGGGTGTCCTGGCCGGGCAGTTCCATTACGGCAAATTTTTCGTTGGTCAGCGGGGCAGCGTGCGCGCCTTTTACGCCGGCTTTGAACACGGTGGCCGAGTTGCCGTGGGCAATCGGAACCATCGGCGCGTGTTGAACAAGCAGGTCGTTGGCTTTGGCGTACAGTTTCAGGCGTTCAGCCGGGTCGGCTTGAGCGGCGGCTTGTTTCAGAATGTCCTGAAGATCGGGGAAGCCATCGCCAAATTGTTTGCTGGCACCGGAGCCAAAGTGGTAATCCAGGAAGTTGGTTTGGTCAGGGTAGTCAGCGCCCCAGCCGAGCATGGTAATGCCCTTCAGTTCGCCGAGTTTGGCCGCATCCAGGAAGGCGGTGCTTTCCATTACGGTGATTTTGGCATTGATGCCCAATTCTTTCAACTGGGCTTGCAGGTCTTCGGCCACAACGCGGGGTTGCGGCAGATAGCCGCGCACGACATCGCGGAAGGCGATTTCGGTGTCAAAGCCGTTGGGGTAGCCGGCTTCGGCCAGCAGGGCTTTGGCTTTTTTAACATCGAATTCAGGCCATTTGGTGCCTTCGCAGCCGCCCGGAATGGCGCACGGGGTAAAGTAATCGGCTACGGTTGAGCCGGCCGGGTAGAAGTTGTCTACAATCCGTTTGCGGTCAATGCCAATAGCAATGGCCTGGCGCACTTTTTCGTTGTCGAACGGTTTGGCGGTGTTGTTGAAGCTAATGTAGAAGATGTTCAACCCTTCGCGCGGGTACAGTTTAAGGGCGCTGTCGCCTTCGATGGTCGCAAAATCATCGGGGCTGGGGTTATCAATACCATCTACCGCGCCGTTTTGCAGTTCTACCAGCCGTTGGGCCGCTTCAGGACTCCAGCGGAAGACCAGCGTTTTGGTTTTGGCTTTTTCACCCCAGTAGCCGTCAAAGGCTTTCAGGGTAACGCTATCGCCTTTTTTCCAGCTATCCAGTTTGTAGGGGCCGGTGCCGATGGGTTTGTCCAGAATATCGCCGGAGCCTTTGGTTTTTTCCAGGTATTCCGACGGGTAGATGTTAAAGGCGGTAAAGGCCGCTTTGGAAGGGAAAGCCACATCGGGCTGGCACAGGGTGAATTTTACGGTTTGGTCGTCTACCGCGTCAATGCTTTTCAGCAGACCGCCGTAAGCGCAGTCCATCGCTTGGGGCGCGGTGGCTTCGGTGGGGGCGGGCGCCGGAGCTTCGGTAGGGGCCGCAGCGGGGGCTTCAGTAGGGGCAGGCGCCGGAGCTTCGGTAGGGGCCGCAGCGGGGGCTTTGGTGGGGGCGGGCGCTGCCGGTTGAGCGCCCGCGCAGCCAACCAGTGAAAAAACCACAATTAGTAATAAACTTAACAACCAAAAATATCGCTTACTCATACAAATTTCTCCTCTTTAAAATATTTTTGCGTTTACTTGGGCAAAAAACTTGAGTTTTTAAACGACCTTGATTTCAATAGGGCATAAATCCCCCTTTCATGAGAATTTTTCAACTCCTGAACTGGGCACGGATGTCAACTTGGTCAAGCCGGAACATAAGGTAAAAGGAGAGAGACAGGCTTAAAAGACTGGTAATGATAAAAATCCAGTCCACCTCTCCCTGAACACTAATAGAGCGGGAGAAAAACAACATCATCCTGACGACAAAATTCAAACCCTGTAAGAAAATGATAAAGGTAAGAGCTAGCGATTTACCTCGATTAAGAAAGTAGCCGGATATTAAAAACAAAGCCGCCACTACTACTACAACTCCAAAGCCCTGCATCAGCAGACGGGGAGGTAAAATTAAAGGGGCCAGCGTAGGCAATACAAAAAACAGTAGAATACGATTATTAATTTTCATTAGATTACTCCGATCCGGCTCAATGTCCTCCCAAATAGGCTTCCACTACGGTGGGGTTGTGAAGCACGTCTTGGGCTTTGCCTGCCAGTGTAATACCGCCGGTTTCCAGCACGTAAGCCCGGTCGGCAATGGAGAGGGCCATTTGGGCGTTTTGTTCTACCAACAGAATACTGGTGCCTTGTTTGTTGATGTCGCTAATAATTTCAAAAATTTGCTCAACCAAAATGGGCGAAAGCCCCATGGAAGGTTCATCAAGCAATAACAAGGTAGGGTGCGACATCAGGGCGCGGGCCATAGCCAACATTTGCTGCTCGCCGCCCGAAAAGGTTCCTCCCAACTGATTTTGCCGCTCTCGTAAACGCGGGAAAAACGCAAAGACATTTTCGAGGTCTTTTTTGAAGAGTTGTTTATCGCGTTGGGTATAAGCGCCCATTTCCAGGTTTTCCATCACCGTGAGGGTGGCAAAAATTTTACGGCCTTCCGGCACCTGGACAATACCCTTTTTGACGGTTTGCTCTGCCTGCATCAAGGTAATGTCTTCTCCCCGAAAAACAACTTTTCCTTCACGCGGTTGTAACAAGCCAGAAATAGTGGAGAGGGTGGTGCTTTTGCCGGCGCCATTTGCGCCAATCAAGGCCACAATTTCGCCTTCTTCTACATGAAAATCGATACCCTTCAGAGCGTGAATGGCGCCGTAATATACGTGAAGATTATTCACTTCGAGCATCATTTGGTTTTACTCCGTCGCAGTTTTTCAGAGAGGTGAGCTGCCCCACGGCCCAGGTAGGCTTCAATAACTCTGGGATTCGATTGAATCTCATGCGGTTGGCCGTAGGCAATCACTTCGCCAAAGTCCATCACGGTGATTTGTTCACACACTCCCATTACCACCCGCATTTGATGTTCAATAAGCAGAATAGTGAGTTTAAAATGATCCCGGATGAAATGAATCAGATCCATCAGGGCCATCGATTCGTTAGGATTCATCCCCGCGGCAGGCTCATCGAGTAATAATAATTTAGGATTAGCGGCCAGGGCGCGGGCAATTTCCAGACGGCGTTGTTCACCGTAGGGTAAGTTCCGGGCAATTTCACCCTGGCGGTCTTGCAAGCGGAAGATGCTTAAGAAGTCCTGCGCTTTTTCTTGCAGCTCTTTTTCTTGGGCCTTAAAATGCCCATTACGCAGGATAGCATCTTGCATACTGTAACCGGCATGAGAATGGTAGGCAATACATACATTTTCCAACACGGTCAGGCTGGGAAACAGCCGAATATTCTGAAAAGTACGAGCAATACCCATTTGATTGATGACGTGAGGCGCCATCCCCCCAATTTCTTGCCCATCAAAGAAGATTTGCCCATCGCTAGGGAAGTACACCCCGGTAATCAGGTTGAACGCCGTGGTTTTACCGGCCCCATTGGGACCAATTAATCCTGACAAACTGCCCGGATAAAGATTCAGGTTTATACTGTTGACGGCCCGCAAGCCGCCAAAATTCTTGATCAGGTCTTTTACCTTGAGTAAAGGCTCAGTTGCCGGAAATTGGTTAGTAGATGTCATGAACGCACCTCCGCGATGGAATCGCTCTCGATGGACTGAGCCGCACGCGGGCGCGGCGGGGGCATCACCTGACGCAAGAACGGAATTTCAAATTGACCAAAGATACCGGCGGGTCGGAGCAACATAGTGACCAACAGTAAGAGTGGGTAAACCACAAAGCGCCAGGTTTCAAACCCTTGCGGTAAGAAAAGACGCAGTACCCCTTCTAGCACCAACGCCCAGGCAAAAGCAGCAAAAACCGTGCCGGTAATACTGCCCAGACCGCCAAACACAATGACAATCATGGGATCAAAGGATTTGATAAAATTGAAGGTATCGGGGTGTAAAAAGCCGTTAATATGGGCATAAAGTCCGCCGGCCAATCCAGCCAGAAAACTTCCTATGACAAAAGCGATAATTTTATACTCGGCAACGTCAATTCCCATCGCTTTAGCGGCAATCTCATCTTCACGCACAGAGATAATCGCCCGGCCATAGCTTGAGCGTAGCAGGTTGCGGACGAGAATGATCACCAGCATTAGAAAGAAAAACACCCAAAACAGTTCGGTCACTTTAGGGATGCCGACCATGCCGCGTGCGCCCTTCATTTCCACAAAGCCTAGCAAAGTATCAGAGTTATCCAGTAAGACCTTTACGATAATGGTAAAACCCAGAGTGGCAATCCCAAAATAATCGGAACCGAGCGAGAGAATAGGCAGACCAAATAGATAGCTTATCTCTGCGGCCAACACGGCGCTGCCTAACACTCCTAAAATAAACACAATCTGCATTGAAACCGCGGACGGTAAGGCCATAAGCATTCCGGTTATAACCGGCGTGATCAAAAGGCCCACCCACCACGAAAACGCAGACAGCGCGATAACAGTCGTAAGATAAATGGTAAAGGCCGAAAGGGGATCAAGCCCGCGTACTTTTGAGATACGTTGGTGGAGCCACAAAATAGCCACTCCACTTAAAATTGTGCCTAATAAAAGCACCACCAAACCATTGGCGGTTTTGTCAACGTCCCAGCGATAGGTTACATCGGCGGCGGCATAGGCGCCAATGGCGTAAAACCCCCATTGGCCCAAAGAAAACTGACCGTTAAACCCATAAATAAGATTTAGCCCGATGCTCACAATGGCCATTACTGCCCCCAGGCGGATAATAGTGTTCCAGAACGTGTTAAGGACATCACTACTAACCAAAATTTGGAGCAGCGCGTAAATTACAAAAGCACTCCCCAAAAACCAAAGCGAAGATTTTGAGATTTTTTTCATAGCGGGTTATGCCTTTTCTCGTTCCGGTTCGCCAAAAATGCCGGTGGGACGGACTAACAACACCACAATCAAAATACTAAAGGCAATCGCGTCACGCAACGGGGTGGAGATATAAGCCGCGCTGAGCACTTCGGCCTGGCCCATAATCAGCGCACCGATAAACGCGCCCGGAATATTGCCAATACCTCCCAAAACCGCCGCCACAAACGCTTTCAACCCAGGGATAATCCCCATCCAGAAGAAGATTTGCGGGAAAGCAATGGCGTATAACATTCCAGCCGCTCCAGCCAGAGCCGCGCCGATGGCAAAAGTAACTGAAATAACCGCATCGGCATTAATCCCCATCAACCGGGCAGTTTGTTTGTCATAAGCCACAGCCCGCATGGCTTTTCCGATACGGGTTTTTTTCACAATAAATTGTAGCCCCAGCATCAGCGCTACCGAAGTTAGAATGATGATCAAGGCAATATTTGAAAACAAAATAGAGCCTTCAGGCGGGGCCACGCCGCTGACCAGAGGCGTAATACCATTCGGGCTAATGGCCCAAGTCACCACATCAATGGGCCGTTTATAAGTAATAAAGTTGGGGCTGAATACAAATTGTAGGGCAGCAAAATACTCTAAAAAAAATGAAACGCCGATGGCCGTGATGAGCGCCGAGATGCGGGGCGCATTTCTCAGTGGTTTATAGGCCATACGTTCAATCACAATGGCTAACAGCGCACAGGCCGCCATAGACACAATGATGACGGTGACCGCGCCAATGATTAATACTAAACCGTCTGGTAGATTAGGGATGACCTGTTTGGGCCAGATGTGTAACCGAAACCGGGTAATCGCGTAATAACTGACAAATGAACCAAACATAAAAACATCACCGTGCGCAAAGTTGATCAGGCGCACAATGCCATACACCATGGTGTACCCTAGCGCAATTAAGGCATAAACAAAGCCTAACTGCAAACCATTTACCACTTGTTGCAAAAACAACGTTGGGTTAGCTTGGATGGCCGTAATAATCCGCAAAACTGCCAACAAAGCGATTAGGGTCAAAAAAATCTTCCCCAGCCAGCGTTTTTGAATCACTCGTTGAATAAAAGATGTTGTCATAATCTGTCCTGAAAAAAAGAAAAAGAAGGGGCAGTCCTCTTGATGACCGCCCCTTCATCATCTACTGTGAACTATGGAGCAATGCTCTCGGCAAAGGAAACTTTGCCTTCTTTCACGCTCATTACAACAGCGGCCTTGATCGGGTTGTGCTGTTTATCGAAGGTGATTTTACCGGATACAGCTTCATATTGCAGGGCAGCCAGAGCATCTTTTACCAAAGCCGGGTCATCTTTGCCCGCTTTTTCAATTGCGGCAACCAACAGATTGGTGGCGTCATACCCCAAGGTAGCCAGCGCATCAGGCTTTGAACCGTATTTAGCTTCGTAGCGTTTCACAAAATCTTGCACAATGGGGCGAGTATCTTCGGCGGAGTAGTGATTGGAGAAGAACCCACCGTCGGCAGCCTTCAGATCCAGGTCGCTGGAGTCCCAACCGTCGCCGCCCATCATAATGGCAGTGACACCGCGTTCTTTGGCTTGGGCGCCAACCAGGTTGACAATGTTGTAGTAGTCGGGCAGGAACAGCACTTCGGCTTTGCTGTCGGCAACTTTGGTGAGAATGGCGGAGAAATCGGTATCCTGAGCGGTATAAGATTCTTTACCGACAACCTTACCACCGCCTTCGGTGAACGATTTTTCAAAGGCTTCGGCCAGGCCCAGAACATAATCGTTCCCTTTGTCGAACATAATGAAGGCGGTCTTTTTGCCCTGGCCCAGAGCAAACTTGGCCATAACCAGGCCCTGGAAGGGGTCAATGAAACAAGCTCGGAAGATGTAATTCTTGGTGGAGCCATCCGGGTTAACGGTAACGGCAGAGTTGGTGGAGGTGGGGCTGATTTGCACTATGCCTTTCTTTTCGGCAATTTCCGAAATCGGAATAGAGGCTTTGGAGCAAACTTCGCCAACAATGTAATGCACCTTATCTTGTTCAATAACTTTGTTCGCCGCGTTTACCGCCGGGTCGGGGGTACACTGGCTATCAGCCACCACCGCTTCAAGTTTCTGTCCGGCTACGCCGCCTTTAGCATTCCATTCTTCAACGGCCATTTCCGCACCATTCTGGGTAGAAACGCCAAAGGTGGGCACCGGCCCGCTCAACGGGGCAAGTATGGCCACTTTGATGGCCTCACCAGCCGGGGCAGCGGGAGCTTCAGTCGCGGCGGGAGCGGCGGGTTCTTCTTTAGCAACTTCTTCTTTTACTTCGGTAGCTTTTTCTTCTACTTTTTGGGTGGCTTCAGTAGCTTTTTCTTCTACTTTTTGGGTAACTTCAGTTGCTTTTTCCGGGGCTTTTTCCGCGGGCGCGGGAGCTGCACCACCGCCGCAAGCGGCCAGCAGCGCCAAAATCGCCAACACGGACAACATCCACATTGCACGAGTTTTCATAACTAAAAATCTCCTCCATAAAACAGTTCAATTAAACGGACACGAGTAAGAAAAATCTGTACAGCCTGAATTATTCAACCTGGTTGGGGAAACATCACATCCTTTCTTTGTAAAAATTTAGGGGGTATTGAACTTCTACCCTTATTTTTGAAACTAAAACCAGCTTCCCCCCTCAATACTTTCGCATTTTAGCAGACTCTATGCATAAAGCTAATTTTACCCGCCAGAAAGTGGCAACACCCCAAACAACCTATCGAATGGAAACCTGGCTGCCGTTGGCGGTTTTCCACACATCAATCCGCACCGGAAAGGCATCTTTTAGCTCGTCTATGTGCGTAATCACAATCAGCTTTTCAAAATCAGACTGAATGGCGTTGATGGCCTCAACCAGCCGCTCGCGGCCTTGCGCATCTTGCGTGCCAAAACCTTCGTCAATCATCAGGGTTTGCAGCCGCGCCCCGGCCCGGCGAGCCAGTACCTTGCTAATGGCTATCCGAATGGCAAAGTTAATGCGAAACGCCTCGCCGCCGGAGTAGAGTTCGTAATCGCGGGTGCCGGCTTCGTCGGCAATGAGAATATCGAGCGTTTCAATGGTGCTGTCGGAGCTTCTGGCTTCGCGCTGGGTTTCAAAGCGCAGGTTCATGCGGCCATCGGTCATCCGGCTGAGCAGTTGGTTGGCCTCATCCTCAATCTCCGGAATGGCGCTTTCAATGAGCAAGGCTTGCACGCCTTTTTGCCCAAACGCGGTTTGCAGCTCGCGGTACAGGCCGGCGGACTCCTTGATTTGCTGGAGTTTGTCTTGCAATTTGCCGCGCTCTTTGGCCTGGTAGGCCACGTTGTTTAAATTTTGTTTGGCCATGCCCACTTTTTCGCGGGCAAACCGGTATTCGCGCTGCAAGTTGGTTAAATTTTGGCTGGCCTCTTGCAACCGCGCCACCAGTTGCGCCAACCCATCGGTTTCCAGCTTTAGTTGATCAACTTTAGCCCGGTCGCCGGCGGTTTGTTGCAGCAGCCGTTCGTAGCGAGCCTGTTCGCGCTCCAGCCGTTTTTCTTCCTCTTTAGCCCGATCTGCCGCGCCGGCCAACTGGCGACCTTCGGCCTCAACCGGCTTGAGTTGCTCTGCCTGGGCGCGGGCCTGCTCGTGCGCGGTTTTGTTGTAGCCCAGCGCCGCCAGTTCGGCTTCGATGCCGGCCAAATCGGCCAGCGCCTCCACCGCAAAGTCCCGGTTATCAAGCCGCTGCTGAATGGCGGCGCGGTCGGTTTCGGCCTGAGCCAGCGCCGCAATGGCCGCCTCGGCTTCTTGCGCCGATTGCTCAAGTTGCGCCGCTTTGCCTTGCAGTTGCGGCAGCCGGCGCAGTTCGCGCTCGGCGGCAGCCACGGCTTGCTGCTGCATTTTCTGCTGCTCGGCAATGGCCGCCAACCGGTTTTTGTTAGTGCGGTACAAATCGCCTTTGGCCGTGCCGGCGGCGGTAATTTGCGCGGCCACGCTGTGCCGGTGGTCTTCATCAAGCGGACGCCGGCAAACCGGGCAAATGGAGCCGGCCTGTTGCAACCGGGTGAGATTCTCTTTAATCTCGTCCATTTCAAGTTTGAGTTGTTTGTTTTGCTCGGCAAGGCGAGCCGCTTCTTCGCCCAGTTGGCTCAAATCGTCGCGCCCGTTTTGCCGCTGCGCCTCAAGCGCGGCCAACTGCGCCAGTTCGGTTTGGGTGGCGGCCAATTGCTGCCGCACCAGAGGCAAGGCTTCGGCTTTGGGCTGTACCATATTAATGGTCGTCACCGCCGCGCGCAGGTCGGCTTCCAGCCGGGCGCGGGCCGCCTGAATCCGGCGGTCGAGTTCGTGTTTGTGGTCGGCCAGCCGGGCCGATTCCAGCAGCCGGTTATCCCAATCCTGCACGGCGGCCTGAGCCTGGGCTAACTGCTGCAACCCGGCTTCTATTTGGGCGCGGCGCGCCAACATGGCCTGCGATTGGTCAATAACCCACCGGGCCGCCGCTACCGCTTCGGCGGTTTCGGCCAAATCGGCGGAGGCCGCTTCGAGCCGGTGCTCTAAATCTTCCAGTTGGCGCTGCTTGTCGTTGAGCAGGCGGTGTTCGGTGCGCAAAACTTCAAGCTGCTGCTCGGCCTGTTGCACTTCGGTTTGGCGGGCGGCCACTTCCTGCTCGGCGGCAGCCAACGCCGCCCGGTATTCGTCCTCGCGGGCCAGTTCCCTTTCAATTTGCTGGATTTCGGCGGTTACAAATATGGCCTCTTTTTCTTTGGCCTGGGCGTGGGCTTTGGCCCGTTCGGCGTACACCTCGTACAGTTCCAGCCCCAAAATATCGCTGAGGATTTTTTTGCGCTCGGCGGGGCGTTTGGTGGTAAACTCATCGGCCCGGCCCTGCAACAAAAACGCGGAGTTGATGAACGTGTCGTAGTCCAGCCGCATCAACTGGCTGATTTTGATTTCGGTGGCCCGCACGCTGGGTTCGGTGAGGGTGCGCCAGCCGCCGGCATCTTCCAGGTGCAGGCTCAGGCTGGTGCGCCCGCGCCGGCTGGATTCGCGTTTGCGAACAATGCGGTACACGTTGTGGTTAAGGCCAAAGGTAAACTCCACTTCCATTTCGGCCTGGCCCAACCGAATCAGTTCGTCGTCGCGTTTGGCCCGCGCCCGGCCCCAAATGGCCCAGGTAATCGCATCGAGCAGGCTGCTTTTACCGGCTCCGTTTTCGCCGGTTAGCGCCGCCAGATGAATCCCGGTAAAAGATAATTCGGCCTGGTGGTAGGCCATAAAATTTCTGAGTTTGAGTGTAACTGGAACCACAACCCGCCCCTAAACTGTTTGTGGCATATTACCACGCCAACCCGGCGCGGGCAATTAAAAACGCCAAACTCGGTTGACATAAGTTATTATGGCGTGGTATACTTGACCATAATATCCATAAATATCTGGAAGGAGTGGAGCCATGTCTGTTGACCTGGATTTTGATGAAAACAACGATGAACCCACGTATGATGACAACGAGGGGCAGGATGAAAACGAGGCCGCAGCGCCCAAAAAACGCAATCCTCTGCGGACTGTTTTGTTAATTTTAGTGGTGCTGGTGCTGTTGTGTGCCTTTTGCTGGTTGGTTTCGCGCTTTGTGCCGCTGCCATTTTTGGGCGGCGGGCAACCGCCGGTGCAGCCTCAACCGGCTCCGGCTCAAGAAACACAGGTTCCCCCAATGACCACCGAACAACCGGCAGTTGGCAGCGCCGCCGTTACCGGCGAAGCCCAGGCTCCGGCAGATGCCAACCAAGCCCCGGCTCCGGCTAACGCCGACCAGGCGCAAGCCCCGGCGGGTGAAGCCAATCAGGCTCAGGCGCAAGGCGGCGGTCAAATTCAGGAAGTCACCGAAGTAACCGCCACCGCCGTAATCAGCGGCGGAGAAGGCGCGCCCACCGTAGAACCGGCTCCCACCACCGACACCGGCATCATCATTCAAACGCCGGCCCCCGATGGCAGCGAACCGACTACACCCGTTACTGAAGCCACGCCGGTTCCGGGTGAAGTGGCGCCCATTACGCCAACAGACACCATTACCCCGCCGGTAATCATTTCGCCCACGGCTCCCGTTACGCCGACGGACACCATCACCGCGCCGGCTACGCCCGAAACCCCGCCGCCGCCGCCGCCCGCCGATGGCAACGAGGATCAGGATGAAGGCGACCAGGGTTACGCTATGCCGCCGATAAACCCGGCGCTGGGCACCGCGGGCTACTGCTACCAGGTGCAGCCCGGCGACACCCTGTGGGGAGTTGCCACCGCCTACGGCGTAGAATTACCGGATTTGGCCTTTGTTAATGGCGTTAGCCCCCGGTACCATGTTATTGCCGGGCAGGGGTTGTTTATTCCAACCGGCCCCATTAACCCCCACGGCCCCAATGTTTACATGGCGCAACCCGGCGACACGTTGAGCAGCATTGCCTACGTGTGCGGCACAACCGTAGAAGATTTGCAGTTTGCCAATGGAATGCCGCCTCAAGCCGAAGTAATGCCGGGCCAAATTGTCAGAATCCCGCCGCCCTGGAGTTACTAAATCTGGGTTAACCTTTCACAAACGCCCCGAAATCGATTCGGGGCGTTTGTTTTCAATACGAAGGTTGACATAATTTTTGGTATTGGAGATAATCCATGCAAACAATTCTACAAGATAGACGGCGATTGATTTTGATTGGGGTAACGGTGCTGGCGCTGATCTGCCTGGTTGGCGTGCTGGCCCTTAACCTTATTTCGCGGCGCAATAACGCGGCCCCGCAACAACCCCAACAAGAACAGGTGTCCCAAGAGGCAATCCCGGCAGCCACCGAAGTTCCCGCTGAAACGCCCGCCCCGCCCACCGCAGCCACCACCACCGAGGCCACCGCCCCGGAGCCAACCCAGGCTGCCACCAGCGAACCCGCCACCGCGCCGCCCACGCCCGAACCGAGCGCCACACCTATCACCGTGCCGCCCACCGCCACGCGCACCGTCGCCAAAGTAGCCAAAGTTTCTGCCGCGCCCACGGTTGAAATGGTCGAAGTGAACAAAATAGACCAAATCCTGAAAAACGGCGATTTTGAAGGCGGTTTTGCCGATAACGGCACCGGCCAGGGTTGGGAAAACTTTAAAACCGATGAAGCGGTGGTGGTTAATTTTAGCCCCGAAACCGCGCCCGCCTTTGTGCACACCGGCAACCGCGCCCAACGCATCAGCATAGATAAAGGCTGGCAGCCAGACCGCTATGGCGGCATTTACCAATCCGTGGCCGTGGTACCGGGCCAGCCGTACACCCTTACCATTTTTGGCCAAATCCGCAGCAAATTTGGCAGCGTTGAATCCAGCAGCTACGGCTACCGGGTGCAATACGCCATTGACCCCAGCGGCGGGCCGGATTGGCGGGTGATCAGCCCCACCGATTGGGTTGAACTGCCGTGGCCGGAACAATCGCTGGATATTAGCAACCCCACTTACTCGGAATACAGCGCCCAAATTACGCCCAAAAACGCCAAAATTACCCTTTTTGTCCGGGCCTGGAACAAATGGGGCAACGGCGCGCTGGCCGAATACGCGCTGGATGACGTGAGCCTGGTAGGGCCGGTGCCGGGCGGCGCTCAACTGGTGGCCCAAACCGCTACCACCGCCACCACCACGGTTACAACCACCGCTGTTACCACCAAAACCACCGGCGAGCAAATGGTTGATAAACCGCTGCCCATTACCGGCAACAGCAACGACTCTAACCTGCTGGCCGATGGCCGATTTTGGGGCGCGGTGTTGATATTGTTAATCCTGGTTGCCGGCGCATTTTATCGAGCCAATTGGCGCTGGTAATTTTTTACGCTATACGCTACTATAAAAGGCAGCCGTAACGGGCTGCCTTTTATTTTTTATCCGAAAGGACACTTTTTTTGAAGAGTACCGCCATTCGCCCCCAAACCAGCCGCCTGTGGGAAGTTGACGCCCTGCGCGGCGTGGCCATCATCGAAATGGTGATTTTTCATTTTACCTGGGATATCAACTTTTTTGGGATAGTCCAGTTAAACCTGTTCAATGGGCCATGGCAGTGGTTTGCCCGCAACATTGCCACGTTGTTTATTTTCACAATGGGGCTGTCGCTAACGTTAAGTTACAGCCGCGAACGCCAAAAAATGGGGCAGATCAATCTGTTTGGCAAGTATTTGGGGCGGGGCGCTAAAATTTTGGGCTGGGGATTGGTAATCACCGTGGCCACTTATTTTTTTGTTGGCCAGGGCTTTGTGGTTTTTGGCATTCTGCACCTCATCGGCCTGTCAATTATTTTGACGTATCCCTTTTTAAACAGCAATCGGTGGGTAACGCTGGCCGCCGGAATTGGAATTATCCTGGCCGGTATTTATGTTGATGGCCTGCAAAGCCAATCGCCGTGGCTGATTTGGTTGGGCATTAAGCAAACCGGCCGGGCAATGGTAGATTACTACCCGGTGCTGCCTTATTTTGGCATATCGCTGCTGGGTGTGTTTGTGGGGCGCAGCTTTTACCCCGATGGCCGGCGCAGTTTTTACCTGCCCGATGTTAGCCACCTGCTGCCGGTGCGCGGGTTACAATTTTTAGGCCGCCACTCGCTGCTGATTTACCTGTTGCACCAGCCCATTTTAATTGGAATTTTGATGGGGCTGCAATTTTTGGTTGGGTTTTAACCGGCGGCAATCCGATTGAAATAAAAACGGCGGGCGCGTTATGTAACGCCCGCCGTTTTGTTATCCCAACGTTTTAAACCGCTGGCCGGTGGCGGTTAGCTGTTGCAACAGCCGCCGGGTTTCGGCCTCGGTTGGGCCGCCGATGCGCTCCACCTGGCAGCCCGCCGCCCGCAAAATGCGCTCGGCGTTGGCCGGCACGCCGCCGGTTCCGCCCAGAATGGTTACATACGTGGCCTGCTTGGCCTGCTCAATATCAAAACCGATAGTCGGTTTAAACCGGGCAATGTACCCCATTGCACCCTGCAAATCCCACGTGGCCCAATCTTCGGGAGAACGATACCACAACAACAGGTAATGGTCAATGGTTTTTAGCTTTGCCGGTTGAGGCGGCGGCACGGTAATGGGCTGGCCGCTGTTTAACCACTGGTCAACCTGGCGCAGCAGCGGCTTTTTCCAGGCCGGCCAGGTAGTGCCGGGGCTGCCGGTTACTACCAGATCACTGTAGCCAAAAATCTGGGCAGCAGATAGGCCCAAATGGATGCACAACTGCGCCAGCAACGCGGCAGCGGCGTTGATTTGCGCCGAAGACGGCGCGGCGCTGGTAAAGTTGCCAATCAGACAAACTCCGGCGCTGTCGGCGCTGTAGGTGCCGGCGTGCAGCGACACGGTTTCGAGCGATTGGGTTTGGTACACTTTACCGGCGGCGGTAATGCAAAAATGATAGGCAATGCCGGGCAAACCGCGTTGATTCACCTGAAAATCGGCAATCCGCGCCACCGAAACGTTGGCCGCGGTGGCGGTGTGGTGCACAATCAACCGTTTGATGTCGGCGTGAAGCCGCATGCTGTAACTTTTATCGGGCTGGTGCGGCAGGCTGCCGCTAATGTCCTCGGCCTCGATTGTGACCGGCGCGCCGGGCGCGGTAGTTCGCACCGAGGCATCCGCCGCCGTTAGCGGGTTGGCCGGGGTTACAGCCACCGGCACCACCAGCCCCAAATCGCCTTTGCCGCTAAACCAGGCCACCTGCTCGTGCACCATGTCCCAGCGCAACTGGTAATTGCCCGGAAATTCGGGGGTGCGCAGCCGGGCCTGCACCTGCGCCTGGCCGCCGGGCGCAACATCCTGCGGCAGTTCCGTTCTAAAATCCAGGTCGGCGGGCAATGGAATATACCGCCCGCCGGCATCGTACCATTGAAAACCCAGCCGGCAGGGTTTGTCGCTGTTCCTCGACCAGGTAAAACTGCCTTCGTTTTGCAGGTTGAGGGTAACATTGATGGTTTGACCGGTGGTTGCGCCGGCGGGCGTGGTGTGGCTGAGATATTTTACCCGGTACAATGGCACTACCGGCGATGCGGTGGGCGCAGGTTGTTCCGGCGCGGCGGCGTTCCAGCGGTAATTTTTGGCAATGGCGTCCAGAAAATCTTGCTGCACCGCCGGTTTGCCATCAATGGCCCACCCTAGCGGGTCCTTTTGCCAGCGATAGAGGATTAAACACCGAATTTGTTGCTGCCCGGTCTGGTTCCAGCGGTCAATTTCCTGGTAGGCGCTTTTGATCCAGCCGTTGTTGCCAAACGGCCAGGTGGGGCCGCCGGGGCCTTCGCGGTCGCCGTTGGCTTCGGTAAGGTACACCGGCAAGTGGCGCATGGTGGGCGGCACGGCGTTTAAAAAATCGCGGTAAATCCTGAAATGGTAATGATAATCCTGAAAAGGCGAGTCCATTACGTCGTCGCAAAAGACCAGATCGGGGCTGTAACCGTGCGAGTAGGCGTGGATGGCCATGCCATCGCAATTTTCCGCGCCAATGGCCGCCAGCAAATCGCGCCAGTAAATGATAAAATCGCCAAAAAAGCCAAAATAGGGGTAATCGCGGGGCGCGCCGGGGATTTTGTTGGCCGGATATTTGCCTTCGGGGTCGGCCTCGTAAGCGGTTTGGGCGTTCCAGGGGCTAACCGCGCCCACAATCACCAAATCATCCTGGTGGCCGGGCAACGCCTTAATTTTCTGGCGAACCATCTGGTAGCATTGGGCGTAGCGTCGGGGCGTAATCGGTTCGGCCTGCTGGCTATCTTTTTGGCGCGGCTGTTCGCGCTCGGCGTTCATTTCGTTGCCAATCAGCCAGATGCCGGCCCCCTGCGAGGCTTGCACAAAATTGGCGCAACGCCGGGCAAACTCGGGGTAATGCTCCGGGCGGGGCAGAGTGCCGTTTGCGCCCGAGGCGTGGGTAAGCCGCACCATTACGCCCAAACCTTTGGCCGCCAGCTCGCGGTAATCACCGCCGCCGAGGTTGCCGGCATCAGCCCCGATAACCTCGGACACCAGCACCCAGCCTTTGGCTTCGCCGTTGGCCACCAGCAGATGCTCGCCGCCACGGTCATGTAACCCGTAAATATAGGGATTTTCGCCTTTGTGCCGCGCCATTCGATAACTCCTGTAAAAATTGCGAATAGCAAATTATGAATGTCACCCTGAGGGCGCAAGCCCGAAGGATCTCCGGTTACTTGTTACGGAGACTCTTCGCTTTACTCAGAGTGACGGTTTCATCAAAAACTCTACCTTCCTAAAAGCGTGTAGCTTTCAGGAAGGTTAAACTTAAGTTTGGTAGCGCACCACCGGCTTTGCTCACGCCAAAATTATTGCAGGCTTTTAAAGCGTTTGCCTTTGGCCACCAGATCTTCCAGCATTTTGCGGGTTTCGGTTTCGGTTGCGCCGGCAATGCGCTCAACCTGGCAGCCGGCGTTGCGCAAAGTCTGTTCGGCGGCAGCCGAAACACCGCCGGAGCCGCCCACAATGGTAACGTATTTGGCAAACTGCGCTTCATCCGCCGAAAAGCCGACGGTGGGGCCAAATTTATCAATGTACGACATCGCGCCGCGCATATCCCACTCGCCCCAGTTGCCAGGGCCTTGATACCAGAACAGCATGTAATGGTTAATCGGTTTTTGGCTAACCGGTTTTTCGGGCGTGGTGGGCGTGGCGGTTTGCAACAGCGATTGCGCTTTGGCCAGCAGGGTCGGCTTCCAGGTGAGCCAGGTAGCGCCGGGGCTGCCGGTGTTAACAATTTCGCTGTAGCCAACAATCTGGGCGGTGGTCAGGTTGAGGGAAGCCATCAACTGGGCCAGCACCGAAGCCGTGGCGTTGAGTTGGGCCTCCGAGGGCGTAGCCTGGGTAAAGTTGCCAATCAAACAAACGCCCACGCTATCCAGGCTGTTTTGCCCGGCGTGCGCGGCGGTAACGGTAAGCGGCTGCGTTTGGTACGCCTGGCCCTGATCGGTGGTGCAGAAGTGGTAGGTAATGCCGGGCAGGTCTTTGGTGTTCACCTGAAACTCGGCGATGCGCTGCACGGTAACGTTGGTTGGCGTGCCGGCGTGATGCACAATAATCCGTTTGATCGATTCGGTGGGCCGGGTAACGTACCGTTTGGTGGCGTGCGTGGCCAACTGCCCCACCAAATTTTGGATTTGAACGGCTGTCACCGCAACTGTTTCGGGTTTTGTTTCCGGTTGGGGTTGCGGCTGAACCTGCGGCTGCGGCTGAACCTGCGGTTTGGGTTGCGGTTGAACCTGCGGCTGCGGTTGCGGCACCACCACTACGGGGTTAACCGTAACGGGGCTAACCAGCAGCCCGGCATCGCCCTGGCTGGCAAACCAGGTAATCATCTCGTGCACCATGTCCCAGCGCAACTGGTAAGTACCGGGCGTGTCGGGGCAATGCAACCGGGCGGCCAGCGTTACCTGCCCGCCGGGCGGCACATCGTTGGGCAGCGGGGTGCGATAATCCAGCTGCGACGGCAACTGCACAAATTGCCCGGCGGCGTTGTACCATTGAAAGCCCAACCGGAAGGGATTGGTTCCGCCGGTGGCCCAGGTAAAGCCGCCGGCATTCATAAGAGTGATGGTAGATACGGCATCGCTGCCGGCCTCAAAGGTGGTGGGAGTGGTGTGGTTAAGGTAGCGGGTGCGGTAGCCCGGCACATCGGGCCGCGCCACGGCTTCCACCGCCGGTTCCGGTTTGAGATCGGTCTGCCATTTGTAATTTTTGGCAATGGCCTCCCGCAAATCCTGCTGCACCTCGTTTTTGCCTTCGATGGACCAGCCCAACGGGTCTATTTTCCAGCGGAAAAGAATGGCGCAGCGAATTTGCTGCTGGTCGGTCTGGTTCCAGCGGTCAATTTCCTGGTAGGCGTTTTTAATCCAGCCGTTGTTGCCAAAGGGCCAGGTGGCCCCGTTTTGCTCTTTGTCGCCGTTCATCTCGGTGAGGTACACCGGCAGGTGGCGCATATTTTCGGGGATGGCGTTCATATAATCGCGGTACACATAAAAGTTGTAGTACCGGTTTTGAAACGGCGCGTTCATTTTGGCGTCGTTGAACACCAGTTTGCTATCGTAACCGTGCGAATAGGCGTGAATGGCAATGGCGTCGCAATTATCGGGGCCAATCGCCAGCAGAATATCTTGCAGGTATTGCACCCAATCGCCGGTAGAGTTGGCCGGGTAGCTGCCTTCCGGGTCGGCGGGGTATTTGGTCTGGTCATTCCAGGGAGCAGCGGCCCCCACCACCACCAAATCATCCTGGTGGCCGGGCACGGCTTTAATTTTTTGCCTGACCAATTTGTAGCATTTGGCGTACCGGCGCGGGGTGATGGGTTCCGGGGTGTTGCCGCCGTCGGCGCGGGGTTGCTCGTTGGCCATGTTCATTTCGTTGCCAATCAGCCAGATGTTGGCCCCCTGCGAGGCCTGCACAAAGTTGGCGCAGCGCTGGGCAAATTCAGGATAACGCGCTTCGCGGGGAATGGTGCCGTTTGGCCCATACGATTGGTTAAGCCGCACAATCAAGCCCAACCCTTTACCGCTGATGTCGCGGTAATCGCCGCCGCCACGCTCGTTGGCTTCGGTGCCAATCGCTTCGGTTACTAACACCCAACCTTTGGCTTCGCTGCCGGCCATCATCAACGATTCGCCGCCTTTGTCGTGCAGCCCGTAAATATAAGGGTTCTCACCTTTATACAGCGTCATCCTGCTCTCCTTTTATTGGTTTACAAAATTTCTCCGCAAATAGAAACGTCTCACAGTAAAAAAATCCCCGGCACTTTTGGTTTAAAATTAGTTCAAAATCACCAATTTTATCAGTTAAAGTGCCGGGGACTCGATGTTCTAGCTCCAACTGTGCAACTTATCTTGGCCGGTTAATTTTAAGGCACTTAAAATTATAGCGCAAAATTAATTTTATGTGAAGTTACATCTTTGGCCGTAAAATATGGGGGCGGTGCGAGAAAATCAATTTGAGGCCAGATAACGCTTGAGCAAAAAGAAGAAGGTGTAGGGGTCAACCACGGTGTAATTGGGCCGGATGACGTTACCGGCCAGGTCGGTGAAGCGGCCTTCGGCCTGAAATTTTTGCAACTGATTGCGCGTTCCCTCCAAAAACGTGGGCGATTGGAACGCCGCCCGCAGCGCCAAAAAGGGCGGGCGGCCCTGTTGCAACACCGCCCGTTTGTACACGGTGTGGATGGCCTCGGCGGCAACATCCGGGGTGCCAGCCAGCGCCTCGGCGGGCATGGCCGATACCGGCGCGCCGCGCTGCAACCGGGGCCACGGCTCATCGGTTTGGATTTCTGGCGAGAGGATGCCCACCGGCGCAATAAACGTAAAGGCATCCAGCCGCCGCTGCGAAAGCTGCGCCCCGTCGCCGTTGAGCAAAAAGCCCTGCACGTTGTAGCCGTATTGCCAATAATACCACCCGCTGCGCCACAACCAGCGCAACAACCCCACCTCGGACAGGCCATCGGGGTTAAGGTAGCCCGCACCGCTGTTGGCCGCCACAAAATAATCCTGCGGAGTGGCGGTGGCGTAAAAATAGTTCAGCACGCCGGGGATGTCTTCAACCAGGCCGGGATTAAAGCCCCAGGCCAGCGGCACGTGGCCCCGGCGCGGGTCAATCCAGCCGGCGGTGGCGTAATTGGCCAGCAGCGCCAACGTGGGGTGCGCTAAATCGTAATCGCCGGCGTAAAACAACACAAACGTGCGATCCGTTGCCACCTGCCCATCCGCCGTTAGGTACCCGGCGGCTATCAAATCGGCTTCGGTGGGCGGCGCGGGCGCGGCGCGACCGGCGGGCGGCGGACCAAATTTATGCACCGACACGTTGGCCATGGCCACGCCGTAGGCATCGCCGCCGCCGCCCTGCAAGTAGCCGCCGTGCTGCGAAAAAAGCCAGGTGCTGGCCCACTCGCCGGCGGTGGGTAAATGCTGGCCGCCCACTGCCGACGAGTATTTTTCGTACCAGGGAATAAAGCCCCAAATTTTGATGAGTTGGCCCCCGGCCTGGGTTTCGGCGGCGGCCAACAACCGGCTAAAAACGGCGGCATCCGCGCCGAGGGGTTGGGCCGGGTCATCGGTGGGCAGTTCATCGGGCCAGGGCGACAGGTCAAAGGCAAAACCGCGCTGCTGCACCACGTAATCGCGTTCCAGAGCGTACTCGCCGCCGCGCGTGAGTTGCCCGGCGGCAAACCGTTGGGCAGGCCAGCCATCGAGCAAATAGGCCAAAAATTGGGAGTTGGCCCGGCCGGTATCCAGATAATTTTCTTTGGCCCACAGGTAGGCATCGGTTTTGGGCGAGCCGCTGGATGGCGTTTGGCTGCCGGGCAGGGTAGCCGCGCCCGGCTTGAACAGCCCCACCAGCGAGGTTTGCACCGCCAGCCGGGCCGTTACCTGCGGCGTAATATCGCTGCCGGCGCGTAGCACGGCCAAATCATCCACCCCGGCAATGGTGGTGGCCACATTGAGCGTAGCCGGAACCGCCGGGTCCCACACCACCAGGCCGCGCACGTCGGCGGCAAATGTGTCCAGCACCGTCGCCAGAGAATCAAGTTTGATGATTTGGGTGTTGGCCAGCCAGCCATACGGCTGGCCGGATTCGCGGTAGATGTTGAGCCAAAACTCATCCACGCCGGGCGAACCGCCGCGTTGGTGATCGCCCAGCAGGTAGAGGCGCGGGGCGTTGCGGTTAACAATGCCTTGCAGCGTGGCTAAAAAAATCAGCGTATCGTAATTGCGGAGCAAATCGGCGTGGGTTTGGCCGGCGGGCGGCGGCGTAGATTGGTCGCAGTTGCCATCGGCGTGGCCGGTAACGGCCTGGCAGTGTTCGTAATGGTTGAGCGCCAACACGCTGACATCGAACACGTACAATTTGGCGGGCGGGGTTGGCGTGGCCGCGCAGCCAAAAAAAAGAATAGCGAATAGCGAATAACGAATGGCGAGCGACGAATGACGAGCAACGAATGACGAATGACGAATGACAAATGACGAATGACGAGTGGCGAGCGACGAATGGCGGAGGATGAATTGCCAGAAGCGGGTAATTGGGCGCACGGTTATTCCGGCAGCCGGGCAATGTAGTAATACATAATCGCGGCCCACATGGCCACCGCCGCCAGACTGATAATCGCTGTGACCGGCGCGTTTTGCAAATACACCCAACTAAGCCACACCGCCGCGCCGCCCACGGCAATGGCCGTAATGGTGGTGGGAATGGCCCGGTTAAGAAACCAGTTGGGCGGCGAGATTTCGCCAATATCGGGCATCTGGCTGGTAAAGCGGTACATTAAGCTGCCCCACAACCCAAACACCAGCATAATGGCCAGGCCGGTTACCCAGGTAATATCCACCCATTGCCAGGCTGCGCCAATCAGCGCGCCGCCCACTCCCAGCACCAGCAGCGTGGTGGGCACCACCCGCACCAGATACCAGGCCGTGAGCGAGCGTTCGCTCACTTTGCCGCTGCCCCAGCACGAGGTGCACAGCTTTTCCTCGGTTTTAAATTTGCCGGTGCCGATTTCGCCCCACTGGTTACAACGCTTGCACGCTGTGCCATCGCGCAGGTGTTTGGTGCCGTCGCAATCGGGGCAGCGCGTGGTGAGTTCGGTTTTTACAATGGTTTTACCGGTTCCCTGGCAAGTTCTGCAAACGGGCATGGCACTCTTCTCACTAAAAAGCAACTATAACTGATTACATTCTACTACAACCCAGCGCGAAAAACCACTTCTACCCAATCAGCCATAGTTAATTGTAGAGCTAAACATCCGGCTCAAAAGCTTTATTTACATTTAAGGGGGCAGGATTGACTATAAAAAACAGCACGGTAGTTACCAACAACATCACCATCAAAACAGGAAGACTGTTAGCCAAAAAAATTGGTCTGTTGGTATTTGAAAACAACGTGGCCGGATACGCCAAAAAAAACACAAAAACCAAAAAAGAAGTGAGCCACCGCAGCCGGTGATCAGAATGTTTGATAACCCGGTCTGTACAAAAACACATAGCAACCGGAGCCGCAAGAAGAGCCAGAGTGTAATCGTGGCTAACGGAGGGAATAAGTAATGCCCCAAGTGTGCAAGCCAGCAACAGATATGGATTCAAACCGGTTTGCGTTTGTTGGTATGCCCAAAACATCATCAAAAGGATACAACCGATAACAAAAATTAACATTACATCCTGCATCAAGCCCAAATATTTGTCTAACCAGAACAAATTGTGTATTTGGTACTTGTGGATAGTAGTAGAAATAAGGGTTACAAAAGCCCGGATGGAATGATTGCCAACCCAAACATACGGATTCATGGTTTTAAACACAGTGGCGTTGACAAAATCAATAAATATCCGCGGTCCCAAAATAAAGAACAGCGCAAAATTAACCGCCCCCAACCCCAAAAACCTTTTAATGTTATTTTTCCAGTCCGGCCAGTCGTTAATAAACATAATAACAAAAATAGCCGGAAACACCTTTAACTGGATTGAAATTGAAAACAAAACATAGGCCCAATGCCGGCTTTTATGTTGATAATGATAAATCCAGATGGCAAGCAAACACAGGGTAAAGGCAATCACGTTAAACTGGCCCCGCTCCAGTTCAAACTGAAATCCATACGAAAACAATCCCGTTACCACAAACAACATCAACAACGGAGATAATCGTTTATCGGCAACTGTAATCAACGGGATCACAAGCGTAATAAACAAATAACAAACTATATTCACAACAGTGATGATGGTGTACGCTGTTGAAAAATCCACAAACAGCAAGGCAGAAAACACCACGCTACAAAATGGCGGGTACGAATTATCTCCAATATAAGGAGTTTTGTTGGCAATAAACCAGGATTGGCTAAAACCAAGAGTTTGCTCCAAATCTATACCTATGGGATCAATGGTGGGAATATATCTAAAAAATTGCATAGTGTGGAGAGAGTTCAAAAAAACGGGGCCCACAAAAAAGAACAGGTATGCTACCAAAAATCCCGGTATTACCCATGCAGAAAAAGATAATTGATTTAAGTGATAACTGACAGTCTGTTTTACCCTGTTCATAATCCCTGAATCCCTGTAACTATTGATGGTTGGCAACCAAGACAAAAAGCGACAAAGTTTAGCACAAAAACCGCCCGCCCAACAAATCACCCCGGTGATAAAATTGACATCCCCGCCCCGGCGTTTACAATCACCAGAATGGCGTCTGCCAAAATTACCCCCGCCCGGCGCGGGCGGAACACCCCCCAAAAGGATGGAACTATGAGCCTCAACGAAACCTGGGAGCTTGAATCGATTTTTCCCGGCGGCAGCAACTCGCCGCAACTGGCCGATTTTTTGGCCCAACTTAATGCCGATATTACCGCCGCTACCGCCGCCGGCTTGCCGCCGAGCCTGGCCGTTGCAACCGAGACGCAGTGGGTGGAAGCTATTCAAACCCTGTACCGCCTGGGCGAACGGCTAAAACAGGCCGGCTCGTTTGTGGGCTGCCTGGTGGCGCAGGATGTAACCGATGACCAGGCCCTGCAACTGGACGCCGGCATTGACCAGTTCCGCGCCCGGCTGGGCGTAATCTGGACCAACTTCAGCGCCCATTTTGCCGCCCAACCCGACGCCGCCTGGCAACATCTGCTTGGCCAACCGCCGCTGGCGGCAGTCGCCTTCCATTTAAATGAAGAGCGCCATCTAGCCCGCCAGAAAATGTCGCCGGAGTTGGAAACGCTGGCTACCGCCCTGGCTGCCGACGGCTACCACGGCTGGAACCGGCTGTACGGCATTCTCAGTGGCAATGAACAAGTAGAATTTGGCGGCAAACCGATGTCGCTGGGGCAGCTTCAGGCCAAAATGTACGACGACCCTGACCGCACCGTGCGCCAGGCCGCTTTTCAGCTATTCGAGGAAACCTGGGCCGGCATTGCCAAACCCTGCGCCGCCGCTCTCAACAACCAGGCTGGTTTTCGGCTGGAGCTTTACCGGCAGCGCGGCTGGGATTCGGTGCTTAAAGAGCCGCTGCTCAACAACCGCCTCAGCGCCGACACGCTCAACGCTATGTGGGCGGCGGTTAACGCCAAAAGCGGCAAATTGCTGGATTATTTTGCCGCCAAAGCCCGGCTGCTTGGCCTGCCGCAACTCGGCTGGACGGATGTGGGCGCGCCGGTGGGCGCAAATCCCCGCACCTTTACCTACTCCGCCGCCGCCGATTTTGTGGTGGACAACCTGGCCGACGTTGACCCCAACCTGGCCGATTTTGCCCGCATGGCCATCAACCGGCGCTGGGTAGAAGCCGAAGACCGCCCCGGCAAACGCGCCGGCGGTTTTTGCACCGGCCTGCCACTCAGCCAGGAATCGCGCATTTTTATGACCTTTGCCGGCAGCACCGATGGCCTGCTCACCCTGGCGCACGAACTGGGCCACGCCTACCATAGTTGGGTTATGCGCGACCTGCCCATTGGCGCGCGCCGCTACACCATGAGCGTAGCCGAAACCGCCAGCACCTTTGCCGAAGAAGTGGTACGCGATGCCGCGCTCCGCGCCGCCGCCACCCCCGCCGAGCAGTTGAGCCTGCTGACCACCAAACTAAACGACGCCGCCGCCTTTTTAATGAATATCCGCAGCCGGTTTGATTTTGAGCTGGCCTTTTTTAAAGAACGGGCCAAACACCCGCTCAGCGTGGCCGAGCTATCGGCGTTGATGCTCCAGGCGCAGCAAACCGCCTTTAAAAACGGGTTAAGCCAGTACCACCCGCTGTTCTGGGCCTCAAAACTCCATTTTTACATTACCGATGCGCCGTTTTACAACTTTCCATACACCTTTGGCTTTTTGTTTAGCAAAGGCGTGTACGCCCGGGCCATAGCCGAAGGGCCGGCCTTTAAAGATAAATATATTGCCCTGCTGCGCGATACCGGCTCGCTGGATACGGAAACGCTGGCCCGCCACCATCTGGGCGTTAACCTCACCCAACCCGATTTTTGGGAAACCGCGTTAGACCGGGTGCTGGCCGATGTGGATAAATTTGTGGCGCTGGCCGAAGCAGGCGTTGGGGAGTAAAGAGTTTCTGTTCAGCCCAAGTGACCGGCACTTTAATCAGCAAGTGCCGGTCACGTTGCATTTGTTCACACATCGCTGTTTATAATTTGCCATGACGCTTAAATACGTTCTCAAAAGCCTGAATCGCCGTAAAATCCGCACCATTTTAATGCTGGCCGCGCTGATTGTGGGCGTGGGCGCGCTGGTGGCGCTCAATGCCACGGTTGACACCTACGAGCGCTTTTACGTGGCCACGGTGAGCAACACCGCCGGCGATTTTGACCTGGTCATCACCAAAAAAGACACCGAGCCGGAACTGCTCATTGATGAGCGTCTGGCCGGCGCAATTGCCGGCCTGCATCCGCTCATCAAGGCCGTAACGCCGCGCATTCAGGGCATTGCGGATGTGGACGTAACCACCGGCGGCGGCGCAACCACGCACGGCACCGCCAAATTTATGGCGTTTAACCGCGCGATTGATGACTTTGGCAACTTTGAGGTTATCAGCGGCACGCTCAATTTTAGCCCCGGCTACGCGGTGGTGCTGCAAGAAACCGCCGACACCTTTGGCCTGAAACCGGGCGATACCTTTAACCTTGGTTATGCCCGGCCCATTCCCCGGCAAAAGGGCGTGGCCGGCGCGGCCAACACCAGCACCCGCCGGGCGCAAACCACCGTCACCGTGAGCGGCATCGCTTTGCAGCGCGGCGTTACCGGCGAAGAAGGCAACAACGGCGTGCTGGTTGATCTGGCTTACGCCCAAAACTGGCTAAAGTTGAGCGGCCAAACCGAGCGGCTGGTGGCGGCCTTTGACGAAAGCATCTACAACAACAACGACCCGCAGGCGGCGGCCTTTAGAGCGCGGGCTGTCTCGGAGCAAATTCAGCGGCAACTGGGCGAAAGCTACGCCTACCAACTGCCTCGCGCCACCATTTTAAGCGATACGTTTGAGGCGTTTATCTTTTTTCAGGCGCTGGTTTCCATTTACGGCATTTTGTCGTTGAGCGTGGTGGGCCTGCTGGTGCGCACTATGGTCATGACCAACGTGCGCGAACAAACCCGCGATCTGGCTATGTTTCGCATTTTGGGCGCGCCGCGCCGCTACCTGTTTACCATTGTGGCCGTAGAAGTGGCCGTGCTGGGCATAACCGGCATTGCCGTAGGCGCGGCGCTGGGACAAACCTTTACCAACCAGGTGATTGTGCCGTTTATTTCGCAGCAGGCCAAAGTGGCCATTACCGATGTGCCGCTGGTTGCGCCCAAAGCCATTTTGCTTTCGATGGCTACCGCCGCCGTGGTGCTGGCCATCAGCGCCTACGCCCCGGCCCGCCGCGCCGCCGGCACCAAAATTATGTACGCCATTAACCCCGGCGTGGCCGAAGGGCTGGGGCTGGACGACCTGGCCAAACTCCGCGAGCGCCGCGTTAATTTTAAAATTTTCTGGGGCGGGCTGGTAACGCTGTTTTACCCGGCGCTCATATTTTTTGTGTTTCCGCTGGCCTTTACCTTTGGCGTGCTGTGGCTGCAAGCCACGCTTATTTTTGGCTCGCTGCTGCTGCTCATTGTGGGCACGTCGCTGGTGTTCTTTCCGGTTACGCTGCCCGCCGAACAACTGATGATTGGGCTGATTAACCTGATTGCGCCCAAAGTGGGCTATTTTGCCCGCCGCAACACCGTGCGCAACAAAAACCGCAACACGCTCATCAGCCTGATGATTGTGCTCAGCGCCACGCTGCCCACTTTTTTTGCCACCACTCTGGCCATAGAAACCACCAACACCCCCACCGATACCCGCGTGGGCAACGGCGCGCCGCTGATTATCCGCAAAACCGACCCCGCCACCCAAAATGATGACGGGCCGCGCCGGGCCGCGCCCACCCCCGAAGCCCAAAACCGGCTAAAACGGGCGCTGCTAACCGACCTCCGCGCCGATGGCACGCTTGGCCCCAACACCGCCATTACCTACCGGTTTGCCTCAACCATCCGCGATGACGTGGGGTTGCGGCAGGTGGGCGTGGGCGTGTACGGCATCAGCGGCGATAACCTGGCGGCCATCACCTACCCCGAAGGCGTGCATTGGCTGGCCGGCGGGCCGGATAGCTTTGCCCAACTCCAAACCAACCCCAACGCCGTTATTGTAAGCCAGGGGCTATCGGAATATTTTGAGCGGGGCGTGGGCGATACGCTACGGCTTAAGGGCGAAGGGCTGGACCACGAGCGCATTGTGCAAATTGTGGGCGTGCTGGGCCGCTTTTCCGGCTTTAGCGGCTTTACCACCAAACGCACCTGGGCGCAGGATGGCCGCACCGATTTGTTTCTCAACGAAACCGCCTTCCGCGAGCTAACCCGCGACCCGCTGCAAGGCCCGTATGACCCGGCCTACCCGGTGATTGAGCGGCTGGTGGCCGCGCCCAACCTGCGAACCGGCATTGCCAACCTGCCCGAAGCGGCGCAAAAAGCGGCGGTAGCCCAGGTAGCCGGCGCTATCCGCAAAGCATACGGCCTGGCCGAAAACATCAGCGCCCGCTCCACCCCCGAAGATATAGAAACGCGGCAAGCCAGCGCCCGCCAAATCCAGGTGGTGATTCTGGTGCTTACCAGCATCAGCTTTGTGCTGGCCATTTTTGGCGTGTTTGTGGTAACATACATTGCCGTGTACACCCGCCGCAGCGAAATTGCCATGCTCAAAGCCATGGGCGATTCTAACCGCCACCTGTTTGGCATGTTTTTAAGTGAGGCCCTGATTATGACGCTCAGCGCCACCTTAACCGGCATTGTGGCCGGCATTATTTTGGGCTACGTCTTCCGCTATTCCAGCGCCTTCCGCAGCGAAACCCCCACCGTGATTGCCTTCGACACCCTTGTTACCCCGTACATGCTGGCCCTGATGATAATTGCCGCCCTGGTGAGCACCCAACTGGCCACGTGGAACTACCTGCGCCGCAAAGCCATCGAAATTATGCGGCTGGTGTAACCCTAAAACTTCAAGTTTTGCACCAGAACTTCAAGTTTTGCACCAGAACTTCAAGTTTACGGCCCAAACTTCAAGTTTTCAACCAAAACTTCAAGTTTTGCACCCAAACTTCAAGTTTTCGGCCAGAACTTCAAGTTTTGCGCTAAAACTTCAAGTTTCGTAACTCGTAACTCGTCATTCGTCATTCGTAACTCGTAAAAAGCCGGATTATTGCGTGGCAAAGCATCTTGATTATAATAGGAAACGATTTTGCCCTGTAGCCCGCTTAGAGTAGCTACTCTCAAAATATTAAACCTAAGGTAACGAAAAAATAGGAGGAAGTTGTATGGTTGGTGTTCTGTCTTTTCCCAATACTACCATTGGGAAAAAAGTTATTATGGCCGTGTCTGGATTTGTCTGGATTGGGTTTGTGTTTGCGCACATGTTTGGCAACCTGAAAATTTTTATGGGAGCCGAGCATTTTAACGCCTACGCCGAAGGGCTGCGCACGCTGGGCGCACCCTTTTTGGCCTACAGTCAGGCGTTGTGGCTTTTTAGGATTGTGATTATCCTGGCCATTGTCTCGCATGTGTGGGCGGCGCTCACGCTCAAAGCCCGTAACCTGCAAGCCCGGCCCGCCGGTTACGCCGAACACAAAAAAATGAAAGCCAGCCCCGCCACCCTGACCATGATTTACGGCGGGATTGCGCTGCTGGTGTTTATTGGCTACCACCTGCTGCACTTTACGCTGGGCGTGGCCGGCATTCACCCGGATTTTAGAGCCACCGATCCGTACCACAACGTGATTGTGGGCTTTCAATCCGGGTATTACATTCCGGCCATAGTTTACCTGGCCGGGCTGGTGGCGCTGGCGTTTCACCTGTACCACGGCACCTGGAGCATGTTCCAAACGTTGGGCCTGAACAACAAAACCTACGATGGCCTGATGCGCACGCTGGCCTGGTTGGCCGCCATTGTTATTCCGTTGGGATTTGCCGCCGTTCCGCTGAGCGTAATTTTTGGTTTGGTTAGTTAGAGGGGATTTAGATAATGAAAATTGACGACATTAAAATTTTAGAGGGAACGCTCGACGCCGGCATTCCCGCCGGTCCCATCCAGGAAAAATGGGACAAACATCGCTTTAATATGAAGCTGGTCAACCCGGCCAACCGCCGCAAACACAACATTATTATTGTCGGCTCCGGGCTGGCCGGCGCATCGGCGGCGGCTTCGCTGGGTGAAATGGGCTACAATGTTCACTGCTTCTTTTACCAGGATAGCGCCCGCCGCGCCCACAGCGTGGCGGCTCAGGGCGGTATCAACGCCGCCAAAAATTACCGCAACGACGGCGACAGCATTTTCCGCCTGTTTTACGATACCGTCAAAGGCGGCGATTACCGCTCGCGCGAAGCCAACGTGTACCGGCTGGCCCAGGTGAGCAACAACATTATTGACCAGTGCGTGGCCCAGGGCGTGCCCTTTGCCCGCGAATACGGCGGCATGCTCGATAACCGCTCGTTTGGCGGGGCGCAGGTATCGCGCACGTTCTACGCTCGCGGCCAAACCGGACAGCAATTGCTGCTGGGCGCGTACCAGGCTTTGCAACGGCAGGCGCATACCGGGGCGGTAAAACTTTACCCCCGCACCGAAATGCTGGACTTGATTGTGGCCGATGGCCAGGCGCGGGGCATTGTTACCCGCAACATGGTCACGGGCGAAGTCAAATCTTACCTGGCCGATGCCGTAGTGCTGGCTACCGGCGGTTACGGCAACGTTTACTTTTTATCTACCAACGCCAAAGGCTGCAACACCACCGCCATTTGGCGGGCGCACAAACGCGGCGCTTATTTTGCCAACCCCTGCTTTGTGCAAATTCACCCCACCTGCATCCCCACCACCGGCGAGCATCAATCCAAATTAACCCTCATGAGCGAATCACTGCGGAACGATGGCCGTATTTGGGTGCCGCGCAAAGCCGGCGACAATCGCCCGGCCAGCCAAATCCCCGAAAATGAACGCTGGTACTACCTTGAAGAAAAATACCCCAGCTTTGGCAACCTGGTGCCGCGCGACGTGGCCAGCCGCAACGCCAAAGCCGTGGTAGATGCCGGGCACGGCGTGGGCGAACAACGCAACGGCGTTTTTCTGGATTTCAGCGAAGCCATCAGCCGGCTGGGCAAAGAAGTCATTAAAGATCGCTACGGCAACCTGTTTGATATGTACACCAGCATTACCGGCGAAGACCCCTACGAAACGCCGATGCGCATTTACCCGGCCATTCACTACACTATGGGCGGCCTGTGGGTAGATTACAACCTGCAAAGCACCATCCCCGGCCTGTTTGTCATTGGCGAAGCCAACTTCTCGGATCACGGCGCTAACCGGCTGGGCGCCAGCGCCCTGATGCAAGGGCTGGCCGACGGCTACTTTGTGCTGCCGTACACCATTGGCAACTACCTGGCCCAATTCCGCGGCGGCAAAATCGCCCCGGAACACAGCGCCGTGCAAGAAGCCCAAAACTCCGTGCAGGAAAAAATCAACAAACTGCTATCTATTAACGGCAGCAAATCCGTAACTCATTACCACCGCGAAATTGGCCGGATTATGTGGGATTACGTGGGCATGGGCCGCACCGAAGACGGCTTAAAAACGGCGCTGGAACGCATTCCGCAAATCCGGGCCGAGTTCTGGGAAAACGTAAAAGTGCCGGGCAGCGCCGCCACGCTGAACCAAAGCCTGGAAATGGCCGGGCGCGTAGCCGACTTTTTGGAACTGGGCGAACTGATCGCGCTGGATGCCCTGCACCGCTCCGAAAGCTGCGGCGGCCACTTCCGCGAAGAAAGCCAAACCGACGAAGGCGAAGCTCTGCGTAAAGATGATGAGTTTACCTTTGTTTCGGCCTGGGAATACGCCGGCGTGGACGAAACCCCCACCCTGCACAAAGAATCGCTCACTTTTGAGTATGTAAAACTTTCACAGCGAAGCTACAAGTAGTCTGGCAAGGAAACAAAACGTACCATGAAATTAAACTTAAAAATCTGGCGACAGGAAAATACTCAGGCGCAGGGCGGTTTTGCCAATTATGAACTGGACGGCGTTAGCCCAGACTCATCCTTTTTGGAAATGCTCGACCTGCTCAACGAAGACTTAATTGAAAAAGGCATTGAGCCGGTGGCGTTTGACCACGACTGCCGCGAAGGTATTTGCGGCATGTGCAGCCTGATGATCAACGGCGTGGCCCACGGCCAAAACCGCGAAAAAATCAAACAAATTACGGTGTGCCAGCTTCACATGCGCCACTTTCAGGATGGCGAAACCATCACCATTGAACCGTGGCGGGCCAAAGCCTTTCCGGTGCTACGCGACCTGATTGTAGACCGCGGCGCGTTTGACCGCATTATTCAGGCCGGTGGGTACGTGTCGGTGTCAACCGGCAGCGCCGCCGAAGCCAACGCCCTGCCCATCCCCAAAAAGAAGGCCGATGTTTCAATGGATGCCGCCGCCTGCATTGGCTGTGGCGCGTGCGTGGCGGCCTGCCCCAACGCCTCGGCCATGCTGTTCACCTCGGCCAAAGTTGTGCATCTGGTTTCGCTGCCGCAAGGCGAAACCGAACGCTACCAGCGGGTAGTGAACATGGTGGCCCAAATGGACCAGGAAATGTTTGGCTCGTGCACCAACATGGGCGAATGCGAAGCCGTGTGCCCCAAAGAAATCAAGCTGGATTTCATTGCCAAAATGAACCAGGAAATGATCATGGCCACCTTAAAAGGCATCCGCCCCACCCTGCACGAAGCCGCGTAACCGGCTTAACCGGACTTTTTTAACCAACGATTGCCATCCTCCCGTAGTTGTTACGCTACGGGAGGATTTTTTATACGGCGTTAACCCATGAACAACCCACAACCTGTTCACCATCCCCCCGAAGCGCAATGGCTGCGCCGGCTGCATCGCCTTGCCGGCGTGAGCCTGTTTTTGTTTTTGGCGCTGCACATTGGGCAAATCTGGTTAATGGCGCTGGGGCCAGGCCCGTTCAACGCGGTGGCCGCAGTTTTGCGCCTGCCGCCGGCCCGGCTGCTGGATATTGCGCTGCTGTTTGGCGTGCTGTTCCACGCCATTAACGGGGCGCGGGTGAGTCTGCTTGATTTTGCGCCGGGGCTGGCCCGCTTTGAGCGGCTATCCATTTATCTGGCGCTGTTGGCGGTGGCGCTGATTTTTATTCCCGGCGCGTTGTTAATTTTAATGGATGCCTTTTTACCGGCGTTGTAAGGGAGAACCATGAACCCAACTACCCAAGAATCGCGCCGCGCTACGCCAGGCTGGTATTTTATGCGGCTGTCCGGGTTGCTGCTGCTGGCGCTGGCCGGGTTTCATCTGTTTTACCAGCACTTTGGCGCACCCGGCGGCGTGGCGCAGATTACCTACGCTTCTGTGGTGGCCCGCTGGACTGACCCCGCCGGCGGTGTGTTGTGGCGCACGTTTGATATGGCGCTGTTGTTGCTGGGCTTAACGCACGGCGCAGTCGGCGCGTTCAAGGCGCTGGGGCAACGGGCGGCGCTCAAGGCGCTGCTGGGGATTGGTTATCTGGCGCTGGTGGGGCTGGGCGCAACCATCATTTTTAGCGTTTGAGCCAAATAAAAACCCGCCGGAACGGTGGTCGTTCCGGCGGGTGGAGTTACATTCAGGGGTTTATTGCAACGGAAGCTGCACCTGGTAAAACCCCGATCCCATCGCCTGGCCGTTAGCGTGAGTGGCCTCCGGCAGGCGCATCCCCGGAGTTAACCCGGCAGACGTGAGCAAAACCTGCGGGTTGCTGGTTTTCACCGAGTTGAGCAACTCCCACTGAATGATGTAGGGCATAGCCTGCGCTAGATTTGGCCCAAAAACCTCCAGGTATTTCTTTAGAATAACGGCCCGGGCGGTGGCATCAAGCTGGTTTTGCTGCACCTCCAGCAGAGATTGTTGCAAGCCGGCGGGCAGTTCCACCTTTACCAGCGCCGCCGATAGCACCGCTAACCCCACCGCTTTTACCCGCCGATCCAGTTCCTGGGCCAGGGTTTGCTCCACCGCCGCCAGCGTGGCCTCTTGAGACAGTTGTTGCCAGGCGTACCGGCTGATCAATTGGCGCAAAATATGCTCGGTGCGCCAGTGGATAACACCTTCCCAGCCGCCGCTGTTCAACCCGGGCAGCCGGTGTAGCATCTCGCTTTTGAGCAGTTCGGGGTCAACCCGGTACAGCAGTTGCACGGTAAACCGCAGGGGCACGTCTTCGGCGGAGCGCACGTTATCAAACACCAGCGAATTCCCCCTGAAACCAACGCTAAACCGGGTTACAACTTTTTGCCGGAGAAAAAGCCACACCCGGCCCGGCCCCAACACTTTGTAGCGATTCACCGGGCTAACCGTTAAAACTCGTTCATCTGGATTTAATTTTAACTTTTGTAGCATTTTACCCTCCCGATAATGTTTAACCCTACCTGCCTGCGCTTCTTTGATGGTGATGCAAGCAACGCTACCGGTTAATCGGTTACGTTGGCGGCGGCTACCAGACACACGCCCAACAAGAGAAGCAAAATTACCAGCACTACAAACAATATCAACGCGGTTATTGTTATCATGTTATTTCCCTCCCCTTTCTATTTATTGCATCCCGCCGCTAAATGTGTATAATGATGTTACTAAATACACATTACAGACATCATTATACACAATATATACGTTTCTGTCAATGGATTTGTGTATTTATTAAAATAATATAGGTGATTTTACACAAATTAGTGTATTTTTTGACGTTTTCTTGACATACTGATGTTTTTACACAAACCGGCGTATAATCCAGAGGGATTTATGACACAGCCATTATTAGAGCAGGCCAAAATTTTGGCCCAAACCGCAACTCAACATTCCGCCCGGCGCGGTGGAGCCGATTGTTTGCCGGTACACGCCTTTATGGCGGTGCGGCCCAATTCGGTGGCCGAAAGTTTGGCGCATGGCCAGGCCGTGGCCCGCGTGCTCTCAAAATGGAAGGCCACGCCGCAATTGCAGGCCGCCGGGCTGCTCCATTCGCTGTACTGCAAGCAGGCCATCTCTGCCGAGCAGATTGCCGAGTTTTGCGGCGATGAAACCGCGCAGTTGTGCCGGCACTATTACGATGCCTTGCGCCAAACCCCCGAAGCGCCGCGCCGGGGCAAACCGGCGGTTATAAAACGAGTTAAATTATATACGGCGGCTTATCGCAACCCGGATTTGGCCTTTTTGGGCGTGGCCAGTTTGTGGGATCATTTTAACTACGTGCGGCGCACCAGCGACCCCAACCTCCAGCGCGCTTTTTGTGAAGAAGCCACCGATGTGATGATTCCGCTGCTGGACATGCTGGGCATGTGGCGGCCCAAATCAAAGGTGGAAACCTGGCTAAAACTGCACCACATCAGCCCGCAAGACCACGACATTGTTTTAAAGAGAATTGCTCCCACCAAAGCGGTGCGGGCGCAAACGTTTGAACTGGTTACGCAAACCCTGGCCGCGGTGCTGCCGGACATCAGCCTGCAAGCCAAACCGCTAGGGCTGGCAGCGGTGTACAATTCCGCCCACCCCGACAAGGTGAACCACGAAATTTTGCAAAAACTCACCGTTGAGGTGCTGGCCCCCACCGAACCGGCCTGCTACGATACGCTGCGCTGGATTCATCACTTTTGGCAGCCGGTTGAAGGCGGCCTGGTAGATTACATAGGCACGTGCAAAATCAATGGCTACCGCTGTTTGCAAACCACCGTCATTGTAAAAACGGGCAACAGCCACACCCGCGTTCACTTTAAAATCTGCACGCCGGAGATGGATCGGGTTAACCAATGGGGAATTGCCGCCATTCAAACTGATCATTTAACCGCGCCCGCCGCGCCGGCCTGGTGGAACGCCCGCGCCGAAAGTTACGCCCAAATTTGCAGCGCGCCGCTGGGGTCGCTGCCGGATATTTTGTACGTGTTCACGCCGCAGGGGCAGCTTTTAAAATTTAGCCGCGGCTCAACGGTGGTTGATTACGCCTACCAGGTTCACAGCGAAGTGGCCCATCAAACCCGGCGCTTCAAACTAAACGGCGAAGCCGTAGCGCCGGCTACCGTGCTGCGCCACCTGGATTTGGTGGAACTCAAACGCGATCCCCAATTTTCCGGGCCAACCGAAGCCTGGTTGTACGCCGCGCACTCCAGCCGCGCCCGCACCGATATTGACCGCTTTCTCAAACGCCAGCGGCGCGGCAAAATCCACGGGCGGGAAGTAATTGATGCCCGGCTACGCGAATTATCCAACCACTACCACCTGGATATTCCCAACCAGCAGGTAGAGCAAACCCTGCGGCAAGCCGCCCATCGCCATAGTTTTGAAAGCGTGGAACAGCTATTAAGCGAGGTGGGCGCGGGCCAGGTGCCGCTGGAACCCCTGCTGCACCCGCTGTTTTCCGCCGAAGTGGTGCGCCAAATTGAAACTCCCGCCGAGTTGCACCTGCGCAGCCAGCAACTTACCCTGGCCCAATGCTGCAAACCCCGCCCCGGCGATGACATTGTGGGCCGGCCCAAATATCAAAATAAAGAAATTGTCCGCCTCAAGGTGCATCAGGCAGCCTGTTTACGCATTGCCGGAGAAGCCGGCGCAATCCCGCTGAAGTGGCAACTGCAACCGGCGCTCAACACCGTGGCCCGGCTTGAGATAACGGCGCTGGCCAAAATCAACCTGCTGGCCGAGGCGCTGGCCCAATTTAGCCCCTACGCGCCCGATATTACCCTGCACACCGTTAACGCCGTGGCCCGTGGCGGCGCGGCCCGGCTCAACTTTACCGTTGAGGCCAAAAACCAGCTTCTCATTGATGCCGTTGCCGCCAAATTACAGGAGCTACCGGGCCACCACATTAACGAAGTGCGCCAGATGCGGCTAACCTTCTCCGAGCGCCAGGAATTAGTCACCACCGATAACCCCGCCGCCTTTAACCCCTACCGTCGCCAGCCGGTACAGGATCGGGATATGTTTTTTGGCCGAACCCAGGAATTGGCGTATATTCAAAATTCGCTCTGCGACGGCATCGGCGTGGTGTTTGTGCAGGGCCAAAAACGGGTGGGCAAAACTTCGCTGCTGCTGTACCTTAAAAAATATTACCTCAACCGCCGCTCCAAAGTGCCGGTGTTTATAGATTTTCAACTGCTCAGCAAGCTCACCGGCCCCGCCTTTTTTTACGAATTTGCCAGCGCCGTTTACAACGACCTTCAGGCCGATAACCAGATTAACCACCTGGTAGACCCGCCCCTGCGCGACCTGTTTGAGCGCGACCCGGCCCGGCAATTAGCCGATTATTTGCAGCACGTGCAAAGCCACTTTGGCTTTAACAAACTGGTTTTACTCATTGATGAATTTAGCCGCACCATTGACGCCTACCAGCAAGAGCGCATTGACGACACCCTGTTTCACCAGTGGCGCGGCATTATCCAGGCAACCGCGCCCAGGGTGAGTTACGTGATGGTGGTGCAAGAACAAACCTTTTTCCGGCTGCAACAAACACCCAACCAAAACCCATTGGCCCCCATTTGGCACCTGCTAGAGCTGGGCCAGACCATTTCTTTGCCGCTGCTCACCCGCAAAGACGCCCACCAACTCATCGAGCGCCCCACTTATCACCACCTGGATTACTCGCCCGAAGCGTTGGGCTACGTGTGGCGGCTCACCGGCGGCAGCCCCTTTTTAATCCATGCCTTTTGTTTTGAGCTGGTGCGGCACATGGCGCACTCCGGTCGCCGCCGGGTAGACGCCGACGACGTGACCGCCGTGCAGCACGAATTTATGCACCCCAAAGAAGGCATTTTTGCCCACCTGCTCGATGTCATCCAGAACATCACTCACGGCGTGCTGGTGTGCCATCGCCTGGCTGCCGCGCTGCACAAAGCCGATGTCGCCATCCAGGCCCACACACTTCAAGCCGCCCTGCCCAACCTGCCGCCCGAAGCCCTGGACCGCGCGCTGCGCAAACTCGAAGCCCAGCATATTTTAACGCAGCCCAACCCCAACGCCTGGCAATTTGCCAGCCTGCTCTTTGGGCACTGGCTGCTCACCAACCAGGTTTTGGACTAGCAGGGAGAGCCGCCCCTGCGCCAAAACGTTACTGTCAAAGGAGAAGAATAAGCGATGGAAGCCTCCATTAAAGCCCGTTTTTTTGGGCGACTCCCCTTGATTCAAGACATCATCCAGGGCGTGTTGGCTGCCCCCCAACCGCTGGATTTTTCGCTGGTTGGCCCCAAAATGATCGGCAAAAGCCGCCTGATGAAATACCTGGCCGCCGATACCGGCCCGCTCAAAGGAGCCGAATACGCCGATTGGCGGCCCGCCACCTACAAAGAAAGCCAGTACATTTTTGTGGGCCACTACGATTGCGACTGGCCCGACGCCCGGCAGCATTTAACCAACTTCATCAACCAGCAGCTTCAACTCCAGTTGCGCGATACCAAATCTATAAAAATTGATTGGAGCCGCGTTGACGCCTCGGCTTCGCCCGGCCAGCAAATTGGCGCGTTAGTCCGGCAGTTAGAGCAGCAAGGCATCCGGCTGGTGCTGCTGCTTGATAACTTTGACCACATTTTCCGCAGCGATAACGTAACCGAAGAAATGATCAACGAACTGCGGCCACTTTCCAACGAACTGGGGCTGGTGGTGGCCTCGGAATATTCGCTGCACGATCTGGATTCCAACCAGTCGCAGGCGGCTTCGCCGTTGTTTAACGTAATGCACCAACTTTTTATTGGCCTGCTCGACTCCGCCGCCGCCAGAGAATGGATTGACACCTACGGCGCCAGCCTGGCCCCGGAAATCAAAGACGAACTCTTTAAACTGGCGGGCGGCCATCCCTTTTTGCTGGCCCGCATCAACGACATCATCATTGAATTGCAGCAGTACGCCGCCCCGGAAACGCCGCTGGCCGGCGAACACCTGCCCCTGATAAAACTGCGGCTGGCCGAACATGGCCGCCAATTATTTGAAACCATCTGGCGCAAACTCACCGACGAAAGCCACGGCATCGCCGCGCCGGCGTTGGCGCTGGCCCAGCAGTTGGCCCAAAATCCGGTGCGAGTGGGCGGTTTGCCGGCGGAACAGGTTAAAGCCATGAACTGGCTCATCAACCAGGCCATTGTCCGCTTTGACCAAAACTACTACGAGCTGTTTTCGCCGCTGTTTGCCACCTATTTGCTGGGCAAATCGCCGGCGGAGGCCGTGGCAACTCCGCCGCCACCGGCATCGGCCCAGCCGCCCCCATACGGTGACATATTTAACCAGTTGCCGCCCAAAGAAGCGGCGCTGCTTAAATATTTTCAGGATCACAGCGGCACCACCGTTACTTTTGATGATTTACTGGCCCACGTGTGGCAAAAACCCGATGCCTCGCCGCGCCGCGTGCAAGAGGCCATCCGCCGCCTGCGCAACATTCTAGGCGAGCAAACGCCCCCGGTTGGCGTTATCAAAAGCGAACGCGGCCAGGGCTACCGGTATATTCCGGCCTCAAATTAACCGGGGCGGTTATATTGCAAAGGCTATCGGCATGTGCTAAACTATGCCCAACTGCACCTGCCTGCGCCGCAAAAAACCTACAGAGGAACGCCGGTATGAAAGAATTTTACAAACTTACCAGTAACCAGCCCGTGGCTTCATTTGCGGGGTTTGCCCTGCTTACCCCCGCCGCATTTTTGCAAGTAAAATTGCTCACCTGGCTGCTACTGGCCGTAATTGCCGGCATCATATTAATTTTTATCCTGATTGCCTTTATCCTGCTCCCGCTTACCCGCCGGAGCAGGCTCCAAACCCCCGCCGCCGAAACCGAAACGGCGGCCCCCGAAACTATCGCGCCGGAACAAGTCCCCACCGTCGAAACCATGCCCGCGCTAACCGCGCCGCCTCAAGCCATTACCCTGCCGGTTTCGGGCCAGCGCCCCGACGGCATCCGTTGGGAGATGGTGGGCCTTACCGATGTGGGCCTTAAACGCGAACTCAACGAAGACAACCTGCTGCTGCTCGAAGCCGAATCGGAAGCGCTGGGCGTTTACGGCATTTACGTGGTAGCCGATGGCCTGGGCGGCCACGAAGCCGGCGAAGTGGCCAGCCAGATCACCATTGACACCATTCGCCAGCGCCACGCCGCCACGCCGCCCGCCGCCGCGCCCTTTGACGAGTGGTTTACCGGCGCGGTTATGGCCGCCAACGATGCGGTGCTGGCTTACCAGGAAGAACACAAAGAAGCCGAAAAAATGGGGTCAACCCTGGTAATGGCGCTGGTAGCCGGCAACATGGCCCACATTACCAACGTGGGCGATAGCCGGGCCTACCACATTACCGGCAGCCAAATCCAGCAAATCAGCGTGGATCACTCGCTGGTGGAACGGCTGGTGCAAATTGGCCAGATTACCCGCGAAGAAGCCCGCACCCACAAACAACGCAACGTGGTTTACAGCATCATCGGTGAAAAACGCCGGCTGGAGATTGGCCATTACGATATTGCCCTGTCTCCCGGCGACCGCCTGCTGCTCTGCTCCGATGGCCTCAGCGGGATGATTACCGACGAGGATATGCTGCGCTTTTGCCAAACCGAACCCGACCTGGTGCAGGCGGCGCAGGCTATGGTTAAAGCGGCCAAAGAAGCCGGCGGCCACGATAACATCACCGCCATTCTCATCCAAATGAAGTAGGACTTACGAAAAAAGGCTAAACACGGGTAAAATAGAGCCAATCTAATCCAA
>CAZFCE010000010.1:64318-176427 GCA_964517605.1 uncultured Caldilineaceae bacterium | reverse complement strand
GCTCACTCCAAAACCGGCTCGCTTCCGCTTCCAGCCTCTACGACAGCAACCTAACTTTGAATTAGCGGGAAACCGCTATATTTTAATATCAGGATTCCCGAATATAAACCCAAATTCCGGGTTTATCAGGAAACCGGCGTAATTTATTATCGGGAAACCGCAATATATTATTATCAGGAAACCGGAATAAATTATTATCGGGAAATTTTTTCAATGCCCCCATCATAGCACATTCGGGGCAAACCGGATAATGTCAATTGTCACCTTTTTAAAGTGACATCCATCACTTAAAAATGCAGTCAACCAACAACCTTGATGGTTTTGATACCGCCGGGAACATCTTTCGCCATAAGGCACAGGGGTCAAACGAGGTTTGTAATCGCGCCGGCAACCGGGCCGGTCACCACTCATAAAAAAACCGCCTAGGCGGCGGTTTTATCGTTATTGTTAAGCAACTTGTTTATTTTTCCCAACAACTCGCGGACCACAAAGGGTTTTACCACATAATCATTAAACAGGTGAGCGTAATTTTGGGTTTCAGACTCATCTTCAAGGTAGTGCCGGGCCGTTAGCATAATAATGGGCAAATGCGCGTATTTTTCATTGCCCCGAATGGTTTCCAGCACCTGCCAGCCGTCCATCCCTACCATCATAATATCGAGCAAAATCAAGTCAATAGTATCGCTGTTTTGTTCTAAAAGCTCCAGCCCTTCGATGCCGCTATAGGCAAACAAAACATCAAACCCTTCACGCTTAAGGATGAGTTTGCCCAGCGTCACCATTTCGCGATCGTCATCTACCATGAGTATTCGATGCGACATGAAAAGCTCCTTTACCAAGTGAACCAAGATGCATTGTGTTGAGTATAACATAGTTACCCCGGCTTGGCAACGACACTCGTATCCTATTTTTTACCCAAATTGTACCCAACACAACAAGTAAAAATTGTGTGTAAAAGTAGATAGAGGTAAAATCTGGCATGCTTAAGGAGATTAAATGACACCCTCAACCGCTACTCACAACCAACGCACCACCATTCGGCTGGCGTTGCCCAGCAAAGGCCGCATGGAAGAAGAAACCCTGGCCTTGCTCCGCGATTGCGGCTTAACCGTAAAAAAAACCAACCCCCGGCAATATATTGCCTCCATCGCCGAACTGCCCACGCTCGAAGTCTGGTTTCAACGCACCGCCGATGTGGTGCGCAAAGTGCGCGATGGCGATACCGACCTGGGAATTGTGGGTTTTGACACCATCGCCGAATACCGCGGCTCCGGCGATACCATAGTGATTATCCACAACGCGCTGGAATTTGGCCATTGCCGGCTGTCGGTGGCGGTGCCGGAGGATTGGGCCGAAGTCAACTCGGTGGCCGATTTGGCCCGGCTGGCCAATGCCCAAAGCCCCAATCGCCCCCTGCGCGTGGTAAGCAAATACCAGCGGCAGGCCGCCGCTTTTCTGGAACAACACCAGATTACCCCCTATCATCTGCTCCACGCCGATGGCGCACTGGAAGCCGCGCCGCAAATGGGCACCGCCGATTTTATTGTTGATTTGGTGAGCAGCGGTGTGACTCTGCACGAAAACCGGCTCAAAGAGCTAACCGATGGCACCCTGTTCCAAAGCCAGGCCATGTTCATTGGCAACCGGGCCGCCCTCACCCAGCGCCCCGCCGTGCTGGCTATGGCCCGCGAACTGCTGGAACGGTTTGAAGCTCACCTCCGCGCCGTTGGTCGCCACATGGTGGTGGCCAACATTCGCGGTGAATCCGCCGCCGAAGTGGCCCAAAAGGTGTTCAGCCAGCCCAACCTGGGCGGCTTGCAGGGGCCAACCATCAGCCAGGTGTACCTGCGCCAACCCGATGCCACCAACTGGTTTGCCATCAATATTGTGGTAAAAAAGAAAGAACTCCAGGCCACCATCGAACAACTGCGCCAGATTGGCGGCAGCGGCGTGCTGGTGTTGCCCGTTACCTATATCTTTGAAGAAGAACCGCCCCGGTTAAAACAACTCTTAACCGAACTAAACCTTACCGAGTATCCGCATGGCTGATTTATTTCAACTCTTCACCGTAGATCAAGCCAAAGATGGCATTTTACACCGCGCCCCCGTAGGCCAGGTAAAACTCACCCCCAGCCTGGCCAAAGGCATCGAGCGCGTCTTTGGCCAGTTGTTAGAACTGGAAGAGGCCGTGCGCCGCATTCTGGCCGATGTGCGCCAGCGCGGCGATGAGGCGATTATCCATTGGACAGAAAAAATTGATGGCGCTCGGCTGGCCGGGTTGCAGGTGCCGCCCGCCGAAATCGAAGCGGCCTACGCCGCCATCCCCGCCGACCTGCGCGACGCCCTGCACTTTGCCGCCGACCGCATTCGCGCCTTTCACCACAAACAGCCGTCCCAAAGCTGGCTGGATTGGCGCGATAGCGGCAGCGCGCTGGGCCAGATTATCCGCCCGCTGGAGCGGGTGGGCGTGTACGCCCCCGGCGGCACCGCTCCCTACCCCAGCACCTTGCTGCACTGCGCCGTTACCGCCCGCGTGGCCGGCGTGGCGCAAGTAGTGGTGGCCACCCCCGGTGGCCGGGCCGATAAAATTGCGCCGGTGCTGCTGGCGGCGGCCAAAGTAGCCGGTGTTGACGCCGTTTACAAAATTGGTGGGGCGCAGGCCGTGGGCGCGCTGGCCTTTGGCACTCAAACCGTGCCCAAAGTTGATAAAATTGTTGGCCCCGGCAACATTTTTGTTACCCTGGCCAAACGGCAGGTGTACGGCCTGGTTGATATTGACGGGCTGCCCGGCCCCACCGAAACGCTGGTCATTGCCGATGACCACGCCAACCCCGGCCTGGTTGCCGCCGACCTGCTGGCCCAGGCCGAACACGACCCGCTGGCCTCGGCCATTTTAGTTACCCCCAGCCAATTGTTAGCCAAAGCGGTGCAGGCAGAAATCGGGCGGCAAATCGAAACCCTCAGCCGGGCCGAAATCATTGTAGAAAGCCTGCAAAACCAGGGCGGCGCAGTTATTTGCGCCAACCTCACCGAAGCCGTGGAACTGAACAACCTGTACGCGCCCGAACACCTCTGCCTGCACGTGCAAAATCCGTGGTCGCTGTTGGGCCAGGTAAAAAACGCCGGCGGCGTATTTTTGGGCGAACACGCCTTTGAAGTTTTAGGCGATTACACCGCCGGCCCCACCCACGTAATGCCCACTATGGGCACGGCCCGCTTTGCCAGCCCGCTCAGCGTGCGCGATTTTACCAAAATTATCAGTGTGTTTGGGCTGGATGCCACCGAAGCCGCCGCCATTGGCCCGGCAGCGCAAATTTTGGCCCAGGCCGAAGGGCTTGATGCCCACGCGGCAGCCGCAAGGAGGCGGTTATGAAAATTCAACTAGCCACCGCCGCAGATCAGGAATCACTATTGGCCCTGATGCGCGAAAGTTTTGACCAGGATGGCGACCCGGCCTCGGAAGAGTGGCAACACACCGAAGCCGCCATCAAAATTTTGCTAAACGATCCCCACGCCGGCGAAGCCTACCTCACCTTTGCTGACGACAACACCCTGATTGGCTACATTATTATGTGCCGTGGTTTTAGCCTGGATTACGGCGGCTATTTTACCTGGGTTGAAGAAACCTACCTGCGCCAACCCGACCAGGGCCGCTTTAGGGATGAAAGGTTTTCGCCTTGACGACCCAACCCTTTAACCCCGCCGTATTCATCCGTAACAACGTTGTTCAGTTAGAACCCTACACCCCCATTTTGCCCTTTGAAGTTTTATCCCAGCAATTAGGGCGGCAACCGGCCGAAATTATCAAACTCGATGCCAACGAAAACCCCTACGGCCCGTCGCCGCTGGTGGCCCAACACCTGGCCGCCGCCCCCTACCTGCACATTTACCCCGACCCCGAAAGCCGCGACCTGCGCGCCGCGCTGGCCGATTACACCGGCATCCCCGCCGAATACCTGCTGGTGGGCCACGGCGCGGATGAACTGATTGACCTGACGCTGCGCCTGTTTATTGAACCCGGCGATAAAATCATCGACCTGCCGCCCACCTTTGGCATGTACAAATTTGATGCCGCCATTAACGCCGCGCAGGTTATTAACGTGTGGCGGCGGCCCGATTTTTCCATTCCCGTTGAGGCCGTTGAAGCCCACTTTGCCAATACTGACGGCGACGCCGCCCCCAAAATCATTATCGCCACCTCGCCCAACAACCCCGATGGCTCGCTGCTGGGCGATGACGACCTGCGCCGGCTGCTGGCGCTGCCCGCGGTGGTAATTTTAGATGAAGCCTACGTTGAATTTAGCGGTCACAGCCGCATTGACTGGGTGTTGCGCCACCCCAACCTGATTGTGCTGCGCACCTTTAGCAAATGGGCCGGGCTGGCCGGGCTGCGCGTGGGCTACGGCGCGTTCCCGCTAAACCTTATTGAGCACCTGTGGAAAATTAAGCAACCGTACAACGTTAACGTGGCCGGGCAGATTGCCGCCCTGGCCTCGCTGGCCGACCGCGCCCGGCTGCTGGACTCGGTGGCCAAACTGGTGGAACAGCGCGGCCTGCTGTACAAAACGCTCAAACAATTCAACTGGCTCAGCCCTTACCCCAGCCATTCCAACTTTGTGTTGTGCCGGGTTATCGGTCGCCCGGCAGTTGAAGTAAAAAACAAGCTGGCCGCGCAAGGCATTTTGGTGCGCTATTACAACTCGGCCAACCTCACCGATTGCATCCGCATTAGCCTTGGCACCCCGGAACAAATGGCCCGGCTGGAGCAAGGGTTAAAATTGATATGAACTACCGCCCCCGGCTGAATATTGACGCGCTGATTTTTGCCTGCTACGATGTTCTGATTGATGTAAAATATTCGTACCGGGAAGTGGTGCGCGTGGCCGTGCAACTTTATCTGGAGCGCGCCCTGGGGCTAAAACCATCACCCGAACCACTCATCACCGCCGCTGAAGTGCTGCTGCTGCAAAAAACCGGCCAGTTTACCAACTACTGGGATTTGGCCAAAGCCTTTACCATGTACTTTGTGGAATTGCTGCCACCGGTGCCGGCGCCCACATTTCCTTCTAAATTTCATGTTCCGGCGCTGATGGCTTACCTGCAATTTGCCGGCGGCAACCTGCGCATCACCATAGACGACCTGCGCGCGCAAAAAGACATTGCCCAACTGGCGCAGAACATCGCGGCGCACGGCGGCGGGCTGGACGGGGCGCACCGGGCGCTGCCCACCGAAAACCGGCACATGTTGGTGTCCAGCGGCAAAATTGTCAAAGCCAATATTTTGGGGCGCATCTTTCAGGAGTTGTACTTGGGCGCAGAACTGTTTGAGCGCGGCTACGGCGAACCGGCCATCATCATCCAAAGCACCGGCTACGCCGAACACGAATCGCTGGTGATTGAAACCAAAGTGCTAGAGACGCTGGGCCAAAAAGTGGCGCTGGGCGTGGTTTCGGACCGGCCCCGGAACGAAGTGGAGCGGTCGCTTAAAGCCAGAAACATCGAAGCCTACTTTCAAAGCGTCATCACGCTCGACGAAATCCGGGCGGCCAACGCCCAGCCTGTACCCAGCCCGTGGTCGCTGCTGGAAGCGGCCCGCACGCTGCAACCCACGCCGGCCCACAGCGCCTACGTGGGCGCTAACGTGGGCGATCTTCAGGCGGCCAAAAGCGCCAACAAAACGGTGCCGTTTACCGCCATTGGCTGTTTGGTTGACGCGCCCGACAAAAACGCGCAGCGCGCCGCGTTTGAAGAACACAAAGCCAACGTAATTTTGGGCCATCCCAACCACTTAAAGGAGCTAATCCTTGGCAAATAGAACCGCAACCGTCAGCCGCAAAACCGGCGAAACCGATATTGAAATCACCCTCAACCTTGATGGCACCGGCCAGGCCAGCGTGCAAACCGGCGTGGGCTTTTTAGACCACATGCTGCACGCGCTGGCCCGTCACGCCCGGTTTGATTTAACCGTGCGCGCCAGCGGCGATTTGCACATTGACGAACACCACACCGTGGAGGATGTGGGCATTGTGCTGGGCCGGGCCATCGCCGAGGCGCTGGGCAACCGCACCGGCATTACCCGCATGGGCCACGCCATTGTGCCTATGGATGAGGCGCTGGCGCTGGTGGCGGTTGATTTTGGCGGGCGCGGTTATTTTGTATTCGATGGTGAGTTTCGCACCGACCGGATTGGGCAAGTCACCACCACGCTTATTCCCCATTTCTTTGAAAGCCTGGCGCACGAAGGCAAGCTGAATTTGCACGCCCGCCTGTTGGCCGGCGCCGACGACCACCACAAAGCCGAAGCCCTGTTCAAAGCTCTGGCCCGCGCGCTGGATATGGCCGTGCGCCACGATGAACGCCTGGCCGGGCAGGTGCCCAGCACTAAAGGCACGTTAACCGTTTAACGGAACAAAATTTACAATCGCCTGAAAATTGAGAACTCACATGGTTAAAATTGTTATTGTTGATTACGGCGTAGGCAATTTTAGAAACGTGCAAAAGGCTTTTCAGGCCACGGGTGCCCAGGCCGACATCACCGATTCGGTGCAGGCGGTTAAGGATGCCGGCGCGGTGGTGCTGCCCGGCGTGGGCGCGTTTGGCGACGCCATTAACAACCTGCGCCAGCGCGGGCTGGATCAGCCGGTGCTGGCGGCGCTGCAAGCCGGCAAGCCGCTGTTTGGCATCTGCGTGGGGCTGCAAATTATGTTTGAATCCAGCGAAGAAATGGGCCGGCACCAGGGCTTGGGCATTTTTCCCGGCCAGGTAGTGCGCTTTCCAACCTCACAACTGCCGGTGCCGCACATGGGCTGGAATCAAATTCACCCAACGCGCCCGCACCCGCTGCTGCGCCACATTGACCCCGGCGATTTTGCCTACTTTGCCCATTCGTACTACGCCCGGCCCCAAAACCCGGCGCACATCATTGCCACCACCGATTACGGGCTGGATTACGCCTCGGCGGTGGCCCGCGACAACGTGTGCGCCATTCAATTTCACCCCGAAAAAAGCCAGCAGGTTGGCCTGCAAATCCTTAAAAATTTTGTTGAGTTTGCCAACAGCTAACTCCAGGGAGAAAAACCGTGCAGATTTATGCCGCCATTGATTTGAAAAACGGAAAATGCGTGCGCCTTAAACAGGGCGATCCCGCCGCCGAAACCATTTACGGCGAAGACCCGGCGGCCATGGCCGAAACCTGGGAAACCATCGGCACGGATTGGCTGCACGTGGTTAATTTAGACGGCGCTTTTGGCGACCCGGACAAAGCGGCCAAAAACATCAACGCCCTGCAAGCCATTCTGGATCGGGTGAGCGTGCCGGTGGAGTTTGGCGGCGGCCTGCGCAGCCCCGACGACGTAAAACGGGCGCTCGATTTGGGCGTGAGCCGGGTAGTGATCGGCTCAATGGCCGCCGACCGCCCCCGCCAGATGCTCGACATTTTGGGCGAGTTTGGCCCGGAGCAGATTGCGCTGGGGCTGGACGTGCGCAACGGGCAGGTAGCCACCCACGGCTGGCGGCAACTGGCCGGCACCAGCGCCCTTGATTTGGTAAAAACTATCCAAACCGCCGGGCTAAAACACGTTATCTACACCGATATTGCCCGCGATGGCATGCTGCAAGGCGTTAACTTAGAAGCTGCCGTGGCGCTGGCTCAGGCCGGCAGCGCCGCGCCCAACCCGGCCCAGCGGTTTAAAGTGATTGTCTCCGGCGGCGTGGCCGGCCTGGACGACGTGAAAGCGGTAAAAGCCAACGAAGCCGGCGGACTGGAAGGCTTGATTATCGGCCAGGCGCTCTACACCGGCTGGGTTGATTTAAGCGAAGCAATGCAGGTGGCCCACGGATGATTGTTCAAATTTATGCCGCCACTTCGGTGGCCAATGCGTTAAAAATGGCCGATCTGGGCGTTGACCAGGTGGGCTTTGTAGCCGGCGATTACGGCGAAGTTTACGGCGAATTAACCTTTGCGCAGGCCCGCGCCATTGTTGAGGCGCTACGCGGGCGGGCCACGGCATCGGCGTTGACCATGAGCACCGATGTGGCCGAAATTGCGCGGATGGCGGCGGCGGTGCAGCCCGATATTATCCACATTTCCAGCGATACCGAGGCCGTTGGCGTGCCCGCCATGCAGCAACTCCGGCAGGCGCTCCCCGCTCACATTCAGTTGATGAAAGCCGTGCATGTGGGCGGCCCGGACAGCATTGCCGACGCGCTGCGCTTTGCCGCCGTCTCGGATATTTTGCTACTCGATACCAAAGTCACCGGCATGCCCGGCGTGGGCGCTACCGGCGTTATCCACGATTGGAACATTAGCCGGCAAATTGTTGAGCAAGTAGGCCACACCGCCAAAGTGATTTTAGCCGGCGGGCTGGTGCCCGCTAACGTGGCGCAGGCCATGGTGGCGGTGCAGCCCTGGGGCGTAGACAGCAACACCGGCACCAACTTACCCGGCGACCCGGTAGCCAAGGATTGGGCCAAAGTAGCCGCCTTTGTCCGGCAGGTAAAAAACGGCCAATAGCGCCATTGCATTTTGCACAAACGGAGCCATCAATGTTAGCCAAACGCGTTATCCCGTGCCTCGATGTTAAAGATGGGCGCACGGTCAAAGGCATCAATTTTGTAAACCTGCGCGATGCCGGCGACCCCGTGGAGCAGGCCCAAATTTATGACCGCGAAGGCGCGGACGAACTGGTTTTTCTGGATATTACCGCCTCGCACGAAGGGCGCGGCCTGATGCTGGATATTGCCCGGCGCGTGGCCGAAAGCGTGTTCATTCCGTTTACCGTGGGCGGCGGCATTGGCAGCCTGGCCGATATGCACGCCATCATCTCCACCGGGGCCGATAAAGTGAGCCTTAACACCGCCGCCGTGCGCCAGCCCAACCTCATCACCGAAGGGGCCACCGCCTTTGGCAGCAACGCCATTGTGGTGGCCATTGATGCCCGCCGCCGCCTTACCGGCGATGGCTGGGAAACCACCACTCACGGTGGTCGCCAGCGCACCGGCCTGGATGCGGTGCAGTGGGCCAAAGAGTGCCAGGAACGCGGCGCGGGCGAAATTTTGCTCACCAGCATGGACGCCGACGGCACCAAAGCCGGGTTTGACCTGGCCCTGACCCAAGCCATTACCGGGGTGGTTAACATCCCGGTGATTGCATCGGGCGGGGCGGGCGCGCTGGAACACTTTGCCCAGGTTATCCAGCAAGCCAACGCCAGCGCCGTGCTGGCCGCCAGCCTCTTCCATTTTAAAGAGATTTCCATTCAGTCCGTAAAAAATTATCTGGAAGCGCAAGGCGTTACCGTGCGCCACAAAAAAGAAACAAAATGACCGCCACCGCCGCCATTCATCACCTAAAATTCAACGAAGCCGGGCTAATCCCGGCCATTGTGCAAGATGCCGCCAGCGGCCAGGTGCTTATGCTGGCCTGGGTTAACGCCGACAGCCTGCAACTTATGCAACAAACCGGCCAAACCTGGTTTTGGAGCCGCAGCCGGCAAGAACTCTGGCACAAAGGCGGCACCAGCGGCAACATCCAAACCGTGCGCCAAATTTTTTATGATTGCGACGGCGACACCCTGCTCATTCAGGTTGACGCCGCCGGGCCGGCCTGCCACACCGGCCAGACAAGCTGCTTTTTTAGAAAACTGGAGGATTAATAATGGCCAAAAAAGCGCTGATTGTGGTAGATGTGCAAAATGATTTTTGCCCCGGCGGGGCGCTGGCGGTGCCCTATGGCGATGAGGTGATTGAACCCATCAACGCCCTGATTGACGATTACCTGGGCCGGGGCCACGTGGTGGTGTACACCAAAGACCACCACCCCGCTAACCATCACTCGTTTAAATCCAACCATCCCGCCGGCATTTGGCCCGACCATTGCGTGCAAAACACCGAAGGCTGGCAGTTGCACCCCAATTTAAATGTCATCGGCCCTACTTTTTACAAAGCCTTTCTCGCCGCCAGCGATAGCTACTCCGGGTTTGGCGGCCACATTGAGCCGGACGCAAACACGCCAACGCTGGCCGCGTATCTAAAAGCGCACCACGTTACCGAAGTTGCCGTGGTGGGGCTGGCGCTGGATTACTGCGTAAAATCCACCGCCATTGACGCCCATCGCCTGGGCTTTGCCACCACCGTGCTGCTGGCCGGAACGCGGGCCGTTAACGTTAACCCCACCGATGGCGATCAGGCCGTGGCCGAAATGCGCCAGTTGGGCATTACTGTAGAATAAAATGGTTGACCGGGATGTTATTTTGATTTTAACCGGCGGGCTGATTGGCGCTTTTAGCAGCCTGGCCACGCTCGCCCTCAACTACGTGCTCGAAGGGATGCGCCTGCGCCGGCAGTGGCAGCGCGAGGACCAGCTTTTGTTGCGCCAAAAACGCGATGAAATCCAGCAGTTACTCGCCCGCGCCGCCCAGCCGTCACCCAAAAACGAGGCGGATTTACAAAACTAAACAAGGAGATTTTGGAATGGCGGTAACCGCAATTGTCGGCGCTCAGTGGGGCGACGAGGGAAAAGGCAGAATGGTAGATGCCCTGGCCGGAGAAGTGGACTGGGTTATTCGGTTTCAGGGCGGCGATAACGCCGGCCACACCGTGGTTAACGAACACGGCGAGTTTAAACTGCATCTGGTGCCATCGGGCATTTTCTTTGCCAACACCAAATGTTTAATCGGCACCGGTTGCGTGGTAAACCCGGCCACCCTGCTGGAAGAACTGGCTCAAATTGAGGCCGCCGGCGTTAGCACCGATAACCTGTTAATTTCAACTCGCGCCCAAATGCTGATGCCGTATCACCGCACGCTCGACAGCATGCAAGAAAACCAGTCCGGCAGCGAAGCCATTGGCACCACCAAACGCGGCATCGGCCCGGCCTACAGCGATAAATCGGCCCGGCGCGGCCTGCGGCTGGGCGATTTGCTGCACCCGGCGTGGCTGGAAACCCGGCTGGAAAAAGCCGTAGCCTTTGCCAACCGCGAATTGACCCACTTTAACCAGCCACCGGTTGACATGGCCGCCCTGTTTGAGCAGTTGCGGGCGTGGCGCGAACAACTGGGCCACCGGCTCATTGACCCGCTGCCGGTTATCCGCGAGGCGTACCGGCAAGGCCAATCATTTTTATTAGAAGGCCAACTGGCCGCCATGCGCGACCTGGATTGGGGCACCTACCCCTATGTTACCTCCTCAAACCCCACCGCCACCTTTGCCCCGGTGGGCGCGGGCTTGCCGCCGCAGGCGCTCAACCGGGTTATCGGCGTGGTCAAAGCCTACACCACCGCCGTAGGCAACGGCCCGGTGCCTACCGACCAGGGCAATAATGATGTAGCGCAATGGCTACGCGAATGCGGCCATGAGTACGGCGCAACCACCGGGCGGCCTCGTCGCTGCGGCTGGATTGATACCGTTGCCCTGAATTACGTGGCCTACCTCAACGGCTTTTCCGAGATTGCCATTACCAAGCTTGATGTGCTCGACGGCATGCCGGAGCTAAAAATCTGCACCGGCTACCGCCTGCCCGATGGCTGCGCCGTTGATTACGTGCCGGACACCCCGCTGTACGAAACCGTGCAGCCGGTGTACGAAAGCTGGCCCGGCTGGCCCAAAAACTCCACCGGCCAGGCGCGGAGTTGGGCGCAACTGCCGGCTGCCGCCCAAAATTATCTCAAACGGGTAGAAGAGCTGGTGCATGTGCCCATCAGTTATGTTTCGGTTGGCCCGGCCCGCGATGAAATGTTCAAAGTGAGCCGCTAAATGTCCGATTTTCTCGAAACCCTCAGCCAACTCATTGCCGATAGAAAGGCCAACCCCAAACCGGGGTCTTACACCAACTCGTTGCTGGCTAACCCGGCCAAAGCCGCCCAAAAAGTAGGCGAGGAGGCCACCGAAGTGGTGGTGGCCGCGCTGGCGCAATCGGATGAGCGGCTCACCGAAGAAATGGCCGACCTGATGTACCACAGCCTGGTTTTGCTGGAAACGCGCGGTATTAAGTGGGCCAACGTGTTGGCCGTGCTGGAACAACGGCATCGCTAACCCGGCCCGGAAAGGCAACCCTGATGGCTTTTAACCACAACCGGCCAACGCCGGCGCAGGTAGCAGCGGCGCTGTTGTTTGCCGCGCTGGCGGTCTTTATTGGCGTTGTCGCCTATCGGGTTGGGCAAAACTCGGCGGCCCCGGTGAACCCCACCGCTGCGCCCACGGCGCAGCCGGTTACCGCCGCCCAGCCGCCGCCGGTTGTAACCAACACGCCCACCGCCACGGTTACGCCCGCGCCCACCGGCACCAACACACCCACGCCTACGGCCACGCCCACCGCTACGCCATCACCGACGCCCACCCCGATTGTGGTGATTACGCACATTAAAAACCTGGGCCGGCTGGAAACCACCGAGTTTGCCATGCGCACGGTGGTAGATTTAGCCAACCCGCCCGACAGCCTGTGGCAAAAGTTCTTTGGCTCGGACAAATTGCTGCTGGTGGCCGAAGGCGAGGTTGTGGCCGGGTTTGACCTGACCAAAGTAGCCGGAGATGACATCTCCGTTGCCGGCACCAGCGTTGAAATCACCTTGCCTGCCCCGGAAATTTTATACAGCCGGATTGATAACGAGCGCACCCAGGTGTACGAGCGCAAAACCGGGCTGTTTGTAACCCCGGACAAATCGCTGGAAAGCCGCGCCCGCCAAATTGCCGAAGAATCGCTCACCCGGTGGGCCACCGAACGCGGCATTCAGGCCAAAGCCGAAGCCGCCGGGCGGCAGCAAATAGAAAACTTGCTCCGGTCGCTGGGTTTTACCAACATTACTATTGTGGTAAAAAAGGCAAAACTATGAACAACACCCATCCGCAACCGCCCGAACCCACCACGCCGGCCCGTTCCCGGCCTGTGGACTCATCGCGTTTTTATGTTACGCTGGGCGTAGTGGCATTGCTGGCGCTGGCCTGTATTGGCGCGTTCACCTACATTGCCGGAACGTTTGCCAGCAAAATCCCCACTGCGCCCACCGCCACTCCGCTGCCCCCGCCCGTGGTCAGCATCCAGAGTATCCAGTCGCAGGCTAAACTCAGCACCGTCAAATACAACACCATCACCGAGGTGTACAACGAAACCCCACCCACCGGCATTGTTGATAACTTTTTGGACAACAAAGAAAAAATACTGATGCTGGTGTACGGCAACGTACAGGCCGGTTTTGATTTGAGCAAAATCCCCACCGAAAACCTGTGGACCGACGGCAAGCGGGTGCGGCTGGTGCTGCCCGCCCCGCAAATTTTAAACAGCAGTATTGATTTTGACCGCACCCACGTTGTCTTCTACGAAAACAAGCTCCTTCTTGACCAGAACAACCCCAACCTGCAAGGCGAAGCCCTGAAACAGGCGCAAAACGCCATTGAACAGGCCGCTTTAAAAGAAGGCATTCTGGAGCAAGCCAACCAGTACGGCAAGCTCTATTACGAAAATTTTCTGTACTCGCTCGGTTTCACCGAGGTTGAAGTTGTGGTTAACGCCCAAATTTTCAAAAAATAGAGGCGCGGCCTTGCGCCCTCAGTCGTCGGTCACGTTTGAAACGTGACCGACAAATAAAACTATTTTTCACGGGAGGATTTAACTATGCCAACTGCTTTATTTTCAGTCTCAGATAAAACCGGGCTGGCCGAGTTTGCCGCCGCGTTGGCCGAACTCGGCTGGACGCTGGTAGCCAGCGGCGGCACGGCCCGCCAACTAAGCGAAACCGGCCAGGCCGTCACCGATGTGGCCACGCTCACCGGCGCGCCCGAAATGCTCGGCGGGCGGGTAAAAACACTGCACCCGGTCATTCACGGTGGCATTCTGGCCCGCGACACCGCCGCCGACCAGGCCGAACTGGCCCGGTACGGCATCACCAAAATTGATGTAGTGGTGTGCAACCTGTATCCGTTTCAACAAACCGTGGCTAATCCCAACGTAACGCTCGATGACGCCATTGAAAACATTGATATTGGCGGCGTTGCTTTACTGCGGGCGGCGGCCAAAAACTTTGATCGCGTGGCCGTGCTGTGCGATCCCGCCGATTACCCCGCCGTGAGCGCCGAGCTAAAAGTAACCGGCGCGGTTTCTGCCAGCCTGCGCGCCGAACTGGCCCGCAAAGCCTTTGCCCACACCGCCGCCTACGATGCCGCCATCAGCAACTACCTGTTTGACCAGGCCGGCGATCTCCCGGTCCGGCTAAACCTGTCGCTGGTAAAAACGCAAGAGATGCGCTACGGCGAAAATCCGCACCAAACGGCGGCGCTGTACGCCAACCGCGCCGATATTGGCCCGCTGGGCGGCCAGGTGTTGCAGGGCAAAGCCCTCAGCTATAATAACATGCTCGATCTGGACGCGGCGTGGCAGGCGGCGCTGGCCTTTGACGCGCCCACCGTGGCCATTGTCAAGCACCTGTCGCCGTGCGGCATTGCCAGCGGCACCGACCTGGCAACGGCGTTTCCGCCCGCGCTGGCCTCGGACCCGGTGAGCGCCTACGGCGGCGTGATCGCCGTAAACCGCGAGTTTGACGCCGCCATGGCCACCGCGATGGGCGATTTGTTTGTGGAAGCCATCGCCGCGCCCGGTTTTACCGCCGACGCGCTGAAACTTTTGGAAAAACGTAAAAATTGCCGGCTGGTGGCCATCAAAACTGATCAATCCGCCAAAATGGAGTTACGCAGCGTTACCGGCGGGGTGCTGGTGCAACAGCGCGATACCGGCGACCCGGCCAACGCCGGCTGGCAGGTGGTTTCTGAGCGGCAGCCCACCGCCGCCGAAATGACGGCCATGAAATTTGCCTGGAAAGCGGCGCAATTTGTCAAAAGCAATTCGATTGTGTTGGCCGCGGGCGAAGCTACCGTGGGCATTGGCGGCGGGTTGCCCAGCCGGGTTGATGCCGTAAAACTGGCCGCCACCAAAGCCGGCCCGCTGGCTGCCGGCGCGGTGATGGCCTCCGACGCCTTCTTCCCCTTTCCGGATGGTATCGAAGCTGCCGCGGCGGCGGGCGTAAAAGCCGTCATCCAGCCCGGCGGCTCCATCCGCGATAAACAGGTCATCGAGGCGGTTAACGCGCTGGGCCTGGCAATGATTTTTACCGGCGTGCGCCACTTTAAACACTAACTTGTGCCGACCGTCTGGCTGTTTTTAACGCGAATATTGATTGGAATAAAAACCCCTGAGAATTCGTAATATTCGCCCAATTCGGGTCATTCGCGTTAAGAATTTGCAGTTTCCGGCCAAAAATGTCGGATAATTAGAATTTACAACAGCAGGTGGCAGGTTTTGCCTGTCACCTGCTCACAACAGAAACCGGGGTGCGGTGCCCAGAATTTTAGTAGTTGACGATGATAAAAAAATTGTGCGGCTGGTGCAGGCTTATCTTGAGCAGGCCGGGTTTCAGGTGATGACCGCTTACGATGGCGAAACCGCGCTGCACGCCATCCGCCGGGAACGGCCCGATTTGGTGGTGCTCGATTTAATGCTACCTGACCGCGACGGCTGGGACATTACCCGCCTTATCCGCGGCGATGAAACGCTGGCCGCCACCCCGATTGTAATGCTCACCGCCCGCGTGGAGGATGCCGATAAAATCATCGGTTTTGACGTTGGGGCCGATGACTACATTGCCAAACCGTTCAATCCGCCCGAACTGGTGGCCCGCGTTAAAGCGGTGCTGCGCCGGGCCGGCGCCGGCCCGGTTCAGGCCCATATTCTCCAGTTGGGCCGGCTCCGGCTCAACCTGGATCGGCATGAGCTGACGTGCGGCGAGACCCCGGTTGACCTGACGCCCACCGAGTTTGACCTGCTTAAACTGCTGGTAGAACACCCCGGCCAAACCTTTACCCGGCTGGAACTCATCGAACAGGGCTTGGGCTACAGCTACGAAGGCGAAGAACGCACCGTTGACAGCCATATTAAAAACCTGCGCAAAAAGCTGGGCGTTGGCCCCGACAACCCCGCCTACATTGAAACCGTGTACGGCGTGGGCTACCGGCTGCGGGGTGAACTATGAATCGTTTGTGGGTGCGGCTGGCGCTGGCGTTTGGGCTGGTTACGCTGGCGGCGGTGCTCACGGCGGGGGTGCTGGCCAATTATCAGGTTAGCACCGATTTTCGCCGCTACGTGTTCCGCAACCAGATGATGCAATCCACCATGTTGCCCGCCCTCACCGATTATTACGCCGGCCACGGCTCGTGGGCGGGCGTGGAAACCGTTTTGCAAACCATGCGCGGCCCCGGCCTGGGCATGGGGCGCGGCGCGGGGCAGGGCAACGGACGCGGCCTGGGAATGGGTGGCGGTACGTTTACGCTGGCCAACGCCGCCGGCCAAATTATCTACACCGCCACCGGCGAAGGCATTGGCCGACAACTCAGCCCATCGGATTTGAGCGGAGCGGTGCCGGTAACGCTGCAAGGCCAAACTGTTGGCTATATTACCGGCAGCGGGCCGGCGGGCCTTACCACCGAGGCTCAAACTTTTCTTGGCCAGATTAACCGTTCGCTGGTGCAGGCGGGGCTGGTGGCCGGGCTGCTGGGGCTGGCGTTGGGCGTGTTGATGGCGCGGGGGTTAACCGCACCGTTGAGCCGGCTGGCCGCCGCCACCCGGCGAATTGCCCACGGCCACCTGAGCGAGCGAGTGCCCGTGCAGGGCGCGGTTGAACTGGCCAATCTGGCCAGCGCCTTTAACGACATGGCCGCCCATCTGGAACAGGCCGAGTTGCTCCGCCGGAATCTGGTGGCCGATGTAGCCCACGAACTGCGCACGCCGCTCAGCGTGGTGCAGGGCAACCTGCGCGCCATCCTCGATGATGTGTACCCACTTGATAAAACCGAAATTGCCTCAATTTATGATGAAACGCTGGTGCTCAACCGGCTCATCAGCGACCTGCGCGAACTGGCCCAGGCCGAAGCCGGGCAACTCAGCCTGCAACTTGAGACCGTGGCGATTACGCCCCTGATCACCGGCATGGCCGACCGCCTGCGCGAACTCGCCCGCGAAAAAAACATCACCCTGACCGCCAGCCTCCCGGCCAACCTGCCGCCGGTGCAGGCCGATGCCGACCGGGTGCGGCAGGTGTTGCATAACTTTTTGGCCAACGCCCTGCGCCACACGCCCGCCGGTGGCCGGGTTAAAATTACCGTTGCCCCGCAGCCGGGCCGGCTGCAAATCTCGGTGAGCGATACCGGGCCGGGTATTACCCCGGCGGATTTACCCCACGTGTTTGACCGCTTCTGGCGGGCCGATAAATCGCGCGCCCGCGAGCAGGGCGGCTCCGGGTTGGGGCTGGCCATCTCGCGCCAGCTCATCCAGGCGCACGGCGGGCAGGTGGGCGCCGAAAGCCAGCCGGGCCAGGGCAGCCGGTTTTGGTTTACCCTGCCGCTGGCTTAACCTCGCCGGTTGCCCCGCAGTTTTGGCATTCATTCCACCGCAGGTATAATATTTTTTGTAAATTTGGCTATAAAAATTCCACAGGCTGCATGAAACAAAATTATCGTTACATTGAACAGGCCAAAAAAACCATCAGCCACGAAGAAGGCGTTATTATCAAAAACTGGGGCGGCAAGCTGCCGGTGGCGCTGGTGTGGCCCAACAGTTACCGGGTGGGCATGAGCAGTTTGGCGCTGCACATTCTGTACCGGCTTTTTAACAATGAACCCGATGTGGTCTGCGAGCGGGTATTTTTTGGCGGCCAACAGGCCCCGCGCTCCGATGAGCCGATTATTTCGCTGGAAACCCAGCGCCCGCTGGATGAGTTTGCGGTGGTTGCCTTTTCCATTTCCTACGAGATGGATTATTTTAACGTCATCAACCTGTTGCGCCAGGCCGGTATGCCCCTGTTTGCCGCCGAGCGCGACGAAAACTGGCCGCTGCTCATTGCCGGCGGCCCGGCGGTGTACACCAACCCGGAGCCGCTGGCCGATATTTTTGATGCCTTTGCCATTGGCGAGGCCGAAGGGATTGTGCCGCCGCTCCTTGATGCCCTGTGGGACAGCACCCGCACTCCCCGCACCGAAACCTATCAACGGCTGGCGCAAATTGACGGGCTGTACGTGCCGGCTATCCATTCCGGCGGGCAGCCTATCCCCCGCGTGTGGGTAAAAGATATTGAAACCACGCCCACCGTTACCCAAATTTACACCGATCTCACCGAATTTGGCGACCGGACTCTCATTGAAATTGCGCGGGGCTGCGGTCGCGGTTGCCGGTTTTGTATGGCCGGTTACGTGTACCGCCCCATGCGCGAATTGCGCCTGGAAACAATTCTGGCTGCCGCCCGCCACGGCCTGAAACACCGCGACCGGATTGGGCTGGTCAGCGCCGCCGTCAGCGATCACAGTTGGATTGACGCCATCGCCATTGAACTGCGTAAAATGGGGGCGCGGCTCACCGCCTCGTCCATGCGGGTAGATCCCCTCAGCGAGCCGCTCATCAAAGGGCTGGCCGAAAGCGGCAACCAAACGCTCACCATTGCCCCCGAAGCCGGCAGCGAACGCATGCGCGCCGTCATCAACAAATCGCAATCTGATGACCAGATTTTGCGCGCCGTGGAACTGGCGGCCAAGTACAATTTTCCGCAGCTAAAAATGTACTTTATGGTGGGCCAGCCCACCGAAACCGAAGCCGATATTGACGCCATCGCCGAGATGGTGTTGGCCGCCCGCCAGATTTTTCCGCGCAATATTGCCATCAATGCCACGCCATATGTACCCAAACCGCACACCGCTTTTCAATGGATGGCCATGCAGCCCATAGATGTGCTGGAAACGCGGGTAAAATATTTACAGGAGCGGCTTAACCCCAACGGCGTTACGGTGCGCAGCGATAGCCCGGCCTGGGCCGCCATCGAAGGCGTGCTGGCGCGGGGCGACCGGCGGTTGGGGCGGGTGCTGGCCCGCATTCGCAAGTTAACCCTGCGCGAATGGGAACGGGCTTTGGCCGCCGAAGGGTTGGATCAGGCTGAATTTTTGCGCGAGCGCGCCCTCACCGAAAAGCTGCCGTGGGAGAGCGTTACCACCGGCGTGAACAAATCATTTTTCACCTGGGATTTACGGCGGGCCAGCCGCCACCAGTTATCGCCGGCCTGCCCGCCGGCAGGCTGCCTTAAATGCAACGCCTGCGATGAGGCATGGGCGTTCAGGCCCAACTATCAAGAGGTTCTTGGCCCCAATCTGGGAGCCTATCACGTTTAACGCAAAAAAGCCGCCCCGGGGCGGCTTTTTTGCGTTAGGTTAGCTCAAAGTAAACTTAAACCAGTTTGGTCAGGTCTTCGGCGGCGCGTTTCATGTCCAGGAAAATCAACCCCAATTTGGCATCGGCGCGCGCCATGGCCGTTAACACGGCTTCTTCGCCAATTGACATAAGAATAACATAGCCGTTGTTACCGCGAATATAAACCTGGTCAAGAATTCCACGGCCCAATTCGCTGGCAATCCGCTCGCCCAGCGACAACATTGCCGCCGACATCGCCGACACGCGGTCTTCTTCCACGTCTGCGGGTAGTGAAGAGGCCATAATTAACCCATCAACGCTAACAACCGCTGACGCCTCGATGTCTGCCGTGCCCGCCTGAAGGTCCCTCAAGCGCGAAATCATTTGCTCCGTTCGAGATGCCATAATTGTCCGTTGCTCCTTTCAATGAAAAGGCTCTTTAGCCTTGTAATTTTTGGCGTAAGTGGGGGTTTTCGGCAAAAAACAAGCCAACAACTAGGCTTAATCCTGAAACCTTAAATCATAATAGCATAAGTAAAAAACTATGTCAATGTAAGTTGACTCAGCGCATGCCCTGCTTATGGTAACTAAAAAACGGGGTAATGGGGACATTTAACGGTTGTTGTTAACCAATTTACGCTCAATTGGAGCGACTATCCCTATTTTATGGCAACTATTATGGCCAATAAGATATTTTTTAGTTAAAGAAACCGGCACAACTATTTTTGGCCAAAAAGTATTTTTTAAGCCCGGCTCGCTTCCCAGGCAAAAAATGCTTCTACCACCTGCCGAAATAGTGGCGCAGCCACCTTTGAACCCTCGCCGCCTTGCTCTACCAACACGGTGATCACCACCCGGGGCTTGTCAACGGGGGCGTAACCGGCAAACCAGGCGTGGGGTTCCGGCAAACCGGCTTCGGCGGTGCCGGTTTTGCCGGCCACGGTGTAAGTTGCGCCTTCAAAAGCCGATCGGGCGGTGCCCTGCGCCCCGCTGGTAATGGCGTTGAGGCTTTGCTGAATGAGCGCCAGGTTTTGCGGCGAAATAGGCAGTTTGCCGGCAACTTCGGGCTGGACGATGGTTTCTACGCCATCAACCGTAACCACCTTTTCGATTACACGCGGGCGCGGCAGTTGGCCACCGTTGGCAATCGCCGCCAGCAGCCGGGCAATCTGCACGGGCGTAACCAGCATGTACCCCTGCCCAATCGCCGAATTTACGGCATCACCATCAAATAGCGGCTGGCTAAAGTTGGCCGTTTTCCAGGCGTTATCGGGCACCACGCCCTGGCCTTCTTCGGCCAGGCCAAAAATTTTGGTGGATGCTCCCAGCCCGAATTTACGCGCCCATTCCGGCAGCAAATCGGGGTTGGAACGGTGCAGCGCCAATCCCACCTCGTAAAAAACCACGTTGCAACTTTGCGTCAACCCGTCAAGGAGCGAAATCTGGCCGTGGCCCTGTTTAAGCCAGCATTCTTTGGTAAAGGCCGGCCCCAACCCCTGCCAGCGCCCGGTGCAGGTAAAAGTGGTGGCAGGGTTTAGCCCCAGCGATTCCAGCGCCGCGCTGATGGTGACAATTTTAAAAATAGAGCCGGGCGGATATGTGCCCTGCGTGGCCCGGTTGAGCAACGGCCGGTTTTCATCGGCGTAGAATTTGGCCCAGGTTGCGGCATCCATGCCGGCGCTCAACAGTTGCGGTTGAAACCGGGGAAAGGCGGCCAACGCGTAAATAACGCCGGTGGTGGGGTGCATTACAATGATTGCGCCCTTGCGCGACCCCAACAGGCGTTCAACGGTATCCTGAAACGTGGTATCAAGCGAAAGGTACACGCTGCTCCCGGCTTTGGCGGTGGCCGTGGCTAACTCGGCCAAAATTTTGCGCCCCGGCGACAGGGCCACCAACCGCCCCCCCCGTTTGCCGGCCAAATCCGCCTCGGCCCAGGCTTCAACCCCGGCCAACCCAATCAGTTCATCGCCGGTGTAGCCCTGGGCCACAAATTTATCCTTTTGTTCGGGCGGAATTTGGCCCATGTAGCCAATCACATGGGCAGCAACATCGCCATTGGCGTAGGCGCGCACCGTTTTGGCCCGCCGGTCAATCCCCGGCAGGCTGTTGAGCATGTCATCGTTTTCAAGGCTGGTATCAAATGAAATATCGGCGATGGGTACAAACCAATCCGGCTGGGCGGCGGCAATGCTCCGGGTGATTTTTTCCGGGGATACGCCCGTTAGTTGCGCCACCGTCGCCACCACCTGGGCTTGATCCTGAATAAATTGCGGCACCACGCCCACCATTACCACTTGCCCCTGCGCCGCCAAAGCGTGAGACCCCTGATCGTAAATATTGCCGCGCGCGGGGCTTTCGCTGAGAAAGGCCAGCAGCACATCCTCGCCGAGTTGGGGCAAAATGAGCGTGGGCTGCCATTCAACCCCCCACCGGTTGCCTTCAAAAGTCAGGCGCATCTGGTTATCGGCCTGAATCTGGCCAAAACGGGCGGTTTCCCACAGCGCGTGGAACGTGGCCGCGGCCTGCGGGCCGGTGTGCAACAGCGATTGAATTTGCGTTTTGATGCCGGTAACGGTGGCGGTATTGAGCGTTTGGCGGTAACGCCGCTGGAACAGTTCAGAAGTGATGCCCTGCTGCGATTTGGTCGTGAGCAGGTTGTACATGGTGGAATAATCGCCGGCGCTCCACGCCTGGAGATAGGCTTGCGCTACAGCATCGGCGCGGGGCAACGGCGTGGGCGTGGGGCTGGGCAGCGGTGTGGCCGAAGGTTCGGCCCGAAACGGCAGCAGTTCGGTTGAACAGCCGCCCACCAACAACAGAATCCCCAAACCCTTTAAAAACACGCGCCGACTTGACATATTAAAATTATAACATTGAGCCGATTGGCTGCAAAACAAACCGGGCTACATGCGCCCACACCACACCACCATTACCGGCTAATTGCAACAGCCGTTAAAATGACAGAACGTGACTACAATATTATCAAATTTATGGTATGATATGAAGTCTAAAATTCTGGCAACCGTATTCAATGGCCGCTAATTTTTCTGTCCTGCTAATCGAAAACAACCTGGCTGTAACCGCCTCTATTGTTGAAGCGATGGGGCAACATTTAGAATCGTTCCGGTTATCCGTGGACAGGAACATTGCCGAGGCTGTTGAAGAAAACGACCCGGCCAATGTGGTGCTGCTGGACTTGCGCCAGCTTACCCCGGCACCGGCGCAAGATTTAAGCCTTCTCCAAAAAACCTGCGCCGCCGCGCCCATTTTTTTACTGGCCGAAGCCGAAGTGGCGGCCTCCGAATTGTTGCGGCAAGCCATGTTGGCCGGAGCAACCGATTTTTTTACGCTTTCGCCGGCCGGGTTGCTCGGTTTGGGCCGCCGGCTGGCGCAACTGCATCAGCAGTTAAACAACAGCCTGCCGCCCGCAACCAGCCTGGAATACGCCTTTAACCCTAACGATACGCCGTTGGCAGTGCAGATTATCGGCCCCAACAACCGCATTAAATTTTGGAACCGGGCCGCCGCCGCGATTTTTAAACTAAACGAGACGCAGGTGTTGCAACGCCGGGTTGACGAACTCCCGTTGAACCCGGTTGATTTGGCCCGCCTGAAAGATATTATTGACCAGGCGCGCACCACCAACGCCCCGTTTTTTGTGCCGCATTACCCGTTTGAAGAACAGCCGTTTGACTCTATTATGCAGGCGCACGTGTACCCGTTGCACTCCGGCAGCGGCCCCGCCGATGTGTGCATTGTCACCGCGCAGGTGCCGCCCCCCCCGGAATCCGCCGAGGATTTGTACCTGAAGCAAGAACTGCAAATGCTACTGGAAGCCAGCCAGGAAATCTCCGGCCAACTGGCGCTTAAACCCACGCTGGAAAAGGCCATTGAACAGGTAAAATTATTACTGTATGCCGATAATTGCCAGATTTACTTTTTAGAAAGAGATAACCAAACCCTGCGCCCGGCGCTGGCGGTTGGCCCGCTGGCCATGCAAATTTATGGCAACCCCATCTCGCTAAAAAATGAGGCCATCAACAAAATTTTAACGCGGGGCAAAGTGGCGCTGATTAACGGCCTCGAAGTAGGGCTGGGTGTTGCCTACGCCGTCGACGAGCAGTTGTTGTGCGCTCCGCTCACCGCTATCAAAGGCATCATTATTGGGTTGATGATTATTAGCCGGCGGCGCGTGCCGTTTGAAGCGGACGAATTGCGTTTTTACGCCAGTTTGGTGCAGCAGGCGTCATCGGCCATTAACAACGCCCGGCTATTTGAAGAAACCCAGCGCAACCTGATTGAACTGGAAATTTTGTATTCGGCCAGCACGGCTATTTCTACCCAGTGGAACGATCAGGACGTGCTGAACACCCTTATTGAGCAAATTGTGTTCTCAATGAGTGTGAGCCAGGGGTTTATTGCCAGTTGGGATAAAACCCAAAACAAAGGCCGGGTGCAGGCCGTGGGCAAAACCGTGACCACCCCCGGCATTCTGCTCAATACAGAAATCGAGGTGCGCCGCCGGGCGGTGCTGCAAAATATGTTAAGCCAGCAGCGCCCGCTGTTTTCGCACCTCAACACCCCCAAACTGGATGACGCCGAACGGGCGGAAATGGAAAAATACGGAGTGCAATCGCGGTTAATGGTGCCGCTGGTGGCCAAAGGCGAAACCATTGGCTGGCTGGAGCTGTGGGATTTTAACCCCGACCGCATTTTTACCGCCGATGAAGTGCGGTTGAGCCGCACTTTGGCCGCCCAAATTGCGGTGGCGCTGCAAAACACCAACTACCTCAAACAAACCCAGCAAACCCTCGATGAAACCACCGCGCTTTACCGCATTACCAGCGCCCTCACCAGTCTGCAAGACCCCCAGGCCATTATGAGCACCGTGCTGCAAGAATATTTGCAGGCCATGCGGCTGGCGCAGGGCAGCGTAATTTTGTTTGATTTTGCCAAACGGCAGGGCGTGGTTAAAGTTCACCAGCACGACAGCGCCCCCATCCGCAACCACTCCGCCACCGGCGGCGAGCGGTACAAAGTGCTTGAGGGCCAGCAAATCCCGCTATCGGGCAACCCGGTGTACGAAAGGCTGATGCGCACGCGCAAATCGGTTACGCTGGATAACCCCGCCATCGGCTGGCCCACCACCGCAACGGCGGCCCTGCGCCAGCGCCCAGCCCCCTACGGCGGTTGGGGCGACGAGGAGGCGTTTGCAATTTTGGTCACGCCCATCATCATCCGCGAAGAAATTGTGGGGGTGCTGGTAGCCGAAAACACCCGCACCAACCAGCCTTTTTCACCCTGGCTTATCTCGCTGGGCCGGGCTATGGCCGACCAACTGGCCATTGGCCTGCAAAACATGCAACTGTACGAATCCGAATACCGGCGGCGCGAACAAGCCGAAACGCTGCGCGAAGTGTCGTCAATTGTCAACTCCAGCCTGAATTTGGGCGAGGTGCTGGAGCGGATACTGGATCAACTGGGCCGTGTGGTTAAATACGATAGCGCCGCCATCCACCTGATTGACGGTAAAGTGCGGCGGGTGATTGCCGGGCGCGGCTTTCAACACCCGGAAAAACACATCGGCCTCACTTTTTCGGCCATTACCACCACCAACGATCCAGGCTCGATTGTGATTCACAGCGGGCAACCTGCCGTTCACAGCAACATTTCAGAACTTTACGCATCGTTTAAAGATGACCTGCACCGCCACATAAAATCGTGGATGGGGGTGCCCCTGATTGCCCGCGCCAAAGTCATCGGCTTGATTAGTATTGACCACACCGAAGTTGACGCCTACTCCGAAGAAGATGTGCAAATAACGCTGGCGTTTGCCAACCAGGTGGCCGTGGCGCTGGAAAACGCCCGCCTGTACGAGATTGAAGTGCGCCAACTGGAACGGGAACTGAAAATTGCCCACCAAATCCAGGCCACGCTGCTACCCCAGGCTGCGCCCCAAATACTCGGGTTGGATATTGCCGGGCGTATTATCCCGGCCCGGCAGGTAAGCGGCGACTTTTTTCACTTTTTCACCACCAGCCCGGATCACCTGGGCGTAGCCATTGGCGATGTGAGTGGCAAGGGCATTCCGGCGGCGCTGTACATGGCCGCCGGCATTACCGCTATTGATACCCAGATTGGGCCGGATATTTTGCCCGGCGAGTTGATGAACCGGCTCAATAGAAAGCTGTACACCCGCCTGCACGAAAACAAAATGAACATCGCGCTGCAAATTGTCACATTCACCCCGTTTGCTCAAGCCGATGCCGACCACGATGAGCCGCCTTTTACCGCCAACTCCACGCTGATGACCATAGCCAGCGGCGGGATGATTGCGCCCATTGTGGCCAGCCGGCGCGGCTGCCGGCTGCTGCCGGTGGGCGCTTTGCCGGTGGGGGCGCTGCCTTCGCCGCCCCAGTTTTACACCGACGACGTTTTTTTTATCGATTCAAATATGGTGGTGGTTTTTACCAGCGATGGAATTGTGGAGGCAAAAAATGCCGCCGGCGAGTTGTTTGGCTTTGAACGGCTGGAAGAAACCATTTTGGAGATTATGGAAGCCAACACCGCCCAACAGGTTGTTGATCACATCATCAACACGGTTGAGCGTTACAGCAACGGGGTTGAACAACACGACGACATGACAGTGGTGGTGGTAACCAAAAAATAAACGCCGGGAGCAATACCTCCGCCCCGGCGTTGTTCCGGCCAATTACCGCTCTGGGTTTGCCAGCCGCGCTTTTAATCTCGCGGAGGGAATATCCCTTCCACGCAAATCATGTAGCTCAACCCGTTCAGTGGGGATGCTTTTCTTAAATCCGGCAGGGCAAAATTGGTTCGCCCGTCTCCGCCAAAGCGGTTTCCCATTATCGCGTACAAAGCCTGGTTTTGAACAATCTGCAACAGACGTCCATCGCACAACAACCAGCCATGGGGCACATAAGGGCCGGCAAACAGCTTGATTATACCAAGATATTCATCCATGTTCATACGCTCCTGTTTTTAATGTGAACTTTATTTTGATAATTGTGTAGCCCAGGATTATCACCTTGGGCCGAAAACCCATTTAACCGGCAGTTATTTACATTACAACTGCCACATGGCCACGTGATTAACCAGTAAATCCACCTCTTTTTCCAGCAGCGCCAGCACATCGGCAGCGTCGGTCAGGTTTTCGGCGCGGCCCAGTTGCTCCAGCCGATAGGCCGCCGCGCTCACCCGCTCGGCGCCAATGGTAGCCGACGCGCCCTTTAAGCTGTGCGCCACAAACGCCAGTTTGGAGGCATCGTTGCATTCTATCGCCTCGGACATTTGCGTTACCTGAAGCAGCGATTGGTCGGTGAGCATGTCCAGCATTTCCACAAATATTTCCTTGTCGCCCTCAAAATCCTCTAAAAACCGCTCCTGGTTTAATATGGCCAATCCATTGCGGGTTGGCTCGGCGGCGGCAACAACAGGGGCGGCGGCTTCTTTGGGTTTTTGCCGCGACTGGCGCTCCATGGCCGCAAACACATCACCGGCCCGGATGGGCTTGCTTACGTAATCACTCATCCCCACCGATAGCAAATGCTCCCGGTCGCCTTTCATGGCGTGGGCGGTCATGGCAATGATGGGCAGGTGCGCCCAGGCCGGGTTGGCCCGGATATGCTTGGTGGCCTCAATGCCGTCCATTTCCGGCATCTGCACGTCCATCAAAATCAAATCAAAATTAGCGCGTTTTTCCAGGCAGTTCAACGCCTCGCGGCCATTGGCGGCAATGGTAACAGCGTGCCCGGCGCGTTCCAGCATAATTTTGGCCAGCCGGCGGTTAACCTCGTTATCCTCTACCAGCAGCACATCAAGCGGCCTGTCCGGTGTGGTCGGCTGCTCCGGTTGAACGGCCACCGGCGTAGCGGTAACCGGCTCTGGGCGCGCCGGCTGGCTGGCCACGGTTTGCAGCACTTCGAGCAATTGCGATTGTTTAATGGGCTTGATGAGATAGGCGTTCCAGCCCAAATCTTGCCGGTTGGTAACGTTGTTAAGCTTATCCACCGAAGCAACCATAATCACTTTTAGCTGCTCATGGGCGGGTGTGGCGCGGATTTGCCGCAATACATCCAGGCCGTCCATTTCGGGCATTTGAAAATCGAGCAGGAGGATATCAAACGGTTTGCCCTGCGCCTGCGCCGCCGCCAACAATGCCAAACCTTCGCGCCCACTGGCGACTTCAACCGGCAAACAACCAAAATAGAGCAGCGTTTCTACCAAAATGTAGCGGTTGGTGGCGTTATCATCAATCACCAGCACGCGCAAATCATTGATATCTGAAACCCGGGGGCGATGGGGTTCAAAATCTGGGCTGATAGGTTGCATCAGGCTAAATGAAAAAGTGCTGCCGTGGTCCGGTTTGCTTTCTACCCAGATTTTGCCGCCCATCAGTTCTACCAGTTGCTTAGAAATGGCCAGCCCCAACCCGGTACCGCCGTATTTGCGGGTGGTGCCGCCATCGGCCTGAGAAAAGCTGTTAAAGATGATGTCCAATTTGTCGGTGGGGATGCCGATGCCGGTATCGGTAACGGTGCAGAGCAACTCAATGGCGGTTTCGGTTTGAACGCCCTGGTCAATTGTTACCACCACTTCGCCAGTTTCGGTAAATTTAATGGCGTTGCCCACCAGGTTAACCAGTATTTGCCGCAGGCGGAGCGGATCGCCAATGATGCCGGTGGGTAAGTGCGGCTGAATGTGCAGCGCCAGTTCCAACCCTTTTTGCGCGGCGCGGGGAGCCATAATATCGGCCAGTTGCTCCACAATCTGGCGCAAATCAAATGGAATATATTCCAGTTCCAGCCGGCCCGCCTCAATTTTAGAAAAGTCCAGAATATCGTTAATCAACCCCAGCAGCGATTCGGCGGAGGTTTGCACAGCGGTGAGAAAATCGCGCTGTTCGGTGGTCAGTTCCGTGCCCAGCGCCAGTTCGGTCATGCCGATGATGCCGTTCATAGGCGTGCGGATTTCGTGGCTCATGTTGGCCAAAAATTCGCTTTTGGCCACGTTGGCTTCTTCGGCGGCTACGGCCAGTTCATTGGCCAGCAACACCGATTGTTCCAGTTCGGTGTTGGCGGCGGCCAGCGCAATTTCGGTTTGTTTGCGTTCGGCTATTTCTTGACGGGCCTGCTGATACAGGCGGGCGTTTTCAATGGCGATAACGGCCTGGTCGGCCAGCATGTTCAGCATGTTCAGGTGATCGTTATTAAACGCATGCGGATTGGTTTTGCTGTGCACATCGAGCGTGCCAATAATTTTAGAGCCAACCATCAACGGCACGCTGGCGTTGGCCAGTAGCCCTTCATCATCAGCCGAGGGGTTGTAAAATAACGCGCTGTTGCGTAAATCATTAACAATAATGGGTTGGCCGGATTGCACCACCCGCCCGGCAATACTTTCGCCCACCTGATCGCGGGTGCCCGCTACCACCGCCTCGCTCAGCCCATACGCCGCACGAATAGTGAGGGTGTTGGTTTCGTCATCCAGTAGCAAAATGGCGCAGGTATCCGAGCCTAGCACGGCGGCGGTGCTTTGGGCAATGGTGTTTAAGGCCACATCCAGTTGCAGGTTAGAGGTAATGGCTTTGCCCACGTTGTACAGCGCGGCCAGTTGATCGCTGGCGGTTTTTAGCTCGCTGGTGCGCTGGTTAACCCGCTGTTCCAACTCGTTGTGGGCGCGGTATAGCTCTTGTTCTACCAGCTCACGCTGTTTGATTTGTTCCAGCAAAATAGCGTTGGCTTTTTCCAGTTCGGCGGTGCGATCCTCGACCAGCTTTTCCAGGTGTTCGCGGTAAGCGGTCAACTCGGCTTCAACCTGCTTGCGCTCCGAAATATCGCGGGCAATAGCCAGAATGGCCCGTTCACCTTCGTAGATGATTGGCTGGGCGTTAACTTCAATCGGAACAGTGTGCCCATCCCGGTGAATGGCCTCAACTATGTACATCGAAACCACATCAAGGCCGGTCATCCGGTCCAGGTATAGGTTCTTTACCATTTCAACGCCGGGCGGCGTTACAATTGCGCTCAAATTCAGGGTTAAAAATTCGTCAACCGGGTAGCCCAGCACACGTTCCACGGCCTTGTTGGCGTACAAAAACTGAAAATCCTTAAAAATCATAATCGCATCATTGGCCAGATCAATCATGGTGCGGTACTTGGCCTCCGAGGCCGCCAGCCGGGCCTGAGCGCGTTTTAGCTGCACCTGCGTTTCAATCCGGGCCACCAGTTCATCCTTGGAAAAGGGTTTTACCATATAATCGGCGGCCCCCAACGCAAACGCCCGCACCTTGTCTTCGGTGCGGTTTATGGCGGTGAGCAAAATCACCCGGATTGGCTCAATAGCGGGATTGTTTTTAACAATCTCCAAAACCTCCATGCCATCCAGCCCCGGCATCATAAAATCCAGCAGCATTACATCAACGGTTAGATCTTGTTCCAGCAGGCTCAACGCATCTTCACCGGAGGGGGCCAGCAAAATTTCGTAGTTTTGCCGGCGCAATAAATCACAAATAAACCTGCGGGCATCGGCTTCGTCATCTACAATTAAGATTTTGGGTTTTGTGTCAGTGTAGTTATTCATTCAATCATCAAACCATGTTGGCTAAACAGACTATCGCCCGGGCCGAAAACGCATCAGGTTGACGATAAATCAAATTGACTACTCATCGGCATCGGTTAAAATAAGGTACGCAATACTTTTGGGAGCACGGGCAGTTGAACAGCTTGCCGCAAGAAAAAATTTGGTTGTGGATTTTTGTAGTGCTGTTTCTGGCGTTGGGGTTGGGCTACAGCACGCTTACCCCAATCTTTGAAAACTCGGATGAAACGCTGCACTACCCCTACATTAAACATTTAGCCGACGGTAACGGGTTGCCGGTGGCTGCGCCCGGCCAGTTGTGGAACCAGGAAGCTACCCAGCCGCCGTTGTATTATGCCATTGTGGCGGCTTCTACCTTTTGGATAGATACCACCAACCTGCCCGATTACTTACAGTATAATCCACACTGGCTATTTACCGAAGTTCGCGCCGTAATTAATGATAACCAAAACCGGGTGTTGCACGGCCCCATGGATGCCTTTCCCTACCGGCAAACGGCGCTGGCCATACAGATTGGCCGCTGGTGGAGTTTGCTCTTTGGCGTGATCACCGTAATTTGTTCATTCTATATATTTCGGCAGTTGTACCCCAAAAGTTTAGCCCTGACGGTTACAGCAACGGCGCTAACCGCACTTACGCCACAATTTATCCGGGTTTCGGCCACCGTCAGCAACGATAGCCTGTCGGCGGCGCTGGCGGCAGCGGCGGTGCTGCTGGCTTTAAAATTTACCCAGCCGGCTCATATGGCGCTGGCCAAAGGCCGGCGCACCGCCCTCAATTTTAACCACAACCACGCCCTGCTGCTGGGGCTATTGGCCGGGCTGGCCCTGCTCACCAAACTCAGCAGCCTGACCACCTTTTTTTTGGTGGCCTTTATTTTGTTCTGGCGGCTATTGTTTTTGGGCGAACTGCACCAGCGGCCCTGGTTAAAATTGGCCGGCTGGTTGTTACTGGCTGCCGCCGTTACGGTTTTGCTCAACGGCTGGTATTTGTGGCGAAACTACCAGCTTTACGGCGAGTGGCTGGCCACCGAAACCCACCTTAACCTGGCCGGGCGCGGCTACCTGTCGCTGCCCCAAATCTGGGCGCTCCGAGACGAGATTCAGCGCGCCTACTGGGCCACCTTTGGTTGGGGGCAAATCAGGCCGCCGGAATGGGTTTTTGCGGCACTACGGATTTTTACAACTGTGGGATTGGCCTCCCTGTTGGTGGCTATTGTCACCCGGCTGGCGCAGGGCAATAAAAACCGTCCCCTACCGCTCAATCTGGCCCACATTAACCTGGAGCACATTATCTTTTTGGCGTTCTGGGCCGCGCTCAACCTGGCCCTGTACCTGCGCTGGATTATGGCGGTGGGGTCCGTATCGCACACCCGGCTGATTTTTCCGGCCATTACCGCCATTTCGCTGCTGCTGGCGCTGGGCTGGCATGCGCTGGCGCCGCCCCGCCGCGAGTGGTGGATAAGCGCGGTAGTGGCCGTGGCGCTGCTGGCGCTCAATCTTTACAGCCTGGGCTGGCTCATCTACCCGGCCTTTACGCCCAACCAACCAACCAGCCCCGCCGCCGGTCCGCCACTCGACATCACCTTTTTAAACAGCCTCAAACTCACCAGCGGTAATGTTACCGCGTCCACCGCCGGCAGCGACGCCATCCAGATTCAGGCCGATTGGCAGGTGCTAACGCCGCCGGCCAAAAATTACAGTGTAGCGGCGGTGTTGCTGGCTCCCAACGGCGCGGCGCTAGCGCAACGCCAAACCTATCCCGGCCTGGGGCTACGCCCCACCCGCTACCTGCAACCCGGCCAAACCTTTACCGATATTTACCCGCTCAAGCTGGCTACGGTGATTACCCAACCGCTGGTAGCCCGCGCCGTCATCAGCCTGTTTGATTTTAACAGCCCGGATCGGGCCGGCCTGCCCGCCACCGACAGCCAGGGCAACCCGGTAACGCCCGTGGTGGGCCAACTCAAGCTAACGCCGCAGCCGTGGCCTCAATATCATCCCACCACGCCGGCAGAGGTTAACTTTAACCACGCCATCAAACTTGTTGGCGTTGATTTAAGCCCAACTGTTACGTTTTACTGGCAGTCCGTGGCCCCGGTAAGCGAGGATTACGTGGTGTTCATCCACTTGCTGGATGCCGCCGGTAACGTTGTGGCCCAGGCCGATGCCCCGCCCACCAACAATGCCTACCCCACCCGTTGGTGGTTGCCCGGCGAAACCATTGCCGACGCGCGCGCATTGCCCAGCGCCCCAGGCGCAACCCGGCTACGCCTGGGGTTATACAGCCTGTCAACCGGCCAACGCCTGCCGGTGCTGGCATCCAGCCTGCCCGTTGAGGATAACGGCGTGACCATTAACCTGCCGCAATAGTGCGCCCCGGCCTGTTTGACACCCAACTTAATCCACTTTATACTTCAGCCGTTGTTTTTACCGGCCAATAAAGTAATGATTTCTCCGACGGGGTGAGAATGTGAAAATTTTCACTCCGTTTGTTATAAACAAAAATGCTTTGTACAGTTAGTGTTTGAAAGGGAAAAGTTTATGTCACGTGTTTTAAACCCAGAATTCCGCAGTAAAATTACCACTGCCGAAGAAGCCGCCGCTCTTATTCCCCACGGCGCAAACGTTGGGATGAGCGGTTTTACCGGCAGCGGCTACCCCAAACTTGTGCCGCCGGCCCTGGCGTTGCGTATTGCCCGTGCCCACCTTGATGGCAAGCCCTTTAAAATTGGTCTGTGGACCGGCGCTTCCACCGCCCCGGAACTCGATGGCGCGCTGGCTATGGCCGACGGCATCAGCCTGCGCCTGCCGTACCAATCCGAAACCATTGCCCGCAACCGGATTAACGCCGGCGATATGGAATACGCCGACATCCACCTGAGCCACGTGCCGCAATACGTTTGCTACGGCTTTTTGGGCAAACTGGATTTTGCCGTCATCGAAGTAACGTCTATTCTGGAAGACGGGCGCATGGTGCCGTCCAGCTCGCTGGGCAACAACAAAACCTGGCTCTCCAACGCCGAAAAAATCATCATCGAAGTGAACTCCTGGCAAAATGAAAAGCTGGAGGGTATGCACGATATTTACTACCAAACCAACGATCCACCCAACCGCCAACCCATCCCCATTGTAAGAGCCGATGACCGCATTGGCGAGCCGTACCTGCGCTGCGATCCCAAAAAAGTTGTGGCCGTTATTGAAACCAACGAACACGACCGCAACAGCCCGTTCACGCCGCCCAACGATGTTTCGTACCGCATTGCCGACCACATTCTTGAGTTTTTGGAACACGAAGTAAAAATGGGCCGCCTGCCGGAAAAAACGCTGCTGCCGCTCCAATCCGGGGTGGGCAACATTCCCAACGCGGTGCTTATTGGCCTGCAAAAAAGCAAGTTTGAAGATATGACGGCCTACACCGAAGTTATTCAGGACGGCATGCTGGATATGCTCGATACCGGCACCCTCCGCGCCGCTTCGGCCACGGCCTTTTCGCTCAGCCCCGACGCGCTGGCCCGGCTCAACCAGAATATTGATTTTTACCACGATAAAATCATTCTGCGCTCGCAAGGCATTAGCAATCACCCCGAAGTTATCCGCCGGTTGGGCGTAATTGCCATGAACAGCCTGGTTGAGTTTGATATTTACGGCAACGTTAACTCCACCCACGTCATGGGCACGCGCATTCAAAACGGCGTGGGCGGCTCCGGCGATTTTGCCCGCAACGCCTTCCTGTCAATATTTATGACGCCATCCACCGCCAAAAACGGGGCCATCTCGGCAATTGTGCCGATGGTGTCTCACGTTGACCACACCGAACACGACACCCAGATTTTTGTCACCGAATACGGCCTGGCCGACGTGCGCGGCCTGTCGCCCAAACAACGCGCCCGCGTGATTATTGACAAGTGCGTTCACCCCGATTACAAACCCGCGATTAAAGAATACTTCCAACGCGCGCTGGCTATGTCGCCGGGTAAACAAACCCCGCACCTGCTCGAAGAAAGCCTTAAATGGCACACGCGCTTTATTGCCACCGGCCACATGTAAACCGAAGCCGGCCTTAAGTTAGCGCCAAAAAACGGGTGAGCCATCTGGCTCACCCGTTTTTTATTTGATTAATCGGTATTGCTCAAACCGCGCCGCAAATCGCCGGGAGCAAAGATTGACAGTATCTAAAATAGTGTTACAATCTGGGAAAACGATTACGTAAACGATTACGTAATTATTTTACTCAGCTTTATTAAATCCCCATTAAAATAATTTATGGCAACTATCAAAGAAGTAGCTAATTTGGCCGGTGTGTCTGTGGCCACGGTTTCGCACGTAATCAACGAAACGCGATATGTTTCTGATTCCGTGCGAAAACAGGTTCAGCAGGCCATGGACGAATTAGGCTACCGCCCCAACACGCTGGCGCGCTCTCTGCGCCGGGGCCAAACTCACACGCTGGGGCTTATTTTGCCCGACAGCGCCAACCCGTTTTTTGCCGAGGTGGGGCGCAGTATTGAAATAGCGGCATTTGCTGCCGGCTACAATGTAATCCTGTGCAACACCGAAAACGACTTTGAAAAAGAAACCCTGTACACCAATGTGCTGATCAACAAGCGGGTAGACGGGATGATTTTTGTAGCCACCGGCGCGCGCAGCGACTCGCTGCAAAAGCTGATGGATTTGGGGTTGCCGGCGGTGGTCATGGATCGGGATTTTCCAGAGATGGAAATGGACGTGGTGTTATCAGACAATCACCAGGGCGGCTACCTGGCAACCCAACACCTTATCGCGCTGGGGCACCGGCGTATTGGTTGCATTGCCGGACCATCTAAAATTACGCCCAGCGCCCTGCGCGTTGCCGGCTACACCCAGGCGATACAAGAGTCCGGGCTAACCATTAACCCGAATTTTATTATGCATGGCGACTTTCACCCCGAATCCGGCTACAAAGTTGCCAGAGAAATGCTCACCGGCCCCAACCCGCCAACAGCTATTTTTGCCTGCAACGATTTGATGGCGATTGGCGTATTGCGCGCCGTGGCCGAAACCGGCCAGCGCGTGCCCGAAGATATTGCCGTAATCGGCTACGATGATATTGAACTGGCTTCTTACGCCACGCCGCCGCTGACAACCATCAAACAACCAACCCTGGAAATGGGGTCGGCGACACTAAAATTTTTATTGAGCCGCATCAAAGAAAAACGCTCCACGCCTCAACGCATGTTGTTGCCGGTTTCGCTGGTAGTGCGCGGGTCTTGTGGACAGCCCAATACCGTTAATTCTATTGAAGGGGGGTGATCAACCTTAACCAAAAAACGCGCAAACCGCGCGTTATCGGGACCAATTTATCCCGTTGCCATGTAGTTTTATTACAAAGTATCTTTTTAAAGGAACAAGGAGAATAAGGATGAGAATTGTATGGCGAATTCTATTGATTGCGATGATTGCGGCTATGGCGTTAACCGCTTGCGGTCAAACCGCCGCGCCCGCTGAAAAACCGGCAGAAAAAGCTCAGGAAGCGCCCAAGGCCGAAGCGCCGGCAACCGAAGCCCCCAAAGCCGAAGCCCCGGCAACCGAAGCGCCCAAAGCCGAAGCAACTAAAGCCGAAGCCGCTCCCGCCGGCAAAAAAGTAGTGGTTGGGCTGGTCATGAAATCGCTGGCGAATGAATTCTTCAAAATAATGGAAGAAGCCACGGTTAAGTGGGCCGCCACCCAACCCAACATTGACCTCAAACCGGTTGGCATGAACTCCGAAACCGACATTGACACCCAGTTTGCCGCCGTTGAAACCTTTGTCACCCAAGGCGCGAACCTGATTGTGGTCGCTGCCGCCGACTCCGTCGGGATGGTCGCCCCGGTCAAAAAGGCCGTGGATGCCGGCATCACCGTCGTCAACTTTGACGTCAAGCTCGACACCGCCGCCCTCAAAGCCGCCGGGCTGCCCGAAGATTTCCTCTTTGTTGGCCCCGACAACGCCGAAGGCGCGAAACTGGCCGGCGATGCTATGGCCGCCAAGCTGGGCAAAGGCGGCAAGGTCATCATCATCGAAGGCAATCCCGGAGCCGATAATGCCACCCAACGCAAAAACGGCTTTATGAAATCGGTTGAAGAAGGCGGACTGGAATTGCTCGACTCCAAAACCGCCCACTGGGAAACCGAAGAAGCCAACACCGTGGTCTCTAACCTGCTGACCAAATACCCCGATGTCCAGGGCATTATGTGCGCCAATGACTCGATGGTGTTGGGCGCGGTGAAAGCCATCGAAGCCGCCGGCCTGACCGGCAAGGTCGAAGTGGTCGGCTTTGACAACATCCCCGCCGTCCAAGACCTGATCAAACAGGGCAAAGTGTTGGCCACCGTTGACCAGTTCGGCCCCGATATGGCCAAAAACGCCATCGAAGTCGGCCTCCGCGTCCTCAACGGCGAAAAACTCTCCGGCTGGATCAAAACCCCCGTTAAACTCGTCACCGCCGCCGACCTGGGTGGCGCGGCTGCGCCCGCTGCTCCGGCTGCCGCCAGTGGCGAAAAAGTGGTGGTTGGGCTGGTCATGAAATCGCTGGCGAATGAATTCTTCAAAATAATGGAAGAAGCCACGGTTAAGTGGGCCGCCACCCAACCCAACATTGACCTCAAACCGGTTGGCATGAACTCCGAAACCGACATTGACACCCAGTTTGCCGCCGTTGAAACCTTTGTCACCCAAGGCGCGAACCTGATTGTGGTCGCTGCCGCCGACTCCGTCGGGATGGTCGCCCCGGTCAAAAAGGCCGTGGATGCCGGCATCACCGTCGTCAACTTTGACGTCAAGCTCGACACCGCCGCCCTCAAAGCCGCCGGGCTGCCCGAAGATTTCCTCTTTGTTGGCCCCGACAACGCCGAAGGCGCGAAACTGGCCGGCGATGCTATGGCCGCCAAGCTGGGCAAAGGCGGCAAGGTCATCATCATCGAAGGCAATCCCGGAGCCGATAATGCCACCCAACGCAAAAACGGCTTTATGAAATCGGTTGAAGAAGGCGGACTGGAATTGCTCGACTCCAAAACCGCCCACTGGGAAACCGAAGAAGCCAACACCGTGGTCTCTAACCTGCTGACCAAATACCCCGATGTCCAGGGCATTATGTGCGCCAATGACTCGATGGTGTTGGGCGCGGTGAAAGCCATCGAAGCCGCCGGCCTGACCGGCAAGGTCGAAGTGGTCGGCTTTGACAACATCCCCGCCGTCCAAGACCTGATCAAACAGGGCAAAGTGTTGGCCACCGTTGACCAGTTCGGCCCCGATATGGCCAAAAACGCCATCGAAGTCGGCCTCCGCGTCCTCAACGGCGAAAAACTCTCCGGCTGGATCAAAACCCCCGTTAAACTCGTCACCGCCGCCGACCTGGGTGGCGCGGCTGCGCCCGCTGCTCCGGCTGCCGCCAGTGGCGAAAAAGTGGTGGTTGGGCTGGTCATGAAATCGCTGGCGAATGAATTCTTCAAAATAATGGAAGAAGCCACGGTTAAGTGGGCCGCCACCCAACCCAACATTGACCTCAAACCGGTTGGCATGAACTCCGAAACCGACATTGACACCCAGTTTGCCGCCGTTGAAACCTTTGTCACCCAAGGCGCGAACCTGATTGTGGTCGCTGCCGCCGACTCCGTCGGGATGGTCGCCCCGGTCAAAAAGGCCGTGGATGCCGGCATCACCGTCGTCAACTTTGACGTCAAGCTCGACACCGCCGCCCTCAAAGCCGCCGGGCTGCCCGAAGATTTCCTCTTTGTTGGCCCCGACAACGCCGAAGGCGCGAAACTGGCCGGCGATGCTATGGCCGCCAAGCTGGGCAAAGGCGGCAAGGTCATCATCATCGAAGGCAATCCCGGAGCCGATAATGCCACCCAACGCAAAAACGGCTTTATGAAATCGGTTGAAGAAGGCGGACTGGAATTGCTCGACTCCAAAACCGCCCACTGGGAAACCGAAGAAGCCAACACCGTGGTCTCTAACCTGCTGACCAAATACCCCGATGTCCAGGGCATTATGTGCGCCAATGACTCGATGGTGTTGGGCGCGGTGAAAGCCATCGAAGCCGCCGGCCTGACCGGCAAGGTCGAAGTGGTCGGCTTTGACAACATCCCCGCCGTCCAAGACCTGATCAAACAGGGCAAAGTGTTGGCCACCGTTGACCAGTTCGGCCCCGATATGGCCAAAAACGCCATCGAAGTCGGCCTCCGCGTCCTCAACGGCGAAAAACTCTCCGGCTGGATCAAAACCCCCGTTAAACTCGTCACCGCCGCCGACCTGAAGTAACAGGCCCAATCGCCAGTTTCCTGTAAAGATTAGCGACTGGGGATAACCAACAAAAATTCCTTCCACAAATTGAGCTTTCGGGTAAACCAATTACCTGTCAATTTGTGGAAGGATTTATTTAAATATACCAGGTTGAATTTTTATGACGGAACCACAAAAAATCTTTGAAATCAAAGGGCTTACCAAACAATTCCCCGGCGTAACGGCATTAAATAACGTTGACCTGGATATTAACCAGGGCGAAGTGCATGTGCTGATTGGCGAAAATGGCGCGGGCAAATCCAGCCTGATTAAAATTTTGTGCGGCATTTACCAGCCGGACAGCGGCGAAATATTCTACTCCGGCCACAAATACGCCCCCATGCAAACTCAGGATGCCATCAAAGCCGGCATCAGAGTGGTATACCAGGAACTTAATCTGCTGTCTTATCTATCCATTGCCGAAAACATCTTTTTTGAGCACCTGCCCACCAAAGCCGGAGTGGTGGACTTTAACAAAATGTACCGCGAATCAGAAAAGATGCTGGAGCGGGTGGGGTTAAAAATTTCGCCCAAAACCCCGGTGTATCAATTGGGCATTGCCCAAATGCAACTGGTTGAAATTGCCAAGGCCTTATCCAACGAAAGCCGGGTTTTAATTTTAGATGAACCAACGGCAACCCTCACCTCCAAAGAAATTGACCGGCTGTTTGAAATTATCAAACGGCTCAAGCAAGCCGGGGTTACAATTATTTACATTTCTCACCGGCTGCAAGAAATTTTTGAAATTGGCGACCGGGTAACGGTGCTGCGAAATGGCCAAAAAGTAGACACCCGCTCAACCGCCGCCGTGACCATCCCGGAACTGGTAAAAATGATGGTTGGCCGCGAGATGGCATCGGAATACCCTTACCAGGAAAGCGTTAAAGTTGGGGCCGAAATCTTTCGGGTTGAAAACCTGGTGTATCAGGGCAACCACACCCCGATTTCATTTTCCGTAAAATCGGGCGAAATATTGGGCGTGGCCGGGTTGGTTGGCTCCGGCAGAACCGAAACCATGCGGGCCATTTTTGGGGCCGACCCCAAAAAATCGGGCCGGATTTTTCTGGATGGCCATGAGTTATCAATCAAGCAACCCAAAGATGCGGTGACGGGCGGCGTGGGGCTGCTCACCGAAGACCGCAAAGGGCAGGGGTTGGTTTTGGATATGTCGTGCGCGGTTAATACCTCGCTGGCTAATTTGGCCAAAGTTTCCCATTCGGGGTTGATGAATTTTGGTCAGGAGCAAGAAGTTGCCGCCGAGTTTGTAAAAGAATTGGCCGTAAAAACCCCGTCCATTGATAAATGGGTAAGGTTTCTTTCCGGCGGAAACCAGCAAAAAGTGGTTCTGGCCAAATGGCTGTTTCGCAATTGCCGGGTGCTGATTTTTGACGAACCCACGCGCGGGATTGACGTGGGAGCCAAATACGAAATATACATGTTGCTCTGGAATTTGGCGGCGCAGGGTAAAGCCATTATTGTGGTTTCATCGGATTTGCCGGAACTTATTGGAATTTGCCATCGGATTGCCGTTTTTTCCAACGGAAAAATAGCCGGCGAGGTGATGCGCAACGAATTTGACCAGGAAAAAATACTTTCCCTGGCCTACCAGGAATATATTCACAGCGGCAACGGCCAGAAAAATTAAGGAAAATCAACAAATGGATGCAAAAAAACTACTCTCTCTCTTGTTACGTGAAGCAGGCATCGGGCTGGCCTTGCTGTTGTTATGTATTGTGTTTGCGTTTGCCGCGCCCCGGTTTGCCTCGCCCATTAATATTACCAACATCCTCACCCAAATCAGCATCAACACCGTTATCTCGGTAGGGATGACCTTTGCCATTTTGTTGGGGGGGATTGACCTTTCGGTGGGGTCGGTGCTGGCGCTGGCTACCATTATTGCCGGCCAAATCATCACCCACCCGTCCCTGCCGGTGGGCATGGCCGTATTTTTGGCGGTGTTGGGCAGCCTGGCGGTGGGGATGTCCTGCGGCTTTTTTAACGGCTACGTTTCCGAAAGATGGAAAATCCACCCGTTTATTACGTCTTTGGGCATGTTAAACATTGCGCGCGGCGCGGCGTTGCAGGTAAGCCAATCGCGCACAATTTTTAACTTTCCCGAAACTTTTAACGCTTTTGGCGCGATGGATATTTTCGGGATTCCATTCATCTTTATTATTGCGGTGACGGTAGTTTTGATCGGGCGGTTTATCCTTAACCAAACCGTTTTTGGGCGGATGATTTACGCCATTGGCAACAACGAAGAAGCGGTGCGCCTGTCAGGGCATACGCCCTCGTTTTATAAAGTTTTGGCTTACGTGTTGTGCGGGGCCACGGTTGGCCTGGCGGCGATTATGTATATGCTGCGGCTTAACATTTCAAGCCCAATTCTGGGGGTGGGCTTTGAGTTAAAAGCCATTGCCGCCGTAGTCATTGGCGGCACCAGCATGAGCGGCGGTAAAGGCTCGATGGTGGGCACTTTTTTGGGAGCCTGCATCATTGGGGTATTGGATAACGGCTTGCTCCTGATTGGTATGGGCGATTTTGCCCGGCAGATGGTGACCGGGTTGATTATTGTGGTGGCGGTGATTATTGATACCTACCGCGCCAAAATCAGCATTAAAACCCAGGCGTAAACAGCGACGGGGGCCGGCCTGCTTTTGCGTTTTGCTTCTGTTTGGGCGAAAATAGAGCCTGTTTTGAAACCCCAAATTAAGGAGAAACAAATGTCTACCCCCAAAAGCTATCACATGTCTGCGGACGAATTTCGGCGGCACGGCCACGCCGTAATTGACTGGATTGCCAATTACTACGAGCATGTCGAAGAATATCCGGTGCTGTCGTCGGCGCTGCCGGGCGAAATCCGGGCCAAACTGCCGGCCAACCCGCCGGCGTATGGCGAACCGTTTGCCGCCATGCTCAAAGATATTGATGAAATTATAATGCCAGGCATTACCCACTGGCAATCGCCTAACTTTTTTGCCTATTTCCCGGCCAACAGTTCCGGCCCGGCGGTACTGGGCGATTTGCTGTCGTCCGGGTTGGCGGTGCAGGGCATGCTGTGGTCTACCAGCCCGGCCTGCACCGAACTTGAAACCCACGTAATGGACTGGATGGCCGATATGATCGGCCTGCCGGAAGCATTTAAATCAACTTCAACCGGCGGCGGCGTTATTGAAGATTCGGCCTCGGGGGCGGTGCTGTGCGCGCTGCTGGCGGCCCGCGAACGCGCCACCAACTACGCCAGTAACGAGCGCGGCCTGAATGACCGGTTGGTGGCGTATGCCTCTACCCAAACCCACTCATCGCTGGAAAAGGCCATAAAAATTGCCGGGATTGGCCGGGCCAACCTGCGCAAAATCGAGGTGGACGACGGTTTTGCCATGCGCCCGGAATTGCTCCGCGCCCAAATTGAAAGCGACCTGGCTGCCGGGCTAACGCCGTTTTTTGTGTGCGGCACAGTGGGCACCACCTCATCCAGCGCCATTGACCCGCTGCCGGAAATCGGCCAGATTTGCCGCGAATTTGGCCTGTGGCTGCACATTGACGCGGCCATGTACGGCACCGCCGCCATTTGCCCAGAGTTTCGCTACATTAACACCGGCGTAGAGCTGGCCGATAGCTACTCGTTTAACCCGCACAAATGGATGTTCACCAATTTTGATTTGAACTGCTTTTTTGTCACCGACCGGGCGGCGCTGATTAAAGCCCTCACCATTATGCCGGAATACCTGCGCAACCAGGCCACCGAATCGGGCGAGGTGTTTGATTACCGCGATTGGCAGGTTTCGCTGGGCCGCCGCTTCCGGGCGCTCAAGTTGTGGTTTGTGATTCGGCACTACGGCGTAGAAGGTTTGCAGTACCACATCCGGCGGCACATCGAACTGGCGCAGGAGTTCAAACGCTGGGTTGATGAATCACCGCTGTTTGACCGCGTGGCTCCGGCCCCGCTGACCACCATCTGCTTCCGGGCCATTCCGCCCCAGGTGGATAGCGAAGCCGAACTGGACCGCATCAACCAGGAATTGCAAATGATTGTCAACGCCACCGGCAAAGCTTTTCTGTCGCACACCAAACTGGATGGGAAATATACTCTGCGGATGGCCATTGGCAGCACCTACACCGAAGCCGAACATGTGGCGCAAGCCTGGCAACTGTTGCAAATTGGGCTGGCAAAACTAACCGGCGGGCAATAATCGCCGGGCGGCGGTTACGGGGTAACGGTAATTGTATCCAAAAAAATGGCGTTGTCGGGCACCGGCGCGCCATTTTTTTGCGTAACGGGCTGGCGCTCGCCGGTGGCGGCATTGTACATACCCACCAGCAAACGGTACGGCCCGGCGGGGGCGTTGCCATCCAGCGGAATATCGTAGCGGTCGGCCAGGTGATCGCCGGGTTGCCACCGGCTGGTGGGCCACAAATTATTAATGGGCTGATGATCCAGTTGGCCGTGCAACTGCCAATCCGGCCCCTGCAATTGGGTAAACACCGTAAAATCCTTGCCGGGCGGAGATTGGGCCGCCCAGTGAAGCGTTAACTGCAAAACGTCGCCGGGATGCAGTTGGGCCGGAGCCAGATCGTAGCCGGTCAGCGTAATGGCCGGGCCAATTTGAAAATCCGCCGCATGTTGGGGCGGGCTAACCGGGCGCAACCGAAAAATGCACCACTCGCACGGCATGCCGTGGTAGGCAAATGCCAGCGCCCACTCCGGCGGAATACCGGCCAGTTCCAGCCGGCTGCCGTTCACCGCGCCCAACTCCTTAACCAGCGAGCGGTAGCGCGACCCCATATCCGGGGCCACAATGATATATTCAGCCCGGCGTTGCGCCAGGTTTTCGGTGAGCGCCGCCAGCGAATCGGCTTGCGGCGGGTAATTTTTAAAATTGAGCCGGTCCGAAAAAGCCCAGGTGGGCAGCGATTGGCCGGACGGCCCCCAGGCCACCACCCGGCCCGGCGGCGCTTGCGCGGTTAGCCAAACCAACGGCGCGGCGGCATCAGCGTTAAACTGACGATCCTGCTCAAAAACGCTCCGGGTGGCAAACTGGGTGGCGGCTTCAACGTTGGTGCGGGCGGCCCACTGCGCCTGGAACGCCACCGCCAGCGCCACCGCCAGATAAACTGCCCGCCGGGGCCAAATCCCCCGGTTGGCCAGCCATTGCCCCACTTCAACCCCAATATCGGCCAGCAGCACAAAAATCAGCGGGATGATTGGCAGCAAAAACCGCTGCCCCAGCGACACAATTGACACGTACCACGAAAAAAGCACAAAAAAGATGATTGTGACCAGCAGCGTTAAGCACACCGCCGCGCCATTTTTGGCCAGGTAGCGACGGCTGGCCCGCCAGAACACCACCGGCAACAACGCCAGCGCCGCCAGCGTAATCCCGCTGATGGGCGACAGCAAAAACCGGTCTACATTGAGGGTGCGGGTGGGATAAAGCGTTTTCACCAGAATGTTGCGTAACGCCTGCATGCCGCTCCACTCGCGCCCAAAAATCTCGGCGGGAGTGTGGTCGCGCAGGTAGGTGAATGCGGTGGGCAGGTCGGCGGTGTCGTCGGGGTGCCACTCGTTCCAGTTATTCATCCACATTTGGTGGGTGGTGGCGTAATTAAAGGTAGGGCTGCCAAAATGGATGGTGTTGTACAGCCACAACGGGCTGGCAACCAGGGCGTAACCGGCCAAAAACAGCCACCAGCCTTTATTTTTTAACAACTCGCGCCGCCAAATGATGATGGCCGTAGCCACAAACGCCAGCGCCAGCAGTTGGCCGGTGCCTTTGGCCAGGTAAGCCAGCCCGGCCAATCCGCCGGCCAACGCCCAGTAACCGGGCCGAGCCGGCTGTTTTAGCGCGGCCAGCATGGCAAACCATGCTAAAACAAACAGCAGCACCAGCAACGCCTCGGTGAGGGCGGTGGCGCTGTGCACAATAAATTCGGTGTTGATGCTAAGCAGGTAGGCGGCTGCCAGCCCCACCACCGGGTTAAAAAAGCGCCGGCCCAGCAGGTACAACGCGATAATCGCCAGCGCGCCAAATGTCAGGCTTAATAATTTGGCGTAGGTAAAGTAACTCCAGTCGCGGTGGGCTACCGGCGCCAAAAAAACGGCGTACAACGGGTTGCGCGTGCCATCGGTGATAAGGCCGTGTTCCCGCAAATCCAGGCCCAATTGCAAAAAGGGCAACTGGTCGCCTTCGGCGGAGTTAGAGTTGGTGAGCATGCGGGCGTGGGTTTGGGTGATAAAGCGGCCCAACATCAACACCAGCGCCAGCAGCAATAGCGCCTCGCCTATTTTTTTGCGGGAATTGGCCGTTAACCAGGGCATGCGGCGCGGTTTATAGTTCCAGTTGGCCGCGCAGCACGGTCACGGCGCTGCCGCCCACTTTAACGGTTTCGATGGCGGTGGGCGGGCCAACCACCTCAACGGCGGCCTGACCGGGCCGGTTCAGCCAGTGGCCCTGCTCGGCGGTGAACGTGGGCTGGTCAATCAGGCCGTAGCGCCACAGGTAGGCGGCCATACCGCCGGTAGCCGAGCCGGTGAAGGGGTCTTCGAGCAAATCCGGCGGGGTGACAAAATGGCGGGCAAAGGTTTGGCCCGCCGGAGTTAAGCCGGGCAGGCAAAACAGGTGGGCGCTGAAAAAATCGGAGTTGGCGCGCAGTTCATTGTAAGTAGCAATGTTGGGCATACAACGGCGCAGCGCGTCCAGGTTGCGCACGGGAACCATCAATTGCGGCGTGCCGGTGCTCACGGTTTGAATGGGCACGTTGGGCAGGGCATCGGCGGGAGATAGCCCAAACACGGGCAAAATGCGCTCGGCGGGGTAGGTGGCTAAAAATTGCGGCGTTTTCTGGCTCATCACCACGCGCTGCACCGCGCCGTTGTCAGCCCAAATTTCAATGGGGATTGGCCCCACCTGCAATTCCAGCGAAATTTTGGTCAGGTTGCCGGTAAGCGCCAGCCGCCCGGAATCAACCAGGGCAAAAATGGTGGCAATGGTGGGGTGGCCCGCCAGTGGAATTTCTTCGGCGGGGGTAAAGTACCGCGCCCGAACATCGGCCACGCTGGAGCGCAGCACAAACGCCGTTTCCGACAGATTCATCTCGCGGGCAATGGCCAGCATGGTTTCGGCGCTTAAATCATCGGCGTCAAACACCACGGCGCAGGGGTTGCCGCCCAACGGCTGGGTGGTAAAGGCATCAATTTGCATAAAAGGATAGGTTGGCATAAAAGTTTCTCCTGATGACGCTAATTTTGTTCGGGTTTGGAATAGGCCAGCATGGTAATAAACACCGCCACCGCCAGCAGCAGGTCGGCCCCAATCATCAGTATGGTGATGACCGGGCCGGATTTTTCAAAAAATTGGCCAATGAGCCACGGCAGCGTCATGCCGCCCACGCTAGCGCCCACAAAAAACCAGCCGGTAATCTGCCCGGTGAGGGTGAGGCGGCGCTCGGCCAGCGTCAGCGTTACCGGAAAAACCGGAGCCATTGCCAAACCAATACCCAGCGTGCCCACCCAAATGGCGGTGATGGAATTGGCCCCAATAAGCAGAACGGCCACGCTCAGCAGGCTGCCGGCAAGCGCCGCGCCGATAATGTAACGCGGGCGCACTTTAACCGCCAGCGGAATAGACAACAACCGGCCCACGGTAAGCGCGCCCCAAAACGCCGAGGTGAGGTAAGCGGCGGCGGTTTTGGTGGTTACATCCAGAGCAACGGTGTAGGTATAAATCCAGCCGCCAAAACTGCTTTCGGCGCCAACGTACAAAAATAAAAAGAGAGAAATCAGCGCCACCACCAGCCAGTTGGCGCGGCGGGCGCTACTGCTCGCTTCGGTGCTGGTACGGCGGATGGCCGGACTGGGCAAATACAGCAGCCAAAACGCCACCGGCAAAATCAGCAGGGCCATTATCCAGTAGGCCCAGGTAATGCCGCCGCTGTGCAATGTGGCCCAGGCTACAATTACCGGCGCAAAAAACGCGCCAAAGCCAAAAAAGAAATGCAGGGCGCTCATGTACGGGTTAACGTTGTGGCCGTGCAACCACACCAGCAGCGTGTTGCCGCCCACGTCCATCAGGCTTTCGCCCATTCCCATTAAAAACATCACCAGCACCAGCAGCCACAGCATGGGCACCAGCGGCGCAGAAAACAACATCAGCGCGGTGAGGATTAACGCCGCACCCATTACCAGGTGGCCCGGCAGCCGGTCGAACATATGGCCGCCCTGCAACGACCCCACCAAATACCCCAGCGAACGCGCCGAAAACAGGGCGCTAATCTGGCTGAGTTGGGTTTGGGTGTTCTGGGCCAAATCGGGCAGGGTTGGCCCCACCACCGCCGCCGCCAGCCCCAACATTACATAACCGGCAAAATAACCGGCGGTTTTGGCCAGTTTGTTATCAAAAAATGATGTTGAAGTTGGAGCAAGATTCATAAATCACCTGTGGGCAATAAAAACACAACGTACCAGTGCGGTACGTCGGCGCAGCAAGCCTCACCTAAAAAATGAGAGTTTGAGGTTTACCATAGTTTTGGACGGGAGTCAAGTTAAAGTTAAACAGTAGCGTAACAACCTACTGTGTCGGGCTTGACAGTTACCCAAACCTGCCGTTTAATAAAGAGACAGCGGTACAACGAGGTCAAATTATGGCACTCCCCCCAGGCACAATCTTAGAAGATCGTTACCGTATTGAAAGCATGCTAGCCCGTGGCGGCATGGGCGCAATCTACCAGGGCTTTGACACCAACCTGAACATTCCGGTGGCTATTAAGGAGAATTTCTTTAAAACGCCGGAAAGTATCCGCCAGTTTCAACGCGAGGCCCAAATTTTGGCCCGGATGCACCACCCCAACCTGCCCCGGGTTATTCAGCATTTTAGCCGCGAAGGCCAGCAATACCTGGTGATGGATTTTATCGCCGGGATTGATTTGTGGGAAATGGTCAAGCAGCAGGATCGGCCATTAGACGAGGCGCTGGCGCTGGATTACATTATTCAGGTGTGCGATGCGGTGGATTACCTGCATCGCCAAAAGCCGCCTGTTATTCACCGCGACATTAAGCCGCAAAATATAAAAATTACGCCCGAAGGCCAGGCCGTGCTGGTTGATTTTGGCATTGCCAAAGTCGCCGAAGGCGACGACCAAACCCAAACCGGAGCGCAGGGCGTTACCCCCGGCTTTTCGCCGCCCGAACAGTACAGCGGCGAAGGCACCTCGCCGGCATCCGACGTTTTTTCGTTGGGGGCCACTCTGTACGCCGTGCTCACCGGCCAAAAACCGCCCAACAGCGTTAGCTTGCTGGTAAACCGGGCCACCTTCAAATCGCCGGTTGAACTAAACCACAATTTAAGCCGGCAGGTTTCAGAAGCGGTGATGCACGCCATGCAGCCGCGTATCGCGGATCGCCCGTCATCGGCGGCGGCCTGGAAGCGCGAACTGGAATCAATCATCAACCAGCCCACGCTGCTCGACACGCCCGGCAGCGACGCCACCATGCTGGGCCAGCGCGCAACCATCAACTGGTTGGCAGAAGTGGATAATTGGCTGGTGGGGCCGGGCGGCCTTAACTACCGCCTTAAACTGGGCGAACAAACGCTGGGGCGGTCATCCTCCTGCGATGTGCCAATCCACGACCGCCGCGCCTCGCGCCGCCACGCCACCATTCGGTTTAATGGCCGGCAATGCATGGTATTTGATGAAACCAGCGCCAACGGCACGTTTGTTAACGATCAACCTGTTAGCGAAAAAGGCCAGTACATGAAACCGGGCGACCGGCTACGCATTGGCGATACCATCCTCACGCTCAGTAATGCCGCCGGCCCATCCCGGCCAATGGCCAGGGCGGGCCGCCCCGTTGATGAACTGGCCCGCACCGCCCACATTCCCGAAGCCGCGCTGTTTCGCCCAGACTCAACTCCAACGCCGACAGTTGCGCCGGCTGCGCCAGCTCCCGCCAACAATTCAATGGTGATGTGGATTGGCGCGGGCATGCTGGTTATCATTGCGCTGCTGTCCAGCATGGCCGGTTATCTTTACTGGCAGCACGCTACATCCACGCCAACCGTGGCCCCCGGTCTGGCCGCGCTGATTGCGGCAGCAACCACAGCCACCGCGCAGGCGGTAGCCCAGGAACCCACCAGCGATACCATTCAGGCCACGCTCCAGGCGTTGGCGGCCACCGCCACCACTCAGGCTAAAACCGCCTCAGAAGTAGACACCGAAGCCACCATCGCCGCCGCGATTGCCGCCACCGACGAGGCGCGGCCCACGCCCACCGCCACCGATACCCCGCTACCCACCACAACGCCGCCCGCCCCCACCGATACGCCCACGGTAGCGCCCACCGCCACCAACACGCCGCCGCTACCCACTGCCGCCCCGGTGGGGGCCGCCGCTGCGCCACTGGGCGTGTTTCAAGGTTTTGAAACCGACAACTCTTGGAAGCGCGGCGACGAACCCAACGGCCAGCTAACGCGCACCAGCAGCCAGGCGCATAACGGCAATTATGCCGGGCAAATCAGCTACAATTTTGCCACCTCCGGCAATGATTACGTGGTGTTTTTGCAACCGCGCCGGTTGAGCGGGCAGCCCAACGCCATCTCGGCCTGGGTTTATGGCGATGGAGCCGGCCATTTTTTGAATTTGTGGCTAAAAGATGCCGCCGGCGAAGTGTGGCAAATGAGTTTTGGCCAGGAAAAGCACACCGGCTGGAAAGAAATGACGGCCATCATCAGCCCGGATCAGCCGTGGCCCAGCGGCCACATCTCCGGCCCCAGCAACGGCGTGATTGATTACCCCATTTCCTTTCAGGGATTGGTGCTCGACGACGCCAACGACAATTATCAGGGCCAGGGCACAATCTACATAGACGATCTGACCAGCCGCGAACTGACCGTAGAAACCGAAGCGGCTACGCCCACGCCCGGCTCCTCCGCTGGTTCCGGCCAACCGGCGAACGTTTCACCGGCTACCACCAGCAGCAACTACCTGTTGACCGTGGGCGGCCAGCATCGGTATGAGCCGTGGGGCGCGCCCCGCAACAACGACATTTGCGAATCGTTCCGCAAAAAATCCTTTAACGACAAAATCCAGATGAAAGGGTTTAACCTGGAACTGAGCCTTACCAACAAATCCAGCCAAAAAGTGGCCGATAACTGGTCGCCTGTATTTATTACGGCCCAGGGTAAAGAGGTGCAGGCGTGTTATTACGGCTACGCCGGCTCCGGCCCACCGCCCAACGCCACCGCCTCGATGACATTTTTTACCATTGTTGCGCCCGATGATTACGTGCGGCAGGTGCGCCTGGAAATAAACGGCGAAATGCTGCAAATTTGCCTGGACTCCTCCGGCACGCAATCGCCCTGTTAGCCCTCCGGCCCACCCCCGATTGATAAAAAAACAACCGGCTGTGGTACAATGCTTTAACAAAAACGCCTTTCTGACGGCTGGCTACTGAATTCTGACTACTATTTTCCAAGGAGCAATCCATTTCAAAATGAACGACAACCTCAACGAACTCTCACAAACTCTAACCACAATCGCCGCGAATGCGGCCCTGTCGGTGGGTGATATTTTGGCCGCCAGTTTTTGGCAGGGCGTAGAAGCTCAGGAGAAATCGGGCTTTTTTGATCTGGTTACGGAGTACGACCGCCGCGCCGAAGCGATAATTTCGGCTTATATTTTTGAGCAATACCCGGATTCAACCATTGTCGGCGAAGAAGACGGCGCAATGGGCACCGGCGCGGTGCGCTGGTACGTAGACCCCATTGATGGCACCACCAACTTTGCCACCGGTTTTCCCTATTTTTCCGTATCCATTGGCGCGGAGTACAACGGCCAGATTTTGGCCGGCGTGGTGTTCGATCCGCTCCGCCTGGAACTGTTTTCGGCCAGCCTGACCGGAGCCAAACTCAACGGCCAACCGCTACGTCCCCGCACCGCCCCAACCGATCAACTGGCGGTGTTGCTTACCAATTTTCCCTACCCCGGCCTTACGCCATCTGCCACCGATCATTTGTTATTTGGCCAGCTAACCCAACGGTTTCGCTCGGTGCGCCGGATGGGTTCAACCGCGCTGGAGCTGGCTTACATAGCCTGTGGCCGGGGCGATGTGGCTTTGGGCCAAAACATTAGTCCCTGGGACGTAGCCGGCGGCTATTTGCTGGTGAAGCAAACCGGCGGCCAATATGTGCCGCTCAACACCGCCGCCAGGCCGTGGCTATCGCCGGGATTTATTACCTGCACCCCCAGCTTTGATTTAAAAAATTCAGTCCTCACGGAATTTTTTATCCAACGCCAGTAGTTGTACAATGCGGGGCTGGTATCTACTTGCAGGGGGTTTATGGCCACGCCAATCCTGACCACCAAATTATATGCGCCGCCGCCCCGCGCCGAACTGGTGACGCGGCCCCGGTTGATTGACCGGCTCAACCGGGGGCTGCGCCGCGCGCCGGGCGTGTCGCTGGTGTGCGCGCCGGCGGGCTTTGGCAAAACCACCCTGGTGAGTTACTGGCTCCGGCAGGTTAACCGCCCGGTGGCTTGGCTATCGCTGGATGAAGGCGATAACGACCCCAACCGCTTTCTCAATTACTTTATCGCCGCGCTCCGGCAGATTTTTCCGCAGATTGAGCCATCTACCCACAGCATGTACCCGGCTCCGCCCCTGCAAAATGAGCAACTGGAAACGGTGCTCACGTTGCTCATCAACGAAATTGCCGGCACAACCGGCCAGTTTGTGCTGGTGCTCGATGATTACCACGAAATAACCACCGCCGCCATTCACCAGTTGCTCACTTTTTGGCTGGATTACCTGCCGCCGCAACTGCACGTGGTGATCATCAGCCGGGTAGACCCGCCGCTGCCGGTGGCCCGGCTGCGCGGGCGCGGCCAACTCACCGAGGTGCGCGCCGCCGATTTGCGCTTTGCCCTTGAAGAGGCCGCCGATTTTTTAAACCGGCTGATGGGGCTAAACCTGGCGGCGGACGATGTGGCCGCGCTGGCGCAGCGCACCGAAGGCTGGGTTGTGGGGCTGCAACTGGCGGCCTATTCCATGCAAGAAAACCCCAACCGCTCTAAATTTGTGGCCCGCTTCACCGGCGATGACCGTTATGTCACCGATTATCTGGTTGACGAGGTTTTTTCGCGCCAGCCGCAATTGGTGCAGGAGTTTTTGCTGCGCACCTCGATTTTGGGGCGGCTGAACGGCTCGCTGTGCGATGCGGTGCTGAACTCCGCCGGCTCCGTCCAACCTGCCGGGCAGTTTGCGACCTCGCAGGCCATTCTGGAATACCTGGAACAATCCAACCTGTTCATCATTCCGCTGGACAACCAGCGCCGCTGGTACCGGCATCATCAATTATTTGCCGATTTACTGCGCCACCGCTTGCAGCAAACCCGGCCGGAACTACTGCCGGAGTTGCACCGGCGGGCGGCGGAATGGCACGAAGCGCAGGATTTTAACTCCGAGGCGCTGCATCATTTTTTGGCGGCCAAAGATTTTTTGCGGGCCGCGCCGCTGATTGAATCCATTGGAGCCATTGTTTACTGGCAGCACGGCGAGTTTAACACGTTGCTGGGCTGGCTTAACCAACTGCCCCGCCCGCTGGTGTACAGCCGGCCCAAACTCTGCCTGCTTTACGCCGAAGTGCTTTATCTTGCCGGCCAGTTTGATGCCCTTGAACCGTTTTTAAATGCCGCCGAAGCCGCGCTGCAACCCGGCGGCAACGCGCCCGCCACCCCCGAAGGCGAATTTTTACTGGGCGAAGTTTTAGCCATCAGAGTGCTGGCCGCCGGGGTGCAGGGCGATACCAGCCGGGCGGTGCAGGCCATCGAGTTGGCGTTCCGGGCGCTTAAACTGCTGCCCACCGAAGAACACCGGCTGCGGGCGCTGCTCACGTTGGGGCTGGCCGAAGCCTACTACCTGAACGGCCAAATGGACACCGCCGCCCACACCTACCAAACCGCCAGCGAACTGGCGCTGGCCGGCGATAACCTGTTTTTGGCCCTGGCCAGTTTGTTCCGGCTAACGCACGTGTTTATCATCAAAGGGCAACTCAACAACTCGGCGGCGGTTTGCGCGGCCATTCAACGTTTAATTGATGAGCGCCCCATGCCCATCGCCCTGGCCACAAACATTCACCTGGCAGATTTACAGCGCGAGCGCAACCAGTTGGACACCGCCGAACAGCAGTTGCAAGCCGCGTTTGCCGCCGAACAACAACAATGGACAAACCCACGGATAGCCATCGAAGCCAACCTGACGTTGGGGCGCACCCGGCAGGCCAAAGGTGATTTTGCCGGCGCGGCGCAGGCGTTTCAGGTGGCGGCGCAGGTTGAATTTCAGCATCAAACCACCTCGGCCTGGGATTTACCGCCGATAGAACCCTACCGGGCGCGGCTGGAACTGGCGCGGGGCAACCTGGCGGCGGCTGACCGCTGGCTGGCCGAGCAAAAGTTGCAGCCCACCGATCCGTTAAATCACTTAAACGCGGTGGATTACTTTACGCTGGCCCGGGCGCTGTTGGCGCGCGGCCAAACCGCCAGCGCCCAAACGCTGCTGGAACGACTGCGGCAGTCAGCCGTGGCCGACGGGCGCGGTTTGCACCAAATTGAGGCGCTGGCGCTGCTGGCGCTGGCGCACCACGCCGCAGGCCGCCCGTCCGAGGCGTTTGCCGCGCTGGAACAGGCGCTCAACCTGGCCGCCCCCGAAGGCTTTGTGCGGATTTTTCTGGATGAAGGGCAGCCGGCGCTTACCCTGCTGGCCGCTTTTTGCCAATCTCCGGCAGCCGGCGGCCCGGCAGCGGCCTATGCCCGCTGTTTATTAACCGAGGCCGGCGCGGTGGCGTTGCCGGTTTCATCTCCCGCCGAAAAACCGGCGGCCAAAAGCCAAAATCTGGTTGAGCCGCTCACCTCCCGCGAAATTGAAGTGCTGCAACTCATTGCCGGCGGCTTTACCAACCACGAAATCGCGGCGCGGCTGGTGTTAACCACCGGCACGGTTAAACTGCACGCCCACAACATTTACGGCAAACTGGGCGTTAACAGCCGCACCCAGGCCATTGCCCGCGCCACCGCCCTCGGCCTGCTTTCCCCGGAAACCGAAATCTAAAAAAAACGGCGAGATTGAAAACCTCAATCCCGCCGCCGGTTATCATCACCGGGATGCGCTAATTTTCTGCCCATTTCTGAAAGATGATTGAAGCATTTTGGCCGCCAAAACCAAAACCATTGGCCATAACCACGTTCACCGTGGCCTGGCGCGGCGTGTTGGGCACGTAATCCAAATCACAGGCCGGGTCCGGCGCATCCAGGTTGATGGTGGGCGGAATATAGCCGGTGAGCATGGCCTGCACCCCCGCCACCGCCGACATGGCCCCCGCCGCGCCCAACATGTGGCCCGTCATACTTTTAATCGAGCTGACCGGAATGTTGTGCGCCGCCGGGCCAAACACGGTTTTGAGCGCCTGCGTTTCAATGGCGTCGTTCATTTGGGTGCCGGTGCCGTGCGCGGCCACATAATCCACCTGCTCCGGCTGCAAACCGGCTTCGGCCAGCGCCCGGCGCATGGCCCGCACCGCGCCATCGCCGTCTTCACGCGGTGACGAAATGTGGAAGGCATCGCTGGTGAGGCCGTAGCCGATGACCTCGGCCAAAATTTTAGCGCCGCGAGCCTGGGCGTGTTCCAGCGTTTCCAGCACCATCACGCCGGAACCCTCGCCGATGACCGTACCATCGCGGTTGGCATCAAACGGCGTAATCGCCCGGTGGGGCGTGTCGTTGCGGGTAGAAAGGGCGGTGAGGCGGCCAAAGGCGCTCACCACCAGCGGCGTAATGGCCGCCTCGGTGCCGCCGGCCAGCATCACATCGGCATCGCCCCACACAATCCGGCGCATGCCTTCACCCAAACCGGAAATGCCGGTAGCGCACGCCGAAACGGAGGCGTTAACCGGCCCGCGCAAATTATGCTGAATCGAGATGAAGCAGCCGGGCATGTTCACCAGTAACGCCGGAATGGTGATAGGATTTACCCGGCGCGCGCCCTGGGTTTCGAGCACCATGCGCTGCTCCTCAACAATATCGGTGCCGCCAATGGCGGTGCCAACCTCAACCCCAATCCGGTGCGGGTCTTCCTGAGAAAAATCCAGCCCGGCCTGGTTGATGGCCTGTTGCGCCGCCGCCATAGCAAAATGCAAAAACGGAGCCATCCGGCGCACGTCGCGTTTATCCATATAATCAAGCGGGTTAAAATCTTTAACAAACGCCGCAATTCTACACGGAAAATCGGTGGTATCAAACCGGGTAATGGCTTCTACCCCGCATTCGCTGCGCATCATCGCCGCCCAGGTTGAATCCAGATTATTGCCCAGCGGCGTTACCGCGCCCATGCCGGTAACTACTACCCGCCGCCTGTTTCCGTTTAACATCATAACCAAAATTCCTCCTCAAAAACCAGGTAAAGTATTAATATAACCACCGGCCCGCCTTTTGGCCGGTTTATATGGTTACGTTATATAAAAACCCCAAAACGTCAAAAGGATGTGGTAGTTGTGGCGGTTTTGGTATTGGCCGGCTAAAAATCAACCCGGATTGCAATGGCGCAACGGCAAGGCTATAATCATTTTTTGAAATAACTTTAGGCGGAATTAAAACAGAACAGGCATATTGGTAAATGAGAAAACTTTTAAAAATTGCGGTAGTGGTGCTGGTGGTTTTGGCGTTAACCTCGGCGGCGTTTGGCGCAGGCATTTTTGTGGGCCAATCCGGTTTTTGGGGAACGGAAACCGCTCGCGCGCAAAACCAGCCGCCGGAATTTAATGTATTCTGGGAAGTCTGGAATCTGACCGAGGCTCATTTTATTGACCGCGACGTGTTGAAAGAGCCGCAAAAGCTGGTGTACGGGGCGATTAGCGGCTTCATTGAGGCGCTGGGCGACGAAGGCCATACCCGCTTTCTCACCCCCACCGAAGTAACCCAACAAAAAGAGAGCATTTCCGGCTCATTCTTTGGTATTGGCGCTCAGGTGGGCATGAAGGATGGCATGCCGGTGATTGTTGCTCCCTTCGATGGTTCGCCGGCCCAGGCTGCCGGCGTCAAAGCCGGCGACATCATCATTGAGGTGAACGGCGAGGACGTGACCGGCCTGACGCTGAACGATACCGTCAGCCGGATTCGGGGCGAAAAGGGAACCACGGTGGTGTTAACCCTGTACCGGGCCGACGAAAACAAAAGCCTGGAAATTTCGATTGTTCGGGACGAGATTAAAATTCCGGCGGCAAGTTGGGCTATGGTGCCCGGCACCAAAGTAGGCCTAATCCGGTTGAGCCAGTTCAACGGCAACCTGGACGATAACCTGCGTGAGATTATCCAGCAGGCCCAAACCGCCGGGGCCACCGCCTACATTCTGGACGTGCGCAACAATCCGGGCGGGTTGCTGGAACAGGCCATAAAAGTTACCAGCGAATTTGTAAAAGACGGCAACGTGCTGCTGCAAGAAGATACCGACGGCAACCGCAAACCGTTCCCGATTGAGCCGGGGGGCATTGCCACCGATATTCCGGTGGTAGTGCTGGTCAATCGCGGCTCGGCCAGTTCATCAGAAATATTTGCCGGGGCGCTTCAAGACCATCAACGCGGCAAATTGATTGGCGAAACCACCTTTGGCACCGGCACGGTGTTGCAACCGTTTGATTTAAGCGATGGCTCATCATTGTTGTTGGGCACCAGCCAGTGGCTCACCCCCAATGGCCGGCTTATTCGCAAACACGGCATCGAGCCGGACGTGAAGGTGGAATTGCCGGTAGGGGCCAACCTGATTGCGCCCGCCGAATTGAGAGAGATGAGCGTAAAGGATTTGCTCAAAAGCGAGGACAAACAGCTTTTGAAGGCGCTGGAAGAGCTAAACGTGACGCCATCGGAAACTTTAACCGAAAAGAACAGCCCCGAATTGGGAACAGCAAATTAAATTAAACAGGCAACCGGGGTGAGGAGAAAAATATCCTCACCCCGGTTTACTCAATGAGTGGGCTGAAAGTTATGGCTCAGATTCAAACGTATCCTCAAAACTTAGCCACCCCTGCTTCCAACTAACTTCGCCGTCACCGTCAAGGTCGTAATTGCCCTGGTAAATAACGTAAATGGTATCGGCTTTGCCGGACCAGAACATCCGCCCGTACCGAAACTCCTGAAACGCCCCCAGGCTATCACTGGCCTCGTTTGTGGCTCGCCCTAAACGTTGCCGGACTTCAGATTCACCAGTCGCTTCCCAATATATTTTGGCAAAACGATCCCCCACCTTATAAAAACCCGGCTCGGTTGGGGCGTAACTATGAGCATCCACCAGCGGTTGATCCCGAAAGCGAAAAAAAGTGCCGTCATCGGCAAAAAAGACGTAAATGGGGTCAACATTGTCCACGGTGTCGGTTTCAAGCCAGAGCATCCACCCCCGTTCAAAAGTTTGCACGGCGGCGCGGGTGGCATGCTCATCCTCACGGAAATTAATAAAGGCACAACCCAGCAATTTGTGGGTTTCAGGGTGATCGCGCCAGGCTTTGCCAAACCCCCGGATGGGTTCGTCGGCGCAACGCCATGAAACGGTGGACAGGTTAATTTCATCCCGGATAATGGTCAAATCAAAGGTTTTGCCGGTGCCGGGCCGGAACAGGGTTAAAGTAACGGGTGTTCCTTTGGGGCCACGGATAGAGTTAGTTATGCCTTGGAGGTCAAGAGGATTATCAATTGGAACGCCATCAACCGCCAGAATATTGTCTCCGTTCTTAACCCCGTACCGTTCAGCCGGCCCGCCTTCAACCATGGCCGTAATCACAACTTTGTTGGTTTCATCTTCATTTTCAATGGTCATGCCCACTCCAAAATAACTATTGTTATTGGTTGGAGTTGACGGGTTTGTTGAGGTTGACCGGTTGGCGGTTGCCGGAGTGATGGTGCTGGTATCAACCAGCGGCAACAAAAACAAGGGCGTTTGATCCTGAACCAAATCACCGGCCAACCAATCGGTTTCCCCATTATATTCAATTTGCAACCAATAATCTGCGGTGCGGCCAATAGCCTGAATACGGCTGGCGGGAGAGGCCGTGCCGGCCACCTCGTAATCCAGGCTGGGGCCACGGCGCACATTAGCTGCCGGGGCATCGGCTTTAAGTTGAGTGAGCAGCCGGGTTAGATGTTCCTGTTTGGGATACAAATCCAGTATTCCAGGCGGCACGCTACTAATTTCGGCTTTTAGCCCCCTGGCCTGGGCCACCGGAATAATTGCGCCCTGAGTGTAGTAATACACCCGCTCGCCCTGGCGCAAAAATACGCCATCGGGCAGGCCGGCGCGAACCGGCAACGCTTTGGCCAAAGAGCCGTCTAACCGGCTGATAAAGGGGCCGGGATAAGTGTCCTTTTTAACAACAGGTTGCCAGTTATCAATTTCCCAGCGGCGGCCATTCATTACCCAGCACAACTTACCCTGTTCATTTTGCACCAACCGGGTTAACATTTCGCCTACGGGCAAAGCCGCCAACTCATCATCGCTTACTTCGATTATGTCTTTATCCTGAAACCCATAGGCCAAAAAAGTTTCCCTGTCCATAATCGGTTGGCGAGCGCCATCTTCCGTAACATAGTAAACAAACCGGTTACTGCCCCGGAGTAAATCACCGGCTTTGGGCGAAACTACGGCTTTGCCGCCTTTGTTTACCGGCGGATTGGCGGCCAAAACAACAGGCGGGCCACCGCCCAAAACAATAATCAAGGCCATAACCATCCCCAACAGGCTTAAAACCGCAAAGTTTTTTAAAATTGATTGTTTCATCATGACGAGGGGTTTCCTTTTGCCGCTATATTTGGATAGATTCACTTTTCACCGCCAAACTCAAGCGGAGTGTTGCCCGTTATTTTTGGTGTTCGGGGTATAAGCCCAAAATCCCGGCCTCCGACGCGGCGCAGATGCCGCGCTCGGTGATGAGGCCGGTAATCAACCGGGCCGGCGTTACGTCAAAGGCGTAGTTGGCGGCGGGGCTGTTTTCCGGCGTAAGCAGCACCGTGGCGATTTCGCCATTGCGCCAGCCCTCGATAAGGCGCACCTCGGTGGCGTCGCGCTGCTCAATGGGAATGTCGCGCACGCCGTCGCGCATTTCCCAATCAAACGTTGAGGATGGCAGCGCCACATAAAACGGCACATTGTTATCTTTGGCCGCCAGCGCCTTAAGGTACGTGCCAATCTTGTTGGCCACATCGCCGGTGTAGGTGGTGCGGTCTGTGCCGGTAATCACCAAATCTACCAGCCCGTGCTGCATTAAATGGCCGCCCACATTATCGGCAATAACGGTGTGCGACACGCCGTGCTGGCCCAGTTCCCAGGCGGTGAGCCGCGCTCCCTGGTTGCGGGGCCGGGTTTCATCCACCCAAACGTGAACATTAAGCCCGGCATCGTGAGCGGCGTACACCGGCGCGGTGGCCGTGCCGTAATCCACAAAGGCCAGCCAGCCGGCGTTGCAATGCGTAAGCACATTAACCGGCTGCCCGCCCTTACGCCGGCTGATTTCCTTGATAATCGCCAGGCCGTGTTGCCCAATCCGGCGGCAAAATTCGGCATCTTCATTGGCAATGGCGGTGGCGGTAGCCAGCGCGGCGTTAACCTTTACCTCGATGCCGCTACCGGCGGCGGCAATAGCGGCCAGTTGCCGGTTAACCGCCCATTCCAGGTTAACGGCGGTGGGCCGGGTGGCCTTTAAAGTTTCGCCGTCGGCCCGCATGGCCGCCATAAAATCGGCCTCGGAGGTTTTGGGCGCGTGCAGCGCGGCAATATACATGCCGTAGCCCGCCGTAGCGCCAATCAATCCGGCTCCGCGCACGTGCATATCCTTGATGGCTACCGCCACTTCGGTCACGGTGCGTAAATCCTCAACCACAAATTGATACGGCAGGTGGCGCTGCTCAATGATTTGGACAACGGTGGCATCGTCCTCTTTTAACCAGATGGTGCGGTAAGGTTGACCATTAACTTTCACTTTTTAGCCCTCCAAAAAAATTTTTTCCGGCTTATTATGGCTGATTTTTCAGCTAAGTCAACCGCGCCTCTAGCCCCAAAATCCTGTTGCCCCGGCTTTATGGTCGTGCTATACTGGTATCATTAAATGTTAAATTCATTAAGGCACGTTCACAACCATGAGAACGCAGGACCCGCAATTTGCCATAATCGCTCAGAACACGGCGCGCGTCGCATTGATTGAAGGCGATACGTTAGCAGCGCTGGCCCCCAATTTGCAGCGACAAGGGTTTGCCACCATTGTTATTAACCCCACCGCCGATTCGCTGCTGGAATTATCAAACACCACCCTGTTATTAATGGATATTACCACCGCCCGCCGGCCCAACTCCGGCCAGTTGGCGCGAGCGACCAACGTGGTGGTGTTCAGCGCCAACCTCACCGATGAACTGCCGGCGTGGTTGCGGGCGCGCCATATTCACCTGCGCCACTACGCCAATTTTCCGCAGGATGTGTTTGAGCAACTCACGCCTTTTTTGCCGCAACAGCCTCCCGGTTTTAGCGTTGCGCCGCCCATGCTTGAACATTTGCCCCAGTTATTTGGAATTGCCCAATTTCTCAGCGGCCACCTGGATATTAACGATTTGTTTGAACGGGTATTGGGGCTGGCCCCCTATTTAAACGCCGAATTTGCCAGCCTGCTGGTGCTGGAAAACAAACAGATTTTTCATTACCGCTCCACCCAACCGGGCCGCGAGGAGTTAACCCATACCGTGGGCCGGCGCTTTGCCCGCCGCCTGGTAAATTACGGCCTGGAAGGCTGGGTTCTCAGTGAAAACCGTTCGGCGGTGGTACCCGATACCAGCCAGGATGCCCGCTGGCTAAAAGCGCCGTACCTACCCGAAGATAAATACGCGGTGGTGGTGCTACCGCTGGTACTGGAGCGGGTTGAGGCTCAGGCGGTGTATTCGCTGGGCCATTCGGAGCTTAACCACTTTACCCCGGAACAATTACCGTTTTTAGAAGTTGTGGCCGCCCAAATTGGCAAAGCCCTGGAAACCGCCATTCTGTTTAGAAACCAAACGCAGCGTTCGGGGCAACTGGCGCTCATCAATGAAGTGAGCCAGGCGGCCACTTCCATCCTTAACCTGGAAGTGATGCTCAGAACCGTGGTGCAGGCCATTCGGCGCAGCTTTTCTTTTTACAGCGCCGCCATCTACCTGTACAATCGAGACACAAATCTGGTAGAATTACATGCCCAATCGTCCACCAACCGGCACCCTTCCGGCGCGCCCAACTATCCCGCTGCCTACCAGTTGCACCAGGGAATGGTCGGTTGGGCCGCAGCCACCAAAAAAACGGCGCTGGCTAATGATGTCACCCAGGATTCGCGGTACTCGCCCACCGCCGACCAGGGAGAAATTCGGGCCAAACTGTGCATTCCCATTGTAATGGGCATAAAAACCATTGGCGTGCTGGATATTCAAAGTACGCAGCTAGAAGCCTTTGAACCTTACCACGTTACCGCTCTGGAAACGCTGGCCGACCAGTTGGCCATTGCCATTGAAAACGCCCGGCTGTACGATGCCATTCACCAGCGCGTGCAAGAACTCAAAATGCTCAATGAAATTGGGCAGGCCATCGCTTCGAGTCTGGATTTGCAAGAAACGCTCACGCTCATTACCGCCCAGGCCATTCGGGTAATGAATGTGGCCGCCGCATCGGTGGCGCTGCTGAACGAACAACGCGGCGAGGTGCGGTTTGCCGCCGCCTCGGGCGAAGGCGCCGACGCCGTAATCGGCATAAGTATGGCGCGCGGGCAAGGCATTGCCGGCTGGGTAACAGAATCCGGCCAGCCGGTAATTGTGCCCGACGTGTACACCGACCATCGTTTTTTTGCCGATATAGACAAATCCAGCGGTTTTACCACCCGCTCAATTTTGTGTGTGCCGCTGCAAACCAAAGGGCATACCATCGGTGCCATCGAAGTGATGAACAAAAAAGAAAGCACTTTTAACCGCGATGACCAGGAATTGCTGCAAGCGTTGGCCGCTCCGGCGGCTACCGCCATTGAAAACGCGCGGTTGTACCAGGAACAAACCAAAACCATCAAACGCCTGGCCGAAACGCAATCGCAACTGGTGCAAAGCGCCAAACTGGCCGCCGTAGGCGAACTGGCCGCCGGCATTGCCCACGAAATCAACAACCCGCTCACCAGCATTATTGGCCTTACCAGCCTCATCCTCGATACCCTGCCGGAAACCGAACCCAACACCGAAATGAGAACCGATTTAACCGTGGTTAACGCCGAAGCCGTGCGAGCCAGCAAAATTGTGCGCGGGCTGCTTAATTTTGCCCGCACCGACGCGCCCAAACGCCAGCGCACCGATTTTAACCAGCTCATTGAGGCGGCCATCTTTTTGGTTTATACCAAAAGCGTTAGCTACAAAGTTGAACTGAAAAAACTGCTGGCCGACCTGCCCGCAGTTTATCTGGATGTTAACCAGTTTAAACAGGTAGTGGTAAATTTACTCAACAACGCCGTGCAGGCCATGCTAGAGCACAACAACTCCGGCAACCCGGCGGTGCTAACGGTGGCAACCGCCAGCAACCCGGCAGCCGAACCGCCAGAGATTGTGTTTTCCATCAGCGACACCGGCCCCGGCATCGCCCCCGAACACCTGCCCAAAATATTTGATCCGTTCTTTACCACCAAAGAGGTAGGCCAGGGTACCGGCCTGGGGCTATCAATCAGCTATGGCATTGTTGAGCAGCACGGCGGCACCATCCGGGTAGAAAGCACTCCCGGCCAGGGTACCTGTTTTACCGTAACCCTGCCGGCTGATCCCAACCATAATGAACCTATTCGGGATATTGAGCCGTGGTAAGCGAACGCATTTTAGTTGTTGATGATGAACCGGCGGTGATGCACTCGTGCGAGCGCATTTTAAAACGGCAAAACTACGCCGTTACCGGCCTGACTGACAGCACCGCTGCCTCTGCACTGCTACGCGAACAAACTTTTGATTTGCTGTTGAGCGACATCAAAATGCCCCGGATTGACGGGCTGGAACTGCTAGAAATTGCCAAAGAAATAGATCCTCACATTACGGTGGTGCTGATTACCGGCTACGGCACTATGGAAGATGCCATCCGGGCCATTCGGTTGGGCGCGCAGGGTTTTCTAATGAAGCCGTTTGACCCCAAAGAACTGGTGGCTACCGTTGAAGACAGCCTGGCCAAACGCGATATACTGCGCAACAGCCTGCGCCTGCAAATGCTGTTGCCGCTGCTGGAAATCAACAAAATGCTGCAAGTTTCCGGCGGCGAAGTATCACTGGTGCAGCAAGTGCTGCAAATTGCCGGCCAGGAACTAGGCGCAACCCGGCTGGCGTGGCTCAGTTGCCAGCCGGCCCCAATCGAGGTGGCTGTGGTGGCCAAAAACCGGCAGCCATCGCGGTTGCCGCCGCCGGCCATTACTGCCGCGCTCAATACCCGGCAGCCGGTGTGGGTTTTAAGCGATGGCTCCCTGGCCAGCGCCGCCGCCGGACAGCCCAATGTGGTGGGCGCGCTGCTGCCGCTGTTCATCAAAGGCCAACTGGCGGGCCTGCTCACCGCCGAAACCGATACCACCCCGTTTGGGCAAATCAGCCTGGATTTGCTGACGGTGCTGGCCGGGCAATTGGCCATCATCATTGAAAATAACCAGCTTTTTCAACAGGCCCAAGCCCTGCGCGTTTTTAATGAGGACATCATCAAAAATATGACCAACGGCCTGATTGCCATTAACCAAGCCGGAATTATCACCGCGTTTAACCCGGCGGCGGCCCAAATGCTGGGGTACCCCGCCGCCGAGGTGCTGCACCAACCGCTAACCAGCGCCCTGCCCACCGCCGACAAGTTGATTAGTATTTTTAACGCCACCCTGGCTACCGGGCAGGATTCGGCCCGTAAGGAGATTAGCGTGCCGCATTGCAGTGGCCGCCCCATCCCCATTTCGGTGAGCGCGGCCACGCTGGGGCAAGAGAATGGGCATTCGCTGGGAGTGGTGGGCGTAATTGAGAATTTAACCGAAATTAAAGCCCTGGAAGCCGAACACCGCCGGCTTGACCGGCTGGCCGCGCTGGGCGAAATGTCGGCGGTGGTGGCCCACGAAATCCGCAACCCCATTGCCGGCATTGCCACCGGCGTGGATTACCTTACCCGCCACGCCAGCGCCAACTCGGTTGAAGGCCAGGGCGCGGCCATGATTCAAAAGGAAATCAAGCGGGTTAACCGAATTGTGGAAGATATTTTATTTGTGGCCCGGCCCCTGTTGCTCAACCGCACCTGCCAGCCGTTGTCGCCCATTATCCACACCGTGCAACAACGTTGCCAGGCCCAACTCAACAGTGTCGAGCTGGTTACCCGGCTGGATGACAACCTGCCACCCCTTAATGTGGATAACGAGCGGCTGGAACAGGTACTCACCAACCTGGTTATCAACGCCGCGCAGGCTATGCCCGGAGGCGGGCAAATTACCCTCAGCGCCGAACACTGCTGCGCCCCGCCCGCCATCATCATCAAAGTTGATGACACCGGCCCCGGCATTCCCGTTGATGTGAGATCCAGAATTTTTGACCCCTTCTTTACCACCAAAACCAAGGGCACCGGCCTGGGGCTAAGCGTGGCCCGCCGCATCATCGAAGAGCACGGCGGCGTTATCCAGATAGATGATGCCCCCAACACCAGCTCCGGCGCCAGTTTTATCATTTTATTACCGTTAGAGGAGCCAACGGAGCCGTGACCTACAAAATTTTAGTAGTTGACGACGAAGACACCCTGCGGTATTTTTTGCGGCTGCACCTGGAAGAAAAAGGCTACCACGTTTCGGAGGCTGCCGATGGCGCTACGGCCATGCGCCTGATTGCCCACAACACCTTTGAAGTGGCCCTGGTTGACCTGAAACTGGCCGATATGAACGGGCTGGAAATTATGCGCCACCTGCGCAAAACCTCGCCCGATACCAGCGTGATTATTTTAACCGCCTACGCCACCGTTAACTCGGCCATTGAGGCGTTGCGGCAGGGCGCTCACGATTACCTGACCAAGCCCTACGAAACCTCGGAACTATTGGCCAGCGTGGCCGATGGCATTGCCCGGCGCGCCGCTTCGCCGCCGCCCCGGCCCGCCGATACCTCGGACATTTTGCAAGCGCAGGACCTTGAACTCAACCGGGCTTCGCGGCAGGTAAGCCGGGCCGGCGAGCGCGTTAACCTGACGCCCACCGAGTTTGACCTTTTGGCCACGTTGATGTCGTATCCCAACCAGGCCATTGACGCGCTCACGCTGGTACGCCTGGTACGCGGCTACAACGCCACCGAAGCCGACGCGCGGGCCATTGCCCGGGTTCACATGCACCGGCTGCGCCAAAAATTAGAGCCAGACCCGGCCAACCCGGTTTACGTGCAAACCATTGCCGGCGGGCGCTACCGTATGAACATCGGTTGAGAATTTAACATATTGTAACTGTCCTGTAATATCGGCGTTTTTGCTTTTTGTGCTATAGTAAGCATAAGTTTGGTCTTTAACAACAAGGAGCAGCCATAATGCTAAACTACCTCACCCAACCCCGGCGGATACTCATCGTTGATGATGAATCCACATTGGTGTTTTTCTTGCAACAATCGCTGCAAGAGTCCACCGGCAACTGTGTTATTGATGTTGCTTCATCGGGCGAAGCGGCCCTGGCCAACCTCACCGATAACACCTACGACCTGCTGGTGACCGACCTGAAAATGCCCGGCATTAGCGGCTTTACCCTGGTTGAGGTAGCGCGCTCACTGCAACCCCACATTAAGATAATTTTGATGACGGCTTTTGGTTCGCGTGAAGTGCAAAGCGAGGCCCAAGAACTCAGCGTAGATGGTTATCTTACCAAGCCATTTGCCACCGCCGAGTTATACCAGCTAACCCAAAGCCTCTTTGCTGCTACCCCGGACCATTCCATGTTGTTCACCCCCAACACGTAAGGAGTTCCGCAGAATGGGTAAAGCCAAAATTCTGTATATCGAAGATAATTTTGATAATATGACCCTGGTTAAACGGGTGCTTGAAATAGAAGGCTACGAAGTAATCCCCGCCGGCACCGGCAACGAGGGGTTGTTCAAGGCCGGCCAACTTTTGCCCGACTTAATCATTACCGATATTAACCTGCCCGATATTGACGGCTACGAAGTCACCGATAACCTTAAGAAAAACCAAAAAACAGCGCACATCCCGGTGATTGCCATGACCGCCAACGTTATGAAAAAAGACCGGGAAAGCGTGTTCCAGGCCGGTTGCGATGGCTACATTTCCAAACCAATCGACGTGGACGAACTACCCAATCAAGTTGAAACCTTCTTGAAAGGTGGTAACTAATGCCCCAATCAAGCCCCGCCGAAGCGGAATCTGTAAAATTTCAACCCATTGACCCCAAAGATGCCTATGTGCTGGTAGTAGAAGACAACCTGCAAAACCTGGTTTTGATTGCCCGGTTGCTGGCATTTATTGGGGTGCGACGGTACGAATGGAAAGCATCGGGGTGGCAGGTGCTGGAATTTGCCGATACCATGCCCCGCGTTGATTTGGTGCTAATGGATTTGCACCTGCCCTACGAAGACGGCTACGATGCGTTGGCCAAACTCCGCAGCGACCCGCGCTTTGCCCCAACCCGGGTGATTGCCGTAACCGCCGAAGCCAATCCCGGCTCAATGGAAAAAGCCAGAAAAGCCGGGTTTGACGGCTTTTTGGGCAAACCCATTGATCCGGACAAGTTTCCACAGCAGATAGTTTCTATTTTGCGGGGCGAAACCATTTGGGATTTGGGGTATCAAATTTAGCCGGTTTTACCCGCCGGCGCAGTTGTTTTGTATCGTTCGTTAAAAACTCAAAAGCCAACGTTTGAGGATGCAGGTAACTTTCTGTTGGAGAAAAACCATGAGTGAACTGACCCCTACCCTGGTCAAACAGCTTGAAGCGCGCATTAAAGATTTAGAGCAAAATAACCAGAAATTACAACAGCAGGTAGAACGCGCTACCCTGTTGCACAATGTTAGCGTGCTGTTAAGCACGGCGCTTGACTTTGAAACCATTGTGACCAGAGCCGTAGATTTTGCCCAATATTTTAACGCCACCTCCGGCGAAATCCACCTGATTACCGACACCGACGAAGTGTACTTAAAAAGCACCTACCCAGAGCGCAACACGCTCAACACGGTTGAACGGCACGAACTGGTGCGCCGCCTGCTCGATGAGGGGCTGGACGCCTGGGTGCTGTACACCGACCAACTGGCGCTGGTGCTGGATACTCAAGCCGATAGCCGTTGGCTGCCCGTTGAACACCCCGACCAAACCGTAACGGTGCGGTCCGCCATTTGCGCCCCCATCAAAATTAGCCGGGGACGGCTAAAAGGCGCAATCTCCTTTGTTCACCCTCAACCTAATCATTTTACCGAGCAAGACCTCAACTTACTGAGCACGCTCACCACCCATATTTCCACGGCGCTGGAAAATGCCTACCAGGTCACTGACATCAAGGAAACCCTGAACGAAGCCCAACTGATGATTGACATCGGGCGGCATTTGTCGGGTAGCTCCACCCTTCAAACCGTGCACAACGCCATTTTACGCAGCATTGCCGCCATTGGCGCTCAGTATTGCACGCTGATGATGTGCCACGGCCTTAACAACAAAAACCTGCCCACCCACGCCGAAATCACCTTTGTGGGCAATGTTAAATCCCCTAAAACCAAATCTAAATTACTTAACCACCGCTTTGCCCTGGCCGATTACCAGGCGCTGGTTGAACTGGTCATTACCCAGGATATGCTGGTAGTAGAAAACCTGGAAAAAGACGAGCGCCTTACCGACACCGACCTGACCCTGTTGCGCCAGTTCAACGCGCAGAGCATGGTAATTTACCCGCTCATCCAGCGGGGCCACGTAGCCGGCATTTTGGTGATTGGCCACGATGCCCACCACATTTTTAATGAACGCGAGCTGGCCCTGTACCGCACCCTGTCCAGCCAAACCGCTCTGGCTTTGGAGCACGTTAACCAGATTCAGCGAACGGAAACCGCCCTGGCCGAAACTCAAACCCTGTACCGGGCCGGGCGCGTGCTGGCCGGAGCCGGCGGCGTTAAAGAAATTGTGCAAGAGGCGCTGGTAGAGTTTGGTTACAGCGTTGGCCTGCCACAAGGGGCCGTGGTACTGCTCTCCCCGGACAGGCAATTTGGCGAACTGGTTGCCTACATGGATAACGGCGAACTCCAACCCTGTGAACCGTTCAGTTTTCGCGTTGACAGAAACAAGCCCAACCAAAAATCGTTATTGGCCGGCCAACCCTTTGTGATGACCGAATTGCCTGCCGAAGCGTACCCGGTTGAGTTTAGCCACATCACTTTGGCCCGCCCCATTCAATCAATTCTGCAAGCGCCCATGATTATGCAGGGCGAAACCATCGGCTGGATTACCGCCGTATCGCCGCGTGTGCAGCATCACTTTTCTCAACGCGAAGCCGACCTGGCCCGCGCGATGGCCGACCAGGTAACAATCGCCATGCAAAACCGCCGGCTGCTGGAGCAAACCGAACGCCGCGCCGAACAATTGCAGGCGGTGGCTACCGTGGGTAAAGCCGTTACCGGCCTCACCGATTTGAGCGAGGTGCTCAAACTCACCGTTAATCTCATCCGCGACCGGTTTGGCTTTTACCACGTATCCATCTTTCTTATTGATGAAGCGCGGGTGTGGGCCGTGGTTAAAGCCTCTACCGGCGACGTGGGCAAAATTATGATTGAGCGCCCGCACCGCCTGGCTGTGGGCAGCAACTCGATTGTGGGTTACGTCACCTACCACGCCAAACACCGCATTGCGCTGGACGTGGGCAAAGACGCCGTGCACTTTAATAACCCGCTGCTGCCCCACACCCGGTCAGAAATGGCGCTGCCGCTCGTTTCTCGCGGCGTTACCATTGGCGCGCTCGATGTGCAAAGCGTGGCGTCCAACGCCTTTACCGATGAGGACGTGGAGGCGCTGCAAATTATGGCCGACCAGATTACCACCGCCATCGAAACCGCCCGCCTGTTTGAGGAAATTCAGCGCCGCCTGCACGAGCAGGCCATGCTGTACCGCATTGGCACCCGGATTGGCAGCACGTTGCATCTGCAAGAAACCACCTACATTCTGGTTTCTGAAACCGCCCAAATGCTCAATGTGGCCGAATGCGCCCTGACCCTGCTCGAAGCCGACAATATGGCCCACACCATCAGCGATTACGTAGAAAGAGGCGCGTCCTTCCCCGACAACACCGGCCAAAAAATCAAAACGGATGAATTTCCCAGCCTGATCAAAATTATCACCACCAAACAGGAAGTGATCACCTACGCCGACGACGAAACCCTGTCGGGGTGGGAAATAAACTACCTCCGGCAGTACCACGGCACGGCGCTGATGTTGGTGCCAATTTTGCTGCACAACGAAGTGATTGGCCTGCTCGAAGTGTACGACAACCAGCCCAACCGCCGTTTTAACTCCGACGACATTTCGCTGCTTGATTCCGTGGCGCTGCTGGCGGCCAACGCCATTGAAAACGCCCGGCTGTTCGAGGCCGCCCGCTCCAGCCAGGCGTTTATGAAGGCCATCATCAACCAAATTCCCGACCCCATTTTTATTAAAGACCGCAACCACCGTTGGCTTATTGCCAACACTAGCTTTGCTCAGGGCTTGCTGGGCCAGGCCGAAGAAGATATTCTGGGCAAAACCGATTTTGACTCGGCTGTTTCTATGGCCGAAACCGAAGAAGTACGGACGCAGGATATCAAACTGTTTGATACCGGCCAACCTCAGGAAAGAGAAGAAACCATTACCGACTACACCGGCCAAACCCGGTCACTGTTTACCCGCAAAATTCCGCTCACGCTTACCCCCGGCGAAACCAAACCGGAATACCTGGTGGGTATTATTCAGGATATCACCTCCAGAAAACAGCGCGAAATCGAGCGCGAACGCCTGATTACCGAAACCCGGCGCACGCTGAAACGCACCCAAACGCTGTTCCGCATCAGCAATATTCTGGCCACCTCCACCGACCGCCGCAGCACCTTTGAAGCCGTGCTGGCCGAATATTTAAAATTATTGGGGCTGGAACAGGGCGGCATTATGTTGTACAACAAGGCGGCCAACAGCAACGTTACCGAGGCGCGGTTTATTGCCGGCGCGCCGGTTACGCCGCAACTGGTTTTAACCGCCGACCAGGACCGCATTTACCAGCGGTTGCTCAAATACCCCCATGCCTTTGTCATTGATGACTCGCCCAACCTTGAACTCATTAAACCCGCCGAAGAAACGCCCGGCCAACAACCCGTTACCGCCATGCTGGTGTTGCCGCTGGTTATCCGGGCGCAACTGGTGGGCAACATCATCATCGAAGCCACTACCGCCGGCCACGCCTTTTCCGAAGAGGATACTGAAATTGGCCAGGCCATTGCCCACCAGCTCATCATCTGGCTGGAAAACCGACAACTCCTTGAAGAAGCCCAGCACCGCTCTACCAGCCTGCAAACCGCCTCCGAGGTGAGCCGCGCCGCCAGTTCCATCCTTAATATTGAACAACTGATTGACACCTCGGTTAACCTTATCCGCGACCAGTTTGACTTTTACTACGTAGGTATCTTTTTACTGGACGAACCCGGCCAATGGGCGGTACTTAAAGCCGGTACCGGCGAAGCGGGCCGCGTTCAACTGGAAAACCGGCACAAACTCCGCGTAGGCGGCGAATCGATGATTGGCTGGTGTATTGCCCACCGCCGGGCGCGGATTGCCCTGGACGTGGGCGAAGAAGCGGTTCGGTTTAGAAACCCGGTGTTGCCGCTCACCCGCTCCGAGATGGCGCTGCCGCTCATCAGCCGTGATCAGGTAATGGGCGCTGTAACCGTGCAAAGCACCAAACGGCTGGCTTTTTCTAACGAGGACATCACCCTGCTACAAACAATGGCCGATCAGGTAGCCAACGCCATAAAAAACGCCGAGCTTTTTACCCAAACCCAGACCGCACTGTCCGAAGCCGAAACCCTGTACCAGGTAACGCAGGCCATTTCCTCGGCCCGCGACGAAGCAACTGTGTACCAGTTAGCCCTGGCCGCCATTTCCAGCACCAAAGTTGATTCGGTGGCCATTTACACCTACGTTACTCAGCCGAAAAACGGCGTTCCCACCCTGTTCATCCAGCAGCAAGCCGGCTGGCACGCCGATGGCGGCCACACCGCGGCCAACCTTGCCCACATAAAAGCGGCTGATTTTACCCTGGAAAAACTAATTCCTCAACAGGATTATTTTTTAATTGATAACGTAGCCACCAGCCAGCGCATCACCGAGCACGTTCGCAGCGAGCTAACCAGCGCCAATATTACCTCGCTGCTGGGAGTGCCGCTGTACACGCACCAGGAACGGCTGGGCTTTTTTGTGGCCACGTACAAACAGGAACAGAAAAAATTTACCAAAAACCAAATTCGGTTTTTTATCACCATTTCCCAACAGCTTATTGTGGCGCTGGAAAACCTGCGCCTGCTCGATGACTCGCAAAAACGGGCCAGGCGCGAAGAGATTATCCGCGAAATTACCAGCAAAATCCGCAACGCCACCGACGTGAACGACATTATGAAAACAACCGTTACCGAGTTGGGCAAGGTAATTGGCACCACCAAAGGGCGCATTTTACTGGAACCGCCTCAAAAAGTGGCCGTTTCCACGCCTAAAAATGGCGATACCGGGCAATAAAGGACATAAATTATGGCCAGCAAAGTATCAGAACTGCTTCAAAACCAGGTAAACCAGTTAACCGGCACAATTGCTACCCTGCCCGCCGACAGCCAAACGCCGCTCAACCAGGTGTTGGCCGATTTGCGCAATCTGGCCGACCAGGTTAGCCAGCAAGAGCTTTTTTTAGAAACTGCCGCCGCCATTTCCAGCGCCGCCGATAACACTACCCACATTGACGACTTGCTCAACGAAGCGGCTTTTCTTATTAAAGACCGGTTTGAGTTTGACCTGGTGTATATTTTTTTACTGTCGCGATCCAACCGCTGGGCCGATTTGCACGCCACCACCGACAGCGATACGCCGGCGGAGAAAAAATTAAAAATCACCGACGACTCGCTGGTGGGAGCCGCCATTAATCACCAGTTGCCCCGGTTGGCCGTTACCAAAAACGCCGGGCAGGCCGCCTTTCCGCTCACCAATCGAGGCCGGGCCATTGGCGCAATTTTGGTAAAACACGCCAGCCCGGCCATGTTCAGCGAGCAAAACGTTCAGCTATTTCAAAGCAACGTGGCCAATCAACTGGCCAACGCGGCGCAAAACGCCACGCTGCTAACCAACGCCGACCAACAACTTGACCAGCTCATCACGCTGCACTCCATCAATTTGCAAATTGGCGTGGCTTCTAACCCGGATAAACTACTGGCCGATGTGGCCGAACTCAGCGCCAAACTGGTCGCCGCCGATGCATGCTTAATCCGGTTTGTGGATGCTGCCGGCGAATCGCTCCAGGTAAAAGCGGCGTACCACCCACCGCACGATGTGGCGCTCAACACCATTGAGCCGGTGGCTACCGGCCTGGGTGGGCGGGTAATTGCCACTCAGGAAGCCGTGCTGGCCCCCGATTGGCCGCAACACCCACTGGCTGCCACCTGCAAACTAAACCCGTCCATTAAAGCCCTGCTAATGGTGCCGCTACGCATTCAAGAAACCGTCATCGGCGTGATTGAGGTTTACCACTACTCCAACCTGCTGGCGTTTAACGAAAACACCCTCTACACCCTGTCGTTGCTGGCGGCGCAGGCCGGAGCCGCCATTGAAAGAACGCGCCTGTTTACCGAAGCCGAAAACAACCGCCGCTTTCTAAAAACCATCATTGAGCACATTCCCGACCCCATTTTTATTAAAAACCGCAACCACATCTGGATTGAAATGAACCAAGCCAACGCCAGGGTGATTGGCCGCCCTGAACAGGAGTTGATTGGCAAAACCGATAACATGCTGTTTGCCCCCAACGTGGCCAACGAATATTACCGCCGCGACATTGAAGTGTTCAACACCAACCAGATTCTTGAATACGAGGACACCACCACCTGGGGTGATAAAGTTAACCACGTAGCCTACACCCGCCTGATTCCCATGCCCGGCGAAACCGGCCAGCCGGAATACATTTTGGGCCTTAGCCACGATGTAACCGAACGCAAAGCCCACGAAGCCGAACGCGAACAATTTTTGGCCGAAATGTCGGCGCTGTACACCGGCACCCGCGAAATTTCAAACGCGCTCAGCGAGCGGCAAATCTTTAACGCGCTAATCGAGCAAATCCGGGGGTACGACCCCTGCGAAGTGGTGGCCTATCGTCTAAAAACCGTTCATGGCCAACCGGTGTGGGCAGAAGTGCAAGCCAACTGGCACAAAAAAGACACCCCCACTTTTCCGGCGGGCGCGGCGCTATTTTTGCCTCAAACCCCGCTGCGCCGGTTGTTCACCGCCGGCGAAGCCGTTTTTATTGAGGATTTAGCCGCCGATGCCGGCCTGTTGCCCGAAGAACGGGACTGTCTGGCGGATACCCAGGCTCAATCCATAGCAATTTTGCCGCTAAACTTCATCGAGCAAAAATTGGGGGTGGTGATGGTCTGTTTTACCGCGCCCGCCGTTTTCACCAAAGCCATCCAGCGCTTCTGGTTATCTATGGTTGACCAGGCCGGCATGGCCCTGAGCAACCGCCAGCTTATTCAGGAAGCCGCCTACCGGGTTTCGCAAATGGAAACCGCCGCCGCCATTGCCCAGGCCGCCAGCGCCCTGCTGGATTTGGATGAACTACTCAACTCGGTGGTGGCGCTTATCCGCGACCGCTTTAATTTGTACCACGTGGGCGCATTTTTGGTAGATGACCACGCCCCGGAGTGGGCACAACTCAAGGCCGGAGCCGGTGCGGCGGCCTCAACGCTGCTGGCCCAAAATTACCGGGTTAAAATTGATGACGATACCCGCATTGGGCGGGCCATCTACCGACAGCAAGCGCAACTGGCGTTGAACGTTGGCCCGGAGGCCGAGGTTATCCAAAACCCGTACCTGCCCGAAACCCGCTCGGAGATTACGCTGCCGCTGTTGTACCACGCCCAGGCCATGGGCGCGATTACCCTGCAAAGCCGCGACGAAGCCGCCTTTAGCCGGCAAGACATCATCTTTTTGCAGAATATGGCCGATCAATTGACCAACGCCATTGAAAACGCGCGGCTGTACCAGCAGGCTCAACAAGAGTTGGCCGATAAACGACGCGCCGAAGAAGGCTTGCTGGTGGCGCTGGAGCGCACCGAATCGTTGTACCGGATTGGCAGCGCCATGGCCGGCCTTACCAGCGAGCAAGCCCTGTACGAAACGGTGCTGCTGCAATATTTGCGTATGCTCAACTTGCAGCCGGCCTACGGCAGCGCCTTCAAACTGGAACACGCCCGCGATTTTACCAAAGTGCAACTACTGGTGGTTAACGGCCATGCCGTTACCAGCAACCTGTCTTTTGCCGCCGGGCAAGACCTTGTGGGTAAATATTTAATTGAGCGCAAAACCCCGCTGGTCATTGACAATGTTTTAACCCACCCGCTTACCAAAATTAGCCCAAAATTCTGGCAGCAGGATGCCGCCGTTAGAGCCATGCTGTTTATCCCCATGATTATGCACGACAACGTGGTTGGAGCCATCGCCGCCGGGTCGGTTGAGGCCGGGCACAATTTTGGGCAAAACGATATTGAAATTGGGCAGGTTATCACCGACCAACTGGCCGTTTGGCTGGAAAACCGCCAACTGTTGGCCAGCACCCAATACCGCACCGAACGCCTGCAAACCGCCGCTGAAGTGAGCCGGGCGGCCAGTTCCATCCTTAATGTTGATGAACTGAGCAACACCTCGGTTAACCTCATCCGCGATAGCTTTAACTTTTACTACGTGGGCCTGTTTATGCTTGATGAAACCAAAGAATGGGCCGTGCTCAAAGCCGGCACCGGCAAAGCCGGGCGCATCCAGCTAATCCGTAACCACCGGCTAAAAACCGGCGGCGAATCGATGATTGGCTGGTGTATTGCCAACCGCAAGGCGCGCATTGCGCTGGACGTGGGCGAAGAGGCCGTGCGCTTTAAAAACCCCATCCTGCCCGATACCCACTCGGAAATGGCGCTACCGTTGATTAATCGCAACGAGGTAGTGGGAGCCATCACCGTGCAAAGCACCGAACGCGCCGCCTTTTCTGATGAGGACATCACTATGCTCCAGACGATGGCCGACCAGATTGCCAACGCGCTGGTTAACGCCCAACTGTTTGAACGGGTGCGGCAGGCTCGCCGCGAAGCCGAACAACGCCTGCGCGAAACCGAAGCCCTGCAAAAAGTAGGCGAAAAACTGGTGGGCACGCTGAACGATAAAGAAATTCTGGAGATATTCCTCAAAGCTTGCACCGCCGATATTGGGTTTGAATACGCGGTGCTGGCGCTGGTGGATAAAGCGGCCAACGTGGTCAGGGCCATAGGCGGGGCAGGTGTATCCGAAAGCCACATCAAAGCCTCGGTGCGCGCGCTGGATAGCACCGACATTATGGCCGATATTGTGCGCACCGGCAGAACGGAAATTATCACCGGTTGGGATAGCCGGTTTGACCAGGAGCTTTACGAGGCCGAAGGGCACGACAATTGGGTGCGGCTGTTTACCCCGGTGCAACTGCGGCACGAGACCGTGGGGCTGGTTGAAGCCGGCTTTAACCGGGGCACCAAAGCCTCCATCACCGAGGCGCAAATCCGGCTGGTTAACGCCTTAATCAGCCAGACCATTTTGGCCATAGACAACGCCAACCGCTACGAGCAAAGCCAGTTGGCCACCCGCCGCGAGGCGCTGATTAAAGAAATCACCGCCAAAGTCCGGTCATCGGCCAACCTCGATACCATTTTGCAAACCACCGTCAAAGAAATTGGCAACGCCATTGCTAACAAACGCGCTTATATCCACCTGGCCGCCGCCACCCAAGCCAACGGGCAGGCCAAAAAGGAAGGTTTGGCCAATGAGTAAAGCCGCCACCGATAAACAATTACACCAGCTAGAATTTTTGCAGGGAGTAACGCAACTGGTTGTAGTTGGCCACAACACCGAAACCGTGTTACGCACCGTGCTGGAAAGCCTGCTGAACACGCTGGGCTACGATGCCGCCCAAATTTACCAGGTTTCGCCCTTTGGCAGCGACATCTGGCTGTTTCTTGAAAGCGGCCACGGCAGTAAACCGGTTACGCAAATGCCCGACATCTTCTCGATTGATGAAGTCAATATCATCAGCGATGTGGTCCGGCAAAACCAGTTTATTTACCTGGAAAACACCCGCCGGGGAGCGTACACCTATTTTGACCCCGCCGGCGGGCATTCGCTGCCGGGCGCAGAAGTGGCGCTGCCGCTAAAATTTGGCCGCGAGTGTTTGGGCGTGTTGCGGGTGCAGCGCCAAAAAACCGCTTCGTTCTCCAATGAAGACATCGGCTTTTTGGAGAGTTTGGCCAACTTGCTGGCTTCGACCATGCGGAACAACCGCAAAATTGACCAACTGGAAGACAGTATTCAAGAAATAAAAACGCTGTATAAATTGCAGCACCAGGAAAAGCTGGAGCAGCAACAGCGCGGCCCGGAATACACCAAAACCATCGGCTATGAATTTAGCAAAAGCACCATTATCAAAACCGGCGCGCTGCCCACCACCTCCATCCCTGATACGGGCATCACCACCCGGCACATCAACGGCAACAAAGAGATGGTCGCGCCCATCAAACTGCACGGCCAAACCATTGGCATGCTGGGCCTTGAAGATTTTGCAGAAGATGGCCCGGAATGGACCGACGACGACATCCGGCTACTGGAAGAGGTCAGTTCGCAGGTGTCGCTGGCCATTGAAAACGCGCGGCTGCTGCAACAAACCCAGGAGCAAACCAACGAGCTTTCCATTTTGTTTGAAGCCACCCGCCAACTCACCGAAACCATCCAGCTAGAAAATATTTACGATATTCTCACCCTCCAGATTATTAACTATTTTAGCGCCAACCGGTGCAGCGTGATGCTGCTCAACCCGGCCAGAACTCATTTTGAAACAATTCTGGTCAAAGTCCGCACCGAAAAAAGCGAGCCGGTTACAATTTTAGAACCGTGCGCCCTGGCCGTTGAAAATTACCCGTCGTTGCAGCAAATGCTCAAACGGCCAGAGCGGATTATCCAGCATTTAAACGACCTTGACCTGGAGCCGCTCACCCGCGATTATATGAGCCGCAACCCCGACCAACTGGTGCGAACCATCATCAAATTCCCGTTGATTGTTCGCAGCCGGCTGATTGGCTTTATGGAAGTTGAGCACCACCAGCACCGCCACGAATACACCCCCGGCGAGTTGCAACTGGCGCATGCCATCATCTCGCAGGTAACGGTGGCCATTGAAAACGCCCAGTTGTTTGAGCAAACCGAAACCGCCCTGAAAGATACCCAAACGCTCTACAACATTAGCCGCAAACTGGTAGAAAGCACCAGTATTGAGGACGTGTTTAACATTATTCTGGATAACGTTCGCGCCTACGAAATTGACCGGGTGAGCATTTCGCTGATTGAGCGCGACCAGGCCGGCGAAATTGCCTCAACCATTATCGCCGCCAACTGGGACCGCGACCAGCACGGGCACGTGCCGGTGGGCACTCGGTTCCCCACCTCGGATTTTTCGCTGGTCAAGGCGTTTGCCAAACCGCCGCTACACCCGCTGATTGCCCACGATTTACGCAAAGCCGAAGGCCAGGACGAGCGTATGGACGAGGCATTCCGGCTGTACGCGGTTAATCAACTGGGCGCATACACCCTGTTTTCCGCGCCCATGTTTATGGGGCCGGAATACAAAGGGGTGCTTTCAATTTATACGCGCAAGCCCCACACCTACAGCCCCCAGGAAGTTAGAATTTACCAAACACTGGCCGACCAGGCCATCATCGCCATAGAAAGCTACCGGCTACTGCACACCACCCGCCAGGAGCGCGACCGGGCCTCGCTGTTGTACGAGTTGGGCCAGGCCATGAGCCGCACCACCTCGGTGGGCGAGGTGCAAAATGTGATTTTGAACTTTATAGACAGCCTGGGCGCGACCGATGGCGAACTGTACATTACCGATGGCGACGAGTTTGTGTCGCTGGCCTCAACCATTCCGGCCCGCCATTCGCTGCCCAAAGCCGCCGTCAGAGAAATTGGTGTTAGCTACACCCACGAAGCCCAGGCCATGAGCCAGCAAGAAATTGTGGCCATGTCTAAAACCGGCGATGATTGGCCGCTGGCCCAGATGCCCGGCCTGGCGCACGTGCAGAGCGTGGTGTGCGTGCCGTTTTCATCGCAGCGCAGCACCCTGCAAGGGGTGTTAAGCCTGTACCACACCCACCCCGACGGTTTTTCCGGCGACCAGATTGCCACGTTTGAGTCGGCGGCTATTCAAACCGCCACCTCGCTGGAAAACACCTGGCTGTTGCGCCAAACCAACATTGTGCTGCACGAAACCGAGTTGCTGTATAACATTACCCGTGGGTTCAACGGCGCTCAATCCATTACCGATTTGCTGCGGGTGCTTACCCAAAACCTGGTTGACCCCGGCATTGACGAAATGGCCATCAGTTTTATCCCCGGTTTTGATAACAACGGGCTGCCGCAACGGTTAAGTTTGGCGGCCCGCTGGCAAAAAGAAACCGGCGAAATAACCACCATGCCGCAAGAACTCCACTCGCTCAGTTTTTCCTTTTTGCAGCAATTAGAAGCCGATAAGCCGGTAGAAATTTTATTTAACCGGCTGGATGCCGCCACCCAGGCCAATCTTGACGAACACCTGCCCGGCGCGCGTACTATGCTGGCGGTGCCGCTCAGCGTGAGCGCCAACTGGCTAGGCGAACTGCTGCTGATCAGCCAGGCCGAAGACTACGGCTTTAAAATTAACACCATCAGCCAAACCGCCACACTGGCCAGCCAGGCGGCGGTGGTTATTAAAAACCTGCAACTGGTCGAAGAAACGCAGCAAAACCTGTATCACTCCGAAGTGCTTTCCAGCCTGGGCCAGCAGCTTTTGGTAGCCGAAAACGCCCCCATTATCTACGATTTTACGCTCACGGCCATTGCCGCCACCGACCCGGATCGCGGGGCCGCCATTTTTATGTACGACCAACTGGAAGTTGGCATTGACCTGGAAATGGTGGCCCTGTGGAATCATCCCCGCCGGGATTGGCCATCAATCCCGGTTGGCTCGCGGCTGTCCACCGAGGAATTGGGGCTGGTGCCGCTGCTCAAAACCGGGCTAACCGTAATTTCGGCTAACGGCCCCGTTGACGAACGTTTTTCGCCGCTGCTGCGCCAGTTATTAATGATGATGCAGATTACCACCATGGTGGCGGTGCCGTTGTGGTTAAACAAACAGGTGGGCGGTTTTATGTTGATTGGCAACCAAACTGCCACGCCCTTCCCGCCCGACACCATCCGCCTGTACGAAGAAATCTGCCGTGAAGCCTCTGGCGCGCTGGAAAACCGCCGCCTGTTCGATGAAGTGCAGTACCGCGCCTGGCAACTGCAAACCGCCGCCGATATTTCGCAGGCGGCTACCGCCTACCTGGACGCCGACACGTTGCTGTTTGAAACCGTGGAAATGATTAAAGAACGCTTTAACTTTTACCACGTTTCTATCTTTTTGGTGGATAACTACCAACGTTACGCCATTATTCGCGCCTCTACCGGCGAAATTGGGCAAAAAATGCTGGCCATGAACCACAAACTGGAAGTGGGCGGCAAAAGCATTGTCGGCGCGGCCACGGCCACCGGCAAATCCCGGATTGCGCTCGACGTGGGCAAGGACGCGGTGCATTTTAACAACCCGCTGCTGCCCGAAACCCGCTCGGAAATGGCGCTGCCGTTAATTGCTCAAGGCCGGGTGATTGGCGCGCTCGATGTGCAAAGCGCCAAACGCAGCGCCTTTACCCAAAGCGATATCACCATTTTGCAATCTATGGCCAACCAACTGGCCAATGCCATCGAAGCGGCGCACGCCTACCAGGAATCCCGGCAGGCGCTGCTGGAAGTGCAAAAACTGCACCAGCACTACCTGATGGAACAGTGGGAAACCTTCCTCAAAAGCCGGGAAGCCGTAGCCGGCTTCCAACTGACCGAAGCCGGCCAGGTGATAGAAGTAACGCCCGCTTTGCCCGGTGGTGTTGACCAACTGCCGGTTGAACCGGAACGGCTCAACGCGCCGCTAACGTTGCACGGCCAATCGGTGATTGGCGCGCTGGATTTTGAAATGCCCGCGCCCACCGACGACGCCTGGAAGCAGGAACTCCGCACCATTGTTGAAACGGTTTCAAGCCAGGCCGCGCAAGCCATCGAAGCCGCCCGGCTGTTTGAACAAACGCAAATCTCCCAGCGCGAAGCCGAAGCCCTGTACGAAGTGGGGCGCATTTTGGTGGCCACCGAGAGCGAAACCGAAATGTTCAACACCGTGCTGGACAAACTGCTGTCAACGATGGGCTTAAAACAGGGCGGCGTGTTGTTCTTTGACGAAGGCCGCGAAACGGGCCGCCTGTACGCGCTGTACCGCGATGGCCAGCCGGTAAAAGACCCCAAAGTTGAAATCCCGATTACCGGCAACCTGAGCTACGAAAAACTGATTGAAACCAAGCGGCCCGTGGCCATTGAAGATTTTGCCACCGACCCGCTGGTGGCCAAAGTGCGCCAGATTGGCATTTCTACCACCATCACTTCGCTGCTGCTGGTGCCCATCATCATCAATGATGAAGTGGTGGGCGCGCTGGGCGCCGACGCGGTGGGGCCAAATCAGCACCACTTTACCGAACGCGAGCAAAACCTGGCCATGGCCATGGCCGACCAGTTGGCCATCACCCTGCAAAACCGGCGACTCATCCGCGAAACGCAACGCCGCGCCGCACTGCTCCAAACCAGTTCCGATGTAGGCCGTGTGGCCACCTCGATTCTGGATGAAGACGTGATGATGAACCAAACCGTTGAGCTAATCCGGGAAGGTTTTGGCTTTGAACACGCCGAAATCTACCTGGTAGATGCCACCGGGCGCATTGCCAGCCCGCACACAAGCGAGCTATTCGGCCTGACCGAAAAAATTATGGTGGGCGAACACAATGTAATGGGGCAGGCGTTAGCGCAGCGCCGGGCCGTAGTGGCCCGCGCCACCGATGAAGCCACGGCCCACCTGTTAACCCGGCCCAGCGCAGCCTTACCCGCCTACCAATCGCAATTGGCCGTGCCGTTGCAAGTGGGCAATTCGCTCATTGGCGGGCTGAACGTGCTCAACAGTTCGGCTTTCGGCTTTACCGACGAAGAAATTTCAACCCTGGAAACCCTGGCGGCGCAATTGGCCGTGGCCATCCAGAATGCCCGCACCTTTAGAGAGCAACAGGAAACCGCCGAGCGCCTGAAGGAAATTGACAAGCTCAAAACCCAATTTTTGGCCAACATGAGCCACGAACTCCGCACCCCGCTCAACTCGATTATCGGTTTCTCGCGGGTAATCTTAAAAGGCATTGACGGCCCGCTCACCGAACTGCAAAAAGCCGACCTGACCTCCATTTACAACAGCGGCCAACACCTGCTGGGGTTAATCAACAACATTCTGGATTTGTCCAAGATTGAGGCCGGCAAAATGGAACTCAACTTTGAAGAAACCGAAGTTGACCCCATCATCAAAACGGTAATGTCTACGGCCATTGCTCTGGTTAAAGACAAATCGGTAACACTGCACCAGCAGGTACCGGAACATTTGCCCAAAATCTGGGCCGACCCCACCCGGATTCGGCAGGTTATCCTCAATTTGGTGAGCAACGCCTGCAAATTTACCGATAACGGCTCTGTCACCACGCGGGTGTACGCCGATGGCGACCACGTGGTGTTCACCGTAACCGATACCGGCATCGGCATCCCCGAAGAAAAGCTGGAACACATTTTTGAAGAGTTTACCCAGGTAGATGCCAGCACCACCCGCAAAGTGGGCGGCACCGGCCTGGGCTTGCCCATTAGCCGCCACTTTGTTGAAATGCACCACGGCGAAATTTGGGTGCAGAGCCACCTGGGGCACGGCTCTACCTTTGGGTTTAACATTCCCACCACGCCGCCCCGCAAAAAAGAAGACAAAGCCGACTTTAACCCCATCAGCCAGCCCCCGGTTTCCGGCCAGCAAAAGGTGGTGGTGGCCATTGATGACGACCCGGCGGTGATTGATTTGTACCGGCGCTTTTTAGAGCAGCGCAACTACCGGGTGGTTGGGCTAACGCACGGCAAGGATGCCGTGGCCCAGGTGAAAAATATCAACCCGCACGCCATCCTGCTTGACATCATCATCCCCGAAAAAGACGGCTGGAGCGTGATGAAAGACCTCAAGGATGATCCGCACACCAAAAATATCCCGGTGATTATTTGCAGCATTGTCAGCGATAAAAAACGTGGCTTTTCGCTGGGCGCATCTAACTACCTTACCAAACCGATTGTTGAAAATGATCTGGTCGAGGCGCTTAAACACCTGGATGTGCAGAGCAAAGACACCCTGCAAGTGCTGGTGGTAGATGACCAGGCCGACGACGTGCTGCTCATCCGCCGGATGCTGGAGGCGCAGTCCAACTACACCATCATCGAAGCCTCTAATGGTATTGAAGGGCTGGAAATGGTAAAAACCAAAAACCCCGACTTGCTGATTTTAGACCTGAACATGCCAGAAATGGATGGATTTGCCATGATCGAGGCGCTTAAGCAGGATGAAAGAACCCGGCACATCCCCATTATCATTGCCAGCGCTCAGGAACTAACCCCGGATGAGCACAAACGGCTAACCGGCCAGGTTGAAGTTTTACTGCGTAAAGGGCTATTCTCTGAGAAGGAATTGCTGGAAGACGTTGGCCGCGCCCTGGAGCACATTAATCAGGAAGAACGGGCGCTGGGTTAACCCAATCCCGGCAACCCAATAAGGCTATTTACAAACTACCGCTATACCGGTAAAGTTACAGGTATACCTTTTGCGGTGGAGAAAAATTGTGACAAAAAGCTTTTTGTATCAATGTATCGCCTGCGGTCACACCGAAGCCTACACCGACCTGATGGGCGGCTGCCCTCACTGCGGGGGCGAGTGGCTGGACCCGGTTTACAACCTGCCCGAAACCGCCAAAATCTGGCAAACCGAGCTATCGCGCCGCGATAACGATATGTGGCGCTATTGGGAGCTATTGCCCCTGCACGATAAACGCCACATTGTTACCCTGGGCGAAGGCTGGACGCCGTTGCTGCTCACCGAAAACCTGGGCGCTATGCTGGGGCATCGCCATATTTACATCAAAGATGAGCGCCAGGGGCCAACCGCTTCCTTCAAAGACCGGCAGGCATCGCTGGCAATATCCGTTATCAAAGAATCCAACATCACCGAACTGGTGGTGGCATCTACCGGCAACGTGGCCATTTCTTATTCCGCCTACTGCGCCAAATCCGGCATAAAATTGTGGGCTTTTCTGGATAGCAACGTGCCCCACGAAAAAATGCGCGAGGTAACGCTCTACGGCACCGAGGTCATCAAGGTTTCCAGCACCTACGATAACACCAAACAGGTGGCGGCCCGGTTTGCCAAACACCGCAACCTGGTGGTGGATAAAGGCATTCGCTCCATTGCCGCCCGCGAAGCCATGAAAACCCTGGCCTTTGAAATTGCCGAACAACTGGGCCGCAAACAGGGCAAACCCTTTGCCGCCCCGGATTGGTACGTGCAGGCCGTGAGCGGCGGCATGGGGCCAATTGGCGTGTGGCGCGGCTTTCACGAGCTGTACCAGATGGGCTTTATTGATAAAATCCCCAAACTGGCCATTATTCAGGCCGCCGGCTGCGCTCCGATGGTGAACAGCTTTGAAAAAGGGCTGGAAACCGCCGAAATTGTGCGCCAGCCGGCCAGCGTCATCAACGTGCTGGCTACCGGCAACCCCGGCTTGGCCTACCCGTATTTACGCAATCTGGTTTTAAACCACGGCGGCGCTTTTATAAAAGTTGATGACGAATCATCCTTTAAGGCGTTGCGGGTGCTGGCTCAACTTGAGGGGCTGTCTATGGAACCGGCAGCGGCGGTGGCCTGCGCCGGACTCATCAAAATGATGCACGAGCAACGGATTGGCCCCGACGAAGTGGTGGTAGTCAACGCTTCGGGGCACGCTTTCCCCATTGAAAAGCAAATTTTAGAGCGCGAAAGCGTAAAAAGCCACACCCGCGTGCAAAACCTGGCCCGCCACGAAGTGGAAAGCATGACCGAAACCGGCAACCTGCGCCAGGAAGGGCTACTGGCGGCGCTGGATCGGCTGGATGAGCGGGTGCAGAGCATCGCCATTGTTGAGGACGAACCGGACGCCCGCCTGTTGCTCCGCCGTATTTTGCAGCACAAACGCAAATACAAAATCTTTGAAGCCGATGACGGCGCGAACGGCATCCATTTAATCCGCACCCAAAAACCGGATTTGGTGCTGCTGGATTTGATGATGCCCGATGTTGACGGCTTTGCCGTGCTGGACACCATCAAAGCCGATGAAGATTTGCGCAACATCCCGGTAATTGTGATTACCGCCAAAGACCTCACCAGCGAAGATTACCGGCGGCTGTCGGGGCGGGTTGAATCTTTGCTGCAAAAAGGCGAATTTATGGAAGAAGAACTGTTTGAAAGTATCAGTGGAGTTTTAAATTAGCCCACCAGCCACGGGAGACTCATTTTGCCCCAACCGCTCGAAAACCCGCTGCAAATTCTTTACATAGACGACGACGCCATTAACCGCACTCTGGTTAACCGGCTGCTATCCAGCTACAATTTTGTGGTGCTCGAAGCCGGCACCGGCATCGAAGGGCTGCAAATGGCCCAAAAAAAGCGGCCTGATCTCATTTTAATGGACATCAGCATGCCCGGCCTGGACGGCTACGAAACCACCACCCGCATGCGCACGCTGGCCGGCTTAAAAGACACGCCCATTGTGGCCGTAACCGCTCACGTTACCAGAGGCACCCGCGAAATGGCCCTGGCTGCCGGCTGCGATGGCTACATTCCCAAACCCATTGATATTGACGATTTTCCGCACCAGGTGATTGCCTACCTCGAAGGCCGCCGCGACTCAATTTCTACCGATGAGCGCCAGCTTTATTTGGGTAAATACAGCCAAAAACTGGTGGAACGCCTCGAAGCCAAAATTATGGAGTTGGAAGAGGCCAACCTGCGCCTGCAAAAAGTGGACAAGCTCAAATCGGATTTTATCACCATTGCCGCGCACGAACTCCGCACGCCCATTACTCTGGTTTACGGTTACGCCCGCCTGCTGCAAAAGCAAACCAACCCCAACCCCCAGCAAGAGGCGGAATATGGCAGCGTGGCCGACCTGGCCAACCGGATTTACCACTCGGTGCACCGCCTCAACGATGCCGTGAACGACATTCTCAACATTTCGCTCATAGATGCCGATGAAATGCGGCTGGAAACCAGGCCGGTTAAACTGGCTGCCGTTATCCGGCAGGTTTTAAGCGAACTGGACCCCAACAAGAACAACCGGGTACTCACCATCACCCTGGAAAACCTGGAAAACCTGCCGCCCATCACCGGCGACGAAGCCCGTCTGCGCCAGGTTTTTTGGAATATTGTCAGCAATGCCATAAAATTTACGCCGGATACCGGTTCTATCCTGATTAATGGCCGGGTGGCTGACCCGCCGTCTAACGGCGCGCACACCGCCACCGAGTTTCCGCCCTCAACCTGGGAATCGCGGCAGCGCAGCATCATTATCAAAGTGCAGGATACCGGTATTGGGATTGACCCGGCAGAGCAGAAAGACATTTTTGAGCGTTTTTACACCATCGAAGACACCAACTACCACAGCAGCAGCAAAGTGGCCTTTAAAGGCGGCGGCATGGGGCTGGGCCTGCCCATTGCCAAAGGCATCATCGAAGCCCACGGTGGTCGGATTTGGGTAGAAAGTTCGGGCCAAAACCGGTCCGGCGTCTCTGGCAGTACTTTTTTTGTACTATTACCCCTGGATAAATAGAGGTTTTTTACAATGACTACAACACCAGCCGGGCTGCCAGGCCCGGATTATTTGGTATTGGCTTCGGCCTCGCCGCGCCGCCGCGAATTTTTGGCGGCGTTGGGGCTGCCCTTCAGCGTGCTGGCTCCCGGCCAAACCGAAGGCGTGCCCGAAGTTGATGAATCGCCGCTGCCCGGCGAAGCGCCCGCTACAATGGTGCAGCGGCTCAGCCAGGCCAAAGCCCAGGCCGTGGCCAATAAACTGCCGGAGTTGCTGCCAGCCGCCGCCCGGTTGGCCGGGCTGGTGGTGATTGCCGCCGATACCGTGGTGGTGCTGGATGAGGCCATTTTGGGCAAACCGGCCACGCCCGCCGCCGCCGTTGATATGCTCACCCGGCTGCGCAACCGGCCTCATTTTGTTTACAGCGGCCTCACCGCGCTGCGGCCCAACGCCAACACCGGCGTTACCCGGCTGCACCAAAGCCGGGTGTGGATGCGCGCTTACTCCAACCAGGAAATCGCCGCTTATGTTGATGGCGGCGACCCGCTGGATAAAGCCGGCGCGTATGGAATTCAAAATCAGGAGTTTATGCCGGTGGCTAAACTAGAGGGCTGTTTTGCCAGCGTGATGGGGTTTCCGTTGGGCGAACTGGCGGCGGCGCTGCATCAGCTAAAGCTGGCGCTGCCGGCGGCGGTGGCTCCGCTTTGCCGCCGGCTCACCCAAACCGATTGTTGCCAGCGCGATTAACGCTCTTTTTCGCCCCGGCTGCGGAAAACCAGCTTGATGGGCGTGCCCAAAAAACCGTACTGCTCGCGGATGCGGTTTTCCAGGTAGCGCCCGTAAGAAAAATGCACCAATTCCTGATCGTTCACAAAAAACACAAACGTGGGCGGGTCGGTGCGGGCCTGGGTGGCGTAGTAAAATTTTAGCCGGTAGCGCTGGCCGCCTTTGGGCGGGTTGAGCGCCACCGCTTCATGCACCAGCCGGTTCAATTCGCCGGTGGGAATACGGCGCAGCCGTTCTTCTTGCACCTGAAGCGCGGTGGGCAGCACTTTGTGGGCGCGCTGCCCGGTTTTAGCCGAAATGAACAGCACCGGCACGTACTCCAAAAACTTCAGGTCGGTACGGATTTTTTCGGTGTACTCGTTGATGGTGAAGGTATCTTTTTCCACCAAATCCCACTTGTTCACCACCACCACCGCGCTTCTGCCTTCTTCAAGGATGTAGCCGGCAATGTGGGCATCCTGCGATGTGACCAGATCGGTGGCGTCAATCAGCAGCAGGCACACATCGGCCCGGTTAATGGCTTTTAAAGACCGCAAAAAGCTGTATTTTTCCACGCCGGATTCGATTTTGCCCCGTTTTCTGATGCCGGCGGTGTCAATCAACACCAACTCCAACCCCTGGTAAGCAATGCGCGTATCAATCGCGTCGCGGGTGGTGCCGGGCACATCGGACACAATGACGCGCTCTTCGCCCAGCAGTTGGTTGAGCAGGCTGGATTTGCCCACGTTGGGCCGCCCCACAATGGCAATTTTGATGCTGTCGTCTTCTTTATCCTGCTCCGGCGCGGGCGGAAACGACTCGATAATGGCATCGAGCAGGTCGCCAGTGCCGGTGCCGTGCAGCGCCGATAGCGGGATGGGATCGCCCAGCCCCAGCGTGTAAAAATCCAGCGCCTCGGTGCGGCGCGCCGGATTATCAGATTTATTCACCGCCACCAGCACCGGTTTATCGGTGCGGCGCAATAAATCGGCAATGTCTTCGTCGGGTCCGGTTAGCCCGGCGTCGGCATCAACCAAAAAAACAATCACCTCGGCTTCGGCAATAGCGATTTCGGCCTGTTGCCGGATTTCCTTTAAAAACAGCCGGCTCGAAACCCCGGCGGTGAAACCGGCGACCGCCTCTTTTTCACCGGCCCGGTCGGCCTCTTTGGCGGTTGAGGTGGATGACGAAGCCAGCTCAAAATCAATGCCGCCGGTATCCACCACAATAAACTCGCGGCCTCCCCAATCCGCATCGCCGTACAAACGGTCGCGGGTGGTGCCGGCCAAATCCTCAATGATGGCCTTGCGCTGGCCCACCAGCCGGTTAAACAGGGTGGATTTGCCCACGTTGGGCCGGCCCACTAACGCGACAATGGGTTTTCTGACATGTTTTTGACTACTCACGATTATCTTTTTCCTTTTCAACTTGCGATGAAGCGCTGGCAGCCTCGTGGGTTGGGGTGAGGGTAGCAGAGCTTTTTAGGCCGGGCAACGGGTTAATCGTCACATTTAAATTTTGCGGCGAAAAGGCATCCATTTTTAACCCGGCGGGCACGGTAACGGTAGGCCGGAGCGAATACACTCCGGGCGGTAAGCCGTTAAGTTTTAGGGTAACGCTTACATCTTTAGGCTTGAGCAATTTTAGCCGATTTGCCGTTCCTGACAAAAGCACGGTAACGGTATTGGGCACGGCCTGCCAGTAGCCCGGCGGCGGGGCATCCGGCGCGTTAATCTTTACCGGCAGCGAAACGGTTTGGAGCGTCTCAAGGTTAACCGCAACCAGCGCCGGCTGCTGGCTAACCACCCGCACGTAGGGGTCGGTAATGGTAACAGTAACCGGCGCTTCGCCGGTGCCCGCTTTTTGGCGGGATAAATCCAGCACCGCCCGGAATTTAACGGGCAACAGCGCGGCCCAGCTACTCTCCGGCGCGGCTAACCGCAACCGGACTGTTTCGGGCACGGCGGCGGTGTTGACCAGGCCGGCAGGCGGCGCAATCACCTCAACGGGAATTGGCCGGTTGTAATCGCCTTCGCGCCAGGGATTTTGCTCTCTAACCGCCGCAACCCACACCAAAACCGCCAAAACCAGCGAAATAAAAATACTGCCAATATTTTTTACAAAAAACTGCACGGCAGGTTTATCCCTTTCAACTTTTTGGCGCTTTTTTAATTTTACCTTACGCCCAACCAAAATTCAACCGCTTGGCGACCCGGCGGCCAACAAAAAAAGCCTCCGGCGGGTTAACCGGAGGCTTTGGGTTACATCAAATCCGCAACAAAATTATCGCTTGACAAATTTGAGGGCGTCAAACGCAACTTGAGTGCTGCCCGGAGCTTCGCCGGTGTTATCCTGCAACACCACAAACTCGTTGCCTTTGGCATCAAAGTAGTAAATGCCCAGGCTGGCAAACTCGTTGCTGTAGCGGCTCTGGTCAAGGGCGCGTTCGGCCACCCGGCCAAAATGTTGAATGCGGTAGTTGGCGCTGCCGGTGGTGGCGCGGCCGCCGGGAATATGGGCAAACACTTCGTAGTTGCCGGCTTCGGGCAGATTGGGCGTCCATTGGGCGCTGTTAAGCGGCGTATTAGTTTGGTTGTAAACCCAGAAGAAATCGCCGCCAAGCCCACCCCGTTCTTCTCCGGGGCGCGGGCCATACCAGCTAAAGCCGTCATCGCGGTTATCAACAACAATGCCGGGTTCGCTGGGGTCATTCACCGTGTCGCTGTAGTCGCCGGGGTCTTCATCTATGCTAAAGTAGACAACGGCATTGCCCACGTGATCGTAATATTCAATGGTAAAGGTGCGGTAGCCTTCTTTGAGCGGCACAATACCCACTTTGTAGGTTACGGCCTGGTCAAGCCAGGAATCGTAGATGATTTTGCCGTCAACATAAATGCGCATGCCGTCATCGTGCTGCACCCTAAAGGTGTAGTGACCGGCGGGCAGGTAAATTGAGCGCGTCCAGCGCACCGAGAAGTTATCGCGCGGCACGGCGGGCGAGGGCGCGCCGCTGTTCCAATCAAAATTGATGGCGCTATCCTGGCGAGTCATTACCGGCTGACCTTGCAGGTCGCGGTTATCAAAATAATCGCCCCGCCACGACCCCAAAATATCGTCCTTGCCGGCCAATTTCAGCCAATCGAGCGCAATCCGGGCCACGCCAATATCCTCAAAATAGGCCACCTGCAATTCGTAGTCGCCATCGTGATCCAGCCGGATTTTGGTTTGCAGTTTATCTTTAGGCCCCAGGCTCCAGGCATCAATAATCAAATTGCCGTCAAGCCACACCCGCGCGCCGTCATCCAGCGACAGGGTGAACATGTAGGTGCCTTCATCAAAGTGCATCCGCCGGGTAAACCGGGCCGAAAAGTGGTCAACCGGGATTTCGGGCGAGGGCGAACCGTACCCCCAATCGTGGCCAAATTGCGCTTCGTACACCACCAGCCGGGGCTGCCCGGTAAGGCCGGGGTTATCGTAATATTCGGCCCGCCAGCTTAGTTTTTGCAGCGGAGCCGCCTGCGACGCCAGCGGAAACGCCGCCAGCAAAATTAACAGCAACAACATTGCCCAGATAGATTTTTTCACAATTTACCTCCTTGTTTTCCCACGGCGGAACAACGGACGTTTTATTCGGCCAGGCTACGCCATTTGAGCGTGGCCATAACGGCGCTTACAAACAGGGCCAGTAACACTACAATGCCCACAATTACTACATATACAATTGAATTATCCTCGCCGGAGCCGGTTACGGGCAGCGGCGCTACTTTGGCTTGCGGGATGGCGTTGGTTTGGTTTAACGCGCCGATAACGTTACTACTATTTCCTGCCGCGGCAGTGGTATCCGGCGCGGTCGCCTTTTCGGTGGTTTCGGTGGTGGATGGCGCGGCTTTTTCGGCGGGAGCCGCGTTTGTCGCCGCCGGAGACTCGGCGGCGGATTGCGCCGGCGCGGCTCCGTTCAACGCCACGGCCTGCGCCACCGGAGCCTGAAAGCCTTCGGGGGCCGGGCCAACAAAGCTGATGTCGTCAAGGTCAAAAATCCCGGCGCCGTTATTGAGCCATTTTTTCCAGCCCCGGATGAACAGGGTAAGTTTATCGGTTTTGGCAGTGATGGTGGTTTCAAAGGTTTGCTGCGGATATTTGCCTTGTCCGGCGGCTAATTGCATAGGCCGTTCATCCCAGGGAAGCTCTTGCCAGGCTTGCGGGCTAACCAATTCCCAGGCCACGCTACCTTTGTCTTCAATGGCGTATTGCAGGCGGTAGCCATAATCAGACGTTTTAACATCGCCCTCGTCGCTGCGGATTACCCCGTGGATGGTCAATTTATATTGCTGACCGGGCACCACCGAGATTGTCTGGTAAATACCGGCGTAGCGATCCTGGTCGAGCGCCTGTTTAATTTCGATGCGTTGGGAGTATTTGCCGCTCCCCACCACGGCGGCCCAATCATCATAATTCCAGCCCACCACGGCGTTGCCGTTGCTAAAAGCGCCCCAACCGTATCCAACCCCAAAATCTTCCTGAAAACCGCCTTCAAAACCGCCGTTTACCAGCAAGTCTTGAACCCCCGGCTGCGCCTGCTGCGATAAAGCCGCCGGAGCGGGGTAAACAAACAGCAGACCAATAATCAGCACGGTTCCAATTATTCTGGGCAGATAAAACAGTGACATACGCACCCTCCCATAACTAAACAATGGCCGTATCCTACAAAATGCCAACTTGACATATCCATTTTACATAAATTTACTAACCGTGTCAATTAGTTGTCATAATCCTGCTATCTGGATAGAGTAGGGTCACGCCTCACCCCCCACCACATCTTGTGTAGAATCAAGCGGTTGTGAATTTTTTCAAAACTGGCTATAATGGCCGGGTTAGCCGGAGCGTTGTGATGATTAACCCCAAAACCGCCGTAATCCAAATAGCGCCGCTGTTGAGCGGTGATTTGCTGGTAATTTTGAGCTTTGTAGCCATTGGCCGCCAAAGCCATGCGCTATCGCCCACCGATTTAGTTGCCGGGTTAACCACGGCGCTGCCGTTTGTGGCGGGCTGGCTGGGAGTTGCGCCCTGGTTTGGCCTGTACCGGGTAGAAATCAGCCGCGCCGCCACCAGATTGCTGCCCCGGCTGTTACCGGCGTGGCTGGTGGCCGTGCTGGTGGGGCACCTGCTGCGGGCCGTCATGTTGCAGCGGCCCATACCGGCAGGCATTCCAATAACATTTGTGCTGGTTTCGCTGGCTTATTTAGGATTGGTGATGCTGGCGTGGCGGCTGGCTTACATTTGGTGGATTAACCGCGCCCGCCGGAGCGCCCGCCTATGAGCGCCCCGCACCGCCCCTGGTGGCTGCTCATCAACCAGCCCGCCGGCCTGGTTACAACCATTCAGGATCAGTCGCGGCCCGGCGAACGGGTATTTGTGGTGCGCGGCGAGCCGGTGGTGCAGGGGTTAGCCTGGCTCACCTGCGGGCCGCTGGCGGCGCTGCTGGCGCTGGCGGTGGTGGTCGGGCTGGCGTTGAGCGTTGACGCCAGAACTCAGCCGGGCCTGGTGCGGCTGGCTTTTATTGGCGCGTTTTTGGGATTGCCGGCATTGGCCTGGGGGCTGGCGGTGGTGGCGGCCAACATGGCCTCGGCCCGCCCCGTGCAGGCTATCAAAACGGCCCAAACGCAGGAGTGCACCATCCGTCTGAATCAGCAGTTGGGGCAACTCAGTTACCAATCGGCCAGCGTGCCCGGCGGCGCGCAGCTTGATTACGCCAACATCCGCCGGGCGCATGTAACTCCGGCGCTGGGCGCAACCGATAGCAAATCGGTTTACCTGTCGCTGGAAACCGATGACGGCCCGGTGGTGTTGCTGAACGAGCAGTTAGGCAGCCACGCCCAAAAAGCCGATTTGGCTCTGGAGATTGAAACCACGCTGCAACAGTTTGCCCACAAAAAAAATCCCCCCTCGTCGGCGTGAGGGGGGAGGCAATAACCAAATTTTAGCCAGATTGGCCGGATTTAATCCTCGTCAAGCTCTACAATTATTTTGCCGCTAATTACCTGGGCCTGCACTTCTTGCATAATCCCCTGAATGGGCGGCGTAACCACTTTTGAAACGCTGGGCCGAATGGGCGCTAACATTAAGCCGCCTTCGGCAAAGCCGTAACTTTTTACAACGCCGCCATCAAACCGGTTTTCTTTAACCGCCTCAATCACATCAATAATGGGCCGGCCCACATTTTTAATGCGGCTGGTTAAAACGGCTTTGGGAGCCAGGTAGCTGTGGTCGCCGCCGGTGCTGATAATCCATTTGCCAAAATTTTTGGCGGTATCAATAGCGCCCAACCCGCAGCGGCCCGCCACCTGATAAATCACGTCGGCACCCAACATGTACTGGGTTTCGGCCAGCAACGCACCCTTAACCGGGTCGTCAAACTCGCCCACATAATCAGAAATAAAGCTGATGGATGGATCAACATTTTTTACACCCTGAGCAAACCCCAACTCAATCCGGCGAACAATGGGCGTTACACCGCCGCCCATAAACCCCACAATCCGGGTTTGAGTAACCAGCGCGGCCAAAACCCCCACTACAAAGTCACCTTCGTACTCGCGGTAAATCGCCGACCAAACGTTATCACCTTCGCCGGCGTAATCAATGAGCGCAAACTTGGTGTTGGGATATTTGGCCGCCACCCCGTTAATGGGAGCGGCGTTGCTGTAACCCACCGCAACAATCAGGTCAAAACCGGATTTGGCCCATTCTTCAATGGTTACCGCGTTCAGCATGGGATTTTGCCAGGTGGCGTACTCAAACTCGATACCGTGAATGCGGTGCGCCTCTTCAATCCCGGAAAACGCAGAGTCATTAAACGATTTATCGCCCAAACCACCGATACTAAGTTGTAAGCCTACTTTCTGTTTTTTGGACATCATCTAATAATTCCTTATTTGATTTGAGCCAGATGTCGGTTTTGTGTTCCTAACAAAAACCTAATGAATTTTCGGGGGAAACGAGGACGTCTGCTAGCTCCATTATATCACCCCTTAACCTAATTGACAATAATGTTGATTTTTATGTCTTCACCTGGGTAGAGCGGTAGCCGTTTCTTTAACCGGCTCCTCCGGCAAGCGGCGGTACGAGTATTGGGAAATCACCCAGGTGGTGCGGGTAGGCACTACCGTGTAGGTAAACTCAAAATTTTCGCGTTTCTGCTGCGCGTCTCCGCCGTAAGTCCAGCGTTCACTGGCCACAATTACAACTTGCCCGGCGCTCTCGGCACTGATGGCCGGCGGATTTAAGTATTCCAGAGTTACTTGCGGCGGTTCGGTAAAGCGACCGGTAACGTGAGCTACAAATTTTTGCACGGCAACCAGCGCATCAGCCTGCCACAATTGGCCCAGGTTATCCAGATTTTTCTGGCCGGATTGGCTGATGGCCTGTTTGAGCAAAATATTGGCCTCTCCCACGGCAGCCAGCGCCGCCTGTCGGTTGGTGGAGGTAACGGTAGTGGTGGCCGTTACCGGCAACGCGACGGCAGTCAATGTAACTGCGGGCGTGCCGGTAATCACCGTTGGAACCGGGCTGCTTTTGGGCGCGGCGGTGAGTTTTATGGCCAACGTTGGGGTTGGCGTTGGGTTGGCCGTGGCTGTGGCCGGTTCGGTGGGTGGCGCGGCAGTAGCCGGAGGAGCGCCGGTTGCGGTTGGCGGCGCGGCGGGGGTAAGCGCGGCAATATCGGGGGGATTAGCTGCCGGGGTAAAGGCATCAACCGCCAGCCAGGCCAACCCGCCCCACACCAACAACCACACCACCACTCCCAACAAAAAAACGCCAATTCGCCCGGCAAAATTATACCGGATTGAATTAAGCGTAATTGGCCCAAAATATTGCTGCCCCCGGATAGCCGCCAGCACCAGTAATGGCCCCAGTATGATAATAATCAGCGGCAACAGCAGGATCAGCGCCACCAGGCGAAAGAGGTCTGACATAGGTCTCAATTTTTTTACTGTAAATTTTGGCTGAAAATAATATAGCTCCTGGTCAACAGGAGCTATAGTTTACCATGAAGATGGCAAATTTCACATTAAAGACTCGCGTACCAGCAGATTGGTTTGCCGGATTTTCAGCGATAAATCAACGGCAAAGTTACGCATTACAATGTAGCCCATCTGGTAATCGTTTTCCAGCAGTTGCAAAAAGGCGTGCCGGTCAATGAGCAGCACCCGGCAACTGTCCGAAACGCATTTGGCCGAGGCCGACCGCAAGCCGGGGTCCACAATCGCCACCTCGCCAAACGATTGCCCCCGCCGCAAAGTGGCAATGGTGGTGGGCTGGTGGCTATCGTGCCCGTCACCGATGGTGTCGGGGTCAATTTGAATATCCACTTCGCCATCAGCAATAATATAAAATTCGTGGCTGGGGGTGCTTTCCTCAAAAATCACATCCCCCTGCTGGTAGCTCTTTTCCGTACAGATGGCTTCAACCTGTTTAAGCTGATCCGGAGTTAACTCTTCAAAAATATCAACCTGCTCAAGTACGTAGCTGTGCGCCATTGGCTATTCTCCTTAAAAACTACGCCGGGGATTTATAGGGTAATCAGGGTAATCTTAACATGGCCATGTTAAATCGTCAATGGGACTTTTGGCAAAAATCAGGTGCAAGGCCGGTTTTCGCTCTATTTTTAATTATCAATATAATATATCGTTGCTTGTTTGCCCAACAGATTGCCCTTACCGGGCAGCCTAGAAAGTAGAACCCTTTTGTCTCGAATATATATTTCGCTGGATATTGAAACCACCGGCCTTAACGCCGATGAGGATGAAATTTTAGAAATTGGCGCGGTTAGATTCAAAGGTGATCAGGTTTTTGACACGTTTAGCCAGTTAGTTAACCCCAGCCGGCCCATTCCCTACAAAATTCAGCAACTCACCGGCATTACTCCGGCGGATGTAAAAGATGCTCCTCGCCTGAGCGCCGTGTTGCCCCGGTTAAGCCGCTTTGTGGGCGATAGCCCCATCATTGGGCATAACATTGGTTTTGATTTGGGCTTTTTGCACAAACAGCGCGTACTCACCGACAACGTTGGCATTGATACCTTTGAGTTGGCCAGCATTTTGCTGCCGCACGCCAGCCGTTACAGCCTGGCGGCGCTGCTAAAATATTTGGATATTACCCTGCCGCCCGAAGGCCAGGCCCACCGCGCCCTTGACGATGCGCAGGCCACCCAACAACTGTTTGCGGCGCTGCTCGACCAGGCCCGCCGCCTGGATGGCCGCGTTATCGAAGAAGTGGCCCGGATTTCGGCAAAAACCACCTGGCCGCTGGCGCTGGTTTTTGCCGATCTCAGCCGCGAGCGCCGCTACCAGGCTCCCGCCAGCACATTGGGCCGGCAACTGGCCGCCAAAGGTTTTATCGGCTCCAGCCTGGAAGATAGCGGCCACGCCCTCACCGAGCAAACTTTTGACCCGCCGCTAAAACCCGTGGCCGCGCCCGCCCCGCTGCCGGTAGAAACCCTGTGCCAAATGCTGGAGAAAAACGGCCTGTTTGCCAAAAATTTTAGCGGGTTTGAATACCGCCCGCAGCAGGTGGACATGCTGGCCAACGTGGCCGGCGCGTTCAACCAATCGCAGCACGTTATGATTGAGGCCGGCACCGGCACCGGCAAATCAATGGCTTATCTCATTCCGGCCATTTACTGGGCCAAACAAAACGGCGAGCGCGTGGTGGTTTCTACCAACACCATCAATTTGCAGGATCAGCTTCTCAACAAAGACATCCCGCTGCTGCAAAAAATTCTGCCGGTAACGTTCAAAGCCGTGGCCATGAAGGGGCGCAGTAACTACGTGTGCCCGCGCCGGGTGCAACTGTTTCAGGCCAAACAGGGCCACAACCCACGCGAACTGCGGCTGCTGGCCAAATTGCTGGTGTGGCTACCCAGCACCACCACCGGCGACCGCGAAGAACTGTTTATGCCGGATTACGCCGAGCAGGCGTTGTGGAGCCAGGTGGCCTCGGATAGTACCATGTGCACGCCGCGCGATTGCTCCGCCGAAAGCTGTTTTTACGCCCGCGCCCGGCGGCAAGCCGAATCGGCGCATGTGATTATTGTTAACCACGCCCTGCTGTTATCGGACATTGGAGTGGATAACAAAATCATCCCCGAATACAAATACCTGCTTGTTGATGAAGCTCATCACCTGGAAGACAGTTTTACCGACCAGCTTAGTTTTGTAATTGATCAAAACTCGCTGCTGCAACTGCTGCGCGAGTTGAGCCAGCCCGTGCGCGGCAGCGACCGCCGGGTGGGATTTATCCACGAGGTTGCCCGGCGCAGCGTAGCGGTGGTGCCGGATAGCCTCAAAAGTGACGTAAATGAGCTGATTGACAAAACCGACGAGGCGATTCAACGGCTGGAAAGCGCCGCCCGCCAGATGTTTGCAGCGCTGCAAGCCTTTGTAGCCGATTTTCCGGCCAGCCGCACCTACAACCCCAAAATCCGCCTTACCGATGCCACCCGCGGGCAGGCTTCGTGGAGCAATGTGGAGCTAACCTGGGAAAACGCCGACGCCTGCCTTAAAGACAGCTCCAAAGCGTTGGGCATTCTCTATTCCCTGCTCACCGAAATGGAAGGGTTTGACGTGCCGCACTGGGAAGAACTGCTGGCGGGGCTAACCCTGTACCGCAGCCGGCTGGATGAAATCCGCACCAACCTGAAGATAATCCTGATTGCCCCCGGCAATGACCGGATTTTGTGGGTAGAAAAAGACGCCCAAAACAACGATATTTCGCTGCACAACGCGCCGCTGCACGTGGGCGAACTGGTAAAGGAACATCTCATCCGGCCCAAAGAATCGGTGGTGTTCACCTCGGCCACGCTCCGCACCAACAACTCGTTTGAGTATTTTCAGGAGCGGCTCGATTTGTGGGAGGCCGGCGAAGCCGCCGTTGGCTCGCCGTTTGATTACGAACACAGCACCCTGCTCTACCTGCCCACCGACATTCCGGAACCGACCGCGCCCAATTACTCCACCGTGTCCAATGAGGCGCTCATCAAACTGGTAAAACAAATCAAGGGGCGCACGCTGGTGCTGTTTACGGCCTACACCCAGTTAAAACACACCGCCAACGCCATCAAAGAGCCGCTGGCGCGCGCCGGAATTGTGGTGTACCAGCAAGGTGATGGCTCCAGCCGCCGCCAGATGATTGAAAACTTTAAAAACGCCGAGCAGGCCGTGATTTTGGGCACGCGCTCATTTTGGGAAGGCGTGGATATTCCCGGCGCGGCGTTGAGTTGCGTGGTGATTACCCGCATTCCCTTTGCCGTACCCAGCGACCCGATTGTGGCCGCCCGCGCCGAAACGTTTGACGACTCGTTCAACCAGTATTCCATCCCGCAGGCTATTTTAATGTTCCGGCAGGGTTTTGGCCGGCTCATCCGCACCCACAACGACCGGGGCGTGGTGGCCGTGTTTGACCGGCGCGTGCTCAGCAAAAATTATGGGCAGGCTTTTATCGATTCGTTACCGGAAGTAACCATCAAACAAGGGCCACTTGACAGCCTGCCCCAAATTGCCGAAAATTGGATTAATTTTGGCGGATTATAAATTGTAATCAACAGAGGTCGGCGTAAATAAACCAACAGATAACCGCTGATGCCTGTGAATTGTATATTGAAAAATAATGATGGAGGAAGAAAATGATTGAAGCAAATGCCTTACGCAAAGGAACCACTTACACCGATACTGGCGATTTATTGAAAGTACTGGATTACACCCACAACAAAACCGGTCGCGGCGGCGCTACCATTCGGGTAAAAGTGCAAAACCTGCGCACCGGCTCTATTTTTGAAAAAACCTACAACGGCGGCGAGCGCGTGCAGGATGTGTCGCTGGACCACGTTGAGGCCCAATACCTGTACAAAGATGGCGACCTGTTCTATTTTATGGACATGGACACCTACGAACAACCGGCCATCAACAAAGAACTGCTCGAAGATTTTATCCCCTACCTGATAGAAAACATGACGGTGAAAATCTCCAGCTACCAGGGCGAACCCATTGACATCCAAATTCCCATCACAGTTGACCTGAAGGTGGTAGACGCCGAACCGGGCTTTGCCGGCGACACCGCCCAGGGCGCCAGCAAACCCGTTACCGTTACTACCGGGCTGGTGGTGCAAACTCCGCTCTTTGTTAATGTTGGCGATACCATCCGTATTGATACCCGCACCGGCGCGTACATTACCCGCGTTTAACACTGACAGCCAGTTCAACGGCGCTGCTCCGGCACAACCCCAACGGAGCAGCGCCGTTTTAGCTTTTTAAGCTCTTTTTCAGCAAGCGGGTGTACGCTGAGTACAACTTTATTAATTCAGATGGATTATGAAAACACCTGCCGGTCAAGAATGTAAATATTATTTTGGCGATTTTTACCGGGGACGCAACGCCCAGGCCTGCCGCCTGCTGGAACGCAACCCGGATTCGTTGCCCTGGAAGCCCAGCCTGTGCGCCACCTGCCCGGTGCCCGATATTTTGCGGGCCAACGCCTCGGAAACGTTGGTGTTGGATGCCAAAGTGGTAAAAAAATTCTTTGGCTTTAAATTACAGGTTGAAGTTGAAGGCTGGTGCAGCGAATGCTTTAGCGTGGTGACGGACCCCAAACGCGGTTGCCCCAACTGCGCGCAAACGGGCCATCGGCCATCAATTTTAGATTTAGAAGAAAAACCCCAATAGCGGCCTGGCGGTTAAATTCGCCATAATTTTCCCACCAAAAAACCGTTTTTATGGTATACTTAACTTATAACCATGCAATGGAGCACGAGTTATGGCCTCTGCGCTAACCGGGATAATCAACCTTTACCTACTTCCGGTACCGCGCCCTACCACTTTTTATTGGGCAACCTTCCCCATTGCAATCGTCTTACAAACAATAAGTTCATTTCTAGGTGTAGCCGTTAAGTTTGTACTAACCCAAACTTTTCACTATTACAGGAGGCTTTTATGTTTGTACGTGACCATATGACCACACCGGTAATCACTGTTCCACCAGATTTGCCATTCCAGGAAGCGCTACGGCTTATGCGAGAAAACCACTTTCGGCGGCTGCCGGTGGTGGACAAAAACGGCAAAATTATTGGCATTGTGTCCGAACGCGATTTGCTGTACGCCTCGCCTTCGCCGGCAACCACGTTGAGCATGTGGGAAGTAAACTATCTGCTTTCAAAAATTAAAGTTGACCGGTTGATGAGCACCACTATCATCACCGTTTCGCCGGACGATATTTTGGAAACAGCGGCGCACCTAATGGTAGAAAACCGAATTGGCGGGTTGCCGGTAGTGGATAAAGACAACCGCCCGGTGGGCATCATCACCGAAACCGACATTTTCAAATCGTTTGTGCAGATGATTGGCGGCGGACAGCCGGGGCTGCGGTTAACCCTCAGCGTGCCGCGCCGAAAAGGGGTGCTGGCGGCGCTAACGCAAGCCGTGTATGAACTGGGCGGCAATATTGTTAGCGTGGGCACATACCCCATCACCGATAACCCCGAAGAAAATGGGCTGGTCATCAAAGTGCAGGATGTGAGCCAGAGCCAGCTTATTGCCAACCTTGAGCAACTTGGCGACCACGTTGTTGACGCCCGCGAGATGTAACCGGGCGTGTTGTCAACCCCAACAAAAAACCTCCGCACCGGCGGAGGTTTTTTTGTTGGCCAACTTTACAGCCGGGCAACTGCATCAGAGGGACGCGCCAGCCAGTTTTTTAGCTCTTTAAACACATCGTTCACAATCATCACGCCCACCAAAATCAGGGCGCAACCGGCGTAGGCGTTCCACTGCATCTGTTCGCCTAAAACCGCCACTCCCAGCGCCACGCCAAAAACCGGCACCAAATACGTTACCATTGATAAATACGTGGCGCTGGTTTTTTCCATAATCCGGTAGTACAGCACAAACGCCAGCGCCGTTCCCGCCAGCGCCAACGTTGCCACCGACCCCGCCGCCGCCAGCGAAGGCAGCGGCAGCCGGTACGAATGCTCCATCACTAGCGACAGGGGCAGCAAATACACCGTGGCCATAGTTAGCTGTGAAGCCGGCGCAACCAGTTTGGGCAGCCCCACCAAATGCAACCGCGAATAAACCATCGAAATACCGTAACTGGCGGCAGCCGTAGCCACGGCCAGCAAGCCCCAGGTTGTGGCCTGCACTCCGTTAAACAGCGACGGCAAAATCAACAGCGATAAACCGCCAAATCCCAACAACACCCCCACCAGTTTGGCCGGGGTAATGCGATCATCCTCAATAAAAACGTGGGCCAACAAAATGGTAAACAGCGGAGTGGTGCCGTTTAAAATGGCGGCCAGGGCGCTATCAATATACTGCTCACCCCAGCAAAACAACACAAATGGCAGCGCATTGCCAAAAAAACCGGCCACCGCAAAGTGCTTCCAAACCCGGCCCAACGGCAACAACCCACGCCCCTGCCACCGCAAAATTAAAATCAACGTAGCCGCCGCCAGCCCCACTCGCCCGGTAGCCAGGGTGATGGGCGGAATCTCCGCCACCGCCACTTTGATAAACACAAACGACGGCCCCCACAAAGAGGCCAAAAACAGCAACCACAAAAAATCTTTCATACCGCTATTTCTCCTCCATATTGTACATAAACATCAAGGGCGAACCTGTGTTCGCCCCTGGAATTGCCGTTTTATTAATTTGGGTTGATGGGTTAAAGCTAGTTGTTGCGCAAATCTACCTCGTCCTGCCAATCGGGACTATCGTAAAAGTTGGTTTCGCCGGCAAACCCCAGCGGGATTTCGGTAACGTGCGCCCGAATGGTTTTCCAGTTTAGATAAGCCGCCACCGAAACCCGGTGATGCCCATCCTCCACAAAATAAACCTGGCCCACCTTGTAAACCTCAATGGGCGGAAAACCCCGGCCCGATACCGCCAGCATGTAAATATTGCGCCAGCGTTCTTTACTAAATTGATCATGCATGCGAGGCAGAAAATGGCGAGTAAAACCGGCGCACCGGCCCGTGCTACCCACAATTTTTTTAAGCGGAACATCCTGAATCCCCAAGTCGGTGGTTTCGCTGACGTTAAACTTGTTAAGGACCTCGTTAAACGACAACAGGTGAGCATTACGATGCGTAAAAAAGCTACGCACCACCTCCCAAAACCCCTGCTGGCTGGCCCGGCTAAATTCATTTTCGCTATGAAGGTACGTAAGCATTTTTACGTCCATGATTTCACCTCCACTGTCATTGTAGATTGGCAACCCCGTTGTTGCGCCATGGACTACAACTACAACTCAACCCGGAAAAACTTTAGCCGTTTCCTTAACCGTAGATAACACAATACTGGTGGTTGAGCGAGTAACCGGCGCATTACAACGGATCCGCTCAATCAATTTTTCTAGCTCTTTAGGGTTCACCGCCCGCACTTTGAGCACATAACAATCCTCGCCGGCCACGGCGTGACATTCCAGCACGTCCGGTTCGGCGGCACATATATCTTCCACACTCCGTTTGGATTCCAGATAATCCTCAGAAACAGACCCCACACTCAGCCGAATAAAGGCAACAATAGGTTTATCTACTAACTCGGCATCTACCAAAGCTACATACCCCTTGATAATACCTTTGCGTTCCATCTTCTTAACCCGGTCAAAAACCGAGCTGGATTTCAGACCAACTTTTTCGGCAATTACCGCATTCGACAACCGCGCATCGTCTTGCAACAAAGAAATGATCTGTTGATCAATTTCGTCTATCATCCGTTCATATCCACACATTGCCGCAAAATTTCCGGCTTTTTATCTATTTTAACAGAAATTATACGTCAAATACCTGGTAACTTCAAGAGCCAATTTGGCCTGGTTGCATCGGGCCAATTTTGCCTAACTCCTGCGAATAGGCGATACTTAGCGCATTAATCCACCCGCATTTTAGGCAAAGAAAAAGGTAACTATGCAGGCAAAACTATCGCTATTTCCCCTTGAAACCACCATTAACTCCGGCGGCGAACTCACTTTGGGCGGGCACAGCGCCCGGCAACTGGCCCAGGAGTTTGGCACGCCGCTGTATGTTTATAATATCGGCACAATCCGGCATAATATTAGCACTTACCGCCAAACTTTAAACACTTACGCCGGCCCAACCCGGCTAACTTACGCCAGCAAAGCTTTTTTGTGCACGGCGCTGGCCCAGGTGATGGCTAACGCCGGCGTGGGGCTGGATGTCAGTTCGGCGGGCGAAATTTTTATTGGGCAACGCGGCAGCGTCGCTCCGGCCAATATGCACCTGCACGGCAACAACAAAACCCTGACCGATTTAAACGCCGCACTCCAGGTTGGCGTGGGCCAGATTGTAGTTGATAACCCCACCGAATTGGAACTATTGGCCCAACTCGCCGCTGCCCGGCAGCAACCCACCGTTATTTGGCTGCGAGTTACCCCCGACGTACCGGTAAAAACGCACCATCAATACACTGTTACCGGCACCGCCGCCAGCAAATTTGGCTTTCCCCTGGCCGAAATTGAGCCGACCATGCAACGCTTGCTCACCCAGCCCCAATTTAGCTGGCTGCGTCCAACCGGATTGCACCTGCATTTGGGATCCCATTTTCACGAGGCTGGCCCGGTTGCAACCGCGCTCGACCGGTTGCTGGATATAGCTATCTCGCTACGCGAAAAACTTGACTGGCAATTGCAGGAATTATCGCCCGGCGGCGGTTGGGGTGTGCCTTATCACCCCGCCGACCCGCCCATGCCAATCACGCCGTTTGTGGCCGGCATTGTGGCCGCCGTAGAAGCGGGCTGCGCCCGGCGCGGTTTGCCGCTGCCCACGCTGGTGCTTGAGCCGGGCCGCTCGCTGGTGGCGCAAGCCGGGGTAGCGTTGTACACTGTTGGCAGCCGCAAGGTTAACCCCGGCGGTCTCATCACCGTGAATATTGATGGCGGGCTGGCCGATAATCCGCGCCCGGCGTTGTACCAGGCCAGGTACACGGCTATTTTGGCCAATCGCGCCGGCGAGCCGGAGACGGAAACCGTGCGGGTGGCCGGGCCGTTTTGTGAATCCGGGGATGTGTTGATTGAGGAAGTAAACCTGCCCCGCGCCGTTCCCGGCGACGTGCTGGCTACGCCGGTAGCCGGCGCTTACCAGTTAACGATGGGTAGCAATTACAATGCCGCCCTTAAACCGGCGGTGGTTTTTATTGAGGAAAATTCAGTGCGATTGGCGCAGCGGCGGGAAACGCTGGCCGATTTGGTGCAACGCGACCAGTAGCCGCAAATTTCAAGGAGCGGGGTCCGTGGGGTTGGGCTTGCGGCGGAACAAACGCGGCGAACGCAGCCCGTTAAAAAGGTTGTCATCGGTAAGCTGATTTTTGAAAAAAGCGCGTAGCAGTTGCTCCAACCGTTTTTGGTCAACCCCACGGATCATTTTGCCATCGTGTACCACCGAAACCAGCCCGGTTTCTTCGGACACCACCACGGCCACGGCATCCGTTACCTCACTGATGCCCAACGCCGCCCGGTGCCGCGTGCCCAGCAGGCGCATATCGGTGGTGAGACTGCCGCCCAACGGCAGCACCACCGCCGCCGCCACCAGCACATCATCTTTAATGACCACCGCGCCATCGTGCAGCGGCGTGCCGGGGTAAAAAATGGTCATCAACAGCGAGGGCGTTACCGTTGAATTGAGCATCTCCCCAATTTCAACGTGGCCGGCCAGGCCGGTTTCGCGCTCAAGCACAATCAGCGCCCCATGCCGCAACTCCGACAGAGCGACGGCGGCCTGGCTAACCGCCAGAATGGTTTCTTCGATGGGTGGAGACGGGCGATTGCCGGTGAGGATATTGCCGGTGCGCCCCAGCCGTTCCAGCGCGCGCCGGAGTTCCGGTTGAAAAATAACGGGGATGGCCACCAGAATGGCCGGCAGGGATTTGTTCACCAGCCAGCTAAAAGCGGTAAGCTGATTGAACACGCCGGCGGAAATAACCGCAAAAATCGAGATAATCAGAATGCCGCGCAACAACTGCGCCGAGCGCGTGCCTTGCAGCAAGGTTAATATCCAGAAAAAGACCAGGGCAACCAGTAAGATATCAATAACGCTGACAAAATTTAGCCGGGATAAAATGTAGTCCAGATCCGAAAACACCGTTTAACCTTGCCTGTTCAGTTGTCAGCCGGAACGGTTACGGGTTATCCGCCTATTTGCGCCAGCAACCGCCGGTAGCCATCAATATCGCTGGGGTTGAGGTTGATAATGGCCTGGACGGTTTGGATGGCTTCGTCGCGTAGCCCGTTTTCTAACTGCATTTCGCCAAGCGCGTCGTATTCGGTAATGGCCTCGCGGATTTTGTTGTTTTGCACGTAGGTTACGGCCAACCGCTGACGCAAGGCCATATCGCCGGGGTAAAACTCAACCAAATCCTTGAGCAAATCCAGCGCAGCCACCGGTTTTTTACGCTGGTAAATGGCCAGCAGGTCATCCAGAATTTTAATGGCTTCGGCGGTTTTGTTTTGTTTGTAATGCAATTCCACTAGCTGACGCATAATTTGCTCGTTATTGGGCGAAATTTTTAGTAATTGCAGCATGGCCTGGGTAGCCCGCGACCAATCAAACCGCTGGTTGTAAATATCGGCAATGCGGGTGAGTGCCTCAACCTTCCAACTACCACCGTTTTGCAACGAATCGGCCAGCCGAATGGCTTCGTTGTATTTTTCAATGGCGCGGTCAACCTGGGCCAACTGGTAATACGAATCGGCCAGGATTAAATATTGCTCCAATGCCTCGTCAATACTGCCCGCCGACGTGTACAAATCAATCAGTTTGGAGCGCACGGTTACGTCCATTGGCGCGAGTTTCAGGATTTTCTGAAAAACGGTGACAGACTGATCCGGCTGGTTGCGCATTTGGTACACTTTGGCAATGTACAGGTATTTGGTAATGGCATCATCGGTGCGGTTTTGCTTGAGCATAATTTCGGCCAGCCGGCCATGCAACGGCAAAAACGAGGGCACCTTTTGGATGGCCCGCAGGCACTCTTCCGAGGCGGTCATTAAAAAGTTCTGGCGCATGTATTCAGTGGTGAGCGCCAACGTGGTGACCATCACCTCGGTTTCGGGCGTTTCTAAAAATTCGGCCAGGCTCATGGTGGTGTCTTCATCCGACAGGCTGTTCATCCGGCCACGGGCTTCGTACACCCGTTGTTCCCAGGTGGGGCTGGCAAAAAAGTTTTGCACCGAGGTGATGAACTGCCGGATTTGGTCCGAACCGTTTTGCGCCAGAAAATTATCGGCAAAAACTTCGTAGGCCTGGGCTAACTCGTAAGACCGGTGTCCGCTCACGGTTTGCAAATCAATAGCTTCGATGGCCTGCGCCAAATGCTGCACGGCCTGGTCAAAATCGTTGGTAACGTAATAGGTATCGCCCAGCATAAATTGAGCGGCGGCTATAAATTGCTGATCTTCGGCGGCGTGTTCCAGGTTTTGCGCCGCCTCGCTGAGCTGCCCCTGTTCGCGGTACAGCATCCCCAGGTTAAAAAACAGGGCCGGCAATTTGTACCCGCCGTTAATCGCCTGCCGGTACAAATTGATGGCCCCGTTGGTGTCGTTTCGGCTTTGAAAATCCAACGCCTGCATAATGGTCATGACGTGCGGGTTGTCGCTATCCTCAAAAATCCGGTTGGCCAGTTGTTCCATAGCCCGCTGGCGGGCAATTTCAACCAGCCCGCCGACGGCATGCTGTTCGTGGCCAGCCGGCTCTTCCTCAGCAAAAAGGTCGTCAAGGCCGTAGTCCTCGCCGGTAAATTCGCCGGATAGTTCATCGTCGCCGGGCAACACGGCTTCTTCACTGAGTTTGGTTGGGTTGATGGCCACGCCCGAAGCCGCCGCTTCTCTGGCGGCCAATATGCCGGGGTCGCCGGGGGTTAGCTCGTTGGCGGCGTTGATAAACTCTTTTACCCGCGCCATATCGCCTCGGCGCTGGTGAATGGCGGCCAGGGTTAAAAACTCACGGGCTGCGGCGCGAGACCGGCCCTGTTTGACCAGAGCTTCGGCCAGTTTGTGGTGGGCGTCGGTGTGGTCGGCGGTTAGTTGAGCGGCCCGCGTCCAGTAATCAATGGCCGTTTCGGCATCATTTTTAGCGGCGTACACGTTGCCCATCCGCAGGTAGGTTTCGGAGGCAGCCGCAAACTGGCCGCTCCGCTCCTGCACATCGGCCATAAAATTGAGGGCCTCAAGGTTGGAGGGGTTGATTTTGAGCGCCTGCATAAAGGCTTTTTTGGCTATCTCAATCTGGTTCAGCGTCAGCGCCGCCTTGCCAAAACCAATAATCGCCGCGGCGTTGTTGGGGAACTCAGCCAGCGCAAAACGGTAGGCCTTCATGGCATCATCCCAATGGCCCTGTTCGCTAAAGCGGTCGGCGTGCATCATTGCTACCTGGAATTTTTGTTGATCACCTGCCACGTTTATGCCTCGCTCCGAGATTGGTTGGATTATACCGTTGCCGCCGGGTGGAGACACCACCCGGCGGGATTGCACTTTAGCCAATGGCCCAACGGCGCTCCGGTTATTGCGGATGTCCGTTTGTTGTTACCGGGTTAGCTGTTATTTGACCACAACCATTGGAGATAGTTATGTAACGGTCCGAAGATAATTTTAAGTATACCACAAGTTGGTTCACGCACAAGGAAAAATCACCGCAACGCCTCGACAAAGCGGGCGCTGGTTTGCGCCCGCACCTGTTCCAGCAACGCGCCGGGCATCAGTTCTGTGAGCGTTAATTGGCCGTTGATAAACTCAAACACGGCCAAATCGGTGATGACCATGTCCACCGCGCCAATCGCGGTAAGCGGCAGGGTGGCTTGCGGCACAATTTTGGGTTCGCCATCGCGGCTGGCGTGGGCCATGGTAATAATCAGTTTTTTGGCCCCGGAAGCCAAATCCATTGCGCCGCCCACGCCCAGCAGCGGTTTGCCGGGCACGGCCCAGTTGGCCAAGTTGGCGTGTTCATCCACCTGCAAGCCGCCCATAATGGCCACATCCACATGCCCGCCGCGAATCATGGCAAACGAAGCGGCGCTATCAAAATACGATGCGCCGGGCAGCGCCGTTACCGGCTGTTTGCCGGCGTTCACCGGGTAATCCATTGCGCCGCCGCTCTCCGGCGCGGGGCCAACGCCCAGCAGCCCGTTTTCGGTGTGCAAAATGATGCCGTCCTCCGGCGAAATGAGGTCGGCCACCAGCGTGGGAATGCCCACGCCCAGGTTAACCACATCGCCCCGTTTCAGTTCGGCAAAGGCGCGGCGCACCATCGCCATCCGGTTGTCGTCAACGGTTTTGCCGCTGCTTTCAATGGAAGCCGAACTGCCCAGGTCGGCCAGAGTGGTGTGAGCCTGCACCAGATAATCCACATACAGGCCGGGCGTCACCACCTCATCCGGGGAAATAGCGCCCACCGGCACAATCTCTTCCACTTCGGCCACCACCAGCGTGGCTGCCGTGGCAATGAGCGGGTTAAAATTGCGCTCGGTGAGGCGATACACCAGGTTGCCGGCGGTATCGGCCCGGTGGGCGCGCACAAAGGCCACATCGGCCCACAAGCCGGGGATGAACACCTGCTCCAACCCGTTGATAATTTTGGTTTCGCGCCCGGCAGCCAGCAACGTGCCGGCGCTGGTGGGCGTAAAAAAGCCGCCAATGCCCGCGCCGCCGGCGCGCATGGCCTCGGCCAGCGTACCTTGCGGCATCAGTTCAATTTCCAGTTGTTTGGCATGCACGGCCTGCACCGCCTCCGGGTTTGAGGTAAAAAAGGAGCCAATGGCCTTTTTGATTTGCCCGTTGCGCAGCAGCCGCCCGCCGCCCAACCCCGGTTCGCCCACATTGTTAGAAATAATGGTGAGGTTTTTTACCGGGCGCTCGGCCAGCGCGTGCATTAAATGCACCGGGTTGCCGGTCATGCCAAACCCGCCCACCATAAGGGTGGCGCCATCCGGCACCAGCGCGGCGGCTTCGGCTACGGTGATTTGTGGTACGTTTTTCATTGTGGTTGTCTCTTCTCCTAAGAAAATAACGTTTTGGCGTAGGGGCAACCCTTGTGGTCGCCCAATGAGGGCGGGCGCAAGGTCCGCCCCTACTGAGAAAATAGTCGTCAGTTGCCAGAATATTTTCATCTGGCTACCTGGCCGTTTTTAACACGAATGGCGTAATAAAATTCCTTAAAAAATCGTACTATTCGCCCAATTCGGGTTATTCGCGTTAAGCGGTTGCGCCGCCATTATACCCCCAACCCGGCGCGTTGAGCGAGTTGGGCGCATTTGCCGCAAAAGTTGCCAATCCCAACAGCTATGTTATACTGCCCACCAAAGCTGCTGATTTACCCACTGACAATGGCCCACCAGTTTACCGAACCGCCCGAAGATTTACCGGACGAACCGGACGACAATCGCCCCGGTTTGGGCGCAACCCTGCTGCTGTGGCTGCTGATTGTGGCCCTGCTCGCCACCCTGATTTGGCCGTTGTGGTGGCGCTGGCTGGCCGCCACACACGCGCCGCCCACGCCAACTCCATCATTTTTGCAAAGAGCGTAAATTTTTAACCGAAAGGGATTAACCCATGACCGACCTGCAAACTTATTTGGATTTTGCCCGCGAAGTTGCCTGGGAAGCCGGACGGCTTACGCTGGGCTACTATCAAACCGGCCTTCGCCCCGATTTTAAAGCCGATGAATCGCCGGTGACAATTGCCGACCGCGAAGCCGAGCAGATTATCCGCCGCCGGATTGAGCAAAAATTCCCCACCCACGCCATTATCGGTGAGGAGTTTGGCGAAACCGGCCACGATAGCAGCCACCGCTGGATTATTGACCCCATTGACGGCACTCGCAGTTTTGTGCGGGGCGTGCCGCTGTACGGCGTGTTGATTGGCCTGGAAATTGAAGGCGTGTGCCAGGTGGGCGTGGCCAACTACCCGGCGCTGGGCGAAATGCTGGCGGCGGCTACCGGGCTGGGCTGCTGGTGGAATGGCCGCCGCGCCCACGTATCGCCGGTGGAAAAGCTGGAGCAGGCGCTGGTGCTGCACTACGATGCCGCCGCTTTTGCCAAAGCCGGCAAACAGGCCGCCTGGGAAAAACTGCAAAAAACGGCCAACTATCGGGCCGGCTGGTGCGATGCCTACGGCTATTTGCTGGTAGCCACCGGTCGCGCCGAAGTGATGCTGGACCCCATGATGAATCCGTGGGATTGCGCCCCCTTCCCGCCCATTTTTGCCGAAGCCGGCGGCTATTTTGGCGATTGGCGGGGCAATGCCTCCATTTACCGGGGCGAGGCGATGGCCACCTCGGCGGCGCTGCTGCCGCAACTGCTGCAAATCACCGGGGCTTAAGCCTGAAACCCGGCCACAAACCCGCCCCCACGCCGTAAGTTCAGGAGACAAAGCCTATGGCCAACTATCTGGCTCAAATCCCTAACATACTCTGGTGGCTGTTTGTAATTTACGCCGTAGTCATCTCGGTGTTTACGGTTTTAGAAAACAGAAGCCCGCAATCAACCTTTGCCTGGTTGTTGCTGTTTTTTAGCGTGCCGGTGGTGGGGCCAATCATCTACTTTATGTTTGGCCGCGATTACAAAGCCTTTAGCCGCCACAACAAGTTACTGCGGCAACAACTGGGCAAAACGGTTTGGCGCTTGCCCGGCATTCACCACATGATTGATTACCAAACCGCCGAAATTGAGCGCCTCAAACAGGCCGGGCCGCCGGTTTATGGCCGCCTGCTCGAGCTAATCCGGCGCAATATTCAATCGCCCCTGTTTATTAATAACCAACTGGAAATTTTACAGAACGGCCATGAAAAATACCCGCGCCTGATGGAGGATTTAAAAACGGCCCGGCATTCCATCCACATGGAATATTTTGAGTGGGCTTCGGACCCGCTGATGCAGGAGTTTAAACGGATTCTGCTGGACAGGGCCGCCGCCGGCGTGCAAATCCGGCTGATTTACGACCCGCTGGGCTGCTTTTTTATGCTCGACCGGAACTACATCAACGAAATGAACGCTGGCGGCATTAAAATGATTCCCTACTCGCCTATTTACCTGTTTCACACCATCAGCTACCGCAGCCACCGCAAAATTGTGGTTATTGATGGCACAATTGGCTACATTGGCGGCCTGAACATGGCCGAGATTTACCTGAAGGGGCCAGGTGATGGCAATTTTACCGGCTGGCGCGATATTCACACCCGGGTGGTGGGCGAAGTGGTGTGGGGGTTGCAGTACAGTTTTATTGTGCAGTGGTACAACACCACCCAGGAACAACTGCTGGACCCGGCCTACTTTCCGGCAGTGACCAAAACTTACCGTTACCTGCCGTTGCATGTGGTCAACTCCGGCCCCGACGCCAAGTGGAAGGCCATCCGGCAGCTTTATTTTGCCATGATTACCGCCGCCGAAAGCCACATTTACATTCAATCGCCCTTTTTTATCCTTGATGACAGTCTGGCCGAGGCGCTCAGCGGGGCGGCGCGGGCCGGCGTGGATGTAAAAGTGATGCTGGCCCCCGGCGGGCCGGGCGACCCCTTTACCTACCGGGCCGGTTATACCTACGCCAAAGACATGGCCGAAGCCGGGGTGAGGATTTTCTTTTACCAGGGCCACTATTTTCACGCCAAAACCATCACCGTTGATTCGCAACTGTGCTCGGTGGGTTCGGCCAATATGGATATTCGCAGCTTCACCATCAACTACGAATCAAACCTGATTGTGTACGATGCCGGCATTGCCCAGCAACTGGAGCAAACTTTTTTAAACGATTTGCAACAGTGCTACGAGTTTGACCTGCACGCCTACAAAACCAGCCCCATTTGGGGCCGCATGTACGATTCAATCTCCCGGTTGGGATCACCGCTGTTATAACCGCCTCGCCCGGAGAAAGATTATCAAAGTTACCTATGCCCGCTTCTTTCTCTTTAATCACCCTCAACTGTTTTGGGGCGCTGGCCCCCGGCACTACCCGCCGCCTGCTGGCGCTGGCCCAAAAACTGGAACAGAGCGCCATTCAGGTGGCCTGCCTGCAAGAAGTTCAACTGCATTCTCACCAAAAATTACTGGCGCAGGCCAGCGCCGGTTATCCTTTTCACGCCCACCAGCCCGGCATTTACAGCCCCAAAGGTGGATTGCTAACGCTGGCCCGCCAGCCCATTGCCCACCAAAACTTTGAACAGTACCAGGAACAGGGCTGCTGGTACTTGCCCACCCTCATGGACAAATTGTTGCGCAAGGGCATGCTCATTACCACCTTTGCCTGGGGCCAACTCCCGGTGGTGGTTATCAATACCCACATTATGGCCAACTACAGCGCCGATTGGCCGCGCCGGGGTGTTTTTGCCCAAATGCAACAAAAGCAACTGCATCAGTTAGCCGGCACCGTGGCCCAACAGCCCGCCGAGGCGCTGGTGGTGGTGGTAGGTGATTTCAACATTCCCCGCCACAGCGCCCTGTACACCGATTTTCTCAACCACGCCGGCCTAACCGACCCGCTGGCGGGCGATACCCGGCCCACGCACCGCCCGCCGCCGGGCGTTCCCACGCGCTATTCACTCCCCATTGATTTTATATTGGTGCGCGTTCCGGCGGCGCAGCCATCGCTTAAAATAGAATGCGACCTGTGCTTTTTAGACAAAGTGTGGCTGGACAACCGCCATCAGGATTACCTGTCGGACCATAACGGGCTAAAAATCAGCTTCACGCTTTAACGGCGGATTTAGTTTTTACGCCCCGCCTCCGCCTTATATTTTCCCCATTCAAAACTATAAGGCTCATGCGCTAAAGTGACCGGCATTTATCGCTATTAAACCTTCCAGAAAGCTGGTTTCTGGCCGATAAGCTGGCCTAATCCAACTCTGTTGCCTCTGTTTCAGCTTTCTGGAAGGTGAAAGGCGTAAAAAATGCGTTTTACCGGAAAAACCAAAGTGCCGGTCACTTGCGCTTAACATGAGCCAACTATAATCAGCCGATTCAAAGGTTGAATCAGATGATTCATGACTTGAATCAGCCGATTCATGACTTGAATCAGCCGATTCAAAGGTTGAATCAGATGATTCATGACTTGAATCAGCCGATTC